>NZ_JCAXEV010000003.1:0-717458 GCF_059758495.1 Oceanobacillus sp. GQ8 | reverse complement strand
ATCTGTTTTTTCCTTAACATACTAGTTGTTCTGTTCAGTTTTCAAAGAGCAATTTGTTCAAGCTGCTTTTTAAAGCAACTTTTATATTATAACAAGATGTTTCAGTGATGTCAACAACTTTCTTTGCGACAGTTTTGAAAATCTTTATACCAGATCCCATCCACAATCACTAGTTAAATGAAAGAACCTGTCCTTTGTGGTGGATAATTATTATAGCATTATTCTACAAAAATAGTCAATACCATTTTCACAAAAAAAGAAGGCTTTTAAAGCCTTCTCTTTGTTGCGTTTTAAACTTTAACGTCGCCTTCCCATTCAAGCATCCCGCCAGCCATGTTGTTGACCTTATAACCATGCTCTTTTAAATGCATAGCTGCTTGCATACTTCTTTTACCTGAGCGACAAACCATAACATATTGTTTATCCGTGTCTAATTCGTTCACAGATTCAGGGATTTGCTGTAGAGGTATGTGTTTTGCTTCAGGTATAATTCCTTGGGCAACTTCTTCATTTTCCCTGACATCTATTACTACAAGGTTTTTCTCATCATCACGTAATCTGTTACGTAATTCATTAGGTGTAATCTCATTTATTTCAGCCAAAAAGCGCACCTTCTTTCAAATATTATCATGTTTATCATACGTTTTCGCTGGATAACATGCAACTTTCCAACACACACTATAAAAAAGGTATTATATAGGAAGAAGGTATGAAATGAGAAGAGTAGCAACTATTGTCTTAGCCCTGTTCTTAAATGTAATCTGGTTCTCTCCGATAAATGCTAAAGAGGCAGATGTTGTTTTAATTGAAACCCTTCAGGGAGATTTAACCGGGGATGGAAAAAACGAAGAAATAAACTTAAAAGGTATATTGTTTTCTCCTGACACTGTTTATTACAGGGAGATATGGGCAGAAATTGCTAGCCCAAACGAGGAAAGATGGAAGATTAGTTACCAAGGTGGTTATGAACCCGCTGTTGAACTTGTTGATTTAGATCATGACGGAATTAAAGATATTTTTTATCAAAGTGCGACAGGGGGAAGTGGTGGACTCTACAATTACCAGCTTAACACATTAGCAAATGGTGAGTTGAAAGAAATTCCATTACCCGAACAACTCTTCTTGCAAGGATCTTTTAAAGATGATTTTATTGTTTCAATCCAATTGACACCAGACAGTGACCCTTATTTAATGGATGTGTCAAATCGATCTGAAGATTATATCAGGTTAGGTATATATGACGAGAGCGGAACCCTTCGACAACCACAGTCACTCATGATTGATCCGATAGCGTTTTTCGAACCTGTGTTAATAAGCGATAGTAAAGGATATGGACTGAAAAGCAGCCAGCAAATAAGCGGAGCCTATCACGCTGATGGATTAGGCACGATTGAATCACTTTGGTATTTAGAAAATGGAAAATGGATATTGCTTCAAACTGAGTGGTTGCCCTCAAATTAAAAAAGGGCGTTCCTTTTAAATGAAGGAGCGCCCTTTTATTGTATAAATTTTAGATGGTTTTATTACAACCTTGTGCAAGCATTATTAATTTGCGACTATATTGACGAGTTTACCTGGTACCACAATTACTTTCCTAATTGTTTTACCTTCTAGTAACTCTTGAATTTTCTCCTCATTTAGCGCCTGCTTTTCTAGTTCATCCTTTGAAATATCTTTATCGACATTTAATTTTGCACGAACTTTACCCATAATTTGAACTACTACTTCAATTTCATCTTCTACTAACTTGGATTCATCGTATTTCGGCCACTGTTCGTAACTCACTGTATCCTCATGCCCCAAGCACTCCCAAAGTTCCTCAGCAATATGTGGTGCCACAGGTGAAAGCATTTTTACAAAGCCTTCCATATATTCTTTTGGCAATTGTTCAGCTTTGTATGCTTCATTAATAAACACCATTAACTGTGAAATACCTGTATTGAAATGGAGATTGTTAAAGTCAGTGGTTACTTTTTTCACCGTTTCATGATATACCTTCTCCAGGGAGCCATCATTTGCATCGGTTATGCTAGTAGAAAGTGCTCCGTTTCCGTCCGTATACAATCTCCAAACTCTATCAAGAAATTTACGTGCACCATCTAGACCATTTGTAGACCATGCTACCGCAGCATCTAATGGGCCCATAAACATTTCATATAGACGTAATGTATCCGCACCATGTGAGAAAATAATGTCATCAGGGTTCACAACATTTCCTTTTGATTTACTCATTTTCTCATTACCTTCTCCGAGGATCATGCCTTGGTTAAACAACTTCATAAACGGTTCTTTTGTTGGCACTACACCGATATCGTAAAGGAATTTATGCCAGAAACGCGCATACAATAAGTGAAGCACAGCGTGTTCTGCCCCACCAATATATATATCAATTGGCAGCCACTTCTTTAGGGCTTCTGGGTCAGCGAGTTGCTCTGTATTATCTGGATCTATAAAGCGCAGGAAATACCAACAGCTACCAGCCCATTGTGGCATTGTACTTGTCTCTCTGCGACCTTTCATGCCAGTTTTAGGATCCACCACATTTACCCAGTCTTCGCTATTTGCAAGTGGGGATTCCCCTGTGCCAGACGGCTCTATTTTTGACATTTTAGGAAGTTCAAGTGGTAGTTCTTCTTCTGGTACTGTTGTCATGCTACCGTCTTCCCAGTGAATAACCGGAATTGGCTCTCCCCAATAACGCTGTCTAGCAAACAACCAGTCACGCAAGCGGTAGGTTACCTTTTTCTCACCTTTGGTGTTTTCTACTAGCCAATCAATCATTTTCGTTATGGCTTCATCTTTTGCCATGCCATTAAGAAATCCAGAGTTAACATGCTCGCCGTCTCCTGTATAGGCTTCTTTAGATATATCTCCACCAGCTACTACTTCTTGGATCGGCAAATCAAATTTCACAGCAAATTCATAGTCCCGCTCATCATGAGCAGGAACAGCCATAATGGCACCAGAACCATAGGACATCAGAACATAGTCAGCAACCCAGATCGGCATTTTTTCATTGTTAACTGGATTAATTGCATATGCACCAGTAAATACGCCACTTTTGTCTTTAGCAAGATCTGTTCGTTCCAAGTCAGATTTTGTTTGAACCTTATTTAAATATGCTTCTACTTCCTCTTTTTGTTCAGGAGTAACAATCTCCTTAACCAAATGGTGTTCAGGTGCAAGAACTGCATATGTGGCACCAAAAAGTGTGTCTGGACGTGTCGTAAACACGGTAAACTTGTTTTCATGGCCAGCAATAGAGAAATGAACTTCTGCTCCTTCTGAACGCCCAATCCAATTTCGTTGCATATCTTTAATGCTCTCTGGCCAGTCAACATCTTCCAAGTCCTCAAGAAGACGATCCGCATAAGCAGTAATTTTTAGCATCCATTGTTTCATTGGTTTACGAACAACCGGATGTCCACCCCGCTCACTTTTTCCATCAATAACTTCCTCGTTGGCCAAAACCGTACCTAATGCAGGGCACCAGTTCACTGCTACTTCATCCATGTATGCAAGGCCTTTTTCATATAGCTTTATAAAAATCCACTGTGTCCATTTGTAGTAGTTTGGTTGCATTGTGGAAATCTCTCTGTCCCAGTCATAGGAGAAACCTAGCTCCTCAATTTGTCGCTTAAATGTAGCGATGTTTTTCTCCGTAAAAGCTGCCGGACTATTACCAGTATCAATCGCATATTGTTCTGCAGGCAGTCCAAATGCATCCCATCCCATTGGATGAAGTACTTCATAGCCCTCCATTCTTTTCATTCTTGAAATAATATCTGTCGCCGTATAGCCTTCAGGGTGGCCAACATGCAGACCAGATCCGGATGGGTAAGGAAACATATCCAACGCATAAAACTTCTCTTTGTCGGAAAACGTTTCTGCTTTAAATGTTTTGTTTTGCTTCCAATGATGTTGCCATTTCTTTTCCACGTCTCTGTGGTTAAAACTCATTGTATTTCCTCCTTTTATAGAAAAACTGCCGTGCCCTATTCTAGTAGCGAGAGTTCACTATACAAACGCCAAATAAAAAAAGCCACTCATCCCAATAAAAGGGACGAGAAGCTTTGCTCCCGCGGTACCACCCAAATTAACGCAACGCTGCGTTCACTTGTGCTCCTTAACGCGGATATACGGCAGAAATTACTCGACTTTCGTTTCTGCAACTTCAAGGTGAGTTCATACCCCTATTTGCGACAGTTTCCACCAACCACTGTCTCTCTATGCCAAAAAGTGATATTACTATTCCTTTGCATTGTCGTTACGTTATGTACATCGAATTGTAATGAATCCACACCGCTTTGTCAAGACAATAGGTGCGGAATTTTGATAAACTGTTAATATGAAACGTGAAAGGAGTACGTCCATGGTAATGAACATACTAAATTATGCCCACTATTTGTTAGAGGGTTCTATAGAAAAGGGAGAAACCGTAATCGATGCCACATGTGGTAATGGCTATGACACACTTTTCTTAAGCAGGGTTGTCGGGAGCACAGGTCAAGTACTTGCCTTCGATATTCAGCAAGAAGCAATTAATCAGACAAGGCAAGCATTAATTGAAAACAACTACACCAACGTTTCCTTAATTTTAGATAGTCATGCGAATGTTACGTCGCATTTACAGACGAAGGACATTGAACGTATTGGAGGTGCGATTTTTAATCTTGGTTACTTACCTCAAAGTGACAAACGAATCATAACGAGTGGGGATTCCACTGTCGAAGCGATCGAAAACATTTTACCCGTTTTAAAATCAAAAGGGTTAGTTATGCTTGTCGTCTACCATGGTCATGAGGGCGGAAAAGACGAGATGCAAACTGTGCTAAAATATGCTATGAGATTACCGCAGCGAGCATTTCATGTCCTACAGTATGGATTTATAAATCAACAGAATGATCCGCCATTTATTATCGCGATCCAGAAAAGATAGGAAAGAGAGAATCCTTAAATTGTTTATCATTCAATACAGGTTTATTTTTTCATTTTGTAATACAGCTTTGTAAACAAGTGAAAAAGACGTGCATTGGTTCCACTTGTTTTTAATAAATGCTTCTTTAACTTTGTTTCATTAGAGAGATGCTTTACCTTAGGATCAGCAAGGTATAGACCAACAAGCCCTTGTCTAATCATTTGATGAAACGAATTATCTGGAAGTGGCTGTACTTGATCAGCCGCTTTCTGGATAAAAAATGATAGACGCTGGCTCATTGTTTTCTCATCGGGATAATAAAAGCAAAAATTTAAATCCTCTGCCTCCACGTCCTCTTTTTGATCAATATAATAATCGAGCAATATATGTAATCCTTGCAGATAAGGGAAATAGCCTTCAAAGATGCTTTTCGCTTTGGACTCATCCAGCTTCCCTCCTAACAGGTAACTCACTAAACAGAAAATAGTTAAAGTTGATCCTGAAGCAGCAGCAAATTCATACCATGTCAAATCATCGTCTTCATTTTCCTCTTTGAACCAATTTTCGAGTCGCGGCACTCTTTCTCTAATGTCTACATGCTTATGAACCTGCAAATCTGTATATAGTGAAACCAGACGACTTAAAAAGGGTTGTGCTACGTTCCGTTCAACCAGTGCTAGCTGACTTTGACAAGTATGTACTAAATCATGTAGATAACCATTATCGTTTTGATCTTCTCGTAAAGCATAATAATTTCTTGTTTGTTGATCAGGATTCAAGGCACAAAATAAGGATTCATGAAGCAATCGGAAGTCGAATGGATCAAGAGATGTACTCCGATCACAAAGGTTGTCTAAATAATCACTAACAGTTTGGTAGGCTACAATAAATTTGATTGCTTCTCTACTTCTCTCTCCTGCAAGTAGCGCGTACACAGCCCCACCTTGACAATGGAATTTTTTAGAACCAATACTAGCAAGTGCCTGGTTACGTAATTCTTGATTCGGAATTGCACTTGCTTTTGCTGTCCAGTAGTTTAACTCTTTTTCCACTTCAGGGAAAATTTTCGATTGTAACGACTTCAGCAATCTGATGGATGATGTTGGAACATTGTTTCGCATTTGTTTGCCTTCCTTCAATCAGTTTAAGCGTGTATTTTTTGCTATACTAATTATATCACCATATTATGGAGGAGGATTCAAATGATTCATCAATATCAGGATAAGCAGCCCGTAATTCATGAAACAGCATTTATTGCAAAAGACGCTACTATTATCGGAGATGTGGAGATAGATCAATCAAGCAGTGTTTGGTTTAAGACGATCATTCGTGGGGATGTGGCACCTACTAGAATCGGGGAACGCGTAAACATTCAGGATTTATCTATGCTTCACCAAAGTCCTGGAATGCCTTTAGTTATTGAAGATGATGTAACAGTGGGGCATCAGGTCACCCTACACTCTGCAATCATTAGAGAAAAAGCTTTAATTGGAATGGGCTCCATCATTCTTGATGGTGCAGAAATTGGTACAGGTGCATTTATCGGTGCTGGAAGCCTTGTACCTCCAGGTAAGAAAATCCCTCCCAATACGCTAGCTCTTGGGAGACCTGCCAAAGTAGTACGGAACTTAACGGAAGAGGACCTCGCAGAAATGGAACGAATCCGCAATTCGTATGTGGAAAAAGGACAATATTACAAAGCACATACCACTCTTTAGAGGCAGCAATCTATTGGAGGTATACATAAAGCCTTCATCTTCAGCTATAGATTTATCATCAAGTACCGTGAAAACTCAAAAGCCGAACGGATTTCGAAAAAATAGATGGTTCCCTAAAAGGGTCCTCATCATTTCGAATGACCGTTCGGCTTTACAATTGATCTTTTTCTACTTCTTCTCCATCAATGCTTTTAATTCTACAACTTTATCTGTCTTTTCCCAAGGGAACAGGATATCTGTTCTTCCGAAATGACCATATGCTGCAGTGTTCTTAAAGATAGGTTTCTGCAAATCAAGCATACGGATAATTCCAGCTGGACGTAAATCAAATAGTTTGCGTATTGCATGCACTAACGCTTCTTCAGACACTTTTCCTGTTCCGAATGTGTTTACTGCAATTGAAACAGGTTCAGCTACACCAATAGCATAGGCTAGTTGTACCTCACAAGTCTTGGCAAGTTCTGCAGCTACTATGTTTTTCGCAACATAACGTGCAGCATAAGCAGCGGATCGATCCACTTTCGTTGAATCCTTCCCACTAAATGCTCCACCACCATGACGAGCATATCCACCATATGTGTCCACGATAATTTTTCTACCAGTTAACCCAGCATCTCCTTGTGGTCCACCAATCACAAAGCGGCCTGTTGGATTAATAAAATACTTCGTTGTTTCATCCAAAAGATTCTCTGGTACGACTGGACGAATAACATGTTCAATTAAATCCTTCTCAATTTGCTCTGTTGTGATATCTTGATGATGTTGTGTAGAAATAACAATCGTATCTACTTTTACTGGTTGGTCCTGTTCATCATATTCAACCGTTACTTGTGTTTTTCCATCTGGACGCAAGTAATCTAATACCTTTTCTTTTCTTACATCAGCTAAACGCTTCGCCAATTTATGTGCAAGTGAAATAGGTAATGGCATGAGTTCCTCTGTTTCGTCGCAAGCAAAGCCAAACATAAGTCCTTGGTCCCCTGCTCCAATAGAAGCAATCTCTTCATCGCTCATTTTTCCTTGACGTGACTCTAGTGCCTCGTCTACGCCCCCGGCAATATCAGCAGATTGTTCATCAATTGCAGTCAATACGGCACATGTATCCGCATCAAAGCCATACTTTGCACGCGTATACCCAATTTCTTTAATCGTTTTTCTTACAATAGCCGGAATGTCTACATACGTACTTGTAGAAATCTCTCCCGCAACCAGTACCAAACCTGTTGTAACGGTTGTTTCACACGCCACACGCGCATATGGGTCCTTCTTTAAAATTTCATCTAGAATTGCATCCGAAATCTGATCAGATATTTTATCAGGATGCCCTTCTGTTACCGATTCTGAAGTAAATAAACGACGATTAGCAGCCATAGTGCTTAATCCTCCTTTTGGTTTCTGTTACGGATCTCTGTTCATCAAGTTTTGCTATTTCATAACAAAGGTTTTTATTACAAGAAAAGCGCAGAACGCCCGTTTAGAAACGTAGTGACTGGAGTAACTCAACTGAGATAAAGGAATTACGGTAAGCTTGCGAACCGATAATGACTTATCGTAGGGAGAGTGGCGAAGTCACATAGTTTCTGGGCGATCGGAGCTAGACATCTTTGCAATTTTTTTATAAAAAAAGCCCTTCCTTCAGTAATGAGGAAAGGAGTACCAGCCTTTCGCTCTTATTGTTCAAGGAAATTTCCTTGCACCAGGTTAGCACCTTTTCACCGATGTGATGGTTGCTGGGTTTCATCGGGGCTGTCCCTCCACCTACTCTGAATAAGAGAGTATCCGCTCGAAATTTAGCTTATCGAATGAGAACTGACATGTCAACTATTTTTGGTTCGTAACAAGGTTTGCGAAAATTTCATATGATTAGATTAGATGTTTAGTATGGACTATTAAATTGAATGTGTTATACTAATAATCACATTAAGGCAACGTAATACAACACATTACCAAAGGTAGGTGCAGTGAAGTGAAAATGGTAGAAAAAAACCCTTGTACTGAATTAGAGCAGCATACTCCGATCCTGGATAATGAATCTGTCCCACGGCTTATCGAGATAATCTTAGCAAAAAGGGAAGCAGTTTTAACCTCCACAGGTGCAATTAGAGCTACCACTGGTAAATATACCGGGCGCTCTCCAAAGGACAAATTTATTGTTCGTGACGCAGTTAGTGAATCTAAGATCGATTGGGGTCAAGTCAACCAATCAATTGATGAGGATGCTTTTGAAAAATTATACAAAAAAACAACGGAATACTTGAGGAACCAGAAAGAAATATATAGATTCAAAGGATTTGCTGGGGCAGATGAAGTCTCCCGCCTGCCAATCCAAGTAGTTTCCGAATATGCTTGGCACAGCTTGTTTGCAAGGCAGCTTTTCATAACCCCAACAGAGGAAGAGCTCGCAAACCACCAAGCAGAATTTACCGTCCTATCTGCACCGGGATGTTTAGCAGATCCTGATACAGACAGTACTAATTCGGAAACGTTTGTTATCGTTTCATTTAAAAAGCGAGTTATTCTAATTGGTGGCACAGAATATGCGGGAGAAATAAAAAAATCAATTTTTTCCGTGATGAATTATCTGTTGCCACAACAAGATATTCTTCCCATGCATTGTTCTGCCAACGTTGGGGAGGAGGGAGATGTTGCTTTGTTTTTTGGGTTATCTGGAACAGGCAAAACAACCCTATCCGCTGACCCTGACAGAAAATTAGTCGGGGATGATGAACATGGCTGGAGTAATAATGGTATATTCAATATAGAGGGCGGTTGTTATGCTAAATGCATCAATCTCTCCGAAGAAAAAGAACCACAAATTTATAATGCCATACGATTTGGCTCCGTTTTGGAAAATGTCATGCTTGACTCTGAGAATGATATGCCAGACTATTCTAATACGTTCCTAACAGAAAACACACGAGCTGCTTATCCTATTGAACATATGGACAATGTTATGGTCCCAAGTATTGCTGGCCATCCAAATACCATTATCTTTTTAACTGCAGATGCCTCTGGAACTTTGCCGCCAATTAGTAAATTAACGAATGAACAGGCGATGTATCACTTTCTCAGTGGTTACACGAGCAAGCTTGCTGGAACGGAACGCGGAGTAACTAAACCCCAAGCAACTTTCTCGGCCTGCTTTGGTTCTCCATTTTTGCCGCTCCCCCCTTCTGTCTATGCAGAAATGCTTGGAAAAAAGATTGAGGAACATTCAGCGACTGTATTCTTGATAAATACTGGCTGGACTGGCGGCTCATACGGTAATGGTGGCGAACGTATTAAATTATCCTACACAAGAGCAATGGTATATGCAGCACTGAAAGGCGAATTAAATAATACAGAAACCGTTCTCGATGAAATATTCGGATTAGAAATTCCACATCATGTTCCAGGGGTGCCCGAGCAGCTCCTAGTGCCTGCCAATACTTGGTCAAACATTGCAGCTTATCAAAAAGCAGCCGAGGAACTTGCAATGAAGTTCCACAGAAATTTTGAAAAGTTCACGGAAGCTAGTAATGCGATTAAGCAAGCTGGACCTAGATACCAAAATCACATGTAACCATTATTTCCAAGAAAGTTTATATACGTTTTTCAGCGGTCTCTAAAAGGAGGCCGTTTTTTTATGCACTTATGTCATAGGCCTTCACACATTTTAGGCGAATGCATAAAATGTTTTGACATAACTATCCATTTAAACTAAGGGGGGTCAAATAAATGAAAAAATTAATTAAAATGACGCTTATTGTTGCTTTATTGCCACTCATTTTGCTCGGATGCAACCAAAGCAGCACTTCCTCCATAAAACTTGCTGAAGTAACTCGCTCCTTGTTTTATGCACCACAATACGTCGCGTTGGAAAAGGGCTATTTTGAAGAGGAAGGGTTGGATGTAGAACTACAGACAACATGGGGTGGCGATAAAACCATGACGGCACTTCTTTCCGACGGAGCTGACATTGCATTGGTCGGTTCGGAAACATCCATTTATGTTTACGCACAAAACTCAAAGGACCCGGTAATCAACTTTGCTCAGTTAACACAGACAGATGGCACATTTCTTGTGGCGAAAGAACCAAAACCTGACTTCGAGTGGGAAGATTTAAAGGGTAGTACATTTTTAGGCCAACGAAAAGGCGGCATGCCTCAAATGGTTGGTGAATTTGTGTTAAAGAATCATGGCATTGATCCCAAAAATGATTTGGATCTTCAGCAGAACATTGATTTTGCTAACATACCTGGTGCCTTCGTTTCAGGAGACGCAGAGTATGTTCAATTATTTGAACCGACAGCAAGCACATTCGAAAAAGAAGGCAATGGACATATTGTAGCCTCTTTTGGAGAAGAATCCGGCAATGTACCATACACCGTCTTTATGACCAAGCAAAGCTATCTTGATGAAAATGAAGAAGAAGTACAAAAATTCACTCGTGCTGTTTACAAAGCACAGCAGTGGGTTGAACAAAATAGTGCAGAAGAAATCGCCAGTGTTATACAGCCTTATTTCGAGGATACGGAGCTAGATTTATTAGCCTCCTCTATCGAGAGATACAAGGGGCAGCTATCCTTTGCTACAAATCCAATACTGGATAAAGAAGAATGGGATAACTTGAAAGCTATTATGGAGGAAGCAGGAGAACTTCCAGCTGATATTCCATATGAAGATCTTGTAAATACAACCATTGCAGAAGAAATTATCAATGATTAGGGAGGATGGTCAAATGTCATTTCTTACATTAGATCATGTAACCCATCATTATTTTTCAGCAAGTAGTTATACAAAAGCGCTAAAGGATATCTCTCTTTCCATTAAGCAGGGGGAATTCGTCGCGTTACTTGGTCCTAGCGGTTGCGGAAAATCAACGCTTCTTTCCATTATAGCAGGGATTGTAGAGCATACTTCAGGGAATGTTTTTCTGGAGAACACGCCAATAAAGCCGTCTGATAAAGCTATTGGTTATATGCTACAACAAGATTATTTGTTTCCCTGGAAGACCATTCTTGAAAATGTGATGATTGGCCCTAAGATCCACCGAAGTAATGACCCAGCAATCCGTACGAAAGCGGAAATGTTATTAAAACAAGTAGGACTTACTGGCATTTCAGACGATTACCCAGCTTCATTATCAGGTGGGATGCGTCAACGAGTCGCACTTGTAAGAACATTACTTAATGACCCGAAAATCCTACTTCTTGATGAACCTTTTTCTGCATTAGATTATCAAACTAAACTTAAGCTTGAAGACCTTGTCTCTACTACTTTAAAGGCGTTCAACAAAACAGCTATCCTTGTCACACACGACATTGGAGAAGCGATTGCAATGGCAGACAGAATCTTTGTAATGGAAGCCAACCCTGGTATGATTTCAAAAGTATTTGAAGTCCCGATCGAACTACGGCAGGAAGCTCCTTTTTCTGTACGAAAACACCCTAAATATCAAATGCTATTTGATAAAGTATGGGAAGAACTGGAAGATAAAGAAGGGAACACTGCAGAATGAAAGGTGGTGAGAGAAGAGAATGGCGCCCGAAACAAACACAGATAATCAATTATTTCAACGACATAAATATAAGTTAAAAAGAGAAAAGAGAATTGTTATCACTTGGCAGCTGCTCCTATTACTTGCTTTTATTGGGTTTTGGGAGATTGCCAGCAGACTCTATTGGATTGATCCACTACTCTTCAGCTCTCCTTCTGAGGTTATCCAGGTTCTTTTCTCTAACATGGCGGATGGCTCCATAGTAAAACATATTCAGATAACCTTATTTGAAACAATTGCCGGGTTTATTATCGGTACACTTGTCGGTATATTATTTGCGAGTGTTTTATGGTCTTCTACACGATTTTCGAAAATCATGGATCCATATCTTGTTATTATGAATGCCATGCCCAAAGTTGCTTTGGGACCGATTTTAATCGTTGCACTTGGTACGGGTTATGTTTCCATTATTGCGATGGGAGCGCTCATTTCAGTTATCATCACGACATTAGTAATTTATAACGCATTCAATGAGGTAGATCCCAATTATGAAAAAGTACTGAAAAGCTTTGGGGCAACACGGTGGCAGCAATTTAAAGAAGCGATATTTCCCGCCACCCTTCCTGCTATGATCTCGACGTTGAAAGTAAATGTTGGTCTTTCCTGGGTTGGTGTTATTGTAGGGGAATTTCTTGTCGCAAAACAAGGATTGGGATATTTAATTATTTATGGCTTTCAGGTTTTTGATTTCTCACTTGTTCTTTCAAGTCTCGTACTTATTGCTATCTTTGCAGCAATTATGTATAAGGTCGTGGAAAAATTAGAGGGATGGCTCATAAAAAGTAAAACCTAATTAAAAAATCGCCTATTATTTAGATAGGCGATTTTATAATGTAACGTTTATGTAGTCGATACAATGATATAAGACATCATCTTTCATAATAAAACTGAATGCTTTACTTTGCCTTATATTGTTAGGCAAATTGTCTAATAGCTTAGGACCTTCCGTCTCATAATACGTTTTTCTAGGAAGCAAAGAATCTACTGCCGCAAAATAAACATTTTTTGCAACATGCTCCCTTTTTCCATAAACATAATACTGTCCTACATAGTGTAATTGCTTAATCATTCCACCTGTTTCTTCCATTACTTCTCGCTCAGCTGCCTGTTCGGCTGTTTCTCCCTTTTCAACTTTACCACCAGGGAACTCCAAGCCTCTTTCTTTATGTTTAGTAAGTAACCATTTATCCCGATATTTGCAAATAACCCAAACATGCCTTGGATCATTTGAAAAGGGGTGGTTTTGAAAGGATAGCTTCACCTCATTATTGTAATAATCTTTAAATGTAAACATCGTTTCAACTACCTTCATCTACTGTCTATAATAAACTTAAGAAATAGTGACATTTCCTATTTTCCATTGTTTGTCGTAAACAAATTCGATTTCAATTGTATAGGCGCCATGTAATGCTGTTTCATTTTGCTGTTTCATTTTAACAAGGCCATTATCTAATTGTACCATATCATATGGGTTTTCTGCTATAAACCAAGGAGGTGTCTCAGTTGGTAGGATATATAGACCATCTGCCTTTTCCTCGTAATAAAACGAAACATACGGTTCAACCGTTTCTTTGACTGCAATAGATTCAAAAGCAGAAAGCAACTCGGCCTTCGTATCCATATTTTTTACTCTATAAGATTCGTCTGCGTCCTGAACTAAAGTATCCATAAAAGCCTGCGCCAATTCCTTCACTCTTTCTTCTTTTAATTCAGGCTGTTGTGGAGATGTTTTAGTTGTCTGTTCCTTATTTAAAGTCTGGTGGGACTTAGCCGAAGCAGTTACTGGATCTGCTGGCTTGTCTTCCGTCATAAGTATGCTACATATAATGAGTACGGGGGTCACTATTGTAATAAGGGTCATTTGAACTAATTTTCTCATATGAAGCCTCCTCTAGGGGTCTGTAATACTATTCCATTTCTCACCTAGAGATAAACCTAAAAAAGTTAAAAATAAAGATTCATTCGTATTATGGCAATGTCTCCTTTTTCGTAACTTGGAACGTCGCCCATTTTAATTGCATACCAGTTGCGTTGTTATACTTTCCTAACGAATCAAAAAAGCTGCAGCAAAACCCAAGCTGCAAGCCTCTTTAGATGAAATCCAAACTGCTAAATCCTACATATGCCCATCAGTCAAAATGCCCATTTGTTCAATATGCGCTTTTGTTTCTGGCTCCCCTAATTGGTGAATCATGCGATAAGCTTGTGTCATTTCATCATCGTAGTAATCATTTGATTTATCATTATGATAGGGGTTAATTGGTACATGAGCCCGAAAGAAAGTCTTTATTCCGGCTTCATGCATCAGATTGAACTTGTCTCGCAAAACCGCAACTTCATCCTCTGTTGCGTGAATAATAAATTCTTCATTGTTATTAAATTTCTCCTGTGAGATCTCTCCTGCACCAACATTTATATAAAACTTTTTCTTCTCCATAACGCACCTCCTATTTGTAATCTGTCACAAATCATAAGGAAGCATGTATGAAGTAAGTAAGAAAATTGCTTTCAACAAAAAATGATTTGTAAATCACTACAATTTGCTAACGTGTATGTAAGGGCTTACAAGCCTTAGTTTTCACTATGCATCGAAGAGAACAGCAATTCTTGGTACAAAAAAACCCATCATTCCGTAGAAGACAGGTTTTATCTTTAATTGACTGCAGTAGTCTGGTTTTTTCCTTGAGCAAATATACAACGCCCTTTTCCGTGAGGAATGCACATTGGAGTTCCGAATCTTGGATCAAATGTAACGTCACACATCATTTCAAAAACTTCATGAACGAGATTACAATTGATTATTTCTTCTGGTTTACCTTGTGCGAAAACTTTTTTATCCTTAATTGCGACAATATGATGAGCATAGCGACATGCCAGATTTAAATCATGCAACACCATCACCACTGTTCGTCCATCTTTCTCATTAAGGTCGAATAACAAATCAAGTACATCAATTTGGTGGGTCATATCTAAATAGGTTGTTGGTTCATCGAGCAATATTGTATCTGTTTCTTGCGCCAATGTCATCGCAATCCACGCACGTTGACGTTGCCCACCTGAAAGGGAATCAACCGAACGATCCTTCAAATGATGCATATTTGTCGATTGCAGGGCATTAAAAACCGCCTCTTCATCGTCCTTTGACCATTGTTTAAGAAAACCACGGTATGGATGTCTCCCTTGTTTCACCAGTTCGTTCACGGTTAAGCCTTCTGGTGTGACAGGACTTTGTGGAAGGATAGCAAGTTTTTTGGCTACATCCTTTGTGCCAACCTTGGCAATATCCTCGCCATCCAAAACAACTCCACCGCCTTTTGGCTTAAGGAGCCTAGCCAAGGAACGCAGCAGGGTAGATTTCCCACAGCCATTCCCACCAATAAAGACGGTGATTTCACCTTTTGGTATGGTTAAATTTAAATCATCTATTATTATATCCTCGCCATAGCCGAGTGTTAAATCATTTGCGGTTAATGTTTGCATTGGAATCTCTCCCTCTACATCTTACTCCGTATCGTAGATCACTTACTTTTGGTACGTTCCTGATTTTACGTATTACATACAGTTTATTGGGTTTTTCCGATTTCGTCAATGTCTTTGAGAATGATTTTCAATGATTAAAGTAGATTCTAGACACGAAACGTACATATACTAGTGGTTTTAGTGGCTAACATAGAAAATGGAATATTTATTTCTTTAAATGCTAAACCTACTTGTTCTTGTGTGATCCTGTCTACACATTGCATAGTCAATTAACTAGTCATTCTATGATACGCCTTTCTTATTTTGCCTCACTTTTTACATTATTCTACTCTACATTTATCATCATAAGGAGCTATATTTGATAATTATCGTTAATTTTAATAACCTAATAGAGGATATATATCAAAAGCAAATTAACCACAGGGGGCTGTATCATGCCACAGGATATAGAATTATATGACGTTACCATAGTTGGCGGGGGGCCAGTGGGGTTGTTCACCGCATTTTACAGTGGGATGCGAGAGATGAAAACGAAAGTAATTGAGTACTTGCCATTTCTTGGAGGAAAAGTACCTTACTTTTATCCTGAAAAAGTTATATATGATATTGGGGGCATCCCTAGGATTACTGGAGAGGCGTTTACAGAGCAATTAATAGATCAAGCTAAAACCTTTGACCCAACAATCGTGCTGAACGAACAAGTTATGCATATGGAAAAACAGCCAGGCGGACAAATCTTGCTCACAAGCAATAACGGAGCGAAGCATTTAACGAAGACTGTCATCCTGGCAACAGGGTTTGGAAGTCTAAAAACCGTGAAGCTTGACCTACCTGAAGCTACTCAATACGAAGGGACAAGCTTGCATTATACCATTAAAAAACTGTCCGACTTCAAAGGCAAGAATGTATTAATTTCGGGTGGAGGTAATTCAGCCATAGATTGGGCGAATGAATTAGAAGGAATTGCGAAGAGAATTTCCGTTGTATACCGGAAGTCTGCTTTCACAGGAATAGAACGAAATATTAGTAAAATGATGAGTTCCTCAGTTGACGTCTATCAGCCCTATCAACTTACTAGTTTATCGGGCGATAACGGTTTTGTCTCCTCAGCAACCATTGCCAATACGGAAAGCGGCAGCCAAAAGGAAATCCCTGTGGACAGTGTGGTTGTGAACCATGGATTTGAGATAGATCTTGGACCCATTTCAGAATGGGGTCTTAAGATGGAAAAAGGAACCATCATGGTAGATGGCAAAATGGAAACAAATATCCCTGGCATCTTTGCAGTTGGGGATATATCCAATTACCCTCATAAGCTGAAATTAATTGCTGGCGGCTTTCATGATGGCCCAATCGCCGTAAATAGTGCAAAGCTTCATATTTCACCAAAAGAGGAACTAAAGCCCCTTTATTCAACTAATTATGAGCCGTTATTGAATAAAAAATAGCTTACATCTATCGAGCTAGTCCTCATAAAACTGGGAGCCCTTCCTTCATTTTTGGTAGGCCTCCCAGTTTATCCCGGAGCAACCGTCCGTAAGACTCCCACTTCAAAACATGAAGTGAAACCATGAAGTTTTTAGTGGGAGTATACGGACGCTAACACCCCGATTCGTTCAATCTAAAAGGTTCAATAATTTATTTCTTTGTAATTTATTCGAAGCATTCCTTGGTAATGCATTCACAAGATGGAATGAAACCGGAACTTTGTATGAGGCAAGTTCTTCCTTCGCATAATTCTCGACTTGCTCTACGGTAATAGACTCATTAACAACAAGGAAAGCGATAGGTTTACTCCCCCAGACAGTATCTGGTGTTCCTGTAACACCGACTTCTCGTACCCCGTCTAGGGCTGAAAGGACACTCTCAATTTCTGAAGGGTAAATATTTTCACCACCTGAAATAATCAAGTCTGTTCTTCTTTCCACTACAAATAAGAAGCCTTCCTTATCGACATAACCAAGATCTCCTGTTGCCAACCAATCATCCTGAATCGCTTTATTTGTTGCCTCTTCATTTTCAAAGTACCCTTTTGTCACCATGGGGCCTTTTACAAAGATCTCTCCTACCCCATCAGGATCTGGTTGATTAATTTTAAGTTGGGCTGGAGATAGTGGTTTACCCGCAGAGCCCACTTTTTGTAAGGCGTCCTTCGCACTTAATGTAACTATTTGTGAAGCCGTTTCCGTCATACCGAATGACTGAAATACTGGCACATGCTTTTCTTTTGCCTTGAGCAACAGGGACTCTGGCACTGGTCCTCCACCCAGCAACATACAACGCAGGCTTTTAGGATATTCAGCTGCTTCAAGCTTTTCTAAAAGCTGTTGTAGCATCACTGTTACAACAGAAACTATGGTAACTCCCTTATCCATGATTGCATCGTGTACTGTTTTAGCATGAAATTTGTCCAACAAAAATACAGGCATGCCATACACGGCACTACGGATAAGAATGGAAAAGCCACTTACATGGAATATAGGTAGTGCAGCAAGCCACTTATCCTGCTTTTCTACACCAAGGTTTAAAGCTGAACCAATAGCACTCCACCAGTGATTGCCATAGGTATGCATCACGCCTTTTGGGAAACCAGTAGTTCCCGAGGTATACATGATGGTAAAAAGCTCATCTAACTGAATTTCCTCAGCTAAAGAGACAGCAGTCTCCATATATGCTTCCACTTCATTCAGTCGCACTGCCGTTTTCACTTCCAATTTATCCGACCTTTTCTGTTGGGTGTCAGACGTTAGCAAAATAGACACATCAGCATCTTTCAACTGAAAATTTAATTCAGAAGCAGTTAGACGTGTATTGAGCAGTACCCCGACAGCTCCTATGTAGCTTAGCGCATGAATTGCAATCATCATTCGGAGGCTGTTTTCGGAGAGTATGCCAATATGTGTTCCTTTTTCGACACCTAGTGATGCAAGTTTTTTTGCATAAAGTTGGCTTTCTTGCTTTAACTTGTTAAACGAGATGGAGTATCCATCTGGTAATTCAATTGCTGTTTGATCAGGAGCTAGTTCTGCCTGTTTTGACAACCAGTGAGGAATTGTCGTACTCATGGATGTGCCCTCCTTCATTTAATTAAGAGTAGCTTCGAACAGTCATTTCGCTTATGTTGCACGAAGCTAAACACTAAAGAAAACCCTTTGCTTATGACTAGCAAAGGGTTGAAAATTATTTTTAAGGGAAACGTGGGAACTGTTTGAAGTTTGGCTTTCTTTTTTCTTTGAAAGCGTCTCTTCCTTCTTTTGCTTCATCTGTTGTATAGTACAACAATGTCGCATCTCCACCCATTTGTTGAAGACCTGCTAGGCCATCCGTATCAGCATTGAAGGATGCTTTAAGGAATCTTAATGCAGTAGGTGATTTTTCTAAAATCTCTTGACACCATTGAACTGTCTCTTCTTCTAGCTTGTCCAGAGGAACAACAGTATTTACCATACCCATTTCATAGGCTTGCTCTGCATCATATTGACGGCATAAGTACCAAATTTCTCTTGCACGTTTGTGCCCTACCATTCTAGCCAAATATCCTGCTCCATAACCTGCATCAAAGCTACCTACTTTAGGGCCTGTTTGTCCAAAAATAGCATTGTCTGCTGCAATTGTAAGATCACACACAACATGTAAAACGTGGCCCCCACCAATAGCGTAGCCAGATACCATTGCAATAACAGGTTTCGGTGTAGTTCTAATAAGTCTTTGTAAATCTAAAACATTTAAGCGTGGAACTTGGTCATCTCCTACATAGCCTCCATGTCCACGAACCGATTGATCTCCACCTGAACAGAATGCTTTGTCTCCGGCTCCAGCCAGAATTATAACTCCAATACTAGAGTCATCCCGTGCATCAGCAAATGCATCAATCATCTCATTTACTGTCAAAGGGGTGAAGGCATTGCGTTTTTCTGGACGATTAATTGTCACCTTAGCAATTCCATCATACTTCTCATAAACAATTTCGTTGTATTCTTTTACGTTTTCCCATTGTACCGTCATACTTATTCCTCCTCATTATGTACATTTTTGTTGTCCACTTAACTGGTATTCTATACCATGTTTTAAATGGAAGATTTTATAAATCTATATTTCTATACCATCTTAGAGTAAAAAATAAACTCCTCTACCATTTTACCAAAAATCTCGGCTTGTTCCACGTGAATTGCATGGCCGGCATTTTCAATGATTTGAAAATCGCTTTGCGGCAAGAGTTTATGCATGTTTTCATTCAGCTTTATAAATTTTATATCGTCTTCGCCAGCAAGTAAAAGTGTCGGAATAGCAAGACGTTCAAGATGCTCCCACCACGAAGGCTGACTTCCCGTTCCCATTGCGCGCAGTGACATAGCAAGGCCGTCTGCTGTATGGGAAAGTCTTTCCTTTCTAATGGCTTTCCTTTTTTCAAAAGATAATTGCTTTTGTGTAGCAAAAAGGGGGATTTCTTCCCAAAAATCAACAAATGCGCTTACGCCATCCTTCTCAATCATCATTGCTAGCTGTTCATCTTTGTTTTGTCTTGCAGCTCTTTCTTCTTCAGATTGCAAACCCGGTGAGGCACTTTCTAAAATCAATTTATCAACCAGATCTGGATAGAGACAAGCAAAAGATAATGCTGTCCTACCACCCATTGAATATCCCAGAGCAATTACTTTGTTAAAACCAAATGACTGATGAATCTCTGCAATATCCTGACAGCACCTCTTCATCGTTACAGAATAAGTTGAAGTTGTTTTGGCATGACCAGGAAGATCAATGGCAAGTACCGTATGTGTTGCCTGCCATTTTTCTACAAAAGCCTTCCATGTTTCCGCTGAGCCTGTGAAACCATGAAGGAGAAGCAATGCTGGACCAGAACCGCTTTTTTTAATCCAATATGTTGTCCCATTTACCTCGTAATACACGTCCTAAGCCTCACCCTTCAACTCTTCCGCGATAGCTTTCCATTTACTGCGATGCCAGCTTGTGTTCGCCTCACGGTCTGTCTTCACTTCAACAACAGACAACCCCTTATACTGGTAACTGTCATACAGTACTGCTTTTAATTCCTCTTCGGTACCTGCGGAAGAGTACATGCCTCCATACATTTGCACAGCATGCTTAAACTCAATATCTACAGGTGTGCCAAATAATACTTCAAAATGTTTTTTCTCTTGTGATTGTGGAAGAAAGGAGAAAATTCCACCACCATTATTATTAATCAATAGGATCGTAATATTCAGCTTATATTGCTTCGCTATTAATAATGCATTCAGATCATGGTAAAAAGATAAGTCGCCAACCACAAGGGTTACAGGGGCACCAGTTATCGCAGCTCCCAATCCACTTGATACCATGCCATCAATACCATTTGCTCCACGATTAGCCAAAATAGACAAATGTTTAGGAGTAGTGAAGAAGAAAGTGTCTAAATCTCGCACTGCCATACTGTTGCCAACATAAATACTACTTGCTTCTGGAATAACATCCACCAATGCCCTAACCGCTTCTCCCTCGGTTATTTCAGCACCATCTTCAGCAAGAAGGTGTTTTTTTGCAACTTGGTTCATCGATTGCCAGTCTTCCAACCACCCCTTGTCCTGTTCAGGTGTATATTCAATGGACAGAAGCGACTTACAGAATAGAACTGCATCTGAAAAGATGAATTCTGTATTATTACCGGTTGGTTCCCGGAAGCCTGTATAATTCTCCACAACGAATTGAGGAATATGCTTATTTTCATTTACATAAAAAAGATAGGGTTTAGATACCGGCATAGCTCCAAACCGGATAATATAATCTGGCCTTAGCTTATTTCGTAGCGTCTCATCCCGGAATATCGCATCATACGTTTCCACAATTAAATCCTTGGCATGCTCCCCTGCACGAAGCTGTGAAAGCGGGTCTGCCAAAATAGGAAGACCCCAAGCTTCGGCAACTTGGGTGACCGCCTGTGCCAACTTCTGATCCGTTTGTGGTCCACAGACAATAAGTCCTCTTCCCTTACCTTTCAGTTTCTCTATAATAGAGGCAATTTGATTAGTGGAAAGCTGCTTCTTCCCTTCTACTGTATGATTTCGTGGGTCTGAGGATTGGTTGCTCCACAAATTCTCAATGGAGAAATCAGGTACTAACGGGTCTCGAAACGGAAAATTTAACTGTACCGGCCCAGGATTTCCCTCATTAGCCATAAACACAGCACGTGCCGACTTATTTCTTACATAGGAAAGCATGTTTTCAGAGGCCTCTGGCAATGCCATTTCCTGAAACCATTTTACATAATCTCCATATAGCTTTAGTTGTTCAATGGCCTGCGGTGCTCCAATATCACGTAATTCATGGGGGCGATCAGCAGTCAATACAATGAGCGGTACTCTGCTGTAATTTGCTTCCACAATGGCAGGAAAATAATTAGCTGCTGCTGTACCCGAAGTACACACCAGAGCAACAGCACGTCCTGTTTTTTTAGCTATACCCATAGCAAAAAATGCTGCAGAACGTTCGTCAATGACGATCCATTCTTTTATATCGGGATGCTCCGCTATTGTCATGGCAAGCGGTGTGGATCGAGAACCAGGTGAAATAACAATATCTGTTACACCGTTTTTTGATAACTCATCAACAAAATTAGCTGTATACCTTGTTAACACTTCGGTTGGATTCATTCTGCACCCCCAAGTACCGAGAGCATCGGTGTTAGTTTAATGTTTGTTTCCTCGTATTCTTCTTCAGGGTCGGAATCCTTAACGACGCCACACCCTGCGAATAAGGATGCTTCATCCCCTTGGAGTAACCCTGATCGAATGGCCACGGCAAATTCGCCGTTATCTCGGTTATCAAGCCACCCAACAGGTGCTCCGTACCAGCCTCTGTCTAAGAGCTCATGTTTTCGTATAAAGGCAACCGACTCCTTACGAGGTGTGCCACCAAGTGCCGGAGTGGGATGTAAGTTTTTAATAATATCTAAGATCGTATAGTCCTTTTTCATGCGGGCCGTAACCGGTGTGTATAAGTGCTGTAAATTCTTTAAAGGATAAACAACCGGTTCATTTGGAATATCGATATCTGTACAATAATTCTCAATCGCCTTCTTCATCATTTGTACAACAAAATCATGCTCCCCGCGATTTTTTTGGTCGTGAAACAAATTATAGCTGATACGAGCATCCTCTTCCTCCGTTTTACCTCTTGGGGCAGTACCTGCTAAACATGTTGAGAAAAGACTATTTTGCCTTATCTTCACTAATCTTTCAGGAGTAGCACCAATAAAACAATCCTTCCCTTTTTCAAAAGAGAAAATGAAGCTATTTGACTGGGTATTCAATAGTTTTCTTAAAATATTACCACTATCTACCTCTCTGTCTAACTTCAAGCGTACTTCCCTAGCTAAAACAATTTTCTCAACCTTTTGCTGACGTATTTCTTCTGTTGCCAGCTTAACTGTTTGCTTCCACTTTTCTGGAGAGATTTCATGCCTGCCGACAATTTGTGTGTCAGATTCGTATCGAGGAGTTCCATTCAAAAGCTGTCCCTCCATTTCCCGTAACTGATTTGCTAGTTGACGGGGATGGTCATCCGCTCTCACCATTATATTCATCGTAAAATAAAAGTCATTTTCATACTCTGTAAGCAAATATTCTGGAACAGTAAACCGAATCGGTTCAAAATTTTCCCACAGCTTTGTCTTTTCTTTTTCAGGGTCAAAGGCCGCTCCCCCCATGCTGACGATTCCCGTACCAGGAACATCATAAGGATTGTTACTTACAGCATCGTTAAGCAAATTATTCCATTCTTGCTCTGCTGTTTCAAAACGATCCTTGATGGCAGTAATTTCAAAAGCACACCCCGTTCCAACAAGAGTGTAAGCCTCTGCAGTACTGGACCAATAAAGTCTTTCCGTTCTTAATTGTTTTGCTGCATCATAAAATGAAAGGGGGTCTATAGCTTCCACCCTTTTAGTAATACTGACAAGCCTGCTATTTTGAGGCTGAATCGTATCGATCGCCTCTTGAAATAAAGCTTCTATATTTTCTTCCTTTAGTTCTATCATCTATTTAAACCTCCGTAACCAAACAATGCGCCAACATAATACTTTATAGTGCGTGTTCAAAAAGGAGGATAAAAAGGACCGAGAAGTTCGAGGTGGCGTAGCTTTGAGAACCGGAACGTATGCAATTAATACGTGAGGAACGGAAAAGCAAGCCAACGAGCTTCCACAGGATGTGGTGACTTCGACGTTCGACACAGGACGTGTCGGAATTTAGTCGAAGGTCATCAGTACCGATGTGTCATTTTTACTGGACTTTTTGAACAAACTCTTATCCTATTTTATTCCCTTTTTGCTGGTTTCTCAAGGAAATCCTCCTAGTGAATTGACACCCCCTAATAATTTCCCTAAAATTGATACGATACGCATGTGAAATCAGGGGGAAAAAAAGAAATGAACACATCAGATAATCATACAATAAAACAAGCTTTAAATGAAAAAGAAGGGTTCCAGATATGGTGGCGTTTATTGCGCCCGCACACTCTAACAGCCTCTTTTGTACCCGTTTTTGTCGGGTCCATGTTCGCTTTTACAGAAGATACGAACTTTCATCTTCTGTTATTTTTTGCCATGCTTCTTGCATCAATGCTAATTCAATCTGCCACCAATATGTTTAATGAGTATTACGACTTCGTGAGAGGATTAGATACCGAGGAATCTGTAGGAATTGGTGGAACCATCGTCCGTGATGGAATCCAGCCCAAAACAGTATTGACCTTGGCATTAACTTTTTTTGGAATCGCCATTCTTCTCGGAGTATACATCTGTATTGAGTCTAGCTGGTGGATTGCATTGATTGGTTTAGTATGCATGCTTTTCGGTTATTTATATACAGGTGGACCATTACCAATTGCTTATACACCATTCGGCGAATTGTTCTCTGGCTTTTTAATGGGGACAGTCATTATAGGAATTAGTTATTTCATCCAAACAAACGTCATCACAGCAGAAGTTATCTGGGTTTCCATACCAGTTGCATTATTTATTGGTGCAATAATGTTATCCAATAATATTCGAGACCTTGATGGGGATAAAAAGAATGGACGAAAAACGATTGCAATTCTAGTAGGAAGAAAGAATGCCATTAAGGTGCTTGCAGGATTTTTCATTCTTTCGTTTGTACTAACTGCGGCTTATATCATTACCGGTATCCTTCCATTATGGTCACTTATTTCGTTTCTTGCTATCATGAAGGCATTTGATGTTATCAAGAAATTCCAAGGTAAAACGATGCCGATTGAAATGATGCCTGCCATGGCAGCAACTGGAAAAACCAATAGTATTTATGGACTTCTTTTAGGAATTTCATTACTAATTGACGCTGTAATTTAAGAAAGGATGTCCTTTACATGGAATTTAACCAGACACTAATGGAAGCACTTGGGATTAAAACGATATCGTTGGATAAAAATCTTGTGATCCTTACTATGCCTGTTGATGGAAGAACTCGTCAGCCTGCCGGTTATTTGCATGGTGGAGCGAGTGTAGCTCTCGCAGAAACTGCTGCCAGTATCGGAGCTATGGCCAATATAGACACAGAGCAATCGAACGTTTTTGGAATGGAAATTAATGCAAACCATATTAGAAGTAAGCGTGCTGGAATAGTCACTGCTCTAGCAAAACCGATCCATCTCGGTAGAACTTCCATGGTATGGGAAATACAGATACTCGATGAAGCAGAGAAACTAATTTGTATTTCAAGATGTACGCTAGGAATTGTTCGTAAAAAGCAGTCATAATGAAAGGAGATACAAATGAAGACACACCTAAGTAAAGATCAATTAGATAAATTCAAAAAACAACTTCTACAATTAAGAGAAGAGAATGCGGAAAAGATCGATGAAAACCGAGAAAAAAGCCCAAATGATTCCATCAATGAGTTAGCAGACTATGACAACCACCCCGGAGACATGGGTACCGAACAATTTGAGCAAGAACGCGACGCAGGATTGAACCTTGTACGCGAGGATCGTCTCCGAGAAATAGATGATGCACTAGAACGAATTGAAAATGGCACATACGGTCTAAGTGAAAAATCAGGTAAACCTATTCCTGAAGAACGATTAGAAGTACAACCCACAGCAAGATATCTTGTTGAAGAACAATAGATTACAGAAAAACCTGCTTGCATATAATTAATGCAAGCGGGTTTTTTAAATAATATTTATATATAGTAAAAGATGCAAAAAGGGCTAGTCTTCGCATGACTAGCCCTTTTAGAAAATAAAATATTAAATTAGATAAGACTTGCTCGCTTTTCCTCAATCCACTGTCTCATTTTCAAGAATAATGGTACAAACAACAGCCCGACCACAATTCCTTTTATTAGATTAAATGGTAGTATACCAGCGTATACCGAAAACCACTTAAATTGCTCTGTCATTTCCCAGCCCATAAACCAGCCATAAGCTGGTAATATTAAGAAGTAATTCAGTACACTCATGCCCAACGCCATCACAATTGTGCCCGTAACTAACCCTGAAATAACACTTTTAACACCTTTAAATTTATGATACATCAAGGCAACAGGGACGATAAATAAAACACCAGTAAGGAAATTAGCTAGTACGCCAATTATTTCTCCCCCACCGATTGCTAAATATAAAACATTTTTAATTGCAACAACAATTACTCCTGCTAATGGCGAGAAAATAAACGCGGCCATAAGGGCTGGCACCTCACTAAAATCAATTTTTAGATAAGGGGTTGGTAGAAAAGGTAATGGAAAGTTAATAAAGAATAATACCAATGAAATGGTCCCCAGTAATGCGAGAATAATAAGTTTTAATAAGCTAAATGATTGTGTCTTTGATGATTGCATCATCATTCTCCTCCTTCATCTTTAATCGATTCCTATCTCGTGATGAAGGATCCACCGTCTTCCATTTAAACACAAAAAACCCTAAAGCCTAATCGGGGCTTTAGGGTATGTTTAAAAAATCATAGGAAAATTAAGCGCAATATATGCACTAAATTCCGGCTCGACATCTTCTCCCATCCAGACTGTAACTGTCGGTTCTGGACTTGCACCAGATCAGCCGCAAATAACTTTGCGGGTCACGGACTTAAAGCATGAAATTGCTTCTTACCGTCGGTCGGGAATTGCACCCTGCCCCGAAGATGGAATCGATTATTAAATTATATTAATAGTATACGGGAGTTTACGAAATTTGAAAAGTGTTTTGCTTCGTTTCCTTAGTATGTAGTTTGAAAACCTTTGTTTAGTATACCTAAACCTCAGCTACTCTTAAATCTTCTTCAAAAAAACAAGGTGTGTAGACTAAGCTACACACCTTGTTAGATTAGTTGGTTCAGTCGACGTTAATAATTAGTTTTCCGTCAGCCTGTTCCCTTGTTTCATTTCCATAGTCATCCTTAACTTTCACTTCTACTAAAGCACCATCTGCTACAACATTGCTAGTCGCAGTCCAGTAGCCTACATAGTGCCCATCAGAAGTTTCCATCATAGGCAATTCTGTAGCATTAGATACACTGCTCTTTGCATTTGTTAGTGGCATATGGATAGCGAAAGTTGCGTCTAACCCAGGCTCACTGTCAAATTCAATTTTGACACTTTCGCCTGCTTCTAGTGTTTTATCTTCAGTTGGTGTTAGATTCTCAATCTCAGGCGCATCGTATTTTACGTCAATTGTTACTGTTTCAGATGTCGTATTACCGGCAAGATCGTGTGCGATAACTTCGATTTCATTTTCCCCGTTATCTAACAGAATCCGCTTGGAGTACGCACCATCTTCTACAGCTGCAGACTGTCCATTAACTTCTACAAAGTCTAGGTTAGCATCAGATACAGTTCCCTCTACAGTAACTGTCTCACGATTAGATTTGTCCCCATCCTCTGGGCTGTCAATGGTTAATTCAGGAGCTTCTGTATCCAATGTTACGACAACCGGCTCTGATTCACCTATTTCTGTACCATCTAGCAGAGATACAGCAGTAAGTTCATTTTCTCCTTCTGTTAATTCTGCATCAATAGCGAAGGATCCTTCTTCACCAATTTCAGCAGACCCAACTTCTTCTCCGTTATTCAGAAGTTGTACAGTAGTTGTTGGTGAAGCAGTTCCTTCTACAGTGATTTCTGCTTCATTTGTAATTAGATCCTCTGCAGGAGAGGTAATTACAGGAGTTTCTGCTTCATAGCTTACACGTGAACGAATCATATAGTTACCTTCAGCAGCTGGTGACGGAGACCAAGCTCCTCCTACCATTTGATAACTTCTTTCTGCATTCGGTCCATTTTCATCTGTTGCAAGGCCAGGTGCGGCAGTATTCGGCTGTGTTTGGACATAAACCATGTAGAAGTCGCCCTCTACAACAATTCCATGCTCTGATAAGTCTACAACAGTCCAAGTACTAGAATCTCGGGTTGCTTCAGCAGAAATTGGTCCAGCTAGTTTTTCACCAGGCTGTCCATCTGTACCAGAGGCATCCCATACTTCTACTGCAAATTCTGTTCCACCTGGAGAAGGAAATTCTTCATCCCAGAATTTGAATACACCGTCCGTTACGACAGCAGATTCTTCGCCTTCTGGAAGTGACATTTTTACTGCCCAGCCGTTTCCTGCATCATAGAAAGCACGTGCGTTTTCCGCAGTACCATCATCATAGCCGATTTCCCCACCTGGTACAGTGTAGAAAGGTTCTAGAGAGACGTTTGCTTCTGCATCGCCTTCCTCCAAATTAACTTCTACTTCTGTTCCATGGTAACCAGCAGCCAAAATTTTCAGCGTATAGTTACCTTCATAAGCTGTTAATTCATAATTACCTTCTGCATCCGTTTCTACAGGTGCAATATTTGCATCTTCCACTACTATTACAGTAGCACCTTCCACTGGTTCACCAGTAGCCGCATCTGTCACGGTACCACTTACAGTATGTTGTGCAACCTCTTCGAGTGTAAAGTCAGCAGTTGTGCTTTCATCACCTTCTATAGTGACTGTTTGTTCTTCTGATTCAAATCCATAAGCTTCTGCTTTAACAGTAAACTCACCTGCTGCGTGAAGCAAAGAATACGAGCCATTTTCTGGATCAGTATTAACTGTTCTTCCGCTCTCAAGCACACTTACTTGTGCACTCATAGGTAACAATACCGGGCTGATTGGATCCTTTTCTGGCTTATCCTTCTTTTCAGGCATTAGTGGAGCAATTTTAGCCGGATTTACTTTTTCTTTTAAAGAAGCCTTTTTATCACTTTTTATTACTCCAAGTGCATTGTTAAAGCCTGCAACTCCCATTTGCCCATTATTAAGGCTGATGGCACCTTTATTCTTACCATTAGCTTTGCCTTTATTTCCTTTTACAGAAGCACTCGCACTATCAGAAGTGTCAGCTAGTTTAACATCATCAATGTAGAAACCATCTCTGACAACAGAGCCATCTGTAGTTAAGTTAAAGCCAATGTAAACACGTTGTCCACTGTATTCGGATAGGTCAAGTTCAACCTCTTCCCAATCCTCAGATACATTTGTTATTCTAGCTAACTGTGTCCATTGTTCTTGATCTGTCGAAATAAATACATGTCCATAATCCCAGTTATTTTCTATGTTGTACCACTGACTGAATTGTAAGTATGATTCTCCTTCTGGTAAGTCAACGGGAGGCATAACGAGCGTTGTATTTGCATTACTATCATACGTTCCTGCTAAGTTTGTTGCATATACGTTCTCACCGGATACAGCACTTTCCGGTCCTGACGTAGGAACACCACGTTCCCAACTGTTATTTTCTCCGAATACTGTCCAACCTGCAGCCTCTGATTCAAAGTCCTCTGAATAACCAACAGAGATTCCAGGGTGCAAGGTTACAACATATTCATCGCTGGAAACCTCATTGTTTCCAAAGTCGTTAATTTTCCAGCTGTAAGTCAGGGAGTCACCATCAATGTGGTCTCCAGGAATGGTAGCTGTATATTCTCCATCTTTGAAGTCTCCAGAAACTCGATCTGCATCAATTGTTTGAGTATCACCATTATGATCTGTGTACTCAAGTTGAACAGAAGAAACACTGATGTTGTCCATTACTTGAATGGATAGATCTAGATCCATTCCAATATAGGATTCTGCAGGTGCTTCATGTTCAAAAGTAGGCGCTTCAGTATCTTCTCCTTCTTTTGTAACTTGACCTTCAAGTGTCCCTAATCCAGTCACAAGGGATGATACTGCGTCATATCCACTAACAAGGCCATATCCATATCCGTTGTTTGGCACTTCTGTAAAGTTACCATCTGTTAATGGTGTGGCAGTAGTGGTGATAAGTTCTTCTATTTCATCTACAGTTAGACTAGCATCCGCTTGCTTTATCAAAGCAACCACTGCAGCTACTGCAGGTCCTGCCATTGAAGTACCATTCCAGCCACCTTCATAACCTCCACCTGGTACACTAGAGCGAATATTCACTCCAGGTGCAGAAATATCCGGTTTCACTTCATCATAAGGAGAAGGTCCTTGTAATGAAAAGCTTGCCAGCGCATCATTCGCATCAGTAGCTCCAGTTGCGAATGACTCTGGGTAATTGGCTGGTACTGCAATTGATTCAGGTCCGCCTGGGTTTGTCAATGTAGTATTACCTGCAGAGAATTCAGGGAAAATTTCCGCTGCTCTCCAGTTAGTAACAACATCACGGTACCATTCATCTAATCCAGGTCCACCGCCCCACGAGTTGTTTACGACATCTGGTGCCATATCAACACGTGCATTGCCTTCTGAGTCTGTAGGAGCTAAAATCCACTCCGCAGCTTCGAGTAAATCAACATCTGTTCCACCAGCTGCTGTAAATGCTTTAACAGCAATCCATTGTGCACCAGGTGCCACACCAACCTGATTAGATCCATCTGGCTCACTACCAACCATTGTTCCTGTTACGTGTGTACCATGTCCTTGATCATCGTATGGTGCTTCTTCACCTGCAGTAGCGTCAAACCAGTTAAAGTCATGGTTTACTTCGCCCGTACTTGCATCATACCCACGGTATTTTTCTTGTAGTGCAGGGTGATCATATTGAACCCCTGTATCAATACTTGCAACTGTAACTCCAGAACCATCAAATCCCATGTCCCAGACAGCTGGCGCGCCAACTCTTTCTACGTTCCATTCTACATTGGCGATTTCGGAAGTAGGTGCTTTCGCGTCTTCTGTAACGGTTGTAAACAGTTCGCGATTTTCGTTTGGCAAAATCTTTTCAACTTCCGCAAATGTGGCTATTTTTTCGGCCACTTCTTTCGTAGCAGTAACAGACATACCGTTTACTATATGAAAAGATTTATAATCCTCTACCTTCCCTGAATCCAATTGTGATTCAAGAAAGTCTTTTACATTTTGTTGAGAAGTAAGAGATGTCGCTTTTAATTCGGAAACGACTGCTGAACGTTGTGCCAGTTCTGCCTTTTGTGCCGAAAGGTTTGCTTTAGCTGTAGATTTCTTAGCTTCCTCCGCTACCTTTGCCGTATCTGCCTTTTCTGCAAACTTTACGAGAAAGGTAACTTTGTCATCTTTCTTAAACGTATCAAGCAATCGATCCGTTACCTTATTCTGTACAACCGAGCTTGATGATTCATTAACAGACTGGTGCAGCTTGTTGTTTGATTCGGCACTAGCCAAGCCTGGTGTGACCAATGAGAAAGTCATTAATACGGACGCAGCAATACTAAATGCTCTCGTCTGACGCCTCTTCTTTGTTTTCAAACTATTTCCTCCCCTCAATTTGTAAAACAGATTTTGCTAAGCAAAAAAACACCTACTGCCTCCTCTCCCTTTTGATTCTTATGTGGGTTCATTGGTGTCAGTGGTGGGATTTGTAGAATCTATGTTGTTAATGTAAGTATAATCAGCGCCTAGCTAGATTTGTGTCGAATTATGTCGTTTATATACTGAATTTTCAAAATTAATTAAATAGTCGCGGTTTTTCCTTCAGAGTTCATAGGCCCAATGACTAAAGACTAGTAGAAAACTGTTCTCCAACACCCTGCCAAGCCCGTCATCATAGGAATTAGAACGTGTTGCAAAAGGTATTCTACTTAGCACTAATAATAAAAATGAATCAAATTACCCTGTCTAACCAAATAAAAAAGTCCTTTTATTTCTTATTAAAGAAATAAAAGGACTTTTGCAGCTATTTAATTAACTAATCATCCATCTATCTTCACATTAAAGTTAACAAATGAATCTTTCGAACTAAACGCTATCTAATCTCGTTTTTGCAGAAAATAGCAATTGATGGTCTTTTCTCAAACATCTTTTGTTATTACAAGAGAATTAATCTTCTAATGGGTTTAAGCTTTCTTCTCCTGTTAACGATGCCAGCATTGTAACCAGTAATTCAATTTCTTCATCAATATCTTTTAAGCTCGCCGTTTCTACTGGGGAATGCATGTAACGTAATGGTAATGAAACGAGTGACACCGGAACTCCTGCTCCAGTTAATCTCATCTTATCGGCATCCGTACCAGTCATTCTCGGTGTCAATTCATACTGAACAGCCATCTCTAAACGTTTTGCAGCTTTTTCCAACAGTTTATTTATTTTAATATTAATCGGCGCACCCTTTGCTAAAACAGGGCCTTTTTCAAGTCTCACATCACCGTGTTTGTTTTTGTTCACGCCAGGATAATCTGTTGCAAAGGTAACGTCACATGCAATCGCCATAGTTGGTTGAATACCTGCCGCAGCGAAATAAGCTCCACCCATATTTGTTTCTTCATTAACTGTACTTGCTGCATATACACCTACAGAACAGCCTCTTTCCTTTAAACGCCTTAATACTTCAGCAACAATGAATGCACCAGTGCGATTATCCAACCCACGGCCGGCAACATAGCGATCCTTTAAAATTTCTGGTTCTGTTTTATAAACAGCCAGATCCCCAATTTGTATATTTTTTTCAGCTTCTTCTTTTGATTGATAGCCACAATCAATAAATAAATCTTCCAATCCAAAGTCGTTTTTTAAGCCACCATGATGCTGGGCGTTCACACCAATCACACCTGTTACGGTTTTGTTATAGCCCAGTACTGTTGTTTTCATGCCTACTGCTGCCTTTGGATTTATGCCACCCATCTTATCAAAATGTAAGAATCCCTCTTCATCAATTCGGTTGATAACCAGACCTATCTCATCGCAATGTCCTGCTAGCAATACCTTAAAAGTAGCATCAGGATTTAAAACACCAATTGCATTGCCTGCATTATCTGTTCTTATTTCATCTGCAAATTCCTTTACATAGGTAATCCATTTCTTTTGAATTTCCATTTCATTACTCGACGGTGAGGCTGTATGTAACAAATCTAATAGGAAATCACGGTTTGCATTTTCCATTTATTATTCCTCCTTCAATTACTTCTTTTACTCCCGGTGCAAGCGTCCGTAACACTCCCACTTCAAAACATGAAGTGAAACAGTGATGTTTAAGTGGAAGTAAACGGACGCTAACACCCCGATTCGTTCAACTAACAATCAGTGGGGGAAGAACGAAAAGCCCCCGCCGATTGAAGTTTCACTTTATATAATAGCAAATAATCAAATAAAGAGCACTTTAGTTTACGTAACATTTTATTATGGATACACTCAAAGTAAATATAAAAAAGGGAGCAGATAGCGATGAATCTGAATACGTGGTTTGAAAAAGGAATGTCTCCAGATATGTATATAGAATCAATGGAAAAGCATAAGGAAAACCTGCTTTATATATACGATACTTTTTCTTTACCAGAGGATACTGCGTTTTTCACACGATTGCAGAAAGAGCAACTACGTGCCATCGTCTTAACAGAAGACTGGTGTGGCGATGCCATGCTTAACATCCCAATATTACTTCATATTGCTGAAGCAGGTCACATTGATGTTCGTATGTTACTTCGCGATCAGAATTTGGAGTTGATGGATAGCTATTTAACAAATGGAAAATCCAGATCCATCCCTATTATCATCTTTCTAGACCAAGATGGAAATGAAGTTTCAAAATGGGGACCGAGGGCAGAAAAGATTCAAGAATTTGTAACGGAGTCACAGGCAAAACTCCCAGAAAAGGATGCGTCTGACTATAAAGAGAAATTTAACGAAATGATTCTTTTTATGACTAAGTCGTTCCGTGACAATCATGATTTTTGGGAAGAAGTTTATAACAGTTTAAAAGAAACCCTATCTAAGTAATAGAAAAGCTGGCAAATTATTGTCAGCTTTTTTGTATACACCTTAAAAGCCTGTGTCCATACTAGAAGTAAAAAAGGAACAACAGGTGAGCATATGAGCGTTCGATTTATTAAACAAGTCTACCACCAATTACCAGTTATCTTTAGACTGCTATTGAGTATTACTGCCCTTATGCTTTTTTTCGGTACCATCATTCATTTAGTGGAACCAAATCAATTTCCTACTGTATTTGAGGGAATTTGGTGGGCAATTGTTACAGGCGCAACAGTTGGCTATGGAGATTATGTACCTCTAACCATTTCGGGGAAAATCGTAGCAATCACATTAATTCTGTCAGGTGGTGGACTCGTAGCATTCTACATTACCACTTTGTCAGCAGCCACGGTACAGCATGAAAAAGATCTCTTGGAAGGAAAGCTTCAGTTTAAAGGAAGTAATCATTATATCTTTATTGGCTGGAATGAACGCACCCGCAGACTGATCGACTTGACCATTGAAAACAGTCCTAGCACCCAAATTGTCTTAATTGACCGTACACTAAACGCTGTAGAATATCGTCACTATCCTGTGCATTTTATAAAAGGAGACCCCACGGAGGATCAAACCCTCAAGAAGGCAAACATTTCACTGGCTCATCGTGTCCTTATTTCAGCAGACATTTCTGCAAAGAACGAAAGACAGGCTGATAATGACACTATTTTATCAACCGTGGCCATAAGAGGAAATAATAAACACGTACTCATTATTGCGGAGATCCTCACAAGAGTACAGATAGAAAACGCACTGCGAGCTGGCGCTACGACGATTATTCGCACGAATGATTTTATGTCTGGGCTTTTTTATCATGAATTATCTCATAAAGCATCCTCTACACCCTTTGAAGACTTATTACAGCTAATGAAAACACAGCAATTTCATCATACGGAGGTCACCGAGGACTTGCACGAAAAGACATTTAGTGAACTTTCTACTATTCAAACAAAACAGCAACATATTTTACTCGGGATTATACGTAACCATGACTATTATTTAAATTGTGCCCCCACTTTTGTACTAAAGCAGGGCGACATTGTAATTTCATTGGTCGCTTGGAAGAATTAGCGCCTCAAGTTTTTGAACGAGGCTTTTACCGATCTCAATATATTCTGCAGGAACATCTGCATCTGGGTTTGTCGGTGTCTGGAATTGATTAACCATACCTTGAAATGGACCATTTCGACTATCTTGATCATTCCCAGACTCGTATTCATGCGCCAACAAGAAGGGCTTTTCCAAACGAACCGTGACCCCGGGATAATCCAGAGAACCTGCTACGGCATAAAACGGCACACGCAAAAAATAATATGCCCCCTTATCATCCACTTTCAAGTCAAAGTAACCATTATCATAATCCCAATTCGCACCAATCACATAGCCTTCTGGTTTTAATAGTTCTTCCAATACAAATAACGGATAAATTCTCTCTTCCACTTTTGAGTCTAATGGTACCATTCTTAACATCCCTTTCTACATTGTTTTTCTTATATTTTGCCTAAACCTGTTTATTATGCTAAAATAATATATTGTGTGAAATGAATCGAATAATGTATATAGGAGTTGTTCAGCATGACAAACAAATTTGAGGTTGGTCAAATATTAGATGGTAAGGTAACAGGCATTCAACCATACGGTGCTTTCGTTGCTTTAGATGAGGAAACACAGGGCTTAGTTCATATATCCGAAGTAACACATGGCTTTGTAAAGGATATTAACGAACATCTAACTACCGGCGATGAAGTAAAAGTTAAAGTTCTTACTATTGATGAAGAAAAGAACAAAGTTTCTTTATCCATCCGAGCTACAGAAGAAGCACCAAAAAAAGCACCAAAGCCACGTAAGCAACAAACTGTAGCAGTTCAACAAACCAATGATTCAGCTGGTTTTAACACACTAAAAGACAAGCTTGAAGAGTGGATTGAACAATCTGAAGAACGTGACTCATTTAAGAAATAAGTAGAAAGGGAAACTCAAACTTGAGTTTCCCTTTTTTTACACGTTGGGAATGTTTGAAATTTTAGCCAGAAAGCAATGACAATCTAGCTGGAATTTCGAAGTCCCAAGTATTAGAAAACTTACACATTCACTAAAAGACGAGCGAATGAAAGCTTTTCTAATTTGTATAGCAACTTACTTATGTTCAGGATTAACCATCAACACGGTCGGGTTCTCTTTGTTTTGAAAAAGCCTCATCTGTTTTAAATAGCAATGGAATGAGCACAAGGCCGCTAATACCAACCAATCCATAAATAATTCTGGCTAAGGCTGCACTTTGCTCTCCTCCACCGAAAATAGCTGCCACTAAATCAAATTGGAATAAGGCGATTAGTCCCCAGTTAACAGCTCCAATAATTGTCAGCGCTAAGGCTGCTCTTTGTAAACCATTCATTTTTGTATCCTCCTTTTTCTAGTGATCGTGACTAGTTTTTACAGATCCGCAAAGAAATATGCAAAGTACTTTTCTTGATTTAACCCCAACGCTTAGGTAAAGTAAATGTTGAACATTGAAACAAGAATCAAGGAGGGAAATAACGTGACACATGTTTCGTTTACGTATGATAAAGCATTATCTTTTTTCAACAAAGAGGAAATAAATAACATGGCAGGTTTCGTTGAGACTGCACACCAAGCATTACATAATAAAACTGGAGCAGGTAATGATTATCTTGGTTGGATTGATCTACCAAGCAATTATGATAAAGAGGAATATAGCCGTATCAAAGCTAGTGCCGAGAAAATTAGACAAGATTCTGATGTTTTACTCGTAATCGGTATTGGCGGTTCATATTTAGGAGCCCGAGCAGCAATTGAAATGCTTACCCACTCCTTCCAGAATTTGATCTCTAAAGAAGACAGGAAAGCACCACAGGTTATCTTTGTTGGACATCATATGAGTTCAGCTTATGTGAACGAGCTTTTTGATGTGCTAAAAGATAAAGATGTATCCATCAATGTTATCTCTAAAAGTGGTACAACGACAGAACCGGCAATCGCCTTCCGTATTTTCAAAAAGTTCCTTGAAGAAAAATATGGTGTCGAGGAAGCTACGAAACGCATCTATGCAACAACAGACCGCGAAAAAGGGGCACTAAAAACATCTGCTGATGAAGCAGGCTACGAAACTTTCGTGATACCTGATGATGTAGGTGGACGCTATTCTGTTCTTACAGCTGTAGGACTATTGCCAATTGCAGTAAGTGGCGTTTCCATTGATAGCATGATGGAAGGTGCACAGGCAGCAGAGAAAGATCTATCCACTTCTTCTCTTGAGGAGAACCCCGCATATCAATATGCTGTTGTTCGAAATGTCCTATACAATAAAGGCAAAACCATTGAAATGTTAATTAACTATGAGCCACAGCTACAATACTTTGCAGAATGGTGGAAGCAATTATTTGGTGAAAGTGAAGGGAAGGACCAAAAAGGAATTTACCCTTCTTCCGCTAACTTCTCTACAGATCTTCACTCTCTTGGACAGTACGTACAGGATGGAAGAAGAGATTTATTTGAGACAGTTCTTCATGTTAATAAATCGAAGAAGGAAGTCATTGTGGAAGAGGAATCCAATGATTCAGATGGCCTGAATTATCTAGCTGGTAAATCACTTCACGAAATCAATGATAAGGCATTCCAAGGAACACTTCTTGCCCATACAGATGGCGATGTTCCAAACTTAATCGTAGAAGTTCCAGAGCTTGATGCATATACATTTGGTTACCTTGTGTATTTCTTTGAAAAAGCATGTGCGTTGAGTGGCTACTTACTTGGTGTGAATCCTTTTGATCAGCCAGGAGTAGAAGCATACAAGAAAAATATGTTCGCCCTACTTGGTAAGCCAGGTTTTGAAAAAGAAAAAGCAGAGCTTGAAAACCGATTAAAGTAAATTTTATATAGCAAAATAAAAACCCCAGTTTGGGGTTTTTATTTTGCCGTTATATCCAGTAGTTTCCATCCTTCATTTGTTTTTCGCAATATAAACTTCATCGCTATCTCATTCGACGAATCCGCACTCTTTAGGAAGAAAACTGTCGCTTCTTTTTTATTCGTCCTTTCTACCACATATTCTGTTTCATAAGCTAGATCCACCCAGAGATGAGCTGCAGATTGACGTAGCATCTCCTGCCTTAAACTATCCGTACCACCCTCTATAATAGAAGCATCATATAGAGTTATTGTATCGTCTACTCGCCCCTCTTCTATGATATACACGTAAAGAAAAACAACTTGTTTTGGAGATAAACCGTTTAGAAAGTCGTGATCCTTTTTTTCCGTAAGTAAATCAAAGTGATCTAATGTCTGTTTATCAAATGGCCAACGGTTTGCACTAGTAATATCATCTGCCTGTACGCCAGAAAACTGATCATCAAACATAATATACAATTTATTTAAAGCTCTGTTATTTGTAAGATTCCAATCATTGGATCTGTACTCCTTTACTGCATCATCAATGATACTCCAATAGATGGAATCTTTATGGTTTGCTAAGAATCCCTCCAACTCAGTCTTAGTAGTCTCAACGTCAGGCCTAGTCATCAAATAAAGCTCAAGCAGGTGAGCCGCATGGTTACTTAAAAGTTTTCTCGCCCAGGGGGATAGTTTATCCTCATTATGTGTATCATAGATCATTTCAAGCTCGAGTAAAAAAGCAGCGATTTCTTCCATTGGTAGCTCAATCAATTCTTCATATGCTCTAGTGGCTATCTTCTCATTATCTGTTAAAAACCGAAGGAGTGCTTCATCTCCCACAATTTCTTCCCTAAATTCAATATTGTCGAGGAGCCATTCCGGATCTTGGTTGATTCCGTAATTTACCAACATATAGCCCTGCTCTCCAAGAGAACCAAGCAGTTTGTCTAAGGATTCACCACCAGTCGCTTCCCCTTCCTGTATTGCCTTCAATATTTCTTCATATTGCTTAGTCGATTTATCGTGTAGCTCCCTCTCAAGAGTTTCATTAAAGTCTATTTCATAAAAACGCTGGAATTTCAACCTTTCTTCTAGCAAATCTTCATATGCTTGCAAGTCAAGCCTTTCGTTTTTATTGAATGTTTCGACCAACGTCTTTGGTGTCCTTAATATTTGTTGTACCTTTCTTTTTGCATTTTCCAATTCATCTGAATCAGCATTTTCTTCAGTGGCTTCTACGATCTTTTTTGCTTCGTTTACTTGCGGAAAAAGATCGACATTTTCTACCCCTAATGATTCACGAAAAGCTAATTTCTCCAGTGAAAAGAATTTCTCAATAGATATTTCTTCTTCTGCTGTCTCTTTCTGCTTGTTTATATTTAGATTAATGACTGTACCTACAATTACTATAATAATGATCAGCAACCCAAAAATATAGCGTCGTTTTTTCAGTTTGCTATGTTTACTTGTACTGGCTTTTTGTTTGTCTTCTCCCCTAATTTGAACCATTCCATTACCCCTTTCGAATAAAACTACTAAGAAATTTATATAAAAAAACTAAATAAATGTTTTAAACATGTAAATGCTGGGTAATACTATCAATGTAAGACTTTCTCGTATTCCCCCTGTAAGCAAGGCGTTCTGAACGCTTTGCTTTTTTTTGTTCTATTTTTAAGACAGCGTCCATGCAGTCCTGTTATCAAGTTTGCTATACTTAGTATAATTGAATTTTGTAAGGAGGAGAACATCGTTGGGTAAATTTGATATATTACACGATAGAAAAAATACAAGATCAGTAAAATGGGATATGCTTCAGCCCATATTTCAGACAGAAGACGTCCTTCCAATGTGGGTTGCTGATATGGATTTCATGGCACCTGAAGAGGTTAATCAAGCTATTATTGATCGGGCAAAGCATGGAATATACGGCTATACAATCGTAGACCAAGCTGTAAAGGGTTCAATTGAATCATGGTTAAAAGAACGCCACGATTGGCAAATTGATCAAGGTTGGCTATCTTTCAGTCCAGGTGTGGTAACCAGTTTACATATGGCCATTCAAGCTTTCACAGAGGTTGGCGATAGAGTATTAATTCAAACACCTGTCTACACCCCCTTTTACAAGGTCGTAGAAAGCCATGACAGACAAGTTGTGAAAAACCCGCTTCTATACAAAGAAAAAACGTATCAAATTGACTTTGTTGATTTTGAGGAAAAATTACAAGACGGGGTAAAGGCTTTTATTCTTTGTTCACCACATAACCCAGTTGGGCGTGTATGGTCAAAAGAAGAGCTAACAAAGATGGCGGAACTATGTGTAAAACATGAGGTTCTCATAATTTCAGATGAGATACATGGTGATCTAGTTTTTCCAGGGAACAAACATATCCCTATTGCCTCATTATCAGAGGAAATTGCGCATCAAACCATCACGTGTATGGCTCCATCTAAAACATTTAATCTCGCTGGGCTGCAGGCATCCTATGTCGTGACACCAGATAAGCAAAAGCGAATAACGCTGGAAGAGCATTTTAACAAGCAAGGTGCACATATGTTAAATATAATGGGAAATACCGCCTTAGAAGCGGCCTATTTGCACGGTGGTCCATGGCTTGATGAACTTTTACAGGTCCTTTATGATAACAAAACCTATGTAAAGAAAATGTTTGCAGAACATGCAAGCGACCTCGAAGTAATTGATTCCCAGGGAACGTATTTACTATGGATAGATTGTACGAAGCTAGGTATGGATGAGAAAGAATTGAAAAAGTTTATGATTGAAAAAGCTAAGGTGGGACTGAATACCGGAATCGAGTATGGTGATGAAGGAAAACACTTTATGCGGATGAACATTGGGTGTCCTAAAGCAACCGTTGAAGAGGGTGTACAACGGATTATTCAGGCTATCCAAACCATAAAGTGAAACTCCAATCAGTAGGGGTTTTCTTCTTCCCCCACTGATTGTTAGTTGAACGAATCGGGTGTTAGCGTCCGTTTACCCCCACTTTAACTTCTTCGTTTTACTTTATGTTTTGAAGTGGGAGGCTTACGGACGGTTACACCGGGATAAAATAATTAAAATATAAAAGGCCGAGTGAATTCTTTTCTACTACTCGTAGAAGGTTGAATTCGCTCGGCCTTTAATCTTCCTTTTTATAACTTGTTATTCTACTCTTCTTGGTCTTCATTAAACTCAGTCGGATCTGTTGGTGACTCCTCATTCTTTCCTTCCTCAGGATTCGTTTTTAATTCACCACATACGATTCTTGGCCCGCCACCGCCACCCGGCTGTGTTAGTCCGTCGTCTGGACCTTCCTGTATAATAAAGGATGTGCCATCTTCTTTTAACAAAGAATTTTTACCCTCCATTAAGGTTGCTCCAGCCAGCATTAATTCAGCATCTACTAGTCCCCCGGCATCTGCCTCAAGATTTGGTAAGTCTCCAAGATGTGGCCCCTCTGGGTGCATCAACCCATGCTCTTTTCCTTCAGGATTGTAGTGATTTCCTGCAGTTGTAAAATCAGGAGCTTCACATATAGGATATTCATGTACGTGAAAGCCATGGAAGCCAGGTTCCAGTCCCTCTAGCTTTACTTTTACTTGAATACCATCAGCTTGCTCACTTAAAGCAACTGTTCCTATCATATCACCAGACACATTATACATATCAACTGTTTTCAGTTTTTCAGCAGCATTGGATTGGCAAGCAGTAAGGAAAAGTAAAACAATAAAAAAAACGAAGCGCATACGAAATACTCCTTTATGGTCATTTTAGCTTAGTATTCGCCACTTCGTTTATTTTAATGAATTGGACATAGGAAATGTTTAATTTTCCTTATTGCCCTGTTGCTCGGTTAAGGTCTCTTTGTAGCTTTCATTAAATGCCTTTTCCTCTTTCTTTGACCGTTTATACAAGAGGTACATCACAACACATGCAGCGATCATAAAGATGATAAGTGTGATGACGGCAGGTATATATTCTGTTTTATCTTCTGGAAAATATAAAAATGGCATCATTTTGTTTCACGCCTTTCTGAATCTCATTATAGCAAATAAAATGAGATAACCAAATGGCAAGCGATAATGTTCGCTAAACTGTGATATTTTTGGCAAAATAATAGAAGGAGGTTTTAGATATGACGGATAAACAAATTGGTGACAAGGTTAAAGCGCACTATAAATCGGGTACATACTTGGGAAAAATAGTAGAAGATCGTGGTGATAAGTATCTTGTAGAAGTACTAGCTGTTGTGAAACACCCTATACAAGGGGATCTGCATAACCCTAATCAAACAGAAGGTGTCTTTTTCCATGAGCGAAAAGCACTTGCCTTTCATGAGAAAATGAATGTAAAAAAACCTGCAGTACACGCTTTTGATGGTGATATACCGGAATACATGATTTCCTTACAAGAAGCAGTCCAAAAATATAAGGAAAAATTGTTACAAGAGGATTCAGCATATAACCGCGAAGCACTTCTAGCAATAGAACGACTTGAAAAGGAATATGCTTAGACAGTGATTGACTGAACTTTCTTCCTCCATGCTCCTTAACATAAAAAAAGCTGCCCTCCCAAATTGTTGGAAGGTACAGCTTTTTTTAATGTAAAATTATTCACCAAGATGTTCTTTAATTACTTCTTCTACACCTTTAAGTGCATCTTCTTCATCACTACCGTTTGCAGTCACTTTAATTTCCGCACCTTTTGGAATTCCAAGTGACATAACACCCATGATGGATTTAAGGTTTACATTTTTGCCATTGTATGAAACCTCTACTTCTGATTCAAATTGTCCAGCTTTGTTTACTAAAAGTGTAGCTGGGCGTGCGTGTACCCCTGTATCAGCAGTAATCGTAAATGTTTGTTCTTTCATTGTGTATCATCCTTCCAACCATAATATTCATAGTATGTACTATTCTCTAGTACAACGTTCATTATAAGTGAATAACTGAACTAAATATATTATATACAAAAACAAAACTTTTTGAAACAAAAAAGCCCATATTTTTTAATTCATTTGTTTTTAAAGAGCGGTTATGATAACGTTTATTTGATATATGTTGCAAATTAAATTGGAGGGGTAAACAATGAGTGTCCATATAGGTGCTAAACAAGGAGAAATCGCTGACAAAATATTACTTCCAGGAGATCCGCTCCGCGCTAAATTTATTGCGGAAAACTTCCTAGAAGACGTTTCACAATATAATGAGGTTCGTGGTATGTACGGTTTCACAGGTACATATAAAGGAGAGAAAGTTTCCGTACAAGGTACTGGAATGGGTGTACCTTCCATCTCTATTTATGTAAATGAATTAATTCAAAGTTATGATGTTAAGAAGTTAATTCGTGTTGGAACATGTGGTGCCATTCAGAAAGATGTAAAGGTGCGCGATGTTATTCTAGCGCAAGGTTCCACAACGGATTCACAAATGAACCGTATGGTATTCCAAGGGATTGACTATGCTCCACTTGCAGATTTCGAACTTCTTAAAAATGCATACGACGCTGGATTGGAAAAAGGATTAAATCTCCGTGTCGGAAATGTATTTACAAGTGATACCTTTTACCGTGATAATGCGAAGGAAGTAAATGAATTACTTGCTGCTTACAAAGTGCTGGCAGTGGAAATGGAGACAACGGCTTTATATACATTGGCTGCTAAGCATGGCCGACAAGCCCTTTCTGTTCTTACTGTTTCAGACCACATTCTTACCGGTGAAGAAACGTCAGCAGAAGAACGCCAAACCACCTTTAATGAAATGATGGAAATAGCACTAGAGGCAGCTATAAAATAATATATCAGAAGCCAAAGGAGATCGAACTATAAGATGAGTCGATCTCCTTTGGCTTATTTCTAACTCTTTAGCCAAATCTTTACAATAACGTCTTGTTAGGGTTTTATATTGTTAACCATAAAAAAAATAGGTTGACAAACGTGTCCATTTCTAACTATTATGTTGTTAAGGAGGAATGGATATGCGTACAAAACCAATCGATCTAACATTTGGAGCAGTATTTGTTTGTTTAATGGCAATTGGAGCCAACATTACAGTCTGGTTTCCTTTTCTTGCAATACCACTTGGTGGGACATCAGTTCCCTTATCACTGCAAACCTTTTTTGCCATAATAGCTGGCATGATGCTGGGAAAAAAACGTGCAAGTTATGCAATGATTACATATATACTTGTCGGAACAGCTGGTCTACCAATCTTTGCTGGTTTATCTGCCGGTCCAATGCAACTGATTAGTCCAACTGGCGGCTTTATTTTCTCTTTTGTTTTTATTGCCTTTTTTGTCGGATGGATAACAGAAAAACAAAAAAAAGCGCGTCTACCTCTCTATTCATTAGCGGCACTAGTGGGCGTAGCATTTAATTACGGAATTGGCGTCACCTACATGTATGTAGCAATGAACACATGGTTAGAACTCCCGGTTACATACGAATTGGCTTGGATTGGCATGATCCCATTTTTAATTAAGGACATTGCTCTTTCCTGTCTTGCTGCCCTATTTATTCTTCAGTTAGAGAAGCGAGTTCCCACAAAATGGATGTATGCGAAAGCTTCCTAATAAAGTGAAACTTCAATCAGTGGAGGTTTTCATTCTTCCCCCACTGATTGTTAGTTGAACGAATCGGGGTGTTAACGTCCGTTTACTCCCACTAAAAACTCACTGTTTCACCTCATGTTTGAAGTGGGAGTCTTACGGACGGTTGTATCGGGATAAATACAGGACTTAACACGAGTAACTGATAACGGGTGTTTCATGCGTTTCCTGATGAGGTATGATAAACTAAGAGCAAGATCAAATATCGCATCAGGAAGGATGTTACGCATTTATGGATTTATTCCTAAATTTCCCTTTATGGGCTGCACTTGCTGCAATTGTCTTTGCCCAAGTTGTAAAAATACCAATTAAACTCATTGTGACAAAGGAGTTTATTCCTGGCCTTGCATTCAGCACAGGAGGCATGCCCAGTAGCCACTCTGCAGCTGTTGCCGCATTAACTACAGGTGTTGGTATTATCGAAGGTGTAACATCCACCGTATTTGCTGTTTCCTGTGTTTTCAGTATTATTATAATGTTTGATGCTTCTGGAGTACGCAGACAGGCCGGAGAACAGGCAGTAGTACTAAACCAGCTAATCAAAGACTTTCAATTGTTCGTAGATGGAGCAAAGGATTGGAATAAAAAAGAGGAATTTCAAAAGCGACAAGAACTTAAAGAATTGCTCGGGCATCAGCCAATCGAAGTTTTCTTCGGAGGTCTCTCCGGAATCCTAATCGCCTTTCTCCTATATACACTTTATTAATCCAAAAGAAGAGTACCAGTAGTAACTTAAAAACCTTAACTCATACAAACACAAATAAAGGGAAGCCTGCCACTATTGGCGTGCTTCCCTTTTAAATTAGCTTTCTGTGATTTGTTGCCTGAATACCTGCAATGAATCTGTTTCGTTTAATTGTTTGAGTTCTTTTTCCGTAAGTGTTCCATCACCTAATTCAATTAGATGTACATCTAGCTCTTTCTTCCCCCATTGGGCATACACATCCTCAACAGTGTTAAAAAATAAGTCAATCTTATTGCCGGTAATGGCACTACCTTTGTCTGCCACAACACCATAGCCATAGTCTGGAATGAAAAGTATCGTCCCAATAGGATATACATCTAAATCAGCCGCAATAGTAGAATACAAATCTCGTTTTACTTGAACACCTGAATACGTTATACCATACTCTGGATGTCCTGGTGACTTCCCAGTCGACTCTACTCCTGCAGTATATCCTGTTGCTACCACTTGTGATTTTGGATACTGATTAATATTAGCCGCTTCTTCTAATGTTTTAGGCCCTTCAATTTCATCACTTGATATATACATTTTCTTCTGCTCTAAAAAGTTCAATTCCTTTTTTTCTAATGATGATTGCCTGAATTTTGACTCTGTAACTGTGTTATTATCCGTGTTAGTGATACGCATTGGCTCATAATCTACCCAATCTCGCACATCAGCAAATGACACGTTAGAAATGGATGTGATGGTAACTAAAAAGGCTGCTACAAACAACGAAAACATACCTACTCTTCGAAACGTTTTTTTGATTTTCATGATTAACACCTCTCTGGATGTCATCATTTCCAATCTAGTAATATTTTATTCAAAGAAAGATAAATTCTCTATAATATTCTGTCTTTTCCTGATTGCTACTTTATCAATTAAAACATTTGATAACCACTTTTGCGTAGCATTTTAATCACAATACCTGAAACAACCGCTCCAACAAAACCTGCCAATAAAATAGTAATGTCAGCCGGTGTAATAGATAGAAATTTTGAATATGCTTCAGAAAATGCGATACCTGGATTTTTGAAATATTCTAGTGTAGACATATCATCCACAATCATTATCACTACTAATGGGTATAATATAGCCATTAACCATGTTTTCCTTAACAGCATATTTAGGATAAAGGCAATGCCAAAAAAGATAACAAAATATAGTACGATCGATACAAGCAATTGAACGATTTGCGCCAACCTGTGTCTCCCCTTCCACATATGTACAGTAAAATTTCATACAAAATCCATTTTATACGAAAGCCAACGAAAAGTACATGTTCTCCTATTTTCTTCATTCATCTTAAAAGAATATTGAGGAAGAAAATCATCATTAGACAATTTTTATATCTTCCTAACGTGTAAAAAAAATGCAAAGCAGCTGTAGCCGCTTCACATATTAGGATTAATAAAAGATATTAAATTTTCCCTTTTTCATTAAAAGTCCAGGTCCTCCCAGTTTTAGGAGGTAACGATTGTCGCTCATCTTTTTCATGAAGGTTGCTTTCCAGCCGAATAATTTGTACTGATTAAATAGTACAGCTATTCCATCATTATGACCTAAAGATGCTATTGTTCCTAAAAGTTTTGGAGTGAATTCTTCTAGCTCTCCTCCATTAATGAAGGCTTTTACATTATGGGCGACAGTTCCTGATTGCTGAATCGCAATTTGCGCGGTAGGTGGAAATGGTCTACCTGTTTCTGGATCCATGATCAAAGCACAATCCCCAATAACAAAAACATCATCATAATCTGGTGTGCGCATATCTTTGCGAACTTCAACTTTACCACGATTTGTTGAAAATCCTGATTTCTCTACTATAGAATTCGCCTTAACACCTGCAGCCCAGATAGTAGTCATGGTCGGAATCTCTACAAGCCTTCCATCCTTCTCATATGTTACTTTGTCTGGATTACATTCTTTCAACATCGCCCCAGTCACAAATTCTACTCCACGTGATTCCAAGGAGTTCATGGCATATTCGACTAACTGTGGGTCAAAGCCAGGTAATACAGTTGGGGACCCTTCAATGTTTATGATTCGAACAAGATGCTTATCAATATCGTATTCTTCACAAAGCTCTGGAACCCGGTTTGCAATTTCGCCAAGGAATTCAACCCCAGTAAATCCACCGCCTCCTACCACAATGTTAATTCTTGCCTGATTATTTGGTTCTTCATTATGATATAATGCAAAATTATACTCCAAATGTTCTCTAATTAGACGGGCACTGTTAATATCTCCAATGGTGAATGCATATTCTTCGAGGCCTGGTATGCCGAATGTAGCTGCCTCGAACCCTAATCCGATTACCAACACGTCATATTTTAACTCATTGTTAGACAGCTTAACCTTTTTAGCATCTGGTTTGATCGAAATCACTTTATCTTGAACAAAACGGATACGGTTCAAATTTACGACTTCTTTAATGGATATGCGAGTTCGATCTTGATGCAAGGTGCCGGCTGCATTTTCGTGTAGCCATGTGGTTTGATAATGGTAGTCATTCATATTTACCAATGTAATGTCAGCTTCGTTCATTCCAATACTTTTTTGGAGTTTTACGGCCGTCATGATGCCTCCATAACCTGCACCCAAAATAACAATATGCGGATTATTCATTATTATCACTTCCGTTTATAATTTTCTGTTGTTGTTACTATCCCAAAGCCTACGTTCATTTTTTCGTTTATAGCCTTATCAAACTAGATAGCATCATCTCCACTACGGAAGGTAAGGGCAATTTATTAATTCTCCTGAAAAATGAATACTTCTTTTTATGATGCGAGATACTAGCAGAGGTATAGAACCACTGTTCATTAAACATAGATTGATGCTATAGGATGGGCAGTTTTTGTTGATCATTGTGTCTCTATATCGTTAATACGTTAACGGGGAATCTTTATACATATATTTACATGTTTGTGACAAACTTCACTTAATTACTCAATAAAAATGACATGCAGTCTAAATGCTGTGTCACCTTGTACCTTTAAAATAAAGTATGAGTCTAGTATTCATAGAAATATCATACATCTGTTACACAATTGTAATATAGTGCACTAAGTAATAGTATATCTTTCAATTCTATTTTTCAAGTGTTTCTTTTACTTTCTTAATTATTAATTTATTAGCAAATCTTCTCAATACATATTGGAAAAGTTCCGCTTTCACCTATTTCGAAATAAGCCATTCCAAAGCCTTTTTACGTTAATTATGATACGATAGGACTGTTGGGCAAGGAATTAACATGTAATGGAGGTATATAAGCATGACAGAAAAGGTTTATGACGTCACCATCATAGGTGCAGGCCCTGTGGGTCTATTCACTGCATTCTATGGCGGAATGAGACAGGCAAGTGTGAAAATTATTGAGAGTCTACCACATACCGGGGGACAACTAACCGCTTTGTACCCGGAGAAATATATATATGATGTTGCTGGGTATCCGAAAGTACGTGCACAGGAATTAATCGATAATTTAGAGGAACAGGCTAATATTTTTGATCCTACGATTGTACTTGAGCAATCCATTGAGAAGATTGAAAGATTAGAGGATCAATCATTTAAACTTATATCGAATACTGAAGAGGTCCATTTTACCAAGACAATTATTATTACAGGAGGTAATGGTGCCTTTCAACCTCGAAGACTAGATGTAGACGATTGTGAACAATTTGAAGGAGTTAACCTTCACTACCACGTAAAGGATATGAATCAGTACAAAGACCAAAATGTTGTATTGCTTGGTGGCGGTGATTCTGCAGTTGATTGGGCGCTAATGCTGGAGCCCATCGCCAAAAAAGTAACCCTTGTTCATCGTAGAGATAAGTTTAGAGCACATGAACATAGTGTGGAAAAGCTAATGGATTCGAATGTAGAGATTATGACCCCGTTTGTACCATCAGGTGTCGTCGCAAGCGACCGAATTGATAAGGTCCTTTTTGAAGAAGTAAAAGGGGACAGGCAGGTAGAACTAGAGGTCGATGCTGTCCTATGTAACTATGGTTTCGTGTCCTCGCTTGGACCTATAAAAGACTGGGGACTAGATATTGAAAAAAACAGTATTGTGGTCAATTCTAAAATGGAAACAAATATCCCAGGAATTTATGCAGCAGGAGATATTTGTACTTATGACGGAAAAGTAAAATTGATCGCAACAGGATTTGGCGAAGGACCAACTGCCATCAACAATGCAAAGCAGTATATTGATCCAAAAGCAAGAATCCAACCAAAACATTCAACGAGCATGTTCTAAAAATAAATGAATTTAAAAAAAGGGGCAGTGGATTAAACCACTGCCCCTTTTTATATCTTATTTAACAATCTCCTGGTGTGCCTACTTTATCCTTCGTTCTAAATGATGAGCCACAACCACAAGATACTATGGCATTTGGATTATCAATACTGAACCCGCCGCCCATCATGTTTTGTTTGTAATCAATTTGCGTTCCTTCAATAATTGGAATATCCTGATTAAAAAACACAACTGGCACTCCGTTTATTTCATCTACTGTATCGAGTTCTTCATTGATTTCATATTCAAAGCCCAATGAATAGGACAGACCACTGCAACCGCCGCCTTTAATACCAAAGCGCAGGCGTGCCTCCGCGGACTCTTCCTTCATCATTTCATGGATTTGATTTGCCGCATTGTCGGTAATTGTTATAACCATCCCTTGGACCTCCTCAGATCATGATCATTACAATTAAGTATACAAAGAATAACACTACAATTCAACTATTTGAGTTGATCTTTTAATAGTGAAAAACACCCGTAGCTATTGTCTTAGCTTCCCCACTCATCCAAACCATACCAACTTCATCCCAGTTAATTACAAGGTCTCCTCCCTGCAAATGAACCGTTACATCTTCTCCTCGAGAAACAAGACCATTTAATGCAGCTGCTACAACCGCTGCACAAGCTCCTGTTCCACAAGCCTGTGTGACTCCTGATCCTCGCTCCCATACACGAAAATGAAGTTCCCTTTCTGATATGACCTGAATGAATTCTACATTTACGCCATCAGGAAAGCGGGTGTCCTTTTCGATAACTGGTCCCAGTTCATATAGCGGAGCATCCTTAATATCTTCTACAAAAAAGACAGCATGCGGATTTCCCATGGATACAGCTGTTAATTCTAATAGTTGGTCTTCTACCGTATACTCTTCTCTAATAACCGTTTCTGCTTCGTCTCCTAGCATAGGAATAGCCGTTCTTTGTAATGCTGGCTCTCCCATGTTTATCGTTACCTGATCAACTCTTCCTTCTAAAAGAAAAACCTCAGCTTCCACAATATTCGCCTTCGTTTCAATTTGAAAAGTAGGCTCTGTTACAATCCCATTTTCAAAGGCATACTTCGCTGTGCACCTGAGACCGTTCCCACAACTTTTCCCTTCCGAACCGTCCTTATTAAAAATTCGCATCCCAACGTCAGCTTTCGTACTTGGGTGGATTAAAATCATTCCATCCGAGCCGATCCCTTTATGTACATCTGCCATTGCACTGGCTATTTTGGGCATACTTGCTTCTTCCATCTGATAATGGAATAAATCTACATATATATAATTATTTCCTAAACCATGCATTTTTGTAAAAGGTATTTCCAAATTAATCACTCTTTTCTAATTAGACTGTAGATGGATTTCATTTCGATCCAGCTCCTGATAAATTGTTTTTAGCCTCGGAATGCCTTCAGCTACCAGTTTATCATTTACCAGTACAACTGGATAAAATAAATCCTCCTCGATTATTCGTTCGACAAACTGTTGATGTTTCTCCACGGTCGGTGGATTATTTATATCGATATATTCATAGTCAATGTGGTCAGCCACGTATTTTCTTCCAATTGCAGCCTGTAACCAATCATATGTGTCCCTTGACCCAGGTGCGCCAACACAGCTTGCGCAAATCTGGTTTGCACCATAGACTGTTATTGTAACCTTCCCCATCATTTGTAGCCCCCTTTTGCAGTTACTTATATTTTACAAAATGTTTGGTTAAAGATAAAATATAAGTAACCGATGAGTAAAAATATAATTTCAGATAGATTTTTACATGAATTCGTTTTATACTATTTATATGGAAAGGAGAAGATGGATAATGCAAGAACAGGTACAGGAAGTTTTAAATAAACTACGCCCTTTTCTACTGCGTGATGGTGGAGATGTGGAGCTAGTTGATGTAGATGATAATGGCATTGTACTTCTTCGTCTTATGGGTGCATGCGGTAATTGTCCAAGTTCTACCATAACATTAAAGGCAGGAATTGAGCGCGCCCTGATGGCTGAAGTCCCAGGCGTTACAGAAATTGAACAAGTATTTTAGAACTATCAAATATATAAAAAAGGCAGACTTAAATGTCTGCCTTTTTTGCACGTTAAAAAGTATAAAATGTAGCTAGGATACAATGACGACGCTTGAAGCGTTCAGCTATTAATATGAGGCTATCTCGTTCACAAACGAGTATATACATCCTTGTGGCTTATTTCACTGCTGTAATCGGCCCTGTACCATGAATAACCCCTGATATATTCTCCAGGCATAACTGTAGCATATTGCTTCTCGTTTCAATGCTTGCTGATCCAATATGCGGCAAACAGACAACGTTTATTTTGTTTAGTAGTGGGTGATCAGATCGAATTGGTTCTTCTGCAAACACATCTAACCCTGCTGCAGAAATTTCCCCTGTTTCTAATGCTTTAACTAATTCATTTTCATTTACTACACTGCCACGTGAAACATTAATAAAAATTGCAGAGCTCTTCATTTTCTGGAAAACTTCTTTATTAAACATTTGATTTGTTTCAGGAGTAGCAGGTACTACAGAAATAACAAAATCAGCTTTGTTCAGCAATGCAGTAAAATCTACATACGTGGCCCCAACCCGCTTTTCCGCTTCCACTTTACGAGAACGATTGTGATACAAGATTTCCATTCCAAACCCTTGGGCGCGTCTTGCAATCGCTTCACCAATCCTCCCCACTCCTACAATACCGATTGTTTTATTATGTACATCCATACCTGCAAGTAAATAAGGCGACCATTGTTTCCATTTATCTTCTTTTATATATTGGTTTGCTTCCACAATTCTCCTTGCTGTCGCCAGAAGAAGAGAAAACGCTAAATCAGCTGTTGATTCTGTTAAAACCCCTGGTGTGTTTGTCACAACCACACCCGCTTCTCTAGCTGCATCAAGATCAATATTATCGTAGCCTACTGCCAAGTTAGCAACAACCTGAAGTGAACTACCTGTATTAAATACCTCCTGGTCCATTGTTTCACTTAGCATACAAAGAACCCCACGAGCATCGGAAACCTCTGTTAAAAGTACTTCTCTAGGAACCGGCTCTTCCTCATATTGCCACATTGATATAGTAAAATCTTGCTGAAAAGGTTCCAAAATCTTTTCTGGTATCTTTCTTGTGATGTATAGCTTCGGTTTTTCTATCATCGCCCTCTCCCTCCAGCTTTCTTCTTACAGCCAGTGTAACACAGGGATTTGTAATGAGGTAGAGTCTAGACCACCCCATCGATAAAGGTCGCGCATTTTCTTTTCATACTCTTCTTGCATCGTTAGTAAGGAGGAAAACGCTGTAAATGGATCTTCAAGTGTCCTCCCACTCATTACAGAATCAAAGTGGTCAAAAAAATGTACGGGGTAAAGTAGCCTTGCATACAACAGGCGCCAACTAAAAATAGATAGCGGTCTTTCTGCTTGGTAGTCATGCAAGAATTGTACGATTCCTTCCGATGGTGCATCGCTTAACAGCATGCCTCTCGTATATTCCGCTAAATCACGGACCGGATGATCAAAAACAAAATCATCTAGCCAAATAACAGATTTTTGTAGATTATTTGTATATCGTTGAAATGAAATAGTTCCTTGATCTACCGTATCAAATCTGTTTTCTCGTTCACTTTCCTGTAAATACTGGATAGCATTTTCACTTATCCCAATAATATAGGGCAAGGTATCCATCACCATGCGAAAGTAATCATTTGGTGATTCCTTTGCGGCCAAAGGCACGTTTTTTTCATATGCCTCTAGTTTGTCTATCCAAAGTTTTTTCCATAGTCCATAACTAGATATCTGGTGTGGCTCGAAGCTATATAGGGTACCGATAGTATGAAAGGCTGCTAGAGATCGCCCACTGCTTTCTCTTGTCGTATTGTTAAGTTGTTCTACCATGACGACCATGTACGTATTGTTCTGAAATACGGTGAACCAGTCCCCATTAGTATTGGCCACTGGGATAGCGGTGTGTCGGTAATTATTTTCCAACAAATAGTAAGCAAGCGCTGCTTGTTCCATATGAATAATTTCCCTGTTATCAGAGGAAATGGTAAAATAAACATATTCGTCTTGTTTATAACCATCTCTTCCAGCCAGTACTACTTTCTCACTTGCTTGGATATTATAATGTGTGGCGAGCATGGTTTCCATTGACAATATGATCACACCCTTTGTTTTAACTTAATGAATCATCTTATCCCTTGTAGATATAAAGGGGTCAGATCTTTAACAAGATTAGTACTAATGTATGTTAGAAAAGGCAAATTCATTAACCAATTTATTAGGAAAAGGTGATGTACATGGATGCAAATACGAATCAAAGTGAACTTGAACTCAAAGCAAGACAATGGCTAACGCAGCGTGGTGTAACTTTAGATGATATCGCTGAACTGGTCTATTACTTACAATCTAAATATCACGATAATTTAAGCATGGAGGACTGTAGACATAACGTAGACAGAGTGTTGACGAAAAGAGAAGTTCAAAATGCCATCCTTACTGGTATTCAGTTAGACGTATTAGCCGAGAAAAAACAACTAGAAGAACCATTGCAAAAGACGATAGAAGTTGATGAAAGTTTATATGGAGTAGATGAGATTATTGCCCTTTCCATAGTAAATGTATACGGTTCTATCGGTTTTACGAATTATGGTTATATTGATAAACAGAAACCAGGAATACTAAAAAAGTTAAACGATAAATCAACCGGTGAGTGCCACACTTTCCTTGATGATATTGTTGGAGCAATTGCTGCCGCTGCTTCGAGCAGACTAGCACATGCAACAGGTGACAGTGATATAGTGGACTAGATTCTATTAAGAATATACGTACCATACTGAAAAACAGGAGGCCCGTTTTAAAAGGGCACTCCTGTTTTTTATATCTTTTCGATCCATTCATTTAGGCTGTGTACATAATAAGTAGGCTTTGTTGCAAAGCTGTTCATTTCCTCAAATGGAGTGACGCCTGTAAACACCATTAACGTGTCAAGGCCTGCTCGAATGCCTGCTTGAATGTCTGTTTGATAATTATCCCCAACCATTATGGTTTCTTCTTTGGTTGTCCCAAGGATTTCTAGTGCTTGTTCCATTATAATTTTTTCTGGTTTCCCTATAAAAGTTGGTGTGACACCTGTACTTACAGTCACAACTGATGTTAGGGAGCCATTCCCTGGAAGTAATCCTCGTTCAGTTGGTATTGCTATATCCCCATTTGTGGAAATAAAGGTTGCGCCATTCCGGACAGCTAAACAAGCTTTTGCAAATTTCTCATAAGTTACTTCACGGTCAATCCCTACTACAACAAAATCACACTTATCATCATCGGTTATTGTCAGCCCTTCTGCCTCCAGCGCTGATTTCACCCCTTCTTCCCCAATCACATAACAGGAAGCATTCTCCTTCCATTCTTTTATGTATTTAGCAGTAGCTAGACTAGTTGTTACAACCTGCTCAGATGTAGCATAAATACCAAGATAATTTAGTTTCTCTGCTACCTCTGCCTGTGTTTTCGAAGAATTATTTGTTACGAATAAATAAGGGATCTCTTTTGCTCGTAATGTGTCAATAAAGCCAGCAGCTTCCGCAATTGGCTCCTTACCTAAATACATTGTTCCATCAAGGTCAATTAAATAACCTTTATAATTTTTCATCCATTGACTTCCTCTCTTCACATGTTAGCTGTTGTATTTATGTCTGTTATTCTTCATTCGAGAAGGCATGAGCTACCCCAAGTTCATTATCAAGGTATTTTCGTATGTGGGTATGAAATTGACTTAATTGCACCATATTTGTGGAAAAGGCTAGATAAACCTCTTGATGATTAACGTTCACGTAATCAACAACAAGCATTTTTCTTAGTCCAATAACTCGCTTGTATGGATCACCATCTTCATTAGGTAACACGTTTTCATCAAGCAATATATCGATAATATCTTCATAACTTCCTGGGTCTCGCATGATAAACCCATCTATCATCATATTTCCAACATCCAGTATGGCTTCAATCGAAACATGTCCTATTCTTTCTATAGCCAATTTCTGCTGTACTGTTTCGTACTTCATTTCCTTCAATTCTGTTAGCATACTATCTAAATAGTTCAGACGCTGCTCTATCTTACTTCTGTCTACAAAGTACATTCTATTGACTCCTTTTAATATGATTCGTCTATAGTTAAACATTAAATTTGTATACTAATATTTTAGCATATTACACATGATATCGAGATACAAACGTGTTATAGTTAAGGAAATGTCAAAATAATGGAAAAGAGGCCGCAAATGGGAACTAAATTTGAAATACTAAAAGATGAGACGAAAACAAAAGAATTAAGGTATATTAGTTTTATGGGCAATTATCAACGCTATGATTTTGCCCTCATGAATCATGAGGAAGATCCAGATAAAACGGTTGTAATACATTTACAGAAAAATCGTTTTATCGTGGTTGGAAAAGAAGATCTTGATAACAATCGCGATGTGGAACATGTTCTTCATGAAACAGCGATGGAAGCTGATGAAGTTCGCGCATTTTTAAAAGAAGTACTGTAAAAATTAACAGGTGAAGTTGCCTAAGGAGAAAACAAAATGGAGAGTATTGATTCTGTCTTAAAAGAGAAGTTACTAAAGATGGACGCCACAGCCTTGGCAGAATGGATTAAAAGTAGAAAAGTGACAAGTAGTGAAGTGGTATCTATTTATATAGAACAGCAAAAAAAAGTTAATCCCTCTATTAACGCAGTAGTAGAGGATCGCTATGAACTCGCTTTGAAGGAAGCTAAATCGCTTGATGAAAAAAGGCATACACTTAAACAGCTACCACCATTATATGGTGTGCCGATAACTGTCAAGGAATCACTTCACGTAGCCGGAATGAAGACAACAAGCGGGTTGGAACATCGCCAGGATTTAATTTCCAGAGAAGACGCACCTGCAATTACCAGGTTACAAAACGCAGGCGCAATTATTTTAGGTAAAACAAATACACCGGCACTTTGCTTTAACCAGGAAACCGATAATCGACTCTATGGCAGGACGAATAATCCATGGGACCTTACACGAACAGCAGGAGGATCAAGCGGCGGTGAAGGGGCAATTCTTGCTGCAGGGGGATCACCAGCAGGAATTGGTTCTGATATTGGCGGGTCCATACGTTTTCCTGCTCACTTCAATGGCGTACTTGGCTTTAAACCAGGTATGCAAAGAGGCTCCTCTGCAGGCCATTACCCATCTGCAACTACTCCTTTACAGGAAAGAATGCTGACAATCGGACCGATGGGTAGATCTGTCCGCGACATGGAGTTGTTATATTCCGTACTATCACCACATTCTACTGCGAATCGTTATTTACAGTTTTTTAAAATTGAAGTTCTTCCGGGCACCGTCAATTACCCGCTTTCCGAAAAAACAATGGAGATGATGGACAATATCGAGAAATTTCTTACGGAGTCTTTCTCCACAAATCGATTTATCCCACCATATTTTGAAGAAAGCTCCCAGCTTTGGCTAGAAATGTTGGCGAGTGAAGGCAGTGAGCTTATTGAGAAGTCAGCATACCATAACGATCGCTCCAATCTTGTAAAAGCTTTTCTTAGAGAAAAGATAACCAACCGTGCATCCGTTGATCCCTATCTAACCATGGGAATTCTCGGTTCAAAGCTTTTCAGGCCATCAAAGAGCAGAGTGAAAGAAATTAAGAAAACCTTGGCTCAAGGTGATGTCTTTCTTTCGGAGTACTTGCATAACCGTTTACTCCTCTTCCCTGTCTATCATACAAGTGCGCTAAAGCATGGTAAAGTTTATAAAGAGATATTCTCTTTGCGCAGAACATTTCTTAAATTTATGCCGTTCGTTGCTTATGCAAATGTTTGGGGCTTGCCGTCCTTAACCGTTCCAATAGGGAACGATGAGAATGATATGCCAATTAGCATACAAGTCATATCAGCAAATGGAAACGAGGATGCGATCTTCCGTTTAGGCAAAATTCTTGAGAAGAAATTCAGAGGATATGTATCCGCACAGCCAACTGAATATCGGTAAGATTTGGAACGGTTCAAATATCGCTTTCCTTCATAAAGTAGGATGGAGGAGAGTGGAAAAATGTCACGTGAGCCAAAGGGTAAATATAGTGATTTTACTAATGCAAGGGATAGACAAAAAAAGCTTATCCCTGAAGAGTTTCCAGAGGGAGCGTTTGGATCTCCAATTAATGAATCCGAACCTGTTTCAGGTAAATCCACTCCATGGGAAGAAGGTCAGTACAGGGAAAGTGCATTTGTGTACCCAGATAAGTCAATGCATAAGGACGTGCCACGTCAAGCACCAACTTCCCATCCTACACAAAAAAAGGAGTAGCACAATTGCTACTTCTTTTTTTACACATTAGGAAAGTATAAAATTTTACCTAGGAATAAATATCACCGTAGTTAAAATTTTGAATTCACAAGTATTAGAAAAACGTACATTCGCTGAAATACGAGCGAATGTATTTTTCTAATGTGTTATTCCTCCGTCTTTTTCGACTTCGCACCTTTTATCTTTTGAAGCACAAAATAGGCGCAACCGAAATTACAGTACTCGTAAAGATAGTCGTCAAGCGCGCCAATTTTAGCATCCAATGAAGCTTTGTGATTCTGATCGCTATAAAATCCTTTTAGCCGTAATTGATCATAGCCCCAATCACCGACAATGTAGTCATATTTCGAAAGGATATCAGAATGACGTTCATTTAGTGCTTTTTCATCAAAACCCTCTTTAATATTTTCAATCAACTCATACTGTTTCCCATTTATTTCAATCATCGCTTTCCCTCCACATATTGTAATAAGTTTATCACATTCACCCTTATGGAAACCAGAAATAATTTCATGCATGAATTTCGTAGAGAATTGCAAACTAAAAGAGAAACAAAATTGAAAAGGAGCAATCACATGAAAATAAACCATTTTGTAATTGGCGCTCTCACTTTGTTTAGCCTAAGTGCATGTGGAACTAATGATAACGCCATGGATGAGCGTGATGATGTTGTTGACCAGCTTGACCCATCGGTAGAGCAACAATCCGCTGAAGACGAAGAATTAAATGACAGACTTGGCTATGTTCATTATACAAAAGATCAGGTAAACAATGATGATGAAATGGAGCATGGTGTTTCCATCGATCGTACGCAAGTTGCAAATGTTATTACTCGTATTGCATTACGCGGGGAAGGACTAGAGCAAGTTGCAACACTTGTTACGGATGAAGAAGTACTCATTGCTTATGAAAAGTCTGATGATGTAGACGAGAAAGAAGCCGCAAATATTGCAAGAAAAACAGCGCAATCCGTTATACCACAATATTATGAAATATATGTCTCCGATAATGAAAGCTTAATCAACGACATACAAAGCTTGCATAATTCCCGTACTACTGACGGTAGTTATGAGAATACCATTGATCAAATTATAAAAGAGATGGAAAAATCACCACAGGGTAAAGAAGATAATTTAAAAGAAGAAATGAAAAATCAAGAATAAATGCAATATATGGAAGGATCCTCTGTAAATACCAAGAGGATCCTTTTGTTATATGAATAGAATTCCTCTTCCTAACTAAAAATAACGCTATTCTAAGTAAAAGGGTGAACAACATTGTACTATCGATACCTCTATCCAGGTTTCCTTCTTATCTTCCTTATATTGTTTACTGGCAGTACAGTTCATGCCGAAGCAGATAAAGATATATACAAAGAGCGGATGGCCTTATTTAAAAAAACTGAAGCACTCACACAAATACCATGGCACTTTTTTGCGGCTATGGATAATTTTGAACGCAACATTAAAAAAGAAGATGAAGGAAAAGTTATATCAATTGAGATACCAGCTGAAATATGGTATGGATTAGGCAACAGTTCTATGATACAAGATGAAAACCTAATTACGTTCTTTAACGGAAAAGGTAAGGATGGAGATGGGGACAAACTCGCGGATCCTGATAACCCAGAAGATATTCTCCATACCATTGCTAACTACATGTTAGAATACGGTCAAACAGATGAGGATATTAAAATCGCGTTATGGAATTATTATAAGCGTGATTTGTCAGTCCAGACGATAATGAACACGGCCAAGGTTTTTAAAACTTACCAGGAGATTAATTTGACAGATAGAGACTTCCCAGTTTCTACTGATTACAATTACAGCTACCGTAGCACATGGGGAGATAGACGTGGTTTTGGTGGGTTGCGCATCCATGAAGGAACTGATATTTTTGCCGGATATGGGACTCCTGTCAAATCAACCACATATGGTGTTATTGAGCTAATGGGATGGAACTTATACGGTGGGTGGCGTATAGGTATACGAGACATTTACAATATATATCATTATTATGGCCATATGAGTGGATATCAAGATGACATTCAAGTTGGACAAGTAGTAAAGCCTGGAGATGTGTTAGGTAGTGTAGGTTCTACAGGGTATGGCCCCCCGGGTACTTCTGGTAAGTTTCCTCCACATTTGCACTATGGCATGTATAAGGACAACGGATACAGCGAATGGTCTTTTGATCCCTACCCTTTCTTGAAGAAATGGGAAAGAATGGCCAAATAGTAACTGGAAAGACGAAGAAATGACGATAAGGGTAAAAAAAAGAGAGCCATTTGTGTAAATGGCTCTCTTCGTTGTTTATTTTGATTTTTTTACAGCATATGTGATACTTGCCGCCAATCCACCCCATATGACAATCATACCAAGGATCATAACAAAGATAGCACCTGCAGTCATATTATTTTGCCTCCTTAGCTTTAGCTTCCGCTTCAGCACGGTTATTGCCTTTCCACTTCGTAAGAGAAAGGATAATCCCTATTACTAACGCACCTGCCGCAACCGACCAGCCTGCATATATAATAAATGCATCAGAATACCCTTCATAGTTTCCGGTTGGCGTATCGAACTTTCTAAGCAGATTTTGTGCAAATAGTTGGTACATTTGATATCCCAGTACAATTGGCGTTATAACAGTTAAGCAAATACTCCACCAAGAACCTAGTCGAATATCGGAAATTTCGTTAGCATGGTCTTTCAAATCTTTTACTTGTCTTAATATCCATGCAACCAAGATCACTTCTACAAGACCAAGCAGAGCCACACCGAACTGGTTAATGAAATAATCTGCTGCGTCAAGGAAGTTTAGCCCACCTTGTGTAGAGAATATAACTGAAATTAATGCGGCTAACCCTCCACCAAAAAATACAGCTTTTGTCCTAGAAATTTTGAACTTATCCACAAGACCGGCAACATAAGTTTCCGTTATGGACATTAACGATGTTAGACCCGCAAGTACGAGTGATGCGAAGAATAGGAAACCAAACAGTCCGTTTAACCCAGGGAATTCATTAATAATTGCCGGGAATACAACGAACGCTAACCCTACTCCGCCAGCTACAACCTCATCAACACCTACTCCAGATTGAGCAGCCATAAATCCTAATACAGAGAAAACTCCAATCCCTGCAAGCAGCTCAAAGCTTGAATTACCAAAGCCAACGATAAACGCATTATTCGTTAAATCGGATTTTTTTGGCAAGTAGCTAGCATACGTAATCATGATAGCGAAGGCAATCGAAAGACTAAAGAAGATCTGTCCATATGCCGCAACCCAAACGTCTGGTGATAGGATCGTACTAAAATCTGGTGCAAAGAATGCCTGTAACCCGTCAATGGCTCCAGGAAGGGTTACTGCACGGATAACAATAATAAGGAAAATAATGACCAATGCAGGAATAAAGATCCTGTTCGCAATTTCAATACCCTTCTTAACGCCTTTAAATAAGATTCCAAGTACTAACACCCATACGATAACAAGTGGAATCAATACGCCTGGAACAATTCCACCTATTTCACCAGGGGCAGCTAACTTTAAATAATCATTGAATAAAAAGCTTTCCGTATCTGACCCCCAATTCTGGTTAAAAGCAAACACAGAATACGACATAGCCCAAGCTACAATAACGGAATAGTAGGTGGAAATAACAAATGCGACAAGTACTGCCCACCAACCAATGAATTCGGACTTCTTACTCGTCCGACTAAATGTTAGCGGTGCTGAGCCACGATGCTTGTGCCCCATCGTAAATTCCATAATCAAAATCGGTATCCCTGCTGTAAGTAGTGCAAATAAGTATGGGATAAAAAATGCTCCACCACCGTTTTCATAGGCAACAGTTGGAAAACGCCAGATGTTCCCAAGCCCGATAGCAGAACCGACAGCTGCTAGAATAAAGCCAGCCCGTGTCCCCCAGTTAGAACGTGATTCCATAATAAGACCTCCCCTTTTTTATTCCTTTCTTCGATTAATTGTATGTCCTGCATAAGAAAGGAATGTTTAAAATGTTTGTTTTTTTCAGATATTTATGTTTGTATTATAAAGGTACAAACTACCTATGTCAAAGGAATTCTTATCCTATTCCTTTTTTGTCCCAAGAATGTTGCTATGTTCTCCCAAAATAAAAATGAACGACCTTCCGGTACATTATAGAACCGAAAAGTCGTTCAGCTTCAATAGCTTCAATATATTATTAAGGAAACCTTTTTATAAAGAATTTCTTCATTTTAAGAAAATGCTCGAATTCCCTTTACTCTTTTTGAGTAGCTGTTTTGGTTAGGAAATTCAAGAAGATACTAATTAAGATTATAATCAAGAGCGTGATTAACAGTGGCAGCCATACTTGATTCATTAACCCAATTAATAAATATCCAATGCTTGCAGCAACGGCTACAATGATAGCATAAGGAAGCTGTGTTAGCACATGATCAATATGGTTGCTTCCCGCCCCTGTAGACGAAAGAATAGTTGTATCAGATATTGGTGTACAATGATCACCGAAGACTGAACCGGCAAGCACTGCTGCCAGCGATGGTAACAACATTGTTGTATCTGTTACTGCCGCTACCTCTGCTGCAATTGGTAGCATGATGCCAAATGTTCCCCATGAAGTCCCAGTTGCCAGCGCCATAAACCCGGAGATCAGGAAGAATAATAGCGGCAGCATCGACGAACTTATAGAAGCGTCATTTACTAATTGAGCCAAGTACTGACCTGTCTCCAACGTTCCAATTATGGAACCGATCATCCAAGCTAATACAAGAATATAGATAGCAGGAAGCATTGTTTTCAAGCCTTCCACGATTACTCTAACTAAATTTTCTTTTGGTTTACTTTGCTGAAGATGGAACAAAAGAGCAGTAAGCACAGCAGCAACCCCACCAACAAATAACGATAAGTTAACATTAGTATTAGAGAAAATGGTTAGGATGGTCACATTAGACCCTGATTCAGCTGCCCCTGTATAAATCATTGCAAGGACGGTTGCGAGAATTAATACCACGATGGGAACTAAAAGATGATAAATTCTCCCGTTTGTATGTGCGGAAATTTTGTCTCCAAGATCCCCTGGTACATTTTTTTGTTCAGGGTCAACTAATTCCCCTGTTTCCATCGCACGCTTTTCATGCGTTCGCATTGGTCCGATATCAAGCTTGAAATAAGCCACAATGAATACGAGTAATACAGCTCCCAAAGCGTATAGATTTAATGGGATCATCTGTATAAAAGCTTCTAATGGGCGAATATCGGTAATCTCATTTGCTGCTAGCAATCCACCAATTATTCCAATGATATAAGCACCCCAGCTAGATATTGGTGATATTACGGTAACCGGAGCTGAAGTAGAATCGATTAAATATGCAAGCTTCGCCCTAGATACTTTATGTCGATCAGTCAATGGTCTCGCTATTTGTCCCACTGCAAGACTGTTAAAATAATCATCAATAAAAATAATCAATCCGAGTACACCTGTCATGGCTTGTGATCCAGTCCGCGTTTTAATTCGATGGATCATCCATTGTCCAAATGCTCTACTGCCCCCTGATGCTTGCAGAAAAGCAGTCATAATACCAAGTAACAATAGGAAACCTAGTAATAGAAGATTCCCAGTATTTAGCGAACCATCTGCAAAAAATATGTTGCTAAAACTCGTGCCAATCTCTTTTAGGGAATCGAGAATAGAAAAATGATGAATAAACAATGCTCCTACTATAATTCCTACTCCAAGTGATACATAAATATTTCGTGTTAGCAATACAAGAACAAGCATAAGTATTGCCGGTATGAGTGAAAATATCGTCCCTTCCATGCTGTTACCTCCGTTATTTTTTTGGTCGGTAGTAAAGGGAAATGTATGAATACCGCAATTGCCAAGTTCTGCCACTGGAATTTATTACCAGTTTATAAAAAGGCACAAAAAAGCAATGACAGAAAATAACCTATCATTGCTTTACAACATACGTTATCCTCCATTTCGATCAATAGTGCTCCATGCACACCTATGCATGACAGTATATCCCTTTTTCAAAGATATACCAGCTATAAATAAGTTTGACCCTTATTATGCTTCGGCAAACAACCCTTTCACCAGCTTTCATCGTTGTCATTCTCCAGCTGATTACTAATATTGCCCGCTCCTCTACCTCACCGATCTGATAAGATTTACTTATTAAATTTTCCTTATCTAATATTACCAGTCTCTTAGTCGTTATTCAAGTCATTTCGTGGAATGGAAATATTTGGACCATCCCCACTACTTTCCCCACCACCACGGTTATAAAATTCTGGAACGTCCCCCATGATAACTTTTGAATCAACATAAACCTTTGTGCTTATTGTTGTTGTTTCGGTTGTGAATGGAACCACTATTTGCACATTAACAGAAACAGGGATATAAATTTCGATTAACGCACCATTAAGTCCAATTTCTCTTTCTTCATATTTAACGTCTGACTGAATACTACCAACTATTTCAAAGTGCACGGGGATTTTCGGACCAAGATTAGAGAGAATTGTACTACCTGTTGCCTGGCCAATTGGAATTTCCACAACTGTTGGGTCCTGATTCGCTAATTCTCCTGGTGTATCTCCATACTCTATAGGGTCCAGATCGGGATCATTTATATCCAAAGTTTCTCCTTTATTCATTCCATAAAGAAAGTACTCCGCCTTATTCGTTGCAATGCGAAGTGCTCTGTTTACAGCGACAGAATTCCAACCTAAAAGAGATACGTTTCCGTTATTATCCATTCTGACATCCATGAGGTCATCAAAACTTATATTTTCTGTAGATTTTACAGCCGCATTAATAGTTCTTGTTGCAAATTCTTCGGTTTTGACAACTGCAATATCCATCAACACTGGCGTAACTTTTTTATCAACAATTACAATGCTAAGTAAAACCATTAGGCCAAATAATACAATTGTAAAAAGAAAAACTGTTTTTGCTGGAGGTGCTGCTCTACTTGTACCATAGCGTTTTCTGAATTTCACGTAAAAAAACCCCCTCAATACAAACTTATGCTTGTATTAAAAGGGCTAGAATTAAATCTTAATCTACCAATACATCTTTTACTGTAACGTTCACAGTACGTTCCAAATCAATTTCATATGGACTAGCGATCGGCTGTCCGTTTTCTTCTAGAATTCGAACAACCGGACGATCACATAAATTAGTGTTTTGCCTTATCACAACACCAATACGGCCATCACTTAATTCGATTGTTAATCCATTTGGGTAGGCAACAACACTCCGCTTAAACGCTTCAATCATTTCTTTATCAAATAAATTTACTGCTCCAGCATAAAGAATTTCCAACCCTTCATGTGGCAACATGGCTTCACGATATACTCGTGAGCTTGTTACCGCATCAAAGACGTCCGCTATTCCAATTACTTTTGCATAAGTATGGATTTCCTCCCCTTGTATGCCTCTCGGATAACCAGACCCATCAAGTCTTTCATGATGCTGGTAAGCACAGTGGGAGATAACTGCCGGCATGTATTGGTGTTTACGAAGGAAATCAAAGCCCACTTGCGTATGCCCTTTAATAATTTCGAATTCTTCATCTGATAACTTATCAGGTTTTTGCAGAATTTTTGGATCAATAAACATTTTTCCAATATCATGTAGCATTGCACCAACGCCGATTTCTGTGAGCTGCTTCGTTGAATAATTTAACTCAACACCTATGGCAAGTGAATAAATCGTCACATTTAAAGAATGTTGAAAAACATAATTATCAGAGACAAAAATATCCGCCAATAGCGACAAGGAATTTTCATTTTCCTGTATGTTACTTAAAATCTGTTCTACTACGTTCGTAAGTTCTTTTGACCTTCTATCCAGTATATAAGAACGTTGCCCCAAACCAGCATTCTTTAGCTCGATAAACGTATCTTTAATCATATTGGTTGCTTCAAGACGTAGCTTATCAGGGATAGTCTGGTCAACTTCTATATCTGGCGTCGTACCATCTTCAATGTATATGTATGTAATGCCATTGTTTAAAAGCCTTCGCAATAGCTTTTCTGTTAAACGCATGCCTTTTTTAATTAAAACCACGCCATTTTCATTGTAAATGGTTTGGGCAAGTATCGTACCTGCATGTATTTTCTTTGTGCTGGTAATTCTCATAATTTCTCCTAACCCCTATCAACAAAGTAAATGACGAAAATGTAAGCTTTAACAAAATTCGGCCTTATTCGACATAAGTCCCACTAAAATAGTACCAAAAATAAGACTAAAATGCTATTAGTTTTGGAAAATTATGTGCATATAGCACCTTCGCTTTTTTATAAATTTAAAATGCCTTCCAAAGTGGAAGACATTCTATCAGGATATTTTTAATAAGGCATCTTTACCAATCATGCCTTCTTCCCACCCATAAACTCTTGATGCATCGGTTATTTTTTCCAATGGTGCATTTAATAAGTCGTCTATCGTACGCACACCAACTGCTCTTCCAGCGATCACATTGCGATCTTTGAGTTTTTCATTTAATACGTCTACATCCAGCGCAGCACACATAATATAACCGACCTCGTTGGATATCATCAGCAAGTTAGTTTTTGGAAGTTCAACACGAATTGCAGTAAAATGCATGCCTTCCACTTCCAGAGGATTGATTGTAATCATTTATGCAAAGCCTCCTTCATCTGGTCCTTACATTTGTATGCAACACAAAGGAGCTTTGACACAATACTTACTAGTTCATAGACTCTTTCCTCTATCGTCTCAGGCAATGGTTTCCCGCTCACAAGCGATATACTCCCGCTCTCAGCGGATGTCTCCTCGCTCACAGGCGATAAACTCCTATTCTCAGCCGATGCCTCCTCACTCATGGGCGATAAAACCCCATTCTCAGCCGATGTTCTCTCACTTACGGGCGATAAAACTCCCTTCTCAGCCGATGTTCTCTCAATCACGGGCGATAACCTAACTCTCACAGCCGATATTTTCTCATCCACGAGCGGATACTTGTTACTCAAATATTCTCCACTCCGTCAAATGTACTCTATAATTCAAGTAGAGAGCTTCGTTAACGATTTAACTTTTCGAGAACTTCTCTTTTAATGTTGTGGCAAGATGGTCCCTTAGAAACTCGGGAAGAAAATAGTCCTTCACTTCAGATTTAGCTACTTCTGGCAGAAGGCGACCAAATGTAAAAGTGTCCGCAGTGGCTATCCTGTACGTTACATCCGATTCCAAGACTTTTCCATCAGGGAGACTTACTTCCTTTACAAATTCCTCGCCATTATCATGAAATGCGGTCTGGACATGCAAACCCGCAAATACCATCCTGCCCAGTACTTCTCCTCTAAAACCGAACCCTTTTAGCTTAAGTTCAGTAAAATCTTTTTTAAAGCATGCTCTAACAACTTCTGTTAATTCAATTCCAGTCATCTCTACCACACATGCATTAATGGGATGAGGACAGACCCGATGAATGTCACCGTAGCTAATATCCCCTGCAGGTAACTGATCTAAAAGTAGACCTGAATTTAACATGGCAATATCTGCGCTTGTCCAATTTTTTATCGTTTCCGTTAATTCCTGCATAATCTTGGTATGTTTAAACCACTGGACATCAATAGACCTCTCCAAATGGACAACCGTTTCACCAAGAATGACATCAGCCTTTTCTGTTAATAAATGCAGTTTTTGTTCTGTTTGTAAGTCTTTAGGCTGGTTTGTAATATCTGTTGCATAGGCCTCTTTAGAAATTACTTTTCCTTTGTCATGATCCCACGTTAAAATAACTTCCCCAATAAAACTGCAATGCTTTCCAGCAGCTGTAATGACGGCATTATTGATATGTTCCCCTGTTCGTAACAAATGGTGGGTATGGCCGCCAATGATTACATCAATATCTTCAAACCTGCGGGCGATCTCTTGGTCCTCACTAAGTCCCAAATGGGATAATAAAATAATGATGTCTGCGGAATCTTTTAGCTCCTCAATACAAGCTTTAAGCATGTCAAAATGTGGGGATACATGCCAATCCAATAGCTCATAAAAGTCATTAAATGGGGCAGTTAGTCCAATAAATCCTGCCTTTATTCCGTTAACTGACTTTATTGTAGTAGTGGGCTTCAGCCAATCTGGCTCTTGACCTTTCAAACTGTGTAAATTAGCACAAACAACTTCAAATTCTGCTTCATCGTAAAGATGAAATAAATCTTGATGGGACAAGGTAATCCCTTCATTATTTCCCATTGTCACGATGTCATAGCCCGCATCATTTAAAAGCTCAACATTTGCTTTCCCCATAAAGGCTTCTGAAATGGGATGTACGCGATCCATATGGTCTCCAATATCTACGACCCAAGTGGAGTCTTTTTCCGTCATACTACTCGCTTTCGCTTCTTTTAAATAAGAAACCACTCGTGGCCACTGTTCAAAATTACTATGTAAATCGTTTGTATAAAATAAATGAATTCGTTCTTGCATTACTCATTCTCCTCACATAAGCCCTTGATAAATCATTCGGATACCAATAACAATCAGCACAATACGTAAAATCCCCTCCAAGGTCTTCCCTGTTAGAAGCTGATTCACTTTTGCTCCAAGCTTGCCACCAATCCAGGCTCCTGGTATGAACAAAAAGGCATATTCCCAGACAATATGGCCCAATGTTATATGGGATCCTGCCCCGATAATACTTACAAAGAAAATCATAAACATGGAAGTTGCAATTGCAATATGTGCTGGCATGCCGAAAAGCAAAATCATTACAGGGACCATAATCGACCCCCCACCTATTCCGAATAAACCGGATAAGGTACCAACTACTAGTGACACAAAAAAGGCAGTCCATATAGGGACATGATAGGTATAGACCTCTCCATTAAGTTCTATCCGTCGGCTACGTTTTCCTTGCAATGTCTTCGGCTGACTTGGATCCCTTTTTAGGAGGAACAGCATAGAGACAACAATTATTAATAAACCAAAGTAAAGTAAAAAGTTGTCTGTTTCTATATACTGATTCAACCATGAACCAATCATACCTCCGGGTACACTTCCCACTAAAAACAATAGTCCCGTCTGATAATCCACCCTACCACTCTTTAAATAAGCGATTGTGGAAGAAAGTGCTGTAAAGACCATCGCGATTAAGGAAATACCGACAACTGACTGAGGGGTAACCCAAGAAAAAGTCTCGGAAATCTGTGATAGGAATAGAAGGCTTGGGATAAGTACAACGCCTCCCCCTAACCCCATTAACGCACCGATAAAAGCCGTAATAATCCCAATTAAAATGCATAGTAAAAATACCATTTATAATCACTACTATCTCTTATATTATCCTTTAATACTAGCACGAAATGCAGAGTTTTCCCAATGAGGAAGCCTGTAAATAATCTTACTTAAACAGTGTACAGCCAGTTTTATACCGTTTAAAAGAGTTGGTTAAAATGTTATTGACTTTGTAACAAAATAGGAGTAATTTAAGCTTAATTTCATACACTTCTTTTTTCGATAATGATTTTATCTGAGGAGTTACTGCTATTCAGTTGGAATAGAAAAGAGATGCTTTAATTCCAACCGCTCATCTTTCTTAGATACGTTTATTTCTTGAGGGGATGAAATATTAGAACAGGGTATAACTGTTACATTTTCTCTATTAGTCTCGTTATTTAGCAATATTCATGGAGTGTTAATAATAGTTTGGAGAGGTAGGAGTTTAAAGTGAGATTACGTATAAAATGTACACCCCCTCAACTTTTACTTATTGTATTTGTTATTTCCACAATCTTAGGTAGTATATTGCTTAAGTTACCATTTGCCACAGTAGGATCAATTAGCTGGATCAATGCATTTTTCACTTCTACTTCAGCTATGACTGTTACTGGCTTAGCTGTTGTAGATACGGGGCAATCGTTTACCTTGTTTGGCCAACTGGTTATTTTAATTTTAATCCAAATCGGCGGACTTGGAATCATGTCGTTTGCTGTGTTAATCGCTATGATTCTAGGAAAGAAAATAGGTATAAAGAAAAGACTAGTGGTACAGCAATCACTGAACCAGAACTCATTTGGAGGAATCATCAGACTCATAAAATATTTATTTATTTTTTCAATTACAATTGAACTAATGGGTGCTATTTTATTATCTTTTGCCTGGGTGCCAGACTTTGGCTTGGTAAAGGGAACGTATTACAGCTTATTTCATTCTATATCAGCTTTTAATAATGCAGGGTTTGCATTATGGCAGGATAGCTTAATGAGCTATGTTGGAAACCCAATCGTAAATATTGCCATTACCTCTTTATTTATTCTTGGTGGGATAGGCTTTACCGTCTTAGTCGATATTTGGAAAACGAAGCGCTTTAAAAAACTAGCCCTACATACAAAACTAATGATCGTTGGGACACTTCTCGTAAATGTAGCTGCCATGTTTATTGTATTTTTACTTGAGTATACAAACCCAGATACATTGGGTAGTCTTACAACTTTAAGTGATAAATTATGGGCATCTTACTTTCAAGGGGTCACACCACGTACTGCTGGCTTTAATTCATTAGATACTGCTAGCTTAAGAGAGCCAACGATATTCTTTATTATTCTTTTAATGTTTATTGGAGCAGGAAGTGCTTCCACAGCGGGGGGAATAAAACTAACTTCCTTTATTGTCATCTTATTTTCTGTTATCTCTTTTCTAAAAGGAAAAGAAGAATTAGTAATTAGTAAAAGAGCTATTAAACAATCCATTATATTGCGTGCACTTGCCATTACCTTCTTGGGCATGTTGTTTTTAGTCGTAGGTGTCTTTGTTTTATCTATAACAGAAAATAGTCCGTTTTTAGCTATTTTATTCGAGGTGACTTCTGCATTTGGCACAGTTGGACTTTCCATGGGGCTGACTGGATCATTAACAATTCCAGGGAAAATTGTTATTATCCTTATTATGTTCCTTGGAAAAATTGGCCCATTGACGTTAGCTTTCTCAATTGCAAAGCCAGCTAGAACGAAAATAAAGTACCCTGGTGAAGAGATTATTACGGGGTAAACTATATAGTTTGTTTATAGGTCTACTTTTAAATAGTAATCCTTGAACTGAAACATAGGCAGTGCACATGTTTAAACCTAAAAAACCTCCTATATAATAGGAGGTTCGATTAATAAAGATTATCTATATTTCTTGAATCGTATTTTAACCCCGTTTCGATAAGTCTTCTTTTCTCTGTTGGATACGGGCACTGTCCTTTAAAAGCTTTCGAAATCCCTAGGCCCATTTAATAGCCCCTAAAATCCTTCTCTATATCAATTCGTTCCCCTATCTCATTTGATTTGGATGCTGCTTCATTTACTAATGTTAAATTGAGTACATCTTCCTTCGTAATGGTTGGTGTTTCACCTGAATCTATAGCACGAATCCATTGAACCATCGGCATTGGCAACACGGTTAATGCTTCTGTCATCTCTGTTTGTTTGCTATCATTCACATGAATACTATTTACAGTTATTTGATCACCGCTAATACGTAATGTCCCTTCTGTACCGTATACTTCCAATTGGAAAGGACTACCTTGTGAAACAAAACTTGTTTCAATTATTCCAAGTGCACCTGAGTCGTAATCTATTAAAAGTGCAGCATTATCATCTACGTTGGAATCCACCTTGTTTTGCAGACGTGCATATACACCCTTCGCCTTTCCAGCTAAACGGTTCGTTAAATAAATGGGATGGGCACCAAGATCGATCATTGCCCCACCACCAGCCTGTTCCTTGTTAAAGAACTGTTTAGGTAACCAACCATACTCTTGGCCTTCAGGTGCTACACCGCCGTTATGAGCGAAACGACAACGAACCATAGTGACTTTTCCGACCCAGCCTTCCTTAATTGATTTTTCAGCAAATAAATAGTTGTTATCCGTAACTCTTGGCAGGGAAACCATCAATTCAACACCAGCTTCATGCACTGCCTGATAAATTTCTTCGCAATCTTTCACAGTAAATGCCAAGACCTTTTCAGTGAAAATATGTTTTTTATGTTTTGCAGCCGCAATAATAATCTCTTTATGCATATTTGTCGGTGAACTCACAATAACTGCATCAATATTTGGATTAGACAGTACATTGTTTAAATCCTGTTCAAATGGAACACCAAGTTCTTTTGCCCATTTTTCACCCCGGTCACTTTCTTCATCCCAAACTAACTTAATTGCTACATCATCATTTTCCTGAATATCGCTAGCATAATCATCGGCATGTACATGCCATCTGCTTAATAATGCTACTCTAATCATTTATAACAACTCCCTTGTATAGTTAGTTAAAGTATAGCAACTTTTCCTGTTTTGGCAGATTCATAGATTGATTCTAAGATTTATGTAATCACAAAGGCCTCTTCTAGTTTTACAATTCATGATGTATCAACGTTTTAATTGGGGGAAACTTGCCACAATTGGTTGGTGGACAAGTTTATAAAAATACCCTTGTCACAAACAGAGTGGTGACAAGGGTCTCATGATATTATCCGATTGAACCTTCCATCTCGAACTTGATTAGACGGTTCATTTCTACTGCGTATTCCATTGGTAGTTCTTTTGTAAATGGCTCGATGAAGCCCATCACGATCATCTCAGTAGCTTCTTCCTCGCTCAAGCCTCTGCTCATTAGATAGAACAGTTGCTCTTCGGAAACTTTAGAAACCTTCGCTTCATGCTCAAGTGAGATGTTATCATTATTAATTTCATTGTATGGAATTGTATCCGAAGTGGATTCGTTATCCATAATTAAGGTATCACACTCAATGTTGGAGCGGGCACCAGATGCCTTACGTCCAAAGTGTACAATACCGCGATAAGATACTTTCCCACCATGTTTGGAAATAGATTTCGATACAATCGATGATGACGTGTTTGGTGCCAGGTGATGCATTTTTGCACCAGCATCCTGGTGCTGGCCTTTACCAGCTATAGCGATGGACAACGTCATACCTCTTGCCCCTTCACCTGTTAAGAGAACTGCTGGGTATTTCATTGTCAGCTTAGAACCAATGTTTCCATCAATCCATTCCATTGTAGCATTCGCACCACAAGTAGCACGCTTCGTTACAAGGTTATAGACATTGTTTGCCCAGTTCTGAATCGTTGTATATCGGCAGTACCCATCTTTTTTGACGAAGATTTCAACTACTGCACTGTGCAAGGAGTTTGTTGTATAAACAGGCGCTGTACAACCTTCAACATAGTGCACAGAAGCCCCTTCGTCAACGATGATCAGCGTACGTTCAAATTGCCCCATATTCTCTGAATTAATTCGGAAATATGCTTGCAATGGCGTGCTTGTCTGTACACCTTTTGGAACATAAATGAAAGATCCTCCAGACCATACAGCCGAATTCAACGCAGAGAATTTATTATCTGTTGCCGGGATTACCTTTCCAAAGTATTCTTTGAAAAGATCTTCATTTTCTTTAAGTGCAGTATCTGTATCTTTAAACACGATACCCATCTCTTCAAGATCTTCTTTAAGACTGTGGTACACTACCTCTGATTCGTACTGTGCAGAAACTCCTGCAAGGTACTTTTGTTCTGCTTCAGGAATACCTAATTTATCAAAAGTTTGCTTGATTTCTTCTGGTACCTCATCCCATGTTCTACCTTGTCTTTCTGAAGGCTTTACATAGTAAACAATTTCATCAAAGTTAAGTTCTGACAAATCCCCGCCCCATTGTGGCATTGGCATTTTGTAAAAATGCTCTAACGCTTTTAAGCGGTAGTCAAGCATCCACTGAGGCTCTTCTTTCATGTTGGAGATTTCTTCCACGATTTCACGGGTCAGTCCTTTTCCAGAACGAAAAACCGAAACGTCTTTGTCATGAAAGCCATATTTATACTCTTCCATTTCCGGCATTTCTTTAGCCATTTTATAACCTCCTATTAGATATCTTTCCCATCAAATTTTTCTATTTTCACTCGTCATTTACACCTTTTTCCATTGCTTTCCATGGTAAAGTAGCACATTTAATTCTTGCTGGGAACTTTGCAACTCCCTGCAGTGCTTCCATGTCTCCGAAGTCTAAGTCTTCGGCATCCAAGTCTTCTCCAAGCATCATGTTGGAGAAAAGTTTGGAAAGCTTTAGTGCATCCGATATTTCTTTTCCCTTTATTGCTTGTGTCATCATGGAGGCAGAAGCCATACTGATAGAACAACCTTCCCCATCGAATTTGGCATCTTTTACAACACCATTTTCTACCTGCATTTGTAACTGAATACGATCGCCACAGGTAGGGTTATTCATATCAACCGTTAGTACATCCCCTTCAATATTTCCTTTATTACGAGGGTTTTTATAATGATCCATGATGACCTGTCTGTATAGTGTATCAAGGTTATTAGAAGACATCACCAAAATACTCCTTCGTTTTTAAAAGTCCATCGACCAAACGATCAACGTCCTCTTCTGTGTTGTATAAATAAAAGCTGGCTCTGGCAGTTGCCGTTACTTCAAGCCATCTCATTAATGGCTGTGCACAATGATGGCCTGCTCTTACAGCAATTCCTTCCGCATCAAGAACAGTCGCTGTGTCATGTGGATGTACATCATCCAAGTTGAAGGTAATTAATCCTGCTCGCTTTTCTGGACCGAATATTGTAATTCCATCCATCGTGGAAAGCTTCTCCATTGCATAACTCACGATTTTTTGTTCATGTTCGGTAATATTGTCCATGCCAACTTCATTGAGAAAATCAATTGCTGCTCCAAGCCCGATTGCACCAGCAATAATTGGCGTACCACCTTCAAATTTCCAAGGAAGTTCTTTCCAAGTGGAGTCATAAAGGTTAACAAAGTCAATCATTTCTCCACCAAACTCAAATGGCTCCATGTTTTCTAGCAGGTTTTTTCTTCCGTATAATACACCGATACCAGTTGGAGCGCACATCTTGTGGCCGGAAAAAGCATAGAAATCGCAGTTTAAGTCCTGTACGTCAATCTTCATATGTGGCGCACCTTGAGCACCATCTACAACAATTACAGCATTATGCTTATGGGCAAGTTCAGCTATTTGCTTTATGGGATTAACGGTACCTAATACATTGGATACATGGCTAATTGCTACGATCTTGGTATTAGCCGTGATCGTGTTAGCTGCATCTTCCAAACTTATCGCTCCGTCCGACTGGAGTGGTATATATTTCAACGTTGCTCCAGTAGCTTTAGCTGCTTGCTGCCATGGAATAATATTACTATGATGTTCCATAGGGGTGATCACGATCTCATCACCCTCTGTTAAGTTTGCCCGTCCATAACTATAAGCTACGGTATTAATTGCAGTAGTCGTTCCACGTGTGAAAATGACCTGCTTCGTAGTTTCTGCGTTAATAAACTTACGTACTTTCTCTCTAGCGCCCTCGTACTTATCAGTAGCCCGTGTACCCAGTGTATGAACACCACGATGGACATTAGAATTATCTTGCCTATAATACGTATCTAATGCTTCTATCACACTTTTGGGTTTTTGAGAGGTTGCAGATGAATCCAAGTAAACTAATGGGTGGCCATTCACTTCCTGATCTAAAATCGGGAATTCTTGCCTAATGGCATGTAGATCCATTAGTATACCTTCCTTTCAATAACCTCAGTCAATTGATTTTTAACAGATTCAATTGGCAACTGGTTTACAACAGGGGCTAAGAATCCATGAATAACAAGACGCTCTGCTTCAGCCTGGGTAATACCACGGCTCATAAGGTAATACAATTGTAATGGATCAACACGACCAACAGATGCAGCATGACCTGCTGTTACATCATCTTCATCAATTAGCAATATTGGATTGGCATCTCCACGAGCTTTTTCACTTAACATTAATACGCGAGACTCTTGCTCAGCATTCGATTTAGAAGCACCGTGTTCAATTTTTCCAATTCCGTTAAAGATGGAAGTAGCACTATCCTTCATAACACCATGCTGTAGAATATAGCCTTCAGAGTTTTTACCGAAATGCACAATCTTCGCTGTGAAATTCTGTGTTTGTTTTCCTCGCCCAACAGAAACGGTTTTCGCATTGGATAGTGAATTATCTCCAACAAGGTGCGTAATGTTTTCAGACACTGTATTTCCTTCATTCATCTGGCCAAGGGCCCAATCAATCGTTGCGTCACGGTAGGCGACTCCACGACGATTGTTATATACCGTAGTACCTGCTGCAAAGTTGTCTACTGCTCCAAAAGAGATCTTCGCATTATTCTGAGCAATTACCTCTGTTACGACATTTGCTAGTGTTTCTTCTGTTTCATTATAAGAAATGTAGTTTTCTACATAAGTTAGTGAACTGTTTTCATCGGCAACGACCAGCACATGATTAAACAATGCTGCTTCTGGATCCTCTTGCCAGAAGATAACTTGTAGTGGTACTTTCACTTCTACGTTTTTAGGAACGTAAACGAAAATCCCACCATTCATTAATGCAGCATGTAGTGCTGTTAAACGATGCTCATCAACCGAAACAGCATCCTTCATGTAATACCTTCTTACAAGATCTTCATGTTCTTGAAGGGCTGTAAAAATATCTGTAAAGATGACACCCTGTTCCTTTAATTCTTCACTGAGTGTTGCATAAGCAACCGAGTGATTTCGCTGTATTAAAAGATTCTCCGGAATATTCTCTTCATCTAAAAAGCCTTCTAATGCCTCAGGCAATTCTTTTAATGATGAGATTTTTTCACCTTCTGCTAAGTGCTTAAAACGACTGAAATTCCACTTACCGATTTTGGTTTTATCAGGTTTTGGCAATTCAAGCGTCTCAATTTGCCCTAAAGCTTGAAGACGTAGAGAATTCATCCATTCTGGCTCATTGTTATCCTTGGAAAACTGATTAATATATTCTTTGTCATATGGAAGCTTTGTTTCAACAGACATAGTATCCCTCCTAACTATTACGCGTTTTGCCCAACTGTTTCGTCTTCGATACCAAGTTCTTCTTTAATCCACTCGTAACCTTCTGCTTCTAAGCGTTGCGCTAGTTCAGGTCCACCAGATTTAACAACACGGCCTTGCATCATAACGTGTACATGGTCTGGTGTAATATAGTTCAACAAGCGTTGGTAATGCGTAATAATCAGGCAACCAAAGTTTTCATCACGAAGCTTGTTAATTCCTTTGGATACGATTTTAAGAGCATCAATATCTAAACCAGAGTCAATTTCATCCAAAATAGCAATTTCTGGTTTTAATAGCATTAATTGAAGGATTTCATTACGCTTTTTCTCTCCCCCTGAGAATCCTTCATTTAAATAACGCTGTGCCATGTTTTTATCAATTTCAAGATAATCAAGGGCACTATCCATTTCTTTAATAAATTTCATTAAAGAAACTTCGTCTCCTTCTTCACGACGTGCGTTCATAGAAGAGCGTAGGAAATCTGAAGTTGTTACACCACTGATTTCACTTGGGTACTGCATTGCAAGGAAAAGGCCTGCACGTGCACGTTCATCTACTTCCATTTCTAATACATCTTCACCATCAAGCAAGATGCTTCCTTCTGTCACTTCATACTTAGGATGTCCCATAACAGCTGATGCCAATGTCGATTTACCTGTTCCGTTTGGTCCCATCACTGCGTGGAATTCTCCACCTTTTATAGTAAGGTCAACACCCTTTAATATCTCTTTGCCTTCAATTGATACATGAAGATTCTTGATTTCTAACGTAGATCCAGCCATAACGATACCTCCAACTACTATTTTTTTCTTATTTTCAAACGGATTCAATATCCATTCTCAATTTATTCTCATTACAATCTTAAAGCATTTCAAATTTATTATCAACTTTTTTAGGTTATCTAGTTCATAACATTTCCCACTCATTTTAATACACAAAAATGGCTGATTGCAAGTCTACTTGAAATAACGTCAAATCATTGGAGATTCTACATCTTCACAAAAATAGACCCTCATTTTCATGAGGGTCTAATCCATTTACATTTTATCCAAATTATTTATGAGCGCTTTGCTTTTTTCATATTCCTTTTGGCGGCTTTTCTCCACTTCTAGACGAGTTTCCAATTTTCTCTCATACTCGGCGTAAGGCACTTTATGTGCTTGTTGCATGCCCTTTTCCATTTCTGGAGTATAGTTCATGCTTATTCCACTATTAATAGTGAACCATCCTTTCGTTTTGTGTACATGAATAAATGTATCACAATACGGTACCCTGAACAATTCAGTTATAAACCTCTTTAGAGGGTTTTACTTCTATATTTGTTCATTTGAGAAATTATACTGTGCCCTTCCAAAAGTTCTTTTAGATAACTGCTGTTTACACGCGCATCCTCAAGATTTGCAATTTTTTATTCTTTTCCGCCAACTGGGACAACTGCACCTTCATATTCTTCCAATATAAAGTTCTGTATCTCTTCTGAATGAAGAACATCTACAAGCTTGTTTAGTGCTTCATCGTCCTTGTCTTCTTCCCTTACCGCGATAACATTTACATAAGGAGATTCTTCACCTTCCACAAAAAGCGAATCTTCAAGTGGATTTAGACCCGCTTGAATAGCAAAGTTTGTGTTGATGACAACAAGTACATTTTCTTCTGAATTATAGTATTCTGGAAGTAACTCTGCGTTATAATCCGGTGAGAATTCAAGCTTCTTAGGATTCTCCACAATATCATCTACTGTTGCCGTTTCTTTGTCCACCTTTTCATCAAGGGTAATTAACCCTTTTGATTCAAACAAGGAAAGAATTCGTCCATGGTCAGGTACGGAATTACTCATTATAACTTCAGTGCCTTCCGGGATATCATCTACACTCGGAATATCTTTGGAATAAACACCAATTGGCTCGATATGAATACCACCAATTTCTGTTAACTCATATCCAGTATCAGCAATGGTTTGCTCTAAGTATGGGATATGTTGAAAGTAATTTGCATCAATCTCGCCATTTGCTAAATCATCGTTCGGTAGAACATAATCTTCGTATGGCTCTACCTCTAATGTAATGCCTTCCTCTTCAAGCAGTGGCTTTGCTTCTTCCAAGATCTCAGCATGCGGAATACTAGAAGCTCCTACCTTAATTGTATTGGTATCACCTTCAGATGTAGACTCATCCCCACCGCCACAAGCGGCTAACGCAAAAACAGCCAATAATGATACTAGGATTAGAATTTTTTTCATTTTTAATTAACTCCTTCTTCTGTTTTATCGTTTATCTAGTTTAGTTGCTATAATATCTCCAATAAATTGGAAGATAAATACAATGATCACAATGAGTACGGTACAAAGGAACACGATATCAAAGTCTCGACGCATAAAGCCCGAATAGTATGCATAGCTCCCCAATCCACCAGCTCCAATTGCTCCAGCCATCGCGGTATAACCAATGAGCGCAATAGCTGTTACTGTAATACCGGATATTAACGCTGGCATGGATTCTGGCAATAACACTTTAAATATGATCGTTCTCGTTTTTGCTCCCATAGCCTTTGCTGCTTCGACAACACCTCTATCTACTTCGCGAAGGCCAATTTCTACTAGTCTTCCATAAAATGGTGCAGAACCAATAATTAGTGCGGGTAATGCAGCCTCAGGACCACGTATTGTCCCAATTAGGAAATTAGTGAACGGGAATAACAAGAAAATTAAAATGATAAAAGGAATGGCACGAAAAACGTTCACCACTGCTGATACAACAAAATGGAAGCTTTTATTTTTCCAAATCCCATCTTTAGAAGTCAGATAGAGAAGTAAACCAAGTAAAATTCCAAGAATAAAAGTACCTATTAACGCTATGATCGTCATATAGAAGGTTTCTTTTGTTGCTTCAATTAAATCTTCTACTTTAATGCTCTGGAATAAATCATTTAACATCCTTAATCACCTCCATTTCCACAGAGGATTTTTCTTTAATATACCGAACCGCTTCATCCATTTCATTCCCTGCAATTTGTACGATTAGAGTTCCATATGCCCCAGCTTGTGTCTGTGTAATTTTTCCTTGCAGAATATTGATCTCCACTTCATACTTCTTAGCAAGCTGGCTAATAAGCGCCTGATTGGTTGTTTCACCAATGAAATGAAGCCGGATAATTTTCCCTTCTGTGTATACCTCTGTAATGCCATGAATATTTTCATCTTCCTCACCGTTGCCCATTACCTGTTCCACAAACTTCTTGGTTACATGCTGACGAGGATGGAGAAAGACATCCATTACTTCGCCCTGTTCCACTACTTTTCCACTCTCCATGACGGCAACATGATTACATATTTTACGAATTACATGCATTTCATGGGTTATTAATATAATCGTTAAACCAAACTGCTTATTTATATCTACCAATAGGTCCAAAATAGAATTCGTTGTTTCCGGATCTAGTGCAGATGTTGCCTCATCACAAAGCAATACTTTCGGATTATTGGCTAGAGCCCTCGCTATCCCAACACGTTGCTTCTGTCCACCACTTAATTGGGAAGGGTATGCCTTCTCTTTTCCTGATAGCCCAACAAGATCGATGAGCTCTTGAACACGCTTTTGCCTGTCCAATTTAGCTACTCCAGAAATCTCCAACGGAAACGCAATATTATCCTCCACTGTTCTCGACCAAAGCAGGTTAAAATGCTGAAATATCATGCCAATATCCTGTCTTGCAATGCGTAGCTGGCGAGCAGTCATCGCGGTAATATCTTCATTGTTAATCTTAATGCTACCGCCCGTGGGCTCTTCAAGTCTATTGAGCAAACGGACAAATGTACTTTTCCCAGCACCACTGTAGCCAATCACACCAAATATATCGCCATCATTTATGTTTAAATCTAAATTTTGTACTGCAGTCACGCTGCTTTTGTTTGAAGTAAATACCTTACTCAAACCTTCTATTGATATCACGTTAATCCTCCTTAGTAAACCTCGGCAATAGTATGCCCAAATAGCACAAAAAACGCCATTCTGAAAGAACAGAATGACGTAGTTAGTCGTCTTCACGTTCTCTCATCTGTCAAAGTTTTCACTTTGCAGGAATTGGCACCTTTCAACTATTAAAATAGTTGAAGGTTGCCGCGGTTTCACAGGGCCAGTCCCTCCACCGCTCAAGATAAGAGTCTATTTTTTTATCCACTTAAATTCGATAAGAATTATACTATCATGCTACTTTTACTGTGTCAATAAATAATTTAAGATTAATTTTTTACAAAAAGTTCTGGTTTATACTCCATCAAGTAACTATAAATATTAGGGATGGATTGAAAGGCATAAACCTTTTCCTTTATCTGATGATCTTTCATAATGAAAAGACAAGGTACGCTTTCCACCTGGTTCTCGATCATAAACTCTGGATAAAGGGATGCATTCATCTCATAGAAAATGGTTTCCTTGTGCACTTGTTCAATTTTTTCCAGCATGGTTCTTGCAAGTGCACAGGTACCACAAAAAGGAGTATAGATATAAAGCAAATAATCGCCATCATTAAGTTTTTTCGTTGTTATTTCTTGCAAAAAATCACCTAACCAATCTGCCTCATAATAAAAATAGAGGGTTAACCGCTATCCGTTTACTTACCAGCGCTGTAGCAAGCGCTTGTTCAGGTGTTGTCGCGACCTCACGATATTCACTGCTGACATATATATGTTCAGCATGTGGGAGTTCTCTCGCCAACTGCTTACGTAACTTTATGCCTGAATAGTCTTCATCCACCAAAATATACACGTCTTTATAGTCAAGCTCATAAGTCTCAAGTAATTCATCTAGACGTTCCACTCCAAGTGTTCCATTCGTACAAACAATCGTTACTTCATCTGTAATAACCTTTTTAACTTGTCGTTTATCTGTTAAACCCTCTACAATGATTACTTTCTCATTTTCATGTGACATGGTTACATAGCTCTCCTCGAAAATCAAGCAAAATGTTTTTTTACAAAATTAATTCCTAATAAGAGTATATGAAGAAAAGAAGGCTAACTATACAACTTTTATAAAGATGCACGTTAGCCTCCCTTTTTATTCTTTATTCTTCTTCGTTAAGCACTGCCTCATATGACTCAGCGTTCAGAAGTTCATCTAATTGCGCTTCTTCAGATGGCTCAATTACTACCATCCAAGCTTTCTCATATGGGGATTCATTAACGAACTCAGGGCTGTCTTCTAAATCTGCATTCACTTCTACTACTTTTCCACTAACTGGAGCATATAATTCAGACACTGTTTTTACAGATTCTACACTACCGAATGGTTCGTTAAGTTCTAATTTGTCTCCAACTTCTGGCAGCTCAACAAATACGATGTCTCCCAGTTCATCCTGAGCAAAATCGGTAATCCCAATACGGAGTTTGCCGTCTTCCTTTTTAACCCACTCATGTTCCTTAGAATATAATAAGTCCTTTGGTATGCTCATTGTCATCCCTCCATTATGTAATCCATCTTAACTATAACCCAATTTGCACGTATTTTTCTAGTCAGAAATTTATTCTGACCCCCAAGCCTCGTTATAAACTTCTTCCTTGAAACCGACTGTCACCTTCTGACCGTCTGTAGCAATCGGGCGTTTTATAAGCATCCCATCTGTTGCTAGAATAGCTGCCATTTCCTCGTCGGAGGCATTCGCTATTTTCTCTTTAATATTTCCTTCTCGGTATTTTTTACCACTCGTATTAAAAAATTTCTTTGCTGGCAGTCCACTCTTCTTAATTAATTCAAGAATTGTTTCCTCGGTCGGTGTATTTTCCACAATATGAACGGCATGGAAATCAACCTGATTTTCTTCCAACCATTTTTTGGCTTTCTTGCAAGTACCGCAATTTGGGTACCAATAAAACGTAAGTGCCATTGACTTAACCACCCTACTCATTTATTTGCTTCTATTATAGCAAATATGTAATAGACATGACGAGTTGAATGGTTGATATAAGCAAATGACACATCAATCCATAAAAAGACGTGTGTCTTTAAAAGCAAAAAGCCAAACGATCATTCGAATAATTTCGTGAAAATTCGAATGCGTTTGGCTTTAAGCGCATTTATGATTAAACGATATACTTCTCTTCCTCAATTATTTGCTCTGCAATTTCTCTTTTCTTCGCTACAACGTTTGTTGGTGTGTGACGTGTAAGTTTTCTCAATGAAGAAAGCATCATTCTTAACGTATCGCCTTCTTCAACAGCGATTAATGTTTCTTTCGCATCGGCTTCAATACGATTAAATGCCTCCTGAACATAAACCTGTGTATATTGCAGTTTTAATTTATTCTTTTCCAATCCAGATTTATTTATCGCCTTTTCAGTTCTCAAAATGGCCGCTTCCATGTTGTACACTTCTGCTGTCATATCTGCAAGGTTAACAAGAATTTCTTGTTCCTTTTCAAGCTTTTTCATATATTTCTGTGCGGCGAGTCCTGCACCAAGTAATACCATCTTTTTCGCATTTCTTAGTAAATATTTTTCTTGGGCTAGTGTTTCATCGCCTACTTCTTCCGGCATCATCATCATGAGTTCTTCCTGAAGATTTTGTGCCTTTTGCAATAATGGTAGCTCACCTTTCATTGCTTTTTTCAACAACGTCCCTGGAACAAGAAGACGATTAATTTCATTTGTTCCTTCAAAAATTCGGTTAATTCGGGAATCGCGGTAGATACGTTCCACTTCATATTCCTGCATAAACCCATACCCGCCATGTAGTTGAACTGCTTCATCGGCAGTGAAATCTAATAATTCGGTACACATGTATTTATTCATGGAACATTCAATTTGGTATTCCGCAATCGCCCGCGCTACCTCCCTACCATCTTTTAACTGTTCCTCTGTTAAGGAGCCCATTCGTTGTTCAAACAGTCCAACCGTACGATAAACTGCACTCTCATTGGCATAAATTTCAGCGGCCATTGTTCCAAGCTTTTCCTTTGTTAAAGAGAAGCTTGAGATCGGTGTCTGGAATTGTTTTCTCTCATTAGTATATTTAACAGCAAGCTCAAGCGCCCGTTTCGAACCCCCAACTCCACCTATAGCCAGCTTATACCTACCAACATTTAAAATATTGAAGGCAATGACATGACCACGACCCTTTTCACCAAGTAGGTTTTCTACTGGAACTTCAGCATCCTCAAGAACCAGTGTACGAGTAGAGGAACTTTTGATTCCCATCTTTTTCTCTTCTGGACCTGTAGAAACTCCTGGATACTCTCTTTCTACAATAAAAGCAGAAAAATGCTCGCCATCAATTTTTGCATATACAACAAACACGTCTGCAAAAGCAGAGTTCGTGATCCATTGTTTCTCTCCATTCAATATATAATGCGTCCCTGCTTCGTTTAATTTTGCAGTAGTCTTCGCACCTAATGCGTCAGATCCTGAACTTGGTTCTGTTAGGGCATATGCTGCTAGTAACTCACCAGTAGCAAGTTTTGGAAGATACTTTTCTTTTTGTTCTTCATTTCCAAAGAAGACAATTGGCAATGAGCCAATTCCTACATGTGCTCCGTGTGTAACAGAGAACCCGCCTGCTCTAGAAAATTTCTCTGTAATCAACGAAGAGCTGATTTTATCAAGAGCAAGGCCTCCATAGGCTTCAGGTACATCTGCACCTAATAACCCAAGTTCTCCTGCTTTCTTTAAAAGTTCAACAGAATAATCAAACTCGTGATTTTCCAAGTTTTCCACCTTAGGAAGTACTTCCCCTATTACAAAATCCTCGGTCGTCTTCGCTATCATTTTATGTTCATCAGTAAAATCTTCGGGGGTGATCACATCATCTGCTGTCAAATCTTCTACTAAAAATGCTCCGCCCTTAAACAACTTAGCCTTTGTTTCACTCATCATCCATTTCCCCTTTATTATGATTTTCAGTTTCTAACCAGACTATATAAGTTCAAATACACCAGCTGCTCCCATTCCACCGCCAATACACATTGTGACAACGCCAAATTGGATTTGCTCACGTTTCATTTCGTGAATAAGACTTAAAGTAAGCTTTGTGCCCGTCATACCGAGCGGATGACCAAGCGCAATAGCCCCACCATTTACATTTACCTTATTTACATCAAGATCTAGGGCGTGTATTACCCTAACTGCTTGTGCAGCAAAGGCTTCATTTAATTCATATAAGTCAATATCTGAAAGCTCTAAACCTGCCTGTTTTACAGCCTTTGGTATCGCCTCAACTGGACCTACCCCCATAATTTCTGGTTCCACTCCAGCGACTGCGAAAGAGCGAAACTTAACGAGTGGTGATAATCCCTCAGCTTGTGCCTTTTCCCTATCCATTAAAAGGACAGATGCTGCACCATCACTCATCTGAGAAGAGTTTCCAGCTGTTACCGAACCTTTAACATGAAATGCTGGTCGAAGCTTTGCTAATATTTCTGTAGTCGTCCCAGCTCTAACTCCTTCATCCATTTCAAATTTAGTGTGCTTCTCTTCTATTTTATTCTTTGTGTTCATCTGTCTCTTTGTTAATTCAACGGGCACGATTTCTTCGGCAAATTTCCCATTTTTAATTGCGTTTGCAGCCCTCTCATGACTCCTTACAGCGAATGCATCTTGTTCTTCACGCGAGATGTTGAATCGGTTTGCCACCTCTTCAGCTGTATGCCCCATCCCCATATAATAACCAGGAGCATGTTGCACCAATTTTGAATTGGGCTTAATCACGTGCCCACCCATCGGGATCAAACTCATTGACTCAGCGCCACCAGCGATAATGGTATCACTGGCACCTACCATAATGCGTTCTGCTGCATAAGCAATACTCTGTAGACCTGATGAACAATACCGGTTCACCGTGATTCCCGGAACATCATGCTTTAGGCCTGCCAGGCCAGCAATGTTACGTGCCATATTCATTCCTTGCTCTGCTTCTGGCATGGCGCAACCAATTATGACATCGTCAATCGTGCCATCATAGTTACCAGCCCGTCTTAATGTTTCCTTAATCGTTAAAGCGGCAAGATCATCTGGACGGCTTTCAGCTAGAGAACCTTTATGAGCTCTACCGACTGGTGTTCTTGCCCCTGCTACAATAACTGCTTCCTTCACAACTTTTCCCCCTCTGCATTTAATTGCGTAATGGTTTTCCTTTTACTAACATGTGTTGCATTCTTTGTTGGGTCAATGGCTCTCCAATTAAACTAAGAAACGCTTCTCTTTCCAAATCAAGCATCGCTTGTTCATTAACGAGTGTTCCTTCTTTCATACGCCCACCTGATAAAACGTATGCCAGTTTCTCCGCTATCTTTACATCATGCTCTGAAGCATAGCCACTCCTGTGTAAGTTTTGAGCGCCCAATAGCATTGCTGCATAGCCTGAATCTCCTACCGCTGGGATTTGCTCAGGAAGTGGAGGTTGGTAGCCAGCTTTTGCTAGGGCAAGCACTTTCTCTTTAGCGTCATATAATAGGTGGTCTGGATTTGCACTAATTGAATCTGTCGCATGTAAAAATCCATTCTCTCTTGCTTCCGCAGCAGATTTAGAAACTGTAGCCATTGCTACTTTTTCAAATACATCATTGGCCACTTTGGTAAGATCAAACTGAATACCCTTTGGCAAATTACGTAGTTGCTTTAAGTACAATTCTTTTGTTCCTCCACCACCAGGGATCAAACCGACGCCAAACTCAACTAATCCGATATATGTTTCAGGTGAAGCCTGTATGGCTGCTGCTGGTAATGATACTTCTGCCCCTCCACCAAGAACCATATTAAACGGTGCCGCTACTACTGGTTTCGCAGCATATTTAATTCGCAGTGCCATGTTTTGAAATTGCCGAACAACGATGTCCAACTCCATGAAGTTTTGGTCCTGTGCTTCCATTAGCATCATGGCGAGGTTTGCGCCAACACAGAAGTTCTTTCCTTGGTTCCCAATGACAAGGCCTTCGTAATTTTTTTCCGTCTCTTCAATTGCATGATTCATCATCTGGATAATATCAAGTCCAATGGAATTACCCTGCGAATGGAATTCTAGTCCTGCTACGCCGTCCCCTAAATCTATGAAACTAGCACCTGCATTCTTTTTTATAACACCATTACTTTCTTTTAGCCGTTTTAAATGGATTTCTTTTTTATTAAATTCCTGCTGGATAAATTCACCCTTTTGATAGAAAAAGGAGGATCCATTCTCTTGTTTATAAAAGGAAGAGACACCTCTCTCCAGCATGTTTTCTACCCATTCTGGTATGTCTTCCCCTTCTTCCTTCATTCTTGTTACAGAAGCTTCCACACCAATTGCATCCCATGTTTCAAATGGTCCTAATTCCCAACCAAATCCCCACTTCATTGCCTGGTCGATTGATAATACGTCGTCCGCTATCTCACCACAAAGTCTGGCGGAATATAAGAGAACAGGTTTGAGCACGGACCAAACAAGATCTCCAGCCCTATCTCCTCGCGCGTTTACAAGCGCTTTCAATTTTCCGCGTGTTCCTTTTTCCTGCTTTGCCATTTCCATAGCAGCAGATTTTAACTTTTTCCGTTTTTCATATTCCAACGTTTCGGTGTTTAGTTCATAGATCGCACTGCCATCTTTCCCTTTCTTTTTCAGGAAAAATCCTTGTCCTGATTTCGCTCCAAGCCAACCCCTATTTAACATTTCTTTCATAAAGTCTGGCACTGTAAATACTTCTTTTTCTTCTCCATCTACTTGATCATAGACATTTTTGGCCACGTGGATAAATGTATCCAATCCAACAACATCGAGAGTACGAAACGTTGCGCTCTTTGGTCGGCCAACCATCGGTCCTGTAACGGAATCAACTTCTCCAATGCTATAGCCACCCTCCAGCATTTTCCTTACTGTTATCAGTAAGCCATAGGTTCCGATTCTATTCGCGATAAAGTTCGGGGTGTCTTTTGCTTCTACAACCCCTTTACCTAAAACATCTTCACTAAACTTTTTCATGAAGGTAACAACTTCTGGGTCCGTTTTTACTGTTGGAATAATTTCTAATAACTTTAAGTATCTAGGTGGGTTAAAAAAGTGGGTTCCGAGAAAATGCTTTTTAAAATCCTCTGAACAATCTTCGGCCATCTTTTCAACAGATATCCCCGAGGTGTTGGAGCTTACAATTGCACCCTGCTTACGAATCTTATCAATTCGGGAAAATACCTTTTTCTTAATAGGAAGGCTTTCCACCACAACCTCAACGATCCAGTCCACATCTGCCAATTTGTCCATATCATCTTCCATGTTTCCAACTTCGATTAAGTCAAGGCTCTTTTTAGTAGTTAGTGCTGCAGGCTTCTGCTTTAGCAACGACTTTCTGCTTTGAGTAGCAATTCTGTTCCGTACAACCTTATCTTCTAATGAAAGACCTTTAGCCAATTCCTCTTTTGTTAATTCCTTCGGCACGATATCAAGCATTATTGTGGGTATCCCACAATTCGCCAAATGAGCAGCAATGCCGGATCCCATTACTCCAGAACCTAAAACAGCTGCACGCTTGATAGATTGTTTCATATTATCTCCCCCATTACCGAATTGAATGAATACTCATTCATTTTTTGAGTAAAAATAAAAGATAGCTCCCTATCCATCTACTCTTTACTATAAATGAAATTCTGATAATTCGCAAGAGAAAAAAATCCCCGGCTGTATTTTTAGTTCGTGTTCAAAAAGGAGGATAAAAAGGACCGAGAAGTTCGAGGCGGCGTAGCTTTGAGTACCGGAACGTATTGTATTAATACGTGAGGAACGGACAAGCAAGCCAACGAAGAAATTCGATGTGTCATTTTTACTGGAGTTTTTGAACAACTTCTTTTAGTTCCCTGGTTCTCTTTTTGAGAGAACCCAGGGCTTTGCAACGATTACTTTTTAAATACTCCTTTTAAAACAAATAGAACATTAGCCGGACGCTCTGCAAGTCTTCGCATATTGTATCCATACCAATCCTTTCCATATGGTACATATACTCGCATTTTATATCCTTCTTTAAGAAGTGCTTTTTGAAGATCCAACCGAATACCATAGAGCATTTGGAATTCAAATTGATCCCTAGCTATTCCATGTTCCTTTTCCAATTCTTTTACATAGGCTATGATCGCTTCGTCATGTGTTGCCACTGCTGTATAATTTCCCAGTAGTATGTTCTGTTTTATTATTCTTTTATATGTCTCATCAACGTCTTTCTTATTTGGATACGCAACCTCAGGTGATTCCTTATAAGCACCTTTCACAAGACGAAGATATGGATTATAAGGGTTCAATCCCTCAATATCCTCTTCCACTCTGTAAAGATAAGCCTGAAGAACCGTTCCCAAATTACCATATTTCTGTTTTAATTCCTTAAATATGTTTAATGTTTTTTCACAGCGTTCAAAATCTTCCATATCGATTGTAACGGTCACATTATGTTTTTTTCCAGCTTCCAGGATACGATGCATATTTTCCATAACTAACTCATGTGAAATATCAAGGCCCATGGAAGTAAGCTTTAAAGAGAGTTGTGAATCTAATTTTTGTTCGGCGATGACATTTATGGCATGGATGCATTCATCTGCTGATTCCCTGGCTTCCTGCTCATTATCGACAAATTCCCCTAAATGGTCCACCGTAACAGCGTATCCGTTTTCATTTATTTCTTTAATTTTTTTTGCTGCACTATCAATATCTGTCCCTGCAACAAAACGAGCAGCACCAAAGCGTAACCCGTACTTTTTCGCTAATTTTGTTAGCGTTTTATTTTTTGATAAAAATAAAAAGAAGTTTCTCAAAAGCTGTTCCAAGCTAAATACCCCCAAATAAAAAAATATTTTTCTCTTGTCAAGATTAAGACTATTTTATCACCTTTTATCACATTTCGTATATAGTTTGTTATGAATTCAAATATAGAAAGGACTGCTTCCTATTAAGAACAGCCCTAAAAGGATTCAACCGACTTTAAGATAGTAGCTTTGTGCACCTATTTTTCTTATACTACAACACGGTAACCTTTTGCTTCTACTGCTTGTCGCAATTCAGACAACTTGACTTCAGCTTCATCATAAATTACATCTACGCTTCCTGTATTGATGTGTACTTCTACACCTGCTACGCCATTAAATGATTCTAACGTTTGCTTCACTTTTGTCTCACAATTTTCACATGTCATGCCTTGAACTTCTAGTGTCGCTTGCATGGTGATTCCTCCCTTTATTAAAAAGATTTCTTTATTTTGATGTATCCTACTTTTTCTTTTCTAAAACCTCCTCACACAAAACGTAATCATTCTTATTTACATTTTGCCGTGGGTACGATAAGATAGTTTTAGGATAAATTTAATAGATGAACGAGCGAATTATATCTAAAGCCCCATTGGCATGCCATCTGATCTTCGTGCAATACTAATGGGGATAGGTTCCGTGTAAAAAAGGAATCCGCTACAAACTAGAAAGAAGGAATAACATGGACAATTTCGTCGTCCGAATGCAAGATGTATCGTACGCATACGAACAGAAAGATGTACTGACAAATATCAATTTCTCTATCCCGCAAGGCGCTTTTATGGGACTGATCGGTCCAAACGGTGGCGGGAAGACGACACTTATAAAACTTCTGCTAGGTCTCATTAACCCTGATAAGGGGTCCATTGAATTATTACAGCAGCCTAGAGATAAATTTAAGGATTGGAATAAGATTGGTTTTGTATCGCAAAAAGCCAATTCGTTTAATAAAGGATTTCCAGCAACGGTTTTTGAAGTAGTCTCAATGGGCTTGACAGCGAAGGTTGGTTATTTGAAGTTTTTTAACAAAATGCATAAGGAAAAAATCTTATCAACAATAGACCAGGTTGGCATGCTTGATTATGCCTACGAAAATATAGGAAACCTATCTGGTGGTCAGCAACAGCGCGTATTTATTGCAAGATCTCTTGTAAACAATCCGGAGTTACTGATCCTTGATGAACCAACAGTCGGAGTGGATTATGAAAATGTACAACGCTTTTATGAAATGCTTCACCGTTTGAATACACAGTATGGCATTACGCTACTCCTGGTTACACATGACACAGGAACCATGACCGAGCATGCAACCGAAATTGCTTGTTTAAATACAACCCTCCATTTTCATGGAAAACCGGAAGAATATAAATCATTAACAGAAAGAGATCTATCAAAGCTTTACGGGCATCCTGTAAACCTTGTAACACACGATCATTAATGGAGGAAAGAACATGCTAGCTGATTTTTTTGAATATGACTTTTTACGACATACTTTTTTAACTGGTTTATTGATTGGTATCATCGCTCCACTGCTAGGCACCTTCATTGTGGTTAGAAGACTATCCCTTTTAGCGGATGCCCTCTCACATGTTACTTTAGCAGGAATAGCTTTTGGCCTCTTTTTGGACAAAAAGTTTGCTGTGGGGATTACACCACTTTATGGGGGGATGGCATTTTCCGTACTAGGGTCCATATTTATCGAGAAGCTTCGGGGCGTTTATCACGCTTACCAGGAGCTTGCCATTCCTATTATCTTATCAGGTGGAGTTGGGTTAAGCCTGATTTTTATATCTCTGGCAGATGGCTTTAATACAGAACTATTTAATTATTTATTTGGTTCGGTATCAGCCGTAAGTAAGCAGGATTTCTTATCAATTGCTGGTATTGCCATTTTTATAGTGCTTATTATTACGTTATTTTACAAAGAATTAGTTACTTTATCCTTTGATGAAGAACATGCAAAAGTATCAGGTATACACGCAAAACGTATTCACTTACTGTTTATCGTACTTACCGCACTTGTAATCGCAGCATCCATTCGTATAGTAGGGGTTTTACTTGTATCTGCATTGATGACACTTCCTGTGGCAGCAAGTATGCGGCTTGCCAGAGGATTTAAACAAATGATGTTTCTATCTATTGTTTTTGGCGAATTAGCTGTTATTATAGGATTAATATCGGGTTATTATTTAAGTATTCCACCAGGTGGAACCATTGTTATGGTCTCCATTATCATTTTACTTCTATCCATCGCTCTAAAGCGAATAACATGGAAGCCTAGAAAAGTGAGGGAAGCCTAATGAGTATAGAAGAAGCAATTGAACTTTTAAAGCAACATGGATATAAAACGACTGGAAAACGTAAGGACATTTTGGCCTTTTTTTCAAGAGCGGATGGTTATCGTACAGCCAAAGAACTCATCCGGCATTTAGAGGAGAGTTATGACGGTATTAGCTTTGATACTGTCTACCGTAATCTGCACTTGTATAATGATGTAGGTATATTGGAAACTACCGAATTAAATGGTGAAAAACACTTCCGATTCAATTGTACAGATCACCATCATCATCATTTCATCTGTAAAGATTGTGGAAAAACGAAAGAAATATCGGTTTGCCCGATGGACGCTGTGCAATCTGATTTGCATCAGTATGAGATTGAAGACCATAAATTTGAAATCTACGGATTATGCCCAGCATGTAAAACAGCATGAGAATCAAGGATTGGAAAATCGCGTTTAGTGTAGGGTTAGGTGGGATGCTGGGTGCAGTAGGCCGGTATGCTATATCGATTGCTTTTCCTGCCGATTCACTTTTCCCTTTCGCTACACTAATTGCTAATTTAGTAGGATGCTTTCTGCTTAGTTTTCTTATGCATTTAAAAATAATAAAAAAACGTTTATCTCCAGCCATTTTTACTGCGTTAACAGTAGGTCTGATCGGCGCCTTTACCACCTTTTCTACCTTAAGCCTGGAAACCATTTCGTTGTGGAGCGAGATTCCCATTCTTGCTGTTGGTTACGTGTTTATTAGTGTAATAGCTGGATTAGCATGTTGCTTTCTTGGATTAAAGCTTGCATATCGATTGGAGCGTTCTAGCGTATGATCATTTCTGTAGCGATTGGGGGATTTTTTGGGAGTATCTTCCGTTTTTTAATAGCTCTCCATGTAACAAAACGTCTTGTTGGGACATGGCTTGTTAATATTATAGGATCTGCTCTGCTTGCATACTTATTTTACCAGCATCTGCAGGAAAACATTTCAGACTTAGGATGGGCCTTTGGAGGCATAGGATTTTGTGGAGCGTTTACCACCTTTTCTACATTTGGGAATGAAACGATCCTACTATTAATGGAACATAAATATAAGCAGGCATTCCTATACATTTGTAGCTCGTTGCTTCTATCAATCGGCACTGCTACTGCAATTCTCTATCTGTTGAATGCCTCAACATGATCCACACTGCGATTTTATACAGCATCTACATGCAAAATCTCCACAGTAAACGAAATTACTGTGGAGATTTTTTCAATTTATTGTACTTAGACAAATACTTCTTCAAGTACCTTTGATTCTTCATGATCGAGCATGTTCTTCTGAATAACCTTTTCAACTGGCTTATTCAATTCCTCAGTCAAAGCATTGGCAGGATCAGATTCACCAATTACAAATAATTTTTCCCATTCGTTTTCCTTCGCCCGTTTGTCAAGCTTTGGGGCAATCTGCTTGTACCAACGATGCTTATTAGCATTGAAACGAGATTGGAAGCCGTCTTTTTGCATGGTGGACCCCTGGCCTAAAGCAGGTCTAGGGCCTTTCTTTTTTCGCCAATCATTCGTGTCTAAATCAAGTTCGAACGTATCCGTATCCTGAATTTCATTTAAATAAGCTTCAATTACTTTAATCTCATCCTGTTGAACAAGGATAATCCCTGATTTTGGATAGACATCAGTTAATTTACGTAACTGTGTTAACTCTGGGGTCTCTTGCCAAAAAAATTCTGTATCCATCCGCATTTGCACCCGATCTGCAAACCAGACTTCTTCGTCGGCTGTAGCAATAATAAAAACACTTCTTAAAAATTCTTGTTCATTTCCTTTAACAAACTTTTCTACTTTTTGTTTAACGAGTTGAAAGTTTTTGCGTTCTTCTTTATCACCCGACTCCTCCAAATAATGCTCAAAATTACGTAACCCGTTTTTGAGATGTATTTTCCATTCTCCACCCTGTTGCTCAGGGTCAGATGGATCGGTATTTAAATACATTGTAAAGACCTTATTTGGACCTTCTCTTCTTATGTTCTCAAGCTTTTCAATTTCTTTATTAAAGTTCATATGATCGGCACTCCTTTACTTAGTAGTCCAACTCTTAGTAGTGTTTATCCTCAACACTTAATGAATAAACATAGTAAACCAAGTTAGAAAGTTAAAAAAGAAGTCATTTAAAGTACAAATAAGAAGAATACCTGTAAATCTATGATGTTTTAAATAATTTATTATTGTTTCATGTACCTATTGGTTCACGTCAAATTGGAGGTCCGCTTCCTTCATTGCAGAACGAAGCTTTGCTACGTCCGATTCACTTACCTGCTCCATCTCTCCATACCTTACCTTTTGATAAACCTCCAAATCAGCATTAACCTCTATCCTGTTAAACCATTCCTCAATTGTCTCGTGCTTTCTTCTGCCTTTTTTATTTTTATGAGCTTTTCTCTCAAACTGGTAAACAAGCTTACGTATAGGGTGCTTTGGTTTATTAAGCCAGCGATTAAACCGTGAAGTTCTACCTGAATCCATTTCTGAATGATTGTCTAACGCACTATAGGAAACCGAACTGTCTGCTTCTTCTAAGGAAAGAGGCTTTTTAAACCGTTTTCTCCAGAATAGAACGAGTAAAACAATCGCGAAGAGAACCAGGGTGACCACAGCAGCTATTGCGAGGTATGGTGTTATTTGCTCCACCAACGAATTATTTTCTATTTTATTCCAATACCCGTCGCCTGCTTCCATTTGGTTCTCTTGATCAGGCCATCCACGTTCTGGCATTTCAATAAATTGTAACAAATTAGCAAACCAACTTAACGTCCCTCCTATAAGTGATATAACGCCATAAAATAGGTTCGTCATAATCCAACTGAATAGGTCGTACGTTAAATAAATAAGAAAGGCACCAGCAATTAAGATACCAACGAAGGCAGGGATTAATTTCTTATCAACCTGTTTTCTTTCCGTCTTTGATAATGCTGCCAGATGACTCCATAAATAGCCTATAACGTTAAGTAATATAACAAGAAAAGGAAATAGCATCGCTCTAATATCAGGAACCAACATACCAACCACTACCATTAATAATAGAGTTAAGAGAATGTAGCTACTTTCCCTACTAATTATGTCTTCCTTCCGTATATTGATGTAACGCCATACCAACAAACCGCTTAATACGATACTATAAAACATTGGGTAATCTAACAAATAAAACACACCAAATAATATAGGGGCCATCAAAACATAAACAATATAGTTGTTTGTGTAAATCGTGATAAGACTAAAAATAAAGCATGCTAATACAATAACTACCAAATAACTCCAATATGGAACCCACATTAAGTGATGATGAATCCATGGGATGAGAATCATAAAAATGATGAGCGCCTCACTTACGAAATGGTATGCATAACGTGTTGTTGCATGGCTATTTAGCATGTGACAGTACCTCCTGCCCAAGTGGCGTTACTACGGATGTACCATCTGAATAAGGAACGTGAAAGATGGTGACATTCTTCTTTTTCCATTTATCCAAGAGATGGAGCGAATCCTCTGTAAGTTCACCAATAATGATGCATGTCTTATGCTGTGTAAGTTGGTTTCCAACGTTGAAGAGCATCTTATCAAACGGAAAAACAAGTGATTGCTTATGAATCCTTGCCAACATTTCTAAGGTTGTTCCATAATGTCTTTTCCCTTCTCCCTCAGAAATATGGAGAACTGGAATCTTCCGTGGTCTGCGCGAATTAATAAACAATTCAAAAGGGATATCCATTTCTGTTGCAACCTTAGATAAATATGCTGTATAGGAAAGCAATGCTTCCATGTGTTGATTCGTTTTTACCATATTTGATGTTTTAGATTTTCCTATGTTAACGAGAAACACAAAAGATCGATTAATTTCCCGCTCATATACATTGGTTTGAAGTTTTTGTGTTTTTACAGAAGCATTCCAGTTGATTCGGTGAAATGGATCACTATAATGGTACTCTCTGGTTCCTAATGGACTTTGTATGTCTTCATACGGAGAAAAAGGGGATCTTCCCTTACCAGGCATCATCTGAAATACAGCTTCTACTCCTTTTACCTCAAGTAACCTTGGAAACACAACAAATTCTGTCCTAAAAAAAGGCGTATATCTAATCATTGCCGATTCAAAGTGAAATAGGTGCGGAAAATAGTACATGATATTATGCACCTTTGCAACCCCTCGCTGTTGCGCAATGACCGGAATGGATATGTGTGTTTTTCTTTTACGCAAGATAGATAATGGGATTTTTAGTTTATGCCAGTAGGTCTCCTCATCCTTTGCATGTTTATAAGCTTTTACAGCAGGCCCCATCTGCAATTGAAATTCTCCATTAATCATGGGAAATATAGAGCGATTTTCCATATTTAAATCTAAATTGGCGGTTTCATCAGGAAAAAGTTTTATCGTTCTCGATGGATTTTCTAACAATATATTTTTGCCAATCCCACTATCATACCATTTGAAAATTAGTAAATAGGCAGTGACGGCACCTACACCTAGAAATGGGATTGTGGTATTAAACATCACGCCTATAACGGCCAACAGGATGATGGCTAAAAGAACATAATCATACCCAGCCTTCCCCTCTATTGCATGGTCTCTTTGCCATTTCATTCCACAATTGCTCCTTCTTCAACTGGTACAGCAGTAGCGTGAATAATCTCCTTAACAATGTCCTTTGCTGTTTTCTTTATGGAACCTTCCATGGAAAGAATGAGTCTGTGCTCAAACACATATGGAACTAACGTTTTAATATCCTGTGGTGTTACATAATCTCTGTCCTTTATATATGCATAAGCCTGTCCTGCTCGCATTAAAGCCAGCATTCCACGTGGACTTATCCCAAGTTCAACATCAGAATGTTCCCTTGATGCATGAACAAGCTCAAGTAGATAATCTGTAACTACTTCTGATACGGTAATTAATTTAATCTCATCTTGTAATTCACGAATCGTGTCAATAGACAAAGAGGCTTCGACAGCATCATATGGATCCGTTCGTCGGTATGTATTTAAAATGCGTTTCTCTTCAGATAGTGAAGGATAGCCTAGATCCAGTTTAAACAAGAAACGGTCCAACTGCGCCTCAGGTAACGGAAATGTGCCATAATTGCTCTCTACAGGGTTCTGCGTCGCTATTACGATAAATGGTAAAGAAATTTTAATCGTTTCCCCGTCAACGGTAGATTGATATTCTTCCATAGCTTCAAGTAAACTTGACTGTGTTTTCGGTGTTGCTCGGTTTATCTCATCTGCAAGTAACACATTGGTAGCAATTGGCCCAATCCTTAATTCAAATTCTTGTACTTTAGGATTAAAGAAACGAATACCGGTAATATCACTTGGTAATACATCTGGTGTGAACTGGACACGGCTGAATTTTCCGTTCATCACTTTAGCGAAGCTTTTAGCAAGCTTTGTTTTACCGGTACCTGGAACACTCTCAAGTAAAACATGGCCTTGTGCTAGTAGTGCAACAAATAATAAATCAACCACTTCTTCTTTTCCATAAATAACATTATTAACGTCTTCTCTAGCCTTTAAAAGATTTCCCATTCAAAAATGCCCCCTAAAGAATTTTCTAATTTTTCCTACTATATAGTATAACGTATTTTAATCGGCAGGGGTTCCATATACCTGAAAATATTGTATTATCTCCTAATAGGAAGTAGAGTCACCGAAACCTTCACATAGAAAAGAGCTGATGCATTTTGCATCAGCTCTTTTTTAACTTTGTACATAGTTATTTATTAGTCGTTCTTTCTTTCTTTTTAATATCTGGTTCTTTTTTTATCATTTTTAAGAATGATGCAACAATGATTAATAATATTACTGTAAAAGGCAATGCAGATATAAGTGAAGCTGTTTGTAATGCATCCAATCCTCCCGCTAGTAATAAAACAACGGCAATTGCAGTAATGAGAACTCCCCAAATGATTTTTACTACCAAAGCCGGATTTAGACTTCCTTTTGAGGTCATACTTCCAAGAATGTACGTCGCTGAATCAGCAGAAGTTACAAGAAAAGTAAAAATGAGAAATAGAGCAAGAAGGGATACCACCGTTGTAAGAGGTAGCGTTCCAAATGTTTCAAACAAGGCAACTGCCATGTCTGCGTTAACCGCTTCAGCAATTTTTGTACCATTAAATAGATCACTGTGAATAGCTGTACCGCCAAGCGCTGCAATCCACAAACAAGCGATTACCGGGGGAACTACAAGCACACCAAAGACAAACTCTCTAATGGTTCTTCCCTTGGATACACGAGCAATAAATGCTCCTACAAAGGGTGACCAAGCAGTCGCCCAAGCCCAATAAAACACAGTCCAGTCTCTTACCCATAAGTCACCAGTATATGGCGTGAGTCGCAAACTGTATTGAATAAAGCTGGATAGATAGTCCCCAATTCCTAATACAAATGTATTTAAGATAAACACAGTAGGACCTGCCATGAAAACAAAAACGAGCAATAGAAGGCAGATAGCCAGATTGAGATTACTGAGCCACTTAATTCCTTTATTTAAACCTGTGCTAGAGGACAAAAGATACGTAATCAGCATAATCCCGGCTATGGCTATTTGCACCCAAATGGAGTTTGGTATATTAAAAACAGATGTTAATCCTCCATTCATTTGCAATATACCAAGTCCGAGTGATGTAGCTACACCCATAACGGTTGCAATAACCGCAAGAGAATCAATCGTTCCTCCAAGCACTTTGTTTTTGCCGACAACTGGCTCGATTGCGATAGAAATAAGCCCTTTTTTCTCTTTTTTAAATTGTAAATACGCGATTATTAAGCCAACAACCGCAAATACAGACCATTGACTTATCCCCCAATGGAAAAAAGCATAACCCATCGCAACTCTTGCAGACTCTTCATTTTGTGCTTGCAAATCAGGAAATGGTGTTTCAAAGAAATGACTCATCGGCTCAGCCACTCCCCAAAATACTAATCCTGCACCGAATCCAGCAGAGAATAACATTCCAATCCAAGTAAAGAATGGGTATTCCGGTCGAGAATTAGCTGGTCCTAAACGAACCTTCCCATACTTACTAACAGATAATCCTATTAAAAAAATCACAAAAATAAATACTGCCAATAAGTAAAACCAACCAAAATTGTTCGTGGTGAAATTAAATAGTAGTCCAGCAATTGAACCGAATTGGGTTGGCATAATAGCACCAATGATTACCAACAAAAAGATAACAATTGCAGAAATGTAGAATACAGGATTTTGGAATGCTTTTTTGTTTTTCATAAATTCGCCCTTTCATAAATAAGTTTTAAAATAATTATGTAAACCATCATATATCAACGAATATAATATACCCTCATCGCTTACTTTTAAAACTTTATAAGGATAAGCATTTACGAAGACAAAAAAAGAAGACTCCATAAAGAGTCTCATCATATCCTATAGTTTTCTACATATTTTCTCGAAATACCCCTTCTGAAACAAATGTTTCAACTTCATTTCTTGGTGAAGGCACCTCTCTTTTCTGATAGGATTCTTCAAGACTGCTCTTCTCCCCTTGGTAACCTAGAGCCACAATTGCATGCACTTGGTAACCATCGGGGATTGCTAATGCCTCTTTTGCCTTCTCTTTATTAAATCCACCCATGGCATGTGTGATTAGACCTTTGCGTGCAGCTTCCAGTGAAAGAAAGCCCCATGCTGTTCCTGTATCAAAAGCATGAGCTAGATTACTTCCTCCAAACCGTTCTTCTTCCATTTTTGAGATAACAGCAATTAAGACTGGCGCGTTTTTGCACCAAACTACATTGCCTTCATTAATAAAGGATAAAAATGTTTCCTTGTCTTGCTCAGACGAAGCAAAGACAAACCTCCAAGGCTGAACATTCGCCGCTGAGGGAGCCCATCTGGCAGCCTCAAATACACTACTAAGCACATCTTCTGAGACCTTCTGATTAGAGAAAGATCTAGGTGACCACCTTTTTATGTAAATCGGATCGATATCATATCTGGTTTTTCTAAATTGATTAACATCTGTCATAAATAATTTTCCTCCATCTAGTTAGTATTTCCTTCATTATAACGTTATTACTCCTAGGAGAAAAAGATATTTGCTTTTCTATCAAAAATGAGGTTTACAACATACTAGATTGGGTATAAATATACTAGATACTTATTTAGAAGAGATTTGTTCACATGTCTTATTTTGCGTATTGAATACGAGTTTTTCTCTTTAAACAATAAAAAACAAAAAATCCACCCCGTAGGATGGATTTTCATAAGTTATTTCACACGACGAACGTGACCAGTAAATGTGTCATTCCAATAACCACTTGTCATATTTGCAACAGCCAATCCTGTAGAACTTTGAGCCCCAATAAATTTGCCGTTTCCAAGGTAGATTCCAACATGACCATTTGTTTTATAAGTGTTAAAGAAAACCAAGTCTCCAGGTTTTGCATCACTATAAGAAACCTTTGTACCTATACCAGATAGTCCTGCTGTGCTAGATGGAATAGAAATACCAGCTTGTGCAAAAGCCCATGATACGAATCCAGAGCAATCAAACCCAGGGTTCGGTGTTTTGCCGCCCCAAGTATATGGAACACCAAGATATTGATATCCTGCATTTATAGCTGTACTAAGATTACCATTTCCTTTTACAGCAACTGGAGAGGATTTCTTTTCACTACTTAAAGTAGATAGTTTCCCACCATCACTAGATTCACTAGAACTACTTGCATTACTTTCTGATGTTTGTGCTACAACTGGCGCAGTCGCATCCTCAATACTTTGCTTCACATCTTGTTCCAATGAAGCCAAATCACTATCTTTAACTTGTAAATCTTCCTTCATAGCAACAAGTTCTTTCTTTTTATCTTTTAAAGTTGCTTTCTTATCTTCGTTTGCATTCTTTTGTTCTTCGATAGTAGCTAACATACCTTCAAGTTCTACTTTCATTTCTTTCAACTCATCAAGTTTGGTAACGACTTCTTCTTTTTTATCTTCTACTGCTTTCTTGTCAGCTTCTTGTTTTTCCATCAATTTCGTATCAGAATCTGAGATTTTGTTTACTGCTGATACACGATTAATGAAATCTCCAAAGCTTTTTGCACCAAAAACAACTTCTAGGTAACTAATGTCTCCACCACTCTTTTGGTAGGATACAACACGCTCTTTTAAAATACTGTAGCGTTCCTCTATAGCATCTTCTAGTACAACAATTTCGTCTTCTAGTTCAGAAACTTTTTCTTTTGTTGCTTTTATGTCTTTTTCTGTGTCATTCATTTTTTCTTCGTTCTTCGCCAAAGCTTCGTTAGTACGTTCAATTTCCTTATTTAATTCTTCTAAGTCTATTAAAACGTCCGCAATCTTGCTTTCTGCATCGGATAGATTTGCTTTAATTTCTTCTCTGTCATCTTGAATTTGTGACTGTTTCTGTTTCAAATCATTTACTGACTCTGCATGGGTATCTACACTGAAAAATGCACTACCTAGACCAACCACCACTACTGTGGTCAATGTGACAACTGACTTTTTCAACTTTCTTCCCCGCTTCCCTATCACATCTGCCTATCTAGTATTTATATGTATTAGCAGTTATGTGAAAAATATATTCGTCTTCTATGTAGTTTACTATCTTAGGTAATTCGTAGTATAACAGCTAAAAGTTTCATGCATGTTAGAGAAATATTACAATTATATTTCAAATGTGACACAATAGGACTATTTCCTAAATCATCGAATAGTAAAAACCTTTATAAATCAACAGTTTCCTACATTTCTTCTAGGTAATAATGCAAACTATTTTTTATGCGAATTTCTCATAACCTATTAAATTATACTAGAATTGTCAAGCTCATTTAGGCTCATTCTACTATATTGCTCTCATCACGTTCTGTATTTTTAGGTTATGTTAGAATAAATAATAGGTCATTAAGGGTTAAATGCGTTATTGGAGGAAGATAAAGTGAAAAAGTTACATTTTGTCGGCAGCCGTGTAGTGAAGACAGGTGTTGCTATTTTTGTTACAGCATTAATCTGCGAGTGGCTAGACTGGCCTGCGGTGTTTGCTGTGATTACAGCAATCGTTACCATTGAGCCCACAGTTTCCGATTCAATAAAAAAAGGGATCGTTCGTTTTCCTGCCTCTGCTATAGGTTCTGCTTATGCCGTGCTTTTCATTTCAATATTTGGAAATTCAGCCCTTACCTATACCCTTGCAGCTATGTTTACCATTATTACCTGTTTTCGTCTCAAACTACATGCCGGCTTACTGGTAGCAACTCTTACAGCTGTTGCAATGATTGAAGTTATTCACAGTAATTATCTCATTTCATTTCTTATACGACTTGGGACAACATCGATTGGGCTTGTTGTTTCTACTCTGGTGAACATGTTTATATTGCCACCTCATTACACTAAAAATATATCGAGTAGTATCCAGCGTACGGCTATCCAAACTGGGAAAACCATTGAGAGAGTATTTCTAACAATACTAGAAGGACAAAAAGAACAGGAATTACATAATAGAGAAATGGTAGAGCAATTAGATTGGGGAATTCACCAGACTGAAACGCTTGTACGATTTCAAAAAGAGGAAGCGAAATTTCATCCTCTCGTTGGAAAAGAAAAAAGCCATTTTCACCATATGCAAAAACAACTAGGGAGCCTCAGACTCATTCTGTATCATCTAGATAATTTAATTAGCAGTCAAATAAAGACGATAGCATGGTCTAATGACGAACGTGCCATTATTCTATATGCAATAAGGGAATTAGCTGAGGGACTAAAAGACCCATCCCATTATCAAACAGACAAGCATGCTCAGCATCTTAAACAGATTACGGAGATATTTTGGGAGGATAATGAAGAAATAACAAGGGGAGACAGAAGGCATCCTACAAGCTTTCCTCCTGAATTAATTATTTTATACGAGCTTGTATCCATCTACAACCAAGTCGATCGATACTATGGTAAATAATCAAGTTATTACTTTCCATACAATTAAGCGAACCGAGATTCTTCTCGCTTCGCTTTTTTATTTGATCAACTCATGTTGGAAAGCATAGATTACTGCCTGTGTCCGATCTTGCACTTCTAATTTACCTAGAATATTGCTGACATGTACTTTAACCGTCTTTATGGCAATAATGAGTTCATCCGCTATTTCCTGATTCGTTTTTCCTTGGGCAATTAGTAGAAGGATTTCTTTTTCTCTTGCAGTTAGCTGGGTATGTAGCGGCTCCTCATTTTTTGTGCGCATTCTATTCATAATCTTTCCGGTCACTTCTGGTTCGAGAATAGACTGTCCCTCATGAGTAGAACGAATGGCTTTGGCAATCTCGCTCGCTTTAGATGTTTTTAGCATATAGCTTGTTGCCCCTGCTTCTAAGGCTGGATAAACTTTTTCATCGTCAAGAAAGCTTGTTACAATTATAATTTTAGCTTCTGGCCATTGGTCAATTATTTGTCTTGTGGCTTCAATGCCATCCATTTCCTTCATAACCAAATCCATTAGAATTATATCGGGCCTTAGCTCAAGGGCTTGTGACACAGCGTCTCCCCCATCTGCTGCTTCCGCAATAACATCAATATCCGGCTGGGCGCTTAAATAAGCAGTCACACCTATTCTCACCATTTCGTGGTCATCTGCAAATAGTACACTAATCATCCTTTTCCCCGTCCTTCCTTAAATTAGGGACTTTAACTTCTGTTCTTGTACCTTCCCCAGGTACACTTACAATTTTAAACGTTCCTCCTACTTCTAATGCACGTTCCTGCATATTCTGCAATCCATAGGAATTCGTTTTTCTTGTTTGCATATCAAAACCCACACCATCGTCTACGACTCTTAGAATTACGGTTTGGTCACGTTCTACCAACATAACTTGAAGAGAATTTGCTTCTGCATGTCGCAGCGTGTTGGATACAGATTCCTGAAGAATTCGAAATAATTGATCCTCTACTCCTTTATCCACTACAAACGGTTCTACCTTCCAATCGATTTCCATCGGTACTTTCTGGATTAACTCGACCAGTAACTCCTCTACCCCTTCTTGCAATGACTTTCCTTTTAAGGCTACAGGTCGAAGGTGTAAGAGCAAGGCACGCATTTCTAATTGTGACTGATGAATCATCTGTTCAACTAAAAGGAGCTGCTTTTTTATTTCAGCTTCTGGATTTGTATCGTTAATTGCTGACATCATCATAGATGCAGCAAAGAGTTGTTGGCTTACTGAATCATGTAATTCTCTTGCAAGTCGATTTCTTTCCTGTACGACAATTTCTTGAAGACTTTGTTCTCTTTCATTAGCCCGCTCTGTTGCTAGCCTTTGGGCATGTTCTGCTTGACTGTTAATTTTACTTTGTATCTGCTGCACATATTGCTCAATTGTTTTTAGCTCTTTATAAGGCTCCACGGGTGTAGTGGTTTTCTGCCCCCTCGCTACTTCCATTAGTTGTTTCTCCACACGATTTAGCCTTTGTTTCCAATAGACGCCTGTAACAATCCCAATGACCAATGCCATGGTAACCATGATAATGAAGGCAGCTAGTAAAAATGATACTTCTCCAATTTTCTTTTCGAAAACGGAAAGCCAATCCTCAACAAAAACCGTTAACGTTAAAGCAATCATACTCAGTGAAATAAGCAAACTGTACAGTACCGCTGTAAAAATATGGCGCGCAATTGTATTCATATCCGCACCACCTCGATATCTCCCGAGAATATTGAGGTTATAATTTTAACCCTTGGCAGTGACGAATCATAGAAAGCTGTTTGATAGATCAATGATTGGTTCATCAATTTCCAATCGGTCTCCCCAAATACATACGCTCTTCCAAAAACAGAACTATGATGAATGCTTACTTCTACCTCGTAAGGAACGAAGATTTGGACGTTTCCGATTACATGCCGAATAGAAATTACTGCTGTATCGTTTGGTAAAACGGTATTACTTAGATCAACCATGCGATCTCCAAACCCACCATGTATATTTATATCACGCCATTTATATGCCGTTTCACTTGTATTTTGATCTCCAAATAATCGATGAGTAAATAGTGGTTGGACAGTTGTCACAACGTCATTGCTTGTTGTTCTGTTCCCCATAATATCTGGTGTCAGAAGAGCTGGATCTTTCTTTGTTTTGTAGTAATTGATAATGAACAGAACAACCAGAGCCACGAGTAAAAATCTCACAGCCATTAGGTTCAATATCGAGAGAACAAGACTTACTACGCCGATCCAGAAAATAATTTTACCCCAAAGATGGTAGAACTTCCTCCAGCCAAAATAAACAACCAAGACTGAAAAGAGCGCAGGGATAATAGTGCCACCAAAGAAAAAAGCGATCTCAAAGATAAGAAGGATTCCCCCGATGATTAATATCCAGTTAAATGTATCTGTTGAAAATCTTTTTAACACGGGATCCCACCTCTCTCTGATGATTTTTTCTCATTAAGTAAAGCAGACGCCTTGCCCTGCGCCTGCTATTATATCACTTTTTAATTCATTTCGGCAGTTTGCTCTTTCATCTCTTTTTCAAGATTAGCTATTTTGCTATCGAATGTACTGCGGTAATACGAGCTATTTACTTTATATTCCAGGTTTTCAATGTACTGCTCCATTTCAGCAAACTTGGAAAAGGGCTTCTCTGATGTCTCTTCCACCACTTTGTTCATTTGGTGATTAGCTCTTGCAATATTCTCTCGTCCCATTAATTCCATTCGTTTTAAATGCATGTCTTTTAATTTATGCTTCATCTCTTCATACTTTTGCTCTAAAGTTTCTAGTTGTTCAACGGCTTCCTCGCGAGAGGCTTTCATCCGATCTGCCCTTGCCTGGTATTCCTCATGTTCTTTTATGGCGAAAGCATGCATTTGCTCTTCCTCAGCTCTTTCAGCAATACCTGCTTGTTTTAAACGTTTGTCTGCCATATCCTGTGCTTTATGGAACTCACGAGTAAATTCGTCTTTTAATTTGTATTGACGATCAACAAGTCTTCTTACCTTCTCTTTCTCCTGTTCACCTTGTCTCAAATACTGATTTAACGCAGCTACCGGATTCTTTTGTTCTTTTTTATCCATCATAGTGTGAAGATCTGCTGATATAGAATCTTTCATTCGTGAAAATATACTTGACATGTAAAAAACACTCCTTAATTAATATTGGTTTATTTCTGCCCACTGACGTTCAAAATTTGTAAATGGGTCATCATCATCCATTACATCTACGACTGGTTCATCCTTTTCCTTCTTCCAACTTCGATAAATGACATACAACACATATGCTGCTGCAAGCCCAATTACCGCAAACACATTTGAAAAGGTGACACTTAAGACTACGAGTCCTAGCACTACCCAACCTATTTTCCCAGCAGTTGAATCACTTTTAATAAACTGCTTAAAAATAACATAAAGTAGCCAAATACTAACGCCCAGTATTATCATCGGCCCGATATTCGCTACTAATATCATGAGAGCGATAAGACCACCAATAAACAACATAAATTTTTTCATTCTTGTTGCCTCCTTTCTTTAACTTACTCTTAGCTTACTAGGGAAACGAGCTTTCGGTAATGAGCCTCCGCCATATCTTTTGCTACGCCTAAAGGCTTAGTCAGTCTAAGACAGATGCATGTTTTTTGTTTTCCTAACGTGTTAGAAAGAATCACTTTCGTCCATCTTTTGCGAATGTATATGTTTTTCTTATACTTGCGGCTTTAAAATTTCAACTACGTCGCCATTGCTTGCTTGCTGAAATTTTATATTTTCCTAACGTGCGAAAAAGGGTTTCTAAATCCTTTGTCGAACCTAAAATAAAGTAAGGGAGGGGAAAAGATGAACGCATTGTTTGTTATTGATGTACAAAATGGAATTGTAGAAGAAGGGGATTTCACCGAAGAACTAATTAAAATGGAACAGATTATAGAAGGATTTAAGGAACGCGACGAACCTGTCATTTTCTTTCAGCATTTAGATGAGGAAAAGGAAAGTCCACTGTTTGAGGAGTCTCGTGGCGCTGAACTACATGAATCACTCCGGCATCATGCTGAATATATAGTAGAAAAGCGCACACCCAGTGGCTTTTTTGAGACAGATCTCGAGAAGATTTTAGAGGAAAATGATATTGAGCACGTCGTAATTACAGGATTCAATACTGAATTTTGTTGTATGTTTACAGCTATTGCTGCATTTGATCGAGGTTATGAAGTTACCTTTATAGAAGATGCCACTGGTACACTTAATAATGGAGATACGTATGAGATGAAGAATTTAGATATTCGTGACTTTATCGGTACCGTACTTCATTGGTCTGAAACAGTAGAAGTCCTCGACTATGATGAATATCTAGACCTATAAAAAGATACGGTTATGGAATATCTTCCTAACCGTATCTTTATGCTTTGTTTCTAGCTTTTTAGTGACGCTGCCTTTTCTTTCTAAAGTAAAGGTACAGGAGTATGGCAAATATGACTGCAAGAAAGAGATACACGATATCGGAGTATAGATCCATAAAGCTTGTTATATCGTGCCAAGATTCCCCAAGAATGACCCCAACAGTGATCAAAATGCTGTTCCATGTGAGTGTGCCAATGGCAGTAAATAGCATAAACAGACCAAACCTCATATTGGACATTCCAGCAGGTATCGATATTAAACTACGTACTACGGGAACCATCCTCCCAATTAGTACAGTCCAATAACCATATTTATCAAACCATGCATCTGCTTTATGTACATCCTCCACTTTTATCCGCGCAAACCTGCCCCATCGTTTGATAAGTCTCTCCAACCTGTCCACATCCAGCAAGGTGCCTATCCAATATAGAATAACAGCTCCTAGTAAGGATCCGATGGTTGCAGCTATAACAACACCCCAAACCGTAATGCTTGTATAGGTAGTTAAAAACCCACCAAATGGTAGGACAACTTCTGAAGGTATAGGTGGGAATAAATTTTCGAGTGCCATCATGAGAAGAATACCCAAGTAGCCAAATTGCTCCATAATATTAGTTATCCAATTCTCCATAATATCCTCCAAAAATGGTTTGCTAGGTTGTTAGAAATAGTTAGCTTATATGTATTTAGTGAGTCTCGATTGATTATATTAAAAGAAATGGTGAAAAAGACTAGGAAATTTTAATCCGCTTTTCTTAAAAAGTCTTGCCTTTTTTCTTCACTCGATGTATTCCTTCTCAAATAGTTACGAATCTCATCTTTTGTTAACCCTAGTTGCTTTGCTTCTTTTATAAGTAATACCCACTCTATATCCAAATCTCGACTGTGTTTTCTGCCTGTTTCCACCCCAAATCACCAGCCCCTCCATTGATTTATCTAGCGATAGACTTGCATTCCAAATAAAAGTAACTCTACTACCTCTTCTGCTAACTCTTCAGGCTTTGCCAACCCAGTAAATAATCTTGAGATAGTCAGACGTTCCATAACTCCAACTATAATCTCTGAAACGACATGCATATTCAAATGCGGGTGAAAATAGCCATCTTTTTGTTCTTGCACTAGATTCATATATATAGTCTCTGCCAGCAAGCTTTTCAGTGGTTCCGCTTCCTCTGATAAGAAAAAGCCAATTTGGGTTAAATCAGGGTTCTCTTTAAAAAATCGAAAAATTGTTCCGAGCTTTCCTTTTATCTCTATTTTTATCATTTCTTCTTTTAGTCCAGATTCAAGTAGGCTAGCCTCCGTTAAACTTAAGAGTCTTGCCTTAAATATAGCAGCTAATTCCGTAAAGATTGCTTCTTTACTTTTAAAGTATAAATAGAATGTCGGCTGTGTTAAACCAGCTTCCTTTACAATTGAGCTGACTTTTGTTTCAAAAAAGCCGTTATTGGCAAATTGCCTTGCCGCAATGGTAAGTAACTGTTCTCTGCTACGTTCTCCATTCGAGCCTTTTTTTCTGCCTCTGTTGCTCATAGCTTACACTCCAAGTTTTTCGTGAAATATTATATTACTAATGAGTATTATCTTATATCTTATAACTACCGTCAAGCAATTTTAGGAAATAAAAAAACTCCCTATTGGAAGTTTTTTAGGATGGATTTTATTCTGTGAGCTTCACTTCCTGGGCAATAAGCTCATAAGACTTTAACCTTGATTCATAGCTATTTGTTATCGTCACTAGCATCAATTCTTCTATTTGATAGAACGCTTGGAGATCAACCAGTTGCTTTTTAACTTTATAAGGTGCCCCAACAACCATTTTCTTTCTACGCTTTTCAACCAATTCTTTTTCTTTAGAAGTAAAGTCGAGTTGCTTTAGTTCCTTGGTGGTTAGCAACGATGCACTTGTCTTCCTTTCCTCCCATACTTGCTTGGCCAAATGATAAAATGCCAACTCCTCTGCCTCCTCAGTCGTTTCTGCACATATTACGGAGACAGCAACAATTGGACTAGCTGCTTTTATTTCACTCGCATACTCTCTGACAATCTCTACTCCATTAGCATCTGACATGAAATGACCGAACGCATAAGAAACTCTTTTTTCGGCAGCGAGCTTGCCGCTCTTCCCACTTGTACCCAGTAGCCATATATCAGGTGGATGGGAAGCAACAGGGTTGGGAGTAATTTTAGAAAAGATATGATCATCAGAAAACCCGTTATAACAGAATGCAATAAGTTCATCTAATTTATTTGGAAATTGCTTTACGTTCTCTAAAAAATTGTCCGACAATGCCATCGTTGATTCAGCAGATCCCCCAGGAGCACGTCCTACGCCAAGGTCTACTCTTCCTGGAAACATGGTTGCAAGCAGATGGAAGCGCTCGGCTATTTGATAAGGTTTATAGTGTGGAAGTAATACAGCTCCAGAACCAATTCGTATTCTGTTCGTTCTGGCACCAATCTGACTTAATAAAATATCTGGGGCTGGGGATGCAAGCTCTGCCATGTCATGATGTTCTGCGGTCCAGTACCGTGTATATCCTAGTTGATCTCCCGCAATCGCCAATTCAATTGAGGCCTGTATTGCTTCATAGGGAGTATTTCCTGTTAGCACGGGGACTTGGTCTAGTATACTAAGCTTCATGTAATCACTGCTTTCTTTTTGTTGCTTCTTCCAACATGTTATCTACCATCTTTTCAGCGGCTTTTCTATAAAAATTACTCATCTCCGTAAAGGTTGTAATTAGTAAGAGTTTTTCTAAATACGTATCATCCTTACTTCCTAATTTCTCAATCTCCATGTGGATATCATCCATATGATTTTTGACACCATTATTAAAAATGCCCAGATTTTGGTCAAATAAAGTTAGGTAACTCATATAAAGTGTGAGAAGATCGAAATCTTCCTCCATTATTTTGTTATTCAATGTTTCCAGCGTTTGCTTTACGTCATGTATAGACAATGCACCTTTCATCTGATAAATCATGCTAATAAGCATAATATGGTCCCTTGAATATTTTTTATTTTTTATAGGAAAAAATAATTTACCTTTGGCATAGTTATTTATCATCGTTTTTGTCAATACTTTTTCCTCTTCATTACGCTTAGTAGGAGAGAATTTCTTTTCAAATAACTGAATTACTTGATCCATATAAAGGTCAATATCAGGAATATCCTTAATATCGAGCCTTGTATCCAGTTGTAACTCATCTAAAATCCTGTTTATGTCCATTTTAAAACCTCTTGTTTTTTTCTTCTATTATAAGGGAAATAAATAAGTGAGTAAACCTTGACTACATCTTAATATTAGGATATAGTCATTATATAGTTTTCGAAACTACATACAAAGGTAAAGGTGATGATTATTCTTGGGTACGTATATGCGTGAACCGATTAATGGACTAACTCATTTATTCGGGGCAATTCTTAGTTTTGTAGGTTTGCTGGCAATGGTAATAAAGGCTTCTACTACAGCTGATTCCACACTGACAATCTTTTCAGTCATTATTTTTGGTATCAGCATGACACTACTCTATGCAGCTTCTGCAACCTATCATTTGGTCGTGGCAAAAGCACATGTCATTGCATTTTTACGACGTTTGGATCATTCCATGATATTTGTTCTAATTGCAGGAACCTATACGCCTTTATGCTTGATAAGTTTAAACGGGATGACAGGCTGGGTTTTGTTTACCATCATCTCAGCAATCGCTGTAGCAGGAGTTAGTTTTAAGTTAATCTGGTTCCATGCGCCAAGATGGTTGTCTACTGCTTTATATATCGCAATGGGTTGGATTGTCGTCTTTTTCAGCTCTTCCCTTGCACCAGTTCTTGGTACAAACGGGATGGCTTTGCTCATAATAGGCGGTTTGATTTACACAGTTGGAGCCTTAATTTATTGGTTGAAACCAAAGTTCATGGAATTTAAGCATTTTGGATTTCACGAGATTTTTCATATTTTCATTCTGCTAGGAAGTCTCTTTCATTTCCTTTGCGTCTATTTATATGTCTTATAAAAAAAGAACGTCATTCTATAATGACGTTCTTTTTTCAATGTACAACAAGCATATTAATAGCTTACCATTTCTGACTTTACATATTCGTACACAAGCTGTTCTGTATGATGTAAGGAATCTTCATGGGTTCTTTCATAGGCATGAGAAGAATCGATTCCAGGACCTATTAGCCCATGGATAATATCATGCCCTGATCGAATGGCCGCTGAGGCGTCTGATCCATAATAAGGATAAATATCAAGCTTGTAGTCAATTTTATTTGTCTCCGCTAACTGGACAAGATGCTTGCGCAATCCGTAATGATATGGGCCTGATGCATCCTTCACACAAATTGAAACGGTATATTCATCGGTAGATTGACCATCTCCCATGGCTCCCATATCTACCGCCAAATATTCAACCGTTTCCGGCGTAACATTGGAATTTCCGCCATAGCCTATCTCTTCATTGTTTGAGATAAGGAAATGTGTCGTGTACGGCAGTGTCACGTTCTCTTCTTTTACCCTTTTAATTAGTTGTAGCAAAATCGCAACACTTGCCTTGTCATCAAGGTGACGAGATTTAATAAACCCATTATCAGCAAATTGAACACGTGGATCGAAAGAAACAAAGTCCCCAACTTCAATACCCAGCTTCCTGATATCCTCGGCATTTTCTACCTTGGCGTCAATTCGTACCTCCATGTTTTCCTGATTTCGTTTCGCATCTCCAGCATCTTTATAGACATGGACTGACGTTTGGTGCATAAGGATTGTCCCTGTAAAAACGTTGCCACTTGATGTGTGAATTTCACAATATTCTCCTTCTATAGCGTTATATTTAAATCCTCCAATTAAATCTAAACGAAGTCGCCCATTACTTTTTACTTCTTTTACCATGGCACCCAATGTATCCACATGAGCAGTTAACATTCTATGCTCTTCCTCATTTGTTCCGGTTAATGTGGCAATTAATCCGCCTTTTCGGTTACGCTTTGTCTCCACTTTTAAGTCCTTCAAGAAATCTTCAACGAATTGGATCACTTTCGTTGTATTACCTGAAGGGCTTGGAATAGACACTAGCTGTTTGATTAATTCTTTTGTTTCTCCTACTTTTGGATATGTAGACAAGAAAATTCCCCCTGTACCTATTTTTAGAAGTTTCAATTAGTTAGGATTATACTTGATCCTTGCAGGCAAGTAAACTTCTTGGATTGTTACCTACTATTAAAAGAGTAATCCTTTTTCCTATGGGTAATCTATAGTTATGTGGCAATTGAAAGAGAGGATATGTAAAATGAACAAATTGTTTATGATTTTAGCCTGCATTGGTCTACCACTTTCCATTATTGGTTCCATATTTCATTGGTCAGCTGTGATTATGTTCGGTATTTATTGTTTAACCATCATAGCCTTAGCAGGGTTTATTGGAAGAGCTACGGAAAGCCTAGCAATTGTATTAGGACCTCGGATTGGTGGTTTACTAAATGCGACATTCGGTAATGCCGTTGAACTTATTATTTCCTTTTTTTCACTGAAGGCCGGACTTGTAAGTATTGTTTTAGCTTCTTTAACTGGTTCCGTTTTGGGAAATCTGCTACTTGTAGGAGGGCTTTCTTTTTTCATTGGTGGTCTAAAATATAAACGACAATCTTTTAATAAACATGAGGCTCAACATAACGCAGGACTACTTATTTTTTCTGTAGTTGTCGCCTTCGTGATACCCGAGGTCTTTACAACAACGATGAATGACCAGGATACAATGTTCCTTAGCGTTGGGATTTCCATTATCTTAATCCTGTTATACTTAGCGGCCCTTTTATTTAAATTTGTTACACATCGAGGAGTTTACCAGTCCAATAATAAACAAAAGGAGACTCACGAAGAGGAAGAGCCTGAATGGAGTAAATTAAAAGCCATTATAATATTGGCTCTCTCAACCATCGCCGTTGCCTATGTTTCGGAACATCTTGTCTCTACATTCAATGAAGTCGGGGAAACATTTGGTTGGTCAGAATTATTTATTGGGGTTATTATTGTCGCTATTGTTGGTAATGCTGCAGAGCATGCCTCAGCCGTCATGATGGCATATAAAAATAAAATGGATGTAGCTGTAGAGATCATAGTAGGTTCAACACTGCAAGTAGCTATGTTTGTGCTTCCTATTCTCGTTTTACTATCACTTCTATTTACCACCTCCATGCCACTTGTCTTTACATGGCCTGAACTTATTAGTATGGTGACAGCAGTTTTATTAATGATCATGCTATCAAACGACGGTGACTCAAACTGGTTTGATGGATTAGCACTATTAGCAGCATATATCATTATGGGACTCGGATTTTATTTTATTTAAGGTCACCGAAATATTTTTCGAAATTAAAAAGCTGGCTTTCATCATAGAAAACCAGCTTTTTATTTATATTTAAGCTACTACATCGTAGCCTTGTTCTTCAATAGCGTTCTTCATGGCTTCAACATTTACTTTTGATTCATCAAAAGAAACATCTACTTTGCCTGCTTCCAACTTAACTACAGCTTCTGAAACGCCATTTAAATTATTCAATGCATTTTCAACTGACATCTTGCAATGTCCGCATGACATACCTTGAACATTCAATGTTTTTTCCACGATCTTCACCTCCTTTAAAATGTATAGCTTATAGTTTTGCTCGCTTTAAACGAAGTGAGTTAGAAACTACACTTACCGAGCTTAACGCCATTGCCGCTCCAGCTATCCATGGTGCAAGTAATCCGATTGCCGCGACTGGGATTCCAGCTGTATTATAACCAAAAGCCCAGAAAAGATTTTGGCGGATATTTCGAATTGTAGCATGGCTGATTCTAATTGCTTTTGGTATGAGCAATAGCTCTCCACCGAGAATGGTTACGTCAGCAGCTTCGATCGCTACTTCTGTACCAGTACCAATCGCAATTCCAATATCAGCAGTTACCAATGCTGGTGCATCGTTCACACCATCGCCGACCATTGCTACCTTTTTACCCTGTGCTTGTATTTCTTTCACTTTATCCGCTTTTTCTTCAGGTAACACTTGGGCAATCACTTGATCGATTCCTACTTGTTTTGCAATCGCTTGGGCTGTTCTTTCGTTATCTCCAGTCAACATGAAGACCTCTAAGCCCTGTTCTTTTAACTCTTTAATTGCTTGTATTGCTGATTCTTTAACTACATCTGCCACTGCGACAATTCCTCGATACTCTCCTTCAATGGCAATTAACATTGCTGTTTTACCCTCAGTTTCAAACTTAATTAATGTCTCTTCATTATTCTCAATATCTACTTGATGATCTGTCATCAGTTTTCGGTTACCTACAAGAATTTGCTTCCCCATAATTTTTGCTTCGATACCATGGCCAGGTATTGCATTGAATTCTTCCACATCTTGAAAGTCTATTTCATTTTCTGTTGCATAAGCCACAATCGCCCCTGCAAGTGTATGCTCCGAACCTTTCTCTGCACTAGCTAACAGCTGTAGAGCTTCCTGGTCACCAGAAAAGTCTGTTACTTCTGGCTTTCCTTTGGTAATAGTTCCTGTTTTATCAAGGACAATTGCATTTAGCTGATGTGTGCCTTCTAAGTGTTCTCCACCTTTAAACAAAATACCACTTTCCGCCGCTCTTCCTGTTCCGACCATAATCGAGGTCGGTGTAGCTAGCCCTAATGCACATGGGCAAGCAATAACAAGTACAGCAATTGCTGCAACTAAAGCTGGTTCAAATTGGCCTGGCTCAACAAATGCAATCCATACAACAAATGTTAGGATGGCGATACTTACAACAATCGGTACGAAATAGCCTGAAATAACATCTGCTAAACGTTGAATTGGCGCTTTTGACCCTTGTGCTTCCTCAACTACTTTGACTATAGAGGCTAGTGCCGTATCTTTCCCCACTTTTGTTGCTTCCATTTCAATAGAGCCATTTTTGTTAATTGTGGAGCCGATAACCGTGGCGTCCAGTTCCTTTTCAATTGGAATGGATTCACCAGTTATCATTGACTCATCTACTGAAGTTCTTCCCTTTACAACCATACCGTCTACGGGTATTTTCTCACCGGGTTTTACTACTAATCTTTCTCCAACAACAACTTCCTCTACAGGCAGCATGATTTCTTCGCCGTTTCTAATAACACGAGCCTCTTTGGCCTGTAAATTTAGTAACGAGGATAATGCATTTGTTGTCTGACTTTTGGCTTTTGCTTCCAGGTATTTTCCAAACAAGATGAGTGTAATGAGAATTGCACTGGTTTCAAAATATAAATGTGGCATATAGTCATTGCCAATCGTCTTGATTGCTTCGTATAAACTATAGAAGTAAGCAGCACTCGTGCCTAATGCCACAAGCACGTCCATGTTTGCCCCGCCATTTTTTAAGTTTTTGTACGCTCCCACATAAAACTGCCAACCAATGATAAATTGAACAGGCGTTGCTAGCGCGAATTGAAACCATGGGTTCATAAGTAGTGCTGGTATTTCCATATTAAATAAGTGAACAAGCATGGTTATTAATAAAGGCGCTGATAGCACGGCTGAGATGATCAACTTGGCTTTCTGCCGTTGCAAAGCTTTCTCTTTGTGCGTGCTCTTTCCTGCTGATTCCGTTTTAGGTTTTGCGTCATACCCTACATTTCTGATCTTCTCAATTAATGCTTTCGGGTCAGTCAAGCCTGGACTATATTCAATGGCTGCACTTTCAGTTGTTAAATTGACCGTTGCAGAATTAACACCTTCTTGCTTATTCAAAACCTTCTCGATACGAGTAGAACAAGCTGCACAGGTCATTCCCAATATATCTAGTTCTGTTTTTTCCATTAATACGCCATAGCCTACGTTTTCTATTTTCTTCGTAATATCTTCAATTGAAGCTTTCTCTATATCATAGCCCACCGTTGCTTTCTCCGTTGTTAAATTGACCTGAGCTTCCACTCCATCCATTTTATTCAAAACTTTTTCAATACGGCTAGAGCAAGCTGCACAGGTCATTCCTGTTATATTAAGGGTTGCATGATGTGTGTCGCTCATAATTCTCTCTCCTTATTTAGAAAACTGTTTCATAACACTCATTAGTTCTTCGATTGTTTCTTTTCCTTCGCCCTGCTTGATAGCATCACTAACACAATGGTTGATATGACGTTCCGTGACAGAAAACCCAACATTTTTCAGAGCAGATTGAATTGCGCTGATCTGGACCAATATATCCATACAATATCTATCCTCTTCAACCATCTTTTGAATGCCGCGTACCTGGCCTTCTATACGTTTCAAACGGTTGATAACCTTTTGTTTTTCACTTTGTGTTCTCGGTTTACTTGGGTGTTCATGTAAGAATTCATCCACATGGATCGCTCCTTTCGCTTACATATATACTATACCCCCACATGGTATATTGTCAAACTAAAAACTCCTTTTTTAAATGGATACATAAGAAATAATCATTTTTATCATACCCGTGTAAGGTATTAAAAATGCAAAAAGTGTTATGAAACGGTTTAATTGAGATTATATTGGGAATTGTATTTAAGACAGAGGAAAACTTGACTAATAGGAGGTTTATGAATAATGTCCCACGAACAACATCAGAATTTGATTCATTCATTACACGAGTGTGCCGTAGCATGTAATCATTGTTTCGATGCATGCTTGAAAGAAGAAGATGTCAAGATGATGGCCGAATGCATACGGTTAGACAGGGAATGTGCGGATATATGTAGTTACTTAGAGCATGCCCTTTCAAGAAATACACCATTCGCTTCTGAACTAGCAGCAGTCTGTGCCAAGATTTGTGAAGCATGTGGTAATGAATGTAAAAAACATGAACATGAACATTGCCAAAAATGTGCGGAAGCTTGTTTTAAGTGTGCAGAAGCATGTAAAAGTATTGCTTAATTACTTTAAACTAAAAAAGTTGCTCATCACGGTAAGTACCTTTGATGAGCAACTTTTCTTATGGGCTATTTTTCTATATAGAGGTTTATTGTTATAAGAAGACACAAAAAAACCACCAACATATGTATTGGTGGAGACGGAGGGAGTCGAACCCTCGTCCAGAGACATTGCCACTCAGGCTTCTACACGCTTAGTTGGTATATTATCATTCACTGGCACATTAGCCTACCAACAGGCTTTTGTGCAGCTAGTCTGATTGGTTTCAACGGTCATCCTCAGACGGTGGATGAACGTATAGCCCGTTTCAGTTGAGACCCTTCAATCTGCCACACGGGCGATAGCAGGAAGGATCGCTTAGCAGTGCTTACGCAGCTGCTAAAGCAGTGTTGTTGTTAAATTTGCCAGTTATATTTAGGCGAGTAACGTTTTACGAGCCGTAACCTCGACATGCGACCTGAGCTCAATCTATCCCTGTCGAATCCGTAACGTCCCCATAAAGGAAAACGCTCGGGTAAAATGAGCATTTATATAATTGTTTTGGTTCGTCATTACAATAAATAGTATACCATTTTTCGCGAAAAAGTCAAGAATCCTGTCGCTTACGGGCCTATCTCATATGATCCTTAATCGCCCGGTCAACGTCACGTTTCATCTGTTTCCGCTTCAGGTCTTCACGTTTATCATACTTCTTCTTCCCTCTTCCAAGACCTATCAAAATTTTAGCAAAGCCATTTTTAATATATATCTTTAATGGCACGAGTGCATAGCCTTGTTGCTGTGTTAAGCCGATCAATTTATCGATTTCCTTTCGATGCAACAAAAGCTTTCTCGTTCTAGTCGGATCATGGTTATACCGATTTCCCTGCTCATATTCTGCAATATGAAGATTAATTAGCTTTATTTCCCCGCGATCAATTCTTGCATGGGAATCTTTAATATTCACCCTACCTGCTCGAAGAGATTTAATTTCGGTACCTTGCAGTACGATCCCTGCTTCATATGTGTCTTCAATAAAGTATTCATGCGATGCTTTTTTATTTGTTGCGATTGCGTTTCCATGTCCTTTTGGCATCCGAATTTCCTCCTACTGCTTACGTGAACCTTATTCTATCAAAAAAAGAGGCAGAATCCAATCAGAACCCATTTAAATAATAAGTAGCAAACTTAACGCCATGACTGCCATGCCACCAATCAGCCCGTAGATCGAGATATGTGCCTCGTCGTATTTCTTTGCTGCAGGCAATAACTCATCTAGTGAAATAAACACCATTATCCCCGCTACCATTGCAAAGATAACCCCGAACATAATATCATTTAAAAAAGGCATCAAAATCAAAAAGGCTACTACAGCACCAATCGGCTCAGCTAATCCAGATAAAAAGGATAGTTTAAAGGCTTTCTTTTTATCGCCTGTTGCATAATAAATAGGAACGGAAACCGCAATACCCTCTGGAATATTGTGAATAGCGATGGCGATCGCAATGGCAAGCCCTAGTGCAGGATCCTGTATTGTGGATACAAAGGTAGCAATACCCTCTGGAAAATTATGAATCCCTATTGCCAAAGCTACGAAGGTTCCCGTCTTTAGTAATTGTGGGTCTCGTATGACAGCCCCTGGTTTTTTCATATCTTCTATTTTCTTCAGTTCATGGGGATTTGTTTGATTCGGAATCAAGCGATCTATAAATGTGATAAGTAGCATTCCAGCAAAAAAAGAGCCAACAGTCAGCCAATTCCCTCCAACTTCTCCAAGCTCTCCGACAAGGGATTCTTTCGCCTTAACGAAAATATCAACTAAGGATACATAAATCATTACCCCTGCTGAAAACCCCAGCGCAAAGGACAAAAATTTAGTATTGGTTGTCTTCGTAAAAAACGCCAGTAAACTACCTATACCTGTTGCAAGGCCGGCAAACAGCGTGAATAGAAAGGCCAGCAGTACCTCTTCTGTCATGGTCGTATCTCCTTTGTTGTAAAATGTACTTCCCCCACAGTAAAGTAAGATGAATGAGTTTTGATGGGGTGTTACATTTCCCACTGAAAAAATTTTAATCCTGCGAAAGGAACATATTTTCAGCTTATTACATTTTCTCTTTTTGGAAGCTTGTTTTTTTAAAAAAATCAGATTTTTATCCAACCAAACTGGCAATTCACCTTTCGAAAGGCAAGTAGTAATGAAGCTTTTTATGTGAGGCTAGTTCCGATTCGTTCAAGGGAAACTTCCACCAGATTAACGTTCCCTTTATTTCATTCCAGCTATTTAGTAGTGTAAGGGAACAAATGATTTACGTCAACAATATAGTTTACCTCAGGCAAAAAGGGATTAGAAAAACTCACTTTCGCCCTCTTTTAGCGAATGTGTACGTTTTTCTTATAAATTTCAACTACGTCGCCTTTGCCTCTTAACTAAAATTTTATACTTTCCTAACGTACAAAAAAAATAGCACTGATCTCATTAATCAGTGCTACCATTATTATCTAGGTCTTTTATTCTTTGTTTTCTTTCTTTTATTGTTATTTGGATTTTCAACTCGGGCTATTTCAAAATCCACCGCCCGTTCATCCGTATTTACACTAGCTACCTTTACTTTTACTTCGTCACCAATTCGGTAAACCTTCGCTGTTCTTTCTCCAATCATCGCATGTCTTCGTTCGTCGTAATGATAGTAGTCATCCGTTAAATAACTAACATGAACAAGTCCCTCAATGGTATTTTCAAGTTCAACGAACAATCCAAAGTTGGTAACGGAGCTGATAACCCCAGTGTATTCTTCGCCAATTTTGTCTTTCATGAATTCTGCCTTTTTCAGATCATCTGTCTCTCTTTCGGCATCGACAGCTGTACGTTCTCTTTCACTTGTATGTCTAGCAATCTCCGGCATGGCTTCTTTCCAATAATTCACTGTCTTCTGGTCCATTTGCTTATTGATTAAGTAGGTCCGAATAAGACGATGGACGATGAGATCCGGATAACGCCGGATTGGTGAAGTGAAGTGTGTATAGAACTCTGTAGCCAGCCCAAAATGTCCAACGCTTTGGGGATCGTATTTTGCCTGCTTCATAGAACGAAGCATTAATTTGGAAACAATCATTTCTTCTGGTTTATCTTGGACATCTTCAATTACTTTTTGTAAAGCTTGTGGGTGCACTTCATTGCTAGTACCTTTCACTGTATAACCGAGACTTGCAAGGAATTCAAAGAAATTTTGCAGTTTACCTTGGTCTGGTTCTTCATGAATCCGGTGAATAAATGGGACATCCATCCAGTGAAAATGCTCTGCAATCGTTTCATTTGCTGCTAGCATAAACTCTTCGATTAAACGTTCTGCTACAGAACGTTCTCTTAGCACAACATCCTGAGGCACTCCTTTTTCATCCACCAATACTTTTGATTCTTTAAAGTCAAAGTCTATAGCTCCACGGCCCATGCGTTTTCGGTTTAGTATGGACGCAAGCTCACCCATTTGTTCAAAAAATGGTACGAGCTCTTTATAGCGCTCCATTACTTCCTCATCTTTATCGACAAGTATTTTATTTACATCACTATACGTCATTCGTTCATTTGTTTTAATAACACTTTGGAAAATTTCATGATTGACTATATCTCCTGAGGAAGTAATCTCCATCTCACAACCTAATGTCAATCTATCCACCTTAGGATTTAACGAACAAATTCCATTTGATAGACGGTGCGGAATCATCGGAATAACCCGATCTACCAGGTAAACACTCGTCCCTCTGTCAAACGCCTCTTTGTCAATTGGGCTGTCTTTGTCAACGTAGTAACTAACATCAGCAATATAGACACCAAGCTTGTAGTTTCCATTATCTAATCTTTTAACAGAAACAGCATCATCCAGATCCTTTGCATCCGCACCATCGATAGTGACGATCGTTTCGTCTCTTAAGTCTCGACGACCTTGTAATTCTTCCTCTGCAATGGTCTCAGACGTATTTGCAGCCTGCTCTAGTACTTCTTCAGGGAAGTCAACCTTAATGCCATGCTTGTGAATAATGGAAATAATATCAATACCCGGGTCGTTTTTATGACCAAGTATATGAATGATTTCCCCTTCAGCACTTTTATGCTTTTCTGGATATTTTGTGATGTGAGCAATTACTTTGTGCCCACTCACAGCACCGTTGGTGGAACCTTTTGGAATAAAAATGTCATTGGGAATACGTTTGTCATCTGCTATTACAAACCCAAATGAACGATTATCCTCAAACGTTCCAACTACTTGAAGTGTGGCACGCTCCAATATGCGAATTACTGTTCCCTCTGGTCTTTGGCCATCCTGATCTTTCTTTTCAAGGCGGACAAGCACCTTATCATTGTTCATAGCAGATGCCAAGTCTGAATGATGGATATAGACGTCTGTTTGATCCTCATCATCTGGGATGAGGAAAGCGAATCCTTTTGCATGCATTTGGATCCGTCCTCTCACAAGGTTCATCTTCTCCGGAAGGCCAAATCTGTTCTTTCTCGTGCGCACAAGCTCTCCATTCTCCTCAAGCTCGTTCAGTGCTTTAACTAATTCTTTAAATTCAACTGCATCTTCAACTTCCAACACGTCTTCCAATTCATCTACGGATAATGGCTTCGTACCGTTTTCTTTAAAATAATTTCGTAATCTCTCTTTCATTCGCTCACCTTCTTTCTTTATTATTATTTACCTTTTATAAGAGTTATAATCATACTTCCCAGTCAAGCTGTTCTAGAAACTGATAAACCTCTTCAAAGACTTGTTCCTTTTCTTTTCCCATCGTAATCACATGGCCAGAATTCTCAAACCATTTTATTTCTTTCCAATCCGCTTCTACCTGATCGTAAATATAAGAAGCACTATCTGTATTAATCATTTCATCTTTTGTTGCCTGGATAACCATAGTTGGCGTATAAATGGTATCAATTTCATTCTTTACTTCTGTAATAAAGTTCCCAAGATCACGAAATACATTACTAGAATTTGCCATAAGCTCTTCTAGTTCAGATTTTATCGTTTCTTCCTCTTTTCCTTCCAACTGCTTGTACTCTTTAGAGAAAGCCTTAAATCCTTTCGTCAACTGGGTTTCATTATCAAAGAACATGGGGGAACACATCGTGATTACTGCTTTCGTCTTTTCCGAATATGCCAATTTCAAACCCAGAACTCCCCCAAGGGAAAGACCAGCTACGGCAATTTCTTTATACCCTAGTTCTTGCAAATGCCGGTACGCCTCTAGAACATCCTCCCACCACTCATCAGGGGTTGCTTTAATAAGCTCTTCAGGTGGCAAACCATGTCCTCGGTAAATCGGCGCATGGCTTGTGTAGCCTTGCTTTTCCAGATAGCGCCCGAGCATTCTTACATCTGCAGAGTGTCCAGTAAATCCATGTAATAATAATACCGCTCGCGGGCCTGCTTCAAACGTAAAAGGTTGTGGTTGTTTTACTTTCATTAGTGTTGCATCTCCTTTATATCTCTGTTTCACTTGATAGCCGTTCAATAAGTAACAGGAGGATAGAAAGGCTTCTCCTCCCACTACTTTTTCGAACATTCTATTTCTACTTTACCCTTTTTTCCTCCAGAATAAAAAGCAATAACCCTTATCACAATTGTGATAAGGGTTATTATTATTGTAGGATATATGCACTTAGAAATGCTAAAACGAAAAACAAAACACCGGTTACGATCGTTCCTCTGTGAAGAAAAAGATCAGCCCCTCTTGCCTTTTGTTTTCCAAATAACTGCTCAGCCCCACCAGAAATCGCACCAGACAGTCCTTCACTTTTCCCTGACTGAAATAATACAAAAATAATCATAACGATTGCATCAATAACTAACAATACATGTACTAAAGCTTCCATCTATGCAAGACACCCCCAGATACTAAAACACAAACAATCCGTTGTTTGCGTCTGAATATACCAATACTTATCTCTACTTTAGCACAATCTTGTTTTGGATAGCAAGTCTATTTTAAAAGGATAAATGTTATACTAGACTCACGTAATCATAGGATTAGGAAAACATTTGTAGGGGGACTCTAAATGATAGAAGAAGATTGGCTAGTAGTAGCAGACAATACGGAAATCTATTTTAAGAAATGGTATAACCCTAACCAACAACCAAAAGCGATTATCCAACTGGCTCATGGGATGGTGGAGCATATTAATCGTTATGATGACTTTGCAAAGCAGCTTGTAGATATGGGGTTTTATGTTTATGGGAATGATCATAGAGGACATGGGAAAACTGGTGAACGGCAAGGCTTATTAGGCTTCTTTGCAGATAAGGATGGTTTCTCAAAAGCGTCAGAGGACCTTTTAATGATGACAGAAAAAATAAAGGCAACAAACTCTTCCGTTCCGATCATTCTCTTTGGCCACAGTATGGGGTCCTTTCTAGTAAGACATTATATCCAGCAACATAGCCATGAGATCCATGGAGCCATTCTCTCTGGCACCGGCTATTTTCCATACCTCCAATCACGTGCTGGAAAATTCTTAGCGAGCCTACAGCCCACAAAAAAGCCCTCTGAACTGATGAATCGGCTTGCGTTTGGTCGTTATAATAAAAGAATAAAAGATAAACGCACGGAAGTGGATTGGTTAACCCGAAGTGAAACTGCAGTGCAGGATTATGAACGGGATCCACTCGCTGGTTTTGTCCCAACAGCTCGCTTTTTCTACGATCTAATGTCTGGTCTAATAGTGATTCAAGATAAACAACGTAATCAATCTATTCGAAAAGACCTTCCCATCCTATTATTAAGTGGTGATCAAGATCCAGTAGGCCAATATGGAAGTGGCGTATGGAAAACAGCTCAATTATATGACCAAGTAGGACTGAACCGTGTTACTACCATGCTGTTTGAAGAAGGTCGACATGAATTGCTATTTGAATTAAATAAGCATGAGGTCTATCGAGCCATCGAAGGTTGGATCACTGACACGTTACGTATCAAAGTTTAATCCTTGTGTAATAACGAGCAAGCGTTTAAAATAGACACTGGAGTGTATAAACGTATTTCACGGTTTTATCGCTAATATTTTTTTGCAATAAGGAAGGTTGGTCAAAATGAAAAATGTACAAGGAATCGCTGCATCATCCGGTATTGCTATTGCGAAGGCATACCAACTAGAAACACCTGATCTTTCATTTGAAAAGAAAACAATTGATAATCCACAAGTGGAAATAGAGAGATTGGAAAAAGCGCTTGACGTTTCAAAACAAGAGTTGGAAAAAATTAAAGCACATACGAAGGAACAGCTTGGTGACGAGCATGCAGAGATCTTTTCTGCACATTTATTAGTATTAAGTGACCCTGAGTTAATAAACCCAATGAAAGACAAAATAAACGCTGATAACGTGATGGCAGAAACAGCACTTGAAGAAACAGCTACCATGTTTATTGACATGTTCAAGAGCATGGACAACGAATACATGAGAGAGCGCGCTGCTGATATTCATGATGTTACTCAACGTGTGATGGCTCATTTACTTGGTGTAACATTCCCAGACCCTGCATTAATTAATGAGGAAGTAATAGTAATTGCCAAGGATTTAACACCATCTGACACAGCTCAATTAAACAGAGAATTTGTAAAAGGCTTCGCTACAGATATTGGCGGACGTACTTCCCACTCAGCAATTATGGCTAGATCACTTGAGATTCCAGCTGTAGTTGGAACCAAAGAAATTACGACTTCAGTATCTCAAGACGACATGGTGATTGTAGACGGGATGGAAGGGAAAGTAATCCTTAACCCATCTGAAGAAGAAATTGCATCCTACCGAGAAAAGCAAGAAACGTTTGCAAGACAAAAAGAAGAATGGGCTAAGTTAAAAGACGAGCCGACATTCACAGCTGACGGCGAGCAAGTAGAGCTTGCAGCAAACATCGGTACACCAGAAGATGTAACAGGTGTTCTGAACAATGGTGGCGAAGGTGTTGGACTTTACCGTACTGAATTTCTTTATATGGGTAAAAACGAGCTTCCTACAGAGGACGAGCAGTTTGATGCTTACAAATCCGTTCTGGAACAGATGCAAGGCAAGCCTGTTGTTGTACGTACACTAGATATCGGTGGCGATAAAGAGCTAAACTACTTAGATTTACCGAAAGAACTGAATCCGTTCCTTGGATTTAGAGCAATTCGCTTCTGTTTGGAAAATGAAGATGTTTTCCGTCCGCAACTACGCGCACTATTACGTGCAAGTGTTTACGGAAACTTGAAAATCATGTTCCCAATGATTGCGACAATTGAGGAATTCAGAAAAGCTAAAGCAATTCTTCTTGATGAAAAAGAAGCACTTAAAAACGAAGGAAAAGACGTTTCGGATGATATCGAAGTAGGTATCATGGTAGAAATCCCTTCTACGGCCGTAATTGCAAAACAATTTGCTAAAGAAGTAGATTTCTTCAGTGTTGGTACAAATGACTTAATTCAATACACGATGGCTGCAGATCGTATGAACGAACAAGTTTCTTACCTTTACCAGCCATACCATCCAGCTATCTTAAACCTAATTAATAACGTTATTGAAGCAGCACACAGTGAAGATAAATGGGTTGGTATGTGTGGAGAAATGGCTGGTGAGCCGTTAGCAATTCCAATTCTTCTAGGACTTGGGCTTGATGAATTCAGCATGAGTGCAACTTCTATCTTGCCTGCACGTACACAATTGAAGGAGCTTTCTAAGAAAAAACTTGCTTCCAATAAAGAAAAGATCCTTTCCATGGGCACAGCAGATGAAGTCTTAGAATTTGTAAATGAGCTAATTAACTAAGTTTAAATAAAGAGATAATAAAGCCGAAGGGAATCGTTGAGTTTAACGAATTACCCTCCGGCTTTTTCTATACTTTATTTATTTATAATTTCCAGTTTTTCTTCTATTGGGGTTCGACCTTTATTACGCGGAACTTTTTGTGGGTATCCCATTTGAAGTACAGCAGCAATTTTCATCACGTCACTATTTATTCCAACTCTTTCTACAAACTTTTGATCATGCATGTATGGTGTAATAGTCCACAACACTCCTACACCGTGTTCCCAGGCAGCGAGTTGGACGTTTTGGATAAATGCACATACTGCAGCATAATCTTCCTCATAGCGAATAGGGTCTTCTTCCACTTCAAAGGAAATTACCGCATGGTGCGGAATTTCTAATAAAAACTGTTTCATCGATTCCTTCATTTTTATAGTTTTAGACTCTTTGTCTGTACCAAGCATACCAATTCTTTCGTAACTCGATATGATCTCATCGACAAAGAATTGCTTTCCCTTTTCTTGAAATATTTTTATTTGCCAAGGTTCCTTCATGTAATGTGTCGGTGCATAGGAAGCGTAGTGAAAGATATCCTGTAATATATTATTCTGCACTTCCTCTTTTTTAAAAGTATGTATGGACCGTCTGTTTTTTATCGAGTCTAAAATAGAAATGCGCTTCACCCTCCCGCTTATCCTTTTTACAAATAGCATAGCAGGGCTTCCTTTTAAAGGTCAATGGGTTAGGTGAAACGCTGGCCACTCATTACAGTCATAAAATCCATAAAGAACTGTTTATAGTTTAATTGGAAGGCGATGTCATGTTTCTTTGATTCAACTTCCCCATCTGTAAGAAAAGGTCTGATGTCGGCAATGCTTTGCCCGCGTTCTGTCCCTTCAGCTGCCTGTACAATGTTTACCGGTAATCTTTCATATGTAAGCATATCTGGCTTGATTACAGCCATTAAAGTTAATACATCATGCAATGGACTACCAGTGCTTGATGGATTTCTTTCTTTATAAAAATTATAATAATAGTCTAATAGCGGTTTTACAATATCTATCGGGCCATACGCGTCAATATAATCTACCATTTTTGGTGTTGCGATTGCTTGCTCTGTTACATTTAAAGGTACAATTTTTACATTTTCTGCATATCGAAGTACTACCTGTGCAGCAACCGGATCACCATAGAAATTGGCTTCAGATACAGCCGTAATATTACCCGGAACCCAAAAAGCCCCTCCCATTACATAATACCCCTTTATCTTACGCATCAAATCACCATATAGCAGAAACATTGTTGCTAATGAAGTTAAACGACCAATATTAACGATCAGTAAATCCTCATTTTCTTTGATAATATTCACGATTTCATGAAAATTTTCTGTAATACCATTCATGAAATTTACAGGAGGGATAATTGGCCCTAGGCCAAACTCTCCGTGAATCTCATGCACGTATTCAGGGAGTTCGCCAGTCATTGGTGCTTCAGCTCCTACAATGATGGTTACCTGTTCTGTCATTTCACTGCTTAATAATGTCCGCACATATTGAATATTGGCCAATGCATTTTCCCTTGAGATATTCCCATAGTCAGCTACAACTCCGACAACATCAATCTCATCATTTAAATAGGCATAAATTAGTGCAACCGTGTCATCTATTCCAATATCGCCAAAAAGCAATACCTTTTGCGCCACTTTAATCTCCCCCTGTATAATTTTTACATTACATCCTATTTTATTTAACTACAATTTGTCCTATGCTAGGCTGAATGATATTTTCAATTAAAAACAGGGGTCGAGGTTTCCAGATAAAGCAAAAAAGCATCACCCTTGCTCTTTGCAAGAGTGATGCTACACATTGTGTTTGTTTATTTTTTCAAGTTATAGAATGAATCTAAGCCACCATATACTCCTAGACCAGCTAATTCATCTTCAATACGTAATAGTTGATTGTATTTCGCTACACGGTCTGTACGAGAAGGTGCACCCGTTTTAATTTGTCCAGCATTTGTAGCAACAGCGATATCAGCGATCGTTGCATCTTCTGTTTCACCTGAGCGGTGAGAGATAACAGCAGTGTATCCAGCGCGTTTCGCCATTTCAATTGCTTCAAATGTTTCAGTAAGTGTACCAATTTGGTTCACTTTAACAAGAATAGAATTTCCTACACCTTGCTCAATACCTTGGGAAAGCTTCGTAGTGTTTGTAACAAATAGATCATCCCCAACTAATTGAACACGGTCACCAAGACGGTCTGTCAATAGTTTATGACCTTCCCAGTCGTTTTCATCAAGACCATCTTCAATAGAGATGATTGGGTATTTATTTACCATTTCTTCATACCAGTCTACCATTTCAGCAGATGTACGAACAACACCCTCGCCTTTTAGGTTATATTTGCCATCTTCGTAAATTTCGGAAGCGGCAACGTCCATAGCAAGCTTCACTTCTTCACCTGGTTTGTAACCAGCTGCTTCAATTGCTTCTACAATCGTTTGGAGAGCTTCTTCATTTGAACCAAGGTTTGGAGCAAATCCACCTTCGTCACCTACACCAGTGTTATATCCTTTTGAGTTAAGAACTTTTTTCAAAGAGTGGAAAATCTCAGCACCTGTACGTAATGCTTCTTTGAAAGTAGGAGCAGCTACTGGCATAATCATGAATTCTTGGATATCAACATTGTTATCTGCATGCTCTCCACCATTTACGATGTTCATCATAGGTGTTGGCAATGTTTTAGCATTGAATCCACCAAGATAGTTGTAAAGTGGTACTTCTAGATAGCTAGAAGCCGCATGAGCTACAGCCATGGAAACACCAAGAATAGCGTTTGCACCTAATTTTCCTTTGTTTTCTGTTCCATCAAGTTCAATCATTAATGCATCAATGATATTTTGACGGGTTACATCAATACCCACTAATTCTGGTGCGATTACTTCATTTACGTTTTGTACTGCTTTTTCCACACCTTTACCTAAATAGCGGTCTTTGTCACCGTCACGTAATTCAACAGCTTCGTATTCTCCAGTGGAAGCACCACTTGGTACTAGAGCAGATCCAAATGCACCGGACTCTGTGAATACTTCTACCTCTACTGTTGGGTTACCGCGTGAATCAAGTACTTCTCTTGCATAGACATCTGTAATATATGGCATGTAAATCTCTCCTTTTTTTGGTTTCTCATTCATCTTACCTGACTTTTGTTAAGATAGGCAACTTACTTTAGTAAAGATTTTCCTGTCATTTCCTCTGGCTTGGAAACATCCAGTAGATCAAGTAGAGTTGGAGCAAGATCTGCAAGAATTCCGCCGTCGCGTATTGTTGCATCTTCTTTTGTTACGATAACAGGCACAGGGTTTGTCGTATGTGCTGTCATTGGGTCTCCATCCACTGTGATTACTTCATCAGAATTACCGTGATCAGCGGTAATAATTGCATTTCCACCAAGAGAAACGATTTTATCGATTATTTTACCTAAGCATTCATCCACTGTTTCAATTGCTTTTATCGTTGGCTCTAGCATACCAGAATGACCAACCATATCAGGGTTTGCAAAGTTTAAGATAATCGCATTTTGATTTCCTTCATCAAGTTCTTTTAACAAAGCGTCTGTTACTTCATATGCACTCATCTCAGGCTGGAGGTCATAAGTAGCAACTTTTGGAGAATCGATAAGAACACGTTTTTCTCCTTCAAATTCTTTTTCACGACCGCCACTCATAAAGAATGTAACATGTGGATACTTCTCTGTCTCCGCAATACGTAACTGATTTAAATTGTTTTGCGCCAGTACTTCACCAATCGTGTTATCAAGATTTGCCGGTTCGTAAGCTACGTAGCCATCCACCGATTCACTGAAATTGGTTAGCATAACAAAGTCAAGATCCTTCGGTACATTTTCTCCCCTATCGAAATCACGGAAATCTTTATTGGCAAAAGTACGAGAGATTTGAATAGCTCTGTCTGGACGGAAGTTATAAAAGATGATGGAATCTTCGTCCTGTACTTTACCTACTGGGTCGCCACTTTCATCTGTAATCACAGAAGGAAGTACGAATTCATCATAAATGCCGTTTTTGTAGGAATCTTCTACTACTTCTTCAGCATTTGTGTATGTCGGCCCGTCACCGTGAACCATCGCATCATATGCTTTCTTAACGCGATCCCAACGCTTATCGCGATCCATGGAATAATAGCGTCCAGAAACCGTTGCAATTTTTCCGACGCCCAGCTCTTTCATTTTATCTTCTGTTTGGGCAATGTACTTTTTAGCTGTTTGCTGGCCTACGTCACGGCCATCTAAAAATGCATGTACATAAACCTCTTCCAGGCCATTGTCTTTGGCAAGCTTCAGCAATGCGAACATATGGCTGATATGACTGTGGACACCACCATCAGATAATAGACCAAAGATGTGCAATGCCTTGCCTTTTTCTTTAGCAGAACGAATTGATTTTAAGAAAGCTTCTTTTTCGAAAAAGTCTCCTTCTTTTATAGAAAGGTTCACTCTCGTTAAACTTTGATACACAATTCTACCTGCACCGATATTTAGATGACCTACTTCGGAGTTACCCATTTGACCTTCAGGCAGGCCTACAGCCTCTCCACTGGCGGTTAGCTGATTATGAGCGTACTTTTCCCAGAATCGGTCGAAATTAGGTGTATTAGCTTGTTTTACCGCATTTCCCATCTCTTCATCGCGTATCGCAAATCCGTCAAGGATAATCAATGCAGCTAATTTATTTTGTGTCATTATTTACCAGCCTCCACGAGCTGCAAGAATGAGTCTGCCTCCAGACTTGCTCCGCCAACTAAGGCACCATCAATATCTGATTGAGCAAGTAATTCCTTAATGTTTGCTGGTTTCACACTGCCACCATATTGTAGAACAACTTTTTCTGCTGTTTCTTCTGATGTCACATCTTTTACAACATTACGGATATGGGTACAAACTTCATTTGCTTGTTCACTTGTAGCTGTTTTTCCAGTTCCGATTGCCCAGATTGGTTCGTACGCAATAATCGTACTAGCTACCTGGTCCTCAGAAAGTCCTTCTAAAGCAGCTTTTACCTGGTTGCCTACATGATTCATTGTTTCATTTGCTTCACGTTGATCAAGTGTTTCACCAACACAAACGATTGGAGTTAGACCGTGTTTAAATGCAGCCTGTGTTTTTTTATTTACCGATTCATCTGTTTCTGCAAAAAGCTCTCTACGCTCAGAGTGTCCAAGTACGACATGTGTAACGCCAAGATCTTTCAACATTCCAGGACTTACTTCCCCTGTGAATGCACCACTTTCTTCATAATGCATGTTTTGTGCCGCTATTTTCACTGGTGAATTTTTTGTTTGCTCAACCAAGCTTGCAAGGAAAGGGAATGGTGCACAAACAATTGCTTCAGTCTGGTCTGATTCGGGAGCTTTATTTACAACTTCTCCTACAAATTCAGTCGCCTCAGACAATACTTTGTTCATTTTCCAGTTACCTGCAATCACATTTTTACGCATACGATCACCTCTTAAATAAATTTTGATTCCATACAATTATTTATCGTTTAAAGCTTCCACACCTGGAAGTGCTTTGCCTTCCATGAATTCTAGGGATGCTCCACCACCGGTAGAAACATGATCCATGTCTTGCGCATAATCAAATTTCTCTACTGCAGCAGCAGAATCTCCACCACCAATTACAGTATAACCTTCTGTGTTTGCAAGGCTCTCTGCAACAGCTTTTGTGCCACCAGCAAATACGTTTAATTCAAATACTCCCATTGGTCCATTCCAAATTACTAGTTTGGAATCTGCCACAATCTGGCTGTATTTCTCACGCGTTTTTGGCCCGATATCTAATGCTTCCCAATCTGCAGGAATCTCTTGAATATCTACAATTTTGGTATTTGCCTCTTCAGAGAAGTCATCTGCTACAACAACATCTACAGGCAATACAAAATTGACGCCGTTATCTTTTGCTTTTTGCATGAATTCTTTCGCAAGATCCAGTTTATCTTCTTCTAATAAAGATTTTCCAATTTCATGGCCTTGTGCTTTGATAAACGTATACGCAAGTCCACCACCAACGATAAGGTTATCTACTTTATCAAGAAGGTTATCAATTACATTAATTTTATCTTTAACTTTCGCTCCACCTATAATGGCTGTAAAAGGACGCTCAGGGTTTTCAAGTGCTTTACCCAGTACCGCAATTTCCTTTTCCAAAAGTTTACCAGCAACTGCTGGAAGCTTCTCCGCAACACCTGCAGTGGAAGCATGTGCACGGTGAGCTGCGCCAAAGGCATCATTTACATAGATATCAGCCATATCTGCGAATGCTTGAGCAAGCTGTTCGTCATTTTTTTCTTCTCCTGCTTCAAAGCGTACATTCTCTAAAAGTAGAATATCGCCATCACTTAAGCGAGATAGGGCTTCGTTTACTTCACTGCCGTATACTTCGTCTGTTTTCACTACTTCTTTGCCAAGAAGATCGCTAAGACGTTTTGCAACAGGGTCAAGGCGTAACTCTTCCACTGCTTCGCCCTTTGGACGACCTAAATGACTTGCAAGAATAACGGTGGCACCTTGTTCACTAAGATACTGGATAGTCGGCAGGGCTGCCTTAATTCTAGTATCGTCAGTAACCTCTCCGTCCTTCATTGGTACGTTAAAATCGACACGACAAAAGACCTTTTTACCTTTAACGTCAATGTCTTGAAGTGTTTTCTTATTCATTAAAACAACCTCCTGCTTTATTAAATTATGTAGCACTTATAGCTTTTCCCTTAATAGTTTGAGGTTAATCATGTAACAAGGAAAAGACGAAGGAGGATTTATCTCCTCCTCCGCCTGCTTAATTAACCTGACTGCTGGTAAGGTGAATCTTACAGTCCTTGTTTTTTAAGAAATGCAGCTAGATCCACACAGCGTGAAGAATAACCCATTTCATTGTCATACCAAGAGATTACTTTAACCATGTTATCTTCAAGTACCATAGTTGATAGACCATCAATGATTGATGAATGTGAGTTACCTACGATATCAGAAGAAACAAGTGGCTCTTCGCTGTACTCAAGGATTCCTTTAAGATCGCCTTCTGCAGCTTCTTTCAATGCAGCATTAACGTCTTCAGCTGTTACGTTTTTATCCAACTCTACTACTAGGTCAACTAGAGAACCGTCTGGAGTTGGAACGCGAACTGCTCCACCGTTTAATTTGCCGTTTAATTCAGGAAGTACTTTACCTACTGCTTTCGCTGCACCAGTTGTAGTTGGAATAATGTTTTCTGCTGCTGCACGAGCACGACGGTAGTCTTTATGTGGCAAATCAAGGATTTGCTGATCGTTAGTGTAAGAGTGAATTGTTGTCATCAAGCCACGTTTAACACCAAATTTATCATTTAATACTTTTGCATATGGTGCAAGACAGTTTGTAGTACAAGAAGCGTTAGAGATAATGTTATGGCTAGATGGATCGTATTGATCATCGTTAACACCCATAACTAGTGTAAGATCTTCATCTTGTGCAGGTGCGGAAATAATTACTTTTTTCGCTCCAGCTTCAATGTGTTTCTGTGCATCTTCACCTTTAGTGAAGCGACCAGTTGATTCAATAACAACTTCTACACCAAGATCTCCCCAGCCTAGATCTGCAGGGTTACGCTCAGAAAGCACTTTAATTTCTTTTCCACCAACAACAAGGTTGGAACCATTTACTGAAATTTCTTGATCAAGTTTACCATGAACAGAATCGTATTTTAACAAATGTGCTAGCATATTAGCATCTGTTAAATCGTTTACTGCTACTACTTCTACTTCATCATTTTTAAGTGATTGACGAAATACGTTACGTCCAATTCTACCAAAACCATTAATACCTACTTTTACTGCCATGTATATTCCTCCTATAAATAGAAATTAATTTTATATATAAAAGGGTTACCCCTTCAATATCTCTTTCGCGGCTGCTTCATCCGTGATCAGAAGATTGCTCTTCCCTTGTTTAAAATAAGAATCGATTGCTTTTCCTTTGGAGCTACCGCCCGCAATGGTTACAACATGATCGATTGTTTGAAGGTCCTCTAATTGAATGCCTACGGTGCGTACCTTATATACAACATTACCCATTGCATCAAAATAGTAACCAAATGCTTCACTGATAGCCTGTTTGTTATGGAGTTCCACAGAAACCTGCTCGGGTGTTTTTCGACGTTTCGCCATTGTCATGGCATCGCCAATTCCGTGAAGGACAACTGTTGCTCCCTTAACATGCTGAAGTGTCTCGTTAATAGATGGCTCGTTTATAATGGTCTGATAAGCAGATTCACTCAAAGGATCTGGCGCATAGAGCAAACGGTATTGTACCCCGGCTTTTCTGGCCATTTCAGCAACGATTGTGTTGGCTTGGTTTTCTACCTTTTCCCCAATTCCCCCACGCGCTGGTACAAATAAATAGTTATTTGCCTTATCTAATGGGTTCATGACATTCGCTACAGCTGCCATCGTAGTCCCACCAGTAACTGCGATTATATCCTCGTTATCTACTACAGACTGAAGAAAGGAAACACATGCTTTCCCCATTTCTTGTTTGACCCATTCATATTGATCACTATTTCCAGGCACCACAATGACCTGCTCAATATTCAATTTATCCTTGATTTGCTTTTCTAAAACACTTAAACCTTTAATTTCATTCATAAATTCGGCCAACTGTTCTAGAATTACCTTACCCTCTTTTGAGATATACATTCCTTTTGTGGTAATTTTTATGAGTCCTTGTTTAGATAAGAAGTCAACCTCACTACGGGCATTTCTTTCAGACATACCAGTGTTTTCCGCCAAACTACGTCTTCCAATTGGCTGAAACAAGTCTACACTGTGCAATACAGCATACCTTTGCTGCATTACTTCCACTAAATCTGGAACTAGTTTTTTCTGCAAATCAATTAGATCACTCATTCAGATCCCCTCTTGTTGGACACAAAATGTCCCAGATGGTTATATTATGTCCCAGAAACATCAAAAAAAACTTCCTTCGACATTTATTATAGCAAAGATATAAAATTTCACAACTAAAATGAATCGTTCAGATTTTACACTTCCCCAAAAGGAAGGTAGCTATTCACCATTTTGTAATGCTCGTACAAGTGTATTCCATCCCATTTGGGAACCATCAACAAAATCCTTTCCGATAATCACACATGGGATAAGTAAATGATAGCGCTCCATCCACTCATCATTCATTTCGATATCCCTTTCTATTAAATTGAAGCTATAATCCTTTTGAAGAAGCTCCAACATCATTTTTGCTTCATCACATAATGAACAAGGATTCTTTGTGTATAAAATTACATTTCTCATGTCACGTTTCCTTTCTCTTGCTAGAAGATGGGATTTCTTGGTGCTCACGGTATTTCATTACTGTCCTTCTGGCGATGTGTAGCCCGTACACTGCCTCCAATTTTTCCTTAATCTCTCTATCTGATAATGGCTTCCGTTTATCTTCGTTTTTAACCAGGTCAGCGATTTGTTGTTTCACAACAATGGAAGAAGTTTTCGTACCATCTGCTTGTTGAATTCCTGATTGCAGAAAAAAATTTAATGGAAATACTCCACTTGCTGTTTGAATATATTTGTTTGAAACCGTTCTGCTTATCGTAGAAGTATGCAACTCAAGAACATCTGCAATTTCTTTTAGTGTTAAAGGTTGAAGCATGGACAAGCCATTTTCGAAAAAAGGAGATTGCTTCTCTATTATACAATGAATCACCCGTTCTAATGTATTAAGTCTATATGAAATAGCTTTTCTAAGTGATTCGACTTGGCTCCATTTATTATTAAAGTAACGTACAACGTCTTTTTCATCTGACACGAATTCTTTATAGTTTGGATTTATCTTTATGTAAGGGCTGCTCCAAGAAAAAAATGAAACATGCCATTTTCCGTGTTGCTTATAAATTGAAGCTTCCGGTGTGATATAGTTCGTCGTTTTGGTTGATATACGTTTCCCTGGTTTTGGATCGCAACTTCTAATCTTTGCCAACAAGCCTTCTACCTCAGGTTCAGACAAACTATAATATTTTGATATAGCTGAAACATCCCCTGCAGCAACCCAATTTAGTTTATCTTCTAACAAGTCTTGTAAAAAGTCAGGGTCGGGGGCATCTTGTGCTAATTGTAGGTAAATGCATTCGCTTAGTGACCTGGCCCCTATACCAGTTGGTTCCAACGACTGAATATACAGTAGTGCCTTTTCAGCGCTTTGCAGTGTTATGTCACATGCATTGGCCCAAAATTCCAAATCAATCTCAAGGTACCCGCTTTCATTTAATGAATCAATTCCATATAAAACGGCATGATGTATCTCCTTGGGTATAGTTAGCATATATAATTGCTTCTTTAATTTTTCATACATGGTTAATTCCTTCGCATTTAATTCGACAGGGGCTACTAGCCCCCCTCTAGATGGATGGGAATAGGAAACACCATCCTGATAAATAACTTCATCTATTAAAGGGTTTTCTTTTTCAATTTCCTTTATATATTCCATTAAATCAAAACTTGAATATTGCAATAATTGGAGAGACTGAAGAAGGGATTGGTTCATTTTACGTTCAAGTACCTGTTCTTGTAGTAAATTCATCCTTATCCCCCCTATATATACTCCAACTCTTATTTTGCCATAAAATCACAGTTCTTTCTACTATTCACGATACCCTGTGTTTGCTTTCACCTGGACTTCGGCATACCGTTTCAAGTCAACTTCTTTAGAGAAAACTGTTCCTAAATATCCCCCTAAGAAACCTAATGGAACTGATATTAAAGCCGGATTAGTTAACGGGAAGATAGGTTCCCCTACAAATAGTGCAGCGCCTTCGGTGGGGGAAAAAACGTTTGGACTAATTGCCACCAAAATTAATGCGGAAACTAACCCTAATACCATCGCTGTTACAGCACCACTTGTATTAAAACGCTTCCAGTATATCGTGTAAAGAATAACAGGTAAGTTCGCACTTGCTGCCACACAAAACGCTAACGATACTAAAAAGGCGACATTCATATTTTGAGCAAATAATGCAAGTAGAATGGAAAAGATAGAAACACCTAAAGAAGCATACCGTGCTGCCAACATTTGCTGCTTATCCGTTGCATTACCTTTTTTTATAATTTGTCCATAAATATCGTGTGCAAATGCAGAAGCTCCTGACAAAACTAACCCTGCAACAACTGCAAGTATTGTGGCGAAGGCTACCGCTGAAACGAATGACATTAACAAATTACCACCAAGTACTTCAGCCAATAAAGGTGCCGCCATGTTACCAGCCGGATTAGCTGCAGCTATAATTTCTTCGCCTACGAAAGCAGCTGCTCCAAACCCTAGGAAAATTGTTAAAATATAAAAAATCCCAACAACCCACGTAGCAGTAACGACGGAGCTTCTTGCTGTTCTAGCATTTTTCACTGTAAAGAAGCGCATTAAGATGTGAGGTAAACCAGCCGTTCCCAATACAAGTGCTACCATTAAGGAAATGGTGTCCAATGGAACGGTATACTTCAGCCCTGGGTTTAAGTAATCAGCCCCATGGGCCGTCGCTGTTTTCATTTCACTAAACATTCCAAGTATATTAAAGTTAAATTTTGCGAGTACCATAAAAGCAATAATAACAGTACCAATCATTAATAATACCGCTTTAATAATTTGAACCCAACTTGTCGCAGTCATGCCTCCAAATAATACATAAATTGTCATCATCACCCCAACTATTAGTACGGCGATCCAATAATCTATCCCGAATAATAGTTGGATGAGAGCACCTGCCCCTACGAGCTGCGCAATCATATAAAATATAACAATCGTAAGCGTACTTAGGGCAGCTATCCCCCTTACCTTTTTTGCATCAAATCTCGCATTTATCATGTCAGCAAGTGTGTATTTACCTAAGTTTCTCAAAGGCTCTGCTACTAAAAACATAACTACTAAGTACGCTATTAAAAAGCCAATACTGTAAAAGAAACCATCAAATCCATAAAGAGCAATGGCTCCAGCAATACCTAAAAAGGAAGCTGCAGACAAATAATCTCCAGCGATAGCAAGTCCATTTTGCCAACCGGTTAATCCGCCACCTGCCGTATAAAAATCACCAGTTGTTTGAGTCTTTTTAGCTGCAAAATAAGTAATAACCAATGTAGCGACCACAATGACTAAAAAAAGTGTTACAACCGTTCCGTTCATTCTTTCCCCTCCCCTAATTGGTCAGCTATTATTTCATCAGATTGTTTATCAAAATGCGCAGATTTTTTAACATAGATAACGCAAAATACCCACGTCATAATAAATTGCGCAAAAGCAAAGAGCCATGCCCAAGATATGTCACCTATCGCTGGAGAATTTAAAAAAGTGGTATAAGAGGTTAGAATCGGGAGTAGAAAATAGAATACTAAAAATATAATGGTTAACGGGACAATGAATCTTTTACGCTTTGCAAGTAAATTCTTAAATGAAGAACTTTCGGTGATTTTCTGATAGTCTGGTTTTCCTTCTGTATAACCTTCTTGTTTGTATCCGCTTTCATAATTCATCCTATCTCCTCCTTGTTTACATGCTCCATATGAGTACAAGCATGTTTTGAATAAATTAAATGGTATACTAATTTTTGTTAAGTTACAATAAATTTTAGGAATATTCTTTAAATTAGTAATATAGTCTTAGTCTAGATACTGAGATAGAGGAAGTTTGTCTTAAATGATAACTTTATAAACAGCAGAGCAGAATAGATAGAACCCATAGTATCGTTCCTTATGTCATACCTCAAATCTGAAAATCACGTTATACTTTGGTATAGTTAATATGGTGGTTTCGAGGGAATATCACAAATGGTTGTCGACAATATAAACACTAAAACGTTAGTAAGGATGATGAATGTGATTGAGGTTTATACAGATGGTGCCTCTCGTGGAGACCCAGGTAAAAGCGGGGCAGGTATATACATAAAACAAGGAAAAACTAAATTTGAGTATGCGATACCTTTAGAAGAACTTTCCAATCATGAGGCAGAATTTCTCGCAGTAATAAAAGCTTTGGAGATTTGTGAGGAGCATTATCCTGATGAGATTATTTCAATCCGGTCTGATTCGAAATTGGTGGTTGATGTTGTGGAAAAGAACTTTACCCGTAACCAAAGCTATAAGCCATTTTTAGAAACCATTGTCCAAAAATCTGCTACGTTTCCCTACTTTTTCATTAAATGGATACCCGAGAAGCAAAACTATCATGCAGACAGACTCGCTAAGCAAGCTATAAAGTAAAACTTCATTTGGCCGATCCCTACCTCCGGCATCAAATGTTGGTGGAATGAATGGGACCTTTACTGGTTAATTCCCCTTGCATTCTAAAATTGGGTCCTACTGCCAGTTAAGGCTAGATAAACGAAATACTGTAAACAAAGGAGTTTAGTTCATGCCACACCGTAAAAGAAAGAAAGAGAGCATTGCTCATCTTATTATGAGATACTTCATGCTTTTCATTGGCGCAGCTTTAGCAGCAGCCTCTATTGAGCTTTTTCTCGTCCCTAATGAAATTATTGATGGCGGGATTATCGGTACCTCCCTGTTAATCAACTATTTAACCGGTTTTAGCTTCGGGGTGCTTGTATTACTTATCAATATTCCTTTTTTGTATGCCGGACTAAAACGACTCGGGAAAGATTTTCTGTTTTCCTCACTATTTAGCATTCTCGCCCTTGCTATCGTTGAGTCATCCTTACACCATGTAGCACCCATAACAGATGACACTTTGCTGGCAACAGTATTTGGTGGTCTTTCACTTGGGGCAGGTGTTGGGATTGTCATCCGCAACTCCGGTGCATTGGATGGTACAGAAATCCTGGGTATTATATTATCGAGAAAAATCCCGTTCTCAGTCGGTGAATTTGTAATGTTTATTAACATTTTTATCTTTCTCTGGGCAGGATTTGTGCTTGGCTGGGAACAGGCAATGTTTTCCATCCTCACTTATTACATTGCATCCAAAACAATTGATGCAGTAGGGCAAGGATTTAATGAAACAAAAGCAGCCATAATTGTTTCCAATTTTACAAGCGAGATCGCTGATGAAATAGGAGAGACGCTTGGTAGAGGTGTAACCAAGCTGTATGGTCAAAACAGCTACCAGGAAACTGATACGGAAGTGATTTACGTAGTCGTGACTAGACTGGAAGTGGCCAAGCTGAAGGTGCTCATCCATGATATTGATCCAACGGCCTTTACGACCATAATGGATACGCAAGAAGTTCATGGAGGAAGATTCAAAAGCGTAGGTCACTAATTTATGAAAAGGTACGTTCAAAACACTTCTTAAAATGGAAATTTCTAAATCCTAACCGATGAATAAAAGCCAAGCGATCTATAATAATCGCTTGGCTTTTATTTTCATCTTCTATCTCCAAGCTAACTTTATCGCAGATCTTCAACGCGGTTTTCTAATTCTCCGATGTTCTCAATCTCAATCTTAACCGTATCACCGTCGTTCAAAAATCCTGGCGGGTCCATGGCGAACCCGACGCCGTTCGGGGTTCCAGTTAAAATAATATCCCCTGCTTCTAATGTCATGATCGACGAAATGAATTCAATAAGGTAAGGAATATCGAAAATCAAATGCTTTGTGTTCGATGCTTGGCGTTCTTCCCCATTTACAAATGTCTTTATTGCCAAATTAGCCGGATCAGGAATTTCATCTGCTGTTACAACCCATGGCCCAATAGGTGTACTGCGGTCAAGGGTTTTCCCCTGTAACCACTGCGGTGTACGTTTTTGTAGGTCTCGAGCAGAAATATCATTTCCTATTGTATAACCAAGAATATATTCACCAACATTTTCTTTATGTACATTGGAAGCTTCTTTGCCGATAACAATAGTCAGTTCAGCCTCATAATCAAGCTTGCTTGTTAAATGGCTTTTCTTAATGGCGTCCTCTGGCCCAATCAATGCATTGGAAAATTTCGCAAATAAGACGGGATAGTCTGGTACGTCACTTTTCATTTCTGCTGCATGCTCAGCATAATTTTTCCCCACACAGATGATCTTTCCAGGTCGTGAAATAGGCGAACCCAATTCGACCTCTCCCCTATCAAACTGCAATGGCTCCCCTTGTGTACGTTCAACAAAGTCCACAGCCTGTTTTGCTAGATCTAATGTATCTGGCCCAGCGAAAAAAAAGGCATTCGGGTCTGCTGGGAAATTCTCTGTAGCTTCTCCTCCTTGCGCAATCTCCATCTGTCTAAATGCTTCTTCTAGGTCCATTACTTTCTTTTTATCTAACATTGCCCCAATCCGAAATGGCGCATTTTTCCCTTTTCTATAGCTAACAAGTTTCATATTCTCACCTCTTTAATATTTTAGGAATGTTGATGGATAATATCTTGTACCTCTCTTAGTTGTGAGACGGAAATCTGACCAGGTGCAGATTGTTGCTTTCCTGCAGCAAATGTAGCAGCACTTCCAAAAACTTCTCCGGACAGACGGCTTAATAAACCTAGTTTCCCCATCGCCATAGTAATGACAGGCAGTCCTGATTCCTTCGCCTCCTGGGTCACATCCAATAGTGTTAGCAAATCCTTCACCGTTTGTGGCATTACGGCAATTTTAGGAATATCTGCACCAATTGAAACCATTTTTTGCAAACGAAAAAGCAAGGTTTCCTTTGCAGGTGTGTGGGTGAATTCATGGTTAGACAGGATAACCTTTACGCCTTGCTGTTTTGCATGGTTCATCATTTCTCGTAGCATGGTTTCATCTGTAAGTAATTCCATATCTACGAGTTCTACTCGTTTTGTATCGAGTACAGCTTTTATTAGATTAAAATAGTCCACTAAGGACATAGGGCAATTACCGCCCTCTTGTTCGGTTCGAAAGGTAAATAACAGTGGTGTGTTAGGTACCTTCTCGCGAATTAGGCTTAGCATATGCTCTACTGCAGCGTAATCTGCCACTCTATTAAAAGTATCTGCCCGCCATTCAATAATATCCGGATTCAGCTCTTTAATATAAGCGATCTCTTCCAGCAATTCGCTCTCAGAGTCTCCTGTAATGGGAACAATTATTTTTGGGGTCCCTTCTCCTATTGTAATGTGTTGTACCTTTATTGGTTTCATTTGTTATCCTCCAGTAGTATTTCTCTAAACCTATTCTATCATTTTAGCCCAACATTTTCAGATAATTTACAAGCTGTCTCTTTATATTATAAAAAAGGTGAATCTCTTACCATACAACGTTACAATATGATATCTTTCCCCTATACTAGAATAAATTAATTACATTGCGAAATGAGGGTGACCATGGAGCGAGAAGACAAGAAGAGCATTGCTTTAACTGGATTTATGGGGGTTGGGAAAACATCTATAGGACAAGCCTTAGCGAAAAAAACAGGGAGACAACTCATCGATATCGATGCAGAGATTGAAAGAGCACAACAGCTTCCTGTGCCGGAAATTTTTCGTAAATATGGCGAAGAATATTTTCGGGAAAAGGAAAAAGAAATGATTCAATCTTATAGTCAGGAAAAAAAGAAGGTTCTATCTTTAGGAGGCGGAGCGTTTCTGCAGCCTGAAGTGAGAGAAATTTGTATGGCATCCTGTTATGTTATCCATTTGGAACTATCCTGGGATAAATGGGTCGATCGGTGTGAACAACTCATCGAGACAAGACCCGTGCTACAAGGGAAGAGTCTTGATGAAATGAAAACTCTGTTTCATGCTAGAGAAAAAGTCTACCAGGAATACCATCTAAAAATTAACACGGACTATTTATCCATCGACGAAGCGGCCGACGAAATAATACATTCCTTATAAAGTGAAACTTCAATCAGTGGGGGTTTCATTCTTCCCCCACTGATTGTTAGTTGAACGAAGATAAATGAAAAAGAGACAGCTCTTGGTTTTTTTCCAAGAGCTGTCTCTTTCTTTTTATAGCGCGCCCGAAGGGATTCGAACCCCCGACAAACCTGGTACCGGAAACCAGTGCTCTATCCAACTGAGCTACGGGCGCAAATTCTATTTTTAAAATAAGACACATAGGCTATTATAACGCCCCTGAATATTAGATACAAGCTTTTTATAAAAAAAAGGCACGAAAGTACTGTTTTTTAACTAGTAAGTTATTAAACCGTGGGCATGTTTCATATAATTTATTAGCAGCAATCTATGAGGAGGAGTCCTATGCAAATTGATTCATCACTTCTTGAAGTAAGAAACCTGCATACACATTTTTTTACCAAGTCCGGTGTGGTGAAGGCAGTTGACGGGGTGGACTTTTCTGTGAAACCTGGAGAAACACTAGGAATAGTTGGCGAATCCGGTTCTGGAAAAAGTATCACGGCATTATCTATTCTTGGACTGATACCCTCTCCCCCTGGCCGGATTGTGGAAGGAGAGGTTTTATTTAAGGGAGAAGACTTATTAAGAAAATCACCCAAGGAGATGAGAGCCATACGTGGAAAGGAAATTGCAATGGTTTTTCAGGATCCGATGACTTCCCTTAACCCAGTACTTACCGTAGAAAGACAGCTGGTTGAAACCATTTTGGCACATGAAAAGCTAACTAGAAAACAGGCATTTGATCGGGCATTGGAGTTACTAGATCTCGTTGGAATTCCCGATGCACGAAACAGGATTCGTAATTACCCTCATGAATTCAGTGGGGGAATGAGGCAACGGGTTATGATCGCAATCGCTTTATCATGTAATCCGTCTCTGCTCATTGCAGATGAGCCAACTACCGCTTTAGACGTAACCATTCAAGCGCAAATTTTGGAGTTATTTAAGAAAATGCAGAAAGAACTCGATATGGCACTCGTTATGATTACACATGATCTTGGAGTGGTCGCCGAAGTTTGTGACAGGGTGATGGTAATGTACGCTGGAAAGCCAGCAGAGTACACGGAGACAAAAAAGTTATTCGATAATGGAAAACACCCTTATACACTTGGTCTCATGCACTCGATTCCTAAAATCACTGAAAAGAAGCAAAAACTTGAAGCTATTTCCGGGATGCCACCTGATTTGCGTTCTCTCCCTACTGGCTGCAATTTTGCACCACGATGTAAATTTGCAATGGAAAGCTGTCTGCATGCAGATCCCGAGTTAAAGAATGTAGAAGATAACCATGCAGTTAGATGCTTCCTTCATGACAAAGTTATTAGCGAGGAGGAATCCTTCAATGAAACCCCTATTGGAAGTGAAAGGTCTTAAAAAGCATTTTCCTACAAAAGGTACTTCGCTATTTTCACGTAATAAAGACATGGTAAAAGCAGTGGATGACATCTCTTTCACTGTAAAAGCTGGAGAAACACTGGGACTTGTGGGGGAAAGTGGCTGTGGCAAATCTACTGCTGGTAGATCTATTTTAAAATTGACCGAACCAACAGAGGGACAGCTCATCTATAAAGGAGAGGATATAACGGCTTTTCGCGGTGAACGTATGCGAAAGCTGCGACAGGAAATGCAGCTAATTTTTCAGGATCCTTATGCTTCCCTGAATCCAAGGAAGACAATTGAGCAGATCATTACGGAGCCAATGAAAATATTTCAGATGGAAAAAGCAGCACGTAAGCAAAAGCTGGACCGCTTACTAGATGTAGTTGGCTTAAGTTCCTATCACAAATCACGCTATCCCCACGAGTTTAGTGGCGGACAGAGGCAGCGTATCGGGATTGCCCGTTCATTGGCACTAGATCCTGAACTTGTCATATGTGATGAACCGGTTTCCGCCTTAGATGTATCCATTCAAGCCCAAGTTATAAACCTGTTAGAAGAACTTCAAGAGGAGTTTAAACTAACGTACATTTTTATTGCTCATGATTTAAGTGTTATCCATCATATTAGTGATCGAGTGGCGGTTATGTATTTAGGTGAACTGGTTGAGATTGGAGAGGCAGCAGAAGTCTATCAATCTCCTAAGCATCCTTATACACAGGCACTTCTATCTGCTGTACCAAAAGCAAACCCTCATCAAGAAAAGGAGAGAATCATCTTAAAAGGTGATCTACCATCCCCAGCGAATCCACCAAAGGGGTGCAAGTTTCATACTCGTTGTCCATTCGCAGAAGCAATTTGCCGCAGTGAAAAGCCAACTATGAAACAAGTGTCTTTAACAGGGCAAATGGCTGCCTGCCACTTTGCAAAGGAGGTGGTGAATTAATCATTTTGCTTCTAGAAACGTTGAAAGAAATCATACGAGGGGGATAAATAGTGATAAACAAAAAATGGTTAGGAATACTGGTCTTGTTGTTTGCAATGCTGCTTGCTGTCAGTGCATGTACTGGAGATGACACGGATTCTAGTAATGAAGAATCCAATGAAGAATCAGCAAATGAGGACGGCACAGAAGATGTAGCTGGTGAAAAAACACTTATATTCGGTCGTGGTGCGGATTCCATTCAATTAGACCCATCAAAAGTAACCGATGGCGAATCAATTTATGTTACAAATCAAATTTATGACACACTTGTACGTTACGAGGAAGACAGTACGGAAGTAAAACCTGCACTAGCAACAGAGTGGACGCCTAGTGAAGACGGGTTAACCTGGACTTTTAAGCTTAGAGATGATGTAACTTTCCATGACGGAAATGATTTCACAGCAGAAGATGTTGTATTTAATTTCGAGCGTTGGGCTACATCTGCGGAATATATTTATTACGGCTACATGTTCGGAGCTTCGGAAGAGGACTTAGGTGGGATTATAGAATCCGTGGAAGCTACTAGTGACTACGAGGTAACCTTCACGCTAAGTGAACCTAATGCTCCATTTTTACAAACCCTTGCAATGCCTCCTTTCGGAATTGCAAGCCCTAAAGCTGTTGAAGAACATGGAGAAGATTATTTCAAAAACCCTGTTGGAACAGGACCATTTGTATTCAGCGAATGGGTACCAGATGACAGCATTACGGTTACAAAAAACAATGACTATTTTGGAGATACAGCAAAGGTAGATAAAGTTATCTTCCGTACGATTCCTGATAATGGTGCGCGTTTTATGGAACTGCAGTCAGGTTCCATTGATATGATGACAGGGTTAAACCCTCAGGATATTCAAACGATAGATGCTGATGAAAGCTTACAGATTATCGAACGCCCATCCATGAATATTAGTTATATGGCGATGAACACGGATAAAGAGGGTCCACTTGCTGAAAAAGCTGTCCGTCAGGCGATTAACTTGGCTATCGATAAAGAAAAGCTTGTCTCCCTTTACGAAGGAATCGGCAAGCCTGCTAAAAACCCTCTTCCACCTTCGTTATGGGGATATAATGACGACATTGAAGACTATGGATATGATGTAGACAAAGCGAAAGAACTGCTCGCGGAAGCAGGCTACGCTGATGGTTTTGATATTACATTAAATACGTTCTCTAACCCAAGACCATACATGCCTCAACCTAAAGTAAGTGCACAAGCAATCCAAGAAATGCTAAAAGAAGTAAACATTAATGTAGAGGTCATTGAAAGTGATTGGGACACACATTTGTCTCTAACAGAAAATGGCGAACATGACATGGCGTTTTTAGGCTGGACCGGCGATAACGGAGATCCAGACAATTTCCTCTATGTTTTACTCGATAAGGACAATGCAAAAATGGGTTCAGCTGGAAATATTGCATTCTATAAGAGTGATGAAGTTCATGATTTATTGAAGGCAGCCCAAACCGAGATGGACCAAGAAAAACGAACAGAATTATACTTGGAAGCACAAAAAATAATTCATGAGGATGCACCATGGTTCCCAATTGCCCATACAACACCGCCAATCGCAGCAAACAACAAAGTTGTTAATTATGTGCCACACTCAACTGGAAGTGAACCTTTTAATATGCTGGATATTCAAGAGTAATTTTCAACAGGAATGGTGCCGTGGGACTACAACGGCGCCATTCCAATAAAAGGAGGTGTGTTTGATGCTAAAATATATTACCAAACGCTTGCTGATGCTCATACCTGTTCTTATTGGTGTATCCATTATTACGTTCTCACTCATTCATTTAATTCCTGGCGATCCTGCACGTAGTATGCTTGGAGAAAAGGCAACAGAGGAGCAGTTGAGTGCGTTACGCCAAGAGCTCGGGCTGAACGATCCGTACATTGTTCAATACGGTCGTTTTTTAGGGGATATACTTCAGGGAGATTTGGGACAATCTATCCAATCAAAGGAATCCATTGGATATGAATTGTTACATAAGCTACCAGCAACTGTAGAGCTGACCTTATTTGCTATGTTACTTGCTGTCAGCATCGGTATTCTCGCGGGTGTAATTGCAGCAGTAAAGCAATATTCCTGGTTTGATAACATCAGTATGACAGGAGCTTTATTTGGTGTGTCACTCCCCATCTTCTGGCTTGGTCTTATGATGATTTGGTTCTTCTCCGTCAAACTAAATATTCTCCCCCCTTCTGGCAGACTGACACCAGGCATCGAAATAAATACCATAACAAATTTCTATCTGCTAGATAGTCTTTTGACAGGGAATTTCCGTGCATTTAAAGATGCCTTTTTACATTTACTAATGCCTGGTATCGCTTTAGGGACTATACCAATGGCTATTATTGCACGAATGACACGCTCCAGCATGTTGGAAGTGATGAAGCAAGACTATATTCGTACCGCAGATGCCAAGGGATTAAAAACACGACTGATTATCTTTCACCATGCCTTAAAAAATGCTTTTCTTCCTGTACTTACAGTTATCGGATTGCAATTCGGTCTATTGCTAGGAGGGGCCGTGCTTACCGAAACGATATTTTCATGGCCAGGCATCGGACGATATGTGTATTTGGCCGTTTTGGGAAGGGATTATCCCGTTGTGCAAAGCACAATCTTAATTGTCGCAACGATATTTGTACTCGTTAACTTATTAACAGACCTCCTGTATAAGTATTTTGATCCGAGGATTCGTTATGAATAATTGCGTTGCAGGACATTTGAAAGGATGTGATTAAGATGGCGCCTACTCCAGAACCCGTAACAAATACAGCCAGTGGAGAATCCATAAAAGCTTCTAAACCTATTCCCTTGTGGCTTGAAGCGGGGTTTCGAATAATAAAGAGTAAAACAGCCCTTATCGGTGTGATTATCATTGTGTTACTTGTTCTAACTGCTATTCTGGCACCTGTGATTGCTACACATAGCCCGACTGCCCAAGATATCGTCAATCGCTATCAGGCCCCCTCGTCAGACCATTTACTCGGAACAGACGAACTTGGCAGAGACATATTTTCTAGGATTGTTTTTGGGACAAGGATCTCTATCCAAATTGGAGTCATTGCGGTAGGTATTTCACTCGCTATTGGTGTTTTACTTGGAGGAATCGCTGGCTATTATGGACGTTGGATTGATCAAATCGTCATGCGCTTTATTGACATTATGATGGCATTCCCAAGTATTCTCATGGCAATCGCATTGGTTGCTGTACTTGGTCCGAGTTTACAAAATGCTATGATTGCGGTTGGGATTGTGGGAATTCCACAATTTGCGAGGATTGTACGTTCGGCAGTGTTATCTATTAAAGAGAATGAATATATTGAGGCAGCTAAATCAATTGGGGCTAAACATGGCAGAATTCTTATACAGCATGTTCTTCCAAATTGTGTTGCACCGATCATCGTGCAGGCTACACTCGGCGTTGGAACTGCCATATTGGATGCAGCTGGATTGAGCTTCCTTGGTCTTGGTGCTCAGCCGCCAACACCTGAATGGGGTGCAATGTTAAGTGATGGACGGGCTGCGATACAAAATGCTCCTTGGGTTGTTGCCTTTCCGGGTCTTGCAATTTTCTTTGTCGTCCTTGGCTTTAATTTATTTGGCGATGGACTAAGGGATGCCCTAGATCCTCGATTAAAACAATAATTTTATGACGACGTGAATTAAGATCTACCCATCTCCTCCCCCGTCTCGTACCCCCGAAACATCACGATGAGGAGATGGGTTTATTTTCCTTAGAATAAGGGAAAGATGGAATGAGTATAAAGTGAAACTTCATTTGATGAGGGTGTTCCCTATCTTCCCTACCAAATGTTAGTTGAACGAATCAGACCTTTTCTGGCAGTTGCCCCCACTTTGTATGATGGATTTCCCCTGCATTTTTAAAGTGGTGGTCTTAAGCCAGTTAAGGCGGAATACATACCGCTCTACTAATAAGGTGAAACCTGTCGAACTATTTTATTTGACCTTTTTTGACCTATTAGGTATGATAAGTATATCCAATCCAAAACATGGATAAAAGTGAAACAATTGAAGGAGGATTTACAAATGAATTTAATTCCTACAGTTATTGAACAAACGAATCGTGGAGAACGCGCCTATGATATTTACTCACGTCTATTAAAAGACCGCATTATTATGCTGGGAAGTGCGATTGATGATAATGTAGCAAATTCGATCGTAGCACAATTGCTTTTCCTTGAGGCAGAAGATCCTGAGAAAGATATTTCCCTATACATCAACTCACCTGGTGGATCAATCACAGCGGGTATGGCTATTTTTGATACAATGCAGTTTATCAAATCAGATGTTTCTACCATCTGTACTGGGATGGCAGCATCAATGGGAGCATTCCTACTTGCAGCAGGTGAAAAAGGAAAGCGTTATGCACTTCCTAATAGTGAAGTTATGATTCATCAGCCACTTGGCGGTACGCAAGGTCAAGCTACTGATATTGAAATTCATGCAAAACGTATCATTCAGATGCGTGAAAAAATTAATGAAATCCTATCTGAACGTACTGGACAGCCAATTGAAGTTATTGAGCGTGATACAGATCGCGATAACTTTATGACAGCTCAAAGATCAGTTGACTATGGTCTAATTGACAAGATTTTAGAACGTAATACAGATAAATAATTGGAAATTAAAAATGTCCCCCATCGCTCATCTTGTAGCGAAGGGGGACATTTTTCTTTTACTAAGGATCTAATTGAACCGTACTTGCTCCTAACAAGCATTTTATCATCCCTAAGGTACAAAAAATCCCTTTCGTTAAGAAAGGGATTTTATTCTGTTACAAAGGCAGCTAACTCATGGATAGCCTTATCTTCGTCTTCTCCATCACCAAAGATAATAATCTCCTCATCACTGGCGACTGCTAAACTCATTAAGCCCATGATACTTTTAGCATTTACCCGCTTGCCTTCTTTTTCTAAATACAAATGAGAACTGAAACGGTTTGCCAGTTGTACAAATTCTGCAGCTGGTCTAGCCTGCAATCCTGTTGGTAACTCCACCTTAACTTGTTTCTCCTGCATCGACATCACCCTTCTCTACGTAAGCGTTATCATTTGAAGTGAAAAACTATCCGGTTTGGCATCCCCATACCGGATCTATAAAGCATTATATCTTTAAATTTTTTAAATTATTCGTATTATATCATGGAGACCTAAAAAAGAAAATCCTTACCCGTTCTCTAATAGGTCTCCACGCTTAATTTTTTCAGCAAATTCATCTATTTTCTTAAGTCGGTGATTAACGCCAGATTTAGAAATTTTGCCACTGCTTACTAGTTCACCAAGCTCTTTTAATGAAACATCCTGATGTTGCACACGTAATACAGCAATTTCACGTAATTTTTCTGGTAGCTGATCTAAGCCTACAGTCCGCTCAATCAAATTAATGTTTTCAATCTGACGGAATGCAGCACCAATTGTTTTATTTAGATTGGCGGTTTCACAATTAACGAGACGATTAACAGAATTACGCATATCTCTTACAATCCGGACATCCTCAAACTTAAATAAAGCATTATGTGCCCCAATGATACTTAGAAACTCCGTAATCTTCTCTGCTTCCTTAATATACACAATGAAGCCATTCTTCCGCTCTAACATTCTAGCATGAAGCCCAAACTCATTTATAAGCTCACAGAGTGCATCGTTATGCTCTTGGTAAAAGTTAAATATCTCCAAATGGTAAGAAGAAGTTTCTGGATTATTAATCGAACCACCTGCAAGGAAAGCACCACGCAAATAGGATTTCTTGCAACACGTTTTCTTCATATAGTTGCTAGAAATGGACCTACTAAATGTATGCTTCGTTGTTAAAATCTCTAGATCTACAAGTAAGTCCTGTACTTCTTCCTTCATCCGTACAATATAGACATTATTCTTTTTTAGCTTCATTTTTTTGCGTACGAGTAGTTCGACAGGCAGATGATAGAGGGATTTAATTAAGGTGTAAATTCTCCTGGCAATCGCAGCATTTTCTGTTTGTACATCAAGCACATATTTTTGTTTTGATAAGGAAATGGCCCCATTCATGCGAATGAGTGCTGCTAGTTCTGCCTTTTTACAGCATTCATCCACCTCTATTGCTGTTAATTCCTTCTTTATTTCTGATGCAAATGACATTGGGTATCCCCCCTCTCTATTTCCCAATTACTTTTGCTGGCTTTGTTTACTTCCTGCTGAAATTTCTCTATAAAATCGAATAAAGCAATTGTGCTACTTTCGTATTATCGTGTCTCAGCATTTTCTGGGAATGGTTTATAATATCTCCTTCAATAATTTGTAGTCCCATTTTAAGGAGTTGATCTGTGTCATAAATAACCGGCTCAGCATTTTCTTCCGCATAGATTTCCCGTACGGAGCGAACGATTGGCTCATTATGTACCACGATAGCATCTACACTATCCTCCCCAATATGGTCCCGTATAGCCTGTACATGGTTGGAAGCAGTGTAACCAGTTGTTTCTCCTGCCTGGGTCATGACATTACAGACATAGACAACTTTTCCCTTTGTTTCGCGAATTGCCTCATCAATCTTTGGCATAATGACAGTCGGCATAATACTTGTATATAAGCTTCCTGGTGCGATCACCACAAGGTCAGCATTTTCAATCGCTCTGACTGCGTTTGGCAAGGGCTGGACGGGTTGTGGACTTAAAAACACACGATCAATTTGTTTATTGGATAATGGAATATTCGATTCCCCAGAAACAATGGTACCATCCTTCATCTTTGCGTGAAGCGACATATTGTCGTTTGAGATAGGATAGATCTTCCCTTTCACATTCAGTACACGGGAAATCTCTTTTATCCCTGTATTAAAATTACCTGTTATGGCAGTCATGGCTGCCAACAACAGGTTTCCCATTGAATGACCTGATAAGCCATTTCCTGCATTAAATCTGTGCTGAAATAGCTCAATAAGCATAGGCTCGGCATCTGAAAGAGCTGCAATCACATTGCGAATATCTCCAGGTGCAGGGATCGCCATTTCAGATCTTAGTCTTCCTGTACTCCCGCCATCATCGGCTACCGTCACAAGCGCAGTTAGATGAATTGGTAAATTCTTTAATCCTCGCAAAAGGACCGGCATCCCTGTGCCGCCTCCCACAACGACAACCTTTGGTAAAGCTTGTTGTGTCATATTACTGTCCCTTTCTTTTGTCAATATCTCTGTGGGTTACATGTGTTATATACGAAGAGGACAATTCATTGGCAAAAAACTCAGAAAGGGCCACGGAACGATGCTGTCCGCCTGTACAGCCAATAGCTACGACAAGCTGAGATTTTCCTTCTTTTTTATACTGTGGCAGCATAAATTGCAGAAGATCAAGTACCTTTTCATTAAATACCTGTGTTTCAGACCATTTGAAAACATAGGAAGAAACATCTTTATTCAACCCGGTTAATGGCTGTAATGTTGGTACATAGTGCGGATTAGGAAGAAAACGTACATCAAAGACTAAATCTGCATCGATTGGCAATCCATATTTAAAACCGAAAGATACCATGTGCACCGAGAAAATCTCCTGTTTTTCTTCCGTATATTTTTGAACGATTTTTTCACGTAATTCCTTTGGCTTTAAGGAAGTCGTATCAATTATACGTTGTGCTCTTCCTCTTAGTTGGTCAAGAATTTCCCGTTCTTGGCGTATTCCATTCAATGGCAAACCGCCAACATCTAGTGGATGCGCTCTTCTCGTTTCTTTATATCTGCTAACTAATTTTTCATCCTTCGCGTCAAGGAAAAGAATATGCTCTTCCAGCCAGTCTTCTTTTCCTAGTACGTCTAAAGCTTCAAACAGGGAATCAAAAAACTCTCTGCCACGCAAGTCCATAACAAGCGCTACTTTTCGAATATTATTCCTTGAATCCCTCATTAATTCGAGAAATTTTGGCAGTAAAGCTGGTGGCAAATTGTCCACACAGTAGTATCCTAGATCTTCAAAGCTTTGAATAGCTACTGTTTTCCCAGCACCAGACATCCCTGTTATAATAACCAGCGAAGTTTCGGTATGTTTACTTTCCATCTGCAATCTCCTCCATTCAGATTAGCCCCTAGGATGGGTCCAAACGGGCATCAAGAAGTTGATAATCCTCCGTATATGTAAAAGCGCCGTATAACAACTCTTGTGAGCGTTTGACATGTTGAAAGATTTTCCGATCCCCTTCTGCCATTGGTAATTGTTCTATTTTCTCCAATGGAACCCACTCTAGCTCACCTTCTGGACTACTATCTGTGAGTTCTCCATTATATGCATATGCTACAAAGGTAAACATCATCCACTCCTGAATGAAAGTATCTTCTGTATCAACCGAAAAGGTGAATACACCTGCAAGTTCAGGATCCTTTAGATGGAGATTTGTTTCCTCACAGTATTCTCTGGTGACCGCTTCTTTTATCGATTCCCCGGCTTCCATTTTTCCGCCAGGTATTGCGTACCATCCACGCCTTGGCTTTTTTATTAACAAAACATGATTATCTTCTATAACAATACAATTGGTTACACGTTGCATTCTGTATTCGCCTCTTTCCGTATCTTTTAAGAGGATGTTGTTGGGCTCGGAGGATCCGGGTCCGTGTCTTGCCGACACCTAGGACGGGTCGTTTTTAAGTCGGCGTTCCTTCGTACGGGCAATCTCCGCTTTTCTTAAACGCGCTTCTTCTATTATACAATGAAAAAAATCATTCCAACAAGGTAAAGGTTTTACCAATCGCTATATCTATATAATTGGTCATCTTTCGACAAGAGAACGAGACTGGCTATTGAGTAGACATGCCTAATTTGAATTTAAGTTTAGGTTAACCAAACGTACAAAAAAAGACACAGGTGCATCTGCACCTGTGCAAGAAACTAATCTATCTATTAAAAGGGGGTCAATTAGTTATTTATAGTGTACCCCATTTTTATTGCGTGCGTATTACAGCAGCGTTAAAAAGCAGTTACTTCTTAGTAAAGATAACTTAACAATACTAAGATTGTGTTGTTTTCAATGCTTCTTGAAGGTCTTCAACATACTTAATTGCAGCCTCGGCAGCTACACTGCCGTCTCCTGTAGCTGTCACAATTTGTCGAAGTGTTTTTTCCCGAATATCTCCAGCTGCAAAAACACCAGATACATTTGTTTCCATGTGTTCATTCGTGGGAATATAGCCTTCTTCATTCGTGATACCGAGTGATTTGAACGGCTCACTTAAAGGTACCATCCCAATATAAATGAAGACCCCATCAATGTTTTCTTCTTTCACTTCTCCTGTAAGCGTGTCTTTTAATGTTACACTACCTACTTTTCCATCTTTACCATTAATGGTTTCGACAACAGTGTTCCAGATAAAGTCAATTTTATCATTGTCAAATGCACGTTCTTGAAGTATCTTTTGTGCACGTAATTTATCACGACGATGCACAACGGTAACTTTATCAGCAAAGCGTGTCAGATAGATACCTTCTTCAACTGCAGAGTCTCCGCCACCGATGACGATAAGATTTTTCTCCTTGAAGAATGCCCCATCACAAACAGCACAATAAGAGACACCACGTCCACCTAATTCTTCTTCACCAGGTATGCCAAGTTTCTTGTACTGGGCACCTGTAGTAATAATTAGCGCTCTGGTGTTGTATTCCTTTTTACCAGCCACAACGGTCTTATAATCGCCATGGTCAATTACCTCTTTAATATCACCATAAGCGTATTCAGCACCAAATTTCTTTGCATGGTCAAACATCTTATTGGATAAATCCGGTCCTAAAATATGGTCATAGCCAGGATAGTTTTCCACGTCTTCCGTGTTGGCCATTTGGCCACCAGGAATCCCCCGCTCAATCATAAGCGTTTGTAAATTTGCACGAGATGCATAAACCGCTGCAGTCATTCCTGCAGGCCCAGCACCTGCGATAATCACATCATACATACGTTCTTCGGACATATCAATCGCCCCTTTTTCTTCTATTAATTAGCCACATCAAGCTTATAAGACAAACGTAATTTCGTCTAATATAATGCTCAATCCCATGGCACTGATTCTTTAGCTAGCTTAGGATATTTCTTCGTACCTTCTTCCCAAAGCTTATAGGCCCGTTCCTTATCGCCATGATGAAATGCTGCAACACTATACCAGCGAAAATAAGAAGGATGTCCTTTTAACTTGCCTTTTGAAAGGAGAAGAAAGCGTTGAAAAGCTTCTTCAAACCGATTCGTACGGGCAAGGGTAACAGCAATCCGCAGTTTTTGTTGCTCATGGATAGGATATACATTTAGTAATGCCTGAATATGGACTTCATATTCCGTGTATTTTCCCTGTTGGAAATAAAACAAAGCAAGATTCACGTGACTGTATAGGGAAGTTGGTTCTTCATCAAGAATGTCTTCCTCCATTTGAATCGCTTTTTCTTTATTACCAGAGAAAAATAAGGCCTGTGTATAATCATGTTTTGTCAATTTGTGCTCTGGAAATAGGGTCATCATTTCCTCGATAAGCGGGATTGCCTTTTCCCATTCCATGTTTTCCATATGATAAAAGACGGTTTCTTGATAAATAAGGAGTTCATCCTCATCCTCTAAATCCCAGTCTTCCTCTTCATCTTCATCGATATCAATGAGTTCTAACAACCTTTTGGCTTCCTCACTTAAATCCCCTTCAGGCTCTTGCTCAAGGTACGATAACGCAAATTTTTTCGCATCATGAAGCAAACCCAAATGGGCATAATTGTTTGCAAGTAAATAATAACAATCTACATAGTCTGATGATTGCAGTACTTTATTTAATAGCTGATTTGCTGCGTGAAATGCACCGATTTCCGTATATATAACCGACATTTGGCAAAGATACAATGGATCTTCTGGCTTTGCTTCTGTTGCTTTCTTCATCCACTTGATTGCAATGTCAAATTTACGTTTTTGAAAAGCCTCTATGCCTTTTGTGAAATAAAAGTCACCTTCAGGAATAAAAGGGATAACATTGTTCTGCTGTTCTTTCTTATCTTTTGTCACCTGTTGCATGCATATCCCCCTAATTAAATTACATACGAAAAGATTATACCACATTACGATGTCAAATTATATAGGGTACAGTTTAGAACTAGATCAAGGAGCTGGCTCATAAAAAAGCCGGACAAACAATTTGTCCGGCAATCATTCTGTATCAAATCAAATAAAACACGCAAACAAGCGAAATTATGAACATCAGTTAGGATTGAACAGGTGTAACAGCATCATGTAAAAGTTGTTCCAGCTCTTCTGTATAAGCCTTCGTTTGATCATCTGTCCACTTCAATTCTTTTGCCATGTAGCGAATTACATTATCTTTGTGTGCTTTAACCCATCCAATTTCAAAGAACAAAGCACCCGTACGACGAACAAAGAAGTCAACTGGTTTATAAGCTAGTTCATATTCCAATGCGTAAACAAGTTCAGCAAATACGATAGGATCAATATCTTCTGTCTTAGCTTTCTCTTGATTTGTAACGTATAGTTCTAAAACTTTATCAAAATTGGATCCGTACCTCTCAATCAACATAAGAGCAGTTTGCTCATCAAGTCCCTGTGCCAAGCCTTCACTTACTTTTCTATTTTTGAAGTCCTTAAATCCTTTTGAGCCGCCAACTTCTCCACCAGAAAGGGCTAAATGCTCTGTTTCAGATGCAGAATAAAGAATCCCTTCTTCTTCTTTCAATTGTTTGGTAACTTTATCGACTGCATGCTGTGCCATTTTTCGATAACCTGTCAACTTACCACCGGCCATTGATATAAGTCCAGTGTCTGAAACGAAAATTTCATCTTTACGTGAAATCTCACTAGGGTTATCATTACCCGCTTCCGCAATTAAAGGACGCAGACCTGCCCAGCTGGAATCAACATGCTCAGCTTTAATATCAAGAGTAGGGAACATATAATTAATCGCATCAATAATATAATCACGATCCGCTTCCGTCATTTTTGGATTGGCTATATCACCTTTATAAGTTGTATCTGTGGTTCCTACATAGGTCACATTATCTCTTGGGATTGCAAAGACCATTCTTCCGTCAGGTGTATCAAAGTAAATTGCCTGTTGTAACGGAAAGATTTCTTTACGGAAAACAAGATGAACCCCTTTTGTTAAATGGAGTGCCTTTCCTTTTTTGGAGCCATCTATTTCCCTTAATTCATCGACCCATGGGCCACCTGCATTAATAATTTTCTTGGCGTATACTTTATGTTGCTCACCAGTAATCGTGTCTTCCATAACGACACCAGAAATTTTATTTGCGTCATTGTAAATGAAGTCCACAACTTTTGTATAGTTGACCGCATGGACACCTTTTTGCACAGCCTTTTTTAGTACCTCAATCGTTAGGCGAGCATCATCTGTCTTATATTCAACATAAAACCCAGCCCCTCTTAACTCATCACGTTTAATGAGTGGCTCTCTTTCTATTGCTTCTTCCGGTTTGAACATTTGTCTTCGTTCGCCTTTTTTCACGCCAGCAAGAAAATCATATACGCGGAGCCCTAAGTTTGTAGTTAGTGGGCCGAACGTTCCGCCCTTATGAAATGGCAACATCATCCATTCTGGTGTCGTAACATGTGGCCCATTTTCATAAACAATGGCGCGCTCTTTCCCTACTTCTGCAACCATTTTCACTTCGAATTGTTTTAAATAACGCAGACCTCCGTGTACTAGCTTTGTAGAACGACTTGACGTTCCTGCAGCAAAGTCCTGCATTTCTACTAAACCTGTCTTTAAGCCTCTAGTCACGGCGTCCAGTGAGATTCCTGCACCGGTAATTCCGCCACCGATAACCAGTAAGTCTAATTTTTCCTCTTTAAAATGATTAAATGTAAGATTTCGATCATAACTTGAAAAAACAGTCATGTTTAAGCCCTCCTGTTTATTACAATTGTCTATACATATAAATACCCTATTTTTCGTATTCTAATGTACTTTTCCCCAGAAAAATTGCTCTTCAGGCAAACAAAAAACCGCAAAGCACACTAATCAATTTATGATTAGCGTGTTCGCGGTTTCTCCATTTCTCCGTCCGAGATTATTAACTTAAATTCATTATAACATAGCTCTAATTGGAAGTATAGCAATATGTTAATGGTCTGTAGCAGATTAAGAGAGTCTATCCCTTCCTCTCAACGATATCTACTTATTTAAATGCCTGTGCCGCCTTTACAGCTTTTTTCCAGCCATCATAAAGCTGTTCTCTTTCATCCTCATTAATCTCCGATTCAAACGTTTTATCAACTTTCCATTGATTTGCGATTTCCTCTTTGCTTTCCCAGAAGCCAACAGCAAGTCCTGCCAAATAGGCTGCACCAAGTGCTGTTGTCTCTGTGATAACCGGACGCTCTACTTGAAGTCCGAGTATATTGCTTTGGAATTGGACAAGGAAGTCATTCTTAACAGCGCCACCATCAACACGTAATGTTTTCACATCAATACCCGAATCATCTTTCATTACATCTAATACATCGCGTGTCTGATAGGTGAGAGACTCCAGTGTAGCACGTACTAAGTGTTCCTTCTTTGTCCCACGAGTCAGACCAAACACCGCACCTCTAACATCACTATCCCAATATGGTGTACCTAACCCAACAAACGCTGGGACGACATATACCCCGCCAGTGTCTTCCACATTTGTAGCAAGGGATTCTGTCTCCTTGGCATCTTTAATAATTTCTAAGCCATCACGAAGCCACTGAATTGCCGATCCGGAAACAAATATACTTCCTTCGAGGGCATATTCTACCTTTCCATCAATCCCCCATGCGAGTGTTGTTAACAAGCCATTTTCAGACTTAACACCCTCTTCTCCTGTATTCATCAGCATAAAGCCGCCTGTCCCATACGTATTTTTTGCCATCCCTTTTTCAAAACATGCCTGACCGAATAGAGCAGCATGCTGATCTCCAGCAATACCAGCAATTGGTACTTCATGTCCAAAGAAATGATAGTTTACTGTTTTTCCATATACTTCAGAAGACTGCTTTACCTCTGGTAGCATGGATTTCGGGACACCAAGAATATCAAGTAATTCTTCATCCCATTCTAAGTCATAGATATTGTACATAAGTGTTCTTGATGCATTTGAATAATCCGTTATATGTTGTTCTCCGCCAGTTAACTTGTAAACAAGCCATGTATCAATCGTGCCAAACATTAATTCTCCATTATCTGCTTTTTCCCTTGCACCATCTACATTATCCAATATCCATTTTACCTTGGTTCCAGCAAAATATGGATCAATAAGCAAACCTGTCTTATCACGGAACAGCTCATTATGACCAGCCTCGCGCAGTTCATTACAGATTTCAGCAGTTTGACGTGACTGCCATACTATTGCTCGGTAAATTGGCTTTCCGGTTTTTCGGTCCCAAACAACGGTTGTTTCTCGTTGGTTTGTTATACCAATTCCAGCGATGTCTTCTGGCTCAATATCACTCTTTCGCATTGCCTCTGAAATACTAGATAACATAGATGTCCAAATCTCATTCGCATCATGTTCTACCCATCCTGGTTTTGTGAAATGCTGCTCGAATTCACGTTGGCCAGTTTCTACAACTTTTCCCTCTTGATCAAATATAACAGCTTTTGAGCTGGTAGTTCCCTGATCTAATGCTAAAATGTATTTTCCCATTATAAACTCTCCTCTTTTAATAATTAACTCTGGCTAGTAGGTTTTTTTAATTCCTGTTGTAAACCTACCCCAAATAAAATAAGTATGATAGCACTCACTACCCAAAATACTACGGTTGGGTTTGTCTCAAAAATTGCTTGATAAAAAAGCCCCCCATAGATTCCTCCAAGTGCCGGTCCTAGAACAGGGATCCAAGAATAACTCCAGTTTGATCCCCCTTTACCTGGTATTGGCAGGAATGCATGGGCTATTCTAGGTCCCAAATCTCTGGCCGGATTAATGGCATAACCAGTTGTCCCACCAAGTGACATACCGATCACAACAATAAGCAGACCAACAATGAGTGGGTTTAAACCTTCAGTGAATTCATGTGCCCCAATAAATAAAATTCCCATTACCAATACGAAGGTGCCAATGACCTCACTTATTAAATTTGCGATTGGACTGGAAATCGCTGGACCGGTACTAAAAACCCCTAACTTCGCTCCTGGGTCTGTCGTACTTCTCCAGTGTGGCAAATAGTGAAAAAATACTATGATTGCGCCAATGATACCACCAATCATCTGTGCTGTAATATAAAGTGGGACTTTACTCCAAGGAAAATCTCCCACAGATGCGAGCCCTAAGGTAACGGCAGGATTTAAATGAGCTCCTGTTATATTTCCAACTGCATAGACACCCATTGCGACACCTAGCCCCCAAGCAAACGTCACAAGTACCCAGCCAGCACCTTCTGAAAGGGTGTTTTTCAATGAGGTACCAGCTACTACGCCAGTACCGAAGATAACAAGAATCATCGTCCCAATTACTTCTCCAGCAAACTCTGACATGACATCTCCCCCAATAACAATATATATATGTTATTCCACAATTTTCAGAGATTACACATCAGGGTTTTAATAAATTGGAAACTAATAAAGGTAGAGAAAACTCGGATTCGATCGGCTACTAGCGAATGGAGACGTTTTTCTTGTTCGTGGGACTTTCGTCATTGCTTCCTGGTTAATGAAAAAAAGAAACCTATAAAGGTTCCTTTTAAGGATTACCAAAGTGATTTATTCGACGTCGAAACGGCTATTGCTCCCGCTGCTAATGCCATATCTACCTCTTCTTTTGTCTTAATTAGTCCCCCAGCTATTACAGGTATGTTTGTCTGCTCATGGATGTAAGTTATCATTTCTGGTATCAAACCTGGTAACACTTCAATACAGTCAGGTTTTGTCCGATTAATTAACTTTATATTATGCTCCAGAGCTAAACTATCTAACAAAAACACTCGTTGAATCGCTAATAGGTTATTCTTTTTGGCCATCGAGATGACATTCGTCCTTGTAGAAAGAATGCCATCTGGTTTAATTTCCCTCAATAAAAATTCCATAGCGTAATCATCCGCTCTAAGCCCCTGGATTAAATCAAAGTGAACCAACGCTTTTTTATTGGCACGCTTTGTATATTCCACAAGACTTTTAAGCTGTGCCAGCCTTGTTTCTAGAAAGACGATGCTTTCATAAGATGTTTCCAATGCAAAATCGAAATCCTTCATTTTACGTATTGCTGGCAATATCCCTGCAGGAGAGTTCATTATTTCCACCTACTTCATGTGTCTATTTGACGTTTCTCCATTTCCACTTTTGAGTATATCAGTTTCATTGGATTACCCCCGACAAAAGCGCCTTCTGGTACATCTTTATGTACTAGCGTTGCAGCGGAGACCACTGCACCGTCCCCAATCGTAACACCAGGCAGAATGGTCGTATTTGCGCCGATCAGCACATTACTTCCAATTTCAACTTCTCCAATCCGATATTCCTTAATTAAATATTCATGTGCCAAGATAGTCGTATTATACCCAATAACACTATTTGTCCCAATTGTGATCTTTTCAGGAAACATAATATCAGGCATAACCATAAGAGCAAATGCTGTTTGCTTTCCTATCTTCATCTTTAAAAAATTGCGATACAGCCAGTTTTTCATCCCTAAAAAGGGTGTATACCTGGCAATTTGAATGACCACAAAGTTTTTAACTACCTTTAAAAAAGGAACTGTTTTATAGATTTGCCAAAGCGAATTAGAATCTTCCACCTGGTAACGTTTGGTTCTTCGCATCCTTTACACCTCTGTAAGTTGAAGTAAATCACGCATATCTTTCAGCATATAGGTAGGATGATAGCTTTCCAAGAAAGAGCTTCCTTTATCAGACCAGGCAACACCTGCTGTTTTCACACCAGCATTTTGCCCAGACTCAATATCATGGTAGTTATCTCCGACCATTAAAGTTGTCTTCAAATCAGCCCCTAATGCTTGAACAGCCTTAAGCACTGGTTCTGGGTGTGGTTTAGCATGTTCAACATCATCCAACGTTATAATGGTGTCCATGTACGTATCCAACCCGGTAAGAGCAAGCCCCATGTTTACACCCTTCCTCATCTTGGTCGATACTATTCCTAGCTTGAGCCCTTGCTTTTTTAAAGCTGCAATTGTCTCTGTAACATGAGGAAAGGCTGTCACATAGCTATCATGGACGGTTAAATTATGAGCACGATATGTTTTAACCATTTCTTCTGCTAGGTCCGGAGCAATTTTTTGAAATGTATCAAGTAATGGTGGTCCATTAAACTGGACCACCTCTTCCCTTGTGTAGGTCATACTATAATGCGAAAAGGTATGCATAAAGGAAGCAATGATTAATTCATTGGTATCAATTAATGTTCCATCTAAATCAAAAAGTATTGTACGAATGCTCATGTTGGTTTGTTTCCTTCCGTTTCTTTTTCTCTAGTCGATTCCATATAATTGCAATTGTCATTGTTAATAAGATAGCAGTTGCTAGCCGTATTAATAAGAGCGGCCAGACTGGGATGCCTAAAGGAATAAAAATAAGTGTATCTTCAATGACAGCATGACAAGCTACAAGAAAAATGAGTGCAAGGGACATATCTTTTTTCGAGACATTGTCCTCCTTCACGGCTTGAATCATAAGGCCTGCACCATATGCTAGCCCAATTGTAAGACCAGCAACCATGGTCATCGAAGTATTCTTTTCCATCCCTAAAAATCTCATGCTTGGAGCCAGTTTGTTGGATAGCATTGCTAACCAACCTTTTTCTCGCATAAACTGCATGATGATCATTAGCGGAATGACAATCAATCCAAGCTGGACGACAGCCATTAATGCAGTTTGCATTCCTTGAAGGGCAATCTCTCCCCAGCCAACTGGCACAGTGTCCGCGGACTGTATTAATCCATACTGCGCTTGATCTGCTCCCCCGTGCCAAATTAAATTAATCAATAGCCCGCCTAGTAAGGCCAGCCCTATTCTAATTCCAACGATAAGCCACCAGCTTACACCAACTTTTGAGGCAACAGCAGATTCAATAAACAGATTATGTGAAAAAGATAGCATGACCGCTAGAATAAATACTTCCTTTACCGTAAAATCAAAGGATACAATTGCTGCAATCCCAGCATATAAGTTTAGGGAGTTCCCTAGAACTAGCGGCACAGCTGCTTCCCCTGATAGACCCAATAATCCCATGACCGGTGTTAACATTTCGATAATCCACGGTAGTACGGGGGTGAATTGTAAAATCGTAATCAATAATGTGATGGGGAAAATAACTTTTCCTAATGTCCAGGTTGTTGTCAGCCCCTGTTGAAAACCACGATATACAATACCAGACATTTCATCCCCTTCTTTCTACAAATAGTTATTTCTTCTTTTTCTTATTCTTTTTCTTTGGAGGAACAGGAACATCCTTATAGTGTTCCTTTACTCCTATTTTCCTGCGATAGATGATAAGTAGTATGGCAACTACGATGAGGAAAACGGACAATAATTGTGCCTGACGCAAACCAGCAAATGCATACAAGCTATCTGTTCTCATTCCTTCAATAAAGAAGCGGCCGATTGAATATGTAATGGCATAGCTTAAGAAAACTTCACCTCGTAATGGGTTATATTTTCTTAGTACGAGTAAAAAGGCAAAGACGAGTATATTCCAAACTGATTCATATAAAAATGTCGGATGATACATGACACCATCTATCGTCATTTGGTTCATTATAAAATCAGGAAGGTACTGCAAGAAATTATCATAGGCAGCACTTGAGACTTCGTGTCCATGTGCCTCTTGATTCATGAAATTTCCCCAGCGACCAATCGCTTGACCAAGAATTAAACTTGGTGCAATGATATCTGCAATCTGCCAAAATGTAATATCACGATACTTAGCATATACAATAGCGGTAAGTACGCCACCTATCACGGCCCCATGGATTGCAATTCCGCCTTCCCAGATGGCAAAAATATCAGTCCATGGTCCGTTTGCATAGCGGTCCCATTCAAATACGACATAGTAAATTCTTGCACATAATATCGCTATAGGGATTGCAAACACGATAAAGTCTATGATCAAATCCTTTTTTAACCCAAGTCGATCCGCTTCTCTTGTTGCTAAATATAGCCCTAAAAATGCACCTGTCGCAATAATTACTCCATACCAATAAACAGTCAATGGGCCTAGTTCAAAAAAGACCCTGTCCAAAGGAGCTGCGGTAAATAGCATAGTGAACCCTCCTATTCGGTTTCATCCTTTTCATTTTTTATCATTGTAGTCAGCCGTTCTGAAAATTCCTCAGCTGCATTAACTCCCATTCTTTTCAAACGAAAGTTCATTGCTGCAACTTCAATAATAACGGCCAGGTTTCTACCAGGACGAACTGGAATAGTGGCTTTCGGAATGTCCACTTCCATGATTCTCATTTTGTCCTCATCAAGACCAAGGCGGTCATATTGTTTCTTCTGATCCCAAATTTCCAGGTTAATGATAAGCGAAATCTTCTTATGACTTCTAACTGAGCCGGCGCCAAACAATGTCATCACATTAATAATCCCTAGGCCACGGATCTCTAATAGATGTTCAATAAGTGGTGGTGAATTTCCTACAAGGCTGTCATAGTCTTCCTGCCTTATTTCTACACTATCATCAGCAACAAGTCTATGCCCGCGTTTAACGAGTTCCAATGCCGTTTCACTTTTCCCTACACCACTTTGGCCAGTAATAAGTACGCCTACTCCATATATATCTACAAGTACACCATGAATCGCAGTAAATGGAGCAAATTTAGTTTCAAGATAATTGGTTAATCGGCTAATAACCCGTGTTGTCTTTCTTGGAGAGTGTAAAATAGGCACACCAGAATCATTTGCTGCTTCTACTAATGCCTCAGGTATATCCATCCCCCTTGAAATCACAATTCCAGGCGTGATATCTGTGCATAAATTTATGGCACGATCTCTCTTCTCTGCATCGCTTAATTCCATAAAGTAAGCCATTTCTGTCTTCCCAATAAGCTGCAATCTTTCTTTTGGGTAATATTTAAAATACCCGGTCATTTCGATACCAGGTCTGGAAATATCACTCGTGGTAATTTCTCTATGTATGCCGTCCTTGCCAGCAACTAGCTCTAAATTAAAATGTTCAAGTAAATCTTTCGTGCGCACTGTCGACATCCAGTATATCCCCCTAGCTAATTAAGCGTCATTTATTTTATTATCTCCATCCTGTAAGGTTTCGTATTCTTCCCAACAGAATAGATACACTTTATTGTAGCATACGCCAAACAGAAATCGTAGACTGTGCGCCTACGATTTAACGGAATCTTTAATCAAGCTATTAAGTAACAAATTGAGAATTGCCAATATGACGGCAGCGATTAACGCAGTACCGAATCCCCCAATAATAAAACTGCTCCCCATAAGTCCCTGTGCTATCATTAACGTAATAGCATTTATAACAAAAAGAAACAGTCCAAGTGAAAGAACCGTAATTGGCAAGGTGAGGATAACGAGGATTGGTTTTATAATGACATTTAAGATTGATAGGATAAAACTCGCTAACACAGCCGCTCCGAATCCTTTCAACTCGAATGAATCGAATAACAGTGACACTACGATTAAGGCCACGGCATTTAAGACAATAGATACTATCCAACGAATAAACATTGTTACATTTCCCTTTCTTTTGGAATGATAAATAGAGCAACTAGATATAGAAGAGATACGGTAAAGAAGCTCATAAATAGTAAAATGACAAAAATTAACCGGAGAATTGTCGCATCAACCCGAAAGTATGATGCCAATCCACCAAAGATTCCCCCTACCATTCTCTCAGTATTCGATCGATAAATCTTTTTCATCATGATTCCTCCCACTCTATAATATACCAATCTCTGTTGATATATAAACTATGTTTTGCTTTGGTAGTACTTGCTAATCAATGAAGGTCTACAACATTTGAGAAGTTGATCGGGTTGAAAAAAACCTGATTTATGATTGTGAGCATTTCGGATTCGCTATGCGATGATGTGGGTTCACGCTTTGCGGTTCTGTTTCACTTTAGAGTGCTGTGGTTTCACTTCACTTCGCTCTCGCTTCACTTTGGAGTGCTTTGGTTTCAGAATCCGTAAGAGATAATACATTATACGTTGTTTCACCTATAAAGGATTCAAAAAAACTCTTCTGCATGAAATACAGAAGAGCTCTCCATTAATATTTCCACGTATAAAATTGTTCTTTGCCAAATTGTTCTACTGCTGCATCTTTATCTTGACTATTCATCGTTTTGTATTCTTTAAGCTGGCCAAGGATACCACCTGCTTGGGAGTCATGGCAGAGTATAGCTTCCATTTTTTTATCAAAATATTTTCTTACGTCATTTACAATATCTGGTGTCCCTAATACTTCAGGGTAGTCTCTCGAAATAGCTTGCGCCCATACTACAGGTCGCTGCCCCTCATCCATCAAGCGTACTGCTTCAATTGCCGCAGCACCAAGTGCGTTATGGTCTGGATGAACAGCATGCTCTGGATAATGGGTAATAACGAGGCTTGGATCAAGCTCTTCCAACAATGTTTTGAGATGTTTGGCTACTTCATTACGGTCTTCGTACTCGACTGTCTTGTCGCGGTAACCAAGCATTTGCAGATCAATGTCAAGCACTTTACAAGCATTAATAAGTTCTTTCTTTCTAATCTCAGGCAACGTTTCCCTGTTTGCAAACGTTGGAGACCCCATATTACGTCCCATCTCTCCTAAAGTTCCACATAGGTAGGTTACAGGTACTCCCTCTTCGCGAAATTTTGATATTGTTCCAGCAGCGCCGAATGACTCATCGTCCGGGTGTGGATATATGACTACAACATGTTTTTCCATCGTATCTCACCTTTCTCCATTCAATCTTCATGCACCCGTTCCTTAATAATGGAAAGGTGTTTCACTAATTTGCAGAGCAACCATTAATCTACCTTCACGATCATGGCCTGCGAGCAATAATTTTGCTTCATCCTCAATAGTCCAGTCTGTAAGCCCCTCTGCGTAAATCCATCCCATTTCCATTTTGAGACCCGCTCTAAAGACTTTTCCATCCCCGACAATCTTTGCTTGGCTGAATGTAACGTTAGCATTTCGCACATATGCCCCGACATTATATGCCTTATCATTAAAATGGCTTGCGTAAGCGCCATTCGTTGTCTCAACATGGACGTAGACTTTTTTGTTAACAAAACGTTCAAGCTTTTCTTGTACTTCATTTATTTTAATTGGCTTCATTATTTGTTCCTCCTACTACGCTTCTCTACTTAGCTTATCGAAATGATTGGGTACCGTCAAAACATTGATACGAGGAAATAAAAAAACGGCCAGTAATAGCTATCCACAAACTGGCCGTTCTTCGTTGTCCATTCTATTTTGCTGTTGCTTTTTCTTTTGTTGTAATACTATCTTCCATTCGTTTCCGATCTCTTTCCAGCACTGGTTTTAGATACTTACCTGTATAGGATGCCTCTACCTTCACAATTTGTTCTGGTGTTCCTTTGGCAATAATCTGCCCGCCTCTGTCTCCACCTTCAGGTCCAAGATCGACAATATGGTCTGCTGTTTTAATAACATCAAGGTTATGCTCGATAATTAAAACGGTATCTCCGTTATCAACAAGTCGCTGTAAAACCGCTATAAGACGTTTAATATCGTCAACATGAAGACCAGTTGTTGGTTCATCAAGAATATAGAAAGACTTTCCGTTGGAACGACGGTGTAATTCACTAGCTAGTTTCACACGCTGAGCTTCCCCACCAGATAAAGTGGTTGCAGGCTGTCCCAATCGCACATACCCTAAACCAACGTCAAAAATGGTTTGCAACTTGCGTTTAATTTTCGGTATGTTAGCAAAGAAGTCAAGCGCATCCTCTACTGTTAGTTCTAACACATCTGCAATATTTTTACCTTTATATTTTACTTCCAGTGTTTCACGGTTATATCGTTTCCCGTGACAGACTTCACATGGTACATATACATCAGGAAGAAAATGCATTTCAATTTTTATAATGCCGTCTCCACGGCAGGCTTCACAGCGCCCACCTTTCACATTAAAGCTAAATCTACCCTTTTTATACCCCCGTACCTTTGCCTCATTCGTTTGAGCAAACACATCACGAATATCATCGAATACACCAGTATACGTAGCTGGGTTAGATCGTGGCGTTCTTCCGATCGGCGACTGATCGATATCGATCACCTTTTCAATATGCTCGATCCCTTTTACTGCCTTATGCTTTCCTGGCTTATGCTTTCCTCGATAAAGCTCTTTGGCGAGGGACTTGTAAAGTATCTCATTTACAAGCGTACTTTTACCTGATCCTGAAACTCCTGTAACAACCGTCATTAAACCAATTGGGAATTTAGCTGATACTTTCTTCAGGTTATTTTCCTCAGCCCCTACCACCTCGATAGCTCGTTTATCGGTTTTTCTTCGTTTAGTTGGTAGTGCGACGAATTGCTCTCCAGATAAGTATTGTCCTGTAAGCGAGTTTTTGACTTTCATAACCGTTTCAGGTGTGCCACTGGCGACAATATTACCACCATGTTCCCCAGCACCAGGTCCAATATCAATAAGCCAATCGGCAGCCATCATTGTATCTTCATCATGCTCCACTACAATCAACGTATTATCCAGATCACGCATACGTTTTAAGGTATCAATTAAGCGATCATTGTCTCGTTGATGCAGGCCAATGGATGGCTCATCCAATACGTAAAGCACCCCAGTTAGTGCAGAGCCGATTTGGGTTGCTAACCTGATTCGTTGGGCCTCTCCACCTGATAATGTCCCCGCAGCTCGAGATAAAGTTAGATAGTCTAAACCAACATTATTTAAGAACTCAAGACGATTGCAAATCTCTTTTAGTATCATTTTGGCAATCTGCTTCTCTTTATCCGATAATGGGAGCGTCTCGAAGAAGTCCTTTGCTTCCATTATAGAAAAGTCCGTAACATTGCTAATATGCAAGTCATTAACCTTTACGGCAAGAGCCTCACGCTTTAACCGGTACCCTTTACATGTCGGACAGTGCTTCTGTCCCATGTATTTTTCTAATGATTCCCTTATAAAATCAGAAGAAGTTTCACGATATCGACGTGCTACATTATTTAATACTCCTTCAAATTGAATTTGATTGTCTCTTACATTCCCAAATTCATTAACATAATGGAAACGGATCTTTTCTTTCCCACTTCCATGAAGAATAATATCCATTTTTTCTTGTGGTATTTTTTTCACAGGTTTGTCCATATCTATTTTAAAATGTTCACAAACACTTTTAAGTAGTTGTGGGTAGTACTGAGAGCTAATCGGCTCCCATGCGGCAATTGCATGCTGATTAAGAGTTAAATTCCAATCTGGAATAACTAGATCTAGATCCACCTCAAGCTTCGTTCCTAAACCGTCACAGGTTGGACAAGCACCATATGGACTGTTAAATGAGAACAGGCGTGGCTCAAGTTCACCTATTGAAAAACCACAAATAGGGCAAGCAAAATTTTCACTAAAAGTTAGTTCCTCTTCGCCCATTACGTCCACGATAATCTTTCCATCACCAAGACCTAATGCCGTTTCTATTGAATCACTTAAGCGTCCGGCAATGCCATCCTTTACTACGATTCTATCTACCACTACTTCTATGGAGTGTTTCTTATTTTTTTCCAATTTAATATCCTCAGAAACCTCGCGCATTTCCTTGTCAACACGGATACGTACATACCCCTCTTGTCGAAGCTTTTCGAGCGTTTTAACATGCTCTCCTTTACGACCAGATACAACAGGCGCAAGAATTTGCAATTTCGTTCTCTCAGGATATTCCAATATGCGGTCTACCATCTGTTGCACTGTTTGAGAGGTGATCTCAACACCATGGTTCGGACAAACAGGATGCCCCACACGGGCATAAAGCAACCGTAAATAATCATAAATCTCCGTAACCGTTCCAACCGTTGACCGCGGGTTCTTACTCGTTGTTTTTTGATCAATTGAAATGGCTGGAGAGAGACCTTCGATTGCGTCAACATCTGGTTTATCCATCTGGCCTAAAAACTGTCGTGCATAGGCGGAAAGTGATTCGACATATCTGCGTTGTCCTTCAGCATAGATGGTATCGAAGGCAAGGGAGGACTTTCCGGATCCTGACAGTCCTGTCATGACTACAAGTTTGTTTTTAGGAATTGTTACATCAATGTTTTTTAAATTATGGGCCCTTGCTCCTTGAATCTGGATTGATTTACTAGGCATTTTACCATCACCTTCCTGCTTTAAGTTCTAGTATCACATCACGAAGCTCAGCTGCTTTTTCAAAATCAAGCGACTTGGCAGCTTCCTTCATTTCCTTTTCCATCTGACCGATTACTTTTTCTTTCTCGTCTTTGGATAGCTTGGTTAAGCTCTTTGCTTTGCTTTCATATTCTGGCTGATCTTCTGCAGCAATCGTAGCGCGAATAACGTCCCGCACCTCTTTTTTAATGGTTGTCGGGGTTATGCCCTGCTCCTCATTATATGCCTGCTGCTTTTCCCGACGTCGATTGGTTTCGCTAATTGCGATATCCATTGATTTTGTCACTTTATCAGCATACATAATAACCCGACCGTTTTCATTACGAGCCGCCCGGCCCATTGTCTGTATCAAAGACCGCTCTGAACGAAGGAATCCTTCTTTATCCGCATCTAGGATTGCGACGAGCGATACCTCAGGAATATCAAGCCCTTCACGAAGTAGGTTAATTCCTATAAGAACATCATATTTCCCAACGCGAAGATCTCGAATAATCTCAATACGCTCCAGTGTCTTTATCTCTGAATGCAGATAGGCTACTTTAATGCCAATTTCTTTCATATAATCCGTAAGGTCTTCTGACATTTTCTTCGTTAATGTCGTAACAAGGACACGTTCATTTTTTTCTGAGCGTATGTTGATTTCTGCTAGAAGATCATCAATCTGTCCATCTATTGGTCTTATTTCCACTTCAGGATCAAGTAGCCCTGTAGGTCTGATAATCTGCTCCGTCATTTGTGGTGAATGTTCTAGCTCGTAAGGCCCTGGGGTTGCAGAAACATAAACGAGTTGCTTCGTCTTTTCCTCGAACTCGCCAAACTTTAATGGTCGGTTATCCATTGCAGACGGCAATCGAAAGCCGTGATCTACTAACACTTGTTTTCTGGCTTGGTCTCCATTATACATTCCTCTTATTTGCGGAAGTGTAACATGGGATTCATCAACTACGACTAGGAAATCATCCGGAAAGAAATCGATGAGCGTATATGGTGTAGCTCCTTGCTCACGGAGTGTAAGATGTCTGGAATAGTTCTCGATTCCCGAACAAAAGCCCATTTCATTCATCATTTCCAAATCATAATGTGTTCGTTGTTCTAAGCGTTGCGCTTCCAATAGCTTGTCATTTTCACGTAACTCTGTTAGGCGTTCTTCTAATTCCTTTTCGATGTTTCTGATAGCTTTCTTCATTTTTTCTTCCCTTGTAACAAAGTGGGAAGCCGGGAAAATAGCAATATGCTCTCTGTCACCAATAATTTCGCCTGTTAATGCATCTACTTCACGTATACGATCAATTTCGTCTCCAAAAAATTCTACTCGAAGACAATGCTCTTCTTTTGAGGCTGGTATAATTTCCACAGAGTCCCCTCTTACCCTGAAGGTCCCGCGTTGAAAATTAATATCATTTCTTGCGTACTGAACATCAACAAGTTCGCGCAACAGCTGATCCCTTTCCTTCTCCATTCCTACCCGAAGAGAAAGAACGTGGCTTTTGTATTCTTCAGGAGAACCCAAGCCATAAATACACGATACACTGGCAACAACTAAAACATCATTTCGTTCAAATAAAGCTGATGTTGCCGAGTGACGAAGCTTATCAATTTCATCATTAATACTTGCATCTTTTTCGATGAATGTATCTGTGGAAGGTACATAGGCTTCTGGCTGATAATAATCATAATAGCTTACAAAATACTCTACTGCATTATTGGGAAAGAACTCTTTAAATTCACTATAGAGCTGACCGGCAAGTGTCTTATTGTGGGCAATTACTAATGTAGGACGGTTAATTTCCTTTACCACATTTGACATTGTAAATGTCTTCCCTGTCCCCGTAGCGCCTAGCAACGTCTGATGCCGCTGCCCCTTCATAATTTTATCTATAATTTCTTTAATCGCTTTAGGCTGGTCTCCGCCAGGCTCATAGCTTGATACTAATTCAAATGTATTGTTCACATTTTACCTCCGTTCACGTGATAATCTATCTAAAACTCTTATATTAAGAGGCTATTCCCAAAAAAAGTTGCCTACAATGCACTACTAGAACAACTAACAACAAAGAATTGAAAAAAGCCGAATATTCTTATATGGCCATATTTTTATTTTATCATACAACGTTGTAATTATAACATAAACACGAACAAATATTCGATATTTATGCTTTGCTTATCTTAGCATTATACCCTTTTTCCATAGTGAAATATCATAAAGCAGTAGATCATTGCTTTCTACCGTAAAAAACATTAGCTAGTTAGCTAATGTTCTTTATTCAATATATCTAGGATTATCTCACCCATATCTCGTTTATCAAGATTCTCGTGGTATTCTCCTACCCGTTGTCTATACCTCTGCATTGTTGTTTCATCTTCCAGGTAACTAACAATTTGCTCCTCCACAGTTTTATCACGCGACAAGGTCAGCATCAGACCATGCTTTTCCAATTCTTGCATATTAATTCTTTCCTGTCCTGGAAGTCCATGACTAACAAAAATCGGCTTTTGTTTCATCAGACACTCACTAATCGTGACCCCACCCGGTTTTGTTAGTACAGCGTCCACCTTGTCATACAAAGCGTTCATATCATGCTTACTGTTAATATAAGGTATAGGTATTAGCCGCTCATGTTTCCTTGCTAGAAGTTTTTTGTAAAGTTTACCATTGTTGCCGCAAAGAATATAGTAACAAATGGTTGAAGCCTCGTTTTGTGGTAGCAGCTTTTCCATTGATCCTGCCCCCATGTTTCCTCCCGTTACGAGCACAGCATAATTCCCAGTGTCTTTTCGATTGGGAACGGATTCTTTAAATACGGAATGGACCGGAATTCCAGTTAGGTAAATGCGTTCTTCATCTACCCCTAGTTGAATAAGGAAGTCTTTCACAGTATGGGATGGGACTAAATGATAGTCTATTCCGTTAATGCCCCATACTTTATTCACAAAAAAATCAGTGTATACATTTACTGTTATGGCATTTAATTTTCCCTTTTCCTTTAGCATAGACGTGATATTTGAAGGCAAAGCATGGGTGCAGAACAAGAGCGAGGGATTTTTACTAGCCAGTAGTTTTTGCATATATAGCTTAAAGAGAAGCTCATAATGTAGGTGGCGGCTACGCTTGGCAACATTTCGATATGCTAAATGGTAGTAAAGCCAATCATAAGAACTCGGAAAAAGATGGATCCATTTCATATAAAATGACGATACCAATTTTTCTACTGCTCCATAACTATAAGAAAGGATATCTACCTTGCTCGTATTTATATTTTCCTCTAGCTTAGCTGTTTCCTCCATTAGCGTGTCTGCTACATGATGATGTCCTGAAGCCATATTCATGAATGGTAGAAATAACGCTTTTTTCTCCATTTCCCTCAACTCCTCTGGCCTAATATATACCGCTAATTACCAATGATTTACCCACTTTTCGCATGATATAATAATGCAGGAGGCGATATACCATGACCTATCTAGCAATTGGCATTATACTAATCGTAACCTCGTTTTTATTCTATAAAGCATATATGAATACAAAGGATATTCAACTGAATAAAATAAATATTGACTCAGGAAAGGCAGCAAATCTTTCTTCCCTTTCTATTCTTCATTTATCAGATTTACACTTAGAGAACATCTCGATAACCCCTCAAGAATTAGAGCAAAAATTAATGGGTGAAACACCTGATCTTATAGCTCTCACAGGCGATTTTCTTGATAGAAAAAGGTCAATTCCGAAATTACGTCCTTATCTGCGTGTATTGCATAAATTACAGCCAAAGTACGGCATGTATGCTGTTTTAGGTAACCATGACTATGTATTGAAGGAAGATGACCTTACTCACTTAAAACGTACGCTGCTGGACTTTGACTGCACCGTTCTTCAAAATCAAAATAAAACGGTAAGAGTGGGCAATCAAGCACTAAATATTATTGGTATAGATGATTACAGCACAAATAGAAGTAATCTTGCACAAGCCTTTCATGATATTCCAACTGGCATGAATCTTGTTTTAACACATGACCCAACGATAGTTCTTGAAATGAATGAACAATCATTTGATTACCTACTTGCAGGACATTTTCATGGCGGCCAAATCTGCTATCCTAAAGCATATCACCTAGTAAAGATGGGAAAACTCGCTAGAAAAAATATTATCAAAGGATTGCATATGCAGCATGGAAGCCCTTTTTACATTAGTGAAGGATTAGGACAAACCGGTTTTAATATTCGAATAGGCAGTCGGCCGGAAATCACGTTTCATACAATTAAGGCCTACTGATACAATTGAAGTAAGTTTTGCTTTGACATAAACAAATAAATAGGATCCTTGTCCATACGCTTTTTCCCCGCCATTACATTAATGGGGATAAGCGTTATTTTTTTGTATGTGAGATATAACTTGCTATGAATGGGACTAATCTCAAAACCAAGTCGATTTACGCCACTATTTAAGAAGGTAATCCCGATTACCCCTTTAATTTGTTCACATTTCTGATGTGCTGATAGATATGCTGCGAGTCTTGGTAAGGATTGTTTCATCATATGATATATATATACCGCTCTTTTCATTTCACTAGTAACACCTTCAAGCTCTCTCAGCATCCTCACATTATGCAAATGAATTTTAAGTAACAGATCATTCTTCTGAATAATTGTTCCATCCTGCAAGATTATCTTCTTACCTTTGTAGCGAGTTAAGCGTACACGCAGGATTGTATTTGATTTATTTGCCTCCTGCAAATACTGTAATCTTGTGCACCTATAGTAAATTGGATCAAGATAGCTCCATGCATCCATTAAATAGCTTTTCATCATTGTACCCATTCCATTCTCTAAACTTATAAATAGTTTTTGATGAACTTAGCTAAATTATTGAAGGAATAATATGGATTTTAACTTTTGGCCATTCTAATTAAAATGACCGGACACTCGATTTCTTCCGAATGTCCGGTCATTACCGTTTACCCCGGTGCAATCGTCCGTAAGACTCCCACTTCAAAACATGAGGTGAAACAGTTAGTTTTTAGTGGGAGTAAACGGACGCTAACACCCCGATTCGTTCAACTAACAATCAGTGGGGGAAGAATGAAAACCCCCACTGATTGAAGTTACACTTTATTTATTAAGCTTGCTTTCGACGGTATGGGGTATCACTAAAAAGGATTCCCAATTCATGATGATCTCCTTGATAGAGCGCACCTTGAACAAATCGTATTTCACCATTTAAGTCCTCGATGTCTAATTTAAAATAAGCACCGCTTGCCTGAAGCGACTGATAAAAAGAATCAATACTGTTTACCATTTGCCCATTTACTTTCATTATGTTTTCTCCCACTTTAATTCCTAATCGGTCTGCAGGGGTCATGGGAATAACTCCAAGCACCTTTAACCCATTATTCATTGGATGAAAATAACATCTTCTCAATCTTTCACTATTACGGTGGCGATAATTTATATATTCTTTTCCAAAAATCGTTACCATAACAGCAGCAAGAGACAGTGGGGCAAAAAAGACGCCTCCGATTGCAATTGCTGTCGTGCCTATTCCTAATAATATAATTGGCATGGCTAATTTGTCAGCAGCTTCTTTTGGGTACCTTCCGCGAACCTTATAATCTATCCCAAGCAAAAAGGGAAATAGAATAAGGCTATAGGTTTGTTCACCAAAAGAAACATACGGCCAGTAATCAGCAAATGGTGTAATCAAGCCAGATGGGAGGAGAAGAAAAAATGGAATGATTGCCAGCTTTTTAAGATGATGTTCTCCGACCCAGATCCCGCGGTTACTAAGCGATAAACCTGGATATGTATCTCTCATGTTCGTTCGCTTTATCAGGCAACCTTCTGCAATTAATAAGATTCCCAATAATACCGGAAATGCTGCCAAATTGATTGGATCGAAAAGGTCTTCCCTAATCCACTGCTGATTTTCCAGAAGGGTAGGAACAAACAATAATAGCAGGAAAGAAATACCTACTGTATAAACGGGAGATAAAAACATAAACCTGCCTGTTAAACTGAATAAAATAGCTACAACGCTTAATAACAGTAATGATGTATAGGATAGCACAAACCCTGCACCAATCATGAGTGCAGATACAAGTAATCCTGTGAAGATGGAAAACAGCCAGGTAGATTTCCATTCAGAGAATACATCGAATATTTTCGTCCCAAAATTTTGCCTTTCTCGTTTAATCCGCCTATAGCCGGCAAGTAACAAAACGATTATAGACCAATATAGTAACGGGTTTATAAATAGCTTGGCCATTCCTTTCGCAAGCTCAATCAGCCATGCTTCTACCATAACGACCACCTCTTCTGCTCTATCTGAACTAGTATATTGCTTTTGTGCATATTCAAATTCGGTTATGAAATAATTTTACCATATAATAGAGAAGGTTAGTATACAAACCCGATGGTTAATAGAAATTTGCTAAATTGGATAATGGATCCCATCTCTTTTAGGAAAACATAGAAAAAGAGCAAGGAAATGTAAAATTCCTTGCCCTTCTTGGCTTACTAGTATAGTTCTTCTAATGCTTTCTCTAACTGTTTGTCATCTTCGCCATTGCGAATCTTATCAATAATTTGTGCTTCAATTAAGCCAGCAGTTTCTTCATCAACTTTTCCAGTCACATCTAACTCATTGTCTTCCTGGAAGTTATTTACTGCAGATTGTGTTTCTTTACTGAAGTATCCATCTGTTCTACCTGGTTCATAACCGAGTCCATCAAGCATAATTTGGACATTTTCAATTGTATCATCTGTCTGGTCGTAAGCTAATGGTTCCTCAATTTGAATCGGATTCGTGTAGAAATAGTCGGCTTGCTTTACTTCTACAGTAGGCTCAATCCCTTTTTCATGGACAGATTTCCCATCTGGAGATAGCCATTTATAGAACGTTAACTTAATAGAACTTCCATCACCCATTGGCACTGCCTGTTGGACGGTACCTTTTCCAAAGCTTTTCTGCCCAACAATGTCATAGCCCGTTTCTTTCATGGCCACAGCTAAAATTTCGGATGCAGAAGCACTTCCTTCATCTATAACAACACTTATTGGATAGTCTTTTTTCTCATCAAGTTCTGAGAAATAAGGTGTTTTCTTACCGTCCCTATCTTCAATTTGTAGATATGGCATATCCTTTGGCACAAACTCTTTGAGCATATCCTCTACAGCTGTTAAGAGTCCACCCGGATTTCCTCGGACATCAATAACCAACCCTTCTATCCCTTCCTCTTCAAGCGTTGTCAGCTGTTCTGAGAATTCTTGGGCTGTATGTTCAGAGAAGTTCGTTACTTCTAAAACTCCTGTTTTCTTACCATCTATTTCTTCAATGCTGTTGTACACTGTTTCAAGTGGGATGGTGTCACGGACAATTGTCATTTCAAAAGCTTCTGAAGATCCAGGCCGTTGAATTTTCAAGACAACCTCTGAACCTTTCTCACCACGTATTTTAGCCACAGCTTCATTTAAATCTAGTCCTTCCACACTTTCCCCATCAACGCTTAAAACTTGATCATTTGGACGCAGACCTGCTTTTTCAGCAGGAGAGTCCTTTATCGGCGCTACAATGGTTACCATGTTATTTACCATGCTAACCTCAGCACCAATCCCTTCAAACGAGGACTCAATCTGTTCATTAAACTGCGCCATCGTGTCTACATCCATATAGGAGCTGTATGGGTCTTCTAATGTGGATAACATCCCCTGAATGGCGCCTTCTACTAGCTGCTTATCCTCTACTTCTTCTAAGTAATTATCTTTAATGAGGGAAAAGGCTTGTTCCACCTTCTCTAACTCAGTACCGCTTATTTGTTCTGAACTCGGACTTGTCTCTTCACCTTGTTCGGTAGTTTCCTCACTATTGCCACCCTGGTCTGCCAGTTGAACACCCATATAGGCACCCGCAAATCCAAGAACGAGGGCTAAAAGAAGCAGCAGGATAATATGTGATTTTTTCAAACTCATTTTTCCACCTCGATAGTTATTTGTCTGATATTATGTTACATCCTATTGTACAAAAGCATACCATTATCTTCTACATATGACTATGGTTTTCTCCGACGATTTATGAACTGCATTTAATAAAATAGAAGAAAAAGACATCACACCAAGTGGGTGATGTCTTTATAAAATGTATATTTATTAAAAGAATTTCGCTGGATTAACGGAATTACTTTTAGCCGCGTTCCATCCACCTTCATGTACTTCAAAGTGTAGGTGGGGACCTGTAGAACCGCCTGAATTCCCAGTTTTTCCAATATTTTGTCCTTGTGAAACGGTTTGACCTGCTGATACAGAAATACTGCTCAAATGTGCATAAAGAGTAGTATAGGTTTTACCGTTTAAATTATGGGTAATCATAATTGTATTACCATATCCGCTCATCCAGCCTGCACGAATAACAACACCGCTAGCTGCAGCTTTTAATGGCGTTCCAGTTGAAGCACCAATATCCATACCTGCATGTAATTTATCAATTCCCTGAATTGGATGGTGTCTCATTCCGTAGTCAGATGTCTTAGGACCAGCTGCTGGCCAGATAAACAACCCGCTACCACTACTTGACGGAGTTGATGAAGTGCTACCTGTACTAGAACTAGAGTTTGACGAAGAGGATGAGGCAGACGCAGTCTTTGAAGAAGCTGCTTTTGCTTGTTCAGCCTGTCTCTTCTCTGCTTCTTTCTTTTCAGCTTCTTTTCTTGCTGCTTCTTCACGTGCCAATTGCTCTAATTCACCTTTTTCTGATTCTGCTAAATTCTTAGCTTTTTCCACAGCCTCAGCCTGTGCAGCTAGAATCTGTTGCTCATCTTCAAGGCTAATTTTGTATTCTTCAAGATCCGTATACTCTTTTTCTAATTTGGCCATTAATGTTTTCTTTTGATCTTTTTGGTCAGCCAAATCATCTTTAAGTGCTACAAGTTCTTCTTTTTGTCCTTCTAACGCAACTTTCTTTTTCTCAACTGATGCCTTATTTTCTTCTACTTCCGCCTTGTTAGCCTCAAGGGAATCTTTATCAGCCTGTTGTTCTTCTAAAATGGTTTTATCTTGATCCATTATTGTATTAACCGCAGAGCTTCGGTTGATAAAATCTCCAAAGCTTTTTGAACCTAGAATAACTTCGATATATTTCATATCTCCGCCACTCTTTTGAATCGCGCGTAGTCGTTTTTTAATAAGCTCGTCCCGCTCTTTAATTCGTTCTTTCAATACCTTTATTTCTTCTTTTAACTCTATCATTCTATCTTCTAACTTTTTAATTTCATCATTTGTTGATGTGATTTCTTGTTCTTTTGTTGCAATATCATTTTGTGTTTTCGTTAACTTGTCGTCAATTGATTTAATTTGGCTGTCAACTGTACTCTGTTCTTCTTCATTCTCGTCCATTTTGCCTTCTGTATCACTCTTATCACCTGAAATACTTCCTTGTTGCTCTTTTAATTCACTCTGTTCTTTTTCTAATTCGTTGATTTTGTTTTCAAGTCCATCAATTGATTCTGCTGAAGCTGTATTCCCACTAAAGGAAATGCCGGTGACTGCCAGTGTTGTTGCAAGCATTAATGAAGCATACTTTTTCATTGTTTTGCTTTCCCCTTCCCTCTGTACAATAATGGTATTTTTTATAAAGTGAAACTTAAATCCCCCAATGATTTTTAGTTGAACGAATCGGGGTGTTAGCGTCCGTTTACTCCCACTTAAACATCTTGTTACACTTCATGTTTTGAAATCGGAGTCTTACGGACGGTTGCACCGGGATAAATCGAGCTAGACTTTTAGGAATTTACGTACACTCATCACACTACCCCATATTCCAATAAAAGCGCCGATTCCCAGGATAATTAGGGAAAGCTGCCATGCAAATGGATTAAATGGTAATATTTCTACAAAGCTGTATGAGATACGTTCACTTACATTGTTCGCCAGATAGTAATAGCCTGTAAGGATTACTCCGATTGGAATGATAGATCCTAATATACCAAGCATTAACCCCTCAATAATGAACGGCCATCTGATAAATCCATTTGTTGCTCCAACGAGTTTCATAATACCAATTTCTCTACTACGTGCCATAATTGTAATTTTAATTGTATTTGAGATTAGGAATATTGCTGTAAATACTAGTCCGATGATTAAAGCCAATCCAATATTTCTTGCGTATTCAGTAAAGGTAAATAATCTTTCAACTACGCCTTTACCATAACTCACTTCTTGTACCCCATCTAGATCACTTATTTGATTTGCAACATCTATTGTGTCTTCTGGGTCAGCTGTTTTAACGACATAGACGTGGTTTAGAGGGTTATCCTGTTCAAATAATTCCCAGGACCGTCCTTCATCTCCCATGCTTTCAATAAGGTTTGCGAGTTCATCATCTTTTGATGAAAAGACGACCGTCTGTACACCATTAATCTGTTCTATCTCATTGCCTAGTTCTGTGATTTCTTCTTCATTTAATGTCAAGTCAATCAATGTACTGATTTCTACGTCTTCTTCTATGTTATCTGCCATTTGATTCAGGTTTAACATGAGGGCCAGGAATGCTCCAACCAAAATTAACGTTGTGGTAACAGCCCCCACAGATGCTACCGTCATCCAACCGTTTCGGGCTATATTTTTGAAACCTTCCCGTAGATGTCGCATTATTGTTTTAAATTTCATAGCCGTAGTCACCTCGGTGTTCGTCTCGTGCAATTAAGCCATCCTCGATTGCAATGACACGTTTCTTGATTGTGTTTACAATTTCTTTGCTGTGGGTCGCCATTAGAATGGTTGTGCCTCTAGCATTAATCTCTTCAAAGGTCTTCATAATCCCCCAAGAAGTATCCGGATCCAAGTTACCTGTAGGCTCATCTGCGATAACAATCTTAGGATTGTTGACTATTGCCCGGGCAATAGATACTCGCTGTTGTTCTCCCCCTGATAGCTCATCCGGAATAAATCTTGCTTTATTCTTTAATCCTACAAGATCTAATACGTCCATCACACGGGTGCGGATTTTACGTGGAGATTCCTCAATAACTTCTAAAGCAAACGCGATGTTTTCATAGACTGTTAGTTTAGGAAGCAATTTAAAGTCCTGAAAGATTACGCCTATATCCCGTCTTAAAAGTGGGATTCGCTTTTCTTTAATGTCACCTATATTAATGTCATTAATTAGAATGCTACCTTTGGTCGGTTTTACTTCTCGGTAAATCAATTTAATAAATGTAGATTTCCCAGCACCACTTGGACCGACAATATAGACAAACTCACCCTGCTTTATATCAATACTAATGCCATTTAGTGCAGTAACACCATTGGCATATGTCTTATATACATCGTTCATTAATATCATATAATCACCTTTGCTTTTTTGGTTAACTTCTACTTGGCTGTGTTCTACCCCATTAACAACTTTCGTTCGGAGTTTATGTACGCAATACTTACTTAGTATAACATCTTTCGCCACGATTTTTAGACATAAAATTATTACATTTGTATTTCAATGTTACACGCATGGTATTAATTGTCAGTAGTTGTAGGAACATGTATTTTTCCCGCTCTATTACAAGTAATATTCGATCAAAACATTGCTTTTTTGACGTTTGTTACATATATTTTTCTGAACATAAAAAAAGGCCTAACGCTTAGTAAGCATTTAGACCTTTATCCTTTATTTCTTTTCAGCTAACCAATTTGCCAGAAGCTCAACATCGTCTCCGCTTGCTTGTCCAGCAGGCATTGAACCTTGTCCATTTTTAATAATATCTGCAATTTCATCTGCCGAATGCTTTGATCCTACATTGGTTAAAGCAGGACCTACTCCACCAGATAAATCGGCTCCGTGACAGCTAGAACAGTTGCTCTGGAAAGCTTCTTCTGCAGCTGCAGTATCAACGGTGCCACCTTCACTTTCTTCACCTTGATTAGCACCTTCTTCTGTTGCCCCATCGTCTGCTGGTTCTTCTGAAGAATCATCTCCACCACCACAGGCTCCTAATACAAGGGCAGATCCAAATAGTACGGTAAATAACCATTTTTTCATAGCATAGTTACCCCCTTATAAACTTAATTTTACGTTTCAAGGGTTATTATATCCTATTTGCTATTTTTAAAACTGCTTATTACAGATCCATCCACCAAACCTTATAGAAAAATATGGTTAGAAAACCAACTAGGATAAGGCTATTTCAGTTTGTAACAAATTTATGACAATACCTTAGTGAGAATATAAATGAAACGTAGCACTAGACTAAGACAAGCAAACTCTTAGTTCTATCCCATCCGGGAACGTAGGTATGCATCAATAAATGGATCGATTTCGCCATCCATAACAGCCTGCGTATTCCCCATTTCGGTATTTGTACGATGATCTTTTACCATAGAATATGGATGAAACACATAAGAGCGAATCTGGCTTCCCCAACCAATTTCCTTCTGTTCTCCACGAATTTCAGCTAGTTCTTGTTGTTGCTTTTCAATTTCCAGTTGGTACAATTTAGACTTTAACATCTTCATTGCAGCTTCCCTATTTTTAATTTGCGACCGCTCATTTTGACAGGTAACGATAACATTTGTCGGTACATGTGTAATACGAACAGCCGAGTCTGTGGTATTAACATGCTGGCCACCTGCACCACTTGCTCTGTACGTGTCCACTTTAAGATCTTCTGTTCTAATATCGATATCCACGTCATCTGACATTTCTGGCATAATATCACAGGAAGCAAAGGAGGTATGTCGTCGGCCAGAAGAATCAAATGGTGATATTCTAACAAGTCGATGAACCCCTTTTTCTGCCTTCAAATAACCGTAGGCATTATGGCCTTTAATAAGAAGGGTTACACTTTTAACACCAGCTTCTTCTCCCGCAAGATAATCGAGCATTTCCACTTTGAAATCTTTTGCTTCGGCCCAGCGTTGGTACATTCGCAACAGCATGCTTGCCCAATCCTGGGATTCTGTTCCCCCTGCACCTGGATGAAGCTCTAAAATAGCATTATTGGCGTCATATGGCTCACTTAAAAGCATTAACAATTCAAACTCATTTACATCGGAGATAATTTCTGCCATCTCTCCTGATAACTCCTGAAAAAGCTCTTGATCGTTTTCCTCTTTTACAAGCTCATACGATACTTCTAGATTCTCAATTCTCTCTTCTAATGCTTCAAAGTTTTCCGAATAGCTTTTCAATCCATTTACTTCGTTTATTACTTTTTGAGCAGCTTCCTGATCATCCCAAAATCCTGGATCAGCCATTTCTAGTTCAAGTTCTTGGATACGTGCCTTTTTATTATCTAGGTCAAAGGGACCCCCTAAAGTTCTCTATTCGGGTATTTAATTTATCTAATTCATTTCTTATTTCAGCTAATTCCATGTTCTTCACCTCTGTTAGTAATATGTAGGAAAACACTCCCTATACAAAGAGAGTGTTTTCCGTTTTAACTTCCGTGGCAATTTTTATATTTTTTCCCGCTTCCACAAGGACATGGATCATTTCTTCCTACATCCTGTTTTTTTATAAATGGTTTACGGCTTTTCTTTTTCTCCTCTTGGTTTCCGGAAACAGCTTGCGTATTTTTGACAACTTCTTGACGTTGTAAGTTATCTCTAATTTGTGCTTTCATAATATATTTCGCAACTTCTTCTTCGATGTTCTCAATCATGACCTCAAACATGGCGAACCCTTCAAGCTGATACTCGCGAAGTGGATCGTTTTGTCCGTATGCCCGTAAGTGAATTCCTTGACGAAGCTGATCCATTTGGTCAATGTGATCGGTCCATTTAGTGTCAACGGTGCGCAGAAGAATGACTTTTTCGAACTCACGCATTTGCTCTTCTGTTAATTCTTCTTCTTTTTCATCATATCGGCTACGGACTTTATCCATAATGAATGCGTTTATCTCTTCTGGTTCTTTTCCACTTAAGTCATTTTCTGTGATATCTTCTGGTGGAAGAAGGTTACCTTCCACAAATTCAACGATGGATTTTAAATCCCATTTGTCTTCATCATCGTCCTGTGTATGTGTCGCAACAACGCGATCCAATGTAGAAACAATCATTTTTTCAATGATGTCACGTAATTCTTTGCCGTCTGACTCAATCACATCAAAACGCTGTTTATATATAATTTCCCGTTGTTCACGTAACACATCATCATAAGAAAGGACTGTTTTCCGTGCGTCAAAGTTATTTCCTTCCACCCGCTTCTGCGCTGATTCAACTGCACGGGATACCATCTTACTTTCGATCGGCTGGCTATCATCCATACCAAGGCGTTCCATCATGGATTTTAAGTTATCAGAGCCGAAGCGACGCATTAATTCATCTTCCATAGAAAGATAAAATTGCGACATACCTGGATCACCTTGACGACCTGAACGTCCACGAAGCTGGTTATCAATACGTCTTGATTCATGACGCTCCGTACCAACTACAGCTAGTCCACCTATCTCTTTAACACCGTCACCAAGTTTAATATCAGTACCACGGCCAGCCATGTTGGTGGCGATTGTTACAGCACCCTTTTGACCAGCATTTTCAATTATTTCGGCCTCTCTAAAGTGGTTCTTCGCGTTTAATACATTATGGCGAACTCCAGCCCTCTTCAGCATTTGGGAGATTAATTCAGATGTCTCTACAGCAACCGTACCAACAAGGACAGGCTGACCTGTCTCATGCTTTTCTTTGATCGACTCTACTACAGCCTGGAATTTACCTTCCATCGATTTATAAATCAGATCAGCACGATCATCTCGCACTATTTCTCTATTGGTTGGGATTGCAATAACATCCATATTGTAGATGTTTCTAAACTCTTCTTCCTCGGTTTTAGCTGTTCCTGTCATACCAGACAACTTATTGTACATCCGGAAGAAGTTTTGGAACGTAATCGAAGCGAGCGTCATGCTCTCATTCTGAATTTGAAGCCCTTCTTTAGCTTCAATCGCTTGGTGTAGGCCATCACTATAACGGCGTCCTTTCATAAGGCGTCCGGTAAACTGATCGACAATCACCACTTCGTCTTCTTGTACCACATAATCTGCATCTCGGTGCATTGATACATGTGCCTTTAGTGCTTGGTTTATATGATGTGTTAACGATACATTGTCAAGGTCATATAAATTCTCAATGTTGAAATACTTTTCAGCTTTTGTAATACCGTCCTCTGTAAGTTGTACCCCTTTGGTTTTTTCATCATACGTATAATCGGTTTCTTTAGATAGGTTACTAACAAAGCCATCTGCCCGCTGATAAAGGGAGGCTGACTTTTTCGAAGAACCTGAAATGATAAGTGGTGTTCTTGCCTCATCAATTAAAATCGAGTCCACTTCATCAATAATGGCGAAATTCAATGGGCGCTGAACCATTTGTTCTTTGTAAAGGACCATGTTATCACGCAGATAATCAAAGCCAAATTCATTGTTTGTACCATACGTTATATCGCTATAATATGCTTCACGCTTTTGTTCTTTCGTAAGCCCATTACCATTAAGGCCGACTGTCAATCCTAGAAATGAATAAAGTTCACCCATTTCTTTCGCATCACGGTCTGCTAAGTATTCGTTGACCGTAATAATATGAACACCTTTACCAGAGATTGCATTGAGATATGCCGGCATGGTAGAGGCAAGGGTTTTCCCTTCCCCTGTTTTCATTTCTGAAATATTCCCCTCATGCAAAGTCATCGCACCCATAAGCTGTGTCTGGAAAGGACGCATTCCAAGAACGCGTTTTGCCCCTTCCCGTACTACGGCATAAGCTTCAACTAATAAATCATCAAGCGTTTCCCCTTGTTCAAAACGCTGTTTAAATTCTTCTGTTTTTAATCGTAAACCGTCATCAGTCAATTTTTCTATTTCAGGCTCTAAAGCCTCTATTTGATCTACTTTTTTTTGTAATCGATTAATTTGTTTTTGGTTACCATCACCAAAAATCTTCTTAATTAATCCAGCCATAGCAAACGCTCCTCAATTTCAACATTTCATTTGAAAAATAGTATATAGTCCACAATTAATAATAACACTATATAAAGAAAGATGACAACTGCTTGCCCAACTGATAAACGCATGGTTGTCGAAAATATAATTCGTTTTGTTACGAGATTAATCAGGATTTAAAGATGAAAAGAGCAGCCCGGGGATGAACTGCTCTTTGCTTTGAGGAATGTTGAGGTTACGTGGTTGGAAGGCAACTTATCTTGCGTGGATATTTAGGATGTTCCCGTTAACGAATCTTGACTGGCAGATATGTCTGTTACTCTTCGATTAGTTGCTGCAATAATTTCTACCAGCTGCGTGATCGTCTCTTCTTGCTGTTGTACTTTTTTTGACAATGTCACTAATAATCTTCTTTCTTTTTCACTCATATCACACCTCCTGGGTCCATTGACTTATTTATATCATGAAATAGGGCTTTTTGGCTAATGCGCATTTTTCTGTTTCGGCTATCCATTCGACAAAAATTAAGCTAGAAATACTGTTATTCGACACGTATTTTGCACAAACAAGGCTCTTTTTGAAGAAAACTCTCATCTAAAATTTAATTTCGGTAAACCGATCTACATTTTTCGACATTAATGTTGATGGAATGTAAAAAAGGCGACCCCCTTCGCTTGATAGGGGTCGCCTTCGTTTTTAATTTATATTTTTAAGCATTCGGTTCAATCAAGCCATAGCGTCCATCTTTTCTTCGATACACGACATTGGTATCTCCCGAGACATCATTTGTAAAAACATAAAATGCGTGTCCGAGCATGTCCATTTGCAATACTGCTTCTTCAGAATCCATCGGTTTAAGGTTAAATCGCTTTGTTCTTACAATCTCAATATCTGAAGTTTCTTCTTCAACCGCTACACTCGCGGCTTCTTTCTCCAAGTCTGCGAAGACGTGCTTTGCTGCACCATTTTGTCTTGTTTTGCGATTTACTTTTGTTTTATACTTACGAATTTGTCTTTCTAGCTTATCGACAACCAAGTCAATGGCAGCATACAGGTCGATGTGTTGAACTTCCCCGCGTAATAGTAGGTTTGTCATTGGAATCGTAACCTCTATTCGCTGCTCATCATTATAGACACTTAAATTGACATGTACATCCGATATTGGCGTTGAATCAAAATACCTCTCTAGTTTACTGATCTTTTTCTCTACATATTCTCTTATTGAGCCAGTCACCTCTAGATTTTCACCACGAATGTTAAATTTCATTAAAGTGTCCTCCTTTCATCTTCTATCTATAGTATACTATGTTTCCCACGAAAATTCCTGCATAAACTTAGCTAGAATTTATGGTTAACGTGCTTTTGTGTGAATTTTCTGTATGAAAGCCTGCTACACCGCTTTACACGGGCTTCATAAAATTTACAAACTTTTAGAGATGATAGCTAATTTATTAAGAAAAACTTTACAAACGACTTGAATATCAAGCCAAAGTATAAAAAACCACGAAGCATTTCGCTTCGTGGTTTTAGGTTGGTTGAGCCAGAGCTTTATGAATTAGTTTCTGCTGTCCATAAACTTTCCATCTCGAGCCCTAACTTTTTCGTACGGATTAATGTAGGTCCGATTAGACTTCTTTTGTTTCTTAACTTGTTTCATTTCTAATTTTAGGTCCCGGAAAAGGTTTTCCATTTTCCCCTCGATTGTCCGATTCTTCTCTACAACAATTTGTCCCAGTTTTTTTTCTTCGCTAGAGAAAGGAGCAGTGATGTTTTTCATCTGCTCACCCCGTAGTTCTATTAACTGGTTTACTTGCTCTATAATTGCTTCTCTGTTTTTAGCTGTTGTCTCCTGACTCAGTACTTTTTCAAGTCTTATGGTGACATCGTATACCGGCTTTAGACGATTCATTACACTTGTGCGCCCTGTGTATAAGTAGTCTGTCGGCTCTTTTGCAGGACCTGTTTCCATGTATCTCTGAAATCTACGGTTAGGTCAAGAACTTCTTGCAAGATTGTTGGGTCGTTCTTTATATTCGCTTCTTTAAGCTGAAAATGCATGTATTCATACAAGGGAAGAATTTGCTGAGAAATTTCCAATTTTTGATCTAGCGTAATCATAAGTTCTTGTATAATGTTTTGTGCTTTTTGGATATTGGTGTTTTTTTGTTCAAAATCATTGTTCTCAATATTCCTGCTCGCTTGCTTAATGAACTTAATACATCCATTATAAAGCATGAGCGTTAATTCACCGCCAGATGCTGTATTTACTGCGTTGTTCTGGTACGCCTGGTACTGCTTAGTCGACAATACACTCACTCCTCTGTTGGTATTCCACTTTACATCGTGCCCCCGCCAAATTGCGACATTAATTGAGCAGACTGGTTATTCATTTGAGAAATAGCCTTTTCCATCGCAGTAAATTGATTCCAGTATCGTGTCTCAACTTGAGTTAACCTGTCTTCAAAAGCAGATATCCGTGTATTTAAATCCTTCATCCGTTTACCAAGGGTATAACTTTCTAGTGTAGTACTAGTAGCTGTTCCAGCCCTTTCCCCTATTGTATTCATTGTCCGATCTAGTGAATCTTCTAATCGGTTGATAATCCCCCGATCATCTCCCTCACTACTATTAGCAAATAGATTTTGTACGTCTGCAGGATTCTCTTGCAAGGCAGCTCTGAGGTCATCTTCTTCTACAATCAACTTCCCGCCATCCAGATAGTTAGAGGAGGTGGTGATGCCAATTTGCGTTAGGGAATTATATTCACCACTTGTTTCAACTGAAGAGTACCAGCTTTGACGCATATCAAATAGCCCTGACGTTAAGGAAGTTTCCCCTCGGAGAATACCGCTTTTCGCCCGTTCTTCCCAACGTTCTATTTCATCCTCTGACATTTCTTCTTTCTGTTCATCTGTTAGTGGTGGATAGTCGCGATATCTTTCTTCTTTTTGAACATCGTTTATCATTTCCACCACTTCGTTGTATTTGTCAACGAACTTCATAATCTTTTCCACAGATGCATCCACATCATTGGTTACCGTCATCTTGGCAGATTCATTTCCTGTTGTATCAGTGAAATTAAAGGTGATGTCATTCATCTTGTAACTGTTTGTTTTGGATTCCATTTCAAGGCCACTGTTGTTATATTCGAATTTTGCATTTTGTCCGCCTGTTTCATTTACTTGATCCATTTGTAAAACTGAATCAAAGAAAGACCCAGCTGCAAAAGTAATTTCATTTCCATTTGGATTGTAATCGCCCGTCCGTGTCGTTTCCATGATAACTTTATCTGTTCCCGAATCATAAAATGCACGGACATTATTATCCTCATTGGTAATTCGCTTTAGAAGACTGTTTAATGAATCGTCTGCTTTTACTTCTACTTCATGATTAACAGCTTCTCCAGCATCATTATAAGTTTGAAAAGTTATTTTACCACCTGGTGTTATTCCCTGTTCCTCCAAAGTTTTGGTTGGATCAATCCCTAATTCATTTTCACTTACATTAATAGCATTTGAAGCTAGTTGACTTACCTTCATTTCAAAAGTGCCATTAGATGAACTTGGTGTTCCAGTTGCGGTTACTGCACCTTCCATAGAGGAGGAGATTGTTTTCGGGTTGTATGTTTTACTCAATTTCATATCTAGCATTAAATTATCTAGTTCAGATAGTTTTGCATTAATTTCACGGAAGCCATCACGCTTCCATTCCAGTAGAGTCTTGTCTTGTTGCATTTTATCAAGCGGCATTCGCTCTGCTGTCATTAGCTTATTTACAAGTTGGTCAATGTCCATTCCTGATGCAAGTCCACCAATACGCATGGGTTTTCCTCCTTTACCTTTAAGGCACTATACTTTTTCATCAATTAAAATCCCCATAAATTCTGCCATTTGGGCATACATGTCTAAAAACTTCTTTGGAGGGATTTCTTTAATTACTTCTTTTGTTTCAGAATCTACCACCGTAACGTAGTATTTCTCTAATTTATCATGAAGTTCAAACTTCAAATTTGTATGTAACGGTTTCATCAAATCATTTAATGCGTTGGTAGCATTCTTTATATCTGTCTTGTCAAAATCCTTTATGGCCTTGCTATTTTCACTGGTTCTATCTATCTCTGGAGCGATAGTCTTGGTGTTTTCACTTGATAGAAGAGGTTGTGAGTTATTTATCACATTTTCTAATCGCATGTCCATGCAACTCCTCAACTGTATTATTCAATTTTTATATCGGCTAAATAGAAAATAATATGAAGCAGAATAAGAAAACTTCTACTACTTCTCTGTTTTTTTCAGAAGCTGTAGCAAGTCTTCTGAAATATTAAGTGCCTCGTTATTTTGCTGTTTTGTATCTATGTAAAGCTCTTTGCGGTAAATATCTACAGATCCTGGTGCTTCAATCCCTATCTTCACTTGATCTCCTTCAATGCCGAGAATTTTGATTTCAATCTCTTCACCTATTTGAATGGACTCATTCTTTTTTCGTCTAAGTACAAGCATTGTTACTCCCCTTTCGCTTCCATTGGTGTCTCGGGAACAATTGGAGCTGTTGTAGAATATTCATCTATCGCTACGATATATTGCTTGCCTCGTTTACTTCTCGGGTTAATGACGAGTGGGGATTTTAAGTTTAATGTGCTTTTATGAAATGGACTCTTTAACGTTACAATAGAAAATAATAGAACATCCTTTTCGGTCTCTATCTGCAGACTCTCCATAATGGCGTCATCCAGTTTAATCGTATAATCTGGATACACGGCATGAGGGCTTGTTATAACAAAAGCAACATCCTTTGTCTCAACAGATTGTAGTATATGAAAAGAAGGATTATCCGCTAATTCTAATAATACAAAACGTTTTTCATCCATAAAGCCAGGAATACCTGTTGCAAAATGAATCAGTTGCTGTTCCTCTACTTCCACTTCGTCTAAATACTTCGTTTGAATTCTCAAAAAAACCTTCCTTTCGTCTAATAGAAAATTTCGTATTCACATATAATATAGTGAACTATTTCAACGTCGCCCATTATTCATCCCCACCGTGTAAATTAACAAAATCAATTTCTAATGATGGATACTGTTTCATACCTGTTTCCACCTTACCTGGAATATAGCTTATTTCCGGTTTGTTTGACTTAGCTTCGATTATAGGTGCATTGGTTTTCACCGAAATATCTAATTGAGATGGTTGATAGCTTGTTTTCACACTAAAGGCTGATGGGATAAACGTCAGTTCGAGCGATTTCATTGGCTCTTCAGAATTAGTCTTTGCTTGCATTGTAATCGGTTTCCCGCCGTTTTCAATCTTCATCAGAGCTGTGCCCTGCCTAGCACGCCGTGCCATTCCTTCTTTCACCGCTGCAAGACCTTCCTGTGCAAAACGATCATTTCGTTTAAAAATATGCATGAGGTTCATATCCTCCCATGCTTTCGTTTGATCTATCTTTAATTTAGAGGGCGTCGACTTCATCGTCATCTCTGCCGCCGGCTGTTGAATAGTTAGGTCCGCTTTCGGTTGCCTGATCTCCTGTCTAGCCGGTGTTTGCTGTATTTGAATTTGTGCCATTTGGGACTGCATCCTGATTTGTGGTAACTTCACCTTATTCCACCACCTTATCATCTAGAATAATCACTGTTTGAGATTCTATTATTTAAAATGAAATAAACCCTGCTCCCTTTTCTGGGTCAGGGTTTATGAGAAATTACCGAAGAAAATCAATTAAAGACGGTTGAATAATTTTAGAGCCAGCAGACAATGCTGCTCGATGTAAGCTCTCCTGGGTAATCAATTCCGTAATGGCTTTTTCATAATCCACGTCTTCATTTTCAGCCATTGTCTGAGTGGCGACAATCTCTTGTTCACTCAACCTATTTTCAACTAGCTCTAGGCGATTCATTCGTGCCCCGAGGTCTGCACGAGCATTAATGATGTTATCAATCCCACCTTGCAGGCTCGATATATTACCTTCGATCGCTTCTTGATCGTTGCTCTCAAGGTCTGCAATAAATGAATCAATGTTTGCAAATAAATCATTCCCAAAAACATCTTCGGGATTTACGTTCGCTTGTAGCTTCGTACCTCCAGCCACATCAATTAATACTGGGCTTGTACTGGAAGGATCAAATTCGCCACCCTCATTAACAGGCGGTGTCTCTGTGTCTGTCCCATTAAAAATATATTTCCCATTAACACTGGTGTTGGCAATATCCGTCATATGCTCTTTCAACTGTTTTACTTCTTTCATGATGTTTTCACGCTCGGAAGCATCATATGTATCACTGCTTGCCTGTACTGCAAGTTCCCGCAGTTTCTGCATGGTTTGCGTTGCTTTATCGAGCGCGGAATCCGTATTATCCATCCAGTTATGAACTTCACTTGTATTACGTTTATATTGTTCAATTTGCTTGAGCTCTGTGCGGTAGCCCATTCCTTTCATCGCAATTACCGGATCGTCGGAAGGGCGGTTTATCTTTTTGCCTGTACTAACTTGATCCATCAGTGTATCCATTTTTGAATAACTGGACGTTAGATTTCGTAGCATGTTATTGGATAACATTCCTTGTGTTATACGCATTTATTTCCCCTACCTTCCTACTAATCCCATATTGTTGATGACACGATCAAGCATTTCATCAATTGTGGTCATACTTCTTGCAGCAGCACTATAGGCATGCTGGAATTTGATCATATTAGACATTTCCTCATCAAGTGAAACAGAGCTTACTGACATACGTTGATCTTCTACTTGAGAGCGAAGAACATTAGCGTTTGCTGTCATTCTATTAGCTTCTTGAGATTGTACCCCCATCTCCCCAATTAAAGATTGATAAAATGTATTAACGGAAGTATTTTTCCCGAGTGGGTCTTCTGCTAATGATGTATCATTAAATACCTCTGCTAGCTTCGAAGCATTCCCGCCATTTCCTGTATTACCTGTTTCGTCACCTGGTGCAGCTGCAATAAGGTCAGGTTCATCTAGGATATCTTGGTTAACTGTTAAGCCCTCTGCTGTACCATCTAGACCATCTTTAAATTCGAAGAAATCCACGCCTGCGTTACCGTCAAGATCCTTACCTGAACGATGTACTGCATTGAACGCCTCTGCAAAAGTCTTCGCCATTTTATCAAGGTCTGTCAACATATCTGTATAGGTTCCAGTAACACCGTCTCCGTCTTCTGCCTCATAACCATATGCATCAATTAGTCCTTTGATAGAACCATTTGATGACATAATAGAGTTGCCACCAGCAGTAAGACCAGTTACTGCAGCTGTATTATCATCTGCGTAATCCACACTGATTTCATTTACTGCCCCTGGATTGCCTGCATTGGTACCATCAACAAGTTTAACAGGTGGGGTAAGTGCTTTCCCTTTGTTATCGACAACTTCAATGCTTGCAAGTCCAACTGCTATATCGGGAGAGCTTTCAGAACTCTTGTCATAGCTAACCTTGATGTTCATCATGCCAGAAAGCTTGTCTATTAATCTGTCTCGTTCATCATAAAGATCATTAGGTAGATAGCCATGTGGTTCTAATGCACTTATCTGTGCGTTTACTCCATCGATTTGTCTTAGCAACGAGTTGGCATCACTTACAGATACATCGATCTGTGTTTTCAAGTCTGTTCGAATAGAGCTTAATGATTCAGATAAATAGTTAAATGTCTCAGCCACAGCGCGGCCTCGTTCGGCCACAACAGATCTCGCACCTGAATTTTCAGGCGTTGTTGCTAAATCCTGAAGTGATTGCCAGAAACTATCCATTGTTTTTGATAATCCATTATCTGATGGTTCGTTCATAATGCCTTCCATTCTGACATAAGAATTGGAAAGCGATTCCCAATACCCCGTTTTGCTGTTCTCAGAACGGTATTGGTAGTCAAGAAAGCTATCTCTTACTCTCTCTACTGAACCAGCTTGCACACCAGTCCCTAGTTGGCCAGGAATTTCAGGACGATTCCTTGATCCAGCAGGAAAAGGATTCATCGTTTCGAAATTAACCCGTTGTCTAGAGTAACCTTCTGTATTTGCATTTGAAATATTGTGACCTGTTGTATAGAGCGCTGATTGCTGGGTAAACAACGCTTGCTTGGCCATTTCCAATCCGTGAAATGTGCTCATCATCTTACTCCTTTATTCTTTATTAAGCCTTTGAATCAAAAACCGATCGTTTGCCAGCAGAAGAAGCTGCCTTCCCTTCCCCATAATTCAAGTTTTTAAGAGAGGGATTCATTAAATCAAGGGAGAGCTGCACAAATTGCATAGACTGGTTAATTAATGCCTGGTTAAGCTGCTCCTGTTGTTTTAATTTTGTGATTGCTTCTGTTAGCGAAATGGCACTGGCTTCAAGTTCCGTCTTTTCTTCCTCTTTATCCAAATGCTCCAATAAGGAAGTAATGGATGGATCGCTAACGGATGGATGCTCCTTAACAAAGGCTTCAACTGTTTGGATACGGGCAGTCTCAGCCTGTTCTAGTTCACGAATCCGCTTTCTCTCTTTTACAAGAATGGACTGCAGTTTCTCTACTTTCCCTTCCTTTATAACCTCTGTTTTTTCTCGGGAGATTTCTAGTAGAGCTTCATGAAGCTTTACTAGACTATTTAATGCTTCTTGCACTTTCTGAATTGACATGGTGTTGTCCTCCCTGTTATCCAAAAACTCTATTTACCTGACCAGAAATCGATCATTTTTTGCGCGGTCTTTTCTGGGTCGACTTTATATTCACCAGCATCTACTGCTTTTTTAATATTTTGTACATACTCTGCACGCGCTGGATTTGTTTTTTCGCTCTCTTGTAGGTGTTTTGCTTGATTAGAGATTTCCAATTGGTCTTGTTTGGTTTCTTTTTTTATCTCCGTTTGTTTTTGTAGATGACTCTTATATGGATTAAAGTTCGTTTGATTAGGACCGTTAATCTTCATGGTAATCACACCTCTTTACTTGAATATTCTTCTTTTATAGATACCAATGGTTATATTCTCTTGTTCATTATATCGGTATTATTTATGATTTCTAAAGTATTAATTAAGATTTATCAAATAAATAGTACGTTCTACCTGGTTTTTTTTGCCCACTTTTTTGCTCAAGTGATTTATTTTTCTCAAACCTCTCCAAATCAACCTTTAACTCTTTCGTACATTTGTCACACATTTCTCCTTGGACAATCGGTTCTCCACATTTTGCACAAGGATAGGAAAGTTGAGGAAACTGTGATGTTCTTAATCTTTTTTGTTTCACAAATTTCAGGATGAGCATCTCGTCTACTCCAGTAGCTTCCACAACCTCCTGAAGTGTTGCTTCTCTATTTTTTCTTACCCGTAGAAAACTATAAACCGTTTCAAATGCTGCTTCTTCATCTTTATAGCAGCTCTGGCATATATCTCGCAGTCCTTTAACAAATACCGCGTCACAGCGGGAGCAGTTTGCTAATTCAGCCATTATACTTTCTCCTTTGTTCTATAAGTACGTGTTCAAGAAAGAGGATAAAAAGGACCGAGGTCGGCTAATATCGCAACGTCCTAGGGCTACGCTAACTCGCCCCACCGGAAAGATTTATTGCAACGCCGACACTAACACCTCCTGTGCGTCGAAGTTCGAGGCGGCGTAGCTTTGAGTACCAGAACGTATGCAATTAATACGTGAGGAACAGAAAAGCAAGCCAACGAGCTCCCACAGGATGTAGTGACTTCGACGTGCGACACAGGACGTGTCGGAAGTCGAGTCGAAGGTCATCAGTCCTGATGTGTCAATTTTACCGGATTTTTTGAACAACCTCTATAATTATAACAGTTCAGAGGCTACCCTCTAATTAAGGTATAAGAATGTACCTCTGGACAACCATTTTGCTTTAAAAGCTCTGCTGCATGTCTGATGGTTGTACCTGTTGTATATATATCATCGACCAAAATAGCTGGTTTGTTAAGTGTTTCTTTTAAGGTAAATGGGTTCTTTCCCGTGATTCTTTGCTTTCTAGATTTTTTCGATTGTTTTTCACTATCTATTCTGGATAGTAGGCTTTTGGAGTGGTTAGGTAAAAATGCAGCTAGGGCTTCAGCTTGATTAAATCCCCTTTCCTTTAGTCGTTTTTCGCTTAGAGGAATAGGAATGACAATAGCATCTTTTTTCTTCCCAAACGCTTGATAATATCCTTCTGTAAAAACTTCTGCAAAAACATTTCTTAGAATGTAGTCACCACGGTATTTCCACTTTGCAATTACTTCTCGCATAAAAGCATTATAGGTATATACAGAGTAATTACCAGCCAAAATATTGCGCTTTTGCGATTCCCACCACTGACAATCTCGGCAAACGACCTCAGATGTTTGCCGACTACATTTTCTGCATCTGTCCCCTTCTATCCGCTCTAATTCACTCTCACATTCTTCACAAAGAGAAGCAGGCCTGGATGGCAGCAGAAGATTGCCCCAGTTGACGGAAGGGATAATTTCCTGATCACACCATAAACAATGCATTAGGTAAAGCCTCCTCGCCTGTTCATTTTTCGAATCGACTCGACAGCTTCTACCATGGCACCAGTTTTGCCATCATGAAATAATAGTACGTCACCAAATGGGTCATCTGGACTTCTTCCCGCTCTTCCGGCAATCTGCACAATCGCGGCTTGGTCAAATACATGATGACCTGCATCCAAAATAATGACATCAACAGACGGAAAGGTTACCCCGCGTTCTAAAATGGTTGTAGTTAACAGCATAAATAAATTCCGGTCACGAAAGGATTGAACCTTCTCTTCCCTATCTCCATCAGAAGCATGTACAGTGCTTGCTTGCCGTTTCGTCGTGATAATGTCACAGCTAATTAAAAGGTCAGTTAGAGGCATCGATAAGTGGCCTGCTAAGGAGACGGTGGGAACAAATACAAGAATTTGTCGTTCCGGATGCTTTCGATTAAGAAGCCATTTCAAAAAGCTCGGAGGGAGTTTTTTCTTTTTTAACTGCCTTTTAAGCTGTGAAACTTGCTTCATCTGGGGAACTGGAAGAGGATAACCATGAAAGCGACGAGGGACAAAGATATGGGGAAGGAGGTTTTGGCGAATTCGTTTCAGTTGCTGTTTTCTTGGTGTAGCTGTTAGGTAGACCGTGGTACTGTCTGGTTTAATGGCTCGCGCTGCAGCAAACGAAAGGGATGGATCAGCATGAAAAGGAAAGGCATCTATTTCATCAATGATCATGACATCAAAGGCCTGCTTAAATCGAAGTAATTGATGTGTGGTGGCAAGAATGAGCTGTGCTGTCCCTTTTTTGTCCTTACTCCCACCATAAAGTGCTTGTACTGTGACATCGGAAAATGCCTGTTGTATACGCGGTTGGAGCTCACGGACGACATCTGCTCTCGGTGTGGCCAAACAAATACGCTTTCCCAGTTTTAATGCTATGGTGATGGCAGGAAATAACATCTCAGTTTTGCCTGCACCGCAAACTGCCCAAGATAGTAGTTCCTTTTCTTTATTTTCAACGGAGATGGCAATACGATCGGCAGCTTTTTGTTGTGCCTCCGTCAAGGTTCCCTTCCATGTACATGGGGCATCATGGCTTTCCCATTCCGGTACAGGGCCAGACCATTCATAAAGCATAGTACACTCACTCACCCTCCCCATAGCGATACATTTTCGACAATAAATATGTGCTTTATCACAAATACTACAGGGGTATTGTGCCAGAAGACGCTTTTCGTTGTTTCCACAACGATTACATTGCAGGGTGAAATGTTTCTTGGTAAATGAGGGGACAGATCGGATTAATTTTTGTTCTACAGCTTGTGTGAAGTGAAATTCTGAGAGAGGGATTTCCTGACGAAGCAATAATTTTCCAGTAACGTTCTTTGCAAGATCCATAAGCTCCTGCCTATTGAGTGGAACGACCATGAAAACCATTTCCTTTCTATAGATATGTGATAATGAACGGTGACACTGTTTTGTTTGTCATTAATAGCTGAGGAAGTCTTATTTGTTTTGTTCAGTGGGGAGAAATCTAGTGCGAAGGTCCCGGAAGTTAGGAGAAGAAATTAAGGTTAAAAACACTACATACTTAGGCAACGCCTTCGTGACCAACGCTCTGTTGGCCCGAGGCTAAGACCGTGCCCACCAAAGCGAAGTTACTTTAGCGCTTATTGGAGCTTTTCTTTTACGCTTTACTTGATTAATTGAAGTTATTTTTTATACCAGCCAACGCCAATAGCGCCTTGCCCTAGATGCGTTCCAATTACCGGACCAAAATAACTGATCGAAGTATCCATTTCTGGGTATCTTTCCCGGAATTCTTCCTGTAATTCTAATGCTGCTTCTTCGTTATTCCCATGGATAAAGACAATACGTAGGTCATTGCCTTGGGCAGCATCTTCTTCAACCATTCCCATAATTCTAGCAATAGCTTTTTTACGAGTGCGAATTTTTTCAAATGGAACGATTACTTTATCAACAAACTGAAGTACTGGCTTTACTTGCAACAAACTTCCAACAATTGCTTGAGCTCCATTCAGCCGTCCACCCCGCTGTAGATTTGTCAGATCATCTACCATAAAATAAGCTCGCATGGATTGTTTCATTTCCTGAAGCCGTTCCATGATTTCTTCTGGTGATTTCCCTTGTTCCGCCATCTCTGCTGCTTCCAGTGCATAAAAGCCCTGTGGCATACAGCTTAATTCTGAATCAAACGCATGTACCTTTATACCCTCTACCATTCGTCCAGCACTAGCAACAGTCTGGTAGGTACCACTGATGCCACTAGAAAGGTGGACGGAAATCACAGCATCATAATCCTTCGCCAACTCTTCCAACTTCTCTGTTACATATCCAATAGATGGCTGGGATGTTTTTGGTAGTGATTTCGTTGTTTTTATTTTTTGGTAAAATGTTTCCGTGAAAATATCCAATTCTTCTCTGAACGATCCATCTTCAAAAACAACACTAAGTGGTACCATATGTATGTTATGCTGTTTGCGGATATCGCGAGGAATATATGCCGTACTGTCTGTCATAACAGCAACCTTCATAACTACCTTCTCCCTTTTTTGTTCTAGCATATTACGTTAAGTATTTATAGTATTTATTAAAATAATGCCTAAGACATTATTATTTTACATGAATCGATAAAAAAATGCATCAGTTTGTTTAATAAAGTGAAACTTCATTTGGTGGGGGGGTTCCTATCCCCCCCACCAATTGTTAGTTGAACGAATCGGACCTTTACTGGCAGTTGGTCCCCCACTTAGAATGCTTGATCACCTCACACATTCTTGAAGCGGAGGGTTACTGCCAGTTAAGCGGGATAATTAAAAAGCATTTCATAGACCTGTATTCTGTGCATATATCCCCACCAAAAACATACACATAAAAAAACACCCTGGTTTCGTTATCCAGGGTGCACGCTATATTCAATTAGCTATAAAGATAGTACGTTGTGGCAGGAACAAATATACATAGGGAACCAAAAAATCTACTAGAGAACCTCTACCCATCCTTTGCGAATTGCAGAGACAACAGCTTGCGTACGATCATTTACATTCATTTTTTGCAATATGTTACTAACATGGTTCTTCACTGTTTTTTCACTAATATATAATGTCTCAGCTACTGCACGATTACTCTTTCCATCTGCAAGGAGTTGTAGTACCTGGCATTCTCTCTTTGTAAGTAAATGCAGTGGTTTACGGTATTCAATGCCATTTTCTGTAATATTAGAATTATTTTCTTTCGCAAGTCTCCGATACTCCAAGACAAGGTTATGGGTTACTTTAGGGTGTAAATAAGAGCCACCTTCTGTTACCACCTTAATTGCCTCTATTAACGCATCGGAGTCCATTTCTTTTAACAAATATCCTTGTGCTCCTGTTTTTAAAGCATGCGTCACATAGCTTTCATCATCATGAATGGATAAAATGATCACACTGGTGTTTGGAAAATAGCGTACAAGATCTGCTGTAGCTTGTACCCCATTCATGTTTGGCATGTTTATATCCATTAAGACTACATCTGGCTCGTTTTCCTTAACCAGTTTGGAAGCAACAGATCCGTCGTCTCCTTCTGCAACCACATCAAAGGATGGTTCGAAGTCGAGAATTCGCTTAACCCCTTCACGAAATAATTTGTGATCATCAATAAGTACAATTTTTATTTGTTTTTCCGTCGTATTCATATCTTTGCTCCTCCAGGTTCTTTTTCTATTTTTACCCTATTACAATACGATGATAGATAGATTGATAATATATATTATTTAAAATCTATTATCTACTAGTATAACCTTAGCTAAGCGTATAAGGAACTTTTATTAGAATCGAAGTTCCTTTGCCAATATTAGAATCAATTTCAAGCTTGCCTTCTAGCATTTCTACTCTTTCACGCATTCCAATTAAGCCGAAAGACTTGTCCCGCTTCATTGAAGTATCAAAGCCTTTCCCATTGTCTTTTATCAACATCGTTAAATTTTGCTTGCATATTTCAAGCTTAACCTGTATTCTCGTCGCCTCTGAGTGCTTCACTGCATTTTGTAAAGCTTCTTGAACAAGACGAAAGAAAGCAACCTCGTATTTCGTGTTCAAGCGTTTTTCTTCCCCTATGGAAGCAAATTCTATTTTCATATTATTATAATCCGCGATTGTCGCAACATATTTTCTGATGGTAGGGATAAGACCAAGATCATCTAAAGCCATTGGACGTAAATCGTAAATAATCCGGCGGACTTCATACAGAGAAGACCTAATCATTTTTCGAATATCTTTAATTTCATCCAGGGCTTGATCCACATTGTTTTGACGAAAAATACGATCTACCAATTCAGAGCGTAGCAATATATTGGCGAGCATTTGAGCAGGCCCATCATGGATCTCTCTGGAAATCTTTCTCCGCTCATCTTCCTGTGCTTCAATGATCTTCAGGCCAAATTCCTGCTTTTCCTTGGCTTCCTCAATCATTTCATTAACCTGTCTAAAGTCATCGTGTAAATAGTTAAGAATAACCGATATTTTCCCTGCTAACCCCTCTGCCCTGTCTATCGTTTGGCTTAAGGATATTAAACGTCGCTCTAAATCATCACGTTTCTCTCTTAGAGCACTCTCTTCTTGTCGAAGCATTGCTAGCTTTGTTTGCATGGCATGAGTATTTTCATATACTTCCCGAATCTCATTTTCTGAGTACTTATCAAAATACCTACTTACCTCTGCAAGTCTTTGTCTGGAAAACCGTACCTTTTGTTCCAGTTGGTCTCCATCCTCAATATGCTGGGCGACTTTATGCTTTGTGTCTTTTAACTCTCGGACGAGGTGTTCATGTTCACTACGTGCTTCTTCACTAATATTAAAAATCTCGTCCTTGCTGTTTTCGACTACCTCAATCATTTCATTAATAATATAATCGAGTGCTGTTTCGCTAATCTTTTGTGCCATCGTCTCCCACCAACCTATGTTATAATTATACGTATATATTTTGAATTTTTATAGGGCCTTTTATCATGTATCTTACATTTTTTCAGACCCGACTTCCTACCTATGTGCATGAGGATGCATTATAGCACACTCTATATTTATATCATGTCTGTTAAGGAGGCTAAATGCAACATGTTAGCGACTTATTTTACAGTAAAACAAACTGCTATTGAAGAAATAATCATACAAAAGTCACGGTTTATTGGCCATGTGGCTAGAGTAGAAACAGAAGAGGAGGCACAGCAGTTTATTCAGGGGATTAAAAAGAAACATAACGCTGCAACACATAACTGCTCCGCTTATATGATCGGCGAACATGACCAGATCCAAAAAGCTAATGATGATGGCGAGCCTAGTGGCACAGCTGGAGTCCCAATGCTTGAAGTTCTCAAGAAGAAAAATCTAAAGGATACGGTTGTCGTTGTTACACGATACTTTGGCGGCATTAAACTTGGAGCTGGCGGGCTAATCCGCGCATACGGTAATGCCACAACTGAAGCACTCCAAGGCAGCGGTATTGTAAAAAGACAATTAATGCAGGGAATCTCTATCACGGTTGAATATACATTGCTTGGCAAGCTGGAAAATGTGTTGCGGCAATCCGACTATATCCTAGAGACAATCAACTATCTAGAGAAAGTAGAATTTATCGTCTATGTAAAAACAGGTGAAGAAGATAGCTTCCAGGACTGGATCGTTGACCTGACAAGTGATCAGGCTACACTATTACAAACCGAAAAGAAATATGTTGAGATAGATGTGGAACCATAATGAGAAAAGCTCAGAGCGCCTGTTAACAGCTTGTCACCTTCCTGGTGACAAAGACTTTGGAATTCAGCCTAGTTCCTGGGGCTCTGAGCGAAACACCTCTTATTTCCCACGCAGCAATTCAAACAAGATTTATCCCGGTGCAACCGTTCGTAAGACTCCCATTTCAAAACATGAAGTAAAACAGTGATATTTAAGTGGAAGTAACGGACGCTAACACCCCGATTCGTTCAACTAACAATCAGCGGGGGAAGAACGAACCCCCCACTGATTGCAGTTTCACTTTATAACAAGGATAGTGCTGCTTTATCCCCAATCACGGTGACATTCGGATGCTTTTGCAAGATAGATGCTGGGAATTCTTCGGATATTTCTCCCTCTATCATTCTGGAAACAGCTTCCGCTTTCTTCTCACCTGATACCAGCAAAAGGATCTCCTTGCTTTGCATGATTGTTTCAATCCCCATTGTAATTGCCTTCTCTGGAACTTCAGCCAGATCTTCAAAAAAACGGGCATTTGCTTTTCTCGTTGAAGGCGCTAAATCAATAATGTGCGTTCTACTAGAAAAGTTAGTTCCAGGCTCATTAAAGCCAATATGTCCATTTAACCCGATCCCCAATACTTGGACATCAATACCACCAGCCTGTTCAATTCTTGCTTCATAATCTATACACTCTTTCTCCAGGTCTGCTGCTACACCGTTTGGTAAGTGGGTGTTTGCATGATCAATATCAATATGTTGAAACAAATTATCTTTCATATAGTAATCGTAACTTTGCTTGTTTTCTTTGGTTAAGCCAACGTATTCATCCAAATTAAAGGTGCGAACAGCTTCGAAGGAAACATTCTTCTGCTTATACTGCTCGATTATTTGCTTGTACAACCCTTCTGGTGTTGATCCTGTTGCTAAACCTAAAACTGGATTATCTAGTTGCTGTATTCTTTGGATTATGACAGAGCAAGCAACCCTGCTCATTTCCTCGTAATTTTCTACTGTTTTTAATTGCATCCTTTATTCCTCCCTAAAAGCTACTTCCCCGCGACAAATGGCAGAAGCAATATGAAGCTGACGATCAACTAGCAACAAGTCTGCATCCTTCCCTACAGTTATACTTCCTTTTCGGTCATATAAACCAAGCTGTTTTGCAGGATTTACAGAAGCCATTTCGATTACTTCCCTTAGTGTGACACCATCTAAATCAAGCATTTGTTTCGCACCGTCACGCATTTTTAAAATACTCCCCGCCAAAGTTCCGTCTTCAAGAACTGCGCGGTCTTCTGTTACCACCACCGGTTGTCCTCCAAGCTCGTAACGTCCCTGTTGCAAGCATTTAGCCCGCATAGAATCCGTGATCAGCAATAGTCTTTCACTGCCCATCGTTTTGTAAACTAATTGCAGCATCTCCTTGCTTATATGAATGCCGTCCGCAATCAATTCAGCTCGCAATTCATGGAGCATAAAAGCCGCTCCTACTGTACCTATATCACGATGATGTAAACCAGTCATCGCATTACAGAGATGGGTCACCTGTTTGACACCATGTTCTACTGCTAGCTTCATATCTGAAAAACTGGAAGCTGTGTGCCCTGCTGATACAATTACCCCTTGGTCTGACACGTGGCGGATAAAGGTTCCATTCGGGTCGTGCTCTGGCGCCATCGTAATTGTTTTAATCTTATCTCCCGATAATTTTTGCCATTCCTCGAACTGTTCGATGCTAGGCTCCATAATATAAGCATGTGGTTGTGCGCCTGCCTTAGACTTTTCTATAAATGGTCCTTCTAGGTGTACGCCAATCACTTCAGCCTGTCCGGGCTTATTATTATAGGCAGCAATTGTTTTTAGCGCTTTCACAATGTTTTCAGGTGACTGTGTGATCGTAGTTGCCAGAAAGCTTGTAGTTCCTTCTCTAGGCAGCACGGAAGCAATCGAATCAAGTGCTGTATTGCTTGCATCCATCACATCAGCGCCGTTCGCACCATGGATGTGTCCGTCTATAAAGCCAGGAATAGCAATTTTTCCCTTTCCATCAATTTCTTGAATCTCATCCGGAAGGGACGTTTGTTTCCCGATTTTAGATATTTTTCCGCTCTCTAAAAGAAGAGCGCTATCTTCCATAATCGTTTCTTCTGTTAATATGCGAACATTTTTTATGTAAATGGGCCTTGTTTGCAACTGTCTCTTCCTCCTCTACTATAATATATATCATAACACTTTTTTTATAGAAAATGGAGCAAGAGATAGCGCTATAATAAAGAATTTGAATAGAAATAATTCAGAAAAAAAGACTTTTTAGGAGAATGAAAAAATTGATAAAACGAAGAATAAGAGAAAAGAGGTACTAGAGGATAAATTATATAAAAGAAAAAAGATCTATTAGAACTTTGGAAGCATAAAACCTCGCCACAAAGAAGCTCTCCTCTATTTGCTACCATTTATAAGAGGCGAGCTTTAAAGTCATGGTTTATCTTGACCACTATTTATTTTATTTACCCTTCAGTACAGATTGCTGAACATTCGGAAGTAGTCTTTCATGTGTGAGTTCATCAATTAAAGTCTGGATCATTTCTTGAGAGGATTGTATATGATGATTTTCGGTATCATGGATTACTTTTTTTAGCATCGTTTTAAACTTTTCTTGCTCCATTATTCATACCCCGCCTTTTGAAAAATATCTTACGTGTTGCATAATAGCATATGAACGAACAAAATGTTGTCGAACCATGTCGTAGATGATCAAAATTTACAAAAAATTAATATCTCATTACCTTATTCGTTTCCCTATACAACTTTATAGAGGTCTTCTATCTTTTCTTTTGTAAAAAAGGACAAGTAGGCCTACCGCCAACAGGGCACCAAAGCTATCAAGTATGACATCTCCAACATAGGGTGTTCTGTGTGGTGTGAATCCTTGGTGTATTTCATCCGATATGGCATAAATTACCGTTAGAAACAAAGAAAAGATTAGCGCTTTACTATGCTTTTGTTTTCCAGCTTTTCGAAAGGCCACATAAAAAAGCAAACAGAGAACCAAGAATACAGATACGTGGGCACCTTTACGGATGAAAAATTCGATAAATCCAGCAACACCTAACTGTTCCACGCTAACGATACTTTCATGGTAGGTGAACGATAACCAGTTTAAATACGGCTCAAGAAAACTTACATTTATTAGATTGTTCAAAAGTGGTTTCACATTTTGATTTTGATAAGGCTGATGGGAAGAATAAAAAATGATCCCCATCCAGCATATGGGTAGAAGCCAGAAAATGTGTTTCTTCAAAATTCATTCTCCTTATCTTTGTTATATGTGCTGTGTAGTTCGCTTTTTGGGCTCCCCACGGTATCGGCAATACCCTAGTTAAAAAATGGCCAAAGCAAAAAACCGTGCATCACTGCAACGGCTTTGATGGGTCATCTATCTTTATTACTGCGCCATTTGTTAAACTCAAGATATTCCTTAAATTGTTCTTTTGAAACACCAGACTCCATTGCTTCCTGTACGATTTTCAACCATTCGTTATCTAAATCCTCAGGACCGCTTACGTTCTCTTCACGTAGAAGATCATTAACCGTCGTACCAAGAACAGTGCTTATTTTTTCAATAAACTGGATCGATGGGTTTGTCTGAAGGTTACGTTCAATCGAACTAAGGTATGATTTAGCGACCCCTGCTCTTTCAGCTAATTCAGAAATGGACATCTTTTTTTCAGTGCGAAGTTGTTTGATTTTTTCACCGATCATGCCCTCACCTTCTTTCAAAGCGAATTATAACATAAAGTGGGTGAGGAGTTCTATATAAAGTACAATTAAATTCAAGCATTATGTAATGATTCCGTTTGTTTTAGAAATTGACGTATTTCCTCTGTAGTAATTCCAAGATTCTTTGCCCTTTTGATTAATTCAATCCATTCCCCATCTAATGATAACTGCTCAACTATTTTTTCCATATCCTATCCCCCATTATTATTTCCAGATAACCCAGCCATCCTAGCATATGCCGTAGATCTGTGATTTTGCGTCCCCGTCTTTCGATGAGTATGCCTTTTTCTGAGGAAATGTAGTTATGACACTAAATAGAACTGCCTAGTGATATGATACTATAAATTCACGACTATTTGCGTAGGTTCTTTTGTCTTATTTCAACTAGTTTTGTAAGAGAAATGGATTACCTTACACCAGTTTTGTCGAAGAATATGGAAATTATTAGATACGATGATCTCTAATCAACCGTAGTTTACGTATAACAAGAATGCCGCCCCCGACAGACAGTAAAATCGTTCCAAAAAGGAGGAAGGTAAAAATATCTGTTGATGTATTAGGTAAGACTGCTCCACCTTTATCACCCGTAGTTCCGTTCCCATCTCCATTACTAACATTCCCACCTACACTGATGGAGTCTTGTTGATCTTCCTCTCCTTCTGCGGTGAAAATGAGAACAAACTCCGTTTCAAGCCCTTGAAATTCATTCCCCACATGATCCGGGAAATAAACAGTTAGCTTCAATTCCTCTTGTTCCCCGGCATCCAGAATTCTATCCGGAATGGAGAAATTCGGCAGATTCCCTTTATAAAGTTGTTTATCCCCGTCTGCTACTTCAATAATTAATTCATTAAACAGCTCTTTCTCTTCTGTCGTATTTTCCAGCTCTACACGATAACTAAAATCCTGTCTACCGTCATTGGAGATTTTAAGATCCCTTGGTGCCCAATCACCTGGCTTCATATTGGGTACTTGGAACAAATAGTTGTTTGGCGAAAGTTGAATATCCAACTCCTTAGAAGCGTCTGCTTCATTTGCTTCTGCTGCGGATACGTACCCTAATGGGAAAAAGCTGCATAGTAGTAAAACAAAACTTAGAATGAAGAAACGTTTATTCATTGAATCCACCCCCTAAAATCAGATTTTCTTCTATTGTTAGGAAGAAAGTGATCGCCCTTCTTCCAGTTTCTGATCACCTTTTTTATTTTGCTTCTCTATTTCTCCCAAGGTCCGCCAAATCGTTAGGCCGGAGTAGCATAGCAGTAAAATCCCTGGAATGAGTAACAGAAATGCGCCATTTCGAGACTGTGCAAAGCTAACCAAATATCCAAGATAAGGGATCGTGAAACCAGTGTATTCCGCCACGACGTTTTCAGATAATACTGGCTCAAGATCTTCCGCGTTATTGTTATCACCTTTTGTCCGGTACATCACTTGCTCACCACTTGCCATTACTTCGGTAATACGGTGAGTAATTAGTTTTTCTTCTTCATCCATGAAGGTAATGACATCCCCATCTTTAAACCGTTTCATATCCCCATCCGGCTTAACAGCGATTAACGAGCCAGTTTGAATTCCTGGTTCCATGGAGCCTGATAACACGGTTTTCAGCTGGTAACCGGCAATTTCTGGTTCTCCTCCAGACGCTTTTGAGGAGACCACGACAACTGCCATTACAATTAGTGCAGCGAACAATACATAGGTCGTAATGCGGCTAACCCACTTTTTTACTTGTTTAAGTGACATGTTTATTCTCCCTCTTCCTCTTTTGTTCCAGTAGATGGTTGCTCTATCCCTTCACTTTGCTCCTGGTGCTTCTTATCTGGTTGTTTTTCAGCCTGCTTTTTCGTTTGCTCTTCTTCTTTTACTTCCTGCTTTTCTGATTCAGCTTCTGTTGCTTCTGATGCGTCTGTTTCCTGTTTGTTTTCCTCAGTTGATGAAGTGTCCTTCTCTTCCTCCACAGGAGCCTTTTCTGTTTCTAGTTTAGCTTTCTCTTGCGTGTCTTCGGTGATCTTCGACTCTTCTTGTTTCTTATCCTCAGTAGAAACTTCCTCGTCTTTTTCCTGTTTTACTTCTTTATCTGCTTCTTCTTTTACTTTTTTCTCTTTACATTTTGCATTTGCTTTTTTGCTCCAAACCTCTAATGGTTTCTCCGTTTCTTCGCCATATAATGGATGCTGAAGTGCTTTAAAAATATAAAAGCCTTCTTTTTCTGCTGTGTAGCTTAAGAAAACTGTTTCACCCTTTTCAAGCTTTTTAATTTCACCACTCGCTACTTTCTTACCCGTTTTTTGTGGATTGCCTGTTTCGGAAAAGAACACTTCATAGGTAGTTGTCTCTGTCATGGAAAAACCTTTATTTTTCAATTCCACGCTAACATTCATCGCAGGGCAGGCTTTTTCATCCACTTTTGGTTTCCCTACAAAGGCAAGTTCACTACCATCCCACCATGTTCCTGCCTGAATAACGTGTTCATTTTCTTGTGAGGATACGAAATAGGCTCCTGTTCCGGAAACGAGATATCCAAGCGTAAATACTGAAATATAACAAATAGCTACAACCTTCCATACCATCACAAATTGCTTATACCTTTTAAACTTTCGCATCCGGCTCATTCGCAACCTATTTCCCTCCATTCAACATGATTCATTGCTTTCGTAAACGCAGCTATACGTGCTGCCCTTACGAAAGCAAAATCTCTGTTTAAATAATATGTATGGAAGAAAGACGGGAGAACCCGCCTTTCTTTTAAACAAAATTATTTTTCTTCGCCTTCACCTTGGTAACCAGTAAAGTTCCATTGAAGCTCAAGAGAATCACCTTGGAAGACGTTTTGATCTTCTCCACTTTCAACAAATTCGAATTGAACATGTAATTCATCCGAATCGCCTGGTTGTAGTCCACCACGTTCTTCAAAGAAAGGAATAAAGATTTCATTAGCCACTGCGTCTGGAGACATACTCTGTAATTCTGCAAGCGTCGTATAGTAGACAACATTGTCTGGAGACCATGGTCCTAATACTGCTTTGTCTTCATTCCATAAGAAGTTGACACGGATGTGATCACCAAAGTCTTGATCGCCGTTGTCTCCACCTGCATCAACTACTTCATAGGAAGTTTCAAGCAACACTTCTGCAATTTCTAACGATCCACCATTGCCTAATGTGAATGAACGATTCATCCAATCGCCTGGTTTAATATTTTCCACATTAATGACTTCAGTTGGATTAGCATTTAAATCCAATGTACCTGCAGCAAATGTGCCACTTGTTTCTGCTGTGTCACTAAAATATGCAAATGTTCCTCCACCTACTAATGAAATTCCTAGTGCTGCTGTTGCGATACCTAGACCTAATTTTTTCTTCATACTCATAATAAAATTCCTCCTCATAGTTTATAAATATTTTGAGATACGTTCCGCTGCTGTTCCCTGAAGAAATACATGATGGTTACCTTGATAAACGAACGTCCACTACTCATATCATCTTCATATACAGCGAATATCCCCCTCCCTATGTATAATGATCGTTCTTTTTATCTACATATTTGTTTTATATAACGAACGATTACTTGCAGTATAGGTCATATTTCACAGTTTGCAAAACTTCATATTCGTTCAATAATTCTATATAAAGAACATTTTTCTTTCTTTTTTGGCTATTATCTTTAAATTACTTAACTTTTTGCTAAATTTAATAAATTATTGTTCTTAATAAAATTCAACTCTTCCTTATCTGATCTTTCAAAAAAAGAAAGCTTTCTATATACTAGAAGTAAATAACGAACGCAAGGAGTATTGCCTATGAAAAAGCTCTCCCTATTGTTAATCGTTGCTGGACTCGTTTTGCTAGGTGTTGGAGGTTATCAATGGTTCCATACAGCGCAAGCGCAAAAAAATAGTTTGGCAGAGGCACAGACATTGCTCGATGAGGGCCAAAAAATCCAAACAGATGATGGATCAACTGAAACAGCGGAAGGGTTTGCCCCACAAACAGGCGACACTGCCGGAATTCTGTATATTCCTAGGCTAGATGCAGATTTACCTATTGTAGAAGGAACAGATGAAAATGACCTTGCAAAAGGGGTAGGTCATTATAAAGGGACAGCATATCCAGGTCAGAACGATCAGATTGTATTATCCGGTCATCGGGACACTGTTTTCCACAGTATGGGGGAGCTCGAGCTAGGAGACCATTTAACAGTCAAACTTCCTTATGGAGAGTTCACTTATGAAATAGTGGATACAAAGATCGTGGATGCGGATGATCGTACCATCATCTCCCCTACAGCGCCTGAGGAAGTATTGACCTTGACCACCTGCTACCCTTTTTCTTTTGTCGGAAGCGCTCCAGACCGTTATATTATTACAGCCTTACCTGTTGAAACAGAAAAAGGTAATTAGGGCTAATAGCAAATGTAAGAACGGCCACCGGGGTTGTCAATTTCCTTGGGGCTTTCTGTATTGGCTGAATTCTTTAACAAACATGTTATAATAGACCTAGATTACAAGATAGATACTGGAGGGGGATCCGATGAAAAAGATTACAATAGCCTTAGCTGCTATCATTTTGGTAGTGTTAGCCGGCTGTTCAGACGACGAAGTAACACCAAATGAACGATTTGATACATATGTGAAGCATTGGAATGGACAGGAATTCTCTGATGCGTATGGCATGCTATCAAGTGAGTCTACTGAAACGTATCCAACTGAAGAATATGTGGATCGTTACAATAAAATTTATGAAGATCTAGCAATATCTGACCTTTCCATTTCGTTTTCAAAATTGGACGAGGAAGAGTTGGAATCCGCAATGGAAGAAGGAACTGCTACCATTCCCTTTGAAGTAGCGATGGAAAGCATGGCGGGACCAATTGAATTCGACTATGAAGCTACCCTTGTCCAAGAAGGAGAAGAGGAAGAACAAAACTGGTATGTACAGTGGGACCCTGGCTTTATTTTTCCTGAATTAAAAGATGGTGGAGAAATTAGTATTCAAAGCGAAGCTCCTACTCGAGGAGAGATTCTTGACCGGAACCAAATGCCATTAGCCATCAATGACAAAATAAATGAGATTGGGATCATTCCAGGGAAACTTGGTAGTAATCCTGAACAAAGCAAAGAAGAACTCTCTAGCTTCATAGGGCTTTCCGTTGATGCCATTGATGAAGCATTAAATGCGGCCTGGGTCGAGCCAGACTTATTCGTCCCCTTAAAAAGGGTACCATCTACTATTGACTTATCCCCCTTATGGGAAATAGATGGCGTTGCTAGTAGAGAAGTAACTGGTCGTGTCTACCCAGCTGGAGAAGCTGCTGGACAGCTGGTAGGATATATTGGAAATATTACAGCTGAAGAGTTAGAGGAGCAGGAACCAGGCGTTTACAGTGCAAACGACATGATTGGTAAAAGAGGTCTTGAAAGTCTCTATGAAGAGCAACTTAAAGGTAAAAAAGGCACACGTATAGAAGTAATCAAAGAAAATCAAGAACCTATCGTTCTTGCCGAGACGCCAGTTGAAAACGGTAAAAATATTACCTTGACAATTGATGTAAATGTACAAGAAAGCATTTTTAATTCTTATGAAGAGGATGCCGGTACAGCTGCAGCAATAAATCCAAAAACAGGTGAAACACTTGCACTTGTCAGTAGTCCATCATTCGATCCAAATGAAATCCTTTATGGTACGAAATCGAATCTGTGGGAAACATTACAGGAGGATGAGCAGCAGCCCTTGTTAAATCGTTTCTCATCAACCTTTGCACCAGGTTCAGCTCTTAAACCAATTACTTCTGCAATTGGGCTAAAAAATGGCAACATTGATCCAAATGAAGGATTAGAAATCGATGGATTGACATGGAGTAACGGGAAAGGATGGGGAGATTACGCTGTCCGCCGTGTATCCGAATCTAGTGGCCCAGTTGATTTAAAGGATGCCCTTGTACGTTCTGATAACATTTACTTCGCCATGCAAGCAGTAAACATGGGTAGCAAAGCATATGTAAAAGGATTAAAAGAGTTCGGTTTTGGGGAAGATCTTCCATACGAATATCCTTTCACTGCTTCCAGTATCTCTTCGGATGGAAAGTTGGATGATGAAGTATTGCTTGCCAATTCAAGTTATGGGCAAGGACAGTTAGAAATGAGCTCGTTACACCTTGCCACAGCCTTTACTACCTTTTTAAACGAAGGGAATATGTTGAAACCAACATTGCTTACAAGTGAAGAAACGGCGCAGGTATGGAAAGAAAGCCTGCTTGATAGTGATAATGCTAATTTGATGAAGGATCTGTTATACGAGGTTGGTCAATCTGGTACACCATCCAAATATACTGCTGACTCAGAAGTAGGGATTTCCGGTAAAACCGGTACAGCTGAATTGAAACTGACAACAGAAGATGATTCTGGTGAAGAGAATGGTTGGTTTGTCGGCTACCCGACAAAAGAAAGTGAGCAAGATTTATTAATCGCCATGATGGTTGAAAATGTGAAAGAAAAAGGCGGAAGTGTTTATACAACGAAAAAAGTAGTCGATGTGTTTAATGAGTTGAAATAGAAAAACAAAAAAGCTGAACAGTCACGATTGACTGTTCAGCTTTTTTGTTAAGATTTCTTTGTCTATTGCTTGTACTGCATGTAAACAACTTGCGTTACAAGGAAGTCTTCTACCCCGTGCTTTCCATCTGTTCCGCCAAGTCCTGACTTACGCATACCTGCGTGATAGCCTTGAACCGCTTCGAAGTTTTCCCTGTTCACATACGTTTCTCCGAATTTCAGATGATTCACGACATGCATGGCCTCATGCACATTATCCGTATAAACAGAGGATGAAAGTCCATATTCTGTGTCATTTCCCATTTGTATTGCTTCATCAAGCTCGTTAAAGGTGACAATTGGTACAACTGGTCCGAAAATTTCTTCCTTAATGATTTCTGAATCATGTTTCACATTTTTAAGAACCGTTGGCTGAAGGAAAAATCCCTTTTCCTTATTAGCCCGTTCGCCACCTGTCACAACCTCTGCTCCCTCGTTTACGGCTGTCTGTAGCATTTCCTCTACCTCTTCTAATCTATCTTTACTCACCAGTGGTCCCATACCAGCTTGCTTATTTTGTAGAGGGTTATCAACCGTAACTGCTTCAAAGGACTGTTTCAGCTTTTCCGTAAAGGCTTCGGCCACTTCCTCCTGGACGTAAATTCTTTCCGCATTCGTACAGGCCTGTCCATTATTGGCCAGTCTGGAGGTCGTAATATGCTTGGCAGCCAAGTCAAGATCAGCATGCTTTGTTACAATAGCAGGTGCCTTACCACCAAGCTCCAGGTTCACCTTCGTAATACTTTGGGCCGCTGCTTCCATCACTTTTGTACCCGCCGTGACACTTCCTGTCATGGAAATCATATCGACATCTGGATGTGAAGCCAAAGCATTTCCTAGTGTAGAGCCTTTTCCGGTAATGAAGTTGTATACTCCTGCAGGAATTTCCTCTGTCTCATCGACCAGTTTTGTGAACTCCGCTGCAGTATTTGGTGTTTTCTGGCTTGGTTTTAATACAATTGTACAGCCCGTAACAAGCGCTGTTGCAACCTTCCTTGCTAAAATAAACACTGGGAAGTTCCATGGTACAATCCCACCGATTACCCCAATAGGTTTTTTATATAAAAGGATGTTTTCATTTGGCCTATCACTTGGGATAATATCCCCTTCTATTCTGCGGGCCCATTCGGACATATATTTGAAGAAGTCAATTGCCATGTCAACTTCTCCATTAGCTAATTCAAAATCCTTCCCTTGCTCTTCCTGCAATAATTCAACAAATTTACTCTTATTATCTTCTAGTTTTTCTCCTAGGTTGCGAACAATTTTTCCACGTTCCACAGCTGGTGTATGTTCCCACCCATACTGTGCATCTGAAGCAGCCTTAACGGCCTTATTCACATCTTCTTCTGTTCCGCTCGCGATCTTTGAAATCACCTGTTCTGTAGCAGGATTTATTACATCAATTGTGTCTGTCGCTGTAGATTCTGTGTATTTCCCATTAATATATATAGGTTGCGTTTGCACAATAAAGCCTCCTTCAAGGTATACTACTTTAAATTTTCCACCTTGAGGAGGCTCTGAAACATATTATTTATCCCGGTGCAACCGTCCGTAAGACTCCCACTTCAAAACATGAGGTGAAACGATGTTTAAGTAGGTGTAAACGGACGCTAACACCCCGATTCGTTCAACTAACAATCAGTGGGGGAAGAATGAACCCCCCGACTGATTGAAGTTTCACTTTATGTATAATGACAGCTTGTTAAAGCATTTTCAGTAAGGTATAAAAGGTTGCTTCATCCCGTTCGTCAAGTGCCTTATCGATGGATCTTTTTATGTTTGCCAGTTCAAGCTGGTCAAACAGTATGTCAAGTTCATCACGATCCCATGGCGGGGTAGTTTTGCTTGGAGAATAAGGTTTTATAAATGCTTGTAAATAAATAAGAAAATCGCTACAAAAAAGGAGTTCATACATCGAAATACGTTCTTCTTCTTTTCCATGCTGGAAAACGAAAACAGCATCCTTATTAGATACCTCTCCCGTTTTTCTGTTAACATGGATAGAAGTAGCACCATTTGGGGTATAATGAAATTCCTTGCCATTGATCAGCACTACAAATCCACCAACCGATAATTTAACATAAATCGCACTGCTGCTTAAGCCTATTCGAAAAGGCAAAAACGACTTGATGATGACCATACTTTCCAATCAACTCCTCACTCCAAGTATTGTTCATTAAATAGAACGATTACCTTATTATAATTCATTTTGCCTAGTAATTAAAGCCTATTTTATGTTTTTTCTACCAACAATAAACAAATAAAAAGCCAGCTCCTATTAAAAGAAGCTGACTCTACTACTTGTTTTACCTATTTTAGCTTTTCCTCTTCCGTAAAAACTCTTGACCTTGTAAGAAACCTTTTTCCTTCCGGCCCTTCAAGCGAGAACATCCCTCCCCTTCCATCTACTGCATCTATTATAAGCTGGGTATGCTTCCAATAAGCATATTGATCTTTGGAAATATAGAAAGGCATACCCCCTATTTTACCGAGTAAAAGGTCTGACTCACCTACGCGAAATTCGCCCTGGGGATAACACATTGGAGAGCTTCCATCACAACATCCACCAGATTGATGGAACATTAAATCTCCGTGAACTTCTTGCAACGTTCGAATTAGCTCCAATGCTTCGTCTGTAGCGGTGACCCGTTCTGTCACATGCCTCATCCTTTCATCAAGTGTTCCTCTTAAAATAGACCTGCTGGTTGCTCACTATAGCTAACTAGTAAATTTTTAGTCTGCTGATAATGTCCGAGCATCATAAGGTGATTTTCCCGGCCGATCCCGGACTTTTTGTAGCCACCAAATGCGGCATGTGCAGGGTATTGGTGGTAACAATTCGTCCACACACGTCCTGCTTCAATTCCTCTTCCAAATCGATAAGCAGTCTTCATATTTCTTGTCCAGACTCCTGCTCCTAAACCATATAGCGTATCATTTGCGACTGCAAGGGCTTCTTCATCATCTTTAAAGGTTGTAACAGATAAAACTGGACCAAAGATCTCTTCTTGGAATATACGCATCTTGTTATCTCCTTTAAAGATCGTAGGCTGTACATAATAGCCGCTTTCCAGTTCTCCTTCCAATTTATTAATATTTCCCCCTGTAAGCACCTCTGCTCCTTCCTGTTTTCCAATATCCAGATAGGACTGTATTTTTTCCATTTGTTCATTGGAAGCCTGTGCTCCCATCATGGTCTCCGTGTCTAATGGATGGCCTATTTTAATTTGTTTTACCCGCTCCAGCGCCCGCTCCATAAATTCATCGTAAATGGATTCATGTATAAGTGCACGTGACGGGCACGTACATACTTCTCCTTGGTTGAGAGCAAACATAACCAAACCTTCTATCGCCTTATCAAGAAAGCCATCATCTCTGTCTAAGACATCTTCGAAAAATATATTAGGCGATTTCCCACCCAATTCTAGGGTCACAGGAATGATGTTTTCAGAGGCATATTGCATTATTAATCTCCCTGTTGTCGTTTCGCCAGTGAACGCTATTTTAGAAATCCGACTGTTTGATGCTAATGGCTTCCCTGCTTCTACACCAAAGCCGTTCACAACATTTAAAACACCAGGCGGAAGTAGATCCCCAATGAGTTCTAATAAAACATGGATAGATGCCGGTGTCTGTTCGGCAGGTTTTAACACAACACAATTTCCTGCTGCAAGTGCTGGTGCTAACTTCCAGGTCGCCATCAGAATAGGGAAATTCCATGGAATAATTTGTCCTACCACACCAAGTGGCTCATGAAAATGGTATGCCACTGTATCATTATCAATCTGGCTAATCCCACCCTCTTGGGCACGGATCACTCCTGCAAAGTAACGAAAATGATCTACTGCCAGTGGGATATCGGCAGCAAGCGTCTCTCTTACTGCTTTACCATTGTCCCAGGTTTCGGCAACAGCTAATAATTCCAAGTTCTCTTCCATACGATCGGCAATCTTATTTAAAATATTTGCTCTTACTGCCACGGATGTTTCTCCCCACTCTTTCTTGGCTGCATGTGCTGCATCAAGCGCTGCTTCCACATCCTCTTTTGTTGATCTGGAAACTTCGCAGAATGCTTTTCCCGTAACTGGGCTCACATTTTCAAAGTACTTTCCGTTTGCCGGTGGCCGATATTCTCCGCCAATGTAATTGTCATACCTGTCTTTAAACTGGACTAGCGATCCTTCGCTATTTGGATTTGCATACCTCATTCTATCCACTCCTCCTCTTTTGCAAACGCTTACAAATTAGGTGTAAAAACTAGGTGACTTTCTACTCATTACTATAGCAATTTATTCAGAATCATTCAAACATTTTGTATTAGTTAGAATTTATCAAGATAGATAACGCGCTGATTCAAAAAGTAACTGCGACATGTCAAAACGAACCGCCGCTCTATGAATCGGCCATAAAAAAGATCCCCTGGGCTTATGAAAACCCGAGGACCTATTCTATGGGCAAATAAATTTGCCTAACTTATAAATTCTAATCCAAGAGATACGCGTTCATGTTACTTTACTTCTGGAAGTACACGTACTTCCTGTTCCATTGAAGATTTACAAAGTGGACATTCCGGCTCCTGTTCAAAACTGTAACTTTCTCTCATCCAACCCTGACAATCGTCACTGGTACATGACCATACGTTAGTTTCCACCTCTGGAACTGGTTCCTTTGGTCCGCGAGAAAATGACATGGCAGCATCCCCTTTCCTGATACCCTTCTATTATACCCCTTTCTCTTAAACAAAGAAAGGTCATATTATGCTAATTACGATTCTCCATAACCCTATGTTGAACAACACAACTAGCATTTTTCATCCTTCTACTAGTATAGTCATGCGCTATACAAATTATACCAAAAAGGAGGGTGGGGCATTATAGGGCAAATCGTTGAATTGCTTTCGCAACACCGTCTTGATTATTCGTATCTGTGACAAAATCTGCAGCCTGTTTGATAGCATCCTGCGCATTGCCCATCGCAACACCAATTCCAGCTTGCTGGATCATTTTCATATCATTCAAACTATCGCCTACTGCCATGACGTTCTGCATGGTGATACCAAGCTTATCACAAACAAGTTCTAGGGCACTCGCTTTACTTACCCCTTTAGGGTTTGCCTCTACATTCGTAGGTAGCGAGTTGGTTAATTCCAGATCATCCGAATAGGAAAGCTCCTTCACCATCACATCAAGCTTTTCTTTATCAAATGACTCACAACCAAACTTTAACCAATTATGTGCATAGAAATCTTCTGGTGGTGTCTCTCTGTAAACACCGTCGGTTGAGATCATCCACATGCCTACACCTGTTTCAATACCAAGATTCCATAACTTCTCCATTTTAGCCGGATCCATCAAATGCTGATCAACAAGCTCATTCTTAACAGTCCAAATCTCTCCACCATTAGCTGTCACCAGGTAGGATTGGAGCTTGAGTTTTTCTGCATACGGATAGCAGGAGTTCAGCCAACGCCCTGTACTAAGTACTACCTGAATCCCTTTCTTTAATGCCTTGGCAATAACTTCTTCTGTGTACGGAGTCACTTGATGCTCACTTGTTAGTAATGTTCCATCCATATCTAGTGCAATAAGTTTCACTTCTTGTTTTTCTTCCATTTTTCAAACCTCCATGTTCTGGTTATGTTCCACTTTAATTTTTCGATCATACAAACGTGTTGTAACAAAAGGTATTATCAGGAGCCCCAATAAAATAATAAATAAAAGTTCAATATTATATAAATCTACAATAAAGCCACCAAACACTGGGCCAATCATTCTCCCTGCTGCACCGACACTGTTGACAATTCCTTGATAAAATCCTTCCCTGCCTTTTGGTGCCAATTCATTTGCTAAAGTTGGCACAGCCGGCCATACAAGCATCTCGCCTACAGTCAATATCACCATAGCTGCAGCAAACATGGTAAATGTCTCTGAGACCATCGCAATCAGATAGGATACGATAAAAATAACCGTGCCCATATAAATATGAACCTTTTGGGATGTTATACGTTCTGCTACCCATTTTATCAGAGGCTGGCCCAGAACGATAAGAAAACCATTTATCGCCCATAAAGAACTATATTGCGCTAATGGGATACCAATGTCCTGTGTATAAGAAGCAATGGTTGATTGCCATTGACTATAGGCAATCCAGGCTATGAGGAAGCCCCCACATAAAATAAACAAGGCAGTAAAAGCTGTTCTGCTTTGTATTTTTGCCCGTTGCTGCAAAATAGATGTGTGCATCTGTCGATCTTTTTCTTTGTCGAGGTTCCGAAATGTAAACAGAACGATGATAAAATAAAGAAGAAATACAGTGGCATTAGAAATAAATATATAATCAAAAGAAATACTGGCAATATAGCCACCCAACGTCGCACCGAGCGCCACACCAAAATTTTGAGCAACATAAATAGCATTGAAAGCCCTTCTTCCACCTTCAGGCCAGATGGAACCAGCCATAGCAAACATAACAGGCCAGGTAATTCCTGAACCAAACCCAATTAGCACGAGAAAGATCGAGTAAGAGACGATGCTATCATGTGTGAAGGCAAGCATAACAGCAGAAACTACCGCAATGCCTGTTCCGCCTAGAATCGTTTTATACGCGCTAAATTTATCGAAAAGAAGCCCGCCAATTAGATTCCCTGCAATAGAAGCACCTTGGTTAAACATTAAAATGAACCCCGCAAAAGCTAAGCTTTTACCGAGCTCATTATGCATATAAATGGTGTTTAATGGCCAGAGAAAAGAGGCCCCTGTTACATTAATCGCTGTTGCTATTACTAATAGCCAGATATATTTTGGCAATTCTCATCATCTCGCATTCTCTGTAATGTACCACGTTATTTTATTACACTTTCAGCACTGTGGCAATTCCTATTTGCGGAATGAAAATAAACCTGTTTGTCCAGTTAATTACAGTGTCTCTATTGCTATTTTAATCCCTTTAAGAAGATCTTCCTCCGACCAGCTTGGCATATTCTTTTCCACAGCAAGCGCGTGTGAAGCTGGGATGTGGATAAAGCCAGAAGGGTTCGTTAACCCATGCTGTTTTGCATAGTGTAGGCCATGATACATGACATTATTACACAGATAAGCTCCAGCTGTATTTGAAATTTTGGCAGGTAACTTCTCTTCCTTTAATCGGGCTACTATTTTCTTAATGGGTAGTGTAGAAAAATAACCATCTGCTCCATCTTCAAAAATAGCTTCGCCGTCTGGTTTATGCCCTTCATTATCTACAGGGCCATCATTACAATTGATTGCGATCCGCTCTGGCGTGATACAGTTTCGGCCAGCCGCGAGACCTAGTGAGATGATAGCATCGGGTTTATGTTGCTCAATTAACTCAACCAGCTGCTTACCAGACTTACGGAAGTCCACGGTAAGTACTTCTCCTATAATCTCGTACCCATTGTACTGCTCCCCGTTTAAAGACTGTGCAATAGACGTAGTTGGGTTAATGGGAAATTCTAAAAAGGCCTCAAATCCTGTTAGTAGTAATTTCTTCATGCTTTTTTCCCTCTCTCTATATGTTGTCGGAATTGTTCTAGGCGTATGAGAAATTGCTCTTCTTTACGAGCATCCTCCTCTGCTTTTTCTACAGATACCCGCTTAAAGGAGACCTCCCCACCTGGGATAAGCTGCGCAATCTTCGGAATATCTGTGGAGCTCACCGTACCTATTCTCGGGTAGCCGCCCGTTGTTTGTCTGTCTGCCATTAAAATAATGGGTTCTCCAGCGCTTGTGATTTGCACTCCACCGAATGGAATGCCATCTGACCAGACCTTCACCTTTTCCGGCTTGATGGCCGATCCTTCTAGTCTATAGCCCATTCGATTGGAATTGGCGGCCACTTTATACGGTTCAGTGAAAAACGTGTTTCTGTCTAATTGTGTAAAATAATCCGTATGCGGACCTTCAATCAAGGAGATCTTTACCTTTTTTTGATAGATTGGAATGAGTGTGTTTGCTAAACTGATTCCGGTCTTTTCCATTACTGGGTACCCTTTTATCACATCTTCTATTTCCAGCGACTTTCCAAAGCCACTATTCCCATCAATGGAGCTACTGCCAAAATAAGCTGGTGCCTCAAAACCGCCGGACACTGCCAAATATGCTCTTACGCCAGATTGATGTTTTCCGAAAACGAGTTCGTCCCCTTCTTCAATCCTTACCGTTTTCCACATAGCAATGGGCTCCCCATTACACATTGGACTTAGGTTGGCACCCGTAATGACAATTGTCATGGTCGTTTTTGCCAGTAATGTGGGGCCTACTAATGTAATTTCAAGGCAGGGAATCGTTCGCTTATTTCCTGCGAGGATATTTGCCACTTGAAGGGAAAATCGGTCCATTGCGCCAGACACGGGCACACCAAACTGCTGGTAGCCTGTCCGCCCCATGTCCTGAAATGTAGTTTGAATCCCTGGCTTGATAACTTGAAAGAGCTCTTGCTGCACCATACGGCTGTCTCCTTTCTTTATCCCGGTGCAACCGTCCGTAAGACTCCCACTTCAAAACATGAAGTGAAACAGTGATGTTTAAGTGGGAGTAAACGGACGCTAACACCCGATTCGTTCAACTAACAATCAGTGGGGGAACAATGAAAACCCCCACTGATTGAAGTTTCACTTTATTTATAGGAATGTTTACATACTTTTAATCAAAATTCCTTCCGCTTGAAGTGCTGACGTTAATTCCCTTACAAAACGTACTGCGGAAGCACCATCTCCATGTACACAGACCGTATCAGCTTGTATGGGAACGTTTTTCCCTTCTACGGACGTTACGTGGCCTTCAGTTAGCATCCCCTTTACTTGCTTTACTGCCTGGTCAACTGATTCTATTAGTGCTCCTGGCGTGTTTCTTGGTGTAAGACTGCCATCTTCCTGATATGTACGGTCAGCAAAAACCTCTGAAGCTACGATTAACCCTAGACGTTTTCCTTCCTCTATCAAATAACTACCTGCAAGACCATACAAAATTAAGTTTTGGTCGAAGTCCGCGACTGCTTGCGCAATTGCTTGTGCCACATGCTTGTTTTTAGCTGCTACGTTGTACAAGGCGCCATGGGCTTTAACGTGATGCATGGAAACGTTTTGTGCCTTACAGAAGGCGTGCAATGCCCCTATTTGATAGAGAACATGGTGGTAGATTTCTACATCCGTTAACTCGATCTTTCTTCGTCCAAAACCTGCAAGGTCTGGATAACCTGGATGCGCACCAACAGATACTCCGTTTTGCTTAGCTAGCTTCACAGTGTCTTGCATTACGTTTGGATCGCCTGCATGTGCACCACAAGCTATATTTGCTGACGTAATGTGTTGCATTAGATGCTCATCTGCCCCGAAGGAATACGCACCAAAGCTTTCTCCCATATCGCAATTTAAATCTACTGTCCTATTCATCAGCGATCACCTCTTCCCACTTATTACGCAAGGTCAACTGATTATAATCTGCTTCAGATATTTCATAAAATTTAACGCGATCACCAGGCTGAAATAGAAAAGCATCCTCCTTCTTTTCTGCATCAAATAAAGGAATAGGAGTATTACCTATAATATTCCAACCACCAGGTGACGACAGTGGGTAAATTCCTGTTTGGGCGTCAGCAATACCAACAGATCCTGCCGGCGTTTTAGCACGAGGTTCTTGTAGTCTTGGTGTGGCGATTGCAGAATCAAGTCCGCCGAGGTAAGGAAACCCTGGTAGAAACCCTAACAGATAGACTAGATATTCCGGTTGCTGATGTCGTTTCACCACCTCATCTTCTGTCATGTGATGGCTCTTCGCTACATCTGAAAGATCTGGCCCATGTTCTCCCCCATAGCACACGGGAACATGTAGTAACCGTGCTTTTTCCTGAATGATTTCTTTATCTTGTTCTTTTCCCAGTAGGTTCTCTAGCTTGCCTACTAGTTCCTCAAATCGAATTTTAATGGGTTCATAGTAAAGGGTGATGGTTTGATACCCTGGAACAAGCTCTATCACACCGTAAATAGACGTATCCTGAATAAGCCTACAAGTATACTGAATTTGTTGGTTCATTTGCGGACTAACATCACCAGCATATTCTATACGGATAACCCCATCCCCGATCGCAGCAATCGTCTTTTCCATTTCATCAGCCCCTTTCCATTTACTTGTTGTGCCTATTCTAAAACAAATTTGTTTCTTCCTGCTCCCATACCAAATAACACTACACATAGAGAAACACCAATTAGAAACATTAAAGGAATATTCCAGCTATGTGTCAGGTCATAGAGCAAACCAATAAGCAATGGGCCGAGAGCTGCTAATAGATAACCTAGGCACTGTGCCATTCCTGATAATGCAGCTGCCTGCTTTGCGTTTTTTGCACGCATTCCCAGAAAAGCTAAAGCAAGGGCAAAGGTTCCGCTTAACGTAAATCCAATTAACACTGTGCTTATGATCATGACAAGGTAAGATTCTCCCATTAAAAGTCCTGTATACCCCGTAATCGAGAGGATACCATTCACAATCACGATCGGCCGCTGTGATTTTAACTTCCCGGCAATAACTGGTACAAGAAAGCTAGCTGGTAACCCAATAAGCTGCATGATGGATAGCATCCAGCCTGCTGCTGACATACTTAATCCATATTGGTGAAGAATCTCCGGTAACCAGGAAATTGTTACATAAAACAAAAAGGACTGCAGTCCCATAAAGGCTGCAACCTGCCAGGCAAGCGGTGATTTCCAGATCGTGTTATTTTCACCCGTAACGAAAGCGACATTCATAGATTGAGTAGACTTGTTTCGCTTAGTTAAGTATATCCATAAGAAGATGCCAAGAAGCGCAGGCACTCCCCATACAACTAATGCCCATTGCCAGCCTAGCCCGATGTTAATGGCAAGCGGAATACTTAGTCCTGAAGCAGCTGCAGCAAAAATACCCATTGCTGTGGAGTATACACTTGTCATCAGAGCAACCTTCAAGGGAAACTTTTCTTTAATCACACTAGGCAACAAGACATTACATACAGCTATCCCTACACCCACAAGCAATGTACCGAAAAACAAAAGGGAGATTACGGAGACCGAGCGGACGCTAATTCCTAAAAGCAATAGCACAAGTCCTGCCAGCATCACACGCTCATTTGAGAATCGGTTCGCTAATCTCGGGATGAGTGGTGACATCATGGCAAAAGCTACCAATGGCAAACTTGTTAACAAACCAGCACTCCAGTTAGACATACCCAAATCGTCGCGAATTGTTGTGATGAGCGGGCCTACTGAAGTAATGGCTGGGCGTAAATTAAAGGCTACAAAAATAATTCCTGCAACCAATATTATCTGTTGTATTTTCTGCGTCTTTTCTATCGTACGTTCCATTCTAAGTTTATCTCCTTTATCTCTATCTGTGTTAATAGTAGCACAATAGGGAGAAAAGGAAAAAACGTAGTGATCAGAAATTTTCATACGACTATACTACTTGCTAATGTTATAGTTTAGGAGCGTTATATTTGGATACTAGGTAGGTGTTTGAGAGGCTTTATTTACGTGTATTGCGAGGTGAAAAAGATGATTTTTTTGAAGAAGGGAAGTGTAAAAAGAAGTGGCAGTTAATATGCTCCTGAATATCGGGTTTATAAACAAAGAGGCTGGGGACTATCCGACGAGGTACGATGATGAGTCCCCTTTATGTATGTACAAAATGTCTTTCCTTATTTCCCTGTAGAAAGAAGGCTTTCTTTATGCTCATCCAGTATATTATTGGATATCCAGGTAATACGGTAGCTAACTGTGACAAACCTTAACTCAATCCGCGTTAATGCACTATCGCTAAGGATCTCTTCCATCTCTTCCATCATATACGACACTTGAGCATATGGATAAATTTCCTTTTCCTCCTCAAAAGGTTGACAGGCTAATAACCAATTTCCACTATTTCTCCCTTTCTCCCCTGCATTTTGAACACCCTTCATCAAATCCCCCTATCTTATTATAATTCTTTTCTTCTCCGCTGCTTATCTTCCTCCTCCAAAAACCAATTACAATTTAGTTTAGGACAGGAAAATATATTCATGACTATATTCCTATTATGCCATAGACGTCAAGATCCATATGTTTTTCTATTGATGTCGAAACTAGGAGAATATATCGTGCTTTTAATCCAGTCGCTGTCGAATTAACGCGCATTATAGAATACCTTGTAGGAAAATAAGACAAATTGAGGATTTATAAAGATCTAATGCCAAATATTACAATTGTGTAAATTATTTTACAATTTAGTAACAACTCAAACTGGAGTGCTTTTTGAATTTAAACTTCACTTTGCTCCTCTGTCATTAGCAATAACGCTTGGTGGCCCAATTTATCGACCAGGCTATTTTCCTTGGATATCGCTATGAATATGGTATAATATTTGTATAAATCAGCATATACTAATATGGCTGTACAGTGTGTAAATAAGTCTTTTGGACGATTGCTTTCGTTCGAAAAAAAGACCACAGCTGCAACTGTGGTCAGGTGATAAGCGGTTCTCTCAGAGGATCGGCTTCCTAGTTAATAGGCCTTCCCCAACCATCACTTTTTAGGTTAATGGGGAGGTCTATTTTTTGTTGATCATACGAATGATCAGAGTCAGGAGCGCTATAATAAACGTCCCAAACGAGAGCATTACCATAAATACTTGATAAATATCCAAATGGCATCCCCCCCTTCGTTAGAAAAAGGGCTTTGCCGATCACTACTGATAAAGAACGTTATCTAGCTACTAGTATACCACACACAGAGCGAAAAATACCTAAAAAAGGAACAAGTGTTCTATTTATTTTATGGGCATCTTTTCACTAAAAGTGTAGCTATATAACAAGCTTTGACTGCTTGTTTACGATATTATATGCTATAAATTTATTTCCTTGTAATGCAAATGGAAGGAGTTAACGATATAAATTTTCTAATTTAATAGAAAAATTGCGTTCGTCTCCATTCATAAGGCTCAAAAAAAAGGACACTGATATAAATCAGTGTCCTTTTCTTGTTTCGTGTTTATTCTGTTTCATCTGTTGTAGCTGGTTCCATATCCTGAATGTCTTCTGGTTGTTTAATCTCTTCGGATTCAGATGATTTAACTATGCCTTCCTCTTCTGGTGTTCCGTAGAAATAGTCGGAGGAATCAACAGGAGTCCAAGATTCATTCGGTGTATAGAATCTTAATAGATCTCCGTATAAGACTTCATCTGAAAGTTCAAGCTCTTTCAGAACCTCTTCTTTTTGTTTTTTCATTTCTTCAGTAGGGTTTTCAATTACTTCTTTTGTTTCATTGTCATAGAAAACATCATTCACAGAGCTGTATTCTGGTGTCATAAAGTCACCGTTTCTGAATGGAACAACTTCTTCATGATCCTCTGAGAACAAGTCGGTACCAAATTGGATATAGTCTTTCGCATCAACGCCCATTAAATGAAGCATTGTTGGCATAACATCGACTTGACCACCATAAGAGTGGTTCGTCCCTTGTCCATCAACACCAGGAACTTTAATAAAGAATGGTGTACGTTGAAGTTCCGCATTCTTTAATGGTGTAATTTCTTCACCCGTAATTTCTTCCATTGCACGATTATGGTTATCGGAAATTCCGTAATGGTCTCCATAAATCATGATAATAGAATCTTCATAGAGCCCTTTTTCTTTCAGATCATTGAAGAATTGCTCCAATGATTCATCAAGATAACGCGCTGTTTGGAAATAACGGTCCACTGAACCATCGCCCGTTTCTGCTGGAGCAATGCTAGCATCCTCTTCATCTATTAAATAAGGATGGTGGTGGGTCAATGTCATCATGTGCGCGTAGAATGGCTGATCCATGTTTTCCAAGTATGGCATAGATTCTTCGAAGAATGGTTTATCCTTCAAGCCATAATTTATAACATTATCCTCACTCATATCGAAAAAGTCAGCATGATAGAATTCATCAACGCCTAAATGCTTGTAAACTTCGTCACGGTTCCAGAAAGACTTTCCGTCACCATGGAAGACAGAACTTGTGTAACCAAGCTCTTGATCTAAAATAGCAGGTAATGCTTGGTACGTATTTGTACCCTTCGTTACAAATGCAGCCCCTTGTGGCAGACCATAAAGGGATGTATCCATCGTTAACTCAGAATCAGCAGTTTTACCTTGTTCTGTTTGATGGAAGAAGTTATCAAAATACGTAAAGTTTTTGCTTTCGTCATGTACGAGTGAATTTAGAAACGGGGTTACTTCTTCCCCATGTAACTCGTAATCTATCAAAAAGGACTGGAAGGATTCTAAGTGAATCTTAATAATGTTTTTACCTTCACCTTTACCAAAGTATTCTTCGTTTGGTTCAGCATACTTGTATTTCGTATAGTTCTCCACTTGCGTAATATCATCACTATCCGCTAGCACACGGCGTGTAGATGTTTTAGCGCTTTGAATCGCATCATAAATGGTGAAGTTATATGCACCTAAATATTTCACGACATAGTTACGGTCAAATGTCCGCTCCAACAATTGCGGACGATCCGCTTCAGCTAAACCTAGGTTAACGGAAAAGGCAATCACACCTGCTACGATAACTGTTAGTGGTTTGCGAATTTTCATTCTTGTAACAGACCAGTTTGATTTCATTTTAATAAACAAAACAAGCAGCAATACAAGATCTAATGCATAAAACAAATCTTGAACTTGAACTAAATCTGCAATACTACCACCAATGCTACCAAAGTTATCAGTCTGCATTAATGTAGGAATCGTAATAAAATCACTATTGAAACGATAGAAAACAACATTTGCATAAAGAATAAATGTCATGATCGCATCAATCAGGATAATAAACAATCCCGCTTTTCTTCCTTTAGCGAATAAGGCAAGCCCTAAAAATATTAAAGCAGAGCTTAGTGGATTAAAGAATAATAGAAACTGTTGCATGGCTCCACTAACACCAAGACTAAATTCAGTTGAATAGATTATATACGTTTTTAACCAGAGTAAGACAACAGCAATAGCGAAGAATCCCATCTTCGTAGATATTAATTTCTTCACTTTCTTCACCTCTTATTTTCTTTACATTTAATTTACATTACAACGATTTTTTATTATACCCTACTTATTACCTTTGGTCAAAGTTATTTTGAACCGGGTATATCCTACTGTATGGCTTGTTCACATATATAGTGAGGCTTCACAGGTTAACTCAGCTCATAAATTAGAACAATTTACCTGGTACAAAAAACTGCAAAAATTAAATAAAAAAGGGACAAGCACTCCTGTCCCTTTTTCCCTTTTTTTCGTACCTTTTAACGTTATTATACCATTCTCTGTAACAAGTTAAACCTATATTTCTTAAACTCTGTCCTTATTAAACTTTAAATCTGGCAACGAGGCTATTTAACTCTTCTGCTGACGTTGCCAACTGTTTCGAGCTGTTTGCTACTTCTTCCATTGCGCTGCTCGTTTGTTCAGTTGAGGCAGAGGTCTCTTCTACACCGGCGGCAGATTCCTCGGCGATAGCAGCAATTTCTTCAACAGAATGATTCATCTTGCTACTTTTTCCTGCCAGATCTGCTAAGTTGGCAGAAATAGCTTTTATACTATCCGCCATCGTAGTGACAGACCGATTGATCTCCGTAAAGGTTTCCGATGTGGATTGTATTTTTTCTGTCCCTTGTTCTACTTCTTGATAGCTGTCGTTCAACGACACAGAAATAGCTCGCGTTTCGGTTTGGATATTTGTTACAAACTCTGTAATGCCGGATACTGATTTTGCTACCTCTTCTGCAAGCTTCCTTACTTCATCAGCAACAACAGAAAAGCCTTTGCCACTTTCCCCTGCTCTGGCTGCTTCAATTGCAGCATTCAGTGCAAGCAAATTCGTTTGCTCCGCAATATCCTGGATAACCGATACAAGTTGTGTAATATGCTGTGTATGCTGGTCTAATCCTTGAACTTTCACCACAGCGTCACGGACAATCTCGTCTATTTTCACCATTTGCTCTCTGGACTCATTCATCAAACTTGCTCCCTCATTCGTCTTGGAAAGTACGTTAGTAGAAGCCGCTTGAATGTTCTCTCCGCTTTCATTCGTTTCCTGTATGCTCTTAGTAAAAGTAGACATGACCGAAGATAAGCTGCTCGCATTGGTTGCTTGCTCCTCTGTACCATGAGCCAATTCTTCCATCGTGATAGCAACTTGCTCAGAGCCTGCCTTTACTTCGTTAGCTGACTGGGTAAGTTCCTCACTTTGATTGGACACCGTCCCAGATACCTCGCCTATTTTCATAATCAACTGTCGCGTATTGGTAGTCATCGTATTTGTTGCAGACACGAGCTCGCTGATCTCATCCTTTGTTGTAATGGAAAGATCCTCATGTCGAAGATTCCCTGAAGCGACCTCTTGCATCCGTTGCATCACCGTCACAATCGGTTTCGTAATTTTACTGGAAGTCACAAGAGCCGTTGTCACACCAGCGAGGATTACCAGCAAAGCAATAACAGAAGTAACCACTAGGTTGGTATGACCACTATCTACAATCTGTTTTCCGAGCTCTTGGATCTCTTGCTCGCTAGCTGCTGCCATTTCCTGAAATGCTCGGGTGATCTCACCCTCCAATGGTTGAACAAACAAGGACATGATTTCTAGTGCTCTATCTTCATTACCGTTCTCATACTCAGCAAGAACTTCGTCGGTAAATGTGCCCCATTCGATTTTTTTCTCCATAAGGGTTTGAATTTCTTCTGCGTCATTTAGTTCGAGCAATTTGTTTTCCAGAGCAATCGATTCATCAATGCCTTCATTAAATTGTTCTTTTAAATTAGAATCACCGTAGAGCAAATAACCACGTAATAAGGACGTTCTCTTTTGCATATCAAGTGTAATTTTCTCTTGGATAATTAACAGTTCCAAATGGTAATCTGTCAATTCTTCCATATCTTTATTTGTACTATATACGGTATAGGCATTGTAACCTGATAACAGCACAACCAAAAAAATGACAATTCCGAAACCAAATAGTATTTTTCCTTTAATCCGTTTGAAGCCAAATCTCTTCTTCATCTATTCCACCTCTTCATGTTAATATCCGTGTTATTCGACTCTTCCTACTTGGTATATCGACATGAAGCGAGAAGTATTTAGGACTCTAAGAAAAGCAACAATATTAAATTAATTATGGGATGCTCAGCCAGTTATGCTTTACGGCTTTGAGGGCAGCGCTTGTACGGTCTGCAACATTTAACTTCCTTAGAATGGCGCTAACATGGTTGTTTACGGTATATGAAGAGAGGTATAACTCTTGAGCTATCTCTGAATTTTTCTTCCCATTTGTAATGCCTTCAAGTATCTTCCACTCCTGTTCACTTAAAATTCCAGTTGGTTTCTGTCCTTTTACAGGATTCTTATGTATATAATCACTCATGAGTACTGGACAAAGTTGCGGATGAACGTACTGACCACCTTCAAAAATCGATTCAATTGCTAATTTTATTTCAATTAATTCCATGCGACCATGAAAGTATCCATCAAAGCTCATCTGGAATAGCTTTTTTAAATCTTCTACACTAATTTTTTTAATTAAAAGTGCAATAAGCGTCGTAGAATTGCTCAGACCTGAAAGAATCTCTTCTAAATTTGTGTCTCGGCCTAACTCAATAATGACTAAGTCTGTATCCAGTGTTTGCTTAGATATCTGCCCATGCTTCAATATGTTATAAGATTCTATGTTGTAATAGTTGATACTTTCGCTTAGAATTCTACAAATGTTGTCCATCATTTCAGATCTCGAAATAACCGTGACTTTCTTCATCTATTTAATCTCCTTTATGATTATTATAGCCTAGCTGTTTTCGTGCATGCAAAAAGGGAGTCGATTGTTCGACTCCCTTTACTGCCTAATTTTCCTCTTCCTATTATATACTTACAGCCTAAATTTTCCAACAAGAACGTTTAACTCTGCTGCCAGCTTCGCAAGTTGCTCCGAGCTTCCTGCTACTTCTTCCATTGAACTGCTTGTTTGCTGTGATGAGGCAGAGGTTTGTTCAACACCTGCTGCTGATTCTTCTGAAATAGCTGCAATATCTTCTATTGAACGATTCATTTCTTCGCTGCTCGTGGCCATTTCAGACAGGTTTTCGGAAATTTGCTTCACACTATTGGTCATTTCAGTTACGAATAGTTGAATACCTTGGAATGTTTCTCCAGTCGTTCTCAATTGTGTAGTGCCCTTTTCTACTTCCGCATAGCCTGTTTCCAGGGATTGAGCCACACTATTCGACTCTGTCTGGATCCCCGTAACGATCCCGGTGATATCTGTTACCGATACAGATACCTGTTCGGCTAACTTACGCACTTCATCGGCGACAACGGCAAATCCTTTTCCTTGCTCCCCAGCACGTGCTGCTTCAATCGCTGCATTCAAGGCAAGGAGGTTCGTTTGTTCTGCAATGTCTCTAATGACCGATACTAGTTTCGAAATCTCCTTCGATTGGGCATCTAGTCCTTTCATCTTCTGTACAGACTCTTTTACAATGCGATCTATGGCTACCATTTGTGTCGTGGAATCTTCCATTAACGTGCTTCCCTCATTGGTCATGACCATTACTTCATTGGATGCTTGCTGGACAAGTGTTCCTTTGTCATTAGCCTGATGCACTTTGGTGGTGAAGGAACTAATGACTTCAGCCAATTCACTTGCACTATTAGCTTGTGTTTCTGTACCACTTGCTAACTCTTGCATGGTTTCTGCAACCTGTTCACTTCCCGCTTTTACTTCATTTGCAGATTGTGTCAGCTCTTCACTATGACTGGTAACAGTTTGGGAAACGGTTGCTACTTGCTGTATCACATTTCGCAGATGTTCTGTCATTCCATTAATAGCTGTTGACAATTTGCCTATCTCATCTTTGCCTTTATAATCCATCGGTTCGACCGCCAGATTGCCGTCAGCAATTTGATTACTAATAGAAACCACCCGTCCTAAGTTACGTGAAACACTTCTACTAATCAAGAAAATGAGAACACCACCGATTACAATGCTACCAATCATCGTTGCCAATTGAATGATTAAGGTAAGTTCTTGCAAATCCTTTGTTTCCCTTGTTGATTCGAAGCGTTCTTCATTCATTACTTCCCGTAACTCATCAAGTTGAAAAACTATACTGGAACGAAGGATTTTAGCCTCAGAAACGAGGGAAGCTGCATTAGATGTGTCTCCCTTGTTCGCCACAGGGACCACTTCATTCATGAAAAGTTCGTTCATCTCTTGATCCTTGCTAACGATTTGCTCAAATAGTTCTTTTTGTTCAGCAGTATTTATTCTCTCACGAATCTTTTCAGCCAGCTCATTAAATTGTTTCGTGTAGGTCTCATATTCTTCCACGGATAACATGCTTTGATTATACATGTAGGTTGAAATAGGGACACCTTTCTCTCTAGTAATCGCGCCCATTTCCGTAATATCAACTGCTTGATTTCCCCGCATGTCCACGTTTCTAACATTTTCTCCAATATCCGCTAGCAGCTTAGAAACGTATGCTGTAGATGCAGCAATGAGAATAAACACAAGCAAAACTGTAAGGCCATATTTCCAACCGATCTTTACATTTCGTAACGTAAGCTTTTTTCGCATTCCCCTATTCCCTTCCCTATGTAGCTTGATGTGTTTACAGTGCTTTTGATAATGCCTCGTTAATTCTGTCTGCTGTAAAAGGCTTCACGATAAAATCCTTTGCCCCTGCTTGAATTGCTTCTACTACCATTCCTTGCTGTCCCATCGCTGAGCACATAATGACTTTTGCATCTGTATCCAGCTTTTTAATTTCTTTTAATGCTTCCACACCATTCATCTCAGGCATCGTAATATCCATCGTCACAAGATCAGGTTTTATCTCCTGATACATTTCTACTGCAACTTGACCATTCTCCGCTTCGCCAACAACCTCATGTCCTAGTTTTGTTACGATATCCTTCAATTGCATACGCATAAATGCAGCATCATCTGTTACTAAAATTCTTGCCATGATTGAAACCCTCCAAAATAAAATTAGTTAATCGCTTGTTTTACTTCCTGTACTTCTTCCATATCCAGAATATGTTCTAGATCCAAAAGGATAAGCAGCTCATCCTTTAATTTAGCAACACCTTCTAAATAGCGTGCCTCCACTCCAGCAATCATTTCTGGTGGTGGCTCAATTGCCTCTGCCCCAATATCCAAGACTTCATTAGCAACATCCACTAGCAACCCAACCTGCATATCTTTTATCTCTACAATGAGAAAGCGGCTTTCGTCTGTTGTGTCCGTCTGGCCGATCCATAACCGTTCTCTTAAATCAATGACGGGAATAGTGTTTCCGCGCAAATAGATGACTCCTTTAATGAAAGAAGCCGTTCTTGGTACCTCTGTTACTTTCTGTAGACGTTCAATGGAATGTACCTGACTGACATCCACTCCATATGACTGGTTTTTTAATGTAAACACAATAAATTTTCTTAGGTCTTCCACAATTTGTCCCCCCTTATTTCACTAATGCATTCGGATCAAGAATTAATGCCACACGCCCGTCACCTAAAATCGTGGCACCTGAGATGGCAAAGACATCCTTCAAGTAAGCTCCAAGCGCCTTAAGTACGACTTCTTTCTGACCGATGAAAGAGTCAACCAGAATACCTGTCAGCTTGTTCCCTTTTTTCACTACAACAATAGCTTGGTCTGTTGAATTATTCGTTTCTGTTTCTTCTATATTAAACACTTTTCTTAAGGAAACAATTGGGATAATATTTCCCCGGAAATCAATGACTCTTTGTCCGTGTGCATCCATAATTTCTTTTTCGTCAATCATCAGTGTTTCAATGATAGAAGAAAGTGGGATGGCATATATTTCTTTCGATACATCAACTAGAAGCGTTGATAGAATCGACAATGTTAGTGGAAGCTGGATGGAAAACTTACTTCCTTTTCCTTGTGTTGACTCAATGGATAACTTTCCACCAAGTGATTCAATTTTATTTTTGACCACATCAAGTCCGACTCCGCGGCCGGAAATATCTGAAACTGTTTCTGCTGTACTAAAGCCAGAAGCGAGAATAAGTTCATTTACTTCTTGATCTGTTAATTTTTCCAGTTGTGCTTCTGTTAAGACACCATTTTCAATCGCCTTTGCAGCAACTTTTTCACGATTAATTCCAGCTCCATCATCTTCCATTTCAATAAACACATGGTTTCCACTATGAAAAGCACGCAATGTCAGGCTGCCTTTTTCCGCTTTGCCTGCTTTTTTTCGCTGCTCTGGTGATTCAATACCATGGTCAATTGAATTTCGGATTAAGTGAACAAGTGGGTCACCAATTTCATCAATTACCGTACGGTCTAGCTCCGTATCTGCCCCAATTATCTCTAATTCCAAGTTTTTATTAAGATCCTTGGCCAATCCGCGAACCATTCTTGGGAAACGATTAAATACCTGTTCTACTGGAACCATGCGCATCGTAAGAATTAAGCTTTGCATGTCCTCTGAAACTCTGGACATGTGCTCAACAGTATCCTGTAGGGCTTCGTTTTTAATTTCACTCGCCAAATCTTCTAATCTACTTCTATCAATAACTACTTCTTCAAATAGATTCATCAGATCATCAATCCGTTCAAGATTCACCCGGATTGTTTTAGATGTAACGGCTTTATGACTTTCTTGTTTCGCCTCAGCAGGTGCTTCTTCTTTCGTAGCAGCCATTTCTTCTGTTGCTAATACAGCTTCCTCTTTCACCGTGACATACGGGCTAATCTGAGCAGATTCTACTTCCGATACATTATGTACACTTTGCTTTACTTCTGCTGCAGGAGATTTTGTTAGCACGATTAGAGAAAAATGGTCTACCTCGCCTGCTTCAAGCTCTTCAACAGGAGGAGATGTTTTAATAATTTCACCATGTTGTTCGACCGCTTCCACTACCATGTAGGCACGTGCGGCTTTTAAGATACACCCTTCGTCGAGCGCAACCTCCATTTGGTAAGCCTCAAAGCCTTGCTCCTTCGCCTGGTCAAGCACAGTTAATTGATATTCATCAAGTTCCAGTTTTTCTTGCGCTGTAGTTTTTGCAACTACTGGAGCCTCTTCTGGCTGTTTTCCATTTTCAATTGCTTCTAAGCGAGCAATCAAATCTGTCACATCTTTCTTTCCTTCATTCCCACCTGCAATCGATTCGACCATCTCTTCTAATGCCTCTACGGCCGCAAAAGTTACGTCGATTACTTCTGTTGTCACATGGAGCGAGCTGTTTCTAATTTTGTCTAAAACGTTTTCCATATTATGAGTGAGTGATGCAATATCCTCGTATCCCATCGTGGCTGCCATCCCTTTTAATGTGTGGGCGGAGCGAAAAATCTCATTCACAATGGAAAGGTCATCAGACTGTTTTTCCAGCTTTAGCAGCTGGTCATTGACTGCCTGTAAATGCTCATTACTTTCATCTAAAAATATTTCGATATAATCATTCGTATCCATATAACCTTCCTTTCACCTTCGCATTCTTACATACTAGCTATCTAATAAGAACATGACATCTAATTCACCAAGATTTTCAAAGCCTGCTGTTAATTTTATTGCTTTTTTGTAACCAGAAATCTTTGTAGATCCCTGTAATACTGTTGGTGCTGTAATATCGGTTGTTAGCCCTTCATTTACGATAATGGTCGCAATTCCACCGGCTAGCATATTCCCCAGCTCTCCACTAAAAGAGACAAGCATCTCTCCCTCCACAGCCATTCCAAACATGACACCGCCAATTCCACTAAAAACAGCGGGATCACCTGAGAGCATAATTTTTCCTTTGATGTCGCCTGTTATCCCTATTAGCACACCATACTCTACAATTGGCGGCTCTGTTAATAGTTGTGGCTTTGAAACACGTTGAGCTACTGGGATAATGGATTTCATGGTAGTATTTGTGCCATTAAGTAAATGTGTTATAACTTTGCTCTGTTGATTGGCTGTTGTTGTCATCTTGCTATCTCCCCTTATTATTCATTTGTCGATATATCGTAATTAGGTAAAATTAATACTTCTACTCGCCTGTTTTTTGCCCGGTTTGCTTCCGAGTTGTTTGGCACAATGGGTTGGTGTTCCCCGTAGCCTTTTGCACTGAATTTGCCTGGGTCAAGCTGATCGTTCTCTAGGATAAGACCCATAAAGTTAATCGCGCGCATGACACTAAGCTCCCAGTTTGATGCAAATTCTGCGTTATAAACGGGCCTATCATCAGCATGGCCACTTACGACAATTTGATGTGGTGGGTCTGTATATAGAAGTTCTGAAACATCCGTAGCAAGCCGCTGCCCTCTTTCTTTTACCTCTGCACTACCCGAGTCAAAAGAAATATCATTTAAAATCGTAAGCAATAATCCTTCATCCGTGAGCTGTGTATCAAACACCTCTTCAAGTTCCTCTTTCTTAATATAGCTATTAATGTGCTCTTGGATTGTCTCCAGCTCTTCAAGCTCTTCATCCTCTTTGCTTACCTGTCCGGGCTCTTCTTGTATCTCTTGCTCTTCTTCGTCTTTAGGAATATCGACAGTTGATTCATTCGGTGCATTGCTTTCTTCCATAAAACTAGCCCCACCCGAAAATTCTTCTTGGAATACAGTGGAAAGCTGGTTATACTTTTCCGAATCTATTTCACTCATAGCGAATAAAACAATGAAGAGTGCTACAAGTAAGGTAAGTAAATCGGAATAAGGTAGCAGCCAGGATTCATCAATATGGTTTTCATTATGTTTTTTCTTCCTACTCATTATCTTGTTCCTGTTCCTGATCTTGTCTTAACGCCTTTAATTCTTTTGTAGATAAATATGATCCTAATTTATCTCTTACCATCATGGCAGAATCGCCATTCGTAATAGAAAGGATCCCTTCCACGATCACTTCTTTACGTTGCACTTCTTTCTTTGACTTTTCCTTTAGCTTATTGGCAAATGGATGCCATAGCACGTACCCTGTAAAGATACCGAGTAGAGTAGCAATAAAAGCTGCAGAAATCGCATGGCCTAATGCTTCGATGTCATTCATATCACTCAGTGCTGCAATTAAACCAATTACGGCACCAAGTACGCCAAGGGTTGGGGCATATGTTCCTGCCTGAGAAAAAACAGCAGCGCCTTCCTGGTGTCTAGATTCCATTGCGTCTACTTTTTCCAGCATAACTTCACGTATAAACTCTGCTGGTTGGCCATCAATTGCCAGCTGTAAGCCTGAGGATAAGAAAGGATCCTCTGTTTCTTCTACTTGCCTTTCTAATGATAGTAGACCTTCTTTTCTTGTTTGATCAGCCCACTCTGTAAACGTCATGATTAATTCCTGCGTGTTTTCCTGCTTTTCTTCAGAAAAAATAATTTTAAACAGAGAAGGAATTTTCTTAACGGTGCTCATCGGAAAGGCAATAACCACGGACGCTGCTGTTCCCACGAGGATGATTAGAATCGCGGCAGGATTGATTAATGCCGCAACGCCTACACCTTTTAATACCATCCCTACCCCGACAGCAATCACACCCAGTATGACGCCAATGACAGACGTTTTATCCATTACACATGTCTCCTTTATCTCGTTGTCGCTTGTAAGATTAACTAGTAGGTTTCGTTAAGGTGAGGAGGATCTTAAATATTCGTTCAACCTTTTTCAGCCTTATTAAAAACGCTATCCCTTAAAGTAGAATAGCCAAAAAAGAATTAATGTTTTTCCTTTTGGCAGCCAGGCGATCGTAGTTTTGAAAACCTTAGACCCTTTGCTTTGCGTCCTACTCTTTCAAGCAGTTTGCCCTTTCTAGAATTGGATTTTGTCCCATTAGTTAAAAATACCTATGCTTTTATATCGTCTCGTTTTAAAAATAATTTAGGGGTTATGTAAAAAATAAAATTTGGAATCATTCTCCTACTGTTTTGCAGAGTTTGAGGTCATGGTGTCTAACCCGCTTTAACTAAAATAATATTCTACATTTTTCTACATAATTTATTATTTCTGTCGATATAACTTGAGAATGTACATTTCAAAATAAATCATCAAAGAGAGTGGTGTTATTACATGAAGAAATTCAAATTAAAAAGATTCAAGTTCAGCTTAAAGAATAAGCTTCTTTTATCCTTTTTGCTGGTATTGCTCGTTCCTAGTTGCATTATTGCTTATACGTCTTACATGAGCGCAAAAAGCAATACGGATAGTAGAATGTTAGATACGGCACAAGAAAGTGTGCAGATGGTAGACTCAACAATTAATCAACTACTTCAAGCACAAATGGAAAACGTCGATTTTCTATCTAATGCTATTTCAGCAGAATCCATTTTAGAAGGTAACACGGAAGAACTTGAAGCAATACTTAGCAGATCCCAAGATTCCAAGGCTGATCTTGAACAAACCTATGTAGGAACTGTAGAAGGAGATTTCCTTGTAGCTCCAGACTCTATTCAAGTCAAGCCAGATTATGACCCTCGTGAACGCCCCTGGTATCAATTAGCTATGGAAAATGAAGGGAAAGTAGTTATAACAGACCCTTATATTTCCAGTTCTACTGATTTAGTTGTTGTGACGATTGCCAAAACAACTGCTGATGGACAAGGCGTTATCGGAGCGAATCTACAGCTTGATAGCTTGGCAGCGATGGTTAGTGAAATTAACCTTGGCAAAGAAGGATATGTGTATTTACTTGACGGAACAAAGCATTATATTACACACCCTACAAATGAGGCTGGTTCGGAAGCAACAGTTTCGTTTATCGATGACCTTTATGCCTCTAATAAAGGCAAGTTTAATTATAAAATAGACGGTGAAAAGAAAAAACTAGCCTTTACCACGAACGAAACTTCTGGTTGGAAGATAGCTGGTTCAATGTTCCAAGATGAAGTAGATGATGCTGTGGCGCCCATTTTCCAAAAAACAATTATTGTAATTGCTATTGCACTTGTCATCGGAATTGCAGTTGTACTATTAATCATTCGTTCTATCACTCGCCCAGTTAATAATTTGGTTGAAGTTGCTGACAAAATGAGTAAGGGCGATTTAACTGTCGAGGTTGAAAATCATAGTAATGATGAAATTGGCCAATTGGCAAAAGCCTTCAATCGGATGAGAAAACATTTAAACGGAGTCATTGTCCAAGTACGTGACAAAGCAAACAATCTTGCAGCCTCTTCAGAGGAGTTAAATGCCAGCTCACAACAGAACACGGTAGCTACAGAACAGATTACAAATTCTATTCAAGATGTTGCTTCTGGTGTTGAAAGTCAATCTAGCAGCATAGATTCCAGCTCTAAAATGGCACAGGAAATGTCTTCATCCATTCAACAGATTGCAACCAGTTCCAATGAGGTTTCCTCGACTGCTGCTGATGCTACGGTTGTGATTGATGCTGGGAATAAAGCAATTAAGACAACTGTAGGGCAAATGGAATTTATTAAGAAAACAGTCCATGAACTTTCTGGAAACATTCAAGGTCTTGGTAATAAAACGAGAGAAATTGGGGAAATCGTGGATGTTATCACGAATATTGCAGAGCAAACCAATCTATTAGCCTTAAATGCTGCTATTGAAGCTGCAAGAGCTGGCGAACATGGCAAAGGCTTTGCAGTTGTGGCAGATGAAGTTCGTAAGCTTGCAGAGCAATCATCTCAATCATCTGAGCAGATTAAGAATATGATTCAATCAATACAGAGTGAATCCATCGATGCAGTGAAAGCGATGGAAACTGGTACAACGGAAGTAGATCGAGGAATTGAAGTGGTTAGCGAAGCTGGGCAGTCCTTTAATGATATTACATCATTTGTAAACACGGTAACGACCCAAATCCAGCAGGTTGCTTCAAAAATTCAAGAAATCTCTTCTGGTACAGACCAATTTGTTGAAACATTTGATAGTCTTGCAGGTATTTCCGAAACAACATCTGGAGCAGCACAAAACGTTTCCGCATCAACAGAGGAACAGCTTGCATCAATGGAGGAAATAACTGATTCTGCTAATTCCCTTTCCATTATGGCGGAGGAATTGCAGGAAGTTGTGGAGCAGTTTAAATTGTAAAAGGTAAGACTATAGAACAACATTAATTAACCCCAAAGGTTAGAATTAGATCTAACTTTTGGGGGTATTTTTTATCTAACTTTTTTAAATTTGACACTCAGCTAAAAACCATTGAGCCTATAAAAAACAGTATACTAAACAATTATTCTCTTGCGACAATCGTCGAAAAACTTGGTGGCTTATGTAGGGCCTTTTTATACAGTAATGGAAGTGTTCCATCTCGGTAGATATCATGCTTGTGAAATAAAATAAACAGTACCTTTGTAACATCTCTTCTATATGCTAGGTAATAAAGTGCTTTTAAATTTTTGTTGTCGATTATATCGTTTAATTGCTAGATTTATTAAATGGTTGATTAAATCTGAGTAATTGAGACCGCTAGCTTCCCATAATTTCGGATAAATACTAGTCTTTGCAAAGGATGGCAATGTGTTCACTTCATTAACATAAAAACGACCATCGTCTGCCAAGAAAAAATCTACACGAGCAAGACCTTCGCATTGTAGTGTCTCAAAAGCTTTTAAGGCTACACGTTGCATATCATCAATTTTACTCTCATTTAATTTTGCTGGTATTCCAAATTTGGTATCATCTTCATTCATGTATTTTGATTCGTAAGAGTATAATCCGTTGTTTATTAGTACTTCACCTGGAAGAGAAACTAGTGGATTCTCATTCCCCAGTACTGCAAAATCAATTTCCCTACCAATAATTGTCTCTTCGACAATTACTTTATGGTCATATTCAAACACCATATTTATTGCATTTTCAAATGCCTCTTTTGTCGAGACATTACTCACACCGACTGATGACCCTAAATTTGCAGGTTTTATAAACATTGATTTGCCTAAATAGGTGGATAATTCTTCATAATGTATTTTATCTCGTTGAGAGATAGTGAAAGACTGCCATTTTGCAACATTGATGCCAACTCCTTGCATTAAACGTTTTGCAATATCTTTATCCATACATATTGCCGACCCCAACACATCAGAGCCAACATAAGGTAGATTCGCAATTTTTAATAACCCTTGAATACTTCCATCTTCTCCTAAAGTTCCATGAACAACTGGAAATATGACATCAAGTTGCTTTAAAGGACTATCATATTTAGTCAATATTAACTGGTTTTTCATTTCACCTGGTAGAATGGCAACATGATCTTTTGATTTATTTAGTTCTACTTGTTCTATGCTTTCCGGGTTAAATAAATAAGAAGCTTCATCATTAAGATGCCATTTCCCTTTTTTATCGACCCCTATTAGAATAGGTTCAAATTTGTCTCTATTGATAGCTTTAACAATACTATTAGCGGATTGTAATGAGACTTCATGCTCGACAGATTTACCACCATAAATTATCCCTATATTTATTTTTCTCAATTTATGGACATCCCTTCATGTTGTTTTGCTATGTGGATTGCATTCGGAATAGCAAACTGTGCCAAATCAAACTCAAATACTGTAATACCAGGTTTATTAATATTTACTTCAATTAAATATGGTATTGCATTTTTGTCTAGTGCAAAATCGAATGCTATTTCATTAAAATTTTCTTCATAAAGAGAAGAGAATGTATTCGTCACATTTAACGCAGCATCCTTAATGGACTCTTCGATTTTTCCGACACGATTATTAGGATAATTTCTTTTTAGAAAACCCACTAATTTCCCTGTATACCCCCCACTATTCATCGACATAATAGTGGCATAATTTAATCCTATACGAGGATATAAAGTTACGAAGTCCCAATTATTCTTTCCGTTTTTCATCATATGGACCCGAATATCAAATGGGTTCCCCTCTTTTGTTCTAGTCTCAATGTATTTCTGCACAAGAAAAGTGCCTTCTTCGATTATTTTACGTAAAAATTTTGCTAAAGCTATTTCACTGTATACCCGTTTATGGTCTTTTTCTGCTACTAAATATTGGCCTGAATCTTGTTTTTCGATTAAGTGCACACCACGCGCAAAAGATCCAACTTCCGGTTTAACGATAACAGCTTTATAGAGTTCAATAAAATCTAATATATCTTTTGTCCTTGTTACTTTTTGATATGGAATAATCACGTCGTTAAGTTTACCTGTCTCTTGAAGTTTATCGTAGACTTCTAGTTTACTAATTGAGTTTCCATAAAATTCATTAGTAATAGGTATACCTTCAAACTCTCCATATATTTCATTATAATATCCTGTTCCACGTAATCTTAATCGGTCATAGATAACATCAGGATACGGCACTATTTTAGGAGTCCATTCCTTATTCTCATAAAAATAGCCTCTGATTAAGCCTGTATCATAATCAACATCCTTTGGCCTAAAATAGTAAAAGTCTGAACCCTCATAATTTGCTACATATGCACAAGCAGTTGCTAATTTATCATCTTCACCTTGTGGGATTAACATACCAATTGCTACTTTGTTCTTGCTTAAATTTGCTACGGTTAATTTTGAAGCTTTTGAATTAAATTGGTCTTTAAGCTTTCTTCCATTTTGAAATTCATTCGTAGAGTAAATCCCATTCTCAGCTACATATTTTGCATACCCTATTATATTTTTTGCCCAATCTTTCTCATGATATTTCGTTTGGGGTCCATTATTTACCTCATGCATCCAAAAACGACCTGATTGATCAATGGTTAAGTCAATCCCTAAATCACTTAAAGCAAATCCAAATAGTTTATCTAAATGATGGGTAAGATCTAAAGCTAGCTCTTTTAAATCCTTACTATACTGTTCTCCTTTACTTTCAAATTCAGTTTTTAAAAAGGTGTCTAAACTTTCGGTTCTCCCCCCGCGACTAATATTACTAAGTATACTCTTTTTATTCCCAACACGCGGGTAAATGTTCGTTAATATCCATTTACCTTCATAATTTTTTTGAACATGAGCTCGTATATCGAAAGGTTCACTTTCATGGGTACGGGACTCAATATAGTTTTGAATAATATATTTCCTGTTTTTCTGTAGTAACGTATGCTGAACCCACTCACTAAACTTTTGTTGTCCTAGGATTCTTTCCTTTTTTCCTTCTAAAATTGAGAAATGATTCCCCTTTTTTTCAATAAAGTAAATATCTCGACCTTGGCTCCCATGAATGGGTTTAATAACAGCTTTACTTTTGTCATTTAAAAAGTCATATACTACATTCTCTTTCGTAATACCTTTAAAAGGTACAAGTAATTCTGCAAATCTTTTGTATTTAACCAACCTTTTTGGCAAAAGAAATTTGTTTCCAAGTCCAAAGTTCGTAAAAGGAATTTCACTTCTTAATTTTCTTTCAATTGGTGCCTGTCTTCCTCTAGAAACCATGTCTACATTATAAATAGAATGTGGATAATCAACGAATTCGCGTATCCAGTTACCGTTTTTATAAATTTCGCCATGAATTAGTTTCTCTTCTACTTTTACGTCACTTAAACAGAAAAATACAACTTGCACTTGTTGATTTGTAGCTTCTTCCACTAACGCATCTATTCTCTCTTTTGGATAAACTTCTCTTGGGCTCATTGCACCGTAATAAACTCCTACGACAATTTTACCTTGGGATAGAACTGGCTGTTCTACCTCATATATTTTTTTCAGCCTTTTCAGCTGCGGTGCAAGTGAAAACTGAATAACCTCTGAAACCTTTATCATCTGCCGTTTTTCTAATGCTTGAGCAATTAATAATAAAGAGTGTTCAATTTTATCGTTTTCCATTTTACTTTCTTTAGACAATTGATTAGCATTTAACGCTTTTTCGATAGTAGAAACTCCTTCAACAATCGAACTAAACATATGTATACTTTGATTTAATTCATTTTGCTTAATAAGTTTAGAAAAATGATCTGTTGCCTCTATTAGAGTAGAGATAATATTTATTATTTGAAAGTTTTTCTTATGATTTAACTTTTCCATGTTGACACTTCCTTTGTTTATAAATTACAAGTAAAATTATTTATTTGCTAATACTATTATCGGCCAATCTAGTGTAATCTAAAAGGTAACTCTAAGTTTCCTTATGTTTTCTAGATTTTCAATAAAAGTATATCAACTCTCGGAAACTATTTTTAAAATCAATAAAGGGTAGTTAAAATAGAGGAATTAGATTTCTTAAAAAAATACCTTATCATATAAAATAGATAAAAAAAGACCCCAGCAGATGCCAGAGTCTTAGATTCAATACTACTGAAGTAACTGGAGTACTCCCTGTGGTTGTTGATTTGCTTGAGCAAGCATGCTTTGCGCTGCTTGGCTAAGAATGTTGTTCTTCGTGAAGTTCATCATTTCTTTTGCCATGTCAACGTCACGGATACGAGATTCAGCAGCAGTTAAGTTCTCAGAAGAAGTTCCAAGATTGTTAATAGTATGCTCTAGGCGGTTTTGAGTTGCCCCAAGTTTAGAACGTTCAGCAGAAACTGTGTCGATAGCTTCTTGGATAGTAGTAATTGCTGTATCAGCAGCTTCCTGAGTTGAAATATCAATTCCTTCAGTAGCTGATCTAGCAACGCCTAGTGATTCAGCATCCATTGCGTCAACTTGAATTTTTAAGTTTTGACCTTCATTTGCACCAATATGGAATGTAGCTTCAAACTCTCCACCAAGTAAGTTTTGCGTATTAAATTCAGTGTTGTCAGCAATACGTGTGATTTCTTGAGAAAGTTGATCTACTTCTTTTTGCAATTCTGCACGGTCTTTGTCTGTGTTAGTGTCGTTAGAGCTTTGTACAGATAATTCACGCATACGTTGAAGGATTGAATGAGTTTCATTCAATGCACCTTCAGCAGTTTGAATCAAAGAAATGCCGTCTTGAGCATTTTTAGATGCCATTTCAAGTCCTTTAATTTGTCCACGCATTTTTTCAGAGATTGCTAGACCTGCAGCATCGTCTCCAGCTTTGTTAATTCCTAGACCTGAAGAAAGTTTCTCCAATGAGTTTTGTGTAGCACCTTGGTTTGCTCCTAATTGGCGGTGTGCGTTAAGAGCAGCAATATTGTGATTGATAATCATAATTTTCTTACCTCCATGTAAGTGTATTTTTTGGGCACGTCCTTGTGTCCCATCTATAACAACACTTGGTGAATATCACCTTGCGTTATTAACTTTGTCAATGTTCGGCCAAAACATTTTTATCATCATGATGACTACATTACTTATATCGACCGTTTTATAGAATGTTTAAATGTTTTTATAAAAAAAGATAAATAATTTTTCTTTTGTGCAAGCATTGGATTCTTTAACAGCGCTTTAATAATCTGTTATCCTATTTGAAAGCGCTTAAAAATTGAAAGGAGAGTGAAATCTATGAAAAGTATTACGCGGTTTTGTGACCGTATGGTGCAGCGTTATTTGCCTGATGCGTTCTTATTTGCAATTATTTTAACGCTTGCTGTCTTTATTCTTGGTATGATTTTTACAGATAGTTCCCTTGTCGACATGGTTTCCTATTGGGGCGACGGATTCTGGGATCTTTTAGCATTTGCGATGCAGATGTCCCTCATTGTGGTAACAGGTTATATCTTAGCTAGTACGCCTGTTGTTCGAAACCTCCTTAAGAAAATAAGTACCCTTGCGAATACGCCATCCCAGGCGATTTTACTCGTGACATTTATTGCTTCACTTGCTTGTATCATTAATTATGGGTTTGGTCTTGTGGTTGGGGCATTATTTGCTATCCATGTGGCAAAGCGGGTTCCAACAGTAGATTACCGTGTGCTGATGGCGAGTGCCTATAGTGGTTTTCTACTATGGCATGGCGGATTATCTGCTTCCATCCCTTTATTAATTGCAACACCTGGCCATTTTATGGAAGATACGATGGGGACCGTTCCGGTTAGTGAGACATTGTTCAGTAGCTTTAACTTGTTTATTGTCTTTTTCCTTTTATTTACCCTTCCATTTGTAAATCGCTTCTTAATGAAATCACGTGATCCGCTCACACAAGGGGACGCACATTTATGGCGACCAGAGTCAATTGATGGCTCAAGTGAAGAGACTGGGGAAGAAAAAGCAGCCGAAACACCTGCGGAAAAATTGGAAAATAGCCAGGTTCTATCTATAGTCATCGGGTTACTTGGCTTTGCATTTGTCGTTTACTTCTTTATTCAAAATGGGTTTGATCTTAACATTAATATCGTGAACTTTATTATGCTGTTCTTAGGGATGTTATTTCACAAGACACCGAGAAGATTTTTAAACAGTGTAACAAATTCTGTGAAAAATGTTGGGGGGATTATTGTTCAGTTTCCGTTTTATGCAGGGATTATGGGGATGATGGTGGCGTCTGGGTTATCAGAACAGATGTCGATGGCATTCGTTAATATGTCAAACTCGTTCACCTTTCCTCTATTTTCCTTCTTAAGCGCAGGACTGGTCAATTTCTTCGTACCATCTGGTGGTGGGCAATGGGCTGTGCAAGGGCCGATCATGATTCCAGCTGCACTTGAGCTAGGCGTTGATACTGCGAAAACCGCTGTCGCCGTTGCCTGGGGTGACGCTTGGACCAACATGATTCAGCCATTCTGGGCACTGCCTTTACTCGCGATTGCCGGGTTAAAAGTACGCGATATTATGGGCTTTTGTGTCTTAATTCTCGTGTATAGTTTTATTCCAATCTCAATTGGTCTATTATTCTTTTAAACAGAGAATCCTCGGACAACCGGGGATTTTTTTCTTTTTGAGAGCAAAAAAATAAGCCTGCACATGCACGCTTTAATGTTGGTTTTGTTTTAATAACTTCATATCAGCCTTTGTTTCAACAACACTATCACTAAGCACAGAAAACTTGGCATCCAATTTGCGGATGTCCTGCTTGAGCTCTTTTTCTAGATTGGCAACTCGTGTTTCTAGGTTTTCTATTCGATCGCCTAAACCTGATACCTGCTGTCCCAGTTCTGTGATAGCCTGCATAATATCTCTGTTTGAAATATCCTCCATACTTCTCACCTTTTCCTTGCTTTGTCTATAACTTAGCTTACCATGATTAAGAGTTTCCAACAAGAAAACAAAAATTGAAAATGAGCATACTAATTGGAGGCATTTCCTTTTTCCCAAGGAATAAAATAGGATTATATAGATAGTATTTCTATGAAAAAAACAAAAAAAATAAGCCTGCAGACGCACGCCCTATTGAATAATTCCTTGGGACAAAAATTTATTAGTGCTTTTTTCAAGCTGTCTCTCTACCACTGTTGCGATTCGTTGGTCTAATCGTACAACATTTTGCTGTAAACCGTTTAATGTGAGTTCTATGTTATTGGCCCTTATTTCTAAACTTAGAAACAGTTCATCCATTTGCTTGCTTTTTGTCTGCAATTCATTGATTTCTTCTAATAGCTTTGTGACACTTCGCAACAGATCTTCCATCATTTCTTTGGTCAATCTGTCCCCTCCTTGTATGCATAGAATAGTTTGTAATACAATCGTAACATTTCAACTTATGGGCAACAAGTGTATATAGGAGGATATTTCTATAGGAAGAAAGTAGGTCTATTTATCTGGAATATGAGAAAGGAACTCTTCTCATGAAGAATTCCTTTTCAACTTATCTATCTCTATCTGCCAACAAGCGATTCAATGTATCTGCTGATTCAGAAATTGTTGTCGCGGATTGTTCAATTCCACTGATTGCTTCATTAAATACTTCTAGATCATCCTGAATGGTTTCATTGCTTCGTTTGGATTTATCCATGCTCGCATCAATTTCACCGAAAGCATCTTCTGTATTTTTTAGTTCGCTTTTAATTGTATCCAAAAATTCCTGTGCTACTTTGATATTAGAAGAACTATTGAAGACTTGCTCCCCTGTCTGGTTTACAAGGTCGGTAACATTTGTTACAGAGCTGCCTGTTTGTTCAGCTAGCTTACGTACTTCTTCTGCTACCACCGCAAAGCCTCGCCCATGTTCGCCTGCTCTAGCAGCTTCAATGGATGCATTTAATGCTAACAAATTGGTCTGGTCCGCGATGGACTTTACAATCTCGATAATTTCTTTAATTTTTATAGAAGTCGTTTCCAAATTGGTCATTTCCAAAACGATCTTAGCTGTGCTATCTTCTAACTCTTGAACAGACGAGCGCATGTCAGAAAGTCTGGAAACCCCTTTGTCAGCGGCAGTTTTTGCATTTTGTGCCAGTTCGGTGCCACTTCTTGAGCTTGTTGTGATGACACCAATTTTTTCGGTCATGTCACCAATCGACGCATTTGTCTCCTCAGCTAATGCCGCAAGCTCTGCAGAAGTTTGTTCAACTGAATTCAAAATTTCCATCTTAGCTTGTTCTTGTTGGTCTCGATATTCTGTCACTTCGTCATCGTATGCTTCCAACACAACTTGTTGTTCAAGGTTGAGTAGTTTATTGACAAGCTTTATGCCAAGTAAACGATCATCCTGATGTGGGAAGTTTGTTACGATTAAATCAATCAATCCGTCAAACAACTTTTGGAATGAAGCAATATACCATTTCTGGGTAAGGCCAATTTTTACATGGATATGAGCAATTCTCTTCCGACGTTGAATAAAGGCTTCACTAATTTCACCAGAAAACATCTCAATAATATGTCTTTCTAACGTCAGTTTCAATTTATCTATTGAACTGTATTCTTCGATAATTGCAATCAGTTTTGGATTTTGTTCAATACTTCCATAGAAGCAGTCTATAATGTTTTTGTTATCTGCTTCCACATATGACTTTAATGCCATGGCTATTGCAAAGTCTTCTCGTTTTAAATCAAGCATTTTCAATTGCTTTTCTAAATCTGAGTCTGGTGTCACTTCAATCGTTGGGTTCATTTCACTGGCAGCTTGCTGGAGTGTTTGCTTGTTCTTTTCATTTTTTTGCTTTCTATGTATGGATAATCCCAATATGGTTCCCCCTCTTTGTTCCCTCTACTTTTTATATCGGCATAACTTGCCTTAATTTATAGGTCTATAGACACGATTTTTTATAAATAGATTTTCTTAGGATTTAGAGAGGCGTTCTGGAAGTCCAAGTTGCTATGTGGTGGATTCGCTTTGCGTTGCTTTGGATTCAGTTTGCTCTGCTCTGGTTTCACTTCCCACTGTTTTGGTTTCAGTTTGCACTGTTTTGGTTTCAGTTTGCACGGCTTTGGTTTCACTTCCCGCTGCTCTGGTTTCACTTCCCACTGTTTTGGTTTCAGTCCTAATCACACACTACTACATAAACAAAAAAACCACTCCCCCTATAGGAAGTGGCTTAATCCATTATTCCGCTTCTTTTTCATGTAAGATATTACCTGCCAATGCGTAGAGCACGGCGTATGTGACGAAATGGGAGGAGTTGTCATTGGTATCCTGTTGTGGATAAACTTCCACGTAATCCATTCCGCGAATCCCCATCTTGGCGAACTCGTGCACGAGCTCCAACAACTCATAAGAAGTGAGGCCATTTCCATCTACGGGGCCACCTGGGTTAAATGCGAAGTCGAGTACATCACTGCAAATGCTTAGGTAAACAGCTTCTGTTCCTTCGCTGGCAATTTGATACGCTTTTTTAGCTAAGGCGGTTAGGTCCTTTGCCTTGCGTACCTCTCTAACAGAGATAGTAGTCGCGCCAACTTCCTTTGCATATTTCCCTGTTTCGGGCGCATTCCTCGGTCCGTGGATTCCCATATGGACAATGCTTTCATTTCGCACACTTTCACTTTCATAAATGCGGTGGAATGGTGTGCTTCTTGCATATAGGTCGCCTTCATATTCTTTATAGTTGTCGTAGTGAGCATCCAGATGGATGACTCCAACTTTTCCATCCACTTCTTCACTTAACGCTTTTACAATGGGATAAGTGATGCCATGATCGCCACCGAAAGCGACAGGGAATTTTCCCGTTTTCCAAACACCCGAGGCAAAGTCCTCAATTCGTTTCATCGTCTCGATTGTATCTGCTGGTACCACATCTACATCCCCAAGATCGCCAATTGTATAATGGGAAAGCACATCGATGTCATCTAATTCCGGCAAATAACCTGAATACCGAGCAGAGTTGAGGCGGATAGCCTTTGGTCCTAGCTCACAGCCTGTATAATCACCCCAGGTTACGGCTCCCTCCCATGGGACACCGTAAATGAGAACATCGCGATCTGTAACATCATCTTTTCCCAATTTCACTTTTTTTCCATTAAGATAGCAAGGTGTATTGCCGTATAATTTATTTTGACTCATGCTGTATCACTCCTAACGTTATTTTACGCCTGCAACTTTATCGTATTCTTCCTGCATCTCCTTGGTAGGTCCCTTTCCAATCAAACTGAATAAAATAATTGCAATACTTGATAGCACAAAACCTGGTACGATCTCGTATAAAGCAGATCCGGTCAATGGCCATAGGAAGACTGTTACGCCACCCACGACAATTCCGGCGACCGCACCGTTTCGAGACATCTTTCTCCAGAATAAGGAAAACAGAACAGCTGGACCAAACGTTGCACCAAACCCTGCCCATGCATAGCTCACAAGATCAAGCACAGAGCTTGTTTCATTCCATGCAAGCATAATCGCGATAATCGCAATGACGAGAACGGAAATTCGTCCAACCCATACGAGTTCTTTATCTGATGCATTTTTGCGGAGATATCTTCTGTAAAAGTCCTCAGAAAGGGCACTGGATGAGACAAGTAATTGTGAGTCAACCGTACTCATAATGGCTGCAAGTACAGCTGCAAGTAAGATTCCTGCAACCCATGGATTATAAACAACTTGCACAAGCTGTATAAAGACTTGCTCAGAATCGGCTAGAGGCTCACTAAAAGTTACGATACCGAGCATCCCGACAATTAACGCACCATATAGAGGGATAACAAGTCCAAAAGCTACACTGATCAAACGTGCTTTACGAACTTCCTTATGGGAACGGATTGCCATAAATCGAGCTAGGATGTGTGGCTGCCCAAAATAGCCAAGCCCCCAGGCAAGTGCAGAAATAATTCCAACCGCTCCGATTGCCCCTAGAGGCTCCCAAAGTACTCCCTCTGGTTGGTTATAATCTGTTGCTGAGAACGCATCAATTAAGTTGGGGGTTATTTGTCCAAGCTGGTTAAATAATTCCCCAAATCCACCAATCTCAATCAATCCATAAATGGAAGTAAATAAAAGTGCTGCCGACATAAGTACACCTTGGACAAAATCTGTATAGCTAACTGCCAGGAATCCGCCTAAAAAGGTATAGGAAACGATAATAATGGCACCAACTGTTAAAGCAAAATGATAATCCATATCAAAAGTACCCTGGAATAATTTCGCCCCAGCTACAAGTCCTGAAGCTGTATAAAATAAGAAAAACGCTAAAATAAATGCTGCTGAAATTACGCGTAATAAGTGTGATTTATCTCGAAATCGATTTTCAAAAAACTGTGGTAATGTAATGGAGTTATTGGAGTATTCGGTGTAAATACGTAGACGTTTTGCGACATATTGCCAGTTAATCATGGCACCAACTGCCAGACCAATTGCAATCCACAAGCTCCATTGTCCAAGTCCTGCCGCATATGCCGCACCAGGCAACCCAATTAAGAGCCAGCCACTAAAATCACTCGCCGATGCTGAAAATGCAGCAACCCAACTATTTAGCTTCCTGCCACCGAGCACATAATCTGATAATGTGTTTGTCATTCTGTACGTAATAATTCCAATGACAATCATTCCAACAAGGTAAAAAATAAATGTTATCAACGTGGCGTTCATTTCGTGTCATCCCCCTTTTCCGTGAAAAAGGTAATCACTGCCCAGACTACCAATAGCGGCATGGGAACGACAAACCAAAATAATGTCCATCCACCAATTGCATATTCCATCGTATTCCTCCTTTGTCTTTATCTATATCATATTAACATAACAATTAGAAAATTTCATTTAATCGGAAATGGGTGTTAATTTACGAAACAAAAAAATAAGCCTCGCTGTTATGCAAGGCTTTTTATCTTTCGTTATTGAATCCATTTTTCTGTAAAATAATCTATATCCCTGGACAACTCTTCCCAAGCTTTACCGGAAATATGGCCCTTTTCTTTTTCATAATCAAGCAATACCGTCATACCTTGCAAATGCTTTACTAGTTTTTCATTCTTCCCTTGCTTTTTATAATAGTTTAGTGCCCGCAAATGGTTGTGTAACAAGGTAGAAGTTTCTGTACCTTTAATTTCGCCATGCTCTATAAAGTGGTCAACTAGCCATTCCGTACCTTCTAGATTGTAAGAATGACTTCCCTCTATTAACGAAACCTCGGCAATGACTGGTAGATGATCCGCTGCGTGGCTAGACATCTTAGTAGCAGAATGGACTTCGATTCTTGGAGAAGCAAATACATAATCAATTCTCCGGTCAGGCGAGGCAGCAGGGTACGTATACCCATCTTCTTCTACACTCCAGTTCCAAGCATCTGCATATTTCTGAAATAATGGTTGGAGTTCTGGCGCATCAGGTCTCGCGTTCATATCCCCAACGAGAATACTATAGGTATGCGCTGCCATGATTTCTTTCATGTCCGCAACCTGCATTTCTCTTACAATAGGATCTGCCCTGTAGTCTAAATGTGTCACATAAAAGGCCACTTCTGCGCCATCCACATTAATTTGTGCTTCAAGGAATCCGGGTGCAGGTTTAGGTACAGGGTCCGGGTCTTGTGTAGATAATCTTGCAATCTCTCTATTTGCAGCATTGGTAATTGGATATTTACTCAATACTGCTACACCAAATTGCCTGCGTGGTTCCCCTTCGCCTGCTGGGTCAAAGTCATAGATTGGGGCAAAATAGTAATCCATATCTAAACGTTCAGCAAGTAATGCCACCATGTTATCATTGTTACTACGATCTCCCCAGTGAACATCTACTTCCTGCAAGCCGATAATATCCGCACCTGTATTCTCAATGGCTGTAGCAATTCGCTCCAAATTATACGTCCCATCAGTCCCCCTACCCGCTGCAACATTATACGTCGCCACCTTCACAGTAGTTTCTTCCAACTGACTTAACCCTTGCACCGCATACGTTTCATAGGAAGGAGAAAGAGATACCCACAGTAATGCCATAAATCCAGCAACAAACAACAACGCCCTTTTCATTAAATCTACTCCCCTTTCATTTTAGAAAAAAGAAGCCATGACAAATGATTTAGAAAGCAAACATGGAACAATTATTCAAAGACTATTAACTAGTTGTGTTAAATAATTCTCGCCAGATCTACCATTTCAGCGAAGGAAAATATGCAGACTCCTTAAAAATGCATTCGCATTTTCTGCGTGCGATGAATTGCTGACGAAGCCTTACTTGTCCAGTGGGAACAGCACGAGTCCGAAGGCCCCGGAAGAAGCTATCTTTGCTTCTGAGGAGACTGAGGCCGTGCCCACGGAAAGCGAAATATTTTCCATAGCGTTGATTAGCCAGGCTCTTATGACTTTTCTTCTCTTAGACTACTTATCCTTTTTATCCAGTCTCAGTTTCTATTAATTCCACATCGCTAACATATCCGTTGCATCACTATAAAGGTCTTCGTAAGCACTTTCGGAAATGCTTTCAGCTTCTAATTGCTGATCCAATAATAGTAGGAAGCTTTCCATATGCTTTGCAACTTTAGTGGCATCCGCACTTTCTTCATATCTTTCAACAGCGGTAAGATGCAATTTTAGCTTTCGAGCTGCATCATTTTTGAGTTCGTCTGAGTCAACAAATGCTTCAATTGAATTTTTCAAATCAGCTGTGCTGACAGTGTAAACAAGGTAGTCTCTACGCACTTCTTTAAATGCTTGCAGATCTCCTTTCCACTGATCAACCATTGATTCCACTGTTTCTCCATTCTCTATTGCTTCCCGTACCCAGCCGTTACCAATTAGGTTATCAAAGAATGACACGCCTGCACTGCTTTCAGCACGAAATTCAAAATCATCCGGATACATGTCATGTAACGTTTTAACGATATGCAATCCAGTCACAATAGGGTCGTATGCCTTTTTATCTGTTACATGAATCTGTACCCCATGGCTTAATGTACCACTATGCTTGGAAAACGTCGGAGTGAAGGAAGCCGCACGGAAGGTCACACCTTCTAGTTCAAGGTTGTTTAATGCCGCTGCATAGTCTGTACTATTTACAAACGGCGCACCGATTAATTCGAATGGCTTTGTAGTCCCTCGTCCTTCTGACACATTTGTTCCTTCTATTAAAGCAGCCCCAGGGTAGACAAGCGCCGTATCAAGTGTCGGCATGTTTGGTGATGGTAGTACAAACTCAAGCTCTGTATCATCATAATATTGTCCCCGCTTCCAGCCATCCATTTCAACGACTGTCAGATCTGCTCCAATATCAAATTCTTCATTAAATAACTTGGCCAATTCCCCTACCGTCATCCCATGACGTAATGGAATTGGATAGTTCCCGACAAAGGAAGCATATTCTGGATCAAGGACAGGGCCTTCGACGCTATTACCTCCAAGTGGGTTCGGACGGTCAAGTACAAGAAATTCCACATCGTTTTCCTGTGCTGCTTCCATTGCATACGCCATTGTGTAAATATACGTATAGAATCTAGCACCAACATCTTGAATGTCAAATAACAAAACATCCACATCTTCCAGCATCTCTGGTGTTGGTTTTCTAGTCTGGCCGTACAAGCTATATACTGGCAAGCCTGTTTCTTCATCAATATAGTATTCTACATAATCCCCTGCCTGCGCATCGCCGCGCACCCCATGTTCAGGACCATAGAGGGCTGTCAGTTCAACGTCTGGATCATTATGCAACGTATCGACAATACTGTTTAACTCTTGATCAACTCCTGTTGGATTGGTAATCAGTCCAACCCGCTTCCCTTCGATTAAATCTTTATGCTGTTCAAGCAATACTTCTACACCTAGCTTCAACTCATCACCACCAGCATTGTTATTGTTCTTTAGCTTATCTGCCACTACACCTGACAATGAACCGAGAACGAAGCACAGACTTATTACCAAAATAATCGTCTTCTTCAAGGCTAACGCCTCCCTTATTTTGTTTAGTAAAGGCTAGGAGGATACAGAGCTCCTCCCCCGCCTTTTGCTTAATTTTGTTCTTTTTGCCAAATCAGTAAGAGAGCCTCTGCATTTTGTGTTAGCTCCTCTTTTGCCTGTTCGGAAATTTTTCCATTAGCATGCTGAACATCGAGCAACTGAGTCAGCACTTGCATATGCTTACTAGCTTTATCTAAGCGATCTTGATTTACAAATCGCTCCACTGCTGTTAAATGGGTAAGCAGAAGTCTTTCTGTTTGCTCATTATTGATTTCTCCTTTGTCAGCAAACTGCGCTACTAATTGCTCCAATTTCAATATGGATGGAAGATCTTCAACTGAGATGCCAATTGCTGTTCCTTCCCTTGTTGAATCGGCCGCACCGCTATACGTTTCATTATGAAGTAAAATACTATTTACATTGCCAATCTCTCTTGGCGTTTCTTCCCAGGAGTGTCCCATTTGCTCTAATAGATCGCGAATGTTTTCCGGCACCCCATACTCCCAACGAATGCTTGGATAGCTGCTACTGTATATACGTGGTTCTTCAATCGCTTCTTTTAAATCCATTTCATATCCAAGTACATTAACAAGTGTCTGGGTTACCGACGTAATGATGGTGGCGCCTCCTGGTGAGCCAACAGTCATATAAGGTTCTCCGTCCTGTAAAACAATAGAAGGTGTCATGCTGCTAAGTGGTCGCTTATTAGGCTGCACTTCATTCGCTCCACCAGGGATGGCATCAAAGTCGGTCAGTTCATTATTTAGCATAATGCCATAGCCCGGTACCATGATGCCTGATCCAAACACCTGCTCAATGGTCGTTGTATAGGAAACAAGATTTCCCCATTGATCGGCAACCGTAAAATGCGTTGTTTCTCCATCCACCTTGTCATCTACCTGTGTGACAACCTCTGGTGCTTCTCCGTCCTGATAGTTCCACGGATTTCCTGGCTCTACGTTCGGATTAGCAGCTTCTGGGTCAATGGTTGCCAGTCGTTCTGCTACATAATCTGGATCAAGTAATCCTTCTCTCGGTACCTCCACATATTCAGGATCTCCCATATAAGCACCCCGGTCGGCATACGCAAGGTGCATTGCTTCCGCCATATAGTGGTATTTCATTGGAGATTTCACGTCATGCTGTGTAAGATCCAGCTGTTCAAACATTTTTAACAGTTGTAGCATGGTTAGTCCTCCAGAGCTTGGTGGCGGCATGGATGCAATGTCATACCCTTGGTAATCGCCCCACACGGGTTCGTCCTGTGTCACATCATATCGACTTAGATCTGCAGTATCCATACTCCCGCCAAATGCCTGAACCTCTGCAGCAAGCGCTTCGCCAATTTCTCCGTTGAAAAGAGCATCTGATCCTTGATCGCGAATTAACATAAATGTTTTAGCCAAGTCCTCCTGTACAAGGGTGTCCCCTTCTTCCAGTGGGTCGCCGTCTGGTAAAAATACATCCCCAGCAGCTGTTCGGGCTAATTTACTTTCATTACTGGCAATTGCGTTGGCTAGTACCCAATTCACAGGAATACCCTGTTCCGCCATATCAATCGAAGGCTGAATTAAGTCTTCCATTGGAATCGAACCCCAGTTATCAAGTGCAGTCTCTAGTCCCTTTAAGGTCCCAGGAACGCCAACCGATTTTCCGCTTTGTACACGCTCAGAAAAAGGGATTACCGTACCTGCAATGGCCTCTATATCCCATTCCTCAGGCTCTTCTTCGTTTTCTTCCCATTGACGAATCTTAAGTTCATCATCCTCTACACGGAAACGAAGTGATTGCCACTCTGTTGTACGGTCAAAGGAAACGGTGTCCAACGTAGAGTTTTGGCCGTCTTTAGCTTGAATTAATTTTAGTTCACTTGTATTTGTATTGATTTCTACCCCATAACCATTGCGAGCATAGGTAGACCCCGTGGAACGGAACGCATCTGCACGCAACCATAGGCGAAGTCTTCTATCGTCTCCTGGATCATCGGTGCGAAAACGAATAAATAATTCGCTATCTTCTACTGACTCCATCACAGAGGTAGCTTGACCGAATGAAGTGGAATTGCTGCCATATGGTGCTCCAAAATGGATGTTTCCTCCTGCTTCATTTAGGCGAAACGCCGTGCCCCGCTCCAACAATTGAAATTTGTCAGCATCCCACGGTGCATCATTCTCTCCAGTGAAATCAGAGCTAAAAATATGCTCCCCTGTTTCGACATCCTCCACTTGCACTTCCGCAACATGGAATTCGTTGCCCACTTCATCACTCAGTTCATTTGCCCCGAGTAAAAACTTACCTGGTTCTTCCACGATATTGCTTTTATCAATAAACATATCGGGTGTAGCCCCTTGTGGTGCGCGCTCTCTACTATTAATGATCGAGACATCCTCGGTCTGGGCGTCATAATACATCATAAAGCCACCACCGCCGATTCCCGACATCATCGGTTCTGCAACATTCAAAGCAAATTGCATGGCGACTGCAGCATCTACCGCGTTACCTCCGCGTTTTAAAACATCTGCTCCGATCTCAGAAGCTAGCGGATGTGCGGAGACGACCATTCCTTTGTCCCCAACATCGATTTGTTCGGGCTGAACCCCTGGATTTTCCGGTTCATATTCTGTATTATCATCAGGGCTGCTGACAGCAGAAACCGCAGACACCGGGATACTAAACAACATTCCAATGATAAGCAGGATCGATAAAAATCTAGACTTCTTTTTCATGTTTCCCCTCCTTTTCGCGCTTAAAAGGAAACAGTGAGGGGTGTCATTGTGCTCCTCACTGCTGCTTATAGCGAATATTTATTGCCACTTCTCACTCAAATAAGTTGCTGTACGGACGAGGTCCTCATAGGTTGAGTCATTAAATGCATCTTCCTCGTGTAAATAATCGACTAACTGTTGGAAACCGGCAAGATGCTTTAACACTTTTTCTTGATTCCCTTGCTGCTCATAGCGACTAATTACCGTTAAATGCAAGCCGAGGGATCTAGCTGTGTTCGCTTCTATTTCCTCCCTTGTAAGCAATCGTTCTACCATGTCCTGCATGCTTTCTGCACTCCATGCATAAATAGCATCTGCTGTCTTTTGCGATACTTTTTTCCGAATACCGTTGGTAGAAACTGTTTCTCTTGTTGGGTGAACACGGTTTGTTAGCAAAATTGTCACCGTCTCATGATTCGGGCTTACTACAATCGATGTTCCGGTATAACCTGTGTGGCCCAACGTATTATCTTCGGCTAGATCATCCATGTACCATGATTGATTTAATTCCCATCCCAGTCCTTGGTCCTGGCCAGGATAGGCTTCATTCCAGTTTGTTTTCATCAGTTCAACTGCTTCCTCTGAGAGAATTTCTCCCCCAGCATATGTGCCTTCTTCTAGCATCATTTGTGCGAAAACAGCTAAATCTGCTGCACTACTAAATATGCCAGCCTGTCCTGCTACACCATCCAATGACCAAGCATTTTCATCATGCACACTTCCCCAAACTACACCACGATTTGTCCATGGCTGATATTCGGTAGCAGCGATGCGCGATTTAAGTGATTCTGGTGGATTATACATCGTGTCCTGCATCTCGAGTGGTTCCGTGATTTTCCTTTCTACAAAGACATCCTGGCGCTCACCACTAAGGCGTTCAATTAGCACGCCTAGTGTCAGGTAATTCACATCACTGTACACATAATCGGCACCTGGTGCTTGTTGAAGCGGCTCGTGCAATACAAAATCTAACCTGTCCGAACGATCCCCTTCCACTTTATCAAGACGTTCACTAGGACTTGGAGCAAATCCAGAAGTATGTGTGAGTAGTTGCCTGATCGTAACTTCTTCTTTGCCTTCCCCCGTGAATTCCGGAATATACTGTTGCACAGGGTCTTCTAATTCAAATAATCCTTCATCCCATAACTGCATGACAGCTGTTGCTGTAAACAGTTTGGAAATCGAGGCCATATCAAATATAGTATTTTCCTGCATTGCTACAGGATCTTCCATTTCCGTAAATTGATCATCCGTGTAACGAGCAGCATAACCATAAGCGTCATGTTTAACGACTTCGCCTTGTTTTGCGATATACACGACCGCCCCTGGCATCACCTTATCCGCAATCGCTTGCTCCACCTCTCCGTCAAGATCATCCAAAGGTTGTTGGAGCAATTGCACCGCATTACTAGCAGCCTCCGCCTTCACGGGTGCTACGGGAACAAACAGTGTCAGACAGAGCATGAAAAGGACGAGCATGGATAGCGCTTGTTGTTTTCTCATCTGTAAACGCCTCCTTATTTAATTACTTATCTTCTCCGGCTGTTTGCTGTGCAGTGAACGTCCATTCTAGGCTTAACGTGTCTCCTTGGAATTCGTTTTGGTCCTCCCCGTTATCTACAAAATTAAATTGCACAACGAGATCATCAATGGTTCCGACTGGCAATCCATTTTCACCAAGCAGTGGCAAGAAGACATTTTCATTTACTGCTTCAGGTGTCATGGTTTTTAGTTCTGCCAGTGTCGTCTGGTAAATTACTTCATCAAGTTTGTCGGCATTGTATAGGAATTCGACCATAATATGCTCGCCGAAATCTCCTGTATTATCTCCTGTAGCATCTGTGACAGTATAATCTGTATCGAGTAGTACCTTTTCAATATCAAGTGTGCCGTTATTTTGTAATTCAAAATCACGTACCATCGTATCGCCTGGTTTGATATTATCTACTTCAATAATTTCTGTTGGCGCTGCCGCGAGATCTAGCGTCCCAGCAGCGAATGTGTTACTTGATGTTTCGGTATCACTGAAATACGCAAATGTCCCCCCACTAACTAATGTAAGACCTAGTGCTGCTGAAGCAATTCCTAACCCCAATTGTTTTTTAATATTCATTTATAACTTCCTCCCCAATTTTTATATTCCTGCTTATTTTGCGTCCATCGTTTTTTCCTGAAGCAAATGTTTTACCTGTTTCAATGTCCTTCTAATGGTTATAAAAGCATATCCAAGCAATAGAATTCCTGGCAGAATCATGAGCAGTGCCGCTCCTTCAGGTGACGTGGCAAACTGAAACACATAACCAACATATGGGATCGTAAACCCGGCATATTGCCCCACGACATTCTCTGATAATACTGGGCTAACATCAGGGCCATTATTAGCATCCCCTTGCGTTATATACTGCTGCCCATTGTTTTCCACCTCTATAATTCGGTGGGTGATCAGTATGTTGTCCTCCGCACGATAGGTGATGACATCTCCCTCTGAAAACCGCTGCATATCTCCTCCAGTTTTCACCGCAATAACAGATCCAGTCTGAATCCCTGGTTCCATAGATCCGGAAAGAACGGATTTAATTTGATAGCCAAAAACATTAACCTCATTACCGGAAGCTTTGGAGAGGCCCACGACGAGCAGAGCACAAAGCAGCACAGCAATGACAAACGTATACAAGATATTACTCAGCGTTTTTAATGTCATTTTCATTTTCATTCTCCTCCCCTTCGCTCATCGCGTCCTCTTCCACTGTTTCAAATTCTGTCGTTTCGCTCTCTTCCTCTTCTTCATTAACAGGCTTTTCATTCTCCATGTTACTTTCCTCTGCTTCTTTTTCTGTATTATTTTCAGAGGTTTCAGATGTATGATCTTCTTCTGATTGCTCGTCTATGTTCTCCTTTTCACGAGTTGACCCCTTATCCGTCTCTGCTTGTGTTGTATCAACCTTTTGTGTATGCTCTTCTGCGTGTTGTTCCTCCCCCTCAATCGGTGCCTCTTCAGCATAGGTGCCTGCTGTTACGGCACCTTCCACAGTAGAAGTTGCCGTAAAGAAAGCAGATGTGGGAGAATGAACCTGGGAGACGAGCAGAAAGAGCAAGTATAGGATAGTGAAAAAACGCACCATCACTCGCACGAATCTATGCATACGCATCCCCCTAGTTTGATTTAAAAGTAGGTTTATTCCTGAGTTGTCCAGACATCTTGCAATTTCAAGCTTTCTGTTTCTAGGTAGCTGTATGCTTTGTCGGTAATCTTGTCGTTTTCATGGAAATGAGCAATCAAGTCTTGGAAGCTTTCTAAGTGCTTCACGACCTTATCTCCTAGGTCACGCTCTTCAAATCGTTCAATAGCTGACAGATGTGTTGTAAGCGCTCTGATCGTTTGACTATCTACAATTTCATCTTGCTGTGCCAATTCATCGACAAGTTGCTTCATCCCCTCACCACTGAGAGAAGTATCTGTATAATCCAGGCTATGCCCGAGGTTATATAGATCAGGAATCGTAACAGGCAATTTTCCATATGGATTAATATCGCCTACCAGCACGCCAGCTACCGCGTTGATTGACACGTCGAGATAGCTATAGGAAGCAACATAACCATCTACCTCTGGAAATACCATCACATCATATGGATTCCGATGTGCCGAAACAATGACAGGTTTTCCAGTCTGTTGAAGCGCTTCCACAAATTCACGCTGTTTTTCATTTGTATTCGCCGTATAGGTCGTAACAACAATTTTATCTGCATCTGCTGCGTGCTCTACAGCCTGCTCAATCTGACTGTCTGTAGGACTTGTACCCGTTGCATAGCTACGTCCATCGACACCCTTTTCCTCTAACAATTGATAAAGCAAGGATGGCTTGGCTACTGATGGGCCAGTAATAAGTACCTTTTGATCGTTTTGAACTGGTAATACGTCCTCATTTTTAACTAAAGTAATGCTTTTCTCCGCAATATCTTTTGCTGCCTGTAAATTGGCTTCTGTTCCAATGTTCTCTAGCTTGTCAGGGCTAGTCTGCGTTTCTTCAAACAAGCCATTCTCCATCTTTGCCCGAAGAATGCGATAAACCGACTCTTCCACACGCTCCTCGGAAATTTCCCCGGATTGGACAGCTTCAAGCATGCCATTATATGCCACTTCTACATCTGGTGGATTTAATAAAATATCCACTCCAGCTTTAAAGGATTCTACCGGAACACGTTCTGGTGGTACTACGTTGGCACCTGACATACCAAGGCTATCCGTAATAATTAAGCCGTCATAACCAAGCTCCTCACGAAGTAAGTCAGTAATGATCGGTTTTGACAATGTTGCCGGAAGTCCAGAGTCATCCAATGCTGGCACGACAATATGTCCTGTCATGATCGAACCAACTCCAGCATCAATTGCTTCTTTAAATGGTTTTAAATCCACTTCATGTAATGTTTCCAAATCATGGTCAATGACTGGAAGCCCATAATGGGAATCTACATCCGTATCACCATGTCCTGGAAAATGCTTTGCCGATGCGATTACATTCTGTTCTTTATATGCATTGATTTGCGAGACACCAAGCTTGGAAACCAGATCAGGATCTTCGCCAAAAGAACGAATTCCGATAACTGGATTTGCCGGATTCAAGTTCACGTCAACGGTTGGTGCAAAGTTCATGTTAATCCCTAAACTATTCAGCTCTTTGCCAATGATATTTCCAGATAGGGCAGCGAACTCCTCAGACCGTGTTGCTCCAATTGCCATGTTTCCTGGAAAAACCGTCCCTGGTTCTGTTACACGTTGGACAATCCCGCCCTCCTGGTCTGTCGAAATAAATAATGGAATGCCGGAATCTTGCTCTACCGCAATTTCCTGTACGCCGTTAGACAAGGACTGAACCTGGTCTGGATCCAAAGGTGTGCCGATGTTATACGACCAATTAAAATAAATTAGCCCACCGATATGGTAGTTTTCAATAACCTCTTGAAAGTTTTTCCCACCGCGGTTGTTATTTAAATTGGTATCCTCGTATCTTGGATCAGTTGGGGTTTGTCCATATACATGTACAATAAACAGCTGCCCAATTTTCTCTTCTAATGTCAGGTCATCTATGATGGCGTTAATCTCATCCTCGTTTACATCCTGCTTTTCAGCGGCTGACACATTTTTCATTCCCCCTGGTATGGGGAGTGTCAGAAGTAGTAAAGCTGCGGACAAAAACGCAATTACCTTTCGTAGCTTCAAGTAAATCCCTCCTTCATTCATTTATTTGATTTCGAGGTTCATTTCCTGGCTCAACATTTCCAAGTCATGAAAACACCGCCCTTCAAAATTTGTCAAAGGTAGGATCCCCCGTGTCCTAATAGGGTTATCTAGACAATAGCAAAAGCTGTTTAAAAATGTTGTTTGATTATGTCTAAATTTTCTATTTTTTCAAAATTGATATATTGGGACTAGTTACTCCCAGAGGTGCTAGTAGAGAGGGCGCATCTATTCATAACAGGAAAGTTTGTCCATACTATCTCACTAGGTATTCCTACACACTTTTTGCATATTGGTGTCTTTGTGTAAGATTTTCACATTAGATTTACATAATATCCCACGCGGACATTCGACAAAATTAGCGTTTTTTTGATGAAGTGTGGCATTTCGTTAGAAGAGAAGCTTTTTTGTGGTGGATCTGAGTGGGGGTGGTTTCACTTTGGGGTGCTGTCGTTTCACTTTGGAGCATCGACGATTCACTTTGATGTGCTGTGGTTTCACTTTGGAGTGTCGACGATTCACTTTGATGTGCTGTCGATTCACTTTGGGGCGTCGACGATTCACTTTGTTGTGCTGTGGTTTCACTTTGGAGTGTCGACGATTCACTTTGATGTGCTGTCGATTCACTTTGGAGTGCTGTGGTTTCACTTTGGAGTGTCGACGATTCACTTTGGAGTGCTGTGGTTCCACTTTGATGTGCTGTCGTTTCATTTTTGATGTTGGAAGGTTCTTGGGACATGATTTTACACTTTGGTGTGTAAAAAAAGGCCTAAAGTCTTACCTGCTTGAACAGGTAGCAATAGGCCTACATCGTTATCACTTATTTTTTCTAGCTTTTAAAAATCCACCGATCCCGTTCCAAACTAAGTTTATGATTAGTATGACAATAATCCAGAATGTTACCCGACTCCAAATCCAATCGACGGTATCATAGCCTTCACTGCCCGCAGTAAGGACGTTTGCCTCTACCAATTCACTCATGAACGTTGGATTCCAAAAATCCGTAGCCGTTACCATGAATAGAATGATAGCCATAGAAAGTGTATTTGAAACGGTTGTATATAAAACTAACTTATAGCTCCATTTTCCAAAAGCTAGTTTTAAACATTCGTTTAATATTCCAATACCTAAGATTAAAATAATGAATACGAGGTAGGTCCCATAATTCTGTTCATTCAAAAAAGGAACAACCCCATTAAATTCATCATGAAAAACCCAAACGCCTAAATAATCACTTGAAAAGGAAAACAGTACGATAAAAAATGCATAGAAAATAATACTTGTTACGGCTTCACCGCGTTTAACTCGACTATGCTCAACTGGAATAGGTGGCAAGTTAGTTGGCTTCCACTCTTCATCTTCCCAAAGCAAATCCTCCTTTTTCACATTACCCATTAACTCTCCCATAGCAAATCCAAATGTCGTCCAACCAAAAGCCATAGGCAATGCAGTAACAGCGGAAACAATCATTTCAACGAAGTGATCTAAAATATTTACTGGGTTGATAACGACCTGAATGGCGAATCCAACCCCTATAGATATTCCTACTACTGCCAATATAACCTTTAATATATAGAGATACGAGTCAAAAAGTTCTGGTCCTATCAAGTATTTCTTGGTGCTACGGTACTTATCCGCTAATTCTTTCGGCCTGCCCAATTCCAGCAATACTTCTTCTATATCCCTTTCCGTATAGTGATTTTTTCCAGACCGATCTTCCAGCATGTCTTCAATTAAACCGCGAAGTTCAATAGCAATATCTTTCCTCTGTGATTGTGGCAGCTTCTGCGTAACCGCAAAGATATAACGTTCAACCATCTCCATCGACATCATCTCCTTTATCCTCGATCACATGATTTAAACTTGTCACAATACTCTTCCATTCAACAACGAGCAGATCATATACTTCTTTCCCTGTCTTACTGAGTAAATAATATTTTCTAGGCCGTGCTTCGTTGGTGTCCCACTTACTTTCCAATAGGCCTTGTTTCTCTAACCTCCTTAAAAGTGGATATAATGTGCCAGGTTCCACATGGACCCCATTTTCGCCGAGCATCGTCACGAGTGAGTAGCCATACTGCGGTTCAGAAAGCTGGCTTAGTACCCCAATCGTAATGGTTCCCCGTCTCAGTTCCTGCATTAGTTTATCTAAGTGCTCATGTGCATCTTTCATATGATCAACTCCTGTATTTATTATAGTGTATGACGCACACTATTGTACAGTGAATAATAAAGTTTATTGTAAACTATTGTGTTGATAACTATTAGAAATAAAGATTTATATTTTATGTGTCCATTTTATCGTATTAGGAGTTGGCAGAGGGAGAAAGGTTTTGACCGATTAAATGTACTGGTGATATGCGGCATTCGGTGATTTAATGTTGGTACGCGACTTTTGGGGCTGGCACGCGCATTTCCATAGTCCTCACGCGAGTTCGGCAGGTTCATACGCGGCATTCCCGGATACCCAAGCGACTTCCATACTCTCCCATGCGACTTCACATGCTCCTCACACGCCCCACAATCCAACCATCAAAAAAAACACCAATCGCATTTGGATTGGTGTTTTCTATTAACCTTTAATGGCGCCTTCTGTCATGCCTTTGGAAATACGTCTTTGGAAGATGGCGTATAGGATGATGACTGGTACGATGGCGATGACGAGGCCGGCGAATAAGGTTCCCCAGGCATTTGTATATTGTGCTTCACTACTAATAAAGTCAATGGCTAATGCAAGCGTATAGTTTTCGCTGGAATTCAGGAATATGAGTGCCATGAAATATTCGTTCCAAAATTGAATGGCGTTCATAATGGTAACGGTGATGATCCCTGACATACTGAGTGGCGTGATGATTTTCCATAAAACTTTGTAAGGCGACATGCCATCCATTGCTGCCGATTCCTCTAAAGATCTAGGAATGGTTCCAATAAAGCTTGTTAGAACAAAGATGGAAAATGGCAACTGACTTACAGCATACACAATCGCCAGTCCGTAAATATTGTCTAATAATCCTAAATCTGATAATAGGAAAAAGAGTGGAATCCACCCAAGCACCATAGGAATCATCATGGCGGATACGTAAACGGTAAACAATATTTTACTGCCACGGAAGTTAATTCTCTCAATGGCATAAGCGGTGGGGATTGCTAATACAAGCGTTAAAACAGCACCCACTACGGTTACGATTAAACTGTTGAATACACTAACATCAATATTATAGTTGGTCCAAGCAGTAACGAAGTTGTGAAAACTAAAGGATTCGGGAAATCCCCAAGGGTTTCGATAAATTTCTGCATTGGATTTAAAGGCTCCTAGAAACATCCAGAAAATCGGATACAATACTGCTAATGACCAAAGGATCAACGGAATCCGTATCCCTGTTCTACCAAGGATCTGGCCGACGCTTCGTTTCACAATAAATTCCTCCTCTTTATCGGTAATCCGTGCTAGTTAGTACTCTACTTTATCTCGGCGCATAATGAACTGAAGAATTAAGACAGTCAGCAAGGAGATGATCAAAATCATTACACCGATTGTGGCACCATAGCCGAAGTTATATTGTACAAAGGCCTGCTGGTAAAGATAAGAGCCCATTACATGAGTAGCGTTATTTGGCCCACCACCCGTCATGACCTGTACAATAATAAAGGAGCCATTTAATGTGGTAATCACGATATATAGTATGGAGATTTTCACCTGAGGCCAGATAAGTGGGAGTGTTACCTTCCAAAACTGCTGCCATTCTGATGCTCCGTCCAATTCTGCTGCTTCATAATAGCTTTTTGAAACATTAGATATTCCACCCATTAGTAAGAGCATAAATAAGCCAATACCTGCCCAAACCGATGGCAATACAAGACTTGGTAATGCCCAATTCTCGTCTCCTAGCCATGGTTTTGCTAAGTTTTCTAACCCAATAAATTCAAGCCCCGAGTTAACTAGACCAAGGTTAGGATTGTAAATAAATGTCCAAAGAATCCCGATGACGACGACACTCATTATATTGGGGAAAAAGAAAACAATACGATAAAATGGCGCTTCCTTTATTTTAAGTTGGGTTAGGGCTACAGCAAAAAACAATGCCATAACCATAATGCCAATTACTTTTGTAGCTACAAGGAAATAGTCATGGATAATCGTATTTGGTATGATTGCATCTTTCACAAGCTTTATGTAGTTCGCCAAGCCAACAAAGTCCTTGTTTTGCGAGGAGCCTGACCAATCAAAAAATGAATAGTACAGACCACTAAACAGCGGATAAAGCGTAAATATAGCAAACATGATAAAGGTTGGGATTAAACAAAAAGCCAGAAATAGGTATTTTTGCTTTTTTGACTGTACCATTTTATCCCTCTTTCATTAATTTGATTGAAAAAGTGGATCAGCAGGAGGGATGAGACTCCTGCTGATACCTGTTTTCCTATTCGTTACTGCTGCGATACTCGGCAGCTGCTTCCTCTGCTACTTCAACAAATTCCTCTGCTGTTGAATTACCTAGCATAAGTGACATGAGTGCATTTCCAACCGGTGTTTCTAAATCAGCACTCATTGGATGTGGCTTGTTGTAAATTTGTACTTGATCTGGATCATTAATCATTGCATTTGCTTCTGTTAAATATGCTGGTACCTTGTCGCTTTGCGTTAGGTCAACCTCTGTAAGGTTCATGATCGCGCCTGTATGCTCTGAGAATGACATTGCATATTCACGTGTGAAAGCAAACTCTACAAATGCTTTTGCAGCTTCTGGATTTTCCGCGTTTTCTGCAATAGCAAGTGGACGTAAATCAGGTACGATAGCATATGTTTCATCAGGTGCTTGCATTGGGGATGGGATGAACCCAAACTCAAAGTCATCTGGAATATCATTTTTCATTTCATTCGGTAACCAGAATCCTACTGGAATAAAGGCATTTTCACCTAAAAGGAAATTCATTTGTGATTGGGTATGGTTAAGTGCACCAAGACCAGAATCAAACATTCCTTCGTCTGCCATTCTTTCTACTCGCTTCATTATTTCCAGAACTGGTTCACTTGTCCAAGCTCCTTCAGCACCTTGGATAACATCTGTTAGCAACTCTTCTCCTCCAGCTGCTCCAAATGCTGGATAAAGTGCTCCACGAAGGAAGTAGTATGGATGCTGCCCACTTGTTACAAATGGATCGATTCCTTCACTATCCTTAATTTCTTCCATCGAACTCATTAGGCTTTCAAAGTCTGTTGGAACTTCATAGCCTTTATCTTCAAAAAGTGCTCTGTCATACCATGTTCCCCATGTATCAAATACAAGTGGAAGCGTGTAGACATCACCATCATAATTCGCTGGCTCTACAATAAAACTGTCAACAAGTTTGTCTCCGTTTTCTAGCTCAATATCTTGAAGCCAATCTGATAGATTCATAAGCTGCCCATCTTCTACCATTTGTGCTTCACTAGATCCAGCCCCGTCGATATACACGACATCAGGTGGATCATTGGATACCCAACGCGACCGCATTTCTTCGTTAATATTCGGTCCGGCATGCTCGATAATATTTACATCAGGGTACTCTTCTTTAAAACCTGCAATAACTTCTTTCCACCAAGAATCCCCGTATCCCCCTACAAAATACTGAAGCTCTAAATCTCCTGAAATACCACCCTCGCTACTCCCTGAATCATTACCATCTGAATCTGCTTCTCCACCTGCATCTTCATCATTCGAGCAGGCGACAGTGAATGCGATTAGCAGCATGGCAACAAACAGAAACAAGATGCGGCTTTTCTTTATTCCCTTCATCCTAAAATCCCCCTTTGTTTAATTACTATTATATGAAACACACGAAGGCTAAAAATGCCGTTCATGTTATTCCCCTATTAAGGACTTGATTGCTTCTCGTACATTACCAGCTGTTGCAACCAAGGCAACGTCTACTTCTTGGAGGCTCTTTCCTGTCTTCAACATAATAATGGCTGGTTTTACTTTATAATCGGTTTTCTCCAATGCTTCCTCAGCTGATTCATAACTTGCCTCCGTAATGGCAATCACATTTCGCTTTGCCCTTTCCTTCAGCTTATAATTGCTTGCATGGACATCGACCATAAGATTCTCATAAACTTTTCCAAGTTTCACCATAACGGCTGTACTAATCATGTTTAATACCATTTTATGTGAGGTTGCAGCTTTCATTCGGGTAGAACCAGTTAAAATTTCCGGTCCTACGATCACTTCCATTGGACAGTCTACAAAACTGCTAACCTCAGAGTCTTTATTGCTAGTAAGCGAAGCTGTAAATGCACCAATTTTCTTGGCATATTTTACAGCACCAATTGGATATGGTGTTCTTCCACTAGCGGTAATCCCGATTACAACATCCTCTGGAGTCACATTGCGTTCTGTAATATCGAGAGCACCCTGTTCTTCTTGATCCTCTGCTCCCTCAACCGCTTCGAAAAAGGCACCGTTTCCACCAGCCATGACCGTCTGGACTAATTCCGGTGGTGTCATAAAGGTTGGTGGGCACTCGGATGCATCCATAACACCAAGTCGTCCACTCGTACCAGCACCGACATAGAATAACCTTCCACCACTTTTTAATGCATTGTATACGTGCGTGACGACTGTCTCGATTTGTGGCAGGACTTTTTCCACCGCTATAGCGACCTGTTTATCTTCATCATTTATAAGCTGAAGGATGTCGCGAGTTGGCATTCCATCCAGTTTCATAGAATCAGGGTTTCTTTGCTCCGTAACCAATCCGGCAAGATTAGATAGGTTCATATGTATATAATCTCCTTATCTGCTAAAAGCTGAAATAAAATAAAAATTCAATTGGTAGGCTCTCTCTAACATTAAAGCGCTTTCATGCATTTTCTATAAGAAAGCCCGTAAAAAATTTCCTTTATTCTACCGACTTCTTTTATCTGCCAGCAGCCTCCATTTTTTCATAGGTGTCTGTGCAGCTCTTTGTTAAGTTGTTTATAGGTTGTTCAAAAATTCCGGTAAAAATGACGCTTCGAATTTCTTCGTTGGCAAAGGAGAACTTCTACTAATATTGCCCACGTCCTGTGGGCAACGTAGGAGTCAGCACATCCTGTGCAAGCCCGTTCCATACGTCTTAACACATACGTTCTGATACTCAAAGCTACACCGCCTCGAACTTCGACACATAGGACGTGTTAGTGTCGGCGTTGCAATAGGACGTTGCGATTTTAGCCGACCTTGATCCTTTTTATCCTCCTTTTGAATACAATTTTATTATAGGGTGAATGATATTTTTTGTCAATTTTATTTTTAAAATAAGAAATAAAATTTCACACAGCATATAAAGCGTCCTGTTTCTTAAACTTTTCAGTAAAACTTATCTCTACCTAGCTTAAGTTGGAGTAGTTGGACGCTGAATCCTCTTGATTAATCACGTAAAAACATGACCGCTTCTCTTGATGCATCAAGGTGTTGGATTGTTTCTTCATAATGGTTGGATGCAAGACACATTAACAACATATCGATGACATGCAGCTGGGCAATCCGAGACGAGGTAGCCCCACTGCGAAAGGTTGCTTCCTTTGCTGCAGACGTATGTAATAAAATATCAGCATATTGGCTAACAAGGGAATTTCCATATTTCGTTATTCCAATCGTTGTAATGTCGCGTTGTTTTGCCAACTGGAGCAATTTTGCAACTTCCTGTGTATCCCCAGAAAAAGATATCCCGATCACAACATCTCCTTTTCCTTTGTTTGCAATCAGTGTTGCTGCTAAATGAATGTCTGAAAAGGAATAGGCATTTTTATCGATTCGCTGAAATTTCTGCTCCCCATCTTTGGCAGCAATATAAGACGCACCCACCCCAGCGAGTACGATAGAATTTGCATTCGCTAACGCTTCTACCGCTTTTTTCAATTGATTCTCATCAATAATATCCACTGTTTCCTTCAATGTTTGCACTGTGTTCGCTGTCACTTTATCTATAATACTTTTATAGGTTTCATTCGGTTCAATGTCCCGGTAAACGGTTGCTTCATCTGTCTGGAGATCCCCGGCTACCCGTATTTTTAATTCCTGAAATCCTTTAACGCCAAGTGATTTACACAGCCGGATGACTGCTGCACTGCTTGTATTACTTTTTTCCCCTAGACCGAGTGCCGTGAGATGGATCGCTTCCTGTGGATGGTCAATAATATATGTTGCAACCTTACGCTCTGATGGTGACAGACTGTTCACCATTTCTTTCAAAATCACGAGTCCGCCTTTAACATGCGCCATGACTTCACCTTCTTATTGTGTATTTTTCATCTGCTCTAACATATTTCGGCTTACTTGAATAGTTGCTTGTTTGTATGCTCCGATTAGCGAACCAGCCACTGGTAGAAATTCTGGTTGCACGAGGGTAAGTGGAATATTTTCCAAATAGTTTTTTAAAAGGGCTGGCATGACTGCTTTCTCCTGAAAAACACCGCCACAAAGGACTACCTTTGTTTTCTCGTCACTAGTAAATAGTGTACGATATAGTGCCATAATTTGGGAAGTAATGTCATTGGCAGCCTGTTGTAAAATGACTTGTGCCACGACATCTTCTTGGTCATATGCCTGAAATACAATACGGGATAATGGCGCAATAATGGCTTTCGGCTGTTTGGCATTATAGACTTTTTTTATAAGCTCCTGGGCTTGCGAAACTTGAAAATGCTCAAAAAGCATTTCTAGCAATATGGTAGATTCCCCTCTCCCATCAACTGATTTCAATGCCTCCGTTACACCTGCTCTGCCTATCGCATAACCACTTCCCTCATCACCAAATAAATAGCCCCATCCGCCGACTCTTCCTTGTTCACCAGCTTCATTCATCCCGTATGTAATGGAACCTGTGCCAGCAATCTGGACAATCCCCGCTTCCCCATACGTCCCCGAATATAAGGCACAAACAGCATCAGGCTCAACTAAAACCGTTGCATGTGGAAGGAGCTTGGAAAGAATACTTTCTAATAGGGCGTGGTTTGCTGGATTGGCTGACCCTGCAATGCCGGCATACACCAATTTCACATTCTTTAGCAGTGATTTTTCCTCGTTATCCAGTTTTAGAAAAAGGGTTTGAAACACTTGAATCAGCTGTTGTTCCCCGACAGCATTCGGATTACTTGCCCCACTTATAGCCTTTGATAAGATGTTCCCTTTCTCATCAGCCAATACAGCTTGAGTTTTGGTACCTCCGCCATCTATTCCCATATAATACGCCATCTATCTCCCTCCCCTTGATTGCTTATTCTACTTACTCAACAAAATTTTATTTTAAATTCATTAGTAATTATTGAAATATTATTATAACACAAAATTTCAATTGCTATTATGGTATACTAGTTGAAAAAATCAGGAAAGTTTTCGATACAGAAATGACCTCCCTATCTACATAAAAGAATAGCTCCATTCCTAAGAACAGAGCTATCTTCCACTACTTTTCTATTTTACTTACCGAATCCCTGTACACAATCTGATGTGGGATAATAATTCGTTTAGCCGGTTCGTCCTTATTCAGTGTCAATTCAATCAGCGCTTTTGCTGACTGTGCTCCAAGCTGATGAATTTGTACATCCACCGTTGTTAAAGCAGGCCGGGTTATTTCCGATAAATAGACATTATTAAAGCTTACCAACGACATATCAAGTGGAACATGGAAACCCAGCTCCTCCAATGTACTTAGCACACCTAAACTCATCAAGTCATCTGTCACAACAATGCCTGTTGGTTTCACATCAAGTGACAGGAGCTTTTCCACCGCTTCTCTACCACCGGATTTTAAAAACTCAGTATGCAGTTTATACGCCGGATTTTCTGGAATGCCCGCCTCTCGCATTGCCGCCTCATAACCAGCTTCCCGGTCAACTGTAACAAATAAATCCTTCGCACCACCTATGAAAGCAATTCGTTCGTGCCCTTGCTCAATTAGATAGGAGGTGATGTCTTTGCCTGCTTTAAAATTATCATTGTCCACATGCGTAATATTGCTTACATTATCATACGGCTTCCCGACAATAACAAAAGGAAAGTTTGTTTCGATTAAGAAATCCGTAATCCGATCGTTTACACGGGAATACAGCAGAATAACCCCATCAACATAGCTACCATAAACCATACGTTCTACTTCATTAAAAATTTCTTCCTCTGTATCTCCACTCGATAGTGTCATGGAATATTGCATTTTATGTGTAATGGAACCAATTCCCCTTAGTACTTCTGGGAAAAAAGGATTTTGTAAAGATTTATCAGCAGAAGACGGCAGGATAACGCCGATTGCTTTTGTTGATTTCACGACAAGATTCCGGGCGTTTACGTTTGGGTGGTATCCCAGGTCCTTCATTGCTTTGCGAACCTTCTTTTTCGTATCTGGACTTATTCTTGGATTATCGGCAATCACTCGTGACACAGTAGAAGGTGAAACCCCTGTTGCCTTTGCTACATCTTTAATTGTTACCATATACTCACCCACTACTTCTCATTATAGAGGTTGCTCAAAAAATCCGGTAAAAATGACACATCGGTACTGATGACCTTCGACTAAATTCCGACACGTCCTGTGTCGAACGTCGAAGTCACCACATCCTGCGGAAGCTCGTTGGCTTGCTTTTCCGTTCCTCACGTATTAATTGCATACGTTCCGGTACTCATAGCTACGCCGCCTCGAACTTCTTGGTCCTTTTTATCCTCCTTTTTGAACACGCACTTATAAAATTATCTTCAATTGTTGTATGTCTTCGTATGTTTTTCCATTTAGTATAACATTTTGATTCGGTTTTAACCCAGTTAGGATAACGTCTACTTCCTTGTATGGAGGCAAATAATTTCCTTCTTTATCTAAAATGGTAACATGGATCGCATCTTCTTCTGATTTGATCTCAATATTCCATTTTAGGTAATCGCCTTTTTCGTAAGCAAAGGTCTCACCATCATCATCATAGTACGTGAAGGAATACACATCACCTGGGTTACCTGCCACTACATGCATGCTTCGTTGTTTTGTTTCTTTCTCTTGATTTGAAATCCACTTCGTTTGCATGACAGCCGTTCCCTTTTTAATGAAAAGTGGAAGATCGGCAAGCTCAGCGTGAACTAAATGGCCACGATTACCTTCATAGACTTCACCAGTCGCCAATAGCATCCATTCCCCTTTTGGTAAGTACACCGCACGGTCTGTTACCCCTGGTGCAAGAATGGGCGCCAATAGAACATTATCGCCAATCATGACTTCATCATTCAGATTGTACGTTCTTTCATCATCCGGGTATTCCATAAATAGCGGGCGCATGACTGGAAGTCCAGTTTGACTAGCCTTAAAGAATAAACTGTAAAGCTGCGGAAGCCATTCGTACCGCATCTGCATATATTTTTTCATAATCTTTTCGTATTTTTCACCAAATTGCCATGGCTCTTGATACGTTGTGTTCAGTGCAGAATGATTTCGGAAATACGGTGTAAATGCGCCAACCTGTGTCCAGCGTACAAGCAGTTCAGGGTTGGTATCATATGCAAATCCACCAACATCTGGTCCTGTAAACGCTACACCAGACAAACCGAGATTCATAACCATTGGTAAAGACATTTGTAAATGCTCCCAGAAGCTTCGGTTATCCCCTGTCCAGACAGCTGCGTAGCGCTGCACGCCGGAATAACCTGCCCGTGTAAGTAAGAAAGGACGTTTTCCTTGAAGCTGATCCTTCATTCCCTCATAGGTTGCTTTCCCCATTAACAGCCCATACACATTATGCAATTCTTTATGTGTAGTTGGACGGCCATCATTTCGGTGCATCACCGACGTATCCATCGTTTTCGTTTCGTTAAATACAGCAGGCTCGTTCATATCATTCCAAATTCCTTCAATGCCCATATCTGTATAGAACGCATGCTTTTCGCCCCACCACTTCCGAACTTTCTCTTCCGTGAAATCAGGAAACGCACTTTTCCCTGGCCAAACATCGCCAAAGTAGACGTGACCTTCAATATATTTACAAAAATTATCCCCTTGTACGCCTTCTTGATAAATCGGATATTCTGCATCCTGCTTTACCCCTGGATCCACAATCGGAACAATCCTTATTCCCATTTCACGCAGATCTGCGAATAGCTTTTCAGGATTTGGAAAACGATCTCTGTCAAAGGTGAATACCCGGTATCCATTCATATAATGGATATCAAGATGGATCACGTCGACTGGAATATCACGTTCTAAGAAATTGGTTGCGAGCTCCCTTACCTCAGCTTCAGATTCGTAACTATAACGGGATTGGTGATAACCGATCGCCCATTTCGGCGGAAGCGGCATTCTTCCTGTTAAGTACGTATACTGTTCAAGCACCTTTTTCGGATCAGGGCCGGCTAGCACGTAATAATCAAGCTGTCCCCCTTCTGCTGAAAAGGAATATCTATCAATCTCTGACTTCATATCAAAAAAGGTACGGAATGTGTTATCAAAAAAGATACCGTGAGCTTTCCCATTCCGCAATGTCATAAAATAAGGAATAGACTCGTATAATGGGTCCGTTTCGGGATTATGTGGCGCATACACATCTGTGTTCCACATTTCATATTTTTCACCGCGTTTGTCGAGAAAACCACTCTTCTCTCCAAATCCATAGAAATGGTCTGATTCATCCATTTGTTTCCATACACGTATTTCCCCGTTTTGGTCGTATGCCATTCCCCGCTCTTGTTCTTTTACAAGAATTCGAGAGTTTTCATCTTTGACGATGATCCGCAATGGGTTTTTCTCTATCTTTACTTCAAGTTTCTTTGTTTTAAGAAGCAGCACTGCTTCAGTATCCTCTTCTGAAACGGAAACATCTAATGGTGTTACATGTACTGATTTGGAAAGATCCAGTCCAGGCTGTGATGTAGGATTCATCACAACTCTGAGAATGGCATCCGTATAAAAACAAAGTGTCACAAACCCATTCGTACATGTTAGTTGAAACATATTCTGTTGTTTTTCAATGGAAAGAACATTTCCTATATCGAGATAATGTTTTCCAGACGTATCTTGTTTATTTTCTGGTAGTATGGCAAAGCTTGTATCTTCAAGCATATGGGTTCCTCCTGTTTTCTTTTTGATGTCTATCCTTTTGTAGCTCCTGATGTTAAACCAGAGATTAAATAACGCTGTAGGAGTAAAAAGACAAGCGCAATTGGTATTGCGATCAAGATAGAACCGGCAGCAAATCGGGTAAAGTTGGTAGAAAACTGATCATTAATAAAGTTATATAAACCAAGCGCCAAAGTATAATTTTCCGGACTTGTTAACACGATTCTCGGCAATAAAAAGTCCATAAATGGTGCCATAAAATTAAATAACGCGACAACAGCTAAAATTGGTTTAGCGAGCGGTAGCATAATTGTCCAAAAGATTTTCAGATGTCCTGCGCCGTCTATTTTAGCTGCTTCATCTAATTCTTTCGGAATCGTATCAAAATAGCCTTTCACAAGCCACGCATTAAATGGAATCTGACCACCTAAGTAAATAACCATTAAGCCAAACAGTGAGTCGGTTAATCCGATTGTGTTTAGTAGAATATATAAAGCTACCATTCCCATAAGCGCTGGAAACATTTGCAGTAACAGAAACATATATAGACCATATTTCCTTCCCACAAATTTATATCTGGAAAAAGCATAGGCTATTAGTGACGTAATAATTACCGAACCTACTGCATTAACGACCGCGACATACAAACTGTTTCGATACCATATCAAATAGTCACTGTTCGGATCTGTAAACAACCATTTATAATGTTCCAATGTTGGTGCTTTGGGAAACAAATCTGTTACGAGCATATTAGATCCTGGGTTAAAACTCATCATGAGAGCCCAAAACAAAGGGTATCCGATAATAACAAACATTATTAAAAAGAATAAATAGATGAACGCTACTTCAATTCTTGATTTCTTCTTCCTCGACATTGCCATTAGTAACGTCCCTCCTCTTTAAATGATGCGGTTTTTCTGAATTGGAAAAAGGCAAAAATAGAAATGATTAATCCCATAATAATCGTAATGGCAGCTGCCATATTATAGTTATTTGTTTCAAAAGTTAACTTATAAACCCAGGAAATTAAAATATCTGTGCCCCCTGCGTTTTGCCCTCGAACGGCAGGGTTTCCTTCGTTAAACAGGTAGATTATGTTAAAGTTATTAAAATTCCCGGCATACTGCATGATTAATAATGGAGCTGTCGCAAACAATAAATGTGGCATCGTAATAAATCGTAATTTTTGGAAACGTGTGCCCCCATCGACATCTGCAGCTTCATACATATCCTGAGGAACACTTTGGAGTACCCCAGTAAAGAGAGCAAATACAAACGGAAACCCTAGCCATGTCTGAATCATAATCAATGCCATTTTTGCCCAAAAAGGATCTGACAACCATGGAATCATGACTTCGAATTGACTAAGTAGATCACGGTTAATTGCCCCAAATGTAGGGTTAAATAGCGCAGAAAATATTAAGATGGAAACGAAAGCTGGAACTGCCCAAGGAAGTATCAATACTGTACGAATTGTCCGCTTGAATTTAATTCTTTTATCATTTACAAGTAATGCTAAAAACAAACCAAGTGCTATTTGCATCGTTGTAGCTACCACTGTCCACACAATTGTCCAGGAGAACACACTCAAAAACGTGTCTTTCCATATTCCCACGTTCGCTAAGTCTACGAAATTATCAAAGCCAACCCAATTTAATAGATTACGAGGAGGTGCGTTGTATTGATTATAGTCCGTAAATGCTAAAGCCAACATAAATACTAATGGAACAACTACAATAAATAGAAGTAAAAGCAGTCCTGGTAAGATCATAAAGTAAGGAAAACCATTGTCATAAAAACTGCTCATCCCTTGTAGTAAGTTAGGATTCGGTTTGTTATCTTCCCTTGCTTTTGCATCTTTTCTAGCATCCCGAATATTGTATACATAGATTGCAATTCCGAACGCAAGCACAATTAATGAAATAATACCTTGGATTAATAACTGTATGGAGTGATGATCACGTGGGATCGTACCAAGCGTAAACAATCCCCAAATTCCAATATCTATATAGTTCCATGTCGTGACTAAGAAAGACACTGCTACAAGGAAAATAAGAATACCTTTTAGGAACCTTCTATTATATAGTTGCCCCAGTCCAGGCAAAATGATAGATAGAAGTGTTGCTAGATTCCGCGGCCGTGTTATACCGGTTTTTCCCTTCGGTTGTTTCGTTGCCATTTGAGTTCCCCCTATATTTTTAACCCGTATGTAAACAACTGTATGGAAAGACGCGAAACCTCTTTCCATACAGTCAATTTATTCCGGTGCAACCGTCCGTAAGACTCCCCTTTAAACATGAAGTGAAACAATGATCTTTTAGTGGGAGTAAATGGACGCTAACACCCAGAATCGTTCAACAATCAGTAGGGTAAGAACGAAAACCCCCATTGATTGAAGTTTCACTTTATATTTAATTTGCTCCAGAAGCCTCGATCTGTTCATGAATTGTATCTACTGCTTCTTGTAAAACTTCATCTACAGGCTCACCTTTAGAAATAAAACTCAATGCATCGTTAAATGGATCCCAAACTTGCTGCATTGCCGGAATGCTCGGCATTGGTTCGCCATATGTTGTTTGCTCAGCAAATGCAGAGAAAATAGGATCTTCTGCAATAATTGGATCTTCCATAACATCATCCCTAGCAGGAATTTCTCCAGCTGTTTCATAATAAATCTTCGAGTTATCATAGTTTGTAATATATGCCATTAGATCTTCTGCCCACTCTTTATTTTCAGAGTAATAGGAAAGCATATACGATTTTACTCCTACAAATGATTTCGGGTTTTCACCGTTTTCTAAAACAGGTAGCGGCATAGCTGCCAAGTCATCACCTAAAGCCTCTGAATAATCTCGAACCATCCATGGACCATTGATCACACTTGAAACTTTTCCTTCTTGGAAAAGACCATTCATAATATCTGGTGTTAAATCCTGAGGAATGTATCCATTATCGAACCAAGATTTAACGAGTTCTCCACCTTTTACTGCGCCTTCATTTGCAAGGCCAATGTCTGAAATATCATAATTTCCGCCTTCATTTGCAAACACGTATGCACCGTTACCTGAGAAGAACGGATACACAAAGTAGAGGTTAGCTGCTTCCATTAAAAATCCAAATTCATCGTTAGCTGCGTTCGTATCACGCTCCGCAATTGCCATGATTTCCTCCATTGATTCAGGAGCCTCTTCAACAAGCGATTTATTGTAGTACATTGCATATGTTTCAATTACAGCTGGATAACCCCAATACTCTTCTTCAAATTGGACAGCCTGCAATGCAGTATTCGTGTAATCGCTTTCTAAATCACCAAAATTAACTGGTTCAACCAAGCCTCTAAGCGCCAAATCTCCAATTCTGTCATGCGGCTGGAAAATAATATCTGGTCCATTACCTGCCGGACCTTCTACATCAAGCTTTTCTACCTGTTCTAGCATATCTACTGGAACCATTTCCACTTCAATTCCTGTTTCTTCTGTATATTTGTTTGTAATTTCTTCAACTGCTTCTTGTTGTTTCTCTTCAGCGTTCACCCAAAGCTTTAAAGACTCTGGCTTTTCTGGCATTTCACCTTCTACACTTTCCTCTTCTGAACTACTTTCCTGATTTACTTCATCAGGTCCACAAGCTGCTAGAATACTAATGAGTAACACCATTGCGAATAAGTAAATAAATCTGTTTTTCATCTAATTTACCTCCCCTATATCAGCGCGTTAAACATATTTGTGAAATCGTTTGCACAAACGCTGTATCTTTATTATACATTTTTTCGAAGAAAGAACAACTACTTTTTTTATTTTTAAAAAATGCTTTAATATCAACTAAGTTATCGCTTACATTAAACCTAATTTTATGCTATGATCTCTACAAATCTACTTCACTATTAGTATGAGTGTTGTATTAATACAAAGATATATGCGCAAACGTTTGTTCAAAAGGAGGTTTTCAACGAATGATAAAAGAAGCAATCTATCATCGTCCCAAAAATAATTTTGCCTATGCATATGATGAGGAAACACTTCACATTGTTTTGCAGACAAAAAAAGATGACATGCAGGATGTCCAGCTCATCTATGGGGATCCGTATGATTGGAAAGATGGCAAATGGCAAACTGAAACAGATTCTATGACCCATTCGGGTTCTACAGATTTGTATGACTACTGGTTTATTGCAGTTAAACCGACGTTCCGTAGAATGCGATATGGCTTTTATTGCTCAGATGGTGAAGAAGAATGCTATGTTGCGGAAGATGGCATCTTTTCTACTTTACCAACTGAAATTAGCCATTTCTTCTGTTTCCCTTACTTGAATAAGGTAGATGTCTTTCAGGCGCCAAATTGGGTAAAAGACACTGTTTGGTACCAAATATTTCCAGAACGATTTGCTAATGGGGATGCCTCTATTAGTCCTGAAGGCACTTTTCCATGGGGATCTGAGGACCCAACACCTTCAAATTACTTTGGCGGAGATTTTCAAGGGGTTATAAATAATCTTGATTACTTAGAGAAACTTGGCATTAACGGGATTTACTTTACCCCTATATTCAAGGCATACTCTAACCATAAATACGACACCATTGATTATATGGAAATTGACCCGCAATTTGGTGATAAAGAAACCTTCCGTACGTTGATTAAGGAATGTCATAATCGTGGTATTCGCGTGATGCTCGATGCCGTGTTTAATCATAGTGGATACTATTTCCCTCCATTTCAGGATGTTCTTGAAAACCAAGAAAACTCCCAATACAAGAAATGGTTTCACTTATGGGATTACCCAGTTGTTACAGATCCTGCACCAAACTATGATACATTCGCTTTTGTTTCGTCAATGCCAAAACTAAACACGGAAAACAAAGAGGTTCGTGACTATTTACTCGAAGTGGCCCGTTATTGGGTAGAGGAATTTGACATTGATGGCTGGCGACTTGATGTTGCCAATGAGGTGGATCATGCGTTTTGGCGTGACTTTCGCCGAGTCGTTAAAGACGTAAATCCGGAAGCATACATTCTCGGAGAAATTTGGCATGATTCCATGCCATGGTTACAAGGAGATCAGTTTGACGCGGTTATGAACTACCCATTCACCAACGGGGCCATTACCTTTTTTGCGGAAAACGGCATGCACCCCACCGCTTTCTCTCATGCTATTAACCGGGTTATGCATATGTATCCTCAAAACGTCAATGAGGCAGCCTTTAATCTATTGGACAGCCATGATACCCCGCGTATCCTAACTTTAGCTAACGAGAGCGTAGCAAGAGTCAAGCTGCTATATTTATTTCAGTTAACCTTTACGGGAACTCCTTGCATCTATTATGGTGATGAAATTGGAATGAAAGGAGGGCAAGATCCTGGATGTCGCGCCTGTATGGAATGGGAACCGAGCAGGCAAGATCAAGAGCTGTTCCGATTTGTCCAAGAATTGATTGCTTTACGAAAGCATAATGCGTTATTTGGAAATAAAGCAACATTTCGTTTCCTCCATGCAGATGATGAGAAAAATGTGCTTGCGTATGAAAAGAGATTGGGTAACCAGCAGCTAGTCGTCTTGTTAAATAACAGTGACTCTGTATCCCGTGTTTCGAAAACTATTTTTGGTAGAGAGCTAAACAACGAAATTTCCCTACCTACACAAAAACTCGAACATCAAGACAGTGCTTCGGAGTTTGAAGTCCCTCCTTTAGGATGGCGAATTTTTGAAGTGATAGAATAAAAATATTAGTAAAAAGCTGTGGTGATATAAGATCTCTAATTAACGCTCAGAAAATACGCTGCTTTCCACGGGCGGCTTGTGGCCACCGGGCCAACCGGACGTTGGTTACAAAGGCGTTGCCACAGGACGTGGCGCTCTTAGCCTTCGTTCCTTTTTACGCACTTCGGAGGTCTCACCTAGGCCTTTCAATCCGCCGGAATCTTTATGTATTTCCTAAGCTGATTAGGATGCCACTTCTCCATACCAAATAAAAATTCGAACTAGATTGAAAGAAGGTCAATCTAGTTCGGATTTCTTTTTTACTAAAACACTCCTCCCCCCTTTTCTTCTTTTTATTTTTAATCGCTTCTTTCAACTGATTAATCTATTTGCATAATATCTAGTAGTTTTATCGGTTTAATTTTCATAATAATCTATACAGTTTACTGCCGAACCTTTATTGGTTATAATGGCATTAAATCTTAGGAAAGGAAGTAATAATCATGCGTTTAGAGGATAAGATTGTGATTATCACTGGCGGTGCTGGGGGTATTGGTACTGGTATGGCCACAGCCATGGCCAAAGAAGGTGCCATTTTAGTATTAATTGATATTAATGATGAAGCTGGAAAAGTTGTGGAAGCAAAAGTTAGAGAGATTTCTCCTAAATCAATGTTTATAAAAGGAGATCTTTTTGATGTAGAAAACTTACCTACTATTATCGAAACGGTTGTTGCAAAGTATGGTAAATTAGACGTACTAGTTAATAATGCGCATGCGTCGAAACAAAAGCCGTTCGAAGAAACAACCCAAGAAGATTTGGATTTCTCATTTGGTACAGGCTTTTACCCTACTTTCTACTTAATGAAAGCAGCATTTCCTCATTTAAAAGAGACAAAAGGTACCGTGATTAACTTTGCATCTGGAGCTGGCTTATCGGGCCAACCAACGCAAACCTCTTATGCAGCAGCAAAAGAAGCAATCCGTGCTATTTCCCGCGTTGCAGCTAATGAATGGGGCAAATATAATATCAATGTTAATCTAATCAGCCCTATTGCAAAAAGCCAAGCTGTAGAAAAATGGGCTAAAGACTTCCCTGAAATGTATGAGGCAAGTCTTTCCTCAATCCCATTAGGTCGCTGGGGCGAACCTGAAGAAGATGTCGGGCGTGTCGCTGTGTTCTTAGCCTCTGAGGATGCTCGTTATATTACAGGTCAAACGATAATGGTAGACGGTGGTTCGATTCAATTGCGCTAATCAAAGGAGAAGCCAATGAATAAACCTACATTTTATGAATTAGTTAATATGGTCGAACAGGTGAACAACGCAAGTATTATCCAATATACAGAAAAATTGTCAAAAGCAATTGGCATCTCTTCGCTTATCGTATTAAGCGAAATTCGCAAACTTGAGCAGTGCCAGCCGATTGAATTATCCAATAAACTCGGATATTCAAAAAGTAGTATTTCTATCATTACTAAAAAATTATTGGATGCTGGCTATATTGAAAACACATTTGATCGACATGATCGGAGAAAAATTTATTTAAGCTTAACAAGTGCAGGAAATGGTATGTTACGCGAAGCCGAATATCTTGGTCAGCAATACTATGAAAATATATATAGTGTACTCACTGATGAAGAGTTACTTCAGTATATTGAGATTCAAAAAAAGTTACTGAATAAGTTGAAGGATTCAAAGTAACTATTATCATTCCGTTCTGCAAATTATTTAGCTAATCTAAGACACGGAGGCAAATATAAATGAACCGTTTAGAGAATAAAGTTGCAATCATTACTGGTGGAGCTCAAGGTATGGGTGCTGCCCATGTAAGATTATTTGTAGAACAAGGTGCAAAAGTGGTATTAACCGATTTAAACGAAGAAAAAGGCCAAGCATTAGCTGCTGAACTAGGTGATAATGCGATCTTTGTAAAACAGAACGTTACAAGTGAAGAAGACTGGAATAATGTACTTAGAGTAACAGAAGAAAAGTTCGAGCAAGTGAATGTATTGGTTAATAATGCAGGAATTACGATGGCCAAAAGCATTCTAGACATTTCGCTTGAAGAATATCGCCGGATCGTGGATATTAACCAGACTTCCGTATTTCTTGGCATGAAAACTGTTGCGCAGTTAATGGCTAAATCAGGCGGAGGATCTATCATAAATATTTCTTCAATGAATGGTTTAGTTGCAGGCGCTGTAGGTTATACAGATACGAAATTCGCGGTACGTGGTATGACAAAAGCAGCAGCCATGAATTTAGCGACTATGGGTATTCGGGTGAACTCTGTACATCCTGGGGTGATTGCTACCCCAATGGTAGTACAAGAAGATACTAAAGCTGCTGTAGAAACATTTTCTGCACAGATTCCATTGAAACGTGTAGCGCAACCAGAAGAGGTATCGAACATGGTACTATTCTTAGCTTCAGATGAATCGAGCTATTCAACTGGCTCGGAATTTGTAATCGATGGTGGATTAACTGCACAGTAATTTATTTTATTAGAAGATAACCCCATAATTTAAATTACATTATGGTTATTCAATATAAGATGCCAAGGGTAGCACCGAAAGTAATTTTCTGTGCTACCCTTATAGTATAATCTTTTCTGCCATTTCTTTTCTGCAATGTCTTTGTATTGCGATACAACGGGGTCTTCCTAATGAAGTGTCCCATTTAATCATTCATTAAACGGATTGGTTCTGCTCACTAAGAAGTTTTCTATTTGCTTCCTGTGATGGTTGTCATGCCAAACAAAGCCGCTAAAGTAATTAAACGCGTTGTGCGGATAGCCAGAGTGCTCGTCAAGAGTTTCGCCATTTAATTTAAAAGTTGTCGTGAAAAATGATTCATCTTTCGCTTTCAACGCTGTAAGTAAAGCATTCCTTGCTTGCTGCTGTTCCTGCAAAATTTGTTTCTGGCTGATTCCTGATTTCGCATGGGTAGCCGCTTCCTTGTTAAGTTTTTCAATATCAATACTTTGAATGTCTGCATCTTGCTCCATTTTGGGTAGCATTGCAGTAAGAATATATGTATCCCAATAGGCAATATGTGTCATAATCTCCGCCATTGCCCATTTCCCCTCAGCAATTGGCTGGAAAAACAGCTCTTCCTCAACCTTGTAAAGGGTCTCCGCCCATTTATTGAATTGCTCCATATCCTGATAAAGTTCGTTTATTGTATACATTCATGTCCCTCCCTTTTTTTTAACTATTCTATAAAAGGAGATACAATCCCTCTTTCTAAATGATTAAATATCCATTTATCATGTTAGGTACTTCCTTCTTATGGGTATACGGCCATTAGAAGGGGTGTAATGAAATATGAAAATAATTAATAATGTTCGCCTATATAGACCATATGATAAGGTGTACACTGATGATATTTACCACATTGGCGTGGAAAACGGGAAAGTTTCCTTTATTAAAAAGGGGTTATCTCAAGATCAGGGCTCCAACGTAGTAGATGGTAAAGGAAAAGTCCTTACCGCTGCTTTTAATGATTCTCATATGCATTTACTTCGGTTCGGCTTTATGAAAAAAGAGATAGACTTAAGGAAGGTCACCTCTTTCAGTGAAATGAAAAAAATTGTCTATAACACCTATGAAGAAGAGAAAATGGAAGAACATGATTGGGTGGTTGGACGAGGACTAATTGACAGCCAATTAAAGGATAAAGACAAACCTCTAACAGCAGAGGATCTAGAGGAATTGGAATATAGTAAACCAGCTTATTTCCTCCACGATGATGGACACGAATGTGTACTAAATAAAGAAGCGCTAAACATTGTTAAAGAAGAGCCTGATCTTCTCAGAAATCATGAACAATTCATTGAAAAAGATAAAGATGGCCAATGGACAGGCCGATTTAAGGATACTGCCGTCCACTTCATTAAATTTCATTTCCGTAAGAAAGAACAGGAAGAAATTTATGAAGCATTAGAAATGGCAATCCCTCCCCTCCTGGAAAATGGTATCTCCTCTGTTCATACGGATGATCTTAACTTTGCCGGAGACTTTGAGAAGCTTTGGAACACATATAGAACCCTGGAAAATGAGGGAAAACTCCTAATCGATGTCTGGCTACATCATTACATTTTCAATAAAAATGATCTAGCTGAGTATTTAAGTAAGTGGAAACTGCGGACAGGTGACGGTAGTAAACAAGTTAAAATTGGGGCTGTAAAGATTTTCCTTGATGGTACACAGCGTTTGCATACTTCTGCGTTAAGAGAGCCATATTCAGATAGACCAAATACACGAGGTACATTAATTTATTCCCAAGAGGAGCTGCATGACATCGTGCAGTTAGCGGACGAAAACAATATGCAGGTTGCGATGCATGCTATTGGAGATCGCGCGGTAGAGCAAGCACTTGCGGCGCTAAGTAACGTCGATACCAAGAAACGCAGGCATCGTATTATCCATGCTCAGGTTTTAGCACCAGATTTATTACAAAAGATGGAAGAAGTAAAACCATACCTTGAGACCCAGCCCGGCTTTATGATGGATGAACATGATCAAACAATAGATTGGGTAGGTACGGAAAGAGAACGCTATTGTAATCCGTGGAAAACCGTACTGGATAGAGGTATCCCTTTCACTTGCAGTTCCGATACCCCAATTGGTCCCCTTTCCCCTATGCAGGAGATATACGCGGGAGTTAACCGTATGGATTTAGCTGGGAAACCAGAAGGCGGCTGGATTCCTGAAGAAAAGTTAAGTGTCGATGATTGCTTCTATGCTTATACGGTCCGAGCAGCCGAACTGGAACATCGCGAAAACGAAAAAGGAAAAATTGAAACTGGCCATAAGGCTGATTTTATCTTACTGGATAGCCACCCTAAAGACATAAAATCAAGTGAACTATATAAACTTCAGGTGTCAGAAACATGGATAAATGGCGAAAAGGTCTATGATAGGTCGGAGCAGAAATAAATATATTACAGACCTTACTAAAATTTCTACCTGTCCATTCGTAAAAATTGTAAAAAGCCTACATTTAAGTAGGCTTTTTTTAATACACTGCTTTTAGAGGTGATAAAAATGGCTAGAGTGAGATACACGGATAAAGATGTTGATTTAGTGGCAAGGATGATGCGAGCCGAAGCAGAAGGGGAAGGAAAACTGGGAATGCTGATGGTTGGGAATGTTATTGTTAACCGTTTAAAGGCCGACTGTTTAGATTTTCAAGATTTAAGATCCATTAACGATGTTATTTTTCAAATCCAAGGTGGAAATTACTCCTTTGAAGCAGTACAAAAAGGAAACGTCTTTTACAACAGAGCAAGGACTGTAGAAAAAAGATTAGCAAAACAGACCTTAGATTATTGGCGACAACACCCTTCCAAATTTGCGCTATGGTATTTCAACCCCTATGGTGAATGTCCACCTACTTGGTATGACCAACCCCTCACAGGGCAGTACAAACAGCATTGTTATTACGAGCCAATAGCCGAAACATGCGAAAGTGTTTATAGCTACTAAGAATCACCACTCTACATTTCTACTTTTCTTTTGAAAGGAGAAAAAGGTTGGTAAAAAATCTTTTCTCCAAATCAACCCCTTTTAATTTTAAGAGACTAGGACATAACTAAATTGTCAGTATATAAATACAAATAATACTTTCTAGCACCGCTTTGGCAGAACACTCCGCTTTCCACGGGCACGGCTTCAGCCTCCTCATGGAAAGGAAACCACTGCGGGATCTTCAGCTCGTGCTGTTCCCGTAGGACAAGGAGAGCTTCGACAGCTTCACTTCGCACGAAGAAAATTGGTTTAGACTTTTGAGGAGTCTCCATGTTCTGCCTAAGCTAAATTAGATTAAATTCATACAAAACCCGTACTAAGCAAATCTTTATTCAAGGCTTTGCATTATAGTTCGGGTTATAATCTATCAGCAATACTTTTGTACAAGCCTCTTTTACACAACAATATGTCCCTTGTTTAACTAACATCAACATTTGCAAATCATTAACATATTTCCATCAGGGTCTTGAAAATTAAAATAGTGATCATGTTCAATCTCCGTAGTTACGTTAACACCCTTCTTCTTCATAAATTGAAATGCTTGTTTAATATCTTTCGTGTTCAGGTGGAATGCTGGGGTTTTATATACATGGTCCTCTGAATAAATTTTGCTATCTAGCACGATCCCTGCTCCCTCCATCGGTAACACATAAAGATGACCAAACTGTATTTCTCCCACAGTTTTCAAACCTAAAATATCACTATACCAATCTCTTGCTTTTTCTATATTGCTTACCGGAATGAATACAGCTCCAATTTCGTTTTGAATGGGATGAGTCATGAAAGCACCTCCTATATTTAACCTTTTCATATCAACTTAATATGTATATATGAAAACCTTAATTCACTTAAAATATAGCATACACATACAATTTAGCAATCCAAAATAAATGATAGATTTCTTACCTGTTTTTTGGCTAGATTTGCCTACAAGTAGATCTTTATCCAGCATCTTCTTAACCATAAAAATCCCCTAAAAAATCCTCTCTCTTTAATAGTAACGAGTCTTCTTATCTGGTATATATAGACTAGGAAGAAGAATTAGTTTAAGAGAGGTGTACCAAACATGTTTTGTGATATTTGTCAGCCGAAACCCAAAGGATATACTTTATATTTTGCTGATGATCAAGATGCACAACCACTTATACGTTACATAGAAGGAAACCCAGTGAATACGTGGAGTGCAGTAAATGAGAGAATGTTTTGGGTTATGGAAACTATTCTATTCGATATGATCGATTATTAGAAGCCCATTTGGACTCTAAGAGCATTTATGCTGTCGAGTCAAAAAAAGAAGATCCACTTAAAACGTTATATAAATTGAAACAAATCCATGAGTTTCAGATAGAACGGGAGTCGAGTTGGATCGATGAAGCTATTGAGCAAAGCCAACTTTGCACGCATTTTCAACCTATTATAGAAAGAATAAATGCTAGTTCTGAAATTGTTGGATATGAGCTTCTTTCAAGAGGAATCGATCAAGATGGAAACATCATCCCTCCTTTCAAGCTATTTGAGGCAGCAAGGGTGAGAAATCGGACGTTTGCTCTTGATCGTGCCTGTAGGCTACAAGCAGTACGGAACGCTGCTACTTTACCTTCTGATAAATTAATCTTTATTAATTTTATTCCAACCGCTATTTATGTTCCGGAGCATTGCCTTGCCACTACCTTTGCTTTAATTAAGAAGCTTAATATAAAGCCGGAGCAGGTTGTGTTTGAAGTAGTGGAAACAGATGAAGTAGAAAATATTGAGCATTTGAAATCCATCCTAAATTATTATCGCGATCACGGTTTTAAATATGCCTTAGATGACGTTGGAACAGGCTTTAATGATCTGCAAAAATTAGCCGATCTAAGACCAGATATTGTGAAGCTTGCCATGGAATTTTCTAATGGCGTGAGTGAAGACAAAGCCAAACAGGAAGTTGCTGCATCCGTAGTAAAACTCTCACGTGAGATGGGTGCAAAAGCGCTTGCAGAAGGTGTCGAAACAGAAGCAGATTATCACTATCTTACTAAAATGGGATATGAATTATTCCAAGGTTATTATTTTGCCAAGCCGAGTCCTACACCACTGGAAACACTCAACCTAGAAAATGAAGGAAGGCCAGAAAACTAACATGATAACAGCAGAGTATAATAATACATCTACTATGCCCGTGTTATTATTCTACTAAAGTGACTCCTTTTCAGGAGCCACTTATTTTTTTATAGACTTATTTCCTGTATACTTGGTTTATGCAATGAATTGGAGGAGAATAAAATGAAGGTAAAAATGAATGTACAAACAGCATACCATGGGGATTTGCTCCGTGCAGGGAAAATATATGAAATTGATGAAGCGACTGCAAAACGTTGGATCGCCAGTAAAATTGCGGTAACGGCAGAAGAGTAAAGTGAACCCCCTTTGATTGAGACATACAGACTTCAAAGTGGGAGAAATTTCCCCTGTAGAAACCTTATAGATGTTACGTTATAATGAGTAGGACAAGGAGGTGATTAGGTTGAGTGAGGAACGATTTGATCGGATGGAGCAGACTCTATCTCAAATTATTACAATGCTAGGTAATGTTATGGAAGAACAAACTGCTATGAAAACTGATCAGGCTACTATGAAAGAGGAGCTAACCACTTTAAAAGATGTGCAAACTGCTATGAAGTCAGATCAAGCTACCATGTGGAAAGAGATCACCGCAATGAAAAAAGAAAGCAAAGAGCAACATACTGAAGTAATGGACAAGCTAAAATCCATCGAGGCAGACCAAGAACATATTTGGGAAAAAGCCGCTCGTAATGAACGAGAGTTTGCGCGATTTAAGAATCAATTCCACTTATAATGACCCACAACAAAAAAACAATCTACAATAGCGCCTCATGTTAACCCGCTACAAGCTCCCAGCCTGTAACGGGTTTTGTTTACCCACAAATAATTTGAAAATATTTTAAAGTAACAGGGTCTGCTTCCATCTCATCCTTATTCCAGGTGTGCTGCAAGTAAACTTCTGCGACAGCCTCATCTCTACTTCCTCTCTTAACAGCTGTCTCCGTCGCAATGACACTTTCTAGAAGAATGGCAAATTTATGGGCGATGTCCTTACTGTAATATGTTTTAAGCTCTTGCTTTTCCGAAGATCTTATTTCGCTAATTTGCTGGTTTAATATGGACAGCTCTTCGTCAAGGCGCCTAACCCACTCTGTCAAAACTGATTTTTTCTTTATGTTGGTAAGTCTTCTCGCTATTTCCTCTGCAAAAATAGTGTCCACGTGAAATTTTTCAATGAGGCGAACAACTTCTAGTCCAAGAATATTAGCCGTTCCTTCCCAAACGGTAAGGACTTGGGCGTCGCGCAATAGCCTAGGGGTAACAAAATCTTCGATATAGCCATTCCCCCCATGCATTTCAATGGCTTCATGTGCAAAATGGATCGCCTGCTCAGCAGTTTCCTTTTTTATGATGGCCACATAAAGTCGAAAGAGGAGTTGCTCTTCTTCAGTTGCTTCATGCTTTGCTTGCTTCCCCATCACCTTATCCATCAGCTGTATCACGTAAAACAGCGTATTTAGTTCCACTTCTTGCTTTGCAGCCATTTTACTTAATGTGTCCTGTACCATTGGATAATGGGTTAAGGGATTGCCAAATGCCGGACGATTCCTTGCATAGTTTCTGGCCTCAAGATAAGCTCGTTTCATAATCCCAAGCGAGGCGACGGCATTCGCTACACGTGACAAATTAAGCGCCTCCATCATGTATCCCAACCCCTTGTTTGGCTCACCTACAAGGAAACCTCGTGCACCAGAAAATTCCACTTCAGCCGACGGAACTGCCCGCACACCGAGCTTATCTTTCAGCCTGCGAATACGTAGGAGACCTTCTTTGCGGTTCTCTTCCCATGGAACTAAGAACAGACTAAGTCCTTTAGTACCTTCTGGTGCTCCTTCCATTCTAGCAAGTACCATTGCCACCCCACAGGCACCGGCATTACTGGCAAAATATTTTTCACCACTAATGCGGAAGCTCTTTCCATTCGGCACAGCTTTTACCTCATTTGCGCCAACATCTGATCCTCCCTGTCGCTCTGTTAGAAAAGTAGCCCCTTCGTAAAGTTCTACTTCCCCAGTTGAAAGTACATGTGGCAGATATGTTTGCTGCAATTCTTCTGAAGCATAATGGTCTATCAGGTAGGCAGTTGCTTGGGACAGGGTGACAGGACAATAAAACCCAGCTTCCGCATGTGACAATAAATAAGCTTGGGCAAAAGCATACATATAATTGCCCTTTCGCTTTAATGCTGGTATTTCTTTGTGCACATAAGCGACAATCCCCGTATTATAGGTTTCTTCTACTGTTTGACGATATCCTTCATTTAACCAGACTTCGGATATTTCCTCTCCCATTTTGTCATAGCGAATTAACGTTGGTTGCCCCTCCCGATCTGTATGCACAGCACGTTCATCTATCGGCCCAGCGCAAAGTTCGCCAAATATTTCAAGCTCCTTGTCCGCCCATTCCCCAAATGCCTCGGGAAGCTGTTCCTGTAAAATCTGCTTTAAGTTAGCATCGCCTTGATAAAAATTTTTCAACATGATACCTCCTCTTTTCTACTGTTGTACGCGCTGCCTCAATTGGTTTTTTTGCAGTTTTCCAGTTGCGTTTCTGGGAAGCGCTTCCAATTGTTCGCATAGCTTTGGAATTTTATAGTCTGCGAGTTTTCCTTCTAGAAAACTTGCGATCTCTTTCAATGGCTCGCTGATCGGCTTATCTGCTACGATAAATGCCTTAACTGTCTCACCCCAATTTGGGTTTGGCAATCCCACTACAGCAACCTCTTGTATGGCTGGATGTGTAATGATTAATTTCTCTATTTCCTGTGGGAAGATATTAACTCCACCAGAAATAATGATATCTTTCTTTCGATCTACTACCCAGAAATAACCGTCCTCATCCTCCTTTGCCATGTCCCCCGTGTACAACCATTCTCCTTTTAAAACGTTTGCTGTTTCTTCAGGATTTTTGTAATAGCCTTTCATATTTCCTTCCCCACGAAGGATAATTTCCCCAATCTCTCCCTGTTCCACATCATTTCCATTTTCATCTACAAGCCTTAGTTCACAATGTAAAGCTGCACGGCTTCCAATACTTCCTGCCTTGTTGTCATGTTCTTCTGAGCGAAGCAGTGTTCCACTTGGTCCCGCTTCCGTTAATCCGTAAACACAGGCTAGATTGTCTGTTGAAAATTGTTGCTTAATAAACGAGACCTCCTGCTGGGAAAGTGGCGCACCTCCATATACCCAATATTCCATGGAACTTAGATCATAGTCTTGTAATTTAGGATGTTTGGTGCTGGCTAGGTAAGCAATAGGAGCACCAAAGAAATGCGTAATTTTCTCCTTTTCAACGGTTGAAAGTAATAATTCCGGTGTAAAGGTTGGCACGACGACATGTGTAGCACCCACATTTAAAGCCGCTGCCATGAATAAGTGCAATGGAGCTGAATGGCTGAGAGGCATGATATGAAGTACCCTGCTTTCAGGTTTCATTGTCATCTCAATACAAATCATGCGGGCAACAGTTAAGATATTCCGATACGTGAACAAGACGCCCTTTGGATCTCCTGTTGTACCAGAGGTGTATAGAATACTTGCTTCATCAACTTCGTTTAGGTCAGATAAGATGTCTTCCTCCGGAGCATTATCCATTATTTGCTCAAGGCTATACCAAGTTGAAGTTGGTTTCCCTGTTTTGATAAAAAGCAAAGCATTATCATTTGCTAACTGCTCCACTTGCTGAAAAATGAACTCATGGGTGATAAACGCCTTTGCCTCACTGTGGGATAAGATGTAGGTTAATTCGTTTGCAACAAGCTTGGCATTAACTGGCACAATAATCCCTCCAAGACGTTGGACCGCAAAGTAAGTATAGAGGAATTCTTTTGTATTTGGCATATGCAGGATTACTTTATCGCCTCGCTCAATCCCTAGTTTTAGGAGGGCATGCGCCAATAGATTCACCTTGTTGTTCCATGTCTCATAGGTGACGCTTTCTGTCGGTGTTATGATGGCTTCTTTGGTTGGATATTTTCTTGACTGATGGGCTAATAGGTCAGGCATATTCATCTTTGTCACACTCCAATTCGGATAATTTTTCCTGAAAATCAACGATATATTGCTCCATCTCTGAACGAATCTGAACTAAATCTTCTATTCTGCTGCTCACCTCCTCTATTTTTTCTTTTCCGTATAGTATCGTGCGTTCAAGCTGCTGACGACCACTTGGATCCTGATCAAAAAGCTGGATCATGTCTCTTATCTCATCTAAGGAAAAACCATATTTCTTTCCACGGAAAACGAGTTGAAGACGCGCTTTCTCTTTTTTGGAAAATAATCGCTGGCCACCTTCCGAGCGATGTGGGTTCAGTAAACCAATCTCTTCATAATAACGAATTGTTCGTGTTGTAATCTCAAAATGCCTGGCGAGCTCCGAAATGGAGTACATTTCCGATTGAGACATGTCATCACCTTTTCTTTCAATTTTCCAATAATTTTAGTTTACCTTTAACGTTAACGTCAAGTTCAAGGGGGAATGATGCTTTCCTATTTGGTATGGAATTGGTGTTTTGTGGTAAAGTAACATATAACATTTTACGAATAGAAGGTGATCATCCTATGACATCAAACCAAAAACCGAACGGATTAATAAATGAAAAATCTCCATACCTACTCCAGCATGCATATAATCCTGTGGATTGGCTTCCATGGGGAGAAAAGGCGTTTGATAAAGCAAAGCGAGAAGAAAAGCCGATCTTCTTGTCTATTGGGTACAGTACTTGTCATTGGTGTCATGTTATGGCACATGAATCTTTTGAAGATAAACAGGTTGCAGAGCTGCTAAATAAGCATTACGTCTCAGTAAAGGTGGACAGAGAGGAACGCCCTGATGTCGACTCGATTTATATGAAGGTGTGTCAAATGATGACAGGACATGGTGGCTGGCCATTAACCATTATCATGACGCCAGATCAAATCCCCTTTTATGCAGGCACGTACTTTCCAAAAGAAAGTAAATACGGAATGCCTGGGGTAATGGAAATGTTGACACAGCTGCACAGAAAATATGAAAACGATCCTGCCCATATTTCGGAGGTTACGGAAAGCGTGCGTGCAGCACTAAAGCGAACCGTCATGGCCAAAAGTGAATCGAGACTTACGGAGAAAAGCTGTCAGGAGGCGTTCGACCAACTTTCCGGCCAGTTTGATCTTACCTACGGGGGATTTGGTGATGCTCCAAAGTTTCCAATGCCACATGTACTTACCTTTTTACACAGACACTATCAAACAAATGGGAACAATACTGCATTCGATATGGCGAAGAAAACCCTTTACTCTATGGCTGAAGGCGGCATGTATGATCATATTGGATTTGGTTTTGCGAGATATGCTACAGATGAAGAATGGCTTGTCCCTCATTTCGAAAAAATGCTTTATGACAATGCTTTACTGTTAATTGCATATACAGAAGGATTTTTACTTACAAAGGATGAACATTTTAAAAAAATAGCTACAGAAATCATCACCTTTTTACAGCGGGAAATGAAAGGACCAGATGGAGCCTATTATTCGGCAATTGATGCCGATTCTGAAGGTGTGGAGGGAAAGTACTATGTTTGGGATTATGACAAGATAATATCCGTTCTAGGAGATGAAGCAGGTTCTTTATTTGCAGATATCTACTCCATTTCCCCTCAAGGCAATTTTGAAGGGAAAAATATTCCGAACCTCATTGGCAAAGACATAGGAATAGAAGCAGCAAAAAGAGGCATCAAGCCTGCGCTGTTAAGCAAGCAGATAGAGGAATCCCGTCAGACACTGTTAGAGGTAAGGGAAAAACGTGTCTACCCACATGTCGATGATAAGGTCTTAACCTCATGGAATGCCATGGTAATTGCCGCTCTAGCGAAAGCCTCGAAAGTTTTTGAGCAAGATGATTATTTGCACCACGCCCAAGAGGCCGTTGCTTTTATCGAAGAAAAACTCATTGTGGATGGTCGTCTAATGGCACGCTATCGTGATGGCGAGACGAAATACAAGGCTTATATTGATGATTATGCCTATCTTTCTTGGGCATACCTTGAATTGTATGAAGCAACCTACTCATTAGAATACTTGGAAAAAGCGAGAGATCTAGTTGATAACATGTTGGCATTATTCTGGGATAAGGAAAATGGTGGCTTCTTTTTCAGTGGAAATGATAGTGAAGAACTCATTGCTGTAGATAAAGATATTTACGATGGGGCACTTCCTTCTGGAAATAGTGTCGCAGCTGTAATGCTTGTTAGAATCGGTTATTTATCAGGGGAAAATCGTTATCTTGATAAGGTAGATGAAATGTACCAAAGCTTTTACACCGATATTACTCGGCAAGCCTCTGCAGCACCGTTCTTCCTGCAAGCATTACAGCTAACTGAAAATATAACGAAGGAAGTTGTAATTATTGGAGCGGAGAACGACCCAGCTAGGCAGCGTCTGATCAACGAACTAGACAAACATTTCCTCCCTCATATCTCGTTATTGGTTGCTGAGGATGCGGAACGCTTGGTACAGGTTGCCCCATTTGCAGCAGATTATAGGCAAATTGGCAATAAAACAACTGTATATATTTGTGAAAACTTTGCCTGTCAGCAACCGACAACAGATATAGAAGCTGCGTTAGAGGAGATAGTGAAGTAGGTTAGGATTGGTGTGTCTCTTGGCTTGGGGGCTGCTCCTTTTTCGGGTGGTGGCGCGTCTCTTGGGATGGAGGCTGGGTCTCTTTCGGGTGGTGGCACGCGACTTTTTAGGATTGCCACGCGACCTTACGAGACTCTTCGGGATTGCCACGCGACTTTTCAGGAATTATACTACAACAGGCTCAAAAAAAGCCGCTCCATCAATAGATGGCGCGGCTTTTCTATCTATTTATTCGCAAAGAATTTCTCTGCTTTTTCTAGGAATACTTCTTGTTCTGGTGTTATATCATATTCTTCTTCTATTGCATCTACTGGGCAGACGGCTTTACATGCTCCACAATCGATACAAATATCTGGATCTATGTAAAACTGGTCTGGACCTTCCTCTATACAATCAACTGGACACACACTGACACATTCGGCTGCTTTCTCCGGTCCGCATGGATCCAATATAACGAATGCCATTTAAGTTACCTCCCTTATTACGTAAAAGATAGCTAGTATCTCTTCTATTATGATACATGAGAGGGCAATTGCAAGTAAACAGCTTAGAACAAATTCCCGTTATTTTTCGAAGTAAAGTTCGTAATGAAGTGCACATCCTGGGTTAAAAGCTGCGTGGCAAGAAGGGCAAGCATAGCCTGATTTTAAATAGTCATCAATACTTAGCTCTTTACCACAAGACCCGCAGAGAATGGCTTTTTGACCAAATTTCTCCTTTGGCCATACCTTTTTTTTTCCACAACCATACTCCTCATGACATTTATAACAAGGATAATATTCCTGACAGCAATAAAATTTAATTGCAATTCGGTCTGCGGAACCATGGTAGTGCGTGCAACGTGTCTCTTTATCCAGAGAACCTTTTATCGTAAATCCATGTATATTCAAGAAATTGCCCCCTTTATCATGTTTTACTTACCCTTGCAGTGGGAAAAGCTTACATATCATCATTATAAAGGAGTTTGTCAAAATGAAAACATATAGTGTCGTACCGAATGTAGATGTGTCAGGATGGTTTGTTAAGTTAGAAAATGTGGCACCAGAAGATGTATACGAGGCAAAAGATGATGCCATTGCTGCCGCAGAGCAAATGGCGAAAGAAAACACACCAAGCATGGTAGAAATCATGGACAAGGATCACAACGTCATAGAAGAAAAACGGTTCTAGTAGTTTACATTTCTATCGTGAGGGTACTAGTATACTAAATAAATAAAAGGCAGGAGAGATGAACAATGGAAAAAACAAAGAATAACAAAGTTGGATTACTAGTAGGTGCTGGAGCTTTAGCAGGTATTTCTTTCATCCTTCTGAATCCAAAAACAAGAACAAAAGTAAAAGATTCATCCATGAATGCGAAAGATTCTGTTGTAACGTACACTCAAAAAATTAAAGAAGATCCAAATGGTACTAAACAGTCTCTTGTTGAAAATGCCAAACAAACACTATCAAGCGCACAGCAAGCACTTGAGAAAGTACAAAATGTTTGGGCTAATGAAGGCCAGGAAATAAAAGAAACAGCTAAAAATATTGTGGATGAAACAAAAGAGCTTGGTGACCAAGCGAAAGATGTAAAAGAAGGCGTGAAGGATGCCAAGTCTGATATTGACGATGCAAGAAACACTGCAATGGATGCTGGTAAAAAGGTGAAGAAGGAAGCAAAAGCTACTAATACTTCATCAAATTCCAGTAATTCTAACGAAACGGATCATCATGTACTAGATGAACCAGTAAATAAAATGTAGAAAAGAAGCGCTAATGGCGCTTCTTTTTTTGTTGCATGTTTTCCCAGCTACTTGTTCCCTATTTTAAAAAAAGCCTCGTTTCTCTCTTTACTAGAAAGAAACGAGACTTTTACATAACTAATGTTTCGAATTTAACTTCCTTACTTCTTCTTCAACTTAGCCAACTGCTCTGCCAGGGCATTATTGGTAAAGCCTTCATCCTGCTTTTTCAGATACTTATTAACATCTTTTTTGGAGACTTTATGCTTTTTCTCTTTTTGCTTCCGCTCATTAAAGGTAGACAGTTTTTCTCTATGGCCACATTTACACGTAAACATCTGGCCTTCTCCTTGTCCGCGCAGTTCTAAGCGTTTATGGCATTTTGGACAACGGGCATTTGTTTGTTTGGCAATGTTCTTCTTATGTCCACAGGAGCGATCCTGACAGACGAGCATTTTGCCGTTTTTATTCTTGATTTCCAACATTAATTTTCCGCAGTCAGGACATTTGGTCCCTGTCATATTGTCATGCTTAAACGTTTCCTGCGTGTTTTTAATCTGCTGTACGACATCTTTGGCATAATCCTTCATTTCAGCGATGAATTTATTTTTATTAAGCTTTCCTTCTGCTATCAACCCAAGCTTCTGCTCCCACTCTGCTGTAAGTGCAGGAGATTGTAGGTCATTTGGCACCAAATCAAGCAATTGGCGCCCTTTAGATGTAATGAAAATATGCTTTCCTTTCATCTCCATATACATACCGTTAAATAGTTTTTCAATGATATCAGCACGTGTTGCAACAGTACCTAGACCACCTGTTTGATTAATCGTTCCAGCAAGATGCTTCTCATCTGGCTGCATATAGCGAACAGGGTTTTCCATTGCTTGTAGGAGCGCCCCTTCCGTGAAACGCTCTGGTGGCTTCGTTTCCCCCTGTGTACGGGATAGCTGCAGATTAGCGAAGGTATCGCCTTTTTCTACTGCTGGCAACTTTTCTTCATCTTGGCTATCCTCATCATCAAAACGATTGTTGTACACTTCTTTCCAACCTTGTTTTTTCACTGTTTTCCCTCTTGCAGAAAAACGTTCACCATCGATCGTGGCAACTAATGTTACCTGCTCGTATTCAAATGGATCGGATAAAACGGCCAAAAAGCGTTTTACTACAAGATCATAAATCTTGCGTTCTTTATCATCCAGATCAGCTAAAATTACATGCTGTTCGGTTGGAATGATGGCATGGTGATCGGAGACTTTCTCATCATTAACTACAGATTTTGATAGCTTAAATTGCTTGTTTTGCAGCTTTCCAGCAATCTTCGCATACTCATCTACCCCACATGCCTTTAAGCGAACCTTTAATGTAGGCACGATGTCTGTCGAAATAACACGGGAATCTGTCCGTGGATAAGTTAGAACCTTATGGCGCTCGTAAAGACGTTGCATAAGGGATAAGGTTTGCTTACCGGAAAAGCCAAAAATTCGATTGGCATCACGCTGTAACTCCGTTAAATCATACAACTGTGGCGCATGTTTTTTCTTGTAAGCTTTATCTACCTGCACAATTTTAGCCGACTTGCTTTTTAATTGCTTATATAAGCCATCTGCTTTTTCTTCTGAGAAGATCCGGGTATTATTTTTGTCATCTTGCCATGTAAGCTTAAATCCTTTGCCAGTCTTTGCTACAATTCCATAAAACTTGCGTGGCTTGAAGTCTTTAATTTCCTTTTCTCTAGCCGCAATCATAGCAAGTGTCGGTGTCTGCACTCGACCACTGGACAGCTGTGCATTGAACTTTGTGGTCAAAGCACGTGTAGCATTAAGCCCAACGTACCAGTCTGCTTCGGAACGAGCTACCGCTGCATGGTAAAGATTTTCAAATTTCCCACCAGGCTTCAATTGATTAAATCCATCCCGAATTGCTTTATCGGTTACAGAAGAAATCCACAGACGCTTCACTGGTTTGGTGTTCCGTGCTTTTTCCAGGATCCAGCGTGCTACTAGCTCCCCTTCTCTTCCTGCATCGGTAGCGATGACCACAGAAGAAACATCATTTCGATTTAGAACCGATTTTACCGCATTGAACTGTTTTCCGGTTTTTTTCATTACAACCAACTTTAGCTGCTTTGGCAACATCGGCAGGTCATCGAGCTTCCATGTTTTGTATTTATCATCATAAACTTCAGGGTCGGCAAGTGTTACCAAATGCCCCAGTGCCCATGTCACAATATATTTTGAACCTTCCATATAGCCATTGCCTTTTTGATTGCAATTCAGTACACGGGCAATGTCTCTGCCAACAGAAGGTTTTTCTGCTAATACAACCGTTTTACTCATACACAAAAATCCTCTCTTTTTGTTAAAGCGCTCCTTCTACTTTACCACAGAATCAATTGTTCTTGCAGAGCCACTTTGTTGGACAGGAACAGAGTAAGCCACCTCTCCATAAGCTATGGATACAACGAACGCGTAAAGGAATTGGTCGTATGCTTTTCTATACAGGTTTATTACTTTTAGTTGTCGCAGTAAGTCTTGACGGTTTTGGGGTTGGGATTACGTATGGAATGCGAAAAATACATGTGCCTGCGGTTGCTCTATGTATTATTATGCTTTGTTCAGGTGGGATCGTGTTACTGGCCATGACAATCGGGACTGGGATTACCTCCCTCCTATCACCAGATATAACGAGGTTCATTGGTGGTGGGATATTGATTGCGATCGGATCACTTACCTTTTATAATAACGTCCGCTCTGGAAAGTCACAGCAACAAAACCACAACGCGATTACAACGGTTCTGACTGACCCAAATAAGGCTGACTTAGACAAATCTGGGAATATCTCCTCCACAGAAGCCATATTACTAGGTGCGGCGCTGGCTTTGGACGCCTTTGGTGCAGGAATTGGTGCATCTATGCTCGGCTATCCATCAGTTTTTACAGCCATTCTAGTTGCCTGTATGAGTGGAGTATTTCTCTTTAGCGGAATAAAACTAGGTCTTTACTTGGCCAAAAATAAACAAATGCAGCAAATGTCTCTCCTCCCATCCGTTCTTTTAATCACCATTGGTGTATGTAATATCTTTCTATAAAGCGAAACTTCATTTGGAGGGCGCCTACTACAATCAAAACAAAATAAAAAATCCCGAACGCTCTATAGGCGTCCGGGATTTCTGTTTTTTTACAGCATGGAGATGATCCAGCCTATAACAACGATTGCTCCGATAATCATTAAAATTGTGCGTAACATACAATTCATCCTTTCAGTGTAACACTTGGTTTCTTTTTGTCTCCTGTCTATAGGTTACCCCGTATTACACAGTAAGAAACATTACGAAACAATGTTAAGGAGTAATGTAATTGTTACAATACTGACGAGCGTTGCTGCAAAGGTGATGCTGGAAACAAGTTCTGGCTCTGTATCAAACTCAATAGCGTACATCGTGGTGGTAGCCGCTGTTGGCATAGCCGAAATGATGATAAGGACAGATGCAATTATCGGATCCATATCCACAATGGCAACAAATCCAAAAGCAATAAGAGGAGCGACAATCATTTTTAATGTGACGGCCGATATCAGCACCTGCCAATTAAGCTTTAGACCTGTAATGGACGCTAGCTGCATTCCTAGCATCACCATCATGACGGGAATGGCTGCGTCACCCACCATCGAGAGAGTAGAATGAGCAGCTTCTGGAACCGGAATGCTAAATTGCTGAAAGACAAAGGCCAGGACAGCTGCATAGGTAGTCGGCATTTTCAATACGTTTACCACCGCTCGTTTCATTCCGCTCGTACTCCGTGAAGCATAATAAACGCCGAAGAAGTTATTTTGCAGCGCCTGTACTACCATAATAAAAATCGCAAACGGTACTGCTTCCTGTCCTACACTGAAGAGCACAACAGGCAAACCATAGTTACCAGAGTTCATAAATCCTGTAGCTAGAATAGATGCACTCTCCACTGAGGGTGACCATTTAAATACACGTGCTACCATTTTATTTAGAAGAACCATTATAAAAAATAGGACAAAGATATAAATGAAAATAATTAAAAAATCACGATCAAACGACGCATCGTACAATGAAACGAAAACAAGCGCCGGTGACAGGATATAAAGCGACACAGCTGAGACAGATTTCACATCAAGCAATCGAATTCGCTGTAATACATACCCTGCCGCAAAAACAGCCATAATTGGCAAAATAACATTTAAAAATAAACTCATGATGACATCCCCACTATAATTTTTGTATTTTCCTAGTTTACCATATTTGGTTCGTTTAGGACGGGAGATTAGGTTGGTAGTGGTTCTACTTTGCGGTGGTGACGATTCAGTTTGGGGTGGTGTGGTTTCACTTTGTGTGGCTAACGTTTCACTTTGGAGCGGGTTGGTTTCACTTCATGCTGCTGATGATTCACTTTGGGGTGGTGTAGTTTCACTTCATGCCGCTGACGTTTCACTTTAGGGTGGGCTGGTTTCACTTCATGTCGCTGACGTTTCACTTCCAGTTGATTTCGATTCACTTTTAGCTTCAATTGCGCCACTTTCCCTTTTGCTGCTTCTCTTCTCCCTTCGACAGCGCCACTTTTCCCTATTCCTGCGTCAATCACTGCTCCCTTTGCGTCTCCTTAACTTATTCTGGCATCTCTTCTCCTACAGTAGTTGACAAAGGAACTAAATGTGTATATATTGTATATAATGTATATATACAATAACAAAATGAGGTTTTGTAAATGAATATTCTAATTGCCAGTACGAGTAAAGAGCCGTTGTTCCAGCAAATCAAGGAACAGATTAAACAGCATATTTTTTCGGGCGAGCTAAAGGAAGGCGATGCGCTCCCCTCCATGCGTGTGCTTGCCAAGGATTTGAAGGTAAGTGTGATTACAACCAAAAGGGCGTATGAGGATCTGGAAAATGAGGGCTACCTTATATCCTCTGTTGGCAAAGGTACATTTGTTGCCGGTCAACAGCCCCATGTTTTAAAGGAATGGCAGGTTCGCGAGCTAGAGAATGAACTGGAAAAACTCACGATGGAAGGAAAGCGGCTTGGACTTTCTAAAGCTGACTTAATCGAACTGTTGGAGATTTACTATGAAGGAGAGTAGATGCATGAATGCTGTAGAGTTTCATGACGTTACAAAGAAGAGAAAAGCTTTTACGCTGGATACAATTAATTTAACGATTCCTCAGGGGTATGTTACCGGCTTTATTGGCCCAAATGGCAGTGGCAAAACAACGACTATTCAAATGCTGATGGACCTCCTTCCTCCTGATAGTGGAGACATTACACTATTTAATGAAAGCAATAAAAACCATCGAATGAAGCAGCGAATTGGATTTGTCTATGATGAACTCTATATGTATGAGGAGTTTAACATTAAGAAAATGAAATCGTTCATTGCCCCACTTTATGAAAATTGGAATGAGGCGCTGTTCCAACAATATTTAAAAGAATTTGATTTACCATTAAAGAAAAAATTAAAGCATTTTTCCAAAGGGATGAAAATGAAGTGCTCGCTCCTTTTCGCGCTAGCCCATGAGCCTGAATTTATTATTATGGATGAACCAACCTCAGGTCTTGACCCAATATTTCGCAGGGAGTTACTTGATCAATTACAGGAGCTTATGTTGCGTGACAACCAGACGATATTCCTGTCCACTCATATTACTACAGACCTTGAACGAATAGCTGATTATATTGTCTTCATCTATAAAGGCGCGATAATCTTTCAAAAAAGCATGCTGGAAATACAGGAACAGTTCCATATTGTGAAAGGGAAGCGTGAAATGATTGATGCAGATACAGAGACCCTCTTTTCTGGGATAAAAATGAACCAGCATGGATTTTCGGCACTCTTTGAAGGAGACCCTACTGTTTTTAGTGCTTATGGTGATGATTTAGTGATGGAGAAAGCTAGTCTGGAAGATATTATGTACTTCCTGACAAGGGAGGGGCATGAATGATTGCACATTTGATGAAAAAAGATTTCCATATTAATAGTATCTATTACGGATTTAGTTTGCTATTAATCCCAGCATTTTATGTGATGGAATTTACAGAAAGTTACTTTTTCTTTGTGATCATGATACATTTTCTTTTTAATCTATTCTATTTTGATCATCGAAATAATGTAAGTCGATATATCAGTAGCCTTCCTGTAAAGCTTCACCACGTCGTATTAAGCAGGTATCTGTCATTGCTTTTATTTCTAATTGGCTTTCTTCTATACGTCTGGCTTGTTGATAGCATTGCTTATAAGGGGTTGCCCTATTTGACCTCCCAACCTATTGATGCCATAGGTATAACGCTTTTGTTTACTACGATTTGCATTGTTGTATCGTTATCTATGCCAATCTATTATCTGGTAACATCTTTTACTAAAGCATTTGTAATTCAAATGGGGCTACTAGTTTTTAGCGTGTTTGCTGTCTCAATCACGCTGAGAAATGATCTCATTACTTTTCACGAATCGATTTTTTCGTGGTTTTCCAATCTAATTGAACTACAACCAATCATTATCCTTGTGGCGATTTCCCTTGTTCTTCTGATCCTGTCCTATCTTATATCTGCATGGATATATACAAAAAAAGCGAAAGTGTGAGAGGAGGATTACCATCCTAAACTTTGTAAAATACGACCTGATTATGCCAACTTGGGGAACATTACTTACTTTCCTCCTAACCATACCATTGTTCTATGCGGTTATGCTTCCATCATTCTTTGTGTTCAATGTATATGTTATGACCATCTTGATCGGCTTGTTTTATACAGACCAACGATCGAAAAGCAGGCTCTATATGTCTAGCCTGCCTGTTAAAAGAGCATCCATTGTGCAAGGTAGATATGTTTCTATTTTAATGGTAAGTATATTCTTTATCTTGTACCAAGGAATATGTGGAAGAATCCTTAGCCTCCTATTCGAAAATAACTACTATGTTTATAGCTGGAAGGATATGCTGGTACTTTTATGTATGGCAGCATTGATTGAAGTAGTTGCTATTCCTATTTACTATGGTCTTTCTTCCTTTTTGATGGCCACTGGGACGCTCGCATTTTTATATTTTTTCACTATCGTTTCCTCGCTCCCTCCTCTTACAAGTGTGTTAGGAATGGAGCAGGAGATCATCTTTAATGACCTTGACCCGGGGTTCGTCTTGGTCGTCGAAAAGTATATTCCTTTTCAGCCTTATATAACGCTTATCTTGGCTACAGCTGTCCTTTTTTTTCTTTCTTTAAAGCTTTCCGAACTGTTGTTTGTAAAAAAAGCTAAGGTTTCTTGAAAACAATTTGTTCTCGAGAGATTATGTGTTAATTTTATAGATAGAATTAAAAACAGCCTAGAACCTATGTAATTACTGGTTCTTCGGCTGTTTCTAATTGTCAAAAAGTAGTAGTCTAATTCACCGATTCATTACCTTCCTTTACCTTTGAAATTTGTCGGAATGCAACTTCAACCCGATGAATATTTCTATTCTTATTTCTTCTAAAACGAATGGTGGTATCTTGGTCCCTCATGGATGTTAAAAACTGGTCATTCCCAATTGGTTTAAGTACTTTAGTAGCAATGCCAGGAATTGTCACATACAGCTTATTATTTTCTACATAAAAAACACTTGTCATGCCATCGTGTGCCATAAAAGTTCCTTCGAACTCTTTTAAGCTTTCACGTGGTATATCAACAATCTCGACATCTATGTGTGAAGCATCAGTTGGCTTTCCTAAGTAACTAGCAAATGCACTAAATAAAAGTTTGGAAGACGGGGATTCTGCAAGATTTGCAAGCGATATTCCGGTTAATCCGAGTTCTGGAAGAATACCCATTTGAGCTGTTACCCCTTTTATATCTCCACCATGGTGAATGAGCTTATGTCCAAAGAAATCTGGAATAATCATGACGCCGTATCCGTAAGAAGTGTCATGTGAACATGGTATGTACGGTGTCGTCATAACCTTCACACTTTCAGTGGATAGAATTCTTGCACGGCCAACTATCCCTTCATTCCGTATCACTTCCATGAATTTGAGCATATCATTCACTGTCGATTTTATAAATCCTGCCGCACGCATTGCAGGGGCATCCCACGGATGATTGGACCTCCCTATTATTTTTTCATCCTCATTGTTTTCCTTGGCATATAAGACGGCTACATCTTCATATCCCTCCAAGTCCTCATATTGAAAAACACTATGGTGCATACCAGCAGGCTTAAAAATATTTTCTTGCACATATTGTTCATAAGACATACCACTAACCCTTTCTATAATTGCACCTAAAAGGGCATAACCGTCATTGGAATAACTGAATTCTGTTCCTGGTTCACCTAGTAATGTGAATTCAGTTTTAGCGATAGCATCCAGTAAATCCCCATGCGTATCTATTGTTTGAATCGCGTCCAATGGGTTTCCTTGCTCTGGATCTACTTTAAAAGTTGGATCACTTTCCATACTTTTCTTTACTGCGCCCATTAACGTGGCTAATGGTGGAAGGCCTGATGAGTGTGTCAAAAAATGGTGAATCGTTATTTTATTGGATTGTTCTTCATTAGACATTTTAAATTCAGGTAAATAGTTGCTGACAGGGTCATGTACGTTAAGCTTCCCTTTCTCCTGTAACTGAAGAGTAGCAATCGCTGTAATGGCTTTTGTTATAGAACCTACCCCAAAAACGGTATCCAAAGATAATGGTAGCTTCGCTTCACTGTCCCGGAATCCAAACTCTTTCTCATATCCCAATTCACCATTTTCGGCTATTCCCATTGCAAATCCAGGTACGTTGTATCTTTTCAAAATGTCATCAAAATATTGTTCGAATTTGTGTACCTCTGTTTCTTGTTTCATAAAGTAATCCCTACTCTCTTTTTGTTTGAATGTCTTTAGATATACTTTAATCCTCTCAGGTCGCTTATACACCCTCCGCTAGTTTGGTATTATCTACGACCTCAGACCGATATTCCCATTTGTTATATTTAAAACGAAATTCTCCTTGACAAAGCACAGCATTTATGAGATGATAAACGTTGGTATTAAAGAAGTAACAGATAAGTGATCTGGCATTCTGCAATGTTTTTCGAAGATGCTTATTCACACTGGCGCGACTAAGGGGTCGCAAGGACATAAGAGCAGGTAGGGCTTATGTTGCTTAAGTTAGAGAACACCCAGTGGAACACGTACCGCGGTTAAGTGAAATTCTGAATAGAAACCATACAAAGGGTTCTGATTTATAAATAAAGAATAATATGGCATGCTGCATAAATACGCCTGGAAAACGTATTATTTTCCGAGGTTATAAAAAGAATTTCCCACCCGACATATTCGGGGTTAATAAAAATTTAAATCTTATGTGTTACTTTGTAAATCAAAGGGGTACTCTTACTAGTGAGTACCCCTTTTCCAATCCTACATAAATGAAAGAAGGTTTGCTGATGAGTCATTTACCTATTGGTACCATCCAGACAATGGTGGTACTTCGTAAAATTGATACGGGTTATGTCCTGCAAAAAGAGTTAGAAGAAGCATTGTTACATCAAAATGAAACCGAAACTGAACTTGAAGTTGATCAGGAAGTGGACGTTTTCCTTTATCAAGATAAAAAAGGAAACACCATTGCGACTACCAAACTCCCCCATATACAAATGGATCAATATGGCTGGGCAGAAGTATCAGAAGTGCTTGCTAATCTTGGAGCTTTCGTTAACATTGGCACAACAAAGGAAATACTTGTATCCAAGGATGATCTTCCCCTGTTTGAATCCGTCTGGCCCGAAAAAGGAGACAAGCTTTTTGTTACACTTGGCAAAGACCAAAAAGACAGATTACTTGCCATCCCTGCAACAGAAGGGGTGATTGCTCGTGAAGTGGAGCTAGCGCCAGACGAATTGTTGAACCAACAGGTTTCGGGAACGGTGTATCACACAAGCAGAGAAGGAGCAGCTATCCTAACAACAGAAGACTACCGCGGGTTTATCCATTATACAGAACGAAAAACAGAGCCGCGCCTAGGTGAGTTCGTAACCGGTCGCGTTATTGAAGTAAGACCTGATGGCACATTGAATGTTTCGCTTCGCCCCTTAAAGCAAGATAGCATGGGCGAAGATGCGGATGCGATTATGGAGCGTCTTGAGCTAAGTGGTGGCGTCATTCCATTTGGTGATAAAAGCGATCCCGAAGATATTCGTGGAACCTTCCAAATAAGTAAAGCAGCGTTTAAACGGGCGCTCGGAAAGCTTATGAAAGAAGGAAAAGTTGAACAGCGTGACGGTAGTACGTATTTAAAATAAATAAGAAAATCCACCTAGCTCTAATGCAGGTGGATTTTTTCATTCTATGGCAAGTATTTCTTTAACTTTTCATCCCATCCAGTAAAAAGCATAATAGCGGTTATCGGCAGTGCTAGTGTTATGAGGAATGGTAACGATGTGGCATTCGAAGTTCCGAGGATGAAATTTATTAACAGCAAGATCAATACGAATCCAATGTAATGCTTTAAAAATAGCTTGAAGGGAATTTTCTTCATCACTATAAACCTCTTCCATTCGAATTAGGGTTATCAAACTGGTTTTCTTCTATAATGTGAAACTTCAATCAGTGGGGGTTTTCATTCTTCCCCCACTGATTGTTAGTTGAACGAATCGGGGTGTTAGCGTCCGTTTACTCCCACTTAAACATCACGGTTTCACCTCATGTTTTGAAGTGGGAGTCTTACGGACGGTTGCACCGGGATAAAAAAACCGTAGAAAAGCATTGCTCCTCTACAGGTTCCTTGGTGCGATCATTTCTTATGCCTCTGCGTTTGCAGACGAATCTAGTATAGTTGTGATAAGGATACCCGCTGCTGCTGCAAATAAGAATGCGATTCCCCATCCGCCATAGCCTAGTCCCATAATGTCTGCTTTACCAGCAAGAGCGGCCAGCACGATAAATACGCCACCAGCAAGTGCCACAATAAAGCTTGGAAAATATCCAATGTATTTATCTTTTGACACCGCTTTAGAAATAAATAAACTAATTGCGACAAGGATTGCAGCCGTGACGCCTCCAATAGTTAGAACGGTTTCTATCATTTTTTCACCCCATGATTTATGTATAGTAAGCTACTTCCAGTCTACAAGTGAACAGTTTGAAAGTCAATTGCGCGGAAAGATAGTCTATTTAACTATCTTTCTTAATCATACACTACTCTTCCTACCTGTCCATCTTCTAAGCGAACCTTTATGCCATGAGGATGATACGAGGAATTCGTAAGTAAATCTTTTACAACCCCTGCGGTTCGGTTTCCTGATCTTTGATCCTTCTTTAAAATGACCTCAACTTCAAGTCCTGGGTATATATTTTTACGATGTCTTCCATCTATTTGCATTTTAATAGCTCCTCCTACTGACTTCGCTCCATTATATAATAATTTTATTGAGAGAAAAAGGATTCTCCCCCTTTTATGTCGAATATTTATAGGATAAAGGAGGGTCATCATGCAAACTTTTGAAAATTACACTTATGAGCGGCCAGATATGCCAGCAGAAAAAGAGAAATTCAACGCGTTATTAAACAAATTCAAAGAAGCTTCTTCCTATAAGGAAGCTACAGAAGCGATCGAAGCAATTAATAAGAGAAGAAATACATTAGCTACCATGTTCAACCTTGTCTACATACGTGCTTCGATTGATACAAATGATGCTTACTATCAAAAAGAACGGGACTTTTTTGACGAAGTAAGTCCTGAGATATCAGAAATGGAAACAGCTTTCTATAAAGAATTGGTCTCCTCCCCTTACCGAGAAGAGTTGGAAAACCAATGGGGTTCTCAGCTATTCCAAATTGCCGATTACCAAATTAAATCCTTTTCACCTGAAGTTATGAATCTATTGCAGGAGGAAAACAAATTATCATCCAGCTATTCCAAGCTTGTCGCATCTGCGGAAGTAGAATTCCAAGGTGGAACGTATACTTTAGCTCAGCTGGGTCCTTTTGCAGAGCATAAAGATCGCGCTGTACGTAAGGAAGCAATGAATGCGAGCGCTGGTTTCTTTGCAGAACACGCCGATAAATTTGATGAGATTTATGACAAGTTAGTAAAAGTACGTCATGAAATTGCCGTGAAATTAGGCTATAAGAACTTTGTTGAACTTGGGTATGTACGGATGCAACGAATTGATTATAATGCAGAAATGGTAGACGTCTTCCGTAAACAAGTTCGAGATGTCATCGTACCACTTGCTTCCAAGCTTTATAAAAAGCAGGCCGATCGGATCGGAGTAGATAAGCTGAAATTTTACGATGTTAATTTTGACTTTAAGTCAGGGAATGCCACTCCTAAAGGGTCCCCTGAATGGATTATCGAAAATGGGAAACAAATGTACAAAGAATTATCTGATGAGACCAATGAGTTTTTCCAATTCATGCTTGATCGTAATTTGATGGATCTTGAGGCGAAAAAAGGAAAAGAAGCTGGTGGGTATTGTACGTTAATCGAGGACTACCAGGCACCATTTATCTTCGCCAATTTTAACGGCACGTCTGGTGATATCGATGTGCTGACACATGAAGCAGGCCATGCATTCCAGGCGTATTCCAGCAGAAATATCGGAGTGCCAGAGTATTTGTTCCCAACATATGAATCTGCGGAAATCCACTCCATGAGTATGGAATTCTTTACATGGCCATGGATGGAGTTATTTTTCAAAGAAGATACGGAAAAATACAAATATGCACACCTGGCAAGTGGACTGCACTTTATTCCATATGGTGTTGCTGTAGATGAATTCCAGCACCTTGTTTATGAGAACCCAGAGTGGACACCAGATGAGCGCAAGCAAGCTTGGAAAAAGCTAGAGGAAACATACCTTCCGCACATTGATTATGATGGAAATGCTTATTTGGAGGCTGGTAGCTATTGGCAACGTCAAGGCCATATCTATGATGTTCCATTCTATTATATTGATTACACATTGGCACAAATTTGTGCATTCCAGTTCTGGAAAAAATCTAGAGAAGACCAAAAGCAGGCATGGGAAGATTACCTACATCTTTGTAAGCTTGGTGGATCTAAATCTTTCCTTGGTCTCGTCGAAGCTGCCAACCTAAGATCACCATTTGAGCAAGGTACGGTGGAAGATACGGTTGCGGTTATAGAGGAATGGCTTGAAAGCGTGGATGACAAAGCGTTATAGGATACGAAACATTATAAAATAGTAAAACAGGAGCCGAATGGTTATTTCCTATCCATTCGGCTCTTTCACATTGTTTTTTGAATTTATAAGTCCTTCACTATTTCCTACAGGTGAATGCAACCTCTCACTCAACAAACCTTTTCTAATTTACGGCTTCAGCTGCGTTGTTCATATTCCCTTTAACATATTTCGTAAATACATAACGTACGATCGGTCCCATGATGATAAGCTGTAACGGTAACGCCATGATCAAATTCTTTAAAGCGATCGAAGCATAGCTTTCCCATAAGGATGTTTCGCCTAGGCTGTCCATTACCGCCGCCGTTATTAACCCGTAAAGCGACATGCATAACACCATTCCCAGTACCATCAAGATAGTCATCGTCAGGATTTTATAAATGGGTTTGTCTTGTTTGATAGGTAGTGAAAATGCGATTTTCCGCGCAACAGGTCCCACAATAAATAAATCTAAACTGAATGCAACGATAAATCCTAATAGAAGATTTATAATAATTCCGGTGAGCGGAATAACTCCAAACAGATCCTGCAAGAGTAAATTATAAAAGGTCATCACAATAACCATCCCAGAACACATCATTAAACCAAAATAGAAGCTTTCTTTTTTTGTTGTCGGCATTCTTTCCTCATCCCTTCTCTTTAAAATGTCTAGGTTTACGCGCAGCAAATCTTGGCCTTTCCTAGAACACTTCGTTATTATATAGGTTTTAAAATTTCTTCATAAGTGAACATTTTGTGACAGTTTTGTATTGCCAAGAGAAGTGATGTTTGCCTGTCTCATTCATAACGTATATCATTGGACAATTTTTCTAGAAGTGACCAATCTTGTATTTGAATAAAATGCCTGTCTTTTGTGATGATCTCCTTTTCAATAAGAGAATGAACTACTCGGTTAAGATGGCGATAGGTTGTGCCTAGTAAACCGGCTATTTCTTGCAGATTTGTAGTCTTTAATTCTAAACCAAAGGGATGATCTGCATCAGCTGCTAGGGTGGACAAAAGATAACTCGCAAATCTATTTTCCACAGATGCTAATAAATTCACACGCGAAGCTGTCGTACAGGTTTGCAGCTTGTAGGCTACATGGTCTAATAATAGGTGGAGAAGCTTCGGGTTGTCCTGCTCATACTTTTTTATATAGTCTCGTGGTAAGCCAATTAGCAGGCTTTTCTCCACTGCCTTGATCTGTGATTGAACAGAAACGTTCCGAATGAGTTCAATGTCACCAATAATCGAAAAAGGCTGAACAAATCGCAAAAGCAGTGATTTTCCTGTAGCAACACTCGAGGTTACTTTCACTTTTCCATCTACTAAAAATAATAGTGATTCCAGTTCTGTACCTTCATGCAAAATGACTTCAGTTGCATCATAATAATGGAGAGAAAACGGTGGCTTTTTTTCCAGGTCCACTATTTTGTCTAGCTCATACTTTTGTAAGGTTGTTTGCAGTAGCTTTTCGTCTTGAATATTTTTCATTGTAAACCCCTTTTTAGGACATATGTCCTTTCCATTATAATACAACCTGATATGATGGAAACATTAACGTGATTATGGGGGGAGAATTTTATGAAATATGTATTTGATTTGGACGGAACCATTTGCTTTAAGGGACAGCCTGTTTCGGAGACTCTTTTGGTTGCGCTAGAGAAATTAGTAGAACGAGGGCATGAGGTGATTTTTGCTTCCGCAAGACCAATTCGAGATATTCTCCCAGTCTTACCTGAACGTTTTCATCACTACCCTATGGTCGGAGGAAATGGTTCGCTCGTGGCCAAAAACGGAGACATCCTTTCAGCTGTTTCGTTTAGTGAAGAAACACTCGGTGAAATACTATCCATAATAAAAACAAATCAGATAGCTTACTTAATTGATGGAGAGTGGAACTATGCTTATACTGGCCCCGTTACCCATCCCATCTTAAAAAATTTAGATACACAAAACCGTGCAGAAAACGTTCCTTTAAATCAGCTACCATCTATTGTCAAAATCCTACTGCTTGCTCCGAGTAATTTGAACGTAATGGTAGAAGAGTTAAACACATTAGATGTTGTCGTTAACAAACATGGTGATGAAGAAATTATAGACATAAGCCCTAGTGGTGTGGATAAATGGCATGGACTACAGAAGCTCGGTGTTGAGGCTAATAAGTACATCGCATTCGGCAATGATGTGAACGATATTGCCATGTTCCAGCATGCTTTACACGCTGTGATAATTGGTCAAAATGAGCAACTACTTCCGTTTGCGTCGGAAAGTCTGTCTTTATCTCAAATGGAAAGCCTTCTACCTAAAAAGCTACTCGAATTAGTTGAGAAGCATAAGGTGGTAAGCATGTAACTATATCAGCTGGAATGTTAGAAAAACTCGCATTCGCTCTTCCTTTAGCGAATGTGAAAGTTTTTCTTATACTTGGGACTTCAAAATTTCCACTGCGTCGACTTTGCTTCCTTGCTGAAATTTTATACTTCCTAACGTGTAAAAAAGCCTCTTTTCGTATCTCGCGGAGAGGCCTTTTACTTTTAGCAAGTTGAGCTCGGTAGAGATCTCCCCTCTCTCGGCTTTTACATTATACCCAGTACCTGAAGACCCGGCTGTTTAAATTTCTCGCCTAATTGACAAACTATGTTAGAATTTCTTATATAAAGTGAAACTTCAATCAGTGGGGGGTTTTCGTTCTTCCCCCACTGATTGTTAGTTGAACGAATCGGGGTTTTAGCGTCCGTTTACTCCCACTTAAACATCTCCGTTTTACTTTATTTTTTGAACTGGGAGTTTTACGGACGGTTGCACCGGGATAAACATGTATAGAAGAAGGAGAGCCAGATGACATATAAACTATTATTCCTCGATATCGATGGAACCATTTTAAAACCAGATCACACATACAGTGCATCCACTAAAGAAGCAATTGCAGAAGTAAAAAAACAAGGGGTGGAAGTTTTCCTAGCAACCGGAAGACCACTCCATGAAGTAAAAGAGCTTGCAGAAGAATTGGACGTGCAATCTTTTGTTGGGTATAACGGTGCTTTTGGAATATACCAAGATGAGACCATCATCAATGAACCTTTAAAAGAAAGTACAATTAAAGAATTCCTTAGACTAGCGAAAGAGCATAACCATGAGCTTGTTTGCTATACGTCCGAGAAAAATTACTTTACATCTTTAACCCATCCAAAGGTGCAACAATTCATCGATATTTTTAATCTGAAATGGAATGAAGCTCTAACAGAAGACGTAGTAAGTGGCATCCTTGGTGCTACGATCATGAATTTGGAACCTGAAGATGTAGCATTATACGAGGAAGAAGCAGATATCCACTTGTCCCAAGTTAATGTGGAAGAAGTTAAGCATGGCTATGATATTATCCGAAAAAGTGTTAACAAGGGTGTTGCCGTACAACGTATTATGGAACGCCTAAATGTAAAAAAAGAACAGACCATTGCGTTCGGTGATGGGATGAACGATAAAGAAATGCTCCAAGCCGTTGGAGAAGGATTTGCCATGGGAAATTGTGCGCCAGAACTTCTAGCCTATTCGAAACACCAAACTACCACAGTAACGGAATCAGGAATTGCAAACGGACTAAAACAACTTGGATTACTGAAATAGGAAAAAGGGGCTGTGTCATCCTAGACACTAGCCCCTTTATTACTTTGCTATAGCAGAAAGCCACCGTATATAAGAGCCCCAGCAATAACAAATGCCGGGTGAACTTTTAGTCGTTCGATCAGGATATAGCTAGCTCCAGTTAAAAATACCGTCTGCCAAATGCCGATTCCTTCATACGATTCGAAGAAAAAACGCCATGCCATCACCCCGAGTAGAATCGCGATAACTGGCCTCACAAATAAGGTAAGCCTTTTTACCTTTGGGGAATCCTTGTATTTAAAAAGGATGCGCAATAGTAGGATCATTAAAATTAATGATGGCGCAACAGCTGCAAAAACGCCCACCACTGCACCAAGTATGCCCCCTACATCATAGCCAATATAGCCTGCGAGTTTCGTAGCAATTGGCCCTGGTAATGCATTCGCAAGGGCGAGCATTTCACTGAACTCCTGGACACTCATCCATGCAAAACGACCGACCACTTCGTTTTCAACTAGTGGAATAGAAGCAGGTCCGCCACCATAGCCTAGGATACCTGGTATGAAAAAGGCAATAAAAATCTCCCAGTAGATCATGAAGGATCACGCTCCTTCTCACCAGCATTTTGTTTCGGTTTATCCTTTATTAGCAAGGCAATCGCAAGCAGGCTGGCAATGATAATACCAGGGTGCAAGCCAACGATCTGAATCAGTACAAATAGAATCACTACCATGATCGCCGTTTTTACCCAACCAAGTCCACTACCTGATTTAGCAATAAACTGCCAGGTGAGAACTGCTAGCATCATACCCACAACGGGGATGACCGCTGCTGTCATTCCCTGCACCCAGTCATAACCTTTAATGGAGGAAAGCGAGCCAAGTAATATGATCATAAGGATAATCGTCGGGACCATAGTCGCCACCACAGCATTTAGCATACCCCATATGCCTGATACCCGGTAGCCAATATAGCCTGCTAGTTTCGTAGCAATTGGTCCAGGTAGTGTGTTTCCCAAGGCAAGCAGATCACCAAACTCTTCATTATCCATCCATTTATATTTCTCAATTACTTCCTTTTGGATTAAGGGAATGGAAGCAGGTCCGCCACCATATCCAAGAATCCCTACTCGAAAGAAAGCTATAAATAAATTCCAATGTGTTTTCATACGTCACGAACCTTTTCAACATAGTAAAGTTACGTTTCTCTTTTATCAGGCCTGGTTTACTCCAAGTCCCTTTCTTGTTCTGTGCTTACCAGGCGGAAACGCTGCCGTCTGTACGTGATTCTGTACCGCCGATTAAAATACCGGTCTCCGCATCACGCCAAATAATTTGCCCTCTTCCAAAGCTATTTGGCTCAAGCTGTATTTGTATTTTGTGTCCCTTATCTGCCAACCCTTGTGCGAGATGGTGCGGGAAGCGATTTTCGACCTCAACTTGCTTTTCTTTTAACCACTGCCAACGAGGCGCGTCCAAGGCTGCTTGCGGGTTCAAATTAAAGTCAATTGTATTCATCATCACTTGCACATGACCTTGTGGCTGCATAAATCCACCCATGACACCAAATGGTCCAACAGGCGAATCATCCTTCGTTAGGAACCCCGGAATAATCGTGTGGTACGTTCGTTTGCCCCCTGCCAATGCGTTCACATGGTCAGGGTCCATGGAAAAATTATGCCCGCGATTTTGCAGTGCTATTCCCGTTCCTGGAACTACAAGGCCGGAACCAAAGCCCATATAATTACTCTGTATAAAGGAAACCATATTTCCTTCCCCATCTGCTGTTGCTAAGTAAACAGTACCGCTGCTGTTCGGCTCCCCCGCTTCAGGCAACAGTGCTTTTTCTGTGATGAGCTTCCTGCGTGTTTCCGCATAAGCTTCACTTAGAATGTCTGCGGTAGTATGATGCATGGCATCCTCTTCTGTCACGTGTTTTTGACCATCAGCAAAAGCCAACTTGATTGCCTCAATTTGCTTGTGATATGTATCCACAGATTCTTTTTCGTTAAAAGTAAAACCTTTAAGTATATTTAGTGCTTGCAGGGCAATAATTCCCTGACCATTTGGTGGGATTTCCCATACATCATAGCCTCGATAATTCACTCGAATTGGATCTACCCAATCTGGTTTATATGCAGCTAGGTCCTCGACTGTTAAAAAGCCTCCATTTTCCTCAGAAAAAGCTGCAATTTTCTCGGCAAGCTCTCCTTTGTAAAAGGATGCACCTTTTGTTTCCGCAATAGCACGAAGCGTCTTAGCATGATCAGGTGAAGACCAAATCTCTCCTATTTTTGGAGCACGGCCCTTAGGCGCGAAGGTTTTGAACCAGTTCTCAAATACTTCATCCGTTAATCTTTCTTTAAATACTTCATATCCACGGGCCCAAAACTTTCCTAAAGTTGGTGATATTGGAAATCCCTCTTCGGCATACGTGATGGCTGGTTCTAGAACCTCGGTTAAAGGAAGCTTACCAAATCGCTCTGATAGCTCTGCCCATGCGCCTGGAGTACCAGGTACCGTAACAGGAATCCATCCATGTGTAGGGATTGTTTCATGCCCCTTCTCTTTTACTGCATCAATTGAAATACTTTGTGGCGAACGCCCACTGGCATTCAGTCCGTGTAGTTTCCCTTTTGTCCAAACAAGGGCAAATGCATCTCCCCCTATTCCGTTTGAAGTTGGTTCTACAACAGTGAGACATGCTGCAGTGGCAATTGCTGCATCAATGGCATTACCGCCTTTTTTTAATATTTCTAATCCAGCCTGTGAAGCAAGAGGCTGTGATGTTGCCACCATGCCCTTTTTTGCATATGTCGCATGCCTTGTAACAGGATACGGGTAAGATGGGTTTGTGAATGAATCCATTTTTTTCGCTCCTTCGTTGTCTGAATTATAAAAACATCATACGTAATGTACAGCGATTTGTCAACACAATAAGAAGGTGATAATATGGTTATACTTACATTTAGATTTATGATTTTAACATATACTTTCATAATGTGGAGATGGTGGAGGTTAAATGATGAAATATGATGATATTGATAAAAAGCTTTTGGAGGAACTAACTGAAGATGGCAGGTTATCCTATGTCGAACTGGCAGAAAAGGTCGGCCTCTCCCGTGTCGCTGTTAAAGACCGTATTCAAAATCTGAAAGACAAGGGCGTCATTGAAAAATTTACTGTCGTCATAAACTCCGAAAAGTTCGGCAAGAACGTTTCTGCCTTCTTTGAAGTAGATGTGGAGCCCAAACAGCTGCAGCAGGTGGCACAAAACCTAGCGGATAATCCACACGTTGCAAGCATTTACCAAATGACTGGGCCGAGCACCTTACACATGCACGTCCTCGTGGAAGACTTTCAAAAGCTGGAAGTGTTTATAAATGAAGAGCTATACGCCGTTACAGGCATCACCCGTGTTGAGAGCTCCGTTATCTTGAAGCGATTTAAGAGCCGGACTGGATTTAAACTGTAGAGTTGGTGGTGTTGATAGGGTTGTTGGCTATGGCATGATGGTGCGCTTTCTCTTGTTGGCGTGCGACTTTCTTGTGCTGGTACGCGACTTTCCATGCTGACGTGCGACTTTTCCCCGCTCTCACGCGGCTTTCTGTCCTGGCATTTAAAAAACCAGCATTCAGCTGGTTTTTCACCAATAATAGAGGGTAGAAAGAATAGCGATCGCCATGAAAAAAAGGCTAGAAAATATACTAATGGCGTAGTGTTCCTTTTTACGAAGAATACCTGTGTCATAAGCCAAATAGGTTGTTGTCGTATGTATTGGCAGAACCATCATGCTGCCAATGATTAGAATGATAAGAAACGCAAGTTGAATTGGCGGCAATCCGATCAGCTGAGAATACGACATGACGATCGGAAAGATCACAATTACTGCAGACGATGGGACGACAAAGAAAAAACGAAGTGCAAATACAATTAATGCAATGATCACTACCTTTATAACAATCCCCGCATTATCAGGAATCAATTCAACTAGCATCCCTGCCAGCTGCTGAGCAGTACCATTTGCTTCAAGAACGTAACCCAGTGAAAAGGAAGCACCGAGCAGTAAAAAATTTTCCCAATCAAAGCTTCGAATTGTACGATTGGTGATCAGCCCTATCCTAGGCAACGAATAAAACACAATTAGCAACATAGGTGGAAGTAACAGTGGAACACGGTTTTGATCGGTTACAATCCACGTCAGGATCATAAGTACAAATGCACCTGTCACAATCCAGAATGTGCTATTTATTTCTTCGGTCTCTATTTCTTCGTGCTTGGGTAGTAGTTCGTTATCTTCTGGTTTTCCAACCCACTTTAAGTAGTTCCAAACTAAAAATGCAAGGATAAATGCACCAATCCATAATGGTGGTGCGATAAGTAGAAACCAGTCCATCCACCCAAGGTTCGCAATTTGATAATCTCGAATTAACTGTGAGGCCAGAATTGGAAAGCCACCACCAGTATAAATGATCATAGTAGCGTTCTGATTCATCATGCCTATTACATAAATACAATACTTCTGGAAAACACTCTTTTCTGTGAATCCGTAAAACCGATTTAAGCTTACCGTTACTGGTAGTAGCATCTTAAAGCGAGCGACAGCTGACGGCAGAAAAATAGGCAAAGCTGAAATGAACAGTGGCATTCCAATAATGACAAATGCCGGCCCTCCTCTGCTGATTTTTAACAAAAATCCCGCAATGACACGATCCATTCCTACTTTTACAAGAGACTTGCTGATCAACGATAGCATGAAAATAAAATACAACGCAGGTGAAAGAAATCCGATTACGGCTTCTTCCATGGTATCAACCAAGCCGAGTAATAGTAGCATGGCGAGAATAAGGATACTGCTGGCGCCTGTAGGGATCGGTGCTGCTACCCATAGATAAATCGCTAACAGAAGCAGTAACAATGTTCGCAGTTGTTCTGGGGTAAACTCTCTCCCTATCCCTGCATTCCACAAGCCGAACAGGGCAATCGCGGTGATGCATAACAAACTGTAACGAAAGATATTTTTAAACAGTACCATTTCTCGTACCCGCATATAGTTACGCTCTTCTACTTCGGACAACACGAATCAATGGAAAAACGAAAGAAAGTAAGGCCACAATTAACAATGTTAACGCAATTGGATCTTGGACAAAAACCATAAGACTACCATTGGAAATGGTTAGAGACTGCCTAAATGCCTGCTCCATCATGCCACCAAGAATGAACGCGAGAATAAACGGTGGTGCCGGAAAAGAAAACAATCTCATTACAAAGCCGACGACTCCAAAGAGTAATAACATATACAGATCAAATGTATTAAAGCTAATGGCATAAACGCCGATGATACTAAACATGATAACAAGGGATATCAATAACGGCCGTGGTATTTTTAATATCTTTGCGAAATACGGAATGAGAGGCAAATTTAAAATCAGCAAGAAGACATTCCCTATGTACATACTTGCAATAATACCCCAGAAAATCTCCGGCCTATCCGTCATTAACAATGGGCCTGGCTGTACACCTAGCACAAGAAAGGCACCCAGCATCACTGCAGTTGTACCAGACCCAGGAATCCCCAAGCTCAGTAACGGGACAAACGCTCCACTGGTTGCCGCATTATTGGCCGTCTCAGGGGCGGCCAACCCTTTGACGGACCCTTTACCAAATTCCTCAGGATTCTTTGATAGCTTCTTCTCCGTAATATAAGAGATAAAAGATGCTATCGTAGCACCAGCACCTGGCAACACGCCAAGAATAAATCCAAGGAAAGAGTGGCGTGTTACCGGTCCGCTCATGTCTTTGAAGTCCTGTTTACTAAGACGCATACTTCCCAACTTATGTGCATTTTCCTGGGAAAGATCTTTTCGTTTAATAATTAGCGTACAAACTTCCGCAAGTGCGAAAAGTCCAAGTGCAATGACTAAAAAGTCAATTCCTTCTAATAGGTTTACATTCCCAAACGTAAACCGCTGGGTTCCTGTTTGCGCATCAATACCGATTGTGACAATCATAAATCCCGTTACAGCAGATATAAGTGCTTTAATCGTACTACCTTCAGACAAACTTGAAATAGCTGTAAGGCCCATCAGCATTAATGCAAAATAGGCAGGTGGACCAAACGAAATCGCAACACTTGAAAGCATGGGAGCTAATAGCATAAGCAGGATAACACTAACCGTACCACCAATAAACGAACTGATCGCCGCTATGGCCAATGCTTTTCCGGCTTTCCCCTGTTGTGCCATCGGATAACCATCAAATGCGGTTGCCACTGCACCAGACACACCTGGGGCATTTAATAAAATCGAGGATGTTGATCCGCCAAATATAGCGCCATAGTATACACCTGCCATCATAACTAACGCAGGCGCCGGATCCATTCCAAACGTAATTGGAATCATGACCGCGATAGCACTTATGGGGCCCAACCCCGGCATCATTCCAATAAAAGTACCTACAAAAACACCAATCATAACAAACAACAAGCCTTCCAAACTGAAAGCCACTTGAAACCCTGCTATAATTCCTTCTAATGAACCCATCTTGATCCCTCCTTAAAACGGCCATAATCCTTGTGGCAGACTTATATTAAGAAACTCTGTAAACATCCCATACATACATAATGGAAATAGGACAGACACAAGGGCATTGCTTAAATGCTTCTTATACCCAAGAAACCACGAACAAAAGAAAATAAACAACATTGTTATTAGGACGAATCCCATTAATTCCAAAAAAAGAATATACACAAAAATAAAGGAAAAGACAGCAAGTAGTGCCCCAATATCCTTCTTAGGAATTTTTCTTCTCGCCTTCTGCTCTTCTGTTTCCGAGTCTTTTGAAAAATAGAGGCAAGATGCCAAGAGGATTAAAAGAATGCCCAGTGTGATGGGGACTATATCTGCATCGACTGGCACATAGGCATACGAAGGAAGCTGAAATGCGAGGATCAAATAACCAATCCCAACGACAATTAAAACTAAACTAATTCGTTGATTCACTGTTTTTAACATGCTTACACCACCTGGTTTGTGAAATAAATGGAAGTCAGTGATCTAAAGATGATCACTGATCTCCCTTAATATGAATTGCTATTCGCCAAGTCCTAATTCATCAAGTAATGATTGTATCTCTCCCTTTTTTTCATCAAGGAATTGTGTGTATTCCTCACTATTCATGTACATTTCGTCCCACCCGAACTGTTTGCGTATATCTGCAAAGGCATCAGAATCGCTCAATTCTTTAAACTTTTCTTCATAGTAGGCTACCGCCTCTTCATCCATGTTTGGTGGTCCAAAGAATCCTCGCCAGTTAACAAACGTCGCATCAATCCCCTGTTCTTTAGCTGTTGGGAAGTCTTCCAACACTTCACCTTCCAGCCTTTCTTCAGAGGTCACCCCAAGAACTTTGATAGTCCCCGCTTTGACTTGCTCTACTGTTTCAGAAACGCCAGTGGAGAAAACATCCACGCTTCCATTTAAAAGTTGAGTCAAACCGACACCATCTTGGTCTGATACGTACTTGATTTTTGTCACGTCAACCCCTGCTGCCTTGGCAATTTGAACAAACTGAATGTGATCCATACTTCCTGGTGACGAAGTTCCAACCACTGTTATACTGGAAGGGTCTTTCTTCATATCATCAAATAGTTCATTTAAGTTGTCCCATTTGGCATCTGCCGCTACTGCAAACGCTGCATAATCGGCTATCACGTTAGCAATCGGAGTAAAGTCTTCATGACCATATTCCGATTGACCATTTAACGGTATAAAGAGAAGTGGCGGGGAAGCTACAAACATATTGTATGGACTTCCCTCTTGCCCAGCTACATAAGCCCAACCGACTGCACCGCCACCACCAGCTTTGTTAACTACACCAATATCACTGTCTATGATTTCTTCTTCCGTGAAGACCTTTGCTGCCATTCTGGCTGTAGTATCCCAACCACCGCCTGCCCCAGCAGGTGCCACTATCTCAATTGGCTTCTCAGGTTTCCATTCTTTGGAGCCCTCTGTTCCACTTGCCTCTTCATCACTTGCAGAACAGGCTACTGATAGAATAAATAGTAGGACAAAAACTGCGCCTATTAAAACCTTTCTCATCAAATTACCCCCTTTTTTAAATCAAAAAATTCACATAATTAAATTCTTACCACCACTATATAGAAGGATAATCATAATGTAACCGTTTTCAAAATAATGGGTAATAAGTTTTTTCTATACGTTTTGGTCATTTTGTTCATGGGTCCATCAGGGATAAATAAGTCCTTGCGATGCAACATAAAAAAGCGAACACGATAGTATTCGCTTTCAGCTTAGCCTTTGTTAAGCCAAACAATATAATAGCTGCCAAGTGCCTTTAAACTAATTTTAGTGGTAAAATGAATAATCTTCGGCGTGATGATTGTTCCTCTTTAACGGCTACTTTTTAACATGATATTTTCTTTCTGGCCTTCCTACTACGCCATATTCCAATTCTGCTTTGATCTCTCCCTCGGTGATAAGGTATTCGAGATAGCGCCTTGCAGTCGTTCGGGAAGTGCCAATTTCCATACCCATTTCTTCTGCAGTTACCCCATTGTTTAAAGTATGTATGCGTTGCTTTATTTTTTCTAGTGTAAGAGGGTCAATACCTTTTGGTGTTTGCTTTTCCATAATTGACATGCTATTTCCATAGCCGAAATAATCATCAAGAAAATTCTGGTCCAACTCCTTTTGTGCTGCAAGTTTTTCCTTTACTTCTTTGTACCGTTCCATTGTCTCCATGAATCGCTCCATTTTTACGGGTTTCATAATATAGTCAAATACCCCGTTACGCAACACTTCCCCTACGATTTTCGCTTCGGTGGCGGCAGAAATCATAATAATGTCCAATTCTTTGTTTAAGGATCGAATGGTTTGTAGCAGTTCTGACCCTAAAATATCAGGCATATAAATATCTAGCAGTACTAGATCTATTTTCTCTTTTTCTATGAATTTCAAAGCTTCTTTCCCATTTAGTACTTTTCCGACAACTTGTACTCCTTCTACTTTCTCTAAAAATTCTTCATGGATACCGGCAATCCGATAGTCATCTTCCACAATAAGCACATGTATCATACGCTCCCCCCTTTTTTCAACGGTGAACACGAGGAATGAACACAGTAAATACCGCTCCCCCATTAGGTTGCGTGTGCATCTCCAAATGCCCTCCCAAGTCTTCTACTGTTTCTTTTACAATGGCCAGTCCATATCCATGTGCCTGTTCATCATGCGTTTTTGTAGTGTAGCCCTGCTTAAAGATCCGATCTATATTTTCATCAGGAAGACCCGGTCCATTATCCGCAATCTCAAATACAATGTCTTCTCCCAGATCGGTTGCAAAGAAAACGATGTGTTTTTCCGTCTGATCTGCTACCGCCTCTAGGGCGTTATCGATTAGGTTTCCCAATATGGTTATAAGCTTAGCAATATCCACCTTTTCGGGCAATGGTTCGAGATAACTGTTTTCATCGATTTCAAACGTTACCTTTTTCTCTGAAGCTTTTCCGATTTTCCCAAGTATTATGGCTTGTACGGTACGATCGTTTATCTGGTCAAGCAGTACTTTATGCTGGTTTGCAGCGAGCTGTGACTCTTTTTGAATAAGCTCAATTGCGTCCTGGTAGTGACCCAGCTGTAACAATCCTGATATAACATATAATTTGTTAGTATATTCATGGGTTTGTGCCCGTAGATCTTCAGAGTACTGTCTGACCTCTGATAATGTATTAATCATCTCATTTAATTCGGTCTTATCACGAAAGCTGGAAACTACTCCTACCACCTCATCTCCATCCATGATAGGGGTGCGATTAACAATGACCTGCCGTTTATTCAGGACAAATTCTTCATCTTGACCAGTATTCTTGGAAAGCAACACATCATACATTTTGGTATTTGGAAAAACATCCTCAATTTGTCTACTCTCCATATCTGCTTGTAAACCTAATATTTTCCGTGCTGATCCATTCATCAAGCTTATTTTCCCTGTCTTATCCATTGCAATAATCCCTTCTCTAATACTGGAAAGAATTGCAGTTCTATCTCGGTACAAGGAAGCAATCTGATGTGGCTCCAATCCTAGAGTATCCTTTCTTATATTTCGAGATAGCGCGATACCTCCACCTATACCAATAAGAACGACGAAAAGAGAAGCTCCGCTTATTTTCACCAATTTGCTAAATATCATGGAACGAATATCCTCCACCATAAAGCCAACTGAAACAATCCCTACAACTTCTCCCTCGTCATTAAAAATCGGTGCTTTTCCTCTTAATGATGGACCAAGACTTCCTATCGCCTTTGAAGTGTAATACTCTGCATCTATTAAGGCCCGGTCATTATCGCCCCCGACCATTTTTTTGCCAATCTTTTCGATATCAGGATGAGCGACGCGGACACTTTCTTTATCCCCAACCACGATAAATTCTGCCCCAATATACTCCCTAATTTCTTCTGCTATGGGCTGAATAATGTTTGCGGGGTTTTCGTTAGCAAATGCAGCTTTGACGGAAGGCATAAAAGAAAGAGTAGTAGCAACTTGTAGCGCCCGCTCTCCTACTTGCTCCTCCACATCCTTCGATTCAAAATAGGCATTAATCGCGGTTAACAAAAGTGTGACCAACATAATCAAAGTGGTAATAAGCACCAGGACCTTTGTTTGGAGAGAAAACCTAGGCATAGACATTCCCCTTTCTATGAATCTATATCTAATTGCAATTCATTTATGTAATCGCTTTATCATATCATGGTGAATGTTTACTGAAAAGCGACTATTTTAAAGAAAAATAGTACGGTTGTATTGACGGGGAACGAGGAGTTTTTTAGAGAATTGCTTTCTCATCTAAAAAAAGGTATCAGGTCTCCCTGATACCTTTTCATTATGCTGACTTTTTCCAGTTTGTAATATCTTCTTCTAATGGTATGTTGTTTCTCCGTGCCTTTACTGCTGCAAAGAAGAAGGTCACCACTAGTGCGATCGTAATAATGGTTGCGCCGATATATGAAATATTCATTGACAAGCGGAAGCCTATAGGAGCATTTAGTATATAGGTCATGGTTGCCATTAGCATAAACGTACCTGGAATTAAGGCAATCCAATAATTCTTATTGGCAATGAACAAATACATGGATCCGGTAAACAAGGCGATAACTGCTGTTGACTGGTTTGCCCAAGAGAAATAGCGCCATAACAGGTTAAAGTCAATTTGCGTAAGGGCAATTGATATAGCGAATAATGGTAGCGCGATCCACAGACGATTCATGATTTTTTTCTGTGGGAAACGAATATAATCTGCAATAATCATACGTGCGCTGCGGAATGCTGTATCTCCTGACGTGATTGGCAGGATAATAACTCCAAGTACTGCCAACGTACCACCAATAGCACCAAGCATTAAGGTAGAAGCTTCACTTACAACAGCTGCAGTTCCACCATTTGCAAGCAGTTCGTTTAGACCAACTGGTCCATCGAAAAGACTCATGGCTGCCGCTGCCCAAATCATGGCGATTATTCCTTCTGCGATCATCATACCGTAGAAAATTTTACGGCCTTGCTTTTCCCCTTTGGTTGTACGAGAAATGATTGGTGTTTGTGTTGCATGGAATCCAGAGATAGCTCCACAAGAGATGGTTAAGAATAACAACGGAAAGATTGGTGCATTATCCGGATGGAAATTTGCCAATGTAAGTTCCGGGATTGGAGCACCTGATACAATCATCCCAACTGCCACGCCAATTGCACTAATAACAAGCAAGGCACCAAAGATTGGGTAAACCCGTCCGATGATTTTATCAATTGGTAGCAGCGTTGCCAGTAAATAATAAATAAAGATGGCGCCAATAATATAACCTAGTGCAACCCAGCCATTCATTAAATTATAAAGTAAATCTGCTGGTGCTGTTACAAAAACAGTAGCAACTAATAATAGCAATAACACAGCGAAACCGTTTACAATATGTTTCATAAATCGACCTAGAAATTTTCCAGCAAGCTCAGGTAAATGGGCACCCCTGTTGCGGATGGAAATCATTCCTGTTAAATAATCATGTACAGCTCCGGCAAAAATACAGCCAACGACGATCCAAATGAAAGCAACTGGTCCGTAAAGTGCTCCCATAATTGGACCAAAAATTGGACCGACACCAGCTATATTTAATAATTGAATTAAAGAGTTTCGCGGTGTACTCATAGGCATGTAATCTACACCATCACTGCTTGTATAAGCAGGTGTATCCCTTTCCTCTTTCACTCCAAAAATCTTTTCTACTATTTTTCCATACGTAAAGTAACCTATAATTAAAAGTAAAATACCAGCTAAAAATGTATACATAATATTTCCCTCTCCTTCCGATGTATGCGATTACATACAGTGTAAGGCATAAACAAATGAAAGGGCTTTATTTAGCGTAAAATGTCACAAAGAGAGGTTGAAACGCATTAACAGACAATCAAGATGCACAGCTAGCCTCATAGTTCCAGTTTGCTGCGAAGTGCTTTGACATAGTTACGACTCACCGCTAATGCTTCCTCTTTCCCTTCTAACTTTAATCGGTAGGCACCATTAAACCATGGTGTCAGCATTTTTACATAAGCAAGATTCACCACATAGCTTTTATGTATACGAAAAAATTCAAAACCAGCAAGCCTTGCTTCCAAATCCTTTAAGGTGGAACGAACGTGGTATTCCTTCTCAGTAGTTAAAATCTTGGTAAACTTTTCTTCACGGGACAAATACAGAATATCGTCTGGATTAAGATAATGAATTTCCCCATCCGTTTCAATCGATAGCTTTCCTTTAGCTACTATGGTTTGCTCCTCGGCAGAAGAGAACCGTTTTCTCACACGGGAAATCGTTTCCTGTAGCTGCTCTTCTTCATAAGGTTTTAATAAATAATCAAGCGCTTCTAGGCGAAAAGCATCTGCCGCAAACTGCGGATATGCTGTTGCAAAAATAATGAGCGGTGCTTTCTTTAACTCCTGTAATACTTTGGCCGCTTCCATACCGTTCATTTTCGGCATCTCGATATCTAGAAAAACAACGTCTGGTTTCAAGGTAAGACTCTTCACAATCGCATCCTCTCCCGATTCCGCCTCCCCTACTACGTGTATATGTTCAAAGTCACCTAACAGGTGGACTAGTTCCTCACGTGCGTATCGCTCATCATCCACAACGAGTACATCAATTTGTTTCATTCGTTCTTTCCCCCGTTCCCATTGGCAGATTTAAACTAATTCTTGTTCCATGACCTGGCTTGCTGTCTATTTGAATGCCTGCCCGCAACCCAAACTTCATCGTTAATCGTCTATTGACATTATACAAACCGATCCCCGTACCTGTTTCGGATTCAAGCTGTGTTTCGCCAAGTTTCTGTAGCTTGCTCTCTTTAATCCCTACCCCATTGTCTTCAACTATAATGACGATCTTGTCCTTTTCTCGCTTAATGGAGATATGAACAAGCGCGTCTTTTTCCATTTCCTTAATCCCATGCTTGACCGCATTTTCGACTAATGGCTGCAAGGTTAATGGCGGAATATTGTTTTCGAGTACCGTTTCGTCGATGTCATAGGTGACGTGTAATTTGTCTACAAACCTCGATGATTCGATTTCCAAGTATGCCTTCACATGCTCCAGTTCTTGTCTTAAGGAAACAATCTCAGCGGTCGTACCAGCTAGGTTTTGCCTAAAGAAATGGGAAAGAGACATTAAAAGCTTTCGTGCCTTTTTTGGATCGGTACGAATTAAGGATACAATGATATTTAAGGAATTAAACAGGAAATGTGGGCTAATTTGCGCCTGTAATGCTTTAATTTCTGCCTCTTTTGCTAGCTGGTAAGCTTTTTCGGTGTCTGCTAGCTCTACCTGTGTACTTAACAAGGAGCTGAGACCAGAAATAAGCTCCAAATTTACATTGGTGATGTGTTTTTCCGACTGGAAATATACCTTCAGTGTACCGATAACTTCATTACGGCTTTTTAATGGCGCCATGACGACCGCACCGAGCGGACAACCTTCCACACAGCAATGGATAGTTTCATCGTTAGCGACGACAAGCTTTCCGTGCTGAATAACCTCTTTTGTGAGTTTCGTGCGAATCGGTGTATTTGCTACATGGTGATCACTTGCCAGTCCAACATGCGCTAAAATAAGTTCCTTGTCAGTAATTGCAACGGCACTCGGATTAATTTCTTTATATAAAATCGAACAAACCGCTAATGCCGATTGGTTGGTTATCCCCTGTCTTAAATAACCGATAGTCTGCTCAGCAATGCGCAACGTCTTTTGAGCCTGCTCGGCGCTTGCATTTTCTTTTTCTTTCACAACATTTTGCACAATTAACAAGAAAATTGCTGTCCCAAGCCCGTTTGCCAATATCATGGGAATTCCAATGATTTGTACTAGTGTCCACGCCATCTCAAATGGTTTGGAAAGAATTAAGATAATAAGCATTTGAACCGACTCTGCAAGTGCTCCAATCAAAAATGCTGTTGGGAGCTTTAAATATTTCCCTTTCTTTCTGAAGTAACCAGCCATAGCGCCAGCAATGACACTGGCTAAACTACAGGAAACAGCAGTAAAACCCCCAAGCGTTAAACGGTGAATCCCTGCTATAAGCCCAGCCCCTATTCCTACTCGATATCCTCCTAAAAGGCCTGCAATGACCACCCCTATCACACGGGAATTGGCGATTGCTTCCTCTGCAGCGAGATCCATTGTGACACTATTAAATAGTAGAGTACCCGTGTTAAGGGCCACACCATAATACGTTCCCATAATGCCAAATAACCCAAAGAAGAGAATGGCAGTAAACTGCTTCCTATTATTAAGCTGATCTTGATGAATCATGTCCTGGAAGAAGCGAAAACGTGTCAGCACAAACGCAACTGCTACCAAAATACCGATCCGCTCTAGCATCGTTATGAGTAAATCAATCAATGCTCGCACCTCACTAACCATCCGTAAAATATAGTGAAACTTCAATCAGTGGGGGTTTTCATTATTCCCCCACTGATTGTTAGTTAAACGAATCGGGGTGTTAGCGTCCGTCTACTCCCACTTAAACATCACTGTTTCACATCATGTTTTGAAGTGGGGGTCTTACGGACGGTTGCACCGGGATAAATTCTTAGCTTATCATATCACATTATCAAATACGATCTTAACAAGCAGCACTAACATGGTATCATGGCATTAGGAATTTTTTTCTAAGGAGGATTTAAATCAATGAAATTATTTGGAGCTATATTTTTTAGTAGCATTTTAGGGTATATCTTAATCCCATTTAATGTATTTGGTATCGCAATTGCTTTTGGCATTATCGCAGGGTCGCTATTCTATGGTATTAGTCAGTTACTATCTATTAAAGAAAAACTATCAATGATTAGTAAACACCTTGATTTAAAAGAAGAAAAAGTTGAGGTGAGTGATGAAGAGATTGAGAGAGAATTAGAAAGTTTTTCTAAGAAATGATAATTGGCAATGATGTGTTATCCACCTAACATGCTAAAGGGTTAAAAATACTTTGTTAGATAAAGGACACAACATCCAGCAGAGGAAAATTTGTAGACTCCTAGGGGAGAAAAGGCCTAGATAAGACCCCGCAGTGCGTCAAGCACGAGGAGACTTAGCAGCCGCTCCTGGAAAGCGTAAAATTTTCCGTAGCGATGATTAAAACACTTCCTTCTAATTAAACTCGAGTCCTAAAACATGTATCTGGTTGGGTGATATACACTTCTGTTAGAAAAACTACACGATATTCTAGAATTAATTTGAATTGTAGAAAGAAAGTGAATAGAATAATACTATAAATCGCATACGCCGGGGGAGCATTTTCATGATCATTCGAGAAATAGAAGTAAAAGATAACCAAAGAATAGAACATATTATCAAACGTTCATTAGAATCATTTGATTTGGACATTCCGGGAACAGCCTATTATGATCCACAACTAGAAAGCTTGGCGCAATTTTACCAGCAACAAGCAAAGGCTAATTATTGGGTTGCTGTCAATGAACAAGACGTGGTCGTCGGTGGTGTTGGCATTGGTCCTTATGGACAGACTGCAGACGTATGTGAACTTCAAAAGCTTTACATCGCACCAGAAGCTCAAGGAATAGGACTGTCAAAAAAGCTGATGAATGTGGCCCTTACATACGCGAAGGAACATTATTCATATTGTTACTTAGAAACATTAGACAAGCTCAAGGTAGCAAATTCCTTATACAATAAATTAGGCTTTGAGCTGCTTGATCAAGCACTAGAGGGATCTGATCATGATGCAATGGATGCTTGGTATATAAAAAAATTGAAATAAGAGGGATCAATAATGAATAAGTATTTTAAAAATGTGCTGGCTATTGTAGTAATTTCTGCTTTGTTACTATTTGTATTTAATTACTGGCTTGGTATTAATCTAATTGGACAAGTCATTATTCTGTTAGTCGGGATTTATGCAATTTATCTAAATATGCACGCGATAGTGTTGAAACAGAGAGATTCCTGAATCGGATAGGATCCAATAAGAAACAGCAAGGAAAACAAGCCATCCTTAACGGGTTTATTTTCCTGTTCGTGCCAATATCTTATATTTGATAGAAACGCTTGAACTAGACCCAAAACTTCTCTATATTTGGCTAGTAGTTATGGCTAGCATAACCATTATAAATGGTATCCAGGTTAGAAGGTTTATGAAGTAAGGTGAATTTCACATCCTCTTTTTTTCTTCGCTAATCCACCATCTTATCAAAAAAACAGCCTCAAGGATTTTCTCCCCTAAGGCTGTTTCTCTATTCTATTTTAAAATGCTTTCTTTACAGCGTCATGCACTTCCTGCAAGGTTTTCCCCATGCCTGACTCCACTGCTGCTACATAAGCCCCTTCAACTAAAGGACCTTCAACAAGGAGAGCCTTCTCTGTCTCGTTCATTTCGATTGCCATTTCCGCATTCATCTTGGCGCTACCGATATCATAAAATAACAGCACGCCTTCTCCCTTGTCTGCTTCCGCTATCGCGCCTGTGATTTTCTCAATACTAGTACCAATCTCACCGTCATCTGTACCACCGGCTGTTTCAATTGGTACGTCTGTCATTACCTGACGAATTAGATCTTTGAGACCTTCCGCTATTTTAGGGCTATGAGAAATCAGGACAATACCTACATAAGAACTCATCGATTATGCACGCTCCTTCAGTACATCACTTAATGCTTCAAATAAATAGAAGGAAGAGGCAGAACCTGGATCAATATGTCCCTGTGACTTGTCTTTAAAATAAGCGGCACGCCCTTTTGTGGCCAGCATATCCTTCGTATTCTCCATTGCCTGCTTTGCTGTCTCTAATAAAACCTCTGCTGTAAAATCTTGCTCCTCAGTGAGCGCTTCGGAAACTGGATACCACACATCAACCATGGTCTTTTCTCCAGTTTCTGCCTTACCGCGTTGTTTCACCCCTGCGACTGCCTGCTCTATTCCATCAACAAACGAATCATATGAGACCGTTTCGGAACCTTTCACGGCAGTCGAGAGTTTTAAAAAGGCTGTTCCAAATAATGGGCCAGACGCACCACCCACTTTTGACATGAGCGTCATGGCAACATCTTTTAGCACATCTGCAGGTGTCTCATAGGTTTCCTTTGTTACCTTATTTTCGACTTCTTGAAAGCCCCTTGCCATATTAATCCCATGGTCGCCGTCCCCTATCGGTTGATCCAATGTCGTTAAATAAGGTTTGTTTTCCTGCATTTTTTCATTTGTTTTTTTCATCCAGTCTACTATGAGTTGTACGTCTAATTCCATTGCGAATTCTCCTTTCTTTGTTGACCAATATTAGCTACGAAAAGCAGGAGCATCTGAATCGGCATCCAGCAATGTTTTTAGCTCATCATCCAGCTTGAGTAAGGTGACAGAACATCCTGTCATCTCAAGTGCTGTCATGTACTCTCCGACAAATGTCTTGTACACGGTAATACCTTTCTCTTTTAGTATTTCCTGTACCCGTTTATTTACAATGTACAGCTCCATTTCTGGTGTAGAGCCCAGACCATTGATCATCACAGCAACATCTTCGCCTGTAGTATAGTCAAGATCTTGTAAAACTTTTGCGGTTAATTCCTCTGCTATTTGGTCTGCGCTGGCTATTTCCTTCCGCTCTATCCCAGGCTCGCCATGGATTCCAATGCCGATTTCCATTTCATCGTCTTTTAATTCAAAGCTTGGACTCCCAGCTGCCGGGACAGTACATGGTTTTAACGCCATCCCCATGGAACGGACGTTGGCAACCACCTTTTCTCCAACCTGTTTTACTTCTGCTAAAGATCCACCAGACTCTGCTTTTGCGCCTGTAATTTTATGAACAAAGACTGTTCCAGCAATTCCTCGTCGGCCAGTCGTAAACGAACTATCTTCTACTGCAACATCATCATTGACGACGACATACTGCACATCAATACCTTCAGCTTCTGCTAGTTCTGCTGCCATTTCAAAGTTTAAAACGTCTCCCGTATAATTCTTTATAACAAGAAATACGCCTGACCCACCATCTACTGCTTTGATCGCTTCCAATACTTGATCTGGTGTTGGCGAGGTAAACACTTCACCTGCTACTGCAGCATCAAGCATTCCTTTTCCAACATACCCAGCATGTGCTGGCTCATGGCCGCTTCCTCCGCCACTGACAATCCCTACTTTTCCTTGGACAGGCGAATCTTTTCTAGCAAGAACCATTGTCTCAGGTACTTGCTTTAATGCTTCTGGGTAGGCTACTACCATTCCTTGCACCATGTCTTGTACAACTTGATTTGGATCGTTAATAATTTTTTTCATTATCTTCTCTCCTCTTCCATTAAAATTTGCAATGAATCAAGCAATCATGCATGTTAGCTATTAATGTGCTTCTTTTCGATTTCTTTTACTCAGTCAATTTCCATTGGAGATGAGAAAGAGGAAGACTCTACTTACCTTTGTTTATAAAGATAAATGGAGCTTCCCCTTTCTTTTCCCTTTACAGGTTTCTATTTAAACGTTCTTGTAGCCTCGACCGCTTTCTCCCAACCAGCATAAAGGCTATTACGCTTTCCTTCTGTCATAGCTGGTTTAAATGTTTTCTCGATATTCCATTGTTTTGCGATTTCCTCTTTATCTTTCCAATACCCTACAGCTAAGCCAGCTAGATAAGCTGAGCCAAGTGCGGTAGTTTCTTGTACATCTGGGCGTTCAACAGGTACATCCAGCATGTCACTTTGGAATTGCATTAGGAAGTCATTTTTTACTGCTCCACCATCTACACGCAATGTTTTAAGATCAATACCGGAATCTTTGATCATAGCATCCAATACATCTTTTGATTGGTAGGCAAGTGATTCTAGTGTTGCACGAACAAAGTGATCTTTAGTCGTACCACGCGTCAATCCGAACATAGCACCCCTTGCATCACTATCCCAATAAGGTGTACCAAGTCCTACAAATGCTGGCACCATATAAACACCATCAGTAGAATCTACATTTTTAGCAAGCTGCTCCGTTTGTGGTGCGCTTTCAATAAGTTTTAGACCATCACGTAGCCACTGAATAGCAGAACCTGCGACAAAGATACTTCCTTCTAGTGCATATTCTACTTTTCCATCAACACCCCAAGCAAGCGTTGTTAACAAGCCATGCTCTGATTTAACGCCTTCTTCACCAGTATTCATTAACATGAAACAACCTGTTCCATATGTGTTTTTCGCCATTCCCTTTTCAAAGCACGCCTGACCAAATAATGCTGCCTGTTGGTCGCCCGCTATACCTGCAATTGGCACCTCATGGCCGAAGAAATGGTAAGAAGCAGTATGTGCGTAAACTTCAGATGATTGCTTTACCTCAGGTAGCATGCTTTTTGGAACAGTTAAAATATCAAGCAATTCATCGTCCCACTTTAGATCATAGATATTGAACATAAGGGTTCTTGACGCATTAGAGTAATCGGTAATATGTGTTTTTCCACCGGAAAGCTTGTAAACAAGCCAGCTGTCGATCGTTCCAAATAACAGATCGCCATTGTCTGCTTTCTGTCTTGCGCCTGCCACATGATCAAGGATCCATTTTACTTTTGTTCCAGAGAAATACGGATCAAGTAGTAAACCTGTTTTCTTATTGAAAAGTTCATTGTGACCGGCTTCTCTTAGTTCTCTACAAATGCCTTCTGTCTGTCTGGATTGCCAAACAATCGCCTGATAGATTGGCTTCCCTGTGTTTTTATTCCATACAACTGCAGTCTCACGCTGGTTCGTAATTCCAATTCCAGCAATGTCTGTCGGTTCTGCGTCTGCTTTACGAAGCACATCCGCGATACAAGCTAGAACAGATGTCCAGATTTCATTGGCATCATGCTCCACCCAGCCTGGCTCCGGGAAAAATTGCTGAAATTCCTTTTGTGCTGTTTCTACGATTGCTCCGTCATGATTAAATAAAATAGCCCGTGAACTAGTAGTCCCTTGATCAATGGATAAGATATACTTTTTACTCATTATAATTCCCCCTTAAGAAATTTTTTGTTCTACTTTGTTTGCTGTACTTTTTCCTTTTTTCAATTCAGCATTTGCTGCACCAATGAATAGGATTGCTACCAATGCGCTCATTATCCAGAAAAGAGCACCGAAGTTTCCTAGAAACATAGCATTATAGAATACTGCTCCGTAGATACCTCCAAGAATTGGTCCTACAACTGGAATCCAAGAATACCCCCAGTCAGAACCGCCTTTTCCTGGTATTGGAAGAAGCGCATGTGCGATACGTGGACCCAAATCCCTTGCAGGGTTAATCGCATAGCCTGTAGCTCCACCAAGTGACATCCCAATGGCAATGATAAGTGCACCCACGATAATTGGATTCAACCCTTCTGTGAATTCGTTTGCACCAATGAATAAAAGTCCCATCAATAATGCAAATGTTCCAACCATCTCACTAATTAAATTGGAGAATGGGCTACGAATTGCTGGATCTGTAGCAAATACGCCCAGCTTAGCACCTTGATCTTCTGTTTCTTTCCAATGTGGTAAGTAATTAAAGAATACAATCGCTGCCCCAATCATGGCACCAATTAATTGTGCTGTAATGTATAATGGTACATCCGCCCACGGAAATTCACCAATTGCGGCAAATCCGAGCGTTACAGCAGGATTTAAATGTGCTCCTGAAAAATTTCCAACGGCATAAACACCTAAAGCAACGGCAAGCCCCCAGCCTATTGTAATGACTACCCAACCAGCACCTTCTGCTTTGGTTTTCTTCAAGACGACGCCACCTACTACACCGCCACCAAAAATGATTAAAATCATCGTACCAATAAGTTCTGCTAAAAACTCGGACATGTAAGACACCCCTTTATGTTCATAAATAGTTAATCGCCAACGGTAAAAGACCCACACTTTAACAGACATACTCCTAGCAAGGAATATCTATTAAAGTGTGGGTCTCCATATCTCCGCCACATAATTAACTTGTGCTTTCATAATAAACGAAACTGAAAGCGTTGTCAATGAATTTTAATAAATTATTCCTAGATTATTAGATTTCGTCCTTAATAGCCTCATACCTTTGAACCGTATCCAAGTCTTTACAAGCAAAAAGTCTTACATTCTCTGCCCCCCTTTTCTCTTTAAATCAGGTACAAGCATTATTAGTTTATGTAACTAGATTAAAAATAATACCGTAGGCATCTCATGCTTTAAGTGGTGTTTTCCTGCAAATAACGACATATATTTCCCGGGAAATGAAGCAGTTTAGTAGTGCAAGTTTACTAGATGTTTATGCTCCAAGATTTTAACTGCGTCGCCTTTGCTTCCTAGCTGAAATTTTATACTTTCCTAACAAAAAACCATTCCGATGTTAGGAATGGTTTACAAGTAAATCGCTCGTTTCGACTTTATCTTTGTCACGCTTAGCCAGTCTGACAAGAAGATACACAATAGGGGTATCCACAATGGCAACAAGCAGTTTAAAACAATATTGTGTGGCAATCATTCCAAGTAAAACGGCAGTTGGCACTTTTCCCCAGAATGCAATGGTGATAAAGATGCTCGTATCCACCAGCTGACTAGTCATTGTGGAGAGATTGTTTCGTAGCCATAGCTTACTATTACCATGCTTCATTTTTAGGCGATGAAACAAGCTGACATCCAAGTGCTGACTGGCTAAGTATGATAATAGACTTGCTATCATCACACGGAAGCTACCACCTAGAATGGTTTCGAATTCTGTCTGTACTGTAAAGACTGGTGCAGCTGGTAACTCGATTGCAATAAATACAAAAACAAGAACGAGGATCTGTGTAAGAAAGCCTGCCTGAACCGTCTTCCTTGCAGCTCGCTTCCCGTACACCTCCCCTATAACATCCGTGATGATAAAGGTAATTACATACACAATAACCGCTGCCGGCAAAATAAACTCTCCGATTGCAAAGAGTTTTACACCTAGAATATTTGATACTATTAATAGTCCTGCAAATAAAGAATTTAGATATAAATACATTTTTTCCTCTCCTCTTTCCCGGTACAACCGTCCGTAAGACTCCCGCTTCTAAATATGAAGTGAAACCGTGAGTTTTTAGTGGGAGTAAACGGACGCTAACACCCCGATTCGTTCAACTAACAATCAGTGGGGGAAGAAAAAATACCCCCCACTGATTGAAGTTTCACTTTATATGAGAAGAACTTAGCAACCCTCTATTATCGATTGTCTATTTTTTCTGGATAAAGATCATGATTCATTAGTCGTTGCTCTGCCATTTTTTCATACTTCGTTCCTGGCTTCCCATAGTTACAATATGGATCGATCGAGATGCCACCACGAGGGGTGAATTTTCCCCACACCTCAATGTACCTAGGATCCATTAAGCTAATTAAATCGTTCATGATCACATTGATACTGTCCTCGTGAAACCCACCATGGTTACGAAAGCTGAACAAATACAATTTAAGAGCCTTACTTTCTACCATTTTCACATCGGGAATATAGCTTATGTATAAGGTAGCGAAATCTGGCTGCCCTGTCATCGGACAAAGGGTCGTAAATTCAGGACAATTAAATTTCACAAAGTAGTCTCTGTCCTGATGGTTGTTTTCAAAGATTTCTAGCACGTCAGGATTATAGTCAAACGCATAGGTTGTTCCCTGACTTCCAAGCAGTGTTAGTTCGGAAAGATCTTGTTCTTTCATCGTATTACCTCCTTTTACTATTTTTTCACATCAAAAAGGCCATGTACCTACCTAAGGCACATGGCTTGATTCGCATCATCTGTCCTTAGTTTTTTATAGAGGGTTAAAGCTAAGAACCTCTCGCATTGATACCTGACATATTATATCGATTGGCCATAACACTGTCAATGCAATTATGATTGTGGTTTGTCCCCTACAAGCACCATTGTCCATTCATGCACTTCATAGTTTCGTGCACCTTTTTCAACATACGGATCTGCTTTAACTAATGCTTCTGCTTCTTCTAGACTATCAGCCTGGTAAATGACTAGTCCACCAGCACCGTCTGTAAATCTGCCTTTGGCAAATACCTTCCCCTGTTCCTCCATCTCTACCAAATAAGCTAAATGGTCAGGACGATACGTTTTACTTTTTTCTTCATCCTTTATTGGCAACAATGCCGCATAGTAATTCATTATGTTCTCCCTTTCTATTTCTAGCATATCTCTTATTTTGTCGTTTTTCTCGTCACATGGCAAGTGGAATTATTCCGGCTTCAAAGTAAGTTTCTCTCCGTTAAATGACTTAAGATTTGTTTCATGATAGTTTCCGTACACCCAATCCTCCAACTGGTCATCATACCAGTCACTTTTAAAATGCCCGGATTGCCCTGGACCTACAATATGATAGCCCTTCTGCATGTCATTGGAATCAATCACAAATCTCCAGGATGCCCCGTGATCGACCATCCCTGTCTTTTTCTCATAGCTTGCTGCCATTGGGGTAACACTACTTCCCCCGACTTCCAACGGCTTCTCATTATTGAAGAAAAAGGCCAGGACAGGATTAATTCCAGAAAGTGGATGGACAAATTGAACCTGGTGATAGTCTCCCCATCGCCATTCATTTATCGTGTCCCCGTATTCGTCCCGTAGCTTCTCTATCGTTTTACTAAATGTTTCTCTCAATAGTGCTTCTATCCCGCCTTCTTCCTCGATCCAAATAGATGTATCTCCACGAAGAGCGGTTCGTAACAATTCATCTGTTGTTTGTCCTTTACCAGAAAACATACCCATCATGTTACGTGGTATATCTTTATATAATCGGCTTTCGATCTCCTCCATCCAATGGTGAAAAAGGAGGGCTTGGGAACTTTCGACATCATCTTCATAGTCCCATTCTTGTAATAGTTGGATAGCCTGTTGCTCGCTATCTGTACGCTCTGTTCCACTTAAAGTCTCTGTGAAAAGCGGGACAAATTCTCTTGCACGTAAATTTTTAATATCCATCTGTATTGCCATCATGTCTTCAGCTGTTAGGTTTGTTCCTGCTTCTAACACTTCAGAAATTCGCTCATATCTGTATGGCTGTGCCCAAACATTACTTATATGGTACGAATAATCGTCTCCGGTAATTTTATTGTTCGCTGTGGCAATATAGCCTTTTTCCGGATTTACTACATGTGGCAGCTCATCAAACGGGATAAACCCTTTCCATTCATTTTCTGCTTCCCATCCGGCTAATGGAAGCAAAGCATCTTCCCCATTCTCATAGATGGGAATGTTTCCGTTAGCCTTATAGGCTATTGTGCCATCCTTATCGGCAAACACAAAATTCTGTGCTGGAGCAAGGAACTTCTCTAAACCGGTTTCGAATTGCTCCCAATCAGCTGCTTTATTGATAGACAAAATCGCTTCCAGCTCTGTTGTCGCATCCAAGGCTGTCCATCTTAAAGAAAGAACGGTATCTTTACCTGTGTCCTCAGCAAATTCCGAAATGATTGGACCATGCCTTGTTTCTATCACGTCGTAATCGATTGTTTCTTCATCTTTTACCTTAATTGGTTCTTCAATAACATTTGCTTCTTCCCAGCTATCTTCATAAAGAAATGCTGTATCGTTTTCCGGACTCCGCTTTTCGACATATAGCTGTTGCACGTCCGGCCCTGTATTGGTTACGCCCCAGGCTATATCCTCGTTGTGGCCGAGAATAACTCCAGGCACTCCAGCGAAAATTACGCCACTTACATTCATTTCCTCTGCTTGTAAATGCATTTGGATCCAAATCGAAGGTGTTGCTAACCCCAAATGCGGGTCATCTGCAAGCAGGGGCATGCCTGAAGCTGTTTTATCTCCGCTAATCACCCAGTTATTACTCCCATTAAACGTATGAGGGATCACTGCCTTCTCAAAGCTACTAGCAATATCCAGTTCCCCTTCCCCGATAATAGTCGGCTTATCTTTCGGGTATGCTGGGAAAAGCTCTAGTGCTTTCTCCTCCTCAAATGTTTCTAATAGGTAGTGATTAAAGGCTTGGCTTTCCCAATGTCCGCCCAAATCGAATGCCATATACTTTCCAATAGTTAGGGAGTCTAATGGTGTCCATTCCGCTGGCTTAGATCCCATCAAGGTAAACTCAATTGGTAAACTTTTATCTTCAATTGCTTCCTCAATATAGGCATTGACGCCATCTGCAAAGCTCTGGAGAACAGCTTTGGATTCGTCGGTATATAGCTCATATGATTTCTCAGCCGCTCTTCTTAGCCCCAAAGTACGAAAGTATTTATCATTGTCCACTGCTGCTGAACCTACGATTTCACTTAATGTCCCTGAAGCTTGGCGACGCGACATTTCCATTTGGAAAATCCGGTGTTGAGCCTGCACATAGCCTTGAGCCATATATAAGTCATGCTCTGTGGTTGCGCTAATATGTGGCACCCCTTGTTCATCTGTCACGACTGTTACCTCATTCTGTAATCCTGCCAGGTCAATTTCTCCATCAACTTGTGCCAGAGAACGATTTATGTATGCGTTTACAAAAAATAAGGTAATAAGTAGAATAATTATGATTATGCCAGTAGTTATCAGGACGCGCTTTTTCCATTTTTTCTTTTTTGTTTCTTGGATTACTTCTATACTTTGTGCCTCCACCGTCATTCCCCCATTTATATTTTCTCTATGATATAGCTTATTCGCCATAATTTAGAATAATCCTGCTCATTTCGGTGTTTGGCCGACTGGAATGCTATATGTAGTTGATTGGTGCACTCGTGTCTCGATTGAAAAGCTATCGCGTTGATTGGCACAACCTTGTGGTCGATTAAAATACTTATGGCGTTGATTGGCACTCTTTTGTCATTGATTGAAACATTACTGAGGCTGATTGGATAGCTTAAGTGATTATTTAAAGTCATGATTGTACCTCTCCATTAAATAAAACCCTGCACTTTTGCAGGGTTTTATACTTATTCTGATACGGTCACATTATACTTCCGCAGCCAATAATCAATTTGGCATAAATGAGCAATGAGTTGCGGCCCTTTCATAAGCTGGCCATACCACGGATCCTTAAATTCTTTTCCTTCACTTTCTAAAATAGCTTTTACTTTCTCTCTATCCATAAATTCAAAAAGCCGGGCATTTTCATCATCTAAAATTTCTTCCATCCAGGTAACGACTGCCTCCGTATATTCTGGTTGAAATGTTTTGGGATATGGGCTTTTCTTGCGATAAAGCACTTCATCAGGTAATATGCCCTCCATTGCTTTACGTAAGATCCCTTTTTCTCTATCTCCCACCATTTTTATATCCCATGGAATGTTCCAAACGTATTCTACAAGCTTATGATCTGCAAAGGGCACCCGAACCTCTAGGCTGGCTCCCATGCTCATCCTGTCCTTACGATCAAGCAGCTGTGCCATAAACCAGTGCATGTTCAAGTAAAAGAGTTCTCTGCGACGTGCGTCTTCTTCCGTTTCACCCTCTAAACGCGGGGTCTCTGCGATGGTTTCCTGATAGCGATTTTCTACATATGTTTTAAGATCAAGCTTTTCTTGCCATTCTGGGAGTAATAAATCCACTCTAGAATCAAGGGAGCGCATCCAAGGAAAGCTTGCTTCTTCACTACTAGGAGGGTTATGAAACCATGGGTAACCACCAAAAATCTCATCAGCGCACTCTCCGGATAAGCTCACCGTTGTATGCTCTTTAATTTTCCGACAAAACCATAACATTGATGAATCAATATCTGCCATGCCAGGCTGATCACGCAAATAAACAGACTCCTTCAAGTGATCCGCAAGTTCCTTACCGCTTATCACTTCATCATGGTGATCTGTTTTACTATAAGCAACCATTTTCTTTATCCACGGTTGATCACTTGATGGTTGGAACTTACTTGCAACAAAATGCTCGTCGTTTCCCTCATAATCTATCGAAAAAGTGGTAAGCTGTTCTTGTCTCAGTTTTTCAAAATGGTCCGCAGCGATTGCTGTGATCGCGCTGGAGTCTAGCCCACCTGATAAAAAGGTTGATACGGGTACATCTGCAACGAGCTGACGTTGCACTGCATCTACGAATAAATGCCTTACTTTTTCTGCTGTTTCGTCCAATGAATCGGTATGCTGTTTACTCGCTACATTCCAATAGCGCCATACCTGTAATCCTTGCTTGGAATAGCTCAACGAATGTCCTGCTCGCAATTCCTTACAGCCTTTAAATAGGCCATGGCCTGGTGTTCGTGATGGTCCTAGTCCAAATACTTCTGCAAGACCTGATTTATCTACTTCTGGTTTCACATCAACGTGTGCCAAAATAGCCTTCAATTCTGACCCAAACACAAATTTTCCTTCTGCCTCATAGTAAAAGAGCGGTTTTACACCAAGACGGTCACGGCTCATAAAAAGTTGATTTTTCTCTTCATCCCAAACTCCAAAGGCATAAATTCCATTTAAACGATCTACACAGTTTTCTCGCCAAGCAATGTAGGCAGTGAGCAGAACCTCTGTATCAGATGTAGTCTTAAACTGATACCCTTCTTTAACTAAGTCATTTCTCAATTCTTCCGTATTATATAACTCTCCATTATAAACAATTGTAAATTGGTAGCCATTCGCTTTTCTGGTCATCGGCTGTACGCCACCTTCTAAATCTACGACAGACAAGCGTTTATGTCCAAAGGCAGCGTGAGGATGGAACCAATACTGCGTATCATCCGGTCCTCTAAGTGACAGGGTATCTGTCATATTTTCTATGATGGTTTTATCTGAACGTGCAAATGTATGCCAATCTACATAGCCGGCAATCCCACACATAGTGCGTCATCCTTTCTCGTTGCAAAAATCTATACAGACCATCATATGCATGTGGGCAAAAAAGTATGCGTTCCCTTAAGTTATCATGCTATGTAGATACAGTTGCGAAATATGCATATATGTGAAAATTCGCTTAGAAAAACTCGCTCCGCCCTTAAGTGAATGGGTATGCTTTTCTTATACTTGGTACTTCACAATTTTAACTGTGCCGACTTTACTTCCTTGCTCATATTATACTTCCTCCATGTACAAAAAAGAAGACCCGTAAAGGATCTTCTTTTTTATGCTTATTCAGCTGTAGGCGCTTCTTCAGCAGTAACAGCTAGGTTGTATCTGTCAAACCAGTCTACAGCAATAGAGTAGTTTTGTACACGGTTATTAACCGGTACTAATACTGAACGATATAGTGTAGGGAATACTGGAATTTCATCTACCATTAACTGTTGCCATTCATTGTAAACTTTTTTACGATTCTCTACATCAAAGGAATCAGCTGATACGCCTGCTTCCAATAATTTGTCATTTTCTTCACTAGCATAACGTGGGAAGTTAAATAATGCGTCACGTCCATAAAGTCCATCAGGGTTCACATCATAGCCAACGCTCCATGCACCTTGGAAAATATCTACAGCTGGATCGTCATCGCCACTTTGCCCTACACGATCGTAGAATGTGTTGAACTCTTGTAGACGTCCATCAAGTAATTGTACATTTAAACCAACTTGTTCCCAAGACTGAATGTAGTAGTTAGCTAGTGGTTCAGCAGTGTCTCCACCTGACATAGAAGCAAAGTTAATTACTAACTCTTCGCCTTCAGGGTTTTCACGCATGCCATCGCCATCCACATCTTCGTATCCAGCTTCATCAAGAATTTGTTTCGCTTTCTCCGGATCATATTCTACACCAGGATTTTCAGCATCATGGAATTCAGGATGTGACGGTGGAATCAATGTAGTTGCATTCCAACGCAACCCGTTATAGAATTTTTCTCCTACTGCGTTATTATCAACAGCATGCCACATCGCTTTACGCAAGTTGACATCAGCCATTTTCATACTATCATCTGGTTTTACTTCTTTAGCTTCTTTATCCCATGTTCCTAACTTAAACCCAATATATGTGTAGGCTAAATCAGTCATACCCAAATATTCAACATTTGACATATCTGCATTATCAGGGAACTGATCAACAGGGAAACTATCAACTAAATCTACTTCGCCTGTTTCAAGAGCCTGAACGACTGTACTTGGGTTAATAACTTTTAGTGTAACTTTGTCAAGATTTACTTCTCCTTGCCAATAGTCTTCGTTTTTAGTATATGTTACAGATTCCCCTGGAACGATGCTATCTACCTTAAAAGGTCCCATTCCAATCGGATTTTTTCGTACTTCGTCTGATTCAGCCATGTCAGCTACAGGGATATCTTTAAAGATATGTTTAGGCATTGCATATGGCCAGATACCACCTGTAAGTAGTGATGGTGTAGATTCTTTGAACGTAATTTTCAACGTTTTTTCATCTACAACTTCAATACCTGAAATAGAGTCTGCTTCTCCTGCATGGTATTCATCCATACCTTCAATATTTGTAAAATCTGAACCATAACGAACACCAGTATACTCTGCATCTCCAATTACTTCAAAAGAGTAAGCCCAGTCTTCCGCTTTAACTGGTTCGCCATCGTGCCAGTTTACATTGTCCTTAATAGTAAAAGTAAATACTTTTCCTGAATCATCCACTTCATAGGAAGCAGGGCCATCATTTGTATAAAGATAGTTTTCGTCATTATATAGAAGTGGTTCGTCAAACCAATCAATAACTTCTGCATCAGGAGCTCCAGAATAGAAATTCCAGTTTAGCGTTCCTTCGAAAGCAGTATCACTAACTAAACCAAAGTTAAGCTCTCCACCTTCAATTGCTTCTCCTTCATTTGTCTTAGCAGGGTTGAAATCATCGATAGAGTATAATCCATCTTCTGCTTCTTCTTCTTTTTCCCCACCTTCCTCACTACTTCCTTCTGAGTCAGAGCTTCCGCTTTCCTCAGAATCTCCACCACTGTTACATGCTGCAAGAGCAAGCAACAAAACAAGCATAAGTGCGAATAGCGCCTTACTCCAACTTGCTTTCGTCATCCTAATAACCTCCCTTTTTTTGCCTTTCTTTTGTGTAACAGACCGATAGGATAAATCGGGCCGTTACAATATATACTCAACATTTCTACGTTTAGTCATAGAAATGCAGGTAACAATGATTAAATGTTGCGCATAAAGGGTAAAGATTGTTGTATTACCCTCTTCGTTGTCTTGCATCGGTGGCGCGTTTTAAAGCCTGCCCGACATTGTTAACACTTAGCATTAATACTAATATCAAGATGGCAGCTGGTACCCAAATCCACCATCGATATTCCAACGTTTGTGGATTCCTAGCGTAACTTAGCAATGTTCCTAAACTCGGTGTACTTTCAGGAAAGCCAAAACCTAAGAAGGATAAGCCTGATTCCAAGCCAATATTTGCTGCAAGGTTCAAAGTCATGGTTACAATAATTAATGAACTTAAGTTAGGTAATACTTGCGTTAACATTATTTTCAAATTGGAGGATCCCAATGTTTTAGAAGCTTGAGCATAATCCAATTCTTTCTCCTGTAAAGCTTTTGAACGAATGAGCCTTGCAATTCCCATCCATAGAAATGCTGTCATAATAAGCGAGAAGGACAAGACACTATATTTCGGAACAATTGCAACGAATACGATGACAACCATTAGGAAAGGTAAAATTAAGAAGAAGTCAACGATACGCATCATGATATTATCGATCGTTCCTCCGAAGTAGCCTGATACCAAACCATATAGTACACCGATAACACCTGTCATCAAGGTAACTAAGATCCCAATAGATAATGAGTTTCGCGTCCCAATAATTAGCTGACCGAAAATATCTCTACCGCCATAATCGGTTCCGAGAAGGAAATCTTCACCAGGTGGTTCATGTATTGCAAACAAATCTACCGTTACAATTTCGTCTTGATTTAGAAATAAGGATATACCATATACAAAGCTTGTTATTAAAACCAATAGGATTAAGGAGACTAATGCTATTTTGTCTCGGACAATCTCTCGCCAGATGATGCTAAAACCAGATGGACTTTTCGTTGCCACATGCTGTGTATCATCAAGTTTTATTTCTTTTGATTCCATTTTTTTCACCTCAGAGTCAATCGATTTCTATTTAATACGTATACGTGGGTCTACAAGACTTAAGATTATATCGGAGATCAATGCCCCTAAAATCGAAGCAATACCGAACAGTAACACGACTGCTGTTACTACACTATAGTCACGTAGCAAAATGGATTGGATAAATAGATCCCCCATACCCGGATATCCGAATATATTCTCCACAAACACGGTCCCACCAATGAGCCCAGTAATTTCGAAACCGAAAAATGCTGCAATCGGTAATAGTGAGTTTCTTAAGATATGTCGATTATAGACTCTAGATTCAGAAGCACCTTTTGCTCTTGCTGTAATAATAAAGTCTTTCTGTTTGGTATCTATAATTTCACTTCGCAAATATTGCACTGTGTTTACTGTAGTGATGAGTGCCATTGAAATGGCAGGCAGTAAAAGATGTTGCAATTTACTTAGTACATAATCAAACGATCCTGGTTCTAAACCTGGAGCTACACTTCCGCCCGTTGGGAACCAACCTAACTGATATCCAAACACCCATAGCATTACAAGTGCGAAGATAAATAACGGTGTTGCAAATCCTATATAAGTATAACCAGTTATCATTTGGTCTGCCCAAGAATCATTGTACCGACCGCTTGTGATACCTAGCGGAATAGCAATGATATAAGTAATAAGTAATGTGGCAACAGAGAGCCAGAAAGTGTTAATTAAACGTTGTTCCACTAATTCTGTTACAGGCATTTTATATCGGAATGACTGGCCAAGATCTCCCTGTAATGCTCCAGTTATCCAGTCTGTGTATTGTACATACCATGGATTATTTAACCCTAGGTTTTCCCTTTGTTGCTCAATCGCCGCAGGATCAATATTTGGATCAATAAGTCCAGATAGTGCATCACCTGGCATCATTTGTGCCATTAAAAATATTAAGACACTCAACAGAATAACTTGAGGTAGTGTTATAAAAAGTCGTCTAACTATGAATTTCCACATGTTCTATTCAACCTTTCTCCGGCAAAGCTACCAAATGTGTATCGGATACGGATTGTAAACCGTAAGCCAAGCCCTCGTTATCAAAATAGTCATTATATGATTGCTCGTATTCCGTTTGTACTTCCTGCCTAAATTGCTTCTTCTCTTCCCGTTTTTTCGGGTCAATATCCGGAATCGCAGCAACCAATCTTTTCGTGTATATATGTTGTGGACTGTTGAAAATATCTTGCTTTGTGCCTGATTCTACATAACGGCCTTTATACATAATGCCGATCTCGTCACACATATGTTTTACAATCCCTAGGTCATGACTAATAAATAAATAGGTTAAATTTAGTTCCTTTTGTATATCCTGCATAAAGTTCAGTACCTGTGCTTGTACAGAAACATCTAATGCAGAAACTGGTTCATCGGCAATGATTAGTTTTGGTTTCAAGGCAATTGCTCTTGCAACCCCAATCCGTTGCCTTTGTCCACCGGAGAATTCATGTGGATATTTCAAAATACTCTCAGGACTCAGTCCAACTTGCTCTAATAATTCATGAACACGTTCCTTTTCTTCTTTTCTTGAGAGCTTTTCATAGTTTCGTAGTGGCTCTGCAATGATATCGAGTACGCGTTTTTTTGGATTCAAGGAAGAATATGGATCCTGGAAGATCATTTGAATGTCTCTTCGTGGATCAATTGCCTTTCCTTTTATATTCAACTCTTCGCCTTCATATGTGATCTTGCCTTCAGTAATCTCATTTAATCCGACAATTGCTCTACCTGTTGTCGTTTTCCCTGATCCAGATTCACCAACTAGACCATATGTTTTACCTTGTTCGATTTCAAAGGACACACCATCAACAGCTTTGATTGCACCAATTGTGCGATTAAATAATCCACCTTTGATAGGGAAATGTACTTTTAAATCTTCTACTTTAAGAAACGCCATTTGCTTGCTCCTCCTTGCTCTCATCTGGGAAGTAAAAATGATTATGACATGTACAACGAACAAAGTGACCTGGCGTTACTTCATGTAATTCCGGGTTTTCTTCATGGGCTGATTCATCAACCCAAGGAATACGTGCAGCAAATCGACAGCCTTGACGTGGCAGATTTTGCAATGATGGTACAATTCCTTGAATTACATGTAATTTGTCCTGTGCTTCATCCTCAGATGGCATGGAATTTAACAACGATCTTGTGTACGGGTGAAGAGGGTTTTCAAACAATGCCCCAACTTCTGCAATCTCTACGATTTGGCCTGCGTACATAACTGCAACCCTGTCAGCCATTTCCGCAACAACACCGAGATCGTGCGTAATAAGAATAATTCCAGCATTCATGTCTTCTTTTAAGTCACGAATCAAGTCCAGTATCTGTGCTTGAATGGTTACATCTAGCGCAGTTGTTGGCTCGTCTGCTATAAGGAGCTCCGGCTGGTTGGCGATAGCGGTCGCAATGATAATCCGTTGTCGCATTCCACCAGAAAGCTCGTGTGGAAATTGATCATAGGTATGCTCCGGACGAGGAATACCTACTTTATTGAGTAAATCAACTACCTTATTTCTACGCTGTTTTGTTGACATATCTTTTTTATGGAGAAGAATTGCCTCTGCAATCTGATCCCCAACTGGCATCAATGGGTTTAATGCGGTTAACGGGTCTTGGAAAATCATGGCCATGTCATCACCGCGTAACTTATTTAGTTTAGCAGGTGAAATATTGGCAATATCCGCATCCTTAAAATGAATATTCCCTTCAATTTTGGCACGATTATGCAAACCCATAACCGAAAATGCAAGAGCACTTTTACCGGAACCAGATTCTCCTACGATCCCGAGTACTTCATTCTTGTTCAGTGTCAACGTTACATCATCCACTGCTGCATAATAGTCATCTTTTATTCTAAATGATGTTTTTAGGTTTTTAATTTCTAACAACTCTTTACTCAAATTAATCCCCCTACAAATATTTCTATAGTTTTATATATTGGCCTGATAGCCAGTAACTCGTGCTAATTTTGAATATCGAATGAACGTTCTGAATATTTAAGGTAAAAAAATATGGGTTTGTTTGTCCATATTTCCATTTTCACCGCTTTTTCTATTCTTCTGAAAATTCAAAACATTAAAGGTGTTCTCTCGACGTTTTGTCATCCCATATGCTCACTCATTTCAAACCAGCATTGTTTTATATACCTTTGAAATCTATAAAAGTTAATAAAGTATGTGTAAGAAATAAATTCTTAATAAAAACTTAATAGATTATATGTGATTATAAGTGAATATTTTCAAAAAAGCAATAGCTTCTAATACAATTTATAGGTATAAATTTCTAGATTTTGTGGAATCCTGTCGTTTATGAGGACTTTTATCTAGTAAGTTAAACATGCTAGTATTGTAGAAAAAGCGTTATCTACGTCGATTTTTGGTTGTTTTTCTCCCATTTTCTTTACTATTGTTCCCCTCACTTTTAATAGGTTATTTTTTTTGTAAATTTTCGCACTGAATGGAATAATATATATAATCCCAAGTAATTTTATAGACATTAGGAGGAAATAAAATTGAATCTACTTGATTTACAAACAAAAGCAGCACGCCATAAAGCTTTATTAGAGATAATTAAGCCATTTAAAGAAAGAGCTGCCAAACACGATGAAGAAGCAAGTTTCCCTTTTGAGAATTTTCAAGAATTAAAAGATGCACGCTATACGGCACTTACTGTTCCACAAAAGTATGGTGGTGCAGGTATTTCGTTGTCTGAGTTGTTGTCCCTGCAGCAGCTTATCGCAGAAGCTGATGGCTCTACAGCGCTTGCAGTTGGGTGGCATATGGGTATTACGAAGCACCTAGGAGAAAATAATGTCTGGGATGAAGCAACATATCGTAGTTTTGCTGAAGATGTCGTCAATACTGGTGCCTTAATTAATAATGCTGCCTCTGAACCAGCAACAGGCAGCCCAACCCGAGGTGGCAAGCCGGAAACCACTGCAAGATTGACAGCTGATGGTTGGGTACTGAACGGACGTAAAACCTTCACTACGCTGGCCCCTGTTTTGGATTATATAGTGGTCAGCGCCTCTATCAAGGATCAAGACAAGGTAGCTAATTTTCTCGTTAGACGAGATTTACCTGGTGTTCAGGTCAAGGAAACATGGGATTCTATTGCAATGAGAGGCACTGGTAGTCATGACTTAATTCTAGAGAATGTCCCTATTAATAAGGATGACTTGGTAGAAAATCTAACACCAGGCAAAAAAACTGCAGCTGGGTGGCTTCTTCATATACCTGCTTGCTACTTAGGAATTGCACGTGCTGCTCAACGCCATGCAATTGAATTTGCTACTAGTTATTCTCCTAATAGTGTGGAAGGCACCATATCTGACTTGCCTAATGTAAAACAGAAACTCGGTGACATCGAGCTAGCATTGATGGAGAGCACCTATTTCTTACAAGCTGTGGCGCAGGAATGGGACTCGGCTAGTGAAGATGCTCGAAACCAAATGAAACCGACGCTTGGTGCCGTAAAGCTTTCTGTAGTGAATAAAGCACTTGAAGCAGTTGATTTGGCAATGCGTGTGGCAGGTGCAAGGAGTCTCTCGCGAAAAAATCCGCTGCAACGCTATTATCGTGATGTTAGAGCAGGCCTTCATAACCCGCCTATGGATGATATGACCATCATGCAGTTAGCAGATAAAAGCATAAAAGAAAACGAATAGTTTTGTTGTACCACCTCTGGTTTGCGGATCAGAGGTGTTTTTTTTTGGATGGGTGGTGTGGCGATTTCTCTGGCGATTCTTTGCTTTTCTCGAGCGATATTTGCTGGTTCTCGGGGGAAGTTAGCTCGCTCTTGGCTGATGTTCACAGCTTCTTAGCCGATATTTGCTCGTTCTCGGCTGATGTTCACAGCTTTTCGGCCGATGCTCATACTCCCCCTCTCCTTTTCAAAATAGTAAACAACCCTCTGCAATAAATTTGCAATCTAACTGTAAGATTAACTTTCTTCAAAAAAGGTAATAGTATATAAGATTTACTATGTTCATTTAACACAGGTATAAATTTAGCCAAAGGGGTGGGAAACATGAAAGGTATCATCTTAGCCGGAGGAAGTGGGACACGTTTATCTCCCAGTACGGACAGCATCAATAAGCATTTGCTGGCAGTATATGACAAGCCAATGATCTATTATCCGTTATCTGTTTTAATGCTTGGTGGAATAAAAGAAATCATGATTATCAGTACACCTGAAGATACCTCCCGATTTGAGGAACTTCTTGGTGATGGTTCTTCCCTTGGTATAACACTGAAATATAAAGAGCAACAGGATCCGAAGGGGATACCTGAGGCTTTGACAATTGCCGAGGAATTCATTGGTAAGGAACCTGTAACCTTAATGCTTGCAGATAATATTTTTTATGGGCAAGGCTTTACAACCCTGTTACGAAATGCAATCAAGCATCACCGGCATGCAACTGTTTTTGGCTACCGTGTTAAAGATGCTCGTCGTTTCGGTGTAGTTGAATTTGACCACAAGCAAAAAGCAATCTCACTTGAAGAAAAGCCAAGTAATCCAAAGTCTGACTTTGCTGTGACAGGACTATATATATATGACAATAAAGCGGTTCATCTAGCGAAAAAGCTCAAGCCTTCTGCTCGAGGAGAACTTGAGATTACCGATTTAAATAAAGAATACTTAAAGCGTGGACAGTTAGATGTGGAGCTACTGGGGAGAGGTTTTGCCTGGATGGACGCCGGGACACATGAATCCCTATTCGAGGCTTCTGAATTTGTGAAGATTACCCAGCAACGTCAAGGGTTTAAGCTTGCTTGCTTGGAGGAAATAGCATATTACCTTGGATATATCTCAAAAGACCAACTTTATAAGAAAGGGAAGTCCATGGAAAAGAATGACTACGGTCAATACTTACTAGAGATTGCTGCACGGAAACACACACAACAATACTGGGATTCAATTGATCGAAATCCTATGCTGGGGCTGGTCGAATGAACAAACAAAAACCTGTACTGCTTATAACGGGAGGCGCTGGATTCATTGGCTCCAATTTCATACGTTATATGCACGAAACCTATCCAGATTACCATCTATTAAACTTAGATAAACTTACGTATGCTGGGAATACTACGAATCTGAGTGGTCTTGAAGCCTCTCCCACCTACACGTTGATAGAGGGAGATATCGCGGATGAACACTTGGTCCAAAGCCTTTTTGATGAGCATGATATTCATGGTGTCATTCACTTTGCTGCAGAGTCCCATGTAGATCGCTCTATTGAAGATTCCAAGCAATTTGTCGAGACCAATGTTTTAGGTACCCTCGTCCTCTTGCAGGCAGCTAAACAAGATTGGGAGAAAAAGGGCGTTCTTCAAGAAAGGCGCTTTCACCAAATATCAACAGACGAAGTCTATGGCTCCCTTGGGGAAACAGGAAAATTCTCTGAGGACACACCGTATGATCCACGAAATCCCTACAGTGCGTCTAAGGCTGGGGCAAATTTAATGGTCAGAAGTTTTGGTCATACGTATAACATGAATGTTATTATTTCAAGCAGTTCTAATAATTACGGGCCAAGACAACATACAGAAAAGCTGATACCAACCATTATTTCTAGGGCACTACAGAATGAACAGATACCAATTTATGGAGACGGGAAAAATGTCCGCGATTGGCTCTATGTAGACGATCATTGCCGCGCTCTGGATCTTATTTTCCATCAAGCTCCCCCCTTCTCCACTTATAACATTGGAGGAGGAAATGAAATACGGAACATCGATATTGCAAAAGAAATTTGCAGTATCCTAGATGACATAAAACCAGAGCTTTTAACAGAAACAAAACTTGCTAGTTTTCAAGATTTAATCACACATACAAATGATCGACTTGGACATGATCGCAGATATGCCGTGGACGATTCCAAGCTGCGCAAAGAGTTAGGCTGGGAGCCAAAGGAAGCATTGTCCACTGGATTACGTAAAACGGTTCAATGGTATGTGAACCAATGGGAAAGTGTAGCAACGCCATGATTTCGGTTGTCATCCCCGTCTATGGCTGTAAAACCTGTCTTGAGGAACTAAGCAACCGGCTTGCATCGACCTTTGCAACAATCCCAGTCGACTATGAAATCATTTTTGTAAATGATGCAAGTCCTGATGGGGCGTGGATGAAAATAAGTGAGCTACATGAAAAGAACCCCAGCATTAAAGGGATCGACCTTGCACGTAATTTCGGGCAACACCATGCCATCACAGCAGGTCTCGACCACGCCAAGGGTGACTGGGTAGTTGTGATGGACTGTGATTTACAGGATCGGCCAGAAGAAATTCCGAAGCTGTATGAAAAAGCACTCCAAGGCTATGATGTAGTTTTCGGACGGAGAGTTCAGCGCCATGACGGACTGCTAAAAAAAGCGTCCTCCAAACTCTTTTACCGGGTCTATGATTATATTACAGGTCATACATCTGACCATACGGTGGCCAATTTCAGCATCAATTCCAAAAAGGTAGTAGAAGGGTTTAAAAGCATGCGCGAGCAGAGCCGCTTTTTCCCGCTATTTATTCAATGGATGGGCTACCCATCTGTCTCAATTGAGGTAGAACATAATGAGCGGAAAGCGGGAAAATCCTCCTATAATATAAAAAAACTGATCCGTTTAGCAACAGACGGTATTATCTCACAATCAAATAAGCCACTACGGTTATCGATTCAATTTGGCTTCTTTATTGCCAGTATTTCATTTTTATATGGCCTTTACTTGTTCTTTCGCTACTTTTTCTTAGCAGAGCCCGTGCAAGGCTGGACCAGTGTGATGGTGTCCATCTACTTTATTGGCGGGCTAATGTTCTGTAATCTCGGCATCCTTGGCCTGTATATCGGGAAAGTATTTAACGAAGCAAAAGCTCGACCACTATATCTCATACGCGATACTACTGAAAACACTAAAACTACAGACAGCAACTATACAAGGAAACGGAGCTGATATGATGGAGAACTACTTGCAGCCTACCCCATGGGATAAACGAAACTTTCATGTTGAAACATATGAAGTAACCTCCTTAACAGAGGAAGCGTTAAAGCAGACAAATGAAACCGAGGGCCATTTCACCTTAAAAACAGATCCACTTGCCAACAAAGAAAATCTTCGTAAATATGGTTTTTATTATGTAGATACTTTAATTGAACCAGTTTGCAAAAAGGACGATTTACAGGTAGTGGAAAAGGAAGGGATTGAATTGTCCAGAACCTTTCCTACTGATGAGATCATTGCAATAAGCGGAGAGGCTTTTTCAGGAGGACGGTTTCACCGCGATCCGGAAATTCCAAATTTCATGGCAGATAACCGTTACCGAAATTGGGTAAAGGACTTGATTGACGAAGATAAGATCATTGCTCTTTATTATCAAAATGAGCTAGCTGGGTTTTATGCCTACCAGGATGACAAGGTGCTGTTGCTCGGTATCCATGAAGCATTCCGCGGTAAAGGATTAACAAAGGCGTTTACCAGTCTTGCCGTCCAAGAGCATTTCCGTTTCAGTGAGCTTGAAACGATTCGAACTTCCATCTCTCCTTCCAATCTAGCATCCTTAAATCTCTTTTTATCACTAGGGTTTAAGATGAGAGGCGCGGTGGATATCTATCATAAACTAAATGGTTCTCTGCCAGTAGGTGTCTAGACATGGGATATCTTTATATACTCGGTACCATTTCCTTTACGGTTTATGGACAGCTCATTTTGAAGTGGAAGATGGATCAAGTCGGTGAATTACCTGACTCCTTCGTGGAGAAGTTCACGACATTGCTCCAGTTGCTGCTAAATCCATGGATCATATCCGGCTTTCTATCAGCCTTCTTAGCAGCATTATGTTGGATGGCAGCCATGACGAAATTTGATATTAGCTATGCTTATCCATTTATGAGCCTATCATTTGTCCTTGTATTTATTCTCTCTGCATTTCTATTTCAAGAACCGGTTTCCATGCAAAAAGTCATCGGTTTTTCTTTCATAATTCTAGGCATTATTGTGATGAGGTGATGTAAAATGATTCCATTTAATATTCCATGTGTGACAGGAAAAGAATCTGTCGCCATCCAACAAGCCATAACCGCACAGAATCTATCAGGCAATGGATCGTTCGGAAAAAAGTCCTGTACCTGGTTAGAAAAAAACCTCTCATGCGAGCGCGCTATGCTAACGCCATCCTGTACTGCTGCCTTAGAAATGACAGCAATACTGGCAAACGTTGGGCCAGATGATGAGGTCATCATGCCTTCCTATACCTTCGTTTCTACAGCGAACGCTTTCGCATTAAGGGGAGCAGCTATTCGCTTCGTTGATATTGATCCAGCTACGATGAATATTGACCCAGTGGCAGTAGAAGCAGCTATTACTGACAAGACAAAAGCCATCGTGGTTGTCCATTATGCTGGCGTTGCCTGTGATATGGACCGCATTTTGCAGATTGCAGAAAAACACGGAATTTTTCTTATTGAAGATGCTGCCCAAGGACTGATGAGTACATATAAAGGAAAGGCTCTCGGAACAATTGGCCACATGGGTACCATTAGCTTTCATGAAACGAAAAATTACACATGCGGAGAAGGTGGTGCACTGCTTCTGAATGATCCGGAATTAATTGAGCGAGCGGAAATTCTCCAAGAAAAAGGAACGAACCGCTCGCAATTTATCCGTGGTCAGGTTGATAAGTATACGTGGCGCGATGTCGGGTCCTCTTATCTATTGAGCGAGCTCAATGCCGCCTATCTTTCTGTCCAGCTTGACCATGCAGAAGAAATAAATGAGCAGCGCCTTTCCAGATGGGAAGACTATAATCAGGCACTTAAGCCATTGATGGAGGATGGCAAAATTGTCTTGCCACATATTCCCGAAGAGCATGTTCATAATGCCCATATGTTTTATATAAAAGCAGACAGTGAAGCGACACGCAATGAGCTAATGGATTATTTAAGAGATCAGGAGATTATGGCAGTCAGTCACTATGTACCGCTCCATTCCTCTGTTGCTGGTAAAAAGTACGGCAAGTTTATTGGAGAAGATACATACACTACCGTTGAAAGCGCAAAACTTCTGCGTCTGCCGCTATATTATGGATTAAAAGAAGAGGACGTCGCCTATGTGGTCAAAGCCATTCAACAATTTTTCGATTCTAAATAAAGTACTTATAGGGATAGCACTATTCATCATCGCTGCTTATGTGGCGCCATACTTTATACTTGGCGAGGATGCGCACATTCGGGTCCACGACAATATGGACTCAAATATCGTCTGGTATAAACTGTTAGCCGAAAGTGGCCAGATTTTCACTCTGACGGACACCCATTTGCCCAATGTCATTAACGGATTGCCAAGAAGCGCGCTGCCTTCAGGGTTTGATGCAATGGTATGGATCTACGCTCTATTTGAGCCGATGACTGCCTACGCGGTTGGCCAAACACTCATGCGACTAGCCGCTTTTTTCGGTATGTACTTCTTGTTAAAGCATCATGCGATTCGCTCTGATAAACAGCAGGTGCTTTGTATTGGGGCCGCATTAGCATTTGCCTTACTCCCCTTTTGGCCTTCTGGCATGCTGTCAATTGCTGGACTGCCCTTAGCGCTGCATTGTTTTCTCATGATTCGGAGAGAAGGAAAAAGTGCAAAGATCTATTACTGGATCACGCTTGGCTTCATTCCCTTTTTCTCCAATTTTGTTTTGTCATTTGTGTTTTTCCTTGCAGTGATGGGCTTTGTTTGGCTTATTGACTGGATCAGGGAGAAGCGGAGCAATTGGGTATTCTTTTCAGCCATCGCCATGATGTCTGCTATTTATATCGTGAAAAATTACTTGCTTATTTTCTCTATGTTTTTCGAGTCTGGTTTTACATCACACCGTAATGCACTGGATCTTGGCCATAACTCCTTTGAACGGAGCATGGAACTAACCTTGGAAAATTTCCTATATGGACATACACATGATATGGCTGAGCAGTTTCTCATTATTTTGCCTGTTATTGGCTTTGCCTTCGCGCTTGCTGCTTATCGAAACATCAAGCCGTACTGGCTACTTAGCTTGTTTTGCTTTAACTTCCTGCTTTCCCTATGGTATGCCTTTTGGTACTGGGAAGGATGGCGTATCGTGAAGGATAATGTGATGGTGGCGAATACGTTTAATTTTGCACGGATCCATTTCTTTGACCCAGCTATTTGGTATATTTGCTTTGCGCTAGCTCTTGCAATCATCTGGAAGCATATGCGCCTTGGTAAGATCATCGCTATTGTGCTGATTGTCGCTCAATGCTATCATCTCTTACCTCTTAATGAAGAGAATAAATATAGCGAATTTGATACGCCAACCTTTAAAGAATTTTATGCAGAATCCTTGTTTGAGGAGATAAAAGAGTATATCGGAGAAGACCAGTCTTCCTATCGGGTTGTCAGCATTGGCATGCATCCAACAATTGCCCAATATAATGGGTTTTACACATTAGACACCTACAATAACAGCTTTCCTCTGGAGTATAAGGAAGCATTCAGGGAAGTCATTGCCGGGGAACTTGAAAAAAGCCCATCTCTTGAAGACTATTTCGATACATGGGGCGGAAGATTATACATGTATGTAGCAGAACATGGGGAAAATTATTTATTTACAAAGGACCGTAATGTTCCTATTGAGAAACTGGATATCAACACCGCTGCTTTAAAAGAACTCGGTGGAGATTATATTCTTTCCGCGGTGCCAATTGAAAACTACACTGAGCTTGGGCTAACTTTTGAAAACGAATTTGAGAAGGCAGACTTACCATGGGAGATCTTTTTGTATCGGGTGGATTAGGCGAGGACTAAGGTTATTGTTTGGAAAATTTGATGATTATAGTTTTATTTTACGTATTATACTGCAAACACTTTGAAGAAAGTTGGTGAAGTGAATTCTAACAGCGAAGAAAATACACGAAGACTCCAGCGGGAGGAAAGGCATAGGTGAGACCCCGAAAGTGCGCCTACTTAAGGAACAAAGGCTAAAAGCGCCACATCCTGGGGCAACGCCTTCGTGACCAACGTCCTGTTGGCCCGAGGCTCACCAGCCGCCCGCGGAAAGCGAGTGTATTTGCGAAGCAGTAAGAAAGGATAGATCGTATGGTCTTCAATGTTCTCTATTTTTATTGCTTGACGTTGACTTGATTATTTAATTCTCGTCATTGTTTTAGTTTTTTTTATAGTTCCATAAAATTCTCCATTGTCCATCTACCTCTGTTGCATAGACATTCTGTACGATAGTGAAATTGCCAAAATCGCCTTTGAATTGTTGGTTAACCTGTACTCTATATACAACAGCAAAAGAATTGCTTGTTTCATCCATGGCCCAATCCTTCAGTTTTTTCGTTTTCTCCAATGTAAAACTAAAGTCCTCAGTACCAAGATAGCCCATAAACAATTCGCCTCTTACCTGGAGATATTCCTTCTTATCCATTTTTTCCTGCATGAAGGGATGGAACAATTCCCAAGAAAGAGAATAAACACCTGCCTGTTCATATTCATAAAAATTCTCTACAGCCCGTTCAGCTTGATTTTTCGGTGAAAACAACTGAAATAAGAGTATGATAATTGTAATTAAGACGACCCCTGCAGCAACAAGGACAATTCCTTTCTTCATAGAAGCGCTCCTCCACGAACATGGTATCTTTACATTCTATTCGCAGAAGAGCACTGATATTAATTAAATTGACAAGCTATTAGGTTGCAAGTGATCCGCCATCTACTGGATAGGTTGCCCCTGTTACGAAAGAGGCTTCATCTGAGGCGAGGAATAATACGACCTGTGCTACTTCTACTGGCAAACCATAGCGTTTCATTGGCACACTTGCCTGAATTTGTTTTCGTACGTTTTCTATATTATCTGGCGACATGTTTTTTTCAATATTTCCTAGCATTTGGGTATCTATCGCATAATTGCTCCCTAGCTCTAATAGAAAAAGCCCTGCATAAGAAACTACAGGACCTCTTTGCTAATTGGCACGGTATACTGAATTAATGAACGTCCGTTTAAATGTATTCCCTTGCTTGGTGGTACCTCTCACTTCTGTGGTAATGACATAGCTTTGATTCTTTTTTTGCAACGGAATTGTCTGTGACAGACTTGTTTTATTTTCATAGGTGGTAACTAGCTCAGGAGCTGCACCAGACTCCTTCATGTAATAGGTTGCCTTTACTGTTTCTGGTTTCACATACGTAGGATCAGTTGAGACAGCAAATGGGATATGGCTTGTTTCTACAAGGTTTTCTGCTGACACAGTTACAAAAGCCTTTTCGTCATAATCGGCAATAAGAAGGTACGCATTCGCTTGGGCACTTTTCAAGCGAAGCTCCCATTCCCCAACCTGTAAATCTTCGAGTGTAAAATGGTGGGTGATTGCATTGATGAAATATCCTTCCTTGTTCTCTGTCACTTTTGGCTTCACTTGCACTGTTTTACCGGAAGGATTCGTTAGTTCTATGCTAGATAACGGCTCTGCTGTCAGGAGCTGAAGCGAAGCCTGCTGGATTGTTTCATCAATGAATAGAGGGACCTTTTCCTCCGTCCCATTTTCCAATTCTCCACCGGTAACCCATTGATTGCGGGCTTCCTTCGCTTCGATTGCCTCTTCATAAATAGGAGTATTCTTCGTTAGACTGCTCAGGCTGTTCCCTGTAATCACATCTTCAAATATGGGAAATGTTGCGCCAGATCGTACGGTTGTATGGTTCCAGTTACCGATTTCCAGCAATTGCCCTACTGGGAGCTGACTGCTACTTGTCGTCACTACTCCATCATTGTCCCCATAGCTATTTAAGTACATCCCACCAAACCAAGTAGACGAAAACATAGAGCCCCAATTTGTCCCGCCAATTGTATAATAATCATGAGCTGACGCGGTAGGTTCTGCATCTGTTATCGAACGAAAGTATGCCATATAGCCTGTTTCCATTGCAGAGGTTCCTTCCCCTTGAGCGCCAATCAAATCAGCAAGCCAGCCAGCCCAACTGCTATCCGCTAGATCTGCAAGCTGTGATCCATGATGTGGACTAGAAAGGGTAATCACATTTTCTACATATTGCCCAGCACCATAATAAGTAAGGGCCGTCTGTGCATCCACACCACCTTTACTGTACGCAATAATGGTGATCGGTTTATACGAAAAATGTGCCGCAATTTCTTCTATTTTTTCTGCTAGGAGTTGGCCATTGTCCCACATATCCGCAGAAGCCCCACCAGCATCATGTAGCTGAATAAATGCAGTCTGATACCCCGTTTCAAAGGCCGTCTGGTACATATCATTATCCTCCCAGAAAATCTGTGCAGCATTATTCAGTCCCGGGACAAACAGCAATACGGGAGCATCTGCGATCAGGTTTGTTGGTGTATCACCTGCATACCATTCCCCCGGTGTCTCGTCATTTCCATTACTAGCCTTGCCATTTAGAGAATATGCTCCGTCTTCTTCTACTAACACAGGATCTGGGATGGGGTGTTCAAGTGGCTGTGCTTGGATCGTGTCACGTAATAATCCAAATAACAAAATAAACAATAAGGATACGGCAATTCTTCCAAGTGTTTTCACAAGAGAACCTCCTCATTTTTTACAATAGGAAAATATAAAATTTTAGCCAGGAAGCAATGATGACATAGCTAAAGTTTTAAAGTTCCAAGTAAAGAGAAAAACGAATGCATTCGCTAAAAGACGAGTAAATGGAAGTTTTTCTAAAATGCCCTTACTAGTTGATATGAGGTAGAAAGCTTATCCTATTACTAAATCGGGACAATTTAACCAGGGATTTACATTGGTTGAATTAAATATTGGATATAACTAGAGATGTTCTGCGGTTCGTTGCAGGCTTGAGGAATAGTTAATCATTTTCTATATGTTTTTTCCTTAACTTATTTAATTCGGGTATACGGTGATATAAAGTTGATATTCTATCTACTACTTCTAGTTTCACTTCGCATCCTATTCTGTTAGTTGATTAACGACATTTATAGTGTTTTCAAATGTAACCATATGAGAAGTCTTTTCCATTTATAATTCCTTCTATTCCTTGGCAATCGCAGTCCTTATAAGTTACAAAACCAGCCCCTTTTTCTTGGCATTTGCATCTAATGCTGCGCCGATAGCGACACCAAGTCCAACACCAAGCGGTAATCCTATCCCAATATTTTCAAATATAAGGAGCCCAAATACGACACCTAAGCTTGTTCCTATGGGCATATATACGCTGAAATAAAAGCCGCTTGTTACTAAATTGTGTTTTTTCATAAGGTGAGTACTGATGTTATTTATTTTTTGTTTGTGATGTTTAATATCATCTTCTGTGATCGTGCTGTTCTTTTCCAAAAGGTCCTTAATATGGGACTCTAAGTCAGTAAAATACTGTTCACACTCTTCACATTCATTTGAGAAAGAATCTAATCTGTTTATAATTCGATTAAATTTTTCTAATTCAAGTTCTGTGGCAACCTGTTCATCAACATTGTTACTTATTTCTTCAATACTATTTACTACGTTCTTCACTCTTTGACTTTCCATGGAACACCCACCTTTATTGGTTAATTCCCTTCATAACCTAATACGGCTACAAAGTTAAAATGTTTCGAAAATTAATCACAATAGGAGGACCAATATTAAAATTTGTCCTCCTAAACCTATTGTTTTTCTAAATCACATGAATCATGGTCTGGATATAGCATTGCACAAGGATATAAAACACAATGGCATACCCCAAATTAAACTTAATCCCATTTTTAAACCCATTCAACCCGTTGGATGCGCTAAGCACAATAACCGGCATAATAAGTGGGGAAAGCAAGATAGAAATAACGCTACCTGATGTTACCGCAAGCACGATGAGTTCTGGTGGATATGGCAGAGCAATGGATTCGAGAATCCCGGCAACTAGAACCATAACGGTCAGGGGACCTAGCCCTAAGAACCCGAGTAAGATAACGATAAACGGCAGCAAATAAAGGAAATTAAGAAACGGAATATGCTGCTGCAAGTAATAAACACCATCTACAATAGATGTGCCGAATCCCGTCTGGTTCAGAGCTGAGATCAGCACACCCGCTCCCAGCATGATACTAAGCTGATAGGATTGTTTCAGCATTCCTTCTTTTGTGTAATGGTGCGCTTCTTCCATGAATTTACCTGGTCGCCGTTTTATTGCGTAATACAACAAGCTCCAAAAGAAAATGACAATGGGGATGGTCATCATTAACTCAAGCCCAAAGAACCCATGCAATGCAAAAATGGTACCGAACAATGTCACGAATAAAAACAAAAATTCCATAACAAGTTTCCGACTAACCTTCTTAGATGAAGCGCTTTGCAAAATCCCAGCGATTTTCCCTTGTAAAACGGTTGTGATGTCAAGGCCATATTTCTTTTCATCCCTGATGGAGAAAACAACTGATATCCCTATACCAAGCGCAGCGATGACCATCCCTTGGATAATGGCAAGCCAAAGCGAAGCCTTCATCGTTTCAACTGCAAATATAAAGCTCGGTATGCTGACAACCCACATGGTAGAAAGGGCAAAAGATCGGAGCACAGCGGTCCCTTTGAAATTTTCCCAGCCCTCCCCTTTTTCACCCTTTAAAATATCATTAATAAACTGATACACCATGGGAATGGCTCCAAAAAGTAAGAAATAAGATATCACCTGCGTAAATACCATGGCAGAAAAATAAAATTTTCTGCTCGTGTTAATCGCATGATGTGCTCGTGAAAGAATTGCCTCCATATAGGCCTCTCCACGCAAAACCCAGCTAATCATTGGGACGATAATAAGCAGTCCAATAATGTCCCGCATTTGTAAAAAGCCAGCATAGATGTCGGAAAGGGTAAAATTGTTTGCATATAAGAGTACAACCAATCCGATAAGAAATAGCATGAGTGGCAGCTTGAAACCCTTCAGTCCAAAATGCAGAAAGGCAAACAATAAAATAGCAAAGCCACTGATAGCTAGGACAGTTAACAGGATGTCTGATGGGAAAAAGTAAGTTAAAAAATGTAAAATAGCATAAACTATTGTGGCAATACGTAGCCCGTAAGCTTTTATTTTCATTAGGCAAACTCCTCTTGTTAGCAATCTATCCATTAATAGCATAGACCTTTTTTAACGTGTTCTCAAGTTGATTTGTGTAGACGTTTGATTGGTGCTCTGGTTTCACTTTGGGGTGTTTTGGTTTCAGTTTGGGGCGTTGGGGGTTCACTTTGGGGTGCTCTTGATTCACTTTGCTCCAAGTATTTTTTATAAACAACTTCTAAAAATTCCCCTCCTACATAGGATAGTAAAGTGTGTTATTAACATCAGGGAGGGACAGCAATGCCGAGTGGAGTTCATCAGCTGGAAGTAGATCTTCCCATTCGTAATACATGGTCGTTTATTAGTAATATTACGAATTGGGCAACCTTGGTTCCGGGTTATGTGGAACATAAAATCCTTAATGAGAGGCAGTCAACGTGGACTTTTCGCGGGGATGCAGGCGTGGTACATAAGACGGTGTGCCTTAGAATTGACATTCAGGAATGGCAGGAGCCTGCACGTATCTCCTTTACTCTCAAAGGAATAAACGAGAATTTTTCCGGCGATGGCTATTTCCACGCAGAGGAATTAACAAATTCGACAGTTAAAATGACCGGCTATCTGCACATCACGGCCAAGGGACTAATTGGACCGATGGTGAACACGATGCTACGGACCATGCTACCGCGTACGACAAGGGATTTCACGGAAGCGGTGGTACGGAAGATGCAGCGAGCAGAGGCTATTGCACGATAAATTTTTATTGGAAAGATTACCTAGTTGGTAGTCTTTTTTCTTTTGGTAAGAGTCTTTCTAGCGTTGCGCATTTCTCCCTCCTTCATCTCACGTGTGATTTACTCTCTATCAGCATAATGATAGAATAGATCAGTCATCAGTTTTTTATATGAAGGAGATCGCTTATGAACATATTACATAAAAACCGTGCGGTGAATGATGCGCTGAAAATTATTATTGGTGCTACACTCGTTGCGTTAAGTTATAATGTCTTTTTATTACCTTCAAAGCTAGCTGCAGGTGGAATTTCCGGGATTAGTACCATCTTATTTGAAATGTATGAATTAAGTCCTGCTTATACACAAATGCTTATCAATATTCCAATTTTCATTATCGGCTGGATTGCACTTGGAAAAAGCTTTAGCTGGAAAACGTTGATTGGTACGTTTTGGGTACCGTTTATCATTTGGCTTTCCGCTGATATTCCGTATACCGTTACAAATCCACTATTAGGTGCGATTTATGGAGGAATTGTCCTAGGTACAGGCCTTGGCATCGTCTATAAAGGAAACGGCTCTACTGGTGGAACGGCCGCCATTGCCCAAATCGTAAAGAAATTCACCGGGATCTCAAGTGGTTATTCCCAGTTAATTGTCGATGGCTTTGTTGTTATTTCTTCGATTATTGTGTTCAGCCTTGAGCTGACATTGTTTGCCTTAATGGCGATTTATATAACAAGTAAAACAATTGATATTGTTCAATTACGTACCTCTGCTACAAAACTAATTATGATTATCACAGAAGAAGAGGAGAAAATTCAGCAAATAATTAGAAATGGAATAGACAGGGGAATTACCAAGGTGCGCTCTGTTGGTGGCTATTCCAATCAGGATAAGACGATGATTCTATGCGTGACAGAGCAGCAGGAAGCTGTACAACTCAAGCGTATCTTGCAAAAAGAAGAGCCCACGACATTCGTTATCTTCATTAATGCTTCCGAAATACTTGGTCGCGGGTTTTCATTGGACAAGTACTATGGACAGAAATTATAAACGAGTAACCTGGCAACTTAGGTATTGAGGCTTTTGTGTTGCTGCGTCTCTTTTGGGTAGTGTTGCGTCTCTTTGGGATGTCGGTGCGTCTCTTTTGGGTGGTTCTGCGTCTCCCTCGGAAGGCGGTGCGTCTCTTTAGTTTGGTGCTACTCTCACGCGACTCCATCCTGCTCTGACGCGACTTGCCTCTTCTCCCACTCGACTTGCTCCCACTCCCACGCGACTTCACATTACCTCACATTTACAACACCCGAAAAGAGACGCCCTCACACTGGAGGACGTCTCTTTTTATGCAGGATGATGCAGTCTCTCTGCCATATGTTGGATTTTCGCCATGGTGCTGATGTCCATGTTGCCACCACTGACGACAACTCCTAGGTGTCTAGACTTGATATGTTGATGGTGTGCAAACAATGCTGCGATGGCGGCAGCACCAGCGCCTTCCATTAAAGTTTTGTTTCGCTCCAGCATATAAACAATGGCGGAGGCAATTTCCTCATCGGTCACGGTGAGGATATCATCTACGTATTCTCTAATTATAGGTAGGGTGCGCTTGCCGGGTTGTTTAACTGCAATACCTTCTGCGATGGTGTTGACAGATTGCAGCCTGACGTCTTTCCCTTTATAAAAACTATCGTGCATGGCCGACGCACCTTCTGCCTGGACGCCGATAATTTTTATGTTCCGGTTTACATATTTTGCAGCGACAGCTATGCCACTTATTAACCCGCCCCCGCCAATTGGGACCAGTATGGTATCAAGCCGGTCTTCTTGTTTTAGCATTTCCATGGCGATCGTTCCCTGACCTGCCATGACATCATAATCATCGAAGGGATGAATATAGACGGCTCCTGTTTGCATTTGCCTTTTCAGTGAGGCATCATAGGCTTCCTGAAATGATTCCCCTGTCAAAACAATTTCTGCTCCGTAGTTTTTCGTTGCCTGTACCTTAGCTGAAGGTGTTTTTTCTGCCATAAAAATGGTTGCCTTGATGCCGAGCTTCGCTGCTGCATAAGCGACTCCCTGGGCATGGTTTCCAGCAGACGCGGTGATTACACCCTTGTTTCGTTCCTGCTTCGATAACTGCATCAACTTAAAGGTTGCCCCTCTAAATTTAAATGCCCCTGTTTTTTGTTGGTTTTCCATCTTAAAGTAAACTTTTTTTCCTACGATGCGATTTGTTGTTTCTGACGTGATAATTGGTGTTCGGTGAACAATAGGACGTAAAATTCCTAATGCGGTATGAACCTTTTCACCTGTTAAGCAATCCCCAATGGTTTCACACTCCTTGAAATTTTTAGACCTGGAATCAGCTATTGCTTTTCGAATGCTACAATCTTCTCCTCGTGGTGCAGGGTTAACGCAATATCATCCCAGCCATTTAATAGCTTCTTTTTATGATATGACGGAATCTCGAAGGATATTTTCTTTCCTGTCCGATCCGTGATGCTTTGCTCTTCCAATTCAACCTTTAACACCAGTTTAGATTGTTGCGCTTGTGCGAGCCATACATCAACTTGATCCTTCTCCATCTGAATCGGTAAAATTCCATTTTTCAATGCATTGTTATAAAAAATATCCGCAAAGCTTGGGGCGATCACAACCTGAAAGCCATAATCCAACAAGGCCCATGGGGCATGTTCACGCGAAGAGCCGCAGCCGAAATTTTCACCTGCTATAAGGATAGAAGCACCATCGTAAGCTGGATCATTCAGAGAAAAATCCTGACGTTTCAGCCCATCATCATCATAGCGCCAATGATAAAATAAAAACTGCCCAAACCCAGTGCGTTCAATTCGCTTTAAAAATTGCTTCGGTATAATTTGGTCTGTGTCTACATTCGTTCGGTTTAATGGATAGACCAATCCTTCATGCTCCTGTAATGCCTGCATTTCGACCTACCTCCTAGCTCGGTACACTTGTATAGTTTCTGACGTCAACAAAATGGCCTTCGATCGCAGCTGCTGCAGCCATTTCTGGACTTACTAAATGAGTACGGGCGCCATTTCCTTGTCTACCTTCAAAATTTCGGTTAGAGGTGGAGGCACATCTTCCGCCTGGTGGCACAACATCATCATTCATTGCCAGGCACATGCTACATCCTGCTTCCCGCCATTCAAAGCCAGCTTCTTTAAAGATCGTGTCCAGTCCTTCTTTTTCGGCTTGTAATTTTATGCTGAAGGAACCTGGTACGACAATGGCCCGCACATTTTCACTTACCTTCTTCCCAGCAACAATCGCAGCCGCTTTTTGTAAATCACTTAACCTAGAGTTCGTACAAGAACCAATGAAAACATGGTCAATGTTAATGGAGGTAATCGGCTGATTTTCTTCGAGTCCCATATAGTCCAGGGCGCGTGCTACATCTTCTTTGTATTCAACGTCGCCCAAATCAGGCGTCTTACCACTTACCGGAACACACATGCCTGGGTTGGTTCCCCAGGAAACTTGAGGCTCTATCTCATCTGCATGGATGACCACGCGGTGATCATATTCTGCGCCCTCATCTGTAGCTAATGCCAACCAGGAATCTGCCAGCTGATCAAAATCTTCCCCGTCTGGCACATACTCTCTCCCTTTCAGGAAATTTATTGTTTTTTCATCCGGGCTAATTAGTCCTGCTCTCGCTCCTGCTTCAATCGACATATTGCAAACCGTCATGCGACCTTCCATGGACAAATTACGGATTGCTTCACCGGTATATTCCAACACATGGCCTGTGCCGAAACGAACACCAAACTTCGCTATGATAGCTAGGATCAAATCTTTAGCTGTTACACCAGGGCCTAGATCGCCTTCGACATGCACATTTAATGTCTTTGGCTTTTCTTGCCATATGCTCTGCGTTGCCAAAACATGCTCTACCTCACTTGTGCCGATTCCAAAGGCCAAGGCACCAAATGCACCATGTGTTGAGGTATGGCTATCCCCACAGACAATGGTTTTGCCGGGTTGAGTGAGTCCTAGTTGTGGCCCGATTACGTGCACGATTCCCTGGTCAGGATGCTGCATATCAGCGAGTGGAATCCCAAACGCATCACAGTTCTCTTTTAATGTTTGCATTTGTTTTTTAGCAATTTCGTCCTTCATTTGATCCCTGTTTTTTGTGGGAACATTATGATCCATCGTTGCGTACGTTAAATCCGGTCTTCGCACCTTACGTCCATTTAAGCGTAAGCCCTCAAATGCTTGTGGGGATGTAACTTCATGAACAAGGTGAAGATCAATATATAACAGGTCTGGTCTTCCCTCTTCCTGATGCACAATATGTTTTTGCCAAATTTTTTCAATAATTGTTTTTGGTTTATCCATTATGCCACCTCCTCGACTTAGGCATAGGTACTGCAAATACTATCGGAAACACTTTTTGTCGTCATGTTTTCGACTACAGCCTCTGTCATTTCTTTGGTTCCAACCTGCTTGCCATTTTTTACTGACAGATCTGCTGTATGGTAGCCCTGTTCAAGACATGCCCTGACTGCTTCTTCTATTTCATTTGCCTCTTCCTCCATTTGCAAGGAATGTCTTAGCATCAAAGCAGCGGAAAGGATCATGCCAAGTGGATTCGCGATTCCTTTTCCGGCAATGTCTGGTGCTGATCCATGAACTGGTTCATACAACCCGACTCCGTCTGAGCGAATACTTGCTGATGGTAGCATGCCGAGCGATCCGGTTAACACGGATGCTTCATCACTTAAAATATCGCCAAATAGATTTTCGGTTACGATGACATCAAATTGGGTTGGTGCTGTAATAAGCTTCATGGCAGCAGCATCCACAAGCATATGCTCTACTGTTACGTCAGGATATTCCTTGCTTTTCTCATTGACGACTTCTCTCCACAGTCTACTAGATTCTAATACATTTGCTTTATCAACAGAGGTTAGGTGTTTACGTCTAAGTCTTGCACTTTCAAATGCTTTTTCCACAATCCGCTCCATCTCACTGCGTTCATAATAAAGTGTGTCGACGACTGCCTTTCCACCTTTAATTCTTTCACTCGGTTTTCCAAAGTAAAGACCACCCGTCAATTCGCGGATAATTAGAATATCACTTCCATTTACCACTTCTTCTTTTAGTGGGGAAGCATGGAGAAGTGGAGCGAACCCTTGAATTGGTCTCAAGTTAGCAAACAGGCCGAGCTTTTTGCGAATGCCGAGTAATCCTTGCTCTGGGCGAATATTACCGGGGAGCGCTTCCCATTTCTTTCCTCCAACAGCACCTAGTAAAATAGCATCTGCTTGTTCGCACGCATGGATCGTATCATCCGGTAACGGGGTCCCATACTGGTCGATAGCGTCCCCACCAATCGCATGAGAATGGAAGGTAAAACGATGACCAAATTCGCTTGCCACTGTATTTAACACATACTTCGCTGACTCCATAATTTCTTTTCCAATACCATCACCTGGTAGCAGGATAATTTGTTTATTCATACGCTTCTCCTCCATTCTATTTTTACGTTTCCGATGCGACCACATTGCTTTCTTGTGAATGCTGTCTGACGATATAACGATTGACCGCGTTCAAAAAGGCGTTTGCAGATGCTTCGATGACATCCTGTGCTGTTCCTCTTCCGTTTACCGCTTGCCCATTCACCTCAAGCTGGACATGTGATTCGGCCAATGCGTCCTTTCCTCCACCTACAGAACTAAGTTGATAATCTATAAGTTTAAGATTCTCAGAAATTAACTCATCCAATGTCCGGTATACAGCTTCGACACTTCCCTGTCCGGTGCAAGCTGTTTGAACTGTCCTGCCATCAGGTGTTTGAAGTACAACAGTGGCAGTTGGGATATTCGCTGTACCATATTGAACCTGGAACATTTCGAGCTGGTACTTGTTAACAGAAGTCGTATCTGTTTGAACCTCCATGAGGATCGTAAACAGATCATCATCCGTTACTTCCTTTTTGTGATCGGTTAATTGCTTGAATGCATCGAAGGCACTTTTAAGCTTTTCTTCACTAAGCTCCATGCCGAGCTCTTTGACTTTATCCTTAAACGCATGTCGTCCTGAGTGTTTGCCAAGAACCAGGTTATTTGCTTTTACACCGACCATTTCAGGTGTCATAATTTCATAGGTTGAAGCGTGCTTCAAAACACCGTCTTGGTGGATGCCAGATTCATGAGCAAAGGCGTTGCGCCCTACTACTGCTTTATTTGCCTGCACATACATACCCGTTAATTTTGCTACAAGGTCGCTTGTTCGTTTTGTTTCTTCCAGTTTTAATCCTGTCGTATAAGGATAAAAATCAGAGCGAACTTTTAATGCGACGGCAATTTCTTCTAAGGAGGCATTTCCTGCCCGCTCCCCAATTCCATTGATCGTTCCTTCGATCTGCGTCGCACCATTTTCCACAGCGGCTAGTGAATTGGCAACTGCCATACCGAGGTCGTTGTGACAATGACAAGATAGGTGCACTTGGTCAATGTTTGGCACAGTTTCTTTAATATACTGGAACATCCGCCCATATTCAGCTGGCGTCGTATATCCAACTGTATCTGGCAAATTGATCACGGTTGCGCCTGCGTTGATGACACGTTCAATGATTTGCGCCAAAAAATCTAAATCCGATCTGGAAGCATCCTCTGCTGACCATTGAACATCATGGAATTTCGTTTTCGCATAGGTGACCATTTCGACTGCCGTATTCATCACCTGTTCTGGAGTCTTTTTCAATTTATACGTCATATGAATCGGGGAAGTAGCCAAGAATAGATGGATGCTTGGATATTCTGCCCCCTTCAACGCTTCCCATGCTGTATCGACATCTGACTTGACGGTACGAGCTAAAGCTGTAACCGAGGTGTTTTTTATCGTGTCAGCAATGGCTTTAACAGCTTGAAAATCTCCTTTGGAGGAAGCAGGAAACCCTGCCTCCATCCGATCCACTCCAAATCGCTCTAGCTGTTTGGCGATCTCCAGTTTTTCTAGTTGATTCAGATTCACGCCAGGTGACTGTTCGCCGTCTCGAAGGGTTGTATCGAAAATTTTAATTCGTGACATGCTCTTTCACATCCTTTTGCTTAGATTGTTTTGCTTGAAGTGGTTGCTTAACAAAAGGCATTAAATCACGTAACTCCTTTCCAACTTTTTCGATTTGGTGGTTGTTTTCTTTTTTATTAATTGCATTGAATTTTGGTCTGTTTGCTTGGTTTTCCAAAATCCACCCTTTGGCAAATTCACCAGTTTGGATGTCTGTAAGAACTTCTTTCATCCGAGCTTTTGTATCCTCATCGACAATTCTTGGACCTGAAGCAAAATCACCCCATTGTGCTGTGTCAGAGATAGAATAGCGCATGTTTTCAAGTCCACCTTCATAAATCAAGTCCACGATAAGTTTCATTTCGTGCAGACATTCAAAGTAAGCAACTTCTGGCTGATAGCCTGCTTCTGTTAAAGTCTCAAATCCTGCTTTGATTAAGCTTGTAAGGCCACCGCATAATACCGCCTGTTCACCAAATAGATCTGTTTCGGTTTCTTCTTGGAATGTTGTTTCCAGCACGCCTGCTCTTGCTGCCCCAATGCCTTGCGCATAAGCTAGTGCCAGCTCTGCAGCATTTCCTGTTACATCCTGAAAAACACCGAACAATGCAGGGACACCAGCGCCACCCTCATATGTTCTACGTACCAGATGTCCTGGCCCTTTTGGTGCTACTAAGAAAACATCCACATCTTCTGGAGGAACAATTTGGCTAAAATGAATGTTAAAGCCATGGGCAAAAGCAATGGCATTTCCTGGCTGCAGGTTAGATTTAATGCTTTCTGTGTAAACAGCTGTCTGATGTTCGTCAGGCAATAGAACCATTACCACATCTGCCTGGCTAACAGCTTCTGCTACAGAATGGACATCAAAGCCATCTTCCTCTGCTTTTTGTTGTGATTTCCCTGGTCTTAGCCCAACAACGACATCATAGCCGCTTTCTCTTAGGTTTAACGCATGGGCATGCCCCTGTGAGCCATAGCCAACTACCGCGATTTTCTTGTCCTTCAAAACCTCTGTTTGAATATCATTTTCATAGCGTACTTTTGTCATTTTATATTCCTCCTCAAGTTTTTATCCCGTCTTAACTGGTAACCCACAAAATGAAGTTTCACTTTACAATGGTGTGGCATGTAAATCTGTAACAGTTTTAGGTTGATGTCCTCTTAAAAATGCGGTGACGCCTGTTTTGGTCAACTCCTTAATGCCGTATGGGTGGAGCAGCTCAATAAGTGCTTCCACTTTGTCTGGTTTTCCGGTTACCTGTATGGTCATACTTTCCTTGCTTACATCAATTACCGAGGCCCGAAACGGGGAGATGATCCCTTGAATTTCAGCCCGCTGATGCCCATTGCTTCCTACTTTGATGAGGGCAAGCTCTCTGGCAACAATTGCTTTGTCGGTAATGTCCGATACTTTGATAACATCAATTTGTTTGTTCAGCTGTTTTGTCAGTTGTTCGAGGTTTTGGTGATCACTTACCTCAACGACAAACGTCATTTTCGAAATGCCCTCAGTCTCTGATTTCCCAACTGAAATACTGTCAATATTGAATTGCCGTTTATGCAGCATGCCGGTAATGCGATTTAGTACACCACTTCGATCTTGCACAGTAGCTGTAATGATTCGCTTCATCTCTTCACCCCAATCATTTCATGGAGCCCTTTTCCTGGTGCAATCATCGGATAGACACATTCCTTTTGGACAACCCGACAATCAACGACTACTGGCCCGTTATAGGAAAAAACCTCTTCTAGCATTTCTGGTGCGTCAGTCTCCTTTTCAATCCGTATACCTTTGATTCCGTAGCTTTCCGCGAGTTTTACAAAGTCAGGATTCTCGATGAAAAGTGATTCTGAGTAACGTTCCTCATAAAAACTTTCCTGCCACTGTCTTACCATCCCTAATGCCTGGTTGTTTACGATGATGACTTTCACTGGCAGCTGCTGTTCCTTCAAGACGGAAAGCTCTTGTAAGGTCATTTGAAAACCACCATCTCCAACCACTGCTACAACCAATTCTTCTGGTGCACCGAGCTGTGCTCCAATCGCAGCTGGAAAACCAAATCCCATCGTCCCAAGTCCGCCTGATGTAACCCATTTGTTTGGCTTATCGAAGGAATAATATTGTGCCGTCCACATTTGATGCTGCCCCACGTCTGTTGTAATGATCGCGTCCCCTTCCGAAATCTTGTGGATTTGATCGATGAGCCACTGTGGCGAAAGCAGTTCATCTGAGCGGTCGTACCAGAGTGGATATGTCAGTTTGTTGTGCTGTAATCCCTTTTGCCAGTCTTCATGATCTGTTTTAATGTCCTTTGTTAATAGTGCTTGTAGTGCAGCTTTCGCATCGGCTACTACTGGGATAGCAGTTGGAATGTTTTTGCCGATTTCAGCTGGGTCAATGTCAATATGGGCAACCTTGGCATGTGGAGCGAAATGCTGTAAGTTCCCAGTCAGTCGATCATCAAAGCGTGCTCCAATATTTAGCAATACATCACATTCATATAAAGCCATGTTTGCTGCATAGGTTCCATGCATCCCGGCCATTCCGAGCATTTGGGGGTGGGAGCCTGGAAAGCTTCCCAAACCGAGTAATGTATTGGCAACAGGTAGCTCGTATTTTTCAGCGAATTCCTTTAATTCTGCTGAGGCTTTTGAAAAGAGCACCCCTGCTCCCGCTAGGATGAGCGGCTTCTTAGCATGGCTTAAGGCTTCCGCTAGCTTCGTGATTTGTAAAGGGTTCGGATTCACATTTGGCTGGTAACCTGGCAGTGAAAAAGTGTTCGGATAAGACCCACCAGTTACTTCAGCTGATATGTTTTTTGGAATATCCACTACTACAGGACCTGGACGGCCAGTAGTAGCGATATGAAAAGCTTCTTTGACTACTCTTGGTAATTCCTCGATCGTTTTCACCTGGTAGTTGTATTTCGTTATTGGTGTCGTAATTCCCAGTACATCTGCCTCCTGAAATGCATCCGTTCCAATAACACCACTGGCCACCTGTCCGGTAAAAATAACGAGTGGTAAGGAATCCATCATGGCATCAGTAATTCCTGTAATAAGATTTGTTGCGCCAGGTCCAGAAGTTGCAATCACAACACCTGGTCTACCTGTTACTCTCGCGTATCCTTCCGCTGCATGAATGGATCCCTGCTCATGCCGGGAAAGGACGTGTTTAAAAGCTGCCTTACTTCTGTACACGGCATCATAGATTGGCAGAACAGCCCCGCCAGGATATCCGAATATGGTGTCCACTTGTTCATCAACCAAAGTCTGGATGAACAAATCTGCACCTGTCATAAATTCAGTTTCTCTTTTCGGTTCCTGTTTTACATCAAGTTTCACTACTACATGCCTCCCCCATTTGCTTTACTATCAAAAAAGGCCCTTCTCTCCCCTAAAACTGCGCAAATTAGCAGAATTATTGGGGAGAAAAGAGCCATCTTTTCACGGTACCACCCAGGTTTTATAGCATCCTCACGAATACTACCTTTAAGACTGGTAAACAGTCTAGTTGATAACAGGCACATACACTGTACCTGACCACGCCTACTTGGCATTCGCCGTTCAACGTGGCACTCAGGGAAGATGTCAGAACAAAATGTACTTCTGGGCTTCCAGCAACCCCAGCTCTCTGTGAATACATTGTGTTTGTTCCTTTGCTCCCGTCATCGAGTTAACCTATAGTTTTGTGTTGTTTTGTTTAAAAGTTGATAGTCAATTTGTTCCTTTGTTCAATAAAGTTTGAATATTTGATATTGCGGATAATCATATACCGTTTTAAATCAACAGTCAACAGCTTTTTCGAAGTTTTTTATTTCTTTAGATAACTCTGTTAATTTGAATGCGCTTTCATGCTTGTCAGGTAGGGAAACATCTGGAATGTTACAATTACGTTACATTGCGATATATTGATTAAATTATTGTAGTTACAGTTAAAATTTTGATTTTGTTTAATTAATATATCGCTGTTAATAGTTTTTACATTTAATGCCGTTATTTGGGGTTATTTGTTTTTATATAGTGATATATTGGCGTGGTAAGCATACCTTGTTGAGGGGCAGTGTTTGTGTGGAAATCGGAGTTGATGTGGTTATGGCGCTGGAAGGCGATGTTATTGAGATCTCGAGCGATGTTGCGGTGTTGGCAGGCGATGGTGTCGCGCTCACGACCGATGTCGCGACGCTCTCTGGCGATGTTGCGGTGCTCTCTGGCGATGTTACAACACTCAAGAGCTATGTTGTCACACTCTCAGCCGATAACAAGGCGCTCTCAAAAAAAGCTCCTCCCAGCTATTGGGAGGAGCTTCTTATCAAACTATTTATCTAAAAAATCGGTGACGGCACCTTTGGAAGAGCAGGAAACATTGTGGGCATACTTCCCTAGAATTCCTCGCTTATACAACGGTGGTGCTGTCCAATTGTTCTTCCGTTCTTCAAGTTCTTCAGCACTTACTTCCATACTGATTTCTTTTTTATCAGAATCGATCGTGACCATGTCGCCCTCCTTGAGGAATGCGATCGGGCCGCCAGCCTGGGCTTCAGGTGAGATATGTCCTACGACAAGTCCGTGAGTACCACCGGAAAATCTACCGTCTGTAAGCAATGCTACTTTTTCACCAAGTCCTTTTCCGACAAGGATAGCAGAAATCGAGAGCATTTCAGGCATGCCTGGCCCACCTTTTGGTCCAACATAGCGGATTACCAAGACATCTCCTTCGTTAATCTGGTTGTCCATAACTGCCGCTGTCGCTTCTTTTTCTGTATCAAAAACACGTGCTGGCCCTGTATGTCGGTTAACCTTCACGCCAGAAACCTTCGCTACAGCTCCGCTTGGGGACAGATTCCCTTTGAGTACGATGAGCGGACCATCTGCCCTTTTCGGGTTACTAAACGGCATAATAACCTCTTGGCCTTCAGATAACGATGGTGCATCCTCTAGATTTTCCGCAATTGTTTTTCCGGTAACGGTTAGACAGTCCCCATGCAAGTAGCCATTTTCATGCAACAACTTCATGACAGCTTGTACTCCGCCAACTCTGTGCAGGTCCTGCATGACATATTTCCCACTCGGTCTCAGGTCAGCAAGATGTGGTGTCTTTTCTTGAATTCTATTAAAATCATCAATAGTCAAATCTACTTTCATTGCATGCGCAATAGAGAGCAAATGCAGAATCGCGTTCGTAGAGCCGCCTAAAGCCATAACGACAGTAATTGCATTTTCAAATGCTTCTTTTGTCATAATATCTTTCGGGTAAATTCCTTTTTCGAGCAAGTGATAAACAGCTTTTCCAGCATCTTCACAATCTGCATGCTTTTCAGCGGACTCTGCTGGGTTTGAGGAACTTCCTGGAAGACTCATTCCCATCGCTTCTACTGCCGAAGCCATCGTGTTGGCAGTATACATCCCACCACAAGCTCCCGCACCAGGACATGCATTACACTCGATGTTATGCAATTCTTTGTCATCAATGGCGTTATTATTATGCTTCCCAACACCTTCAAACACGGAGACAAGGTCAATATTTTTATCATTATGTCGGCCTGGTGCAATCGTACCTCCATATACAAAAACGGCTGGTAACTCAGCATTAGCAATTGCGATCATACAGCCTGGGATATTTTTATCACATCCACCAATCGCGACAAAACCATCGAGATTTTCTGCCCCAACGACTGTTTCAATTGAGTCGGCAATGACATCCCGGCTCGGTAAGGAGTAACGCATCCCCTGAGTCCCCATGGAGATTCCATCCGAAACCGTGATGGTGTTGAAAATGAGGGGAACCCCGCCAGCGTCCCGAGCACCTTTTTTACTGCTCAGCGCTAAATCATTAATATGTATATTACAAGGCGTAACCTCGCTCCACGTACTCGCAATCCCAATCATCGGCTTTTTGAAATCCTCTTCGGTCACACCAACTGCACGAAGCATTGCTCTATTTGGTGCTTTCATTGCACCTTCACTGAAAACTTTACTTTTAATTCGCAAATCTTTATCCATCTAGTATCCCTACCTTTCTTTCGAAACATTATATGCCTAATTTTCTAATAGTTCAATGTATTTTTTGTTTTTTGTGAAAGAGAATTTTTTTGATGGTAGAAATAAAACGCTTCAGAGATAGGATTTTGTCGGCAAGTCATTTTTTAATAAAATTCGGGAAAACAAGTTATGGACATCGAAGAAAAACGAATGACTTTTAAACATTTCAGACATGATTCGACCTAGAATTCATGAATAAATATTCTTCTACTGTCCAACTTAAGATGGAGGTGAGTTTATGTTAAATCGTGGATTGACGACTGCTTTATTAGGTATTGGAACTGCTCAATTTTTAAAAGTCCCCCTTCACTATGTGGAGACAGGACAATGGGATTGGAAAAAAACGTTTGGATCTGGTGACATGCCTAGCTCCCATTCATCTGCTGTTACTTCCCTTACTACATATGTGGCCATGAAAAACGGGGTAGCTTCGATGGACTTTGGAATCTGCAGTATCTTCGGACTAATCGTCATGTATGATGCAATGGGGATTCGCTGGCAAGCTGGGCAAACAGCAATTGCCGTAAATGATTTATACGAACAAGTAGAGCATTTCGCTGACAAACATCCAGATATCAATTACAAAAAACAGGAAAAAGAACTTAAAGAGATGTTGGGTCATATGCCTATTGAAGTTGTTGGCGGTGCTGTATTAGGGGTGGCTCTTGGGGCACTAAGTTACCTGTTGGAAAGTGGAAAGAAAAAGGCATAAAAAGAGCAGGGGCACATCTTTAGGATTCACCAGATGTACGCTGCTCTTTTAAGCTGAAAATTAGATGTTGTCCGGGTTTTTCCCTGTTCGATCATTGCAATCCATCGCATCAATGAGACGCATTTCCTCATCAGTCAACGAAAAGTCAAACACGTCTGCATTGGCTGCAATCCGTTCTGGATTCGTTGATTTTGGAATGGTAATAATGTCGTGTTGAATGTCCCAGCGTAAAATAACCTGTGCTGGAGTCTTCCCATATTTATGCCCAATCTCCGCAAGAGTTGGATCTTCAAGCAAGCGACCTCTTTTTAATGGTGCCCATGCTTCCAGTTGAATGGCTTCTTTTTTACAATACGACTGAAGGGCGGTTTGTGCAAGGTGTGGATGGTATTCAACTTGATTGACGACAGGTTTTACTGCTGCATTTTCGAGTAAGTGTTCGAGATGTTGTTGATGAAAATTACTCACACCAATTGCGCGCACCTTCCCTTCGTTATACAATTCCTCCATTGCTCTCCATGTCTCTGTGTATAAATCCTTAACAGGCCAGTGAATTAAATATAAATCCAAGTAATCCAAACCTAGCTTCTCTAAACTCCTCTCAAAAGCTAGCTTTGTTTCGTTATATCCTTGTTCATCATTCCAGACTTTTGACGTAACAAAGATATCCTCTCTCGGCACATCAGATTCCTTAATTGCTTGACCGACGCCCTCTTCATTTTCATAATAGGACGCTGTATCAATACTACGGTATCCATGCTGCAGTGCTGCCTTCACAGCATCAACCACGGTTTTCCCATCCTCTACTTTGTATACGCCAAGGCCAAATCCCGGCATCTTTACACCATTGTTCAATGTTACGGTATCCTGCAAGCTTGTGATCATGCATATCCTCCTCGTAGATTGTAGTATTCTACCTTCATTGTATAAGAACTAGTCAGAAAATCGCAAACCTTTACTGAAGTGTCAATCTGAATGAAAAAGGGTATAAATAAGTTATTAAAACAACATAGAACTTGGAGAGAGCTATGATACAAGAAATCTACAACTCAAATTTATTTATACTTATCGTTTCACTTTTATTAATTTGCAGTATTCTGGCGGTACAATTTTCCGTTAAAGTAAATGCTCCATCTCTTCTGTTTTTTATTTTATTTGGGATGATTGCCGGCAGTGACATACTCGGAATTATAAATTTTAGTAACCCGGAAATTGCACAGCTTGTCGGGATGATGGCCCTCGTCATTATCTTGTTTGATGGAGGAATGCAGACACAGTGGAAAACGATTCGCCCTGTGGCTGCACCTGCAGTATCTCTCGCTACAGTTGGTGTGCTGTTAACAAGTGCCCTGGTCGGTGTGGCAGCATATTTTTTATTTGATTTGAGCTGGGCCGAAGCGTTTCTAATGGGTGCACTTGTTGGCTCTACCGATGCTGCAGCCGTATTCGCCATGCTTGCAGGTAAAAATATTACCAATAGATTGGAAGCTACTTTGGAAGGGGAATCTGGCTCCAATGACCCCATGGCAGTTTTCCTTACTACAGCCTTAATTTCAGTTGTGAACCAGGAAGGAACGAGGCTCCTAGAGTTTATTGGGCAATTTATTTTGCAGATGGGCGGAGGCTTGCTCATTGGTCTGTTAATCGGGAAAATTGCCAGCAAGTCTCTTTACCGGATCAAACTATCCTCAAGCGGACTATACCCATTACTCGCCATATCCTTTGCATATTTAGCATACAGTATCGGTTCCCTTTTGAATGCGAGTGGTTTACTTGCTGTCTATGTAACCGCGCTTGTAATTGGAAATTCGCAATTAAAACAACGAAGTCCGATTTTGCGATTTAATGAGGGCTTTAGCTGGATTGCTCAAATTGGATTGTTCGTCATACTGGGGTTGTTCGTTGCCCCAAGTGATGTATTCAGCTTTAGTATTATGGTAAAAGGGCTATTTCTGTCCTTGATTTTAATGTTCATTGCCCGGCCTGTAGCCGCCTTCCTCTCTGTTACAGGAATGAAGTTTAAATTCAAAGAGAAACTTTTCTTATCCTGGTCTGGCCTGCGCGGAGCAGTGCCAATCGTACTTGCACTTTTTCCTTTACTTGCAGATCTGGAAAACAGTGCCTTGTACTTTAATATTGTTTTCTTTGTTGTGCTGACGTCCACACTTATCCAAGGAACTACCATTCCTAAAGTTGCTTCAAAGTTAGGACATGTATCAACTCCCAATACAAATCCGATTTACACAATGGATCTTTTATCTGTAGGGAAAACAGAGCTTGAAGTGGCAGAATACCAAATAACGGAACACAGTAATGCAACGGGCAAGAAAATAAAGGACCTACATTTGCCTGAAACAGTCAATATTACGTTGATTCTTCGAGAGGGCAATACGGTTCCACCAAGCGGGAGTTTAACCTTAAAAACTGGTGATACATTGTATATGCTTTTGCAGGATGATGAAATGAAGGCGGTAGAGGAAATTTTCGAAGCTGAAGAAGAGTAAAAATGGGGAGCAGGAACTGGCATGTGAAGCGCGCGCCCACTACATTTTTCTTTGTATCTGCTGATCCTGACGACGTTCTTGAATAAGAAACAATTAATTTATCAATAGAAATAGAACCATGAAGCCAAGGTTGAAAATACGACAATTAAATTATACTCCAAAACGCATATGATAACGCAGAGATTCCAACATCTTGCGTTTTTTGGTTTTTATTTTTCTATAAATTCAACATGACTTGGTAAATCAAAGTAAAAATCTTTATATTTGCTTACTTGCTCAGAATCTTCAATTTGGAAATCTGAATCAATAATCTCTGCTGCATATTCGCTAGATTCAATATCACTTTCTTTAAGTGTGAATTCTATTTCTAACGTTTCGTTTTCATTTTCAAACTGAATCACAAGGTTATCATCTTTCAATTCATAGGTTCCTTCTGCACCATTCAAAGCTTTAGTGGTTACATTCCCATCTGAAAATTCTAATTTCATGATTGAGTCAAGATTAAGAGGTTCGTTAGGTGATCCAACCACACTAACATCGAACGTTTTCCCCGACAATTCGTCTTTATTGCTACAAGCTGATAATAAAAGCACAAATAAGAGTGAGAAAAAAATAAGTCGTTTAATCATCATGATAATCTCCCCGTTAGCAAATTTTATACCTCTTTCTGTTTTTCACAATACTAATGCAGATGTTTTGGAAAAGTACTAAGGAAGGTTATATCCATTATTATTTTACACTATTAATCAAATTACTCACTTACTCCACTGTCTGCCATTTTTTATTTTTATAATAATAGATCACCGCTCCCTGGACAATAAAATAAAGTCCGACCAAGATCCATAAAGAGTCACGATAAAATGAAAAAGAAATATCGAATATAGAGTGCGCAATCTCCAACAGTAGCCAGCCAATTGGAAAAATCGGTACAATTACATGAGAAGATTTTTTTAAGATTTCATCTCCTTGCTTACTTTTCCCTTCTTTTCCCCAGGTGAACTTTAATGTGATATATAAAGAAATGCAAAACAATGGTAATAAAATAAATATTATCGTTAACATACATAGCCCTCCATTATTAGTTTCTTTTTAGGCTTTCTCTCCTTCAAGAATAATTCCATAATAAACAAGATCTTCATAACGGGCTTCTTTTCTCACATGGTCTTTCAGTATCCCTTCTTGTTTCATCCCTACTTTTTGCAACACTCTTCCGGAGGCTGGATTTGTCCCAAAGTAACGTGCAAATACTTTATGATAGTGTTTTTCCTTAAAGGCAAATTGGATGGTAGCTTGGGCAGCTTCCGTCGCATACCCCTTTCCCCAGAAGGGCTCCCCAATCCAGTAGGCCACTTCCCCATTTTTATATAAATGATGGTTTGAAAGTGCGATCGCGCCATATAACTGCCCACTTTCCTTATCCGTAACAGCAAACTCATAGGATTTGTCCGCCACAAAACGGTCAAGATGGGGCTCCATCCAGGCTAGCGCGTCTTCTATGGAATACGGGTATGGAAGATATAATGTATTTTGGTAGATGTTCATGTTATTACAAAGCTTTGCTACCATTTCTGCATCAGTCTGTTCAAACAACCTTAGCACAAGCCTCTCTGTCGTAATCGTTCGCAACGCTTGATTATAAAGCATGGATAAGCCCCCTCAACGAATCTCTTTTTTTATTTTAAAAATCTACCTCAAATAGATTTGGAAAGATACTTTGTTATTACCATAGGACCAGACAGCACTTTCTATTTTTAGGTTGGAACTAAATCTTTCAATCCAGACCTGTTTTGCGTTTAGTAAAGCTGTTAATTGAGCAGAATTATGATGCACTTCTTCGGTTTGTTCTGTTTTTTGAAAAACAAACACAACACATATACAATCTGTTTGATTTGCTGCAACCTCCATTAGTTGGCCTCCTTGTTGATATTTATTGCTTTCGATGATTTCCATTTCATTGGCATTACCACCCACCAAAAGATCAAGTAACCATAAAGTGCGAGTACAAAAATTGCCATGACGTCGCCTTTCACTACGTTTTGCAAGAAGTACTCCAACTCATTTGTCCCTTCAGGCCTTCCGATGAGATAAAACAACGTTGCAATAGGGGTGATAAATGCCATGGCCAATGCAGGATAGGCTAAGTCTTCCAGTCGTTTTCTTCTAATACTCCATATTGCCATCACAATTGTTATCAGGAAAAAGAGAAAATACAGGACCGTAAACCAAGGTAGCAGCGTCTCCCACATAAAAATCCCCCTTAAATTTGCTGTTATTTTTACCCTTATCGTACCATAATTTGGATTTGTTTGAAAATTAACAATTAGTTATATACAAGCTTCTTGAGGCTTAATTTTTTCCATAAAACAAAAAAAGGAAGCAGTCGTATTCTGCCTCCCTTGCTTGTAAACTTATTTATGCCTTCCACTATGTTCTGTTTTAATTAACGTGCTTTCTGTCTTTGTTTCATCATGGACATCGCAATAATATACGACCACTTTGATATGGTGGATGATCTGACAGGTACGTGTATGGCGCATAAAATTCTTCCAATAGGTGAATTCATGCTCGCCCCCGTCTACCTTTTCTGTATATGTATCCTGCACTTGCCAATTATGTTCCTTTTCCTCTTCTGGGGTTACTGTTCCATCATCAATTTCTGCATAGGAAATTTCTCCACTTAGGAGGATGAAGAAAATCCCAGCCAGCATCATGCCACGCTTCCACATATCATCAGCCCTTTTTAAAGATTCGGTTACCCTTAGTTATTGCCGGACAGTGGAAAAACATACATGGTTATCTCGCCTTACCTGGTAGTAAAATCTCCATTTAATGAAGGTACACTTTATGCGAATAAACCGTATTTGGTCTTAAAACGTTTTATAATTTTAATCCAGGCGTTGCTGAACAGAAGCAAGAAAAATACATTTGAAAGCGCATGGGCCAAATCAAAATAAAAACTCGCACTGTAATATAAAAGAATCTCTGTCCAGCTTATTTGGTTGATCATGCTTACAACGAACCAAAGATTCATAAACCACCCGAACAGAAAACCGACCCCAAATCCATACACACATCTACCTAGCATATGTTTCATGAACAGCGTGTTGCGCAACAGCCCTGCGGTCAATCCAATCATGCCCCAGGCGTACATTTGCCAAGGAGTCCACGGACCCTGGCCTAAGAAAAGGTTGGAAACAATTGCTGCCAATACACCTATAACGAATCCACTTTGCGGGCCTAAGACAATCGCTGCAGCAATGATGACGAATGTGGTTGGCTGAACACTGGGTAATGAAGCAAATGGCACCCGGCTCACAGCTGCAATCGCTCCAAGGATCGCAAGCATGACAAGCTCTCTGCTCGTCAATTTCTGTTTAGAAAAACGGTACATAAAGGGTACAAAGGAAACGCCCATGATAAGCAGACTAACGATCATATAATGTTCTGAAATGATTAAAGGAAAGCAACAGAGCAAAAGCAATACAGCGACACTTAGGATAATTAAGATTTTCTTTGAACGCGCCAATTCTCTTTTGCCTCCTCTAAGGTTACAGCTAGCGGTGCTGCGGATTTTCTGGTCATTCGATTCATTACCGTTGTGTAATAGGTATTTCCCTTAAAGAAGGCTCTGGTACCCTCTGTAACCGAAACATCCCCCTGGAAAAGCATGCTACAACGCGTTGCATAATTTGCTGCGAATTCAACATCATGGGTCACCATCACAATGGTCAGCCCCTGCTTCCTAAGATCTCCTAGTAATGTCCCAAACACTCTTTTCGAATAAGGATCAAGGCCTTTTGTCGGCTCATCAATTAACAAGATCTTTGGATCCTCGAGCAGGGTGCCGAGTAAAGCTGCTTTTTGTAATTCACCACCACTTAAATCAGCAGGATGTCTTTCCTCAAAACCTTTGAGGCCAAATGTATCAAGCAGTGTATGTATCATCGCTTCTCCACTCTCCCGTTGGTGCTTCTTTACAATCTGTCTGTATTCCGCCATTAGCGTATCCTCAAGAAAATAAAGGGCGGGTTTTTGCGGTAAATAACGAATAGCTATGTTCTCCTGCCTTTTCTGCTTTTTTCCATCATAGATCACTTTTCCATGTTGCAGTCGTAAAATGCCGGCCATGACTTTCAGTAACGTTGATTTTCCCGTACCATTTGCCCCGAGAATAGCGAGCAATTCTCCTTTGTTCACAGACAGGGATAAATTATGTAGGACAGGTGCTGTGTCTTTGTTATATTGAAAATCAATTTCCTTTAGAGTAAATAGAGGATTTTCCTCTTGCTCTGCTTCCATATCCGACTCAGCTATTATGTTGTTTACCAAAAGCCAATCTCTACCTTCCTTTACATTAACAGGAATGCTTTCTGGTGCTACCTCTGTTTGAAAGTGTAGATACAACCTGGAGGGACTTGGTAAGAAATATTGTAAAATAGGATGTGCATGTAATTTCAAGACAGCTTCGCGGGGCGGAGCATCCAGCTTCTTTACCCCTTTTTCTAAAACAAGAACCCTGTCGGCTACAGCAAATAACTCTTCTAATCGGTGCTCCACCATTAAAATAGTGATGCCAAATTCTCGGTTTAACTGTGTTAACGTTTGGATAAACTCTTTGGCTGCAATTGGGTCTAACTGTGCTGTAGGTTCATCAAGCAATAACAGATCTGGATCCAGTAAAAGGACGGACACCAAATTCACTTTTTGCTTTTCCCCTCCTGAAAGCTCACTTGTTTTTTTATCAAGCAGATGAGTTAGTCCAAAGTAGTGCGTCATCTCAGCAATTTTTTTACGCATCTCTTCCGTCTGATAGCCTTTATTTTCCATACCAAATAGTAATTCTTCCATAACATTATCCATCACGATCTGATTTTCCGGGTCCTGAAAAACAATGCCAATGTCATCTGGTGGTGTGTCGTGCTTCTCAAGCTGGGCTCCTTTATAAAAGATGCTCCCATCCAGCTTTCCATGTGGCGCTATTTCTTGTTTCACAAGATGAAGCAGGGTCGATTTGCCACTTCCTGATGCGCCGCAAAGTACCACAAACTCTCCTTTATGTACGTGAAAATCCACTTCTTTTAATGCTGGTTTTTCTTCCAATGGATAAGTGAAACTTATATTTTTTGCAGATAAAATTTCCATTTTGCTACTTCCTTCCCTTCTAACCAAAGCGGAAAAGCGAGTAACAGGGACCAATTGGCGATAAAGAGCCATTCTCTCTGTTCAAGTTGGGATGTCTCAAGGATTGGCAATAGAGACAGGACACTATCTTCAAGCCACCATCCAAAAACCATGCAAGATCCTGTTACCAGTATAAATGCCAACGCATACCAATCCTTGTTTTTCATGGTAAAGGCTTGGTAATGGGTGCGTTTTTGTTGGCCATATCCTCTTGCTGACATGGAATCAGCCGATTGGATGGATTGCTCAAGTGAGCCAGTTAACAGTGCCTGTAAAAATAACATGCCGTTTTTTCCTCGCTCTTTTATGCTCCCTTTTGTGACAGAGAATCCCCTTACCTTCTGTATCTCTTCTATTTCCTTTAAGTGTTTTTTTAACAATGGTACAAAACGTACTGCAAGCATACTTAACAGCGCCCATTGCGGGGAAATGCGAGCAAATAAGTATAAGAACCGGTCTTGGCTAATGATTTGATTCAGACTTATAAACACTAGCAGGATACCTACCAATGTTAACGCCAGCATAATCCCTTGTATGATCGCCTCAAGCATGACTTGATTGCCAAATAAATAAAATAAAATATGATTCCCTCTCCGGTTAAACACAGGTGTTAATACAAGAATAAATACTGCCAATGTAAGAATCATAGTTGACCAGGTTTTCAATTGTTTTCCTTTATCTATAAGAAAATGAAAGACAAGTAGAAATCCTACGCCTACTGCCAAAAACACAGGATGTTGGGAGAGCATGAAACCAATTATGACAACAACATAATAGGTAAGCATCACAGCTGGGTGAAAAGACCGAACACCCCTTGTGCTCATCCTTCCGCCCCACTTTCTTCCAGATAATTTGTGGTATAAAACCAGTAAATTACTTGCCCATCCTGTACAGGTGTTGCCCCGGCACTCTGTTTAATCAGCGCGCCATCCAGGCGGATCATCCACCCACTATTTTGCCCTTCATCGAATTCATACAAGTTATCAATACCTTGAACATATGCAGTGGAGTTAGTACCCGTTACGCTAAATTGGATCCCCTTTTGCTTTAAGATCCTTCGTGTAATATCAAGTATGGTATCCCCTTCCTTCCGTTCCACCCTTGTTTGCGGAACAATTTGACCTTTTATATCCCGTGCGTCAACTGAGAACGTGACATAGGAGGATGGTTCTTCTGGCTTCTTGGGGGGATCCTGCTTTTCCTCTTTTTCCTTGCTTTTATCAGGTTTCTCTTCCGATTCTGTTGGTGTCTCATTCTGTTTCGTTTTTTTCGTTGCTTCTTCTTTTACCTTGCTATCCTGCTGTTTCTCTTTAGCAGGCTTTTCGTTCTGAGCAGCAGGGGCTTCTGCTTTGTTGGAAGTTGAACTGGAGTTGGTATCCGTATCTGCACTAGTTGTTTCGCTTTCCTGTTTCTCTTCCTGACCCGGATTTTCTTCGGAGGAATCAGCTTTCGTTTGTTTCGTTGTCTTTTCCTCTTTTTGCTCGGTGCCCTGCTTCGCTTTGCTTGTGCCTACTGGTTGTTTTTCTTGAAGCATGATTTCCTTTTCTGGTATTTCAGCAGCTGCTACAGGTTGCTCACCATTAGCAGGGGTTACTTCATCCTTTGCACAGCCAAAAGCAATGAAAACGATAAGACCAATCATAAACAACAGACTCGTATATCTTCTCACGCGTTTTTCCCTCCTTGGCTAAACATACAATCGGGTAACCATTCATGGATTACCCGATCTCTTGTTTTACATACTTTCGTTTGCTTGACGCTTTCTCCACATCAAGAAAATGGCTCCCCCAATAAGCAGAAGGACTAAACCACTTGCTAGGAAGTTAAATGTATGGCTTGACGTATTCGGCAGTTTGGCACCAGATGCATTTGTTTGTTTGTCACCCGCGTTTTCAAGTTGCTTTACATGCTCCTTTGTTTCATTGTTTTTCCCGTTATCTGAAGTATTGTCTCCCTTTTCAGGTTTCGGATCTTCATCCTTTGGTTCGTCATCTGTTCCTGGCTGATTAGGATCCTCTTCCGGTTTTTCTGTATCTTCCGGATCCTCTGGCTGTTCAGGTTCATTAGGAGGTTCTTCTTCAACTGGTGCGGAGAATTGATAAACCGAACCAGTTCCGTTTACTAGCTTTTGATAGGCTACAAATGCTAATAATGCCTGCTGTGTTGACATACCAGTAGATCCACCATCAAGTAGGTGACTATATCCGCCATCCTCTTGTTTAAACTTAACCAAATGCTGTAAAAGGTTGCCACCTTCTTTTGTAAACGACGGGGATGTTGGGTCTGCTCCAACTGCTGCTAATCCAATGATTGCCTGTGAAACGGACTCACTAGAATCGCCGCCATTGAACTCAATATCATAGCCACCTTCAGCATCCTGACTTTCTGATAGATACGTTACAGCGCGGTCAATTGCTGTTTTCACTTTTGGATCCTCTTTATAAGGAGCAAGCGCGGCTAGTGCCATTCCGGTAATGTCTGGACTTGGATTACTTCCAAAGAAAGACCAGCCTCCATTTTCTAGCTCTTTATCTAAAATACTTGTGATCAGCATGGTACGGAAATCTTCTGACACAGCAAATTCCGCACTATCTATCGCGAGCAATCCATAGATTGCGGCATTGATTGCCGGGTCCCCCTCCTCCATCCAAGAGTGAGTTGCCAGCTTGTCGATTAGATTTATGCCATTTATATCAGTGGCATCTTTTCCAGTAGCACTAAGCGCGATAATTATTTTTTCAAGTTCAAATAGATTACGAAATTCTCCCTCGTTATCTTTCACTAATGCTTCAATGCTTTCTACATAGCTATCAGGGATTTCCCGATTCGTATGGGCAACACCCCAAACCCACCATTCACTACCATAGCTTAGTTCAATAGATGCTGCATCCATGTAGGATAGAATATCATCAACGTTTGCTTGAACCTGCTTCTCGTTGATTGCTGGTGTTTCCTTATCTGCAGGTGTTTTGGATTCATCTTCGGTTTCTTCAGCTGGAGCATCTTCTTCCTCTGATGGTGTTTCTTCCTCTTCTTCTACATCTTCAGGAGATTCATATGTAGTAACCTGCAATTGAACCTCTTGACCTTCCTGAACTGTGTGGTCAGCAATACTTGTAGAAAGTGCCTCATTATCCACCGCTACATTCCAATAATCATTCGGCCCAAGCTCTGTTTCTCCAACGTTGTTTACAAAAGTAAAATACGTATCATCTACGGAAACATCGAGGCTCAGGTCCTCTTGTGCTGCCGCCTGATACAATGCATCATAAGCACTGGACCCTGTCGCAATGGCCACTTCTTTATTTATGATAGCGTTATCATTAATGTCGGTGGCTGTCACATTTATCGACACTTCAGGTGAAAAGTCCTCCAAATCCCTTAATGCAAATAAAACATTATCTCCATTCTCTACTTCGAAAGAGGATGCACCAACATCTGCTGCCTTCCCGTTTACATTGAAGGACCAAGAGTGGGTATCTGTTTCCAGCACATCACCGATGCCAGTCACATAGTTTCCGAAATCATACTCATCATATTGTATTTCCTTGTCTTCTTTCTCGCCGGCTTCTAATAATACATCAAAAGCAGTGTCGCCTTCGTCTATTTCCATGGCCGTCAATCCAAACACTTCTTCACCGTTTTCATCAATTGCCTTTATCGTAACCGCATCATCTAAAGTCGCAGCTTGAACTGCTAATGGTTGTATAAATGTTAAATTACCGACGATGAGTAATAAACTAAGTAAAAATGCAGCGTATTTTACCATTCTATTCTTCATATGCCAACCTCCTTATTTTATTGATAAACGTCGCTATCGCCCCTATGAACTCATTAGAAAAACTCGCATTCGCTTGCCCTTTAGGGAATATGTACGTTTTTCTTATACTTGTCACATCAAAATTTCAACTGCGTCGTGTTTGCCTCCTTGCTGAAATTTTATACTTTCTCAATGTACAAAAAAATACACCTCTTCCCGAAGAGATGCATGCGTGACGTAGCGTATTAAACAATTATGTATACAAAACTCTAGCTGTAAAATCCGCTGACACACCTCCCTATCCGCGTAGGTTTGAATGGTGTAAAAAAACAGGCAGGTCTCCTGGCTCATGATCTTCATTTTCTATGACCTTCCCATCAAGTGACAGTGGTATGCAATAGAAAACTCCCATTTACAGTGGCGGGACCGCACCGGAATTGCACCGGACTTCCCTTTTAATGAGCTATACCTCGGTATAGCTCAACCCATCTTTTTCCTATTCAATTACTTTCATGATAATCAACTCTAGGTAACTAGTCAACTTCCGATTTTGATTATTCGCAATAGATTAGTGGGGAATTGGGAAGGACTACTTAGGCTAGGGGCGTGGGATTTAGGAGGTTAATCACGCGAGTTTGGCGATGTTCCACGCGACTCTGACTGCTTACCACGCGAGTTCAGCGACTCCCCACGCGACTATGGCTGCTTATCACGCGAGTTCAGCGACTCCCCACGCGACTTTAATAGACTCTAAAGACGGATGATAGCTAGAATAAGCGTAAGAAATATACGGAGACTCCTATGGGAGGAAGGCCTAGGTGAGACCCCGGAATGCGGAGCATCCGGAGGCTCACCAGTCGCCCATGGAAAGCGAAGTATATTTCTGAAGCGGTTATTCAAACGCCATTCTTTCGGATTTACCTTTTACGTAAATACTTTTGTCCCGCCCTCTCTCCTTCAAAACAAATCCCAGCTTGTTTTCGTGCTGTTTCGGTAATGGCAAGTACTTCTCGGCTAATCGCCTTCATTTCTTCATATGCTGGTGAATCACCTTCCTGCATATAATTCAAAAACGCTTCAAGTTCATAGGCCATCACATTTTCCCGCTGAGTAGCTCCGTTCCAGGTAGATTCCCCTTTCGAACGTGGCTTGTACTGGATATTAGAAAAGGCACCAATATCATCAATGCTAATGGTTCCTGCCTCACCCTGAATTTCCGATTGCAAATGAGAGGTAGAAATTTTTGAGCAGAGGATGGTGCACACAAACCCAGGATATGTTAGCACTAAGGTCCCGCTACCATCCACACCACTAGAAAGCATGACTGGAGTATACTGCACAGCAAGCGGTTTTCCAAACAACGCAACAGCCACTGCAATAGGATAGACACCTAGGTCAACCAGTGCACCACCCGCATATTTCGCTGAAAAAATGGCTGGTTCCTTGCCTGCTAGTAGTTCATCATAGCGAGAGGAATATTTCATCCGATGAAGGAGCACATTTCGCAAATGTCCCACATCATCCAACTCTGCTTTTACCTTTTGAAAGTTTGGTGTATAAAGATTGCGCATTGCCTCGAATAAACGAACCCCATTTGCCTCTGCAACACGATGAGCTTCCTCAAATTCTTTTAAACTGGCAAACATCGGCTTTTCACAAATCACATGCTTGCCCTGTTCCAGAAATAACACAGCCTGCTTAAAGTGAAGCGAGTTAGGAGATGCAAGATATACACAATCCAAATGGTCACTTTCTTCAGCCATTTCCTGTAAATCCGTATAGTAATATGCTGCACCGTGTTTTCGGGCAAAGTTTTCAGCTTTTACTTCTGCCCTTGAATGAACAGCACATAGCTCTGCTCCATCGACCTCTTTTATTGCTTCAATAAAGGATTCTGTAATCCAGCTTGTGCCAACTGTTCCGATTCTCATTCCATCCGCTCCTTACCCTATCTTTGTGGTAACAGCTCTTTCAGTTGGTCTGCTGCTTCACGCGGGTTTTCTGCCTTGGTAATCGCACTTCCAACAATGACAGTATCTGGTTTTCCTTCTAAAATGTCAGGTAATGTCTCTGCATTTATCCCACCAGCTACTGTTACCTCGATATCATGATCTTTAACTAGAGCAAAAAGACTTGTATCAAAACTTCCTTCCTGTTGCTTATCCTTGCCGACATGTAAGCTTACTAAATCGACGCCTAAACCAACCAATTCTTCCACTCTTTCTGCTTTATCGACCTCTAGAAGGTCAATCATAATCCGACTTCCATGCTCTTTTGCTACGCGCAATGTATCGGCAATCGTAAGGTCGCCAGAAAATGCCATAACCGTCGTAATGTCTGCCCCAGCCTCAAATGCCTGTTTTGCCTCGTGTTTGCCAGCATCGCATGTTTTCATGTCTGCCACGATTGTTTTATCAGGATACCTCGCCCTTATCTGACGTACAATTTCCATTCCATATTCTTTAATAACCCCTGTGCCTACCTCAATAATATCAACTGACTCTTTCGTTTCTTCCAGTATTCGAAAGCATTCCTCTCGGCTTAAACGATCTAAAGCAAGCTGTAACTTCATACTCCCCATCCTTTCTAGCGTTCAATTCGTTCAATTTCTCCCATTCTAGCTTGGACATCTTCATAATAAGGCAGCCCTTCATTATCCCCTTTTACACTAACGACCATCGAACCGATCGTTGCCGCAAAGGTTGCAATTTTCTCTAATGGCCAGCCTTGCAGGATTCCATAAAGCATCCCCGCATCAAAGCCATCGCCCGCTCCAACGGTGTCCACTACTTTTGAAGCCTTAACTACCGGTGCGTGAATGAGTTCCCCATTGTGATAAACAACTGCTCCTTTATCTCCCTGTTTAACAGCGATGTAGGAGATACCAAGTGTTTTCACCTTTTCAATAATCGTTTCTGGGTCATTCTCTCCCATGATGATTTCCATTTCTTCATCTCCTGCCAGAAGAATATCGACATGAGGCAGAATTGTTGAAAGAGTTTCCCGAGCTTCTTCTTTTGACCACATCCGTAAACGAATATTTGGATCAAATGAAATAAGAACATCGTGCTTCTTTGCTAACTCGATTGCCCGCTCGAAAATCGCCATATTTTTTGGATTTATTGCCGGAAAAATCCCTGTTAAATGGAGAACCCGTGCTGATGTAAAATAGCTTTCATCTAAATCCTCAGGGCTCATTTCTAAGACAGGCGATTTGTCTCTGTAGTAAAAGGTTCGGACATTGCCATCCTCCATAATTTCTTTAAAGTTTAAGGAAGTTGGGTAGCCATCGATAAATTCCACTTGGGAAACGTCAATCCCTTCTCCTCTGGCAAAATTGTAGATATATTTTCCAAACTCATCATTTCCGAGTTTACTCATAAAACCTGCTTGTAGTCCCAGGCGGGCACAGCCTATTGCTACATTAAGCTCTGCCCCTCCTATATTTTTTTCAAAGCCGTTCACAAACTTCATCGGTCCAGTGGAAGATGGATTAAACGCAATCATTGCTTCCCCGATCGTTATTACATCTTTTTTCATTATTTCTCCCCCTCGTCTTAGATTACGCTTTTGTTAGCACGTCCACCATTCCGGCATGACCAACCATGACGACGTCCGCCATGTTAATAAAGAGTCCTGTTTCCACCACACCGACTAACTTCTTCAGGTTTTCATGTAGTTCGGCGGGCTGTTCGATGCTTTCAAAATCACAATCTAATATATAATTCCCATTGTCTGAAATGAATGCTTCTCCGTTTTGTTCTCTGCGACGCGGAAGGCAGCCGTATTCTGCTATTCGTTTGCTTGTTGTCTCCCAACCAAATGGTACAACTTCAACTGGCAAGGAGAACGTGCCTAAATAATCCACAACCTTTGTCTCATCAACGATAATGATCAGTCGCTTTGCTAAAATGTCGACGATTTTCTCCCGAACTAGTGATCCGCCGCCTCCTTTAAGCAAATTCAGATGTGGATCTACCTCATCTGCCCCATCTATCGCGAGGTCAATTCCATCCACTGAAGAAAAATCTGCTAAAGGAATGCCTAGTTCTTTTGCTAGCTTTTCTGTTTTTTGTGAAGTGGGGATGCCTACTATTTCAAGTCCGTCCCTTACCCGCTCTCCCAATGCTTGAAGCATCCAATATACTGTCGAGCCAGAACCAAGTCCCACTGTCATGCCATCCTTAATTTCTTCAACCGCTTTTTCTGCTACTATTTTTTTATTTGAATCCATATCATCTGCTCCTTTTGTTTATCGCTGTTTTACTATCTATCAAACTAATGTACCCTGTTATATGTCATATCAACCCGATAGTGCTTGTCCCAATTTCTCTAACTCAGTATCGGCAGTATTCTAAAACAATGATGGGTTAATGAGTTTCGGAATAAAGAATGCAATGTCTGGGAAGAACGCGATAAACACCAGCACCACAAGAACTATAGCAATATACGGTAAAACCGCGACGAAAGAGCGTTCAGTCGACATGTTTCCAATTTTCGCTGCCAGTAACAAACATAATCCATATGGTGGTGTGATAAGCCCGATAGCAAGCGTGATGACAACAATTAACCCTAAATGGATTGGATCCATTCCAAACTCGACTGCTGTCGGTAGAATAACTGGAACAAATAGGATCATGGCAGGAATTGCATCCATAAACGTACCCACAAATAGGAAGAATGCAATAATAACCACGATAAATAGCCATTTCGCACCGATATTATTGGTGAAAAACTCCTGTGCCATTGTTCCGAGCTGATAGTAACTCATTAATTCACCAAGTGCACTTGCTGCAGCTAGCGCAAATAAGGAAAGCGAGCTTAATGCCAATGTATCCATCAAAATTTTAGGTAAATGCTTTAGCTTTAATGTTTTATAATAGAACATGCAGATGAAAAGTGTGTAAAGGGAAGCCACTGCTGCCGCCTCTGTTGCTGTGAAAAACCCGGAAATAATGCCACCAATGATAATGATTGGCGTTAAAAGAGCCGGTAGCGCTTCCAATGCTAGCTTACCAAATGCCTTAAGTTCCGTTTTCTCTGCTTTTGGGTAATTACGTTTTACCGCGATGAAGTAGATGAATACCATCATGGCCAGACCTATTAGAATCCCAGGAATAATCCCCCCGAGAAAAAGCCCACCAATTGAAGCATTTGTTAGCCCAGCGAATATAATCATCGGAATACTAGGCGGAATGACAACCCCTACTGTGGAGGATGCAGCGGTTACGCCAACCGCAGTCTCCTTATCGTAGCCATTTTTCAACATGCTTGGGATAAGAATTTTTCCTACGCCTGCCGTATCGGCCTGGGATGCACCGGATACTCCAGCAAACATCATGGAGACCAGAATATTTGCGTGAGCAAGACCACCACGAACTCTTCCTACCATGGCGAGTGCAAGCTGAATTAATTTTTCCGAGATCTTTCCAGAGTTCATTAAGTTCGCTGCCAAAATAAATAATGGTACTGCGAGCAAGACGAAGGAGTCGAGTCCATTTACCATCTTCATCGCAACCGTTGCTTCAGGTGTATACGGAATACCGAAAATACCAATTAAGGCGACAATCCCAATAACAAATGCGATTGGAACGCCAATCAACATGAGTACGATAAACATTCCTAATAAAAGAAATCCCATTATTCCGTTACCTCCTTCGCTTTCCATGCTTTCATATGTTCCATCAGATGGGTAATGGAATAAAGCAACATTGTCCCAGCCATGACCGGAATGGATAGCCATACATATCCCATCTTCATGTCAGGCAGGGTTGCCCATGTATAATTCCAAAACTCCATGACGATTTGGATGCCCAGTAAGAAAATCACGACATGGAATCCAATTAAAACGAGGTCACTAATAATGCTTATAGAAAGTCGTTTCTTTCCTTTTAACTTTGTTCGGAGCATGTCAAAGTTAAAATGCTCTCTTCGGTTCACCATCACAGCAGCTCCCATAAATACTGCCCAGATAAACGTATAATTGGCCACCTCTTCAGTCCAGATGACAGAGACCCCCATATACCTTGTTGCAATTTGTAGTAAGATCACAAGGAAAAACATGCATAGAAATACGATGCCTAATGTGATTTGTATTTTCTCCAGTGCCTGAACAAAACGTTTCATCTCCAAACCTCCCCAAATTTACTCTGCCGCTCTAATTTGTTCTAATAGATCTTCTGCCTTAATTTCGTTAGCAAACGCATCTATAATAGGTGTGGCGATATCAATAAACGGCTGTCTATCAATTTCGTTCACTGTCGCGCCTTCCTCTATTGCCTTTTCTTTATAATCCACATCCTGTTGATTTGTCGCTTCTCTTTCCGCTTTTACCGATGCTTCAGCGGCCTTCATAATAATGTCCTGATGCTCTTGGGAATAGCTATCAAATTTTTCTCCGTTAATTAGTAAAAACCTTGTTGTAAAATCATGTGCTGTTTCCGTAATGAATTTCCCGTTTGGTGTAGCATGATGGGACTGCTGTACGAAGAATGGGTACGCATTTTCCGAACCATCTACTACATCCTGTTGTAACCCTTGGTATAGCTCTCCCCAAGAAATACTTGATGGGATTGCGCCAAGCTCTTTCCAGAAGTCCCCAATTACGCCAGATGTCTGTGTTCGAATCGAAACACCTTTTAGGTCTTCCGTGGATTCAATCGGTTTTTTTCCATAAAAATGTCTAACTCCAGCAGACCAATAGCCTAATAGTTTGAAAGAGTTATTGGACTTTTCATTAATTAGTTCACCCATTTGCTGTCCGACTTCACCATCCACCACGTTTAACCAATGATCATAATCCTTGAACAGGTATGGAGCAGAAAATAGATCGACTTCTCTAATTCCCGTTTGTGTCATGAAACCAGGTGACGCGAGTATCACGTCAGCCGCTCCAAGTTCTAATTTTTCTACAAGCTCTGACTCTTCGGTACCAATCGTTCCAGCATGCACCTCAACCTCAATCGATCCGTTGGAAAGTTCTTCAGCTACTTCTTTGAATTTAAGCATGCCCGTTTGGTATGGGTTTTCTGGTGCCGTTTGGTTATGTGCTGCAATAATTTTTATTTTACCGTCTTCACTACCACTAGCCTCATTTGCACAGCCAGCCAATGTCAAAATGGCAGCGATTACAATTAAGATTAAAAAAGATCTCTTGTTCCGCATTCCATACACCCCTTGTTCATTTAGGGAGAATAGTGTCCACCTTCTTCATTCATGGCACCATTCTCCTGTAGGATTCGTACTCTTTTTTCCGTAGAATTTTTAGAATAACGCGCATTCGCTCTTCATTTAACGAACCTATTGCAACGTCGTCACCGCTCCCGGCTAAACTTCCTTACGTAAAACAAATGCTCTCGCCCGTTCCGTCAATTCCGTATAAGCTTCTTCATTTGTTAATGCTTTCGCATTAACTAAATTGCTACCAATTCCCACTGCAGCGCTTCCATTAGCTAGATATTCGTTCATATTGTCTAGGTTAATTCCCCCTGTTACCATTGCTTCCACATGTGGGAGCGGTCCGCGTATATTTTTTATATAGCCTGGACCGAATGTATCAGCAGGAAAGATTTTCACCATGCTTGCCCCATGCTCATAGGCTGTTTGAATTTCAGTAGGGGTTAACACACCTGGTATTGTTTCGATATGATAGCGATTCGTTAATTTCAATGTCTCTACATTTAATGTGGGAGAAACAATAAATTGTGCCCCCGCCATAATGACGGTCCGTGCTGTTTCCGGGTCAAGAACGGTACCTGCACCGATGATCATCTCATCAGGGCCTTCCTTTACAGCAACCTCGATAATGCGCTGTACATTCGGTGTTTCGGCAGTGATTTCAACTGCAAAAACCCCTCCAGCAGCTAAAGCATTGAGAATTGGAACGATATTTTGTTCATCCGCGTGACGAATAACCGCTACTATCTTATGTTGCTTGATTTGCTCTAAAATGTTCATAAACTCATCCTTCTCTCTATTCCAAATTGGCGTGCACTTGATTGAGTTTCGTATTATCCTGGCCTGCAGGTTTGTTTTCCAACAAATAGACGACAATGGCATCAAGCAATAAATGAGCAGACTGATCGAATTGACTACCTAGCGGCTGGATGGTAGTTGGTTCTTGAGGAAGCCGCTTTTTCGTTGCCGACGGAATCGTTACGGCCACATCACTTAGCTCCCCAATTGCCGAATCCTTATTTGTCGTAACAAGGGCTACCTGGGCGCCTATTTCTTTCGCCTTTTCGCCATATTGCTTTAGGGAACCTGTAGATCCCGATCCTGATATGAGTAACAGAAGGTCATTTGTTGCAATACTTGGTGTAATTGTTTCGCCGACAACATAGATCGGGTATTCACTGTGCATCATCCGCATTGCAAACATTTTGCCAACCAGCCCAGAGCGGCCAGTACCTGCAACAAATATACGATCAGCTTTTTCCAGTTTATCGGCTAATTCCTTCGTTTCTTCTGGACTAACATTCTCTAAAACTGTCTTAATCTCTGTGCCAATCGTTTCGATAATATTTTTCATCCTAACCATCCTCCCAAAAGTTGTTAGCAAGAATCTCGCTGCATTAATAGTGGTTCAAATCGGTATATTTTTGTTTCCTTTTCCTGTGTTTTATTTTGAATACGATTCAACAATAGCTCGGCCGCCTTTTTCCCCATTTCAAATGCAGGCTGCGCTATGGTAGTTAGTGATGGACTATAGAAGCTAGCGAATGTGACATCATCAATACCAATTACGCCCAAATCATCAGGTATGCTCAACTTCTTTTCTTTTATATAATGAAGAATCTCAAAGAGCACACGGTCGTTCACTGCTAAAATTGCGTCAGGCCTTTGTGGTTGCTGCAACAATTCATTAAGCTTTATTCTGATGTTTTCTATTTCCTCACTAACCAACAAATCCGGATCGAAGTTTTGATTATTGGCTTTTAAGGCCTGCTTGAATCCACTGACCCTTTCCAGTCTTGGGGTAACACTCTCTTCCAGTGGCGGGGTAACCATTCCAATTCGTTGGTACCCTTTTTCCACCAGCAGGTCAACCCCCATTCTGACAGCCTTTTCGTTATCAAGTAACACGGTGTTAACCTCAACTTCTGGGACCATTCTATCAACAAAGACGATTGGATAATTATCTCGCACAAGCTGCTGATATAATGCTAGATTTCCACCCGTCGGAAAAACAATAATACCATCTACCTGTTTTGCACGTAGCATGTCCATGTATTTCTTTTCTTTAATTGGATCGTCATCTGCATTACAAACGATAATATGGAAATTCGCTTCATTACAAAAGTCTTCAATAGCTCGAATAACCTGTGTAGAAAAAACATGAAGAATATTGGCTACGATAACGCCGATCGTGGTCGTCGATTTCTGCTTCAAGCTTCTGGCTATAATATTTGGACTATATCCTAGTTCTGCTATGGCCTTTTCCACGCGTTCCTTTGTCTTCTCTCCCATATAATCATAACGTTGATTCACATATTGAGAGACTGTACTCTTGGAAACACCTGCATGTTGAGCAACATCCGCCATCGTTATCGTTTTCATTTTTTCATTCTCCTAGTTGTTTAATATCTACTAAACCGGTTTACTAAATCGATTTAGGTTTAAGTATAAAATAACTGTAAGCGTTTTACAAGCGTTTTTTTAATTTTACGAGAGGATGGGAGATTTACTCGCTGAGGATTGAATTAATCTATTAGCTTGTTAAACACAAAAAAGGAAGATCCTTTATTAAAAGGATCTTCCTTAAACTTAGTTAAAACGAGGGTATACATCAGTACGATTTGCCCATTCATCCCAGATTTTTTTCATTTCTTCCACCAAATCCGGGTAAGTATCCCGGAGGTTATGAAGCTCGGTTCGGTCGTTTTCCATATCGTATAATTCCCAATCCATTTCTTTAATCTTTGATAATTTCCATTTCCCTTTACGAATACCACAGTGTTGCTCATGCTCAAAGCAGAAGATCCGCTCCTCGGCCGCTTCACCATAAAATGCGGGCAACATGCTCTCACCTTCCATAGGGAGGATGTTATGGCCGTTGTACACTTGTGGGTAAGATGCTTCACTAATATCTACAAACGTTGCCATAAAATCAATGAAATGCCCTGGACGATGATCGATTTCACCTATACGAGTTACTTCTTCTGGCCAGTGTGCTATTAGTGGTGTACTGATACCTCCCTCATGTCCGTAATGTTTGTATAAACGAAGCGGAGTACTACATGCGTTGGCCCAACCAGATCCGTAACTGTGATAGGAATGTGGCTGCCCCATCCGGTCTAGATCTTCTTTACGATGCAGGAAATTAGAGGTTGTAATCCAGTCATCAAACCCCCACGGATCCCACTCTGCACAAGCGCCATTATCGGAACAAAATAATACTAGGGTGTTATCCAGTTCGCCCTCATCCTTCAAATCATCTATCACTCTCCCTATATTCTGATCCATTCGATCAATCATTGCTGCGTAGATTGCCATTCTTTTTGCCAAGTCCTTCTGTCTGTCCGGGTCTATGGCATCCCAGGCAGGATTGACTCCTTGAATTTCGCGATCTCTATCCCAATACTCGGAACGTGGTGTCAATGCAGTATCCGAGGGAACAATTCCTAGCTTTTTCATCCTAGCTAGCCGGGTTTCTCGTATATGATCCCAGCCTTTTTCATATACCTGTTCATATTTCGCTATATCTTCCTTCGGTGCTTGTAAAGGAAAATGAGGAGCATTGTAAGATAAGTAAAGAAAATATGGCTTTTCATCCTGACGTGCTTCCTGAATAAAATCCAAAGCATGGTCTGTAATAGCATCGGTTGCATAAAATTCATCATCCGAATACTCTCGCTTGGCGCGTCCTTTTGGCAAACGGATGTAATCCGGTTGGTTCCAAAAACTAGTGAAGCCTCCGAACAAACCATAAAATTCATCAAACCCGCGTTCAATCGGGCCTCTTTCTCCGACATGCCATTTCCCTGAAAGATACGTATGGTATCCACTGTCTTTTAATACTTCAGCAAGTGTGACACACTGATCCTTTAAATATCCACGGTAGCCTGGTGTTTCTCTGTCTTCATCCATTTCCCCAACACCCGCTTGATGTGGATACAGGCCACTTAGCAGAGAGGCCCTGCTTGGGCAGCAGCGTGCCGAATTATAATATTGTGTAAAACGGAGCCCTCCGGTAGCCAACTGGTCGAGATTGGGTGTCTGAATCTCTCCGCCAAAACAACCAAGATCGGAAAATCCTAAATCATCAGCTAAAATCAGTACAATATTAGGTTTTTTCTTTATCATGCTACGTCCTCCCGTACCTATTATGTTGCATCATTTACTTGCTTAATTTTTTCCATGGCTATTTTCGGTTCCCTGTTTTCCTTTAGCAAGCCATTGATCTCCTGTTGAACATCGGTTGTTTGCGTATAACAGTAGCCACTGATCTCCGGGATAGCTTTTATAGCATCTGTTGTTTCCTTATAGCGCTTCAGAAATTCTTCCTCAGTTGAGACTTGATTCCCGTATCCCCAACCACTTTCATCCTGAAAAGCGATGCCACCATACTCAGTTATCATGACAGGCTGCCCCTTGTATTGATACCCTTCAGCAAACGCGTAGCGATGATTGTTGTGTGGAATCTTGTTTTGTAGAATGGCATCCATATCTTTATATCTCTCATATAATGTCTTTCCTGACTCCTCATAGTCATGGAGAGCAATAATGTCAGAAACAGTGTGTTCCCAACCATCGTTCACGATTACCGGACGCTCTGCGTCTAATGATTTAGTTAAATAATAGATGGACTCCGTAAATGCTTGTTGTTGTTTATCTTTGAAGATATGCGGAACGCCCCATGACTCATTAAATGGAACCCAAGTTATGATGGAGGGATGATTATAATGTTGCTGCACAATATCCAGCCATTCCTTTGTAAAATTCTCTACCGCTTGATCGGAAAACTCATAGGTGGCAGCCATTTCTGACCATACGAGCAAACCTTTCTTATCACACCAATACAGGAATCGATCATCCTCAATCTTCTGGTGTTTGCGCACTCCGTTATATCCCATCGCAAGCGTCTTATCGATATCTTCAAGTATTGCTTCATCAGAAGGCGGGGTCAGCATAGTATCCGGCCAATACCCTTGATCAAGCAGTAACTTTTGATAGATTGGCACATTATTGAGCAAGACTTTACCGTCTTTAATGGATATCTTACGCATTCCAAAATAGGAATCTACTTCATCCTTTAACACGTCATCCACATATAAACGAAACTTAACATCATAAAGATTCGGGTGTTCTGGTGACCAATGCAGGACTTTCCACTCATGTATATCAGCCGCCAAATCTACTTCAAAGCGAGAAGTGCTTCGATCAAGAACAGCAGTAAACTGTTTGACTTGCTTTCCATTAAAGGAGATCACGGTTTCCAACCTGCTATTCCTTGGTAATTCTCCATGTAATGTATAATCAAATATTACCGAATTGGAATCGACTTTAGGTGTTATCTTCACATGGTCCAAGCTTTTGTCTTCTAGAAATTCTAACCATACGGTTTGCCATATTCCTGTATTTTGCACATACCAACAACCAAAATTCTCATTGATCCACCTCTGTTTCCCCCTCGGTTGGACACAACTTTGACTATCTTCAACTTTAACAGTTAGTTCATTCTCGCTCGCACTGTCCACTGCTTTTGTAATATCAAAGGAAAAAGCAGCATTCCCTCCAGTATGCTGACCAATATAGGAACCATTTACCCAGACCTTCGTTATATAATCGGAAGCCTGAAATCGTAGAACCGTCCGTTTGCCTATTTCCTCTTCCGGAATCAAAAATGTGCGGCTATACCATACATAAGGATGGAAGGCTTCCTCTCCAATCCCACTTGCTTTTGTTTCATACGTAAATGGTACTATGATTTCCGAAGGGTAGGTGTATTGATCAAACCATCTTCCCTGCTCTCCTTTGTTTTCATCATCAAAAGCAAACTTCCATTTTCCATTTAGATTCATCCACGTATCCCTTTGAAACTGGGGACGGGGATATTCTGTTCGTTGATAAGTTTTTCCTGCCTTCATCGTTGCTTCTTTCATTGTATACACGCTCCTCTTTTTAACCTTTTATTCCTGTAAAGCTAATCCCTTTAACAATTTGTTTTTCAAAAAGCAAAAATGCAATGATAACTGGAATCGAGGCAATTGCATTTGCCGTCATAGGTAAAACATATGCCTGTGAATAGGTAGAATTAAATACTGGTAATCCTACAGGCAATGTATATAACGTTTCAGATAATATGGAAAGGTAAGGCCATAGGAAGTTATTCCAAGAACCAATAAAGGTAAAGATACCAATCGCTGCAATTGCTGGTTTTGCCAATGGAAGGACAATTTTATAAAACAACTTAAAGTAAGAGCAGCCATCGATAATAGCACTTTCAATAATTTCTTTAGGCACATTATCAAAAAAACTCTTTAAAATGATTACGCCGAGCGGCGATGCAATCATTGGTAGAATCAGGCCACTATAGGAATCAATTAAGTTCATATTTTTTACTATTTCATAGAGAGGAATAATAGTAGCCTCTCCTGGTATCATCAGACCCAATAAAAAGAAAATAAAGATAAAATTCTTAAATCGGAACTTCATTTGCGAAATAGCAAACGCCGCTAGTGAGGTAATAATTAATGTTAGAATGGTTGTAATAAATGCTACAAAGAAACTATTAAACAACCAGCGCAGTATCAAACTATCCATAATAATCGTAATATAGTTTGAAATGGTATACGGTGGAAGAAACCATTCAATTGGTGTAGATGTAGAAAATCCATCCGGTTTTATCGAAACAAAGAGCATCCATATAATTGGCGCAATAAATAAAATGGAGACAACGATCCCTATCGTTATTTTCCCTTTAAGAAACGGATCTCGATTTCGATCAAGCGCTCTCCTGCTATTTGAGGTAGTCTTTGCAACCATTTATTTTTCCTCCATTCTCTGGTTTTTTAATTGAATAACCGATAATATAAGCAGGATGAAAAACAGTGCATAAGACATGGTGGCCGCATATCCAAGGTTATTCTGTGTAAAACCTATTTCGTAGATATACTGAATTAGTGGTCGCGTTGCTCCACCTGGCCCTCCTCCGGTTATCAACAGAATTTGAGCAAATACTTTGTACGAGGCAAGGATTTGCAATAAGATTACTACCCGCCCAATTGGTATTAGTTGCGGTAAGGTAATATAGCGGAATTGCTTCCACCTTGATGCTCCATCAATTTCGCTTGCCTCATAGAGGGCATCTGGAATATCCTGCAGGCTGGTAAGGAACAAGATCATATTAAATCCTACAGACCACCAAAGTGTCACCACAACAATACTAACCCAAGCCAGCCCTTTGTCCGCCATCCAAAATGGCTCGGCATTAAACCCTATACTCTGGAGTACGGTATTTACGAGACCGGTATATGGTTGCAGCATAAAGATCGCCAAAAAAGAAATGACGGCAACCGAGAGAATGCTCGGAATGAAAAAAGAGCCACGAAAAAATGTTTTAAGCTTTGTATTTAAATTAGCCAATAGGGACAATCCAAGCGCAAGAAGTACCATGGTAGGAGTTGTCAACATAACAAATAACGTCGTATTCCATAATGTCTGCCAAAAATTTGGATCTTGCACCATCTCCGCGTAATTTTCTAATCCAACAAACTCCATCTTTCGGACGAGATTCCAATCATAAAGACTCATTTCCAGTCCCTTGAAAATAGGGAAAATAGTAAAGATTAAGTAAGCGAGTAAAAACGGAAGCAAAAATGGTATCGCTTTCATATCCTGAATCCATGCTTTTTTGTTCATAGCTAAACCCCCTCATTACACTTCAATTTTCCGCAATGATAATTGGAACGAGCGTGAAATTAATCGGCAATTAAATCTTTTACCTCAGTTTCAACAAGTTGGAATCCTTCTTCAGGTGTTACCTCTTTCGTCCAAATTAAATCTAGATTCCGAACCATGATGTCGTTAATTGCTCTTGCATAAATGGTTCGATCCATAAAATTAATGTAGTCCGCAGTCTGTGCGTAATCCTCTCGATAGGGCATCTCCTGAAATGCTTCGGACTCCACTACTGTATCCTTTGCGGGGATATGGCCGGCCTTTGCCCAGATCGCACCTTCATCCGCTGCATAGTTCATAAACTCTAAAGCGCCCTTTTGTTTTACTGGGTCTGTCTCTTCATAGGAAGGAATGACAAGCGTATGGGAACCACCCCATGCTCCTTTCTCACCAAAGATATTTGGGAGTGGCATGGCAGTAATCTCCAAATCCTCTGTATTTTCCCACGTACCAGTTGACCAAACGCCTGTCGCAATCGTAGCAGCTTTGCCTGATTGAAAATCGCTATAAAAGTCAGCCAGATTTAATGGAATAACTTCATCTTCATACCAGAATTTAAGCATGTATTCTGCTGCCTCAATTGCTTTCTCTGTATCTAGAGCGTAAGTCGGATTTTCTAGATCTTCTGTCACGATATGTTCCCCGCCAAGCTGGCTATAGTACGACCACCAATGGCGAAAGCTATCCACCCCAGCTGTCACAAAGGCAAACGGGAACTTCCCCTCAGGCAACTCATTTTTTAATGTATTAAAAAAATCTCGGTAACCAGAAGGTGTTTTGTCCATTTTCAAAGTCCCATCATCATTCAAGAGCCCCGCCTCTCCTACAAGCTCGTTGTTGATGTAGAAAATATGTGGATGTGTATCAATTGGAATTGCATAATGCTGGTTATCAAACATGGTACTTTCCAAAATATTTTTGTTATATTCAGTCCAGTCAATCCCAACCTCTTCTGCCAAACTATCCAGCTTTTCCACCACATCCAGATTTACCAACTCTGGCAAGGTATGTGCATGTGATACAGCGATATCAGGCCCCTTCCCTGCACCAAGACTCGTTAGTAACTTTGTATAATATTCTTCATACTCCTGTTGGACGTTATTAATAAAATACGTATCTTGGCTGTTATTGTATTTATCTACAATTTCCTGCATGTATGCGGCGTCTCCTCCGGCAAATAAATTCCACATCACAATTTCTGTAGCGCCCTCTGGAACGTCAGCGCTATTCCCACTTACGAGTCTATCTAGACCGGAGCAAGCGGTGATCATTAGTACCATTACGAAAAAACTCAACAATAGGAAAGTCTTTTTTATCATTAAATGCCCTCCTTTCATTAATACATAAATTATGTATTAAACTTGATTTTCTGTAACTTAAGACAAATAATACGCTTACATTTCTGAAAAGTCAATAAATATTTAAAATAATAAATTAGGTTTAGGATTGGATGTTAGAAACTTTCCCACATTAAATTTGTCAATTCAATACACACTTTTGGTTATAAAAAAATCGACTCCTAAAAATAGAGAGTCGATTTTTATTTATATAGAGTATAATGTGTTACACAAAATCGATTTTTAATTTAATATCCTGAGCATAATCGCCAAATTCCTTACCAAAGAGATTCATTCCGCCTTTATGAACGGCGTCTTCTTTTATTCCAACTTTTAACGATAAAAATTCACTTTCTAGCAGTGCAAGGTCTTTTATCCCGCATTCTGATAGATGAAAACTGTCAATCATGGTCTTCGTTTCGGTAATGCTCCAGGTTTTGAGCGTACCGTACTGAGTACTTGTTGTCTCCGTCCAGTAGGCAGGGTTTAACTTTCCAGGTCGGTTCCCATAATCGCCTGGACTTGTCCATGTTCCTATATCTATCCCATTGAGCCATAACGTTATGTCCGATGGCCAATTATGATCATAGTTCGGCGCTTCAGAGCATATCTCCATAGAAATATCCACTGATTTCACCACTGCTCCATGGGGGATAACAATCGGAAACTTATATTCGAAATATCCTTTACGAGTCCACATGATCTGCGCTTTAGAACGTTCAGGACTATAAAAATGAACAGGTTCATCCTCTGGTATAAGAAACGCATCCTGACTTGCCATTCCGCAAGTAGGAGCAACTTGAAAATCTGTATATTGACCAATAGGCATTTCCAGCTCATAACTTTTATTTGTGATATCAAAGCCCGTTTTCTCGTTTAATTGAATATGTATGTCATCGAAGTTCCTCGTACAAACCTTCATTGCCCCTCTGCTGGCAGGTCTTAATTCTGTTTGAATCAATGCGGATTGTTCTAACACCTTCACGTGAGAGGCAGCAGTAGAAACCGGTATGTTAAGTGCTTCGGCCAACTGATGGATATTCATATTACCAGAATTCAGCAAATTTATCATTTGCAATCGAATCTCAGATGATAGTGCGTGCGCCACTATCCTTAACCGTTCAGCTTCGTTGATTGATAATTCCAACATATTATCTTCCCCCCACCCATTCACCTTAGATATTTTGTATTAATACACAAAAACTGTTTTAATATTCTCATCATACTATATTATTTAAAACAATGGTACGATTTCTACTTCATATTCTTTGAAATAAGGAAAGACAGCCAGGCAGCTGTCTTTTCATCATTCATATATAGCCTTGTCTCGATAAAAATAGTTTGGCTTGTTGACGGTGTTGTCAAACGGTTTATGGAAAATATGCGTTGTTGCCGGCGAAAGTGGCGGAATAAGCCAGGCCCATTTTCCTGTAACGGTTCGTCCGGCCTTTTTTTCATTGTTCTCAAACACTTTAAATTGCTTTGCGGCAGTATGGTGATCCACAATCGCTACACCATGTTTTTTATAAGAATCCAATACTGCTACATTTAACTCTACAAGTGCGCGGTCTTTCCATAATGTGTTTAAATGCTTTGTATTCAGACCTAACTGTTTGGCAACATGTGGAAGTAGATTATAGCGGTTCTCATCTGCAAGGTTTCTGGCACCAATCTCTGTTCCCATATACCAGCCATTAAACGGAGCTGCAGGGTACTGAATGCCACCAATTTCTAAAACCATATCTGATATTATGGGTACCGCATACCATTTTACTTCCAAGTGATGAAAGATCGAAAAATCCGGATGGCGAATGGGTACCTCTAATACAAGCTCCTCTGGTATTTCTCTATAGGTTAGTGCTTCATTGCCTATCTGCACCACAATTGGCAATAAATCAAAGGCTGTACCTTCTCCTTGCCAGCCTAACTGCTGACACTTCTCCGTGAAAGCAAGCGATGCAGGATCGCCCACTATTCCATCCTCTGTTTGATACCCTGCATAGCGAAATAATTGGTGATTCCAGATCCGGACGGGGGTTTCCCTATTATGCTCAGGCGGAAAAATAGTAATACGAGGCTTAATCTTGCCGTTATTCGTCGCCTGTTCTATATGGGTAAACAATGCTTGAAAAACAGCATCCTCAGATGTTACATGTCTTGCATCCACAACCTCGAGCTTGTCCCAAAACAACCTTCCAATACAGTGATTGTTGTTTCGCCATGCGATTTTGGCCCCTTGTGCCAGCTCCTCTGTCGTCTGAACATATGTCCCTGTTTCTTTAAGCTCTTGCTGAACCGCTGCTCGACGCTCCTCTATTTCCTCTTCTGCTTTACCGAGCTCTTTATATACATTAAAAATATAATAGTCAGCTTCCTGCATGCGTTCTGATAAATTCATTTCTGTTCTCCCTTAAGCGATCTCTTTGCTCCATTTTACCAAACGTAGGCGCTTCTTTTGTGACGGGAGTTCGACAATTATGTGTGGGATACAATCCATTCTGCTTTTCCAGAAATCTGATAGTCTGTCACACCATCTGGCAGGATAAAATGCTCTCCTTTTTCCACTGGAAAGGTCTCCCCTTGTATGGTAATTTCCGCTTTCCCCGCTATCACACTGCATTGCAGGAAATCAACGTCCAGTTTCCGCTGTACCTGTCCGTCAAGCTTCCAATGATACACTGTAAAATACTTCTCCTCTACAAGCTTTGTCGAAAGAAACCCTTCGTCTTGTTCTTTCTGTTTCGTCAACTCAGGAGTTTTATGAGGAACGGTAGTAACCTGTTTTGCACGTTCTAAATGCAACTCTCTTGTGTTCCCTTTGGCATCCGTTCGATCGTAATCGTAAACCCGATACGTGATATCCGAGCTTTGCTGTGTTTCTAGTATTACAATACCCTTGCCGATCGCATGGATTGTCCCACTTGGCACATAGACAAAATCGCCTGCTTTAACGGGTATGTACTGCAGGAGGTTATTCCACTCCCCCTCATCTATCATATCTTCTAGTTCTGCTTTTGTTTTGGCATGATGGCCTAATACTAGTTCAGCGCCTGGTTCTGCCTCTAGCACATACCAGCACTCTGTTTTCCCATAAGGCTCCCCTTCTTCCTCACGAGCAAACCTATCATCTGGATGCACTTGAACAGAAAGGTCGTCATTAGCGTCTAATACTTTTACTAGCAGTGGGTACGCTTCCACATTATCTTGATTTTTATTAAAAAGTTCTCCATGCTTCTCCCAGGCATCTGCAAGTGTTTTTCCCTCTAAAGGTCCATTCCGAATTATACTGGGACCGTTTTGATGGGCAGAAATCACCCATGCCTCTCCTGTCTGTGTTGAAGGAAGCTCATATTGATAGAGTTGTTGCAGCTTCTGTCCTCCCCAGATTCTTTCCTGTAAAACGGGTTGTAAAAATATCGGTGCGTTATACATCCAAAAACCTCCACTCTCTTATTTTATCTGCATTCATTATAGCAAAGTCAGAATGAAAATATAGAGATAATGTGTGCTCTGTTTGCTTCTTTTTCTTTCCATAGCCTTTCAACATATTGGTCGGTGCACGCTCAAAAATAAAAGTTTTTAACGAAATGTATAAAGAAAAGGTTTAAGGAAATCTAAACTGGGGTAAACAACTAATACTATATATAGTTATTTAGAGGGAAGGTGCCTGAAGTGAAGCGGTTAAATGAGAACGAAGAAAAGTTTTTACAAACAATTATCGAAAAAGATAATGCCCTTTTTAAAATGGAGGGGAAGGTTTATACCATTTCGCTTGTGCAGGAATCAAAGCAGCCATTAAAGGTACCAATGCAACCCTCATCCATTGAAGAAAAGAAGAAAAACATATTAGAAGGCAAAGAATTTTCCATTGATGATGTTGTCGACATGATGGATAGCGGTGTCTTATAAGCATAAGCAAACAGTCCTCATTTTCTTAGGGCTGTTTTTTGTTTTTGATTACTAACAAAAGGGAATTAACAGGGTAGGAACAATTTTAAAGGAGTGAATAATCTTGGCAGATATGATAAAAGTAATGAATCCCGCAACAGGGGAGCTCATTAAAGAAATTAAAAAATTCACGGAAGAGGAAGTAACCGAAGCATTGCGTAAAGGGAAGGAAAGCTTTGCTTCATGGAAAAAAGTTAATGCCCATGAGCGTGCACGCCTCTTAAATGCCTGGGCATCTAAATTACATGAAAACAAGCAGGAAATTGCGGAACTTATGACATTAGAAAACGGAAAGCCTTTAAAAGAGTCAGAAGGCGAAGTAGCCTATGCGGCAAGCTTTATCGAGTGGTATGCAGAGGAAGCAAAACGAATTTATGGACGCACCGTCCCTGCTAACACGGAATCCAAGCGCATTATTGTGCAGAAGGAACCGATCGGTCTAGTTGCAGCAATCACCCCGTGGAACTTCCCGGCGGCAATGATGACGCGAAAAGCTGCACCTGCTTTAGCAGCTGGCTGTACCTTTGTAGTCAAGCCTGCATCAGAAACTCCGCTATCCGGCATTAAAGTAATTGAGCTTGCACATGAAGCCGGAATCCCGGAGGATGTTATTCAATACGTTTCTGGTTCCGGAAGTGAGATTGGCAAACTGTTTACCGAAAGTGAATATGTGCGCAAAATTACGTTCACTGGCTCCACTTCAGTCGGTAAAAAATTAATCGAGGGTAGTGCCAGCACTGTAAAAAATGCAACAATGGAGCTAGGCGGCCATGCACCCCTTATCGTAGCAAAAGATGCGGATTTAGATCTGGCGGCAAAACAAACCATTGCTACTAAATTCCGTAACGCCGGCCAAACCTGTGTCAGCGCAAATCGGATTATTGTCCAAGAAGACGTTGTGGATGCATTTGCAGAAAAACTCGTCGAAGAAACAAGAACGCTTAAAGTCGGTAATGGCCTAGAAGAAAATGTAGCGATCGGGCCGATTATTAATGAAGATGGCTATGATAAAATCGTGGCCCATGTAAAAGATGCGAAGCAAAAGGGTGCGGAGGTACTACTTGGTGATGAATATGATGCAAACCAAGAGAAGGGCTATTTCTTCGTCCACCCAACCGTATTAAAAAATGTCACAACCGACATGGATATTATGCATGAGGAAACCTTTGGCCCAGTTGCTCCAATTACTACCTTTAAGGAGATAGATGAAGCCATTGAAATAGCTAACGATACACCATTTGGCCTTGCTGCCTACTACTTCACAAACAATTATAAAACGGGTACGTATCTAAGTGAGCAGCTTGAGTATGGTATTCTCGGCTGGAACGATGGCGGCCCATCTGCAGCACATGCCCCATTTGGCGGTATGAAGGAAAGTGGCCTTGGTCGTGAAGGTGGACTTGAAGGAATCGAGCCATATCTGGAAACCAAATATATTTCAATTGGTGATTTTGAATAAGTTGAATCGGAATCGCGGAAACTGAATCGTCTCTCACCCATTGTGAATCGGGAGAGCTGGAAACTGAATCGTCTGCCACCCATTCTGAATCGTGAAGGCAGCTAACTGAATCGTCTGCCACCCATTCTGAATCGTGAAGGCAGCTAACTGAATCGTCTGCCACCTATTCTGAATCATGAACGTGAAAAACTGAATCCACATGTCAAAAAACGCCAAGCCTGAGCAACTATCTAGTAGCTCAGGCTTGGTTTCTTAATGTTGCAGGTCAACTACGATTCTAGATGAAAAACTAGGTGTTTCGTAAGCAACGTCTCCATCTACATGCAGCTCTACTACAATGGAATCCTCTTGCGTATAATAATCTAGTTGGGACAGCACTGGACTGTTATTTATCTGCATCGACCCGCCGTTCGGATCTAACTGTCCTTGTATTTCCCCATACGGAACTTTTATGAACAGGCGATCCTCCCCTCTTTCTATTTCATAATTGGTTGTTGTTTTATTTAGGTCAAGCACGACTCTAGAATAACCTGACTGGAGACCGAAGCGAATGTTTTCCAGAAAAGGCGTTGAAATAACAGCAGGACGTTCTGCTTTTAACTTTTGATAAATAGCACGTACAATTCCCGACCCATCCTGATCCGCTATAAATGTGCCGTTCTCAATATTGCCGTCCAGTCCATCTAGCTCCCAATCCACGTCCTCTTTTGCAATCGTCATCTTTTCTCCGTTTTTATCATAGCCTTTTACTGTTAAATCCACAGGCTCCCCTGGTGCTGCAGTTAAATCAAGTGGAAAGATCCCAAGAACCGCTTGCTTTTTATATGGTTTGGCTCCCTTCGGATAAGGTCCATACATTAAATATTGGTTCCTTACCTCGCTTACCCACTCCTGTTGTTCCTCTTTCCATGATGCCATAATTTCTGATACTGGCATGTCATCTAGAATCATCTGAGGTACTTCCGGATCGCCAATCAGATTGGTATAGCTTGCTGTCATTTCAAATTCCTCAGGATTTTGATCTCTCATGGCATCGACTAAATGTAAACCAAGTGCAACCAAATTGATGGAGGACGGATCCGTTATGTGGACCTGTACACCAGCTACTCGCTCGCCTTCATACTTACCAAACATAGGTGTATAGTATGCTGGGCGGAAATTTACACCAGCTAATTCTCGACTTTTCATTTCCTCAGCAAGCGCTTCAGCGTCGATCCACGGAGCACCTACCTGTTCAAATGGTTTGGTAGTGCCAAGACCAGTAGAAAGCGTTGTGTCATCGACAAGTTCAGTTCCAGCATAAAGGTAGGCTGATTCCTGTGTTGGAATATTGGGTGATGGGAGTATCCAAGGAAGTCCCGTATCTTCAAAATGCATATCCCGCTTCCAGCCTTTCATTTCAGCAACTTTCAAATCAACGCCCATGTTATACTCATGATTCCACATTGTTGCCAATTCACCTGGTGTCATTCCATGTCTGACAGGCAGGAGGAATCTCCCCATAAAACTCACGGCATCTGCTGAACGAAGTGGCCCTTCAACCCTCTCTCCACCAATTGGATTTGGCCTATCAAGTACGATTAATTCTTTATCCATCTCCCCTGCGGCCTCCATGGCAAATCCAAGTGTATAAATATAGGTATACACATTAGAACCAATGTCCTGAATATCGAATAAAAGGACATCTACTTCTTCCAGCATTTCCTCGGTTGGCTTCCAGGTTGATCCATATAAACTGTATACGGGCAGTCCTGTTTCCTCATCAATATAAGATTCAACATATTCGCCTGCCTCCTGGTCCCCTCTTATGCCATGTTCAGCCCCGAATAATGCAGTTAAATTAACGTCAGGATGTTCGTAAAGTAAGTCAATCGTACTGTTTAATTCATGGTCTACTCCGGTTGGGTTCGTGATAAGGCCAACACGTTTTCCCTGCAGCCAATCTAAATGGTCTTCCATTAACACCTCTACTCCCGGTTTAACACTCGCTTTCTTCTTACTTGTTTGGCTAGCTTCTGCATGATGATTACTCCCTCCCCCAAACAGGCTAAAGAGTAATACAAAACAAAGTACCAAGATATGACGTCGTTTCATAAAAAACACCCCTAACTAAGATTAATCAAACTTCTCCATCTCCTTTGTAGCCATCCACTTCTCTACCATTCGCTCCATCCTATCTTGCCTTTTATACAGATATATCATTTCTTCTATAAGTGTTTTTTCCGACATTACGGTCATAAGGTGATCTTGGGCATGTACTAAAATAACAGGGAGAACGCCTAACTTTTCTTGTGCGTCTTCTTGAATAAAGGATGTTTGCACCTTGTGCGCTTTAAGAAGTTCTTCTGAAGATTCTTTGAGCAAGTGATCTGTTTCAGAGAAATTTCCAGTCCTTGCTTTTTCTAACGCTTCGTGTAAAATTCCCTTGGCATTGCCTGCATGCAAGATAATTTGCATCGATAAATTATTTATGTTCATCATGTATTCCTCCAAAATGTATGAGCTCAATAGATTCGGAAGTAAAAAGGTGCTTCACGTTTTTATTCGTTAGAAGTTCGAGCTCCTTCATCCGTGTCTCGGTGTAACTGCTTCTTTCTAAAAGCCATGTATCCAAAAATGCTGGATGGCACATGATTTCACTCACGCCATCTTCAGTGGAAGTAATGAGATTTTCCAAAAAAGCAGGTTGCACAGTTTCTTCATAAAAATCATAATGCAGATAATCTGTACTTCTCACCTTCTGCCAGCTACTTTTTGAAAAGGACCTCACTGGTAAGCTGTACGCCTCGGCAACCTCGAGTACAGCTTCCAGCGCTTGTGGAATATGCAAATGCTTATGGTGGTGACTGTCAATATGGGTAACATGCGGATACCATTGCCGTAGTAAATCAAGCTGCGCAAGTAATTCCACCTTTATCTCTTCTTTTCTAGCAGAATTGCTTAGAGCTTCCCCTTTCAAGAAGTAGCCGCTTGTGTCTACTAGACTTGGGACATGCCGAGAGATTGGTTTCCCGGCATCTAATACAAAATGCAATCCAACACCTAAATTAGGGTGTCCTTTGGCAAGTTCAACAGCCTGTTCGGCAAAAGTGGTGTTCACCATTGCTGTCGTGCTTGTGACTATCCCAAATTGATGTGCATATAAAATGCCCGCTGTCACGCCTGGTGTCATCCCAAAATCATCTGCATTGACGATTACTTGTCTTTTGCTTTGCTGCATTAACGTGTTACGCCTCCTCTTCCTTAGCTGCCGCAGCTGTTTCTTTTCTCTCTTCTTCCTCTTTTAGAAGCTGTTTATCATATAATTTAAAGAACGGGAAGTAGATAAACATCGCTACTGCAATATTGACGAGCATGAGGATACCTCCACGAAAATCACCTGTCGTTAAAATACCGGATAAAGGTGGTGGCATGGTCCATGGCACAATAACATAGGGCTTCCCAACTAACCCGATGGACATGGAGAAATACGTTATGATACCAACTGCGAGCGGTGCTAGAATAAACGGAATGATTAATAACGGGTTCATGACAACCGGTGCACCAAAGATAACTGGCTCACTAATATTAAAAATGCTTGCTCCGATTGACCCTCTGCCAAGTCCTTTAAGATGCTTGGATTTTGCCAGGAACAGAAAGAGCAGTGTAAGCGCCAACGCCATCCCCGAGCCCCCGACTGCCCACCAAATCGCCATATAAGGCTGGCCAACTATGTGTGGAAGTTCTTCTCCTGCTCGCTGTGCTGCAATATTTTCATCTGTTAGACTATACCAAATTGGTGCCATAACACTTGCTACAACAGAAATTCCATGAATCCCAAAAGACCAAAGCAGGTGGATAAGTAAAATGGCGATCATGGCTCCCCAGAAGCTACCACCAAGCATTTGCAGTGGTTCGCGTAGCACCGCTCCAACAATTCCATGCAATGATAAATCCCAGCTAGATCGAAGTAATAGATCGACACCCCATACCAAGGTAATAATGACAGCGCCGGGAATGAGTGCTGTAAAAGCTCGCCATACGGAAGGTGGCACAGTGTCTGGCATTCGGATCACAATGTTTCGTTTTTCGAAAAAGCGAAAGATCTCGACTGTGGTAATCGCCAGCAATATGGCGATAAATAGTCCTTCACTCCCCATTAAGTTAAGCGGAATATTTCCTTCCTCCGTTAAAGGGGTTGCAACAAAAAATGCTGCGGTACTTAACACACCTGCTGAAAGACCATCCATACCATAACTTTTAGCCAGGTTATAGGCAATGGAAAAGACAGCAATCAAACCAAGCAACCCGAATGTTGCGTCTACCGGGATGCTAAGCGAAGGTGCAAATGGTGCCATAAATTCTGCCCATGGTTTGTAAGGTGGTGAGGAAATAATTAAAAAGATACTACCAATGATCAATAATGGCATAACGGCAATAATCCCATCACGCACCGCTTTTAAATGGCGCTGCTCCGCCAATTTTCCAGCCACAGGCATAAAATAACGTTCCATAAATGCTTGAAACCCTTTCATTGACTTTCTCCCCTTTGTTTCTTTATTTTTTCAAAGCTAATGCTTGCTCTAATACTGCTTTCCCATCGAGCGTGCCATATGCTTTCATATCGATGATTGCAATAGGGACACCTGCTTCATCTGCCTGCTTAAACAATGCGTTTTTCTTGTAACGAATTTGCGGACCAATTAACAGGACATCTGCTGTTTCCAGCTGTTTTTCAAGATCATCCACAGAGTGTGCTTCAATTTCCGCATCAATTGATTGGTTTTCAGCTTCCTGGTTCATCTTCTTAACGAGTAAACTTGTACTCATTCCAAGCGCGCATAGTAATGTGATTTTCATCTTTTCACCTCCATAGTGGCTGACCTACCTACGTTAAAAATATCTCCGGTTAGATAGGGCTCGTTAACTGACAGCATTTCCTCTAAAATTTGCTTAGCCTTCTCAGCCGATGGAATAAGCGGGTGTATAGTTAAAGCTTGCATTGCAATTCCCTTATCTCCCGTTACGGCTGCTTCTACTGTCAATTCTTCATAAGCCTTTACGACTTGTAGTAAGCCCCGGATTTGGGCTGGTGCCTCCGACGTTTGCAGTGGTGTGATCTGATGGTTCTCAACAACACAATTGATCTCCACACAAACATCATCCGGTAGGCAGGAAATTGCTCCATTATTTCGTACATTCAATGTGTGAACCTGCTGGGTGTTTAAATGAATATCACGGATGAGCCGAACTGCTGCTTCAGAATAATAAGCGCCACCTCGTTGTTCCAAGGCTTCAGGTTTTTTATCTAAATCTGGGTCTTGGTATAGCTCAAACAACTCTGCTTCGACTTTTTTCACCTGATCTGCTCGCGTTTCATTTTTTTCATATTCTAAAAGCTGTTTCTCCAAAATGCTGTCCGTTTGGTAGTAATACTTATGATAGCCACAAGGGATCGCCCCGAGGGACTGCAGAAAGTCATGGTCCCAGCCAAAGTCAGGTATATTTGCGGCCTCATAACTGGCAGATTTACCTGTCAAAACATCTTGAATGTGTGATTTTCCTTTAATATACAATCCGGTTATCCAAATTAAATGATTAATTCCGAGGAAGTTAATCCGCACATCCTCCATTGCCACGTCATACGTTTTCGCGAACTTCTTATAATAATTAATCGGATTATTACAAAGTCCCACCACTTTAACCGTAGAGTGTTTTAGCACAGCCTCCGTAACGATGCCTGCAGGGTTGGTAAAGTTTAATAGCCATGCATCTGGAGCAAGCTCTTCCATTTCCTTGCAAATACCTAATATAACCGGAATGGTACGAAGTGCTTTCATAAACCCTCCTGCCCCGGTCGTTTCCTGTCCAATAACCCTATGCTTAATGGAGATGTATTCATCATGCCGACGCATTTCTAACTGCCCTACTCTTATTTGGGTAACGACATAGGTTGCTCCCTTTATTGCAGCACGTCTATCCAATGTAGAAACGATCTTAATGTCGTGCTTGGACTTTTTTACCATACGCTTTGCCAGCGCATCCATGATCTGCAGCTTTTGCTCTCCTTGTGGGATATCCACCAGCCATATTTCCTTTATCGGCAGCACATCAGTTTCTGCAAGCAACCCTTCCAAAAGCTCTGGAGTATATGATGAACCTCCACCTATTACTGTTATTTTGATAGGTTCCAAAGGATCCCCCCTTTCTTTTATGTGTTAACATTATTTTATTCTGAAAAATGAGTCATTTGCACCCACTCTTTTTCCATTGGCAACGGAAAAAGGCTGTATGGAAACCAAAAAGAAAAAAAGAATCAATCCAACCTTTTGTAAATAAAGGCAGATTGATTCACTATACGCCATCCATTAAGTGAAACACACTGCTAAGGAAAATTGTTAATAAAGTGAAACTTCAATCAGTGGGGGGGTTCGTTCTTCCCCCACTGATTGTTAGTTGAACGAATCGGGGTGTTAGCCTCCGTTTGCTCCCACTAAAAACTAACGGTTTCACTTCATATTTTGAAGTGGGAGTCTTACGGACGGTTGCTCCGGGATAAAGCAAGGGGACTCACCCCATACCCATCAATCGCTTAAACTCTTTAAAATTTCTAGCAGCAATTAATTGTCTAATCAGATGCTGATCCTCCAACAAGTTACCCAGTTCTTCAAACATCGGCTTGAGTTCATGCTGCCTATCCTTACTGGCATTTAATAAAAAAATTAATTGGACCGGCTTGTCTCCCCATTCAATAGGTTTTACAAGTGTCATAACAGACCAAAATGTACGGTTCGTTTGTGGCTCCAATGGATGAGGGATTGCGACAAGATTGCCAAAACTCGTGGATGCATACGCCTCTCTTTGCAAAACGGAATCGAGGTAGTTGCTATCGACCAACCCCAATTTCTCGAGATCCTTACATAGGAAACGTAAAATTGTTTCAGATTCCGTAAATTCTTTACGGAAGTATGTAAACGGTTCCAAAAAATAGTTATGTATTACTTGATTTTTTCTCTTAATAATTCCCTTAACTTCGGATATATCGGCTTTCCCTAATATAGTGCTTACTTGAATAACGGGAATGCCTGGATCCCATAAGAAGGGGATCGTCGTAATAATAAAATCAATTTCTTCAAGAGGGTACTGTCTTAAATTGTGCATTTCAGTAGTTCCTACAATAACTATTTCTTCATGAAAAAGATCCTTTAATTTATACGTCAACAACTGGGCACTGCCCAACCCTGAAGCACACACAATGAGACATCTTTGTTTATTCGTAGCTTTCTGTTTCTTCCGTTCTTGCGCCACTTCCAAATGGAGGGCAAGATAAGCCACTTCATCCTCTACCAGTTTAATAGCTTGGATTTCATTCAACACCTCACTGCCAATAAGTGCTGCTTCAAATGATAGGGGATAATTTAATTTAATCTCATCAAGCAGCGGATTTCGTATGTTCATTTGGTAGTGGTAGCGGTTGATAGCAGGCTTTAGGTGTAATGCTAATGCTAACCGCAATTCCATATCCTCTTTCAATTGAAAACCATACTGATTATCTATTCTTTCTACCATCTTCTCTACCAGTTCAGAAATTGCTGGATCTATGCTACAAACATGGCGATCCACCTTTTCGTTTGGTGATACAAGCCTTGTACCTAATAAATGCATGGCCAAATAGGCCACTTCATTTACTGGGAAAGCTATCGATAAAGTGTCCTCTATATTGTCCACTATTTTTCTAGCAACGATATATTCTTTTTCATTCTTTAAATGGGCATAATCCAAGCCTGTTCCAATCGCTTGATTTTCTCCCAGACGTCTAACAGCTATGGCAACATGGGTAATGAGGTTTTGGAGGCTTATATCTGAGATGAGAATTTGATTTTTTCGTAGGTTGGTTAAAATACTATTTCTTATAACCTGCAAATCCTCTTCTGGCAAAATGTCCAAGTCGTCAGCACCTCTTAAGACAGATGAATCCTGTTGGTAAAGCCATTCTGCAATACAGAAGCGTATTTGCATTTCATCGCCAACGACTTTTATACCATAATTAGGCTTTTGCTCTAGTGCTAGGTTATAATCACTCAATATCTCCCGGACCTGCCGCAAATCCCCTTGCAGACTTGAGCGGCTGATGAAAAGTTCATCAGCCATATCTTCAAGTTTAATATAGGTTGTTTGCAAGAGTAATTTTTCCATCAAAAAATAGACCCTATTCTCCGGCTCAATTGGCGAAGCTTGCAGTGCCTGTTGTTCTAACAGAAGAGCTACTTTTTCTTTATCCGAGGGAAGTAGCTCATAGCCCTTCCCTCGAATTGACATCAATTTTATATGATTGTCTAGGAGTAATGGCTGAAGCTCTTTCAAATCATTTCTTACCGTTTTCGAGCTAACTTGTAACTCTAAAGATATCTCGTCGCTTGTGATAGCTTGTTTGGATGAAAGGAGTAATTGTAGAATCTTTTCACAGCGTGCATTCATATACAACCCTCATTAATTGAATATTTATCCCGCCTCGCCTGGCAGGAAGTGCCTTACCAAATAACGTTTCACTTTATCCTATTTAAAAGATAGCATATTACGTCTTCTTCCCCAACTGTCTATTGGCCTACATTCAACCGAACAATCTGCTTTAATCCTGCATGAATTAACGTGAAGATAAAGATCCAAGCAATTATAATTAGCACGATATACATCAGATTAAATACTTGGAACAAATAGAGCGGCATATCCCACACAGAGTGTAGAATAACAGGAACAGCAAAAAGCTTAAGAAATTTTGCATCGGTCAAGTGGTCACCTCTTAAGGGCTCCGCTTTTTTGACATAGACGAGTGCAGCGCCTGTTATGGCTGCCCAGCTAACATGTGTGCCAATGGACATCCAGGCCCGGTCAAACATGACAGAAAGCATAAAATCCGTCCCATTCATCGTGCCGAAGCGGAAGGCATAGCCTGCTGATTCAAATGCTGCAAATCCTGCCCCAATGGCGGCCCCAATAAGAAGGCCATTTAATATGTACTTTGGGTTCAATTTCTTTATAAAATACAGAATGATGACTAGCTTTCCGACTTCTTCCACAACGCCTACGATGATGGCGCCGCCAACATTCAGGTTATAAACCGGCACGATTGAAAACAAGATTAAGATGGTCACAAGCGAAGCGGTCCCCCCTATGAAAAACATTTTGGCAATTTCATAGATACTCAGATTCCGTGGGGCGTTCATTTCCCAAAAGAAAATGAGTAAGGAAAAGGGTACGACAAACGATCCAACCACAATAAGTCCTGGCAAAGCGTTAGGATTATGAAACATATAAGTACATACGTATAGGAAAAGATATGTAACCGCCAGAATGAGAAAGACTCTGGAAAACAGCCACGGCTTTGGCCAGGAGGTGGAGATTTCTTCCTCCTTCGGTGTCGTCAAAGAAGTTCCCGAAATAAACAGGATCTCCCCTTCTTCCTTGGAGTGTTTTTTTAAAACAGAAGAGAATATATCCCGTAAATTCAAGTCAATATTCCCTTTTTCCCCCACAAGTCCATTGATTCGCTCCGTTGCATGCAAGAAAGTGCTGCGCATCTGATCGGTGATTGTTTTCCCGGCATCCTCTGTTGCAGCCGATTGTGTTTGACCACTGACATTGGAGGCTTCTTGTCTAAATACGTCTTCTTCTTGATTTAGCTTTATCCCACAAGACGGACAAAACTTCGCTTCCGGTGTTACCTTTACTCCACAATTAGGGCAATACATAGAAAACCTCCTTCTTTTGGTACACATCATCAAATTATTACCCTAAATTACTCAAACTTGCAACCCAATTCAGCTTCTTTTTCTACTGCTGTAAGCCATAGCTAAGAACCCCGCTCCCATACCAATCAACGTTCCTGCTGCCACATTATCAAAAAGCAACCCCAGACCAATTCCCAGAAACATGCTGCCAGCAAAAACTACGCCACCAATACCATGATTCATTTTCATTCATCCCCCTTACTCTTTATTATTCCTATTCATGTTACGCAGGGAAAATCCCCCAGCGATTTAAACCGAATAAATTAACTTACAAAGCAAAGCGGTTCGCTCAGGAATGTCATCGATCAAAATGTGTTCATCTCTGGCATGTATCCCCTCACCAGCAGCACCGAGTCCATCGAGGGTAGGAACACCCATCGCTGCAGTAAAGTTTCCATCACTTCCGCCACCTGCACTCTCTTCCTTAAGCTTCATATTTAGTTCTTGGGCTACTTCCTTTGCTTTCGCAAATAGCTTCTCTGTCCGCTCATTCTTATGCATTGGTGGCCGCATAACGCCACCGTGCACCTTTATTTGTGCGCCCTCTGTATGAGGTTCGAGCTCTTCCATAATGTGTTCGATTCTGTCTTGTTCTTCTTCTGTTTCCATTCTTACATCAATCCCAATCGAAGCTGCATCCGCAATGACATTTAGCGGTCCTCCACCTTCCACAGAGCCAACATTCACGGTTGTGCCTTTTTCATAGTCTGTAAGCGACTCCAAATAAAGAATTTGCTCGGCTACCTCTTTGATAGCATTCACCCCATCTTCATGATGATTGCCAGAGTGGGCTGCTTTGCCTGTTACGTCTACATAGTAGCGGGCAGAACCTTTTCGTTCTGTTTTTAATGCTCCGCTCCCGGCTACGGGTGGCTCTGTAACCAAAACACAAAAGCTGTCTTTTGCTTCCTGTTCGATCAATGCTTGCGAGCTTGGACTGCCAATTTCCTCATCACTTGTACACAAGAAAACAACGCGTTTATCAACATGCAGATCTAAATCCTTGCATGCTTTCATCGACCAAATCGCTTGGACAAGCCCACCCTTCATATCGAGGATGCCTGGTCCAAAGATTTTTCCTCCCTCTTCCTTAATAGGAAGCTCTCCTTTATCCCAAACGGTATCAAAATGGGACAGAATTAAGAGTTTTTCTTCTCCTTCTCCGTATTCAAACCGTAAATGATTTCCGCGGTCTTTCTCTTCTATTAACGTTGCACGATAGCCAAAGTGCTTTTCAAACAAGTCTTGAATCCGTTCCCCACAAGCGTCCAGTAGCGCTTTGTCATGGGAAGGCGAATCACTTTCCACAATGTATTTCATATCCTCCATAATGTCCTGGTGATGTTTTGTCATGTATGCTTTTATTTGATCCATGTTGTTTCTCCTTTCGTTAGAATGGTCCGTAATTTATAAGAACCGCAATGCTAATAAATACTGCGCCAATGAAAGCCCAAATAAGGACGAGTGGCCAAACGAAGCGGAACCATTTATTCCATGGAACTCCTCCAACAGCCAATACTGCCATCAATACACCTGAGGTAGGCGTGAAAATATTCGTTATGCCATCACCGAGTTTAAATGCTAAGACACCTGTCTGCCGTGTAATATCAAGCATGTCAACTAAAGGTACAATAAATGGCATGGTGATAACCGCCTGGCCACTACCGGATGTAACCAATAAGTTAAAGAGTAAGTTAAAAACAAAGATTGCCTGGGCTCCGAGCAATGTTGGCAAACCTTCTAGTGGGCCAAAGGCGTAATGAACGATCGTATCTAAAATATACCCATTTTCCAAAATGACTACAATGGCTCGTGCCATTCCAATCACGAGGGCTCCATAGACGAGTCCTTTCGCCCCTTCCATAAACACCGAGACTAACTTATTTGGCGTTATTTTATTAATAACTGCTACTGCAATGCTCATCATAAGAAAGGTTGCCGAAAGCTCATTAATCGACCAGCCAAGGTTATAAACACCAAACAGAAAAATTCCCAAGAAAACAAAGAACGTAAGAATAACGATCTTATGCCGCAGGGTAAACGTCCCAAATGAATCCGTGTCTTGTGCATCATGATGATATTGGACAAATGGTGACGATCCCATCATAGATTTCGCAGGATCCTGGCTTATTTTTTTAACATAGAGACAGATATAGACAATGGTAACGAGAAGAAACACAATGAAGGCCGCTCCTCGTAGTGCCGCCCCTGAGAATAAAGGTAGCTCAGCAATTTGCTGGGCTATCCCTGTTATCACGGGATCAAATGTACCTGTTGCTACACCTACATACTGTCCTAAGTAGATCATCGCAATTCCCGTAATAGCATCAAGTTTAAGAGCCCGGGCAAGAATAATCCCGATCGGAATAAAGGCAATAACAGCATTTCCACTTACCCCTGCTGTATCCAATATACCAAAAAGGGTTATAACCGAGATGATTAGCAGATATTTCCTTCCCTTAGTACGATTGATTAGAGCGTTAATTCCAGAGTTGACGGCCCCTGTATGTTCAAATACGGCAACCGTTCCACCAATAATTAATACCATAAACACAAGATTGGCTGTATCAATTAATCCTTGTTGGACAGCTAGGAATACATCCATTATAGAAGCTGGATTCATATCTGTTTCACTATAGCTGTCTGGGATTACTTGGGTAATCTCATTATCTGTTGTCTCTCTTTCAAAAGACCCTGCTGGTATAATATATGTAGCAATTGCTGCAAGGAGCAACAAACCAAATAATATAACGAAGGCATCTGGCATTTTGACGCCCTTTTTATTTTTTCTTTTTACATCATTCTTTGTCACTTCTCATCCCCCTCACGTAAAATAATTGAAAATTAACAACTTGCTGTTAATTATAATGATGAATAGGACGAAATTCAAAGAAAAAGCAAAATGAAGCATTCCTCAGTTGGTCTGATTATGCTGCCGATTCGATTTGTGTGATGTGGAGGATCTCTAATATTACGTCCTTTAAAATAGTGACAAAACAAAAACAACCAGAATCGCTTGGGAGCGGTCCTGGTTGTTTTGTTTAACTAAAGGCCCTCTAACTTGCTTCTCTAAAATACGTTTTCTTAGCCGGCATGAATGCACTGTATCCAATTAGGAAGGCTATTATCAGCGTGGCTGTAGATAACACAATGATCATCATTCTAAGGCAAATAATGTCCCCCATCGTTCCAACCACTAATACCATTAAAATTTGTAGGGCGCTTTGCAGTAATTGCACAAGACTTGTCACTCTTCCCATTAAATTTGTTGGGACATTATTCTGGTAAAACGTCATTATTCCCGTGTTTAAGAAACTGTTAAAGAAGCCTAATATGATGAAGCCGATCGTTATGGATAAGAACGACCAGGAGAAGGCATATAGAACATACCCAACCGATTGAAATAGAATTCCGAAAACTATCAGATATCGTAGTGAGAAAAGATGAGAGAAAACAGACACGAGTATGGCACCCGTAATCGATCCAATCCCTGTAATACTAATGAGTAAGCTATAATCCATTTCGGATAACCCTACTACGTCTTGGGTAAACACTACTTCCTGAGCGTCCATCGCAAACGCGAAGATCGTGGTAACCAGAAACAATCCGTAAATATACGCTACATAATGATTAACTTTAACGAAGTTACGAACAACTCGGAAGTCTTCTCGTACTTGAGCCCAGGAAAGCTTTGGTATGGTCGCCTTCTCAACTGCACCCATTTCAGGCAGTAGCATTAGGAAAAACGCAGATAGTAGAAAGGCTGACGAGTTAATGAGTAGCGTTATATCGATGCCCCAAAGTAGAATAAGGGACCCGGCTACAGCTGGACCTATAATGAAGGCACCTGATGTTGTAAGGGCCTGAATAGAATTAAAACGTTTCCGCATCTCCTTCGGTATCATTTCTGTTATGTACGTCATAGAAGAAGGACCAAAAAATGATTTCGCAACGCTTAGTAGAATAAGAAATAAAAAGATGAACCAAATAGACGATAAAAGGGGAATGCAAAATACAAATATTGCCCTAGCCAAATATGTCACAATCATGATTTTACGCTTACTTCGATACTCAATAAAACTTCCGGTCCAGAATTTAGTTAACACATTTACGATCGGGCCGACTACCCAAAGCCCAGCCACCGCAGCCGCTGATCCTGTTACTTGAAAGACTAATAAATTGATAGCGATAAGATATATAAAGTCTCCAAGACTAGCAGTTCCCACTGAAATTAAAAGTATGGTAGGTTGCTTCCATTTGGTCCATGCTCTCATTGCATCTCCCCCTATATTTACTTCTACCAACAACACAGAGGAAATAGTTATGAGTAAGATCTCATCAATATGCCTTCAATAAAACATGAAAGCTTGACCCTTTTCCTAACTCGCTTTCTACCCATATCTTCCCATTGTGAATTGCTACTATTTCCTTACTTATAGCGAGTCCGAGACCATGGCCTTTTTTACCAATCTTGGAGCTTTTAGAGAAAGACCTGTCAAACACATATGGTAAGTCCTCAGGGGCAATCCCCGTCCCTTCGTCGCGTACGGTAAAGATAACCTCATTCTTGCTCCGAGTAAGATACATTCCGATCTCCCCTGCATTGGCGTGCTTTATTGCATTGGAAACAAGGTTTGTCATAACTTGTTCCATTCGACTGACATCTACTTCGACGAGTGGCCAATCCTCATTAGATGGCTCCATTTCTTGTCTATATGGTAACCCTGCCTGGGTTACTTCTAGCTCAAATTGATTGCAAAGCTGTTTAAACAGTTCCTCTGCAGAGATGGTGCCCATTTCAAAGACTGCATTACCAGATTCCAATTGAGCTAAGTAGAATAAATCCTCCACCAAATGGTCTAATAAAGACAGTCTACGTTTCACGACGTGCAAATAATTTCGTTGTACTTCTGGTGTTTCAGCCAGCCCATTCAGAATGGCATCTACATATCCGTTAATCGTAGCAAGTGGAGAACGTAGGTCATGGGAGATGTTAGATAACATTTTGCTACGTAACGACTCAGAGTCTGCAAGCGATACATTAGCCTCTACAAGCTGTTTATTCACGTTATGTAATTGCTCTGTTCTTTCTTGTACCTTCGTTTCCAAGTTTGCATATAAATAGGCATTTTCTATTGATATGGCTGCCTGGGAGGCAAGCGTGGCCAATAATCGGATCACTTCTTCTGTAAAGACGTAAGCTGTATGTCGATTATCTAGATAAAGAATACCAATCAGTCTATTCTGTTGCATAATCGGTAAACAGAGAACCGATTTCATTTGATTCGTTAGTAGATCGCGATCTCCAGAGAAAAGTCCTCTGTCCTTGCTAGCATCCTGTAACACAACATTCTCTCCTGTTCGTTTCACATAATCAATAATTGAAACAGGGATTCCGGTTCCTACGTTTAGGATAGTAGATTCTTGATAGATGACAGGTTCTGATTCTACCTCACAGGAAGCTACCAACCGCAACACTCCTTCTTTTTTTAATAGAAAAAATGCGCGTTCTGCTCCGGCATTCGTAATTACAATTTGGAGCCACTTTTCCAACAACTTATCCAGTACAATCTCACGAGAAATAACTCCTGCTGCTTCCATTATGGCTTGAACGTCAAGCGGCTGTTTCTCCATTACATGAGACGCCTTCCCTTCAGCTTGAAGAATTTCTGGATAGTCTCTCCCCAAGATTGCAACGACTTTATAAGCCCCCCACTCTTTAAACTTGCAATATGCCTCCCTCATAAAAGTTATTGCCAACTTATTTAGATGGCGGCCTTGATAGTAATCAGACATACACTTATACATGACAGCAGCATCTTGTATGTAACCATTTTCTTCTGCCAGCTCTGTTGCCTGAAGATACATCATTTCTACCTCACTAGAGGGGGCATTTTCAAGACGCTTGTATTCTGCCAAAATATGCATGTACTTATGTTGGTAATTGTTAGGGCTATGTTCTGCCCATTGCTTAAACTGTTTTAAAAGGAACTTTACCTTCTTGCTTGTTTTGTTAACAGGAAGACTTCTCTCTTTGCTAAATCTAACTAGCCACAATGCTCGATAATAATAGTAGTCTGGAACATTGATCAAAATAAGGGTTTTGCCTACTAGTTCTTCTAGTTTATTTAAAATATGGCGCGCCTCATTCGAATTGTCCAGTACATAACTCATTTGCAGTCTGATGATATGATGAATAATTGTTGCAGAAGGGTCATCACCTGTCACGTGATGATGATAGTTAATTTCACCTTCTTCATGCATTAGAGTGCCCATCCAGTCCTTCAGCTCTCCAAGAAAAGTAGTAGAAATAGGATATTCATTGCGCTTTGCAAAATTGACTTGGTCTTCTATCACTTTATTCACATCTGACAGACGATCTCCTCTCATAAAATGAATCAGACAGATAAACATACCACTGGCACCAGCTAAATGCAGATTTCCTGATTCTACACACAGTTGCTGAGACCGTTGTAAATACTCTAAATTATAGCGAATATGCTGCTTCCAATGATTGATAAATGTACCAAAGACAAAATAGACCCTTGCTTTTAAACTATTCTCCTGAAACTTTTCGACATGTGAAATAGCAAGTTTACCAAACTTATAGCTTGTATCATAATCTTTAAAGCCTGCACTCATGGTCAAAGCGTAATTATTGTACACAAGAGCTGTAATATCCATATCGCCAAATTTAAGGGTCAAACGCAAGGCGCGGAGCATGAGAACCGTTGCCAGATTCTGATTAAAATGATATGTGGGGGCATTCGTGTTAATCAGTGTCCGCATTTTATAAAGAGCTTCCTTCTCCTCCACTTCTGGAAGTTCCAGAAGGTTTTTATTTTTATATCGCATTAAGGCAAGTTGTGTTAAGACATATTCCCTTCCAATATCCATTTTGGTTGGATTCTCTTTAAATGCCCATTTCACCAACTTCAGTCCTTTCAAGCCAGCAGCAGTAGCCTTTTCCACTTGATGAACATGAGTGTATAAAGTGATCTTCATGTTATAAACACGCAGTTTATCTCTGTCAGATGTTGCATTATTTAAAATGTCTTCAAAGATCTGTTCAGCCTGTTCAAACTGCTTATTTAAATATTTTGATTCGCCCAAGCCCAGCATAATACGATACGTTAATGAATAGTTGTCCGAGGACCACTTTTTATCTGACAACAGGTTCATTGCACTGGAGTAATAATGAAGTGCTGCTTCTGGGGCAGCTCTTCGCTTTGCCTTTTCCCCTGCCAGTTGGTTCCATTCTGCTAGTTCATACTGCCTTTCCTTTGGCAGCAAATCCTTACACGGGTTTAAATGGTTTACAATGGAAAAAATGTTCGCTTCCCTTTCATCCGCCGAATAAAACTGAAGAAGCTCCAGCCCTATTTTTAAGTGATTTTTTTGTTTTTCCTTTTCTCCCATGTTGTCATAAAATGCCTGTTGCATCTTGTCATGAATAAAATGGTAGACGGGTGGCTGGTCATCCAAAAATGCTTTTCCCTCTTCTGGATAAACCCATTTATAGCTAGCATCTAATGGGACAATGAATCCTTCCTCAAGTCCTGGCCACAGAGCATTACTCACCGCAGTATAAGAATGTCCTGAAATGGTTGCAAGGGACTTTAAATCGAATCGGCTGCCTACACAGGATGCGAGCTCCAGCATGTTAATGGTATCAGCGGGAAGACGCTTTATATCTTTTACAGCAAGAGAAATAATGGAATTCATCTCTGGTAGGTGCTTAAGTTTTTTTACGTCCACCACCCAACCCCGATGCTCCTTATCGTATGTAATCATGCGATCTCGGTACAGTGATTTAAGTAGTTGTTCAATAAAAAATGGGTTTCCCTTTGTTACGCGCATCATAAGCTCCACCACAAATTCCTTACCTCTATCTTCACCCCTTAACGCATCATGAATCCAATTGTTGATCTGTGACCGCTCTAGTGGCTGAATTGGAATTTTCGCTAACAGCAAATTCTTTTCCTCAAGCTTCTTTAAAGTTTGATAAAGTGGGTGCCCTGCATACACCTCATTGTCCCGGTATGCTCCAATCAATAGCAGATGGTTTGTATAAATAAGCACATGTTCTAATAGATCTAATGTGGCGTCGTCTGCCCATTGCAAGTCGTCCACAAACAGGGTTAAAGGGTGCTCTGCAGTGGCAAAGATCCCGACAAATCGGCGAATTGCTTGGCGAAAACGGTTATGTACCCCTTCTGGAGGCAACTCAGATGGGGCTACCTGTGGTCCAGTTAACCATTCTACTTCCGGTATAAAGTTGGCGATAACGCCACCATAAGTTCCAATTCCTCTTTCCAATTTCCTCTTCCACTGCTCGATGCTATCCTGTCCTTCTGATGCGATTTGCCGAATGAGCCCTTGGAAGGCTTGGATTAACGGAGCATACGGCACCTGTTTTTGCAGTTGGGGAAACTTGCCTGTGATCATGTAACCTCGTTCCTGCACTAATGGCTTTTGGATTTCTTGAACTAGAGCGGTCTTTCCTATACCAGATGCCCCTGGAATAAGGATGACGCCACGTTGCCCTTCCTTCACACGCACAAAACCTTCGATTAATTGTTGTATGGCTGCTTCCCTTCCATAAAGCTTTCGTGGACGCTCATAACTATATGCATGGTCATTCTCTCTGAGGCGTAATCGGTCGGAAACTTCTCCATGCTGATTCCATTCATTCAGGCACTTTTCTAAATCCCTCTGCAAAATAGCCACGTTTTGGTAACGGTCATCTGGAGATTTTTCAAGCAAGAGCATAATAATGTCTGAAATTGGTTTCGGTATGTTGGCATCAAACTGGTTCGGCGGTATGGCTGTTTTTGCTAAATGAGCATGCACCATTTCAGCAGGATGGTCTATCTGGAACGGTAGCTTTCCTGTAATCATTTCATAGTAAATCACACCAAGCGTGTACATATCTGTCCGGTAATCCAAAGGACGATTCATTCTGCCGGTTTGCTCTGGAGATATATATGCTACCTTTTCTCTAAGCAGATATGGACTTCCATTCGGATGTTGTGTTTCACTGGACAAGAAAGTAGCTTGTTCAAAGCCTGTCACTTTTATTTCCTTTTTATCAGTTACTAAAATATGATACGGAAGAAGCATTTTGTGGGTAATATGCGCTTGATGTAAGGAAGCAACTGCAGCAGCAATTCGTGCAGCAATTCTTAAAAATTCTTTCCAGGGTAACGGGCCTGCGCCTTCGTTCATAAGGTCACGCAAACTCGTACCAGAAAAGGGCTCCGTTATGGTATAGACACTACCTCCATACTTTTCTAGTAACCTAGTTTTTAAAATATGTTGATTTGTTAGAGAGCGGGACATATGAAAGTCATGGACAGCAGCTGCGTGGTCGTGTTGGCTCATCGACTGGTGTCTTTGTTTAATTGAAACAACTTCTTTGTTTTTTAAGTCAAACGCTTTATAAAGCGTCCAATTCCTATTCTCCAGAACGGGATGCAAGACATTATATCCCGGTAGCTTTATCAACGTCATTACCTCCTGTCGCAAAACATTTCGTTATGTAGCGATATGAAACCTTCTTCCTCCCTTTTTCTTTCACTGTATAGTGGAGGTTACCAATGGACTAACCCTGCTACTTTATGTGATATTAAGCCAAATTTAAACTACACTTTAGCTTCTTTTATACTTGCTTACATATAATTTAGTTAAGGAAATTGAGGGGGGATACTTTGAAAAAGAAAGCGATAACAAATAAAGCTATACAGTACGACCAAGAATGGGTAAACCTTATTCTATTAGCTAAGTATGTCGGTTTTTCTCCTGAGGAAGTTCGGGATCTTTTGCATCAAATGAAGGAGGGCTAAACAGTCAGGTTGTACACGTGCCATTAAATCTGTAACCAATACCACGCAGTGTCTCAATATAGGAAGCATCCCCAAGTTGTTCTACAAGTTTTTTTCGGAGGTTGCTAATGTGTACCATCACTGTTCGATAATCACCTAGGCTGTCCTCACCCCAGATTAAATCAAATAGCTGTTCCACACTGTACACCCGATCAGGATTACGTGCCATGAGGCAAAGTAAATGGTATTCCTTTGCCGAGAGTTTTATTCGCTCGCCATTGGCTGTAACCCGTGCCTGTTTCAGATTAATTATGAGGCCGGGATATTGGATCACGGAATCAGAGTCCTTCTCAGGTATTTTCTCTTTCCGTTCTGTTGTCGACAGTTTACGATTTCTACGTAAATGTGCTCTTATTTTTGCCGTAACTACTGGAAGGCTTGTGTTCTTTGCAATATAATCATCAGCACCAATACCCAGACCTATAATGCTATCCGTATCATCCGTTTTTGCACTGAAAAACAAAATCGGCACATCGGTCTTTTTGCGAAGTAGCTGACATAATTCAAACCCATCTAAATGGGGCATCATGACATCCAAGACAATAAGATCAGGTGTTTCATCCTCTACTATCTCCAGTGCCTGCATTTCACGTTCCGTAACTAACACATGGTAGCCCTGCTGCTGCAAGTACATACTGAGAAGCTCGCTCATATCCAAATCATCATCCACGATTAATATCTTCTCACTAGCCATAAAAGACCCCTTTCTCCATAAATTTATAAAAGTGAACTTCATGTGGTGGGGATTCCTTCCCTACCACATATTAGTTAAACGTATCGGACCTTTACTGGCATTTCCCCTACTTAGAATTCTTGAAGTTTAGCCCTTACTGCCACATAAGGCGGGATAATATGAAGGGCCTTTGTGCCAAGGAAAGCCGACTTAAAACGAATCCGTGCTATTTTGACTTCGGCATGCCCCGGCTCTCCCAGGCACACGTAGTGGTAGAACAAATCACCTATTTTTTGGTATTTAACGCTGAAGAGCCATATTCAATACTGTCAGTTATGCCTTGTTACCTATCATATTACCATACTTTTCTAAAAATAAAGTTTAAAAAAGGATGCACCTGAGACTTAATCTGACCGTAATCCTTTAAAGGCAAACAATAAAATAAATCAATTCTGGTAAGTGTCTGTCCAACCCTACGAAAAACACTATGCTGTGAAATGTACCTTTAATCCAACAATAAAGAAATTCCAGGTCGATTATCTAAAAAAGTCAGCTAAGAGTCCGGATTTTTGGTTTGTTAAAATTCTATTAACGCAGCCAGACAAAAAGGATTACTGGGTCTGACTTGTCGATCTTCTATCCCGAAATAACAAACCTAATAGTGGTGGTACGCCGATTACAATGACAAGTATGCGAATAAGTTGCAGTGAGCTGACAACAGCAGGATCTCCCCCAAGACTATATGCTGTTAAAACCATTTCAAACAAACCACCTGGTGCAATGCTTAAAATAGCTGTAACGTAATCTAATGAGGTTAGGTTTGCTAGAATCACACCAAGCAGAATAGAAAAGGCAATGATGCCAAGGGATGTACCAAAATATATAAAGGAGAGCTTTCCACCTGCCTTTATATCTCGAAACAGAATATTTTTACCAAGGCTTGCTCCGACCGCAACCTGTGCTGCATACATGAGAGTAGGAGGGATTGCTGGTAGCTCCACGAGTGTAATATTAAGTGCAGCCGTGACCCCAATTCCAATTGCCCCAATAATAATCCCCGCTGGAATTTTTTTATTTAAAAACAACGCGGCCAATGCTGGTAGGATAAAAGCCAAATAGTTAACAGGAGATCCAAGGATAACCTCCGATGAAGCCTGTCCACTTGTGTTCCCTGTTCCTTGTCCGAATAATAAGGCCATAATGGATGGAACGGTAAAGAGAACAGTCACCAGACGGATGGTTTGAAAGATAACCACTAAAGACGTACGTGCCTTAAATGCTTCACTCGCCAATGTCATCTCAGACAAGCCCCCTGGAATACTACCAAAAATACTTGTCATACTATCAACCTTTACCCACGATAATTTTGTCACCATGACACTGATAAAAATGCTAGCAAAAATAAGAATGAGAGTCAGCAAAAGATATGGTAGAAAATAAGGGAGTATCGTCTGGAAAGTTTCCAATGTAAAATAAAGACCAAAATAAATACCTAGTATAATAAAGCTTGTATTTTTTATTGGGGTCGGGATATATGCTTCCCGCTTTAATAGCCCTTGTGCGATAAAGGTAAACGTTAAGGCACCAAGCACCCAGGGAAGCGGCATATTTAGGATGGAAAAGATGTAGCCACCAATCGCAGCAACCAAAAATGTCACGATTAACCGTTGTGTTTTATTCGCGTGCATCATAAAACCCCTTACTTATTTCTCTCTAAACCTAGCATACCATGGTTTTTGCATGATTGTGACCAATGTTGACTCATAGGATCTTTTTGGTTACTATTACGTTATACGATATAACATAAAACGTAATAAAGTGAAACTTAAATCAGTGAAGGGTTTTCGTTCTTCCCCCACTGATTGTTAGTTGAACGAATCGGAGTGTTAGCGTCCGTCTACTCCCAATTAAACACACAGTTTCACTTCATGCTTTGAAGCGGGAGTCTTACGAACGGTTGCTCCGGGAGAAATGAGGTGAAGCAATGCAGTCACTTGACCGGTTTTCAGAGCCAGCTTTATTTATCTTGATTAGTTTAGCCGAAGGAGAAAAGCACGGCTATGCCATCATGGAAGATATTGAAAAACACTACCATAAAAAGCTTGGCCCAGGGACTCTATATGGCGCCATTAGCCGAATGGAAAAGCTGCATCTCATTGAAGCCATGCCCTTAGAAAATAGGCGAAAGCCATACAAGATAACGGATTCCGGCAAAGCATATTTGGAAGAGAGTTTAAAGCAATTAGAACAAGTGACGACGCTTGGGTGGAGGAGGCTTGGCTTATTATGAAATGGCTCCTCTATGTTTACCCAAAAAAATGGCGAGTTCGTTACGGGGAAGAGCTTTTATATATACTTAGCATGAAAAAACCCACCATTCGAGATGTCATAAATATTTTAGTCCACGGTTTCATAGAACGATTCCTTGCTGGGAGAGATATGCTCAAATCTTTATTCCATACATCGCTCTATTATTTGCAAAGAAGTTTTTTCCTGTTTCTTTTACTCATCGTTATGTGTGCATTCACTGGATATAATCTTTCCATGGTTCCCATATCTGATTTCTCCATAGATTGGATTTTGCTGTTCAGTGTGGTCGCCATATCCTACTTTTGCTATGTAAGTGGCATAATAAAGGTTTTATTTCTTTTTCAAAAGCACACAAAATAAGAAAAGCGAGGATAAATCATGAATTATACCATGTTAAAAGATGTTAAAACGGTGCTCGGCTTTTCCTCTTCTATTATAGGAAGTATTTTTGCCATCTTGTTAGCAGCAAGAGATTCGGATGTATGGGTGGTTTTTATTGTATTATCCCTCATTCTTCTGGCGCTAAGTGTAACGCGGGCAAGCCGTTTGTATAACCAGAAAAGCACATAAAAAAGAGAGAAAAGTGGAAGCTTTTCTCTCTTTTTTGCTTCTTTATATACGTACTGTCGTTTTAACCGTATTTTGCTTCACGAGCTGTCCATCTTTGATGACGGTTGTGATGTTTTCTTTATTTTCCAAACTGCGAATGTCCGTTAGCGGATTGGTCTTCGTAATGATAAGATCCGCTACTTTTCCAGTTTCCAATGTACCTAGTTTGTTATCCCACCCCATACATTCAGCAGCCACTTTTGTCGTTGCCTGTAGGGCTTCCATTGGGGTCATCCCTATCTCACACATAAGGCCAAGCTCTCTTAAGTTGGTACCATGTGGCATGACGCCAGCATCCGTCCCCATTGCTATTTTCACTCCAGCACGATGAGCTTTGGCAACACTATTTTTATGAATTTCAGCAACCTCTTTTGACTTTTCTACCGCATAGGCTGGCATATCATTCGTCGTTTCGGCCAACTCTAGAACAGAAACCGGTGCAAGCAATGTCGGCACTAAGTACGTACCGTGCTTTAACATCAACTCAATTGCCTCATCGTCCAAGTAAATGCCATGTTCAATGGAATGAATTCCGGCACGAACTGCATTCTTTATCCCCTCAGAGCCTTGAGCATGGGCCATTACTTTGACCCCATTACGGAAGCTCGCTTCCCTCACAATAATCTCTAACTCTTCTTGAGAGAATTGCGTGAATTCCGGATGGTCAGTAGGGCTAAGCACACCGCCCGTTGCGTGTACCTTGATAATATCAGCTCCAGCACGCAACATTTCCCGCACCTTTTTGTGTACTTGATCGGGGCCGTCACATATCGCATCCGGCATGGACGGATAGGTTACATTCGTAACATCTATGCCAGAACGCATCCAAGAATCGCCATGGCCACCAGTAATGGTAAGCGGATTAATGCTTACCTGCATTCTCGGTCCCACGATTAATCCTTCTTCAATCGCTTGCTTTACGCCAACATCCGTAAACCCAGCGTCTCTTACAGAAGTGATCCCGATATCAATCGTTTTCTTTAAATAATCCATCGCCTGGTAAAAACGCATGGAGAAAGGCGTTTCCAATGTCTTTTGCATCTCTGCTTTTTGGAACATCATGTGAACATGGGTATCAAACAGGCCTGGTAAAATGTAGCCCCCATCGGCATCGACTACTTTAGCCTCGGGTTGCAGGGATGCCAATTCTGCTTCTTTTCCCACGGCCTCAATTTTTCCATCGTTTAGTAGTACAGCTGCCTTTTCTACTGGTTCTCCTCCATTGCCATCAATCAACGTACCATTCTTTACAAAAGTGTATGTCATATGTAACGCTCCCCTTCTATTAAATTTTAAAGTGTACCAACAAGAATACTTGCAATGACAATCGAGGCAATCGTGACGGTCGTAAACCCGCCGACCAGCATCGGTGTTAAAATTTCGTTAAAAATAGCCTTTCTTTCCTTCTCATCCTTTCCAATACTTCTGCTGACTTCCTCACAGATAATATAATCACCAGGAAACCCGAATAATGCTGTTAAGGCAACAGGTATCCCTTTATTTGGATTCCATTTAAATAATTTAGAACTGAAATAGCCACCAATTAAAATTCCGATGATCCCAACCACCATGATCAAAAGCACCTCTGGAAGATAGTCTGTGAACATGGACGGTGTGATCGAATTCATGGAAGACATCACCACAACAATTAAGAGTGCCATCGTTATCCCAAAGGAATTTGCCTTCTCCATCATACTTCCTTGATAAAAGCCAAAATAGGTTCCAATAATCCCTATTGCCAGTGCCCATAGACTATAATTTATGCCAGTCAGGGACCCAAGGACTACCGCTATGGCAGCACCTAAAAATACTTGAAAGAGGAGAATGACCTGTGTTTGGTATTTTTCCGGAAGCAAGCTTTTCTTGCTTTTTTCTTGCTTCTCTTCCGCGGCGGCTACTGTCTGATAGCCTGTCTCACGTAATTCTTTTTGTACGGAGACACCAAGCTTACGTAGGAAAAATGCAGCAAGTGGCATCCCAACAAAGTTTTGAATTCCTAGAATAAGTGCCGGAATGGTGATCAAGCTAACGAGTCCGAGTTCCTGCAGACGTTCTGATGTAATAACAAACGCGATAATTCCACCCGTTAATGGCCCTAATCCAACCACGGAAGATGTGTAGCCAACAAACGGTGTAACCAATAAAATAACAAGGACGACGGCGACGAGGATACCCGACAAGGCAATAAGAACTGCCTTATACTGCTCCTTCAGTTGTTTAAAAGGGATTAATGTCCCCATATGTACAATCAAAACCGCTGGCAAAATAGAAGCGAAAGCGGAAATATTCGCCTTGTCGGCAATATCAGGAGGAAAAACACCTGTCCAGAGTAAGAGTAAATAACCGAACATCACGACAAATAACATCGGGATTCTTGCTCTGGAAACAACGGATAAAAATTCTCCCAATGCGAATAAAGCAAATATTAGCATGGCAGCAACAATGGGTTCGTCTATCATGAGGATCAGCTTCTTTCTCTACTAAATTTGTTCCTGCGTTAGATTGTGACGTCACTTTAACGAAGTAAACAGTAAAAGATTATTACCCATTCTATGCCCCTATTTTTAAATTGTCAATATATTTTTTATAAAGTGAAACTTCAATCATCGGGGGGGTTTCTTTCTTCCCCCCCACTGATTGTTAGTTGAACGAATCGGGGTGTTAGCGTCCGTTTACTCCAACTTAAGCATCACGGTTTCACTTCATGTTTTGAAGTGGGAGTCTTACGGACGCTTGCACCGGGATAAATAAAATATTTGGATTTTAATGGTAAACACGACCATTTCTGTTACATGAAAATACACTTGAAAAATCTTTATGTGGGGATGTGGATGAAGGTAGCTTTTTATATGATTGGGAGGATGGGATGACACTTCGTTGATTGAGTAGCTATCTTGGTTGATTGGCGCACTGCTTTGGTTGATTGAACCTCCTTGGTTGATTGGCAATCCACCTAAAACAAAAAAACAGCCGAGACTATGTCTCAGCTGTTTTTCAATTTACCTTAATCCCATTTGCGAACTGGTTTGTAACCGGCATTATAAAGGAAGTCATTTACAGTATCTTCCGATAAGCCATTTATCTTTATTCCACTCTGCATTGCCTGGATGTGCATTTTACACGTGTATTCTAGTGTCTGCAATGCCATTCTTGCTTCTTTTAAACTTGTGTCATATACGATGACGCCGTGGTTTTCAAGTAGCATTACATTTCCTAGTTTCGCTTTTTCCTTTACAGCATCTGCAAGTCCCAGACTTCCTGGATGCTCATAGGGAATGCGTACGATCTTTTCCAGATAGTACATTGCTTCTACAAAATAGTTAGAAGGAATGGTCATATCTGTATTGGCAATAAGCGTACTGTAGAAAGGAGAAGCATGCAAAATAGCATTGATTTCTGGTCGCTCTTTGTAAATATTTTGATGCATAATATGCTCTTTAGATGGCTTTTTCCCTTCAACCAATCCGTCATCTGAACAGAGGGAGAAATCGCTTATATCCATTTCTCCCAGATAAGTTCCGCTTGCAGATACGTAAAATTGGTCCTCGCTTACCCGAGCGCTAATATTTCCTGCTGTTCCCCAAGCTAGATCATTGTCCATCATGAAAACGCCTGTTTTTTGCAGGTCTTTCACTAACTCTAATCTATCCATTCTTTTCAAAACTCCTTAGTCAAGCAAATTTAATAGTCCGAGTGATACAGATGGGAATAGTGCAATAATGAGTAACGTAATAATCACTGCAATATAGAATGGTATCATTCCTTTTGTAACCTGGTCTAATCTCAAGTTTGCAATCTTTCCTGCAACAAATAGATTTAACCCTAGTGGTGGTGTTACCATACCAATTGCTAGTGTTACAATCATCACGATTCCAAAATGAACTGGATCAATTCCCATTTCTAAGGCAACCGGTGCCAAAATCGGTGCGAGAATGATAATAGAAGCATTGGTTTCCATGAACATTCCTACCAATAATAGTAACACCATTATAACTAATAAGAATACTGTTCCATTAGTAGAGAAAGATGTAAACATTTCTGCAACCTGCTGTGGAATATTCTCGATGGTTAAAATCCAACTGAAAAGCCCAGCACTTGCGATAATAAACATGATCGTTGATGTTGTAACGGTCGCTTGTGTTAGAATTTTGTTGATATTTTTAAAGTTGATCGTTTTATAAAATACAATACTGATTAGAAACGCGTACGCTACGGCAATACCGGCTGCTTCAGTTGCAGTAAAGATACCACTATAAATACCACCTAAAATAATAACAGGCATAATAAGAGCAGGAATCGCTTCCAAGAATGCTTTACCTAATTCCTTGTTTGTCTTCTTAGGCTCTTTCAGGTAGTTTCGTTTTTTAGATACAATGATTACCACAATAAGTAATCCGATACCAATCACGATACCTGGGGTTACACCTGCAATAAATAAATCACCAATGGACGTCCCAGCTGCCACACCATATAAAATTAGCGGAATACTAGGTGGGATGATGATGCCCAATGTCCCTGAAACGCCTTGAACACTTGCAGCAAAATCCTTATGATAACCTCTTTCAACCATTGCAGGAATAAGGATAGCTCCTAATGCTGCAGTTGCGGCAACACTTGAACCAGAAATCGCAGCGAAAAACATTGTTGTTACAACGGTTACAATGGCCAACCCACCAGAAACATGTCCTGTTAAAGCATTGGCTAAATTAATTAATCGTTGAGAAATTCCACCGTATTCCATAATTACACCAGCTAGCATGAATAGCGGAATAGCCAGCAATGGGAAGGAATCGAGTGATACAAACGCCCGCTGTGCTAGAACCATTAACGGGATATCTCCTGCTACGAGCAGGGCGATACTTGATGATAAGCCTAGAGAGATCGCAACAGGAACCCCTAGAAGAAATAAGATAATGAGGGATACAAATAATGCGATTATCATTGCGCCCCACCTCCCTCTATTGTTTTACCTTGTTTGTCTTCAATCATGACAGCAATTGTATTAAGCAGTAGCAGCAGAGACCCTAAAGGAATGGCTGCATAGGCCCAACTCATGGAGAATTGCAATGTCGGTGTAGCTTGGTTTACTACTGTTAAGGTTAAAGCAGAACCATAATAGAAAAGAATCGCTGCAAAAATAAGAGAAATCCACAGGATAATAGAATTTAGAACCTTCTTTCTTTTAGCGCTTACAATTTCTACTAAAAAGTCTATTGCAATATGTTCTTTATTTCGCATTGCAAGGGCTGCCCCAAAAAACACAATGTAAATCATTAAATATCGAGATATTTCTTCAGACCAACTAAGCGGATAGTCAATGACAAAGCGTGTTATGACCTGAAGTACCACTAATACCGCTAATACGATAAACATGGCTGATACGATATATTTAACTGCTTTATTTATTTTATCTATAAAACTCACATAGCCCTGCATCTAATTACCCCCTAAACTACTCATCTCAATAATTGAATCATAGAGATCTCTGCCATACTTATCTGCTAAGCGTTCATGGACAGGCAATACCGCTTCACGGAACGGTTCTTTGTCTACTTCAATTATTTCAACTCCAGCGTCTTCCATTTCTTGAAGCGCTTTCTTATCTTGCTCAGCAACAAGCTCATTTTGATAATTTCTTGCCTCTAATGCAGCTTCTTCAACTGCTTTCTGTTCTTCTTTACTTAGCTTTTCATACGTAATATCACTCATGATCATCTGCACATAGCCATAAACATGGTCTGTCTTGACTAAGTAGTCTTGTACTTCATGAATCTTAGCACTAGTCGTAAAGGAAGCCGGATTTTCCTGTGCATCAATTACCCCAGTTTGGAGTGATGAATACACTTCACTAAAGTTCATCGGTGTCGGATTGGCACCCATTGCGCCCCATCCTTCTACAGATGCTTCAATATTTGGAACACGGATTTTTATACCTTTTAAGTCGTCTATTGTGTCAACCCGTTTATTTGTGGTTAATTCCCTTGGTGCACGTGCCCAAAATTCTAGACCGCGGATTCCTGTTTCTTCTAACATATCGCGTTGTAATTCCTCGCCACCTTCTCCGTATAAGAAGGATTCCATATGTTCTTGGTCATCAAATAAATAAGGCAATTCCAATATAGAGTATGGTTTATAGAAATTAGACATTACCCCTGCAACCAATGCAAAGTCGACAGAGCCTATTTGCGTTCCTTCTATTAAATCTCTATCAGAACCAAGTGTGGAGCTAGGATAAATTTCGACTTTCACTTTACCATCTGTCTTTTCTTCCACCAGATCAGCGAATTTTACAGAGGCCTTATGCCATGTATGTGATTCACTCTGGATATGTCCAAGCCTTAATGTTGTTACATCCTTTTCCCCTTCTTGGGAGCTCGCTGTGTTTGAGCAAGCTCCGAGAAGGGTGAAGGCAGCTATTAGCAAAATTAGACCAATTATTCTCTCCCGTTTCACCCTAAGTTCCTCCTCTATGAGTCAAATCTAACTAGAACTTTTACTGAGTTGTCTTGTTTTTTATTTACAATTTCAAAGCCATGTGCTGCTTCTTCATAATGCAGAACATGTGAGATGATTTTTTCAACAGGAATCTTAGCTTCTTTAATAATTTCTAGCGCTTCCTCTGTATCTGGTCGGTTATATGTCATACAGCCTACGATTTCTTTTTCATTTTGCTGTAATTGTTCAATGTCCACTTCCTGTTGACCATGGAACATCGCAACGGTTACGACACGTCCACCTTTTTTCAATAGGTTTAGAGCTTGATTGATAATGCCTGGCACACCTGCTGTGATAAAGACTTTATCAAATGATCCTCCCATTCGTTCCTTTGTTTCCTCAATCCAATTTGGATTATCCATAATGTTGACCGTTTCTGTTACATCAAGTTCTTTGGCAACATCAAGTGAGTAATCAAGCACATCTGTGATAACAGTCTCTGTTACACCTTTTGCTTTCACTGCAGCAAGTGTTAACAGCCCAATTGGACCAGCACCAATAATCGCTACTCTATCGTTTGGTTTCACATCACCTTTGAATGCTGCGTGAACGCCAACTGCAAGTGGTTCTACGAGAACACCTTGGTCATAGCTCACACTATCAGGTAAGGAAATTACGAGATTTTCTGGTGACACAAAATATTCGGCCATTGTTCCTAACCAATCTCCCATGCCTGGTGCAAGTCGCTCATCTGAGTAATTCACATTACCCGTCATAACGCCTTCACTTTCTCCTGTACCTTTTTGTGGTTCTACGGTCACTCGATCGCCAACCTTAATGTTCTTTACCGCGTCCCCAATTTCTACTACTTCCCCAGCCACTTCATGGCCAATCACAACTGGAGGCTTTCTAAAAGGGTGTAGCCCTTTGTAGGTGTGGATATCAGAACCACAAATTCCTGCTGTCGCTACTTTAATGAGTACTTCATCACTTTTTATTGTTGGACGGTCAATGTCCTTGATTTCAATTTTCTCAGCGTCTTGAACAAATACTGCTTTCATATTGGCATCTCCTTCTTATTGAAATAACATGGATTTAGATTCTTGCAAGTGCTGTCGCATCAAGGTAACACTCTCTTCCTTATGAGCCTCTAGAGCGTTTACAATCGCAACGTGATCCTCATAGAACTTGCGAACCCTAGTAGGGTCCTTGCGCAAATGACGCAATGTAATACGAAGTAAATGATCATGGTAGTTTAATAGAATGCGCGTAATCTCTTTGTTTCCAGCTATTTCACTCAGGTCTACATGGAAATCATGATCCAATGAAGCAAAGCCTTTCACATCAAGTTCCTCTGCGGCTACCTTGGTTTGCTCTAAGTTCTCTCTCAAATCACCAAGTTGCTGCGGTGTAATTCGTTCATATAATGCATCACAGGTAAAGGTTTCTAATGCGATTCGTAGATTATAAATATCATTGATTCTTTCGATTGATAGATCATTAATCACGATTCCCTGCTTGGAGGATACGGTGACAAACCCCTCTGATTCTAGACGAACAAGTGCATTTTTTATCGGTGTCTTACTCATATCTAACTCTTGTATTAAGGTGCGTTCTGAAAGGAATTGTCCTGGTGGATATTCTTCTTCCAAGATTTTCTCCTTAATTGCTTGGTACGCTACATCTTTTAAAAGCATCGCGATCCCCTTTCTTCCCTTAATAGGTTTTCTTCGCTAAGAAGACATTTTCAAAGAATCCTTCTCCACCTAACTGTCCGCTCTTCAACGCAATTTCTAAATCGTCGAAACGCTCGTCCTCTGAATATGCGCGACATAAAGGAGCTCCTGGTGCAATGCCTTGAAGGACTTCTAGTCCATAAATGCCAAGCTGTGATGTAACAAATCCAGAAGTGTCACCACCAGAGATAACAACTCTCTTCAGTGGAGCACGCTCCATAATATATTTTGTCCAGCGTCCTAATTGTTGCCCAATATGGATTCCAATGTCTGAAATACCTTCTTGTGTAAGATGATCTCTTGTTGCTTTAATTGCTTCATCTTCCGTACCTTTTGCTGTATATAGAATCACTTTCTTCTTGGATTCTAGCAATTCAATGATGCGATTTAGGTAGCTTTCTGGGACATTCTCTTCCGTAAACAATTCATATGGCAGTTGTTCCATATGGAAGCCTGATTCCTCTGCATGTTCCAGCTGTCTTTTCGTAACTTCTGAAACACTTCCAGAAACAACGAGCATTTGGTCGATATCACGTGGTTGACGTTCCTTCGCTTTGCCCTCTACAATGTTATCTCTTTTCCACTTATTGCCGAGTGCATATTCAATGCCTGAGGACCCGATTAGAAATTGGGTTGTGGTTTCGCTTCTATCTTGCCAAACTTTATCAGCGAACCATCTCATCTCTTTTTCTTCTGCCGCATCATAGAGCACAATGTCTTCAGCATCGTCGGTAAATTCTGCTGGGTCTCTTTCCATATCTACCATGTTAATTGTTCCGATAGATTGCGTTGTCTGCTTTTGCAGATGAACCGCTAAATTCGCCTCATCCATTGGCGTTACGGGATGTTTGGACATAACGGGATGTTTATCCAGTCGATAAATGGACCCATGAAAATTAGCAAAATGATTGCCAAATACCGTATACCTTCCCAATGCTGGTGCAGCGACGAGCAATGGATAGGAGCCGCTTTCAAAGTAACGTCTAGCTAAATCAGCAGCATAACCGATACTCCCCACCTCCGGAGCAGAGTCAAAGGTTGAACAAACCTTGTAATGAACAAAATAAGGATTTATCTCTTTAAATTTTTTATAAACTGGTGTAAGTTCTTTTTCCATTTCTTCGTTATTTTTCGCACGTGCAGTCCCTGCAACCCCAATACATTGGGCATCAGAGAACCTTTCTAATAATTCTTCTGTTGGCGGTTCCAAAAAAAGAATTGTTCTAAGTCCGAAACTATCTAATGCTTCCATCGCGTCGGTGGATCCCGTGAAATCATCGCCATAGAAAGCAAGAAGTCTTCTATTTTGCATCTGTTTTTGCCTCCCACATGTAAAAGATCCAACATAGATCTAAGATGAATCTATGTTAACATAAGCGTTTTCAAAAAAGCAAGATCTTTTTTGCAAAGGCTTACTAGATTGTGAGAATGGGAGGGGGCTCTCATCTGATGTTCAGGGGCGCTCGGGCGATGTTGCAGCGCTGTTGGCCGATGTGGTCGCGCTCTCGGCCGATGTTCTGGTGCCCTCAGGCGATGTGTCGATGCTCTTGGCCGATGTTACTTCGCTCTCAGCCGATGTGTCGATGCCCTCAGGCGATGTCTCGATGCTCTTGGCCGATGTTACTTCGCTCTCAAGCGATGTTCACGCTCTCTCAGCCGATGTCTCGGCACAACTTGGTTAATTAACTCCGCGACTTACTCAACAAAAGTGTCCACTCGCTTTACAACGAGCTAAATTTCCTGTATTATAGTTCAGGTGTTTATTTACCTGGGTAAGTATTGAAGAGGGGTATGAAAATGAAGAATGTGGAAAACCGGGATATTATGCATGCTTTAAATCAACTGTCTCGTTATACGGTGAAAGAATTAAACGTACAGCTTAAAGATCATGATTTATATGCATCACAATGGGCCATAATCTACTGCCTGGATACGTTTGGGGCTATGACTCAAACGGAGATATGGAAGTATTTAAATACGGAAGCACCAACTGTCACACGGACCTTGGTTCGGATGGAAAAGAGTGGTTGGATTAGCAGGAAGCAAGGCCAAGACAAACGTGAGCGCATTATTGAACTCACTCCGATGGCAATAGAGCGGATCCCTACTGTCAAAAAATCGGTGGAAAGCTTTGACGAGGAAATGCTTTCAGCTTTATCACAGCAAGAGAAAAAACAATTATACATTCTGTTAGGTAAATTAAAATCAACAGGAGAGACATCAGAATGAAAAACCAATTAGAAAAGATATGGACGCGTAGTTTTATTAGTATTTTTATGACGCAATTTTTAGTGTTTGTAGTATTTTATACATTAATAACCACCCTTCCACTTTATGTAATCCAAGATATGGACGGAACGGAAGCACAAGGTGGCCTCGTGGTTACCTCTATTCTAATAGCCGCCATTGCTGTTAGACCTTTTTCGGCAGGCTTACTTGATCGAATAGGAAAGAAAAAGGGACTTGTTCTAAGTGTAAGTGTCTTTACGCTTACAACCTTTATCTATATCGGAATTGAATCCTTTGTTCCATTAATGATCTTACGCTTCATTCATGGTCTTTCCTTTGGAGTAATTACTACAGCTACAGGAGCGATTGCAGCTGATTTAATTCCACCAGCACGCAGGGGAGCAGGCTTAGGATATTTCGCAATGTCAATGAACCTGGCGGTAGTGGCTGGACCATTTATTGGGCTAAGTCTACTGCAATTTGTCAGCTTTAAAACATTATTTATTATCCTTAGCATATTTATGATTGCTGGTATTTTATCAACCCTTCTCGTTCATGTTAAAGAACCAGTAGGAGCAGAAACGACTGTAAAAAAAGGAAAGCTTTCTATTCACAGTTTAGTCGAACTAAAAGCTTTACCGATCGCCATTATTGCCAGTCTCATTTCCCTTGCATATGCTAGTATCCTTTCTTTTATTTCAGTATATGCGGAGTCAATAGGACTTGCAGCTGCAGCAAGCTTTTTCTTTCTCGTTTTTGCAGGAGTAATGTTACTTTCCAGACCTTCACTTGGTAGAGCCTTTGATAGCAGAGGAGCGCGTTTTGTTATCCTCCCATGCCTGCTTATCTTTGTGGCAGGGCTTGTGATGTTAAGTATTACGTCATCTGCCTGGATGCTCTTTGTCGCCGCAGCCTTAATTGGTCTTGGATATGGCACACTACTTCCAAGCTTCCAAACGATGGCAATTCAAACAGCAGAGCCAGCACGGAGTGGACACGCGACAGCGACCTTCTTTATGCTTTATGATGCTGGTATTGCACTTGGCTCATTTATTTGGGGGCTTGTCGTTTCAGGCTACGGTTACCAGAGCCTTTACCTAGTCTGTGCGGCCCTTGTCCTTGTTGTCATGGTATTGTTTAATATGTATTATAAAAAACAACAGAGACCACATGCATCTTAATTAGCATAAAAACGAAAAAACACAGTACAAAGTCACTGGCTTGTACTGTGTTTTTTGCTATTTAATTAAGAACTTGGCTCTACTTGAACCTTCCTTCGTTTTCTTCACTTCCAAAACAGCTGGGAAGATGGTTTTCAGCTCTTGAACATGCGAAATTACGCCAATCATTCGACCGGATTGCTGTAAGTCGACAAGTGTATCAATTGCTTTATTCAATGCTTCTTCATCCAGTGTCCCAAACCCTTCATCAATAAACATCGTTTTTATGGAGATATTACCTTGGAAGCTTTGGATAACATCTGACATGCCTAGCGCTAAACAGAGTGAGGCATTAAATTTCTCTCCACCAGACAATGTTTTGACATCCCTTGTCTGACCTGTGTATGCGTCATAGACATCAAGAGCAAGCCCGCTCTGCCGACCATGAGACTCTTGTCGGTCACTGCGCATTAAGAAAAATTGGCCATTTGATAAATGCTCCAGCCGCTGATTTGCTGCATCAATAATTTGTTCAAGGTACTCAATCTGTAAGTATCTTTCAAACGATATTTTACGATTATTCTGCCCACGAATGGCATCGTACAGGTCAGAGATAGTCCGGAGTTTTCTTTCAATATCTCCAGATTCTTCACTTGCTTTTACTATACTTTGATGTAAATCCTTCGCTTCTTGATGATAGTTTTTCGACTCTTGCCATGTTTTCAGGGTTACTTCATATGTTTCTTTCAACTCAGCCAGTTCAGATTCGATCGCCGACAGATCAGCTTTTTCCTTATCCTTTAACTCTGTTCTGAGTTCAGACACTTGCTCCCTTACGGTGGAGAGTGTTTGCTTAAACTGCTCTACGCTATTTTTCAGTTCATGAAACGCTTCTTCAGATAGCTTTGCATCCTGATAATCGGTCTCCGCGGAAAAACTTGCCTCTGCTAAAGCAGTAGTAAATTGTTTTTCCACTTCTTCTCTTTTGGCAGTCGTTTCTACACACTGTTGCTGCACATGGGTAAGCCGTTCTACTGCTTTTGCTTGCATTTCTTTTACTTCTTGCAGTCTTTTCTGGATGGTCTCCCAAGCATTTTCCAACATTTCTTGCTGCTTTTTCGCTTGTTGAATTTTTTGCTCAAGTTCTGTTAAGACCCGAACGTCTTCTGGAATGTTGTTAACTCTCTCTTGGTAAACTGCTTTTGACGTATCATAGGAGGATTTAATTTCTTGATATGCTTTTTCTTTTGCTTGTACTTTTTCTTCTAACTGCTTTGTTGTTACTTTTACCTGTTCATAACTTTGCTTTTGATCTGCTAGTTCTTTACGTGCTTTGTTTAGTTGCTCTACTTCCTGTTTAAGTGCAGTACCAGATTCAGTAAGCTTATCCTTTGTCTGTTCTGCATTTTCCAAGGAAACCGAATAGCTATTTAGCTCCTGCACCTTTTCCTCAACCTGTGTTTTTGCAGCCTGATAGTTTGCCGAAACTTCTCTATATTTACTATCAGCAGCATCATAGTCATGCTTGGCCTTTTCAAGTTGTTCCTTAGAAATCGCATCCGCTCTGCTAGTCGCTTTTTCCGGGTGTTCCACACTTCCACACACAGGACAAGCCTCTCCATCATGAAGGTGTTCCGCTAAAAGGGTTGCCTGGTTGCTAATCCAATTTTCCTCCAGCTTAAGATAGTGCTTTCTTTTTTCCTCTACTACCTGCTTTTGTTGCTTTATTTCTGCTTCCAATGTACGTAAATGCTCTCTTCGTTTCAGGTAATCCAATACGAGCTTAATCTGTTCCCGCATTTCACCTAATTGTTGCTGCTTGTCCGGCAGCTTTTCCACTTGCTGATCAAGTGTTTTAATCTTTTGCTCAAGCTGTTCTGCTTTATTTTTCTGTTCTTCAAGCTTTTCTTTCGCTTGCTGCCATTCTGCATAGGTGGCTTTCCCTTGTTGGTGTAAACGTTGAAGCTTCTGTTTCGCTGTATCCATTTCCTTCACAACTGGTAAAAAGTCATGCAGCTTATCCAATTCTTTTCGTATCGCTTCTCGCTCAGCTTTTTTATTTTCTTCTTTTTCATACGCAACTTGAACTTCTACTCTTTTCTCATCTATCTGTTTCTGATTTTGTTCTGCTTCCTTTCGAGCTGCTTGTTTTGCTGCCTCATCCCGACGCCATTCTTCCCGCTGCTTTTCATATGGGGCAAGACGCTGGGCTCGTTCTGCCTTTTCCAGCTGTACTTCTTTTTTCTCAAATTGTTCAGCCTGGTCTACTAATTCCTTTAATCGATTTTCTTTTTGTTCTAAGGCAGCAAAGCGATCATTCAATGCTTTAGAAAGATGGTATGTTGTTTGCTTTTGATTGTGTGATTTGTAAGCATGCTCATAGGCCGCTTTATCCTCCACAATTTTTGCCTCATAGTATTGCCGTTCTCCCTCGAGGCCATCTAGCACTTGCTTTGTATTCTGATATTCCGCCTCTAATAGGGGAAATAGGGTACTGCTATCTCGTTTCGGCAAACTTTTCCCTATTGCTGCAATGTATTGATCACGCACGCGAACGGCCTGCTTGTATGCATCGTCCATGGCAAGCCGCTTTTGTTTTATCTTCTCCGTAATATGCTTATAGGGTTCTGTTTTAAAAAGCCGACGCAGTATCTCTTCTTTGTTTTCCGTCTGGGAGGTTAATAGTTTACGAAATTCCCCTTGTGGTAGCATGACAATTTGCTTGAATTGATCCTGTGTCAATCCAATAAGTTCCTCTATCTTTTTGTCAATCTCGGAAACCATCTGCCTGTCCACAACCGGTATTTCATTGCCATTGGTTATTTCAAAGAACTCATAACGTTCCCCTGTCTTTGTCTTGTTTCCACTTTTTATATGCCCCAACTGGCGGAGCACCCGATAGGTTCGCTCATTTAAAGCAAACTCCAATTCAACTGCTGTATGGACATTGTCATCAGCAAAATCACTACGCAGCATCGCATTATTTTCTCTATCCTGACCACTTGCTGAACCATACAGGGCAAAACAGATGCCATCAAAAATGGTAGTCTTTCCTGCCCCGGTATTACCAGATATAACAAATAAACGATTTTCCTGTAGATCTGTAAAATTGATGACTTCTTTTTCTTTATACGGGCCAAACGCTGTCAGGGTTAATTTTAATGGTTTCAAATCGCTCGCTCCTTACCGCCTGCAAGGCAACTAATTCGTCACTGCATTCTTTACTCTTTGAGGGGATGCAGTTTCATTCTCTTCTTTTAATAATTCATCAAGTACTTCTTTAAAAAGCTCTTCAGCTTCCTCTGTCGCCTCATTGCCTTTTACTTCTTTATAAAAAGCGTGGAATAGTTCAATATCACTCATTTTTGTTCGTTCCATTGGCTCACTCGACGCTTCTGATTCCGGGGAGAACATATAATTTTTCCGTTCTACATGCATGGCATTTGGATAAACAGAGCGTACTTTTTCCATCGGTGAAAGAACGGCTGTTTCATCAGTCAAGCGAATGAACACATAATCTTCATTGATAGGATGCTCTAATAATTCATCAAGGGACGCTTCTACTGTACGAATATCTCGAAGTGGTAGAAGTTCTTTTTTCTCAAGAGAGACATCGCCCTTCTCGTCCATTTCCACAATAAAATAGCCCTTCTTGTGATTTTCTTCCGAGATCGAATACTTTAACGGAGACCCGGCATAACGAATTGTCTCCTTTGTTACATAATGTGCCTGATGCAAATGCCCCAGTGCGGTATAGTGAAAGCTGCTGAAATGTGTAGCATCTACATACTCCGATCCCCCAATGGATAATGGGCGTTCCGAGTCACTTGTATTCTCCTCTTCTTCGCCATATGGTGTCACAAAGGCATGGCCAACAAGTACATGACGTGCATTAGGATCCATTGTTGCTTTGATCTCTTCTGTAATTTTTTTAGCAGCATCGTTATGGGAACGGATCTCTTCATCCCCAAATTCATTGCGTACAACACTAGGATCACAGTACGGAACAAGATGAAAATGCACTTCCCCATGCTCATCATGAAGAATAATTGGCTCCATATCCTTTTTAAGATTCCCTGTAATATGGCAGCCGTTATCGCGCATGATTTTACTACCGAAATTCAAGCGTCCAGGACTGTCGTGGTTGCCCGCAATAGCCAGCACAGGTGTTTTGAGTTGTAGCACTATTTTATCTAATGTATCGTTGAGCAAATGAACAGCATCTGTTGGGGGGACTGCCCTGTCATATAAATCACCTGCAATAATAACGGCATCCGGTTTTTCCTCTTCAATTGCCTGAACAAATTGTTGCAGTATGTATGCTTGGTCCTCAGTCATATACACACCTTGCACTAGTTTTCCTAGGTGCCAGTCCGCTGTATGAAAAAATTTCATTATTGCTCCTCCTTTAATATCTACTCATTTTTTGACTTGTCGTAAGTGGGCTCATTATGCTTGGGGATAAGAGGAAGGAATGGTTTAGAAAATCGCATGTGTACGTTTTTCTATTTTGGAACTTCAACGTTTTTACTTCGGGGCATTGCTTCCTGACTAAAATTATTACGATCCAACGTAAAAAAGGGGGGATTGCACAAAGGCTTTATTGCAATCGTCAGCTATGCTGCTGTTTTAATTTATAAAGTGAAACTTCAATCAGTGGGGGTTTTCGTTCTTCCCACTGATTGTTAGTTGAACGAATCGGGGTGTTACGTCCGTTTACTACCATTTAAACATCACGGTTTCACTTCATGTTTTGAAGTGGGAGTCTTACGGACGGTTGCACCGGGATAAATTTCTTTCTCAAGGTGGAGCGTCTTGTCCGCCCAGAAGGCTGTCTCTACAAGAGGTGTGAAATTTTGTGTTATGTCTTCCTTTTGATTGGTAATAATTTCAACGAGATCCTGGTATGCCTGTGTAGTTTGCGAAGTCAGCAGCTCTATTTTTTCTTCTACCTTGTCAAGGCGACCTTCCACCGACACAAAACGTTCTTCCATTTGAACCAAGCGTTCTTCCACCTGCGCAAAGCGCTCTTCCATGTTGGCTTCTAATGCTACTATTTTTCTATTTGTCTCGACCTGATTATCAAGAATCTGCTGTAATATTTCGTTCGTCTCCAACTCATCACCTCCTCTATTTATTATAAAGTGAAACTTCAATCTGTGGGGGATTTTTTTCTACTTCCACTGATTGTTAGTTGAACCAATCGGGGTGTTAACGTCCGTTTACTACCACTTAAACATCACGGCTTCACTTAATGTTTTGAAGTGGAGTCTTACGGACGCTTGCACCGGGATAAATTAATTTTCATCCACACACTATATCTTCTATGAATTCTATAAAGTGGAACTTCGTTTGGTGTGAGGCTTATTGCCCGTGATGGCGAGGTAAGACTTCTAGTACTAACGTTAAGCTATTCTAGTAAAAATGTAAAATGAATAAAAGGCCATTTCGCCGTCCAATTTTATCCTTAAAATACAATTATCTATTTAAGAAAAATCATAAAATGAACTTGCCCAAACCCTAAAAAAATAAAAAGAACCATTCTGCCTATTTTATTTGTTGCCATTACCTAGCTCCGCGTACCTCTGAATACGACTTCCTCCTATTAAAAAAACAGAGAAAAGCCACACTTTAGCTTCTCTCTGTTTTTACGCAACAATATCCGCAACTATCTTTAACCAAGAAATTTCACACAAACGACTTCTGGCACATCAATTACTTCATCTGTCTGCGTTAATTTCCCTGTTGCTTCATCCCTTTTAAATAATACGATATTTCCACTATGTTGATTGGATGCAAGAAGAAATTTCCCCGTTGGATCTAACACGAAATCTCGTGGCCAATCTCCACCGGAAGGCTTTATTTCCACAAGGGAAAGTTCACCTGTCTCCTCATTGACAGCAAAAACGGCGATGCTGTTATGTCCTCTATTTCCGGAATAAACAAATTTACCATCGGAAGAAACGTGAATGGCACTCGCATCATTTGTCTCCGTGAAATCTTCTGGAATTGCTTTGATATATTGTTTTTCGGTAAAGCTTCCCGTTGCTGCATCATAGTCCAATACAACTACTTCCGAACGGAGCTCTGTAATTAAGTATGCTGTTTTGCCATTTGGATGGAAGGCAATATGACGTGGACCACTTCCCTCTTTGACTGTCAATGTGTTTACATGAACCAGTTCGTCCTTTTCTTGTTTATAGGTGACAAGCTTATCTGTCCCAAGGTCAGCCACTACAATATATTTCCCATCGGGTGTATAACCTGTAAAGTGCACATGCGGTTTTTCCTGGCGTTCGTGTGGGCCGCTTCCTTCGTGTTTTAAAAATTGTCCCTGTTCCACTTCATTATTGCTGCCAACCTGGTGTAGGCCGATATCCCCTTTATGATAGTTCCCTGTTACAAGCACACTTTCCTTCACATCTAGGTGGCATGGTGGCGCACCTTCCACAAGCTGCCCGTTAATGGAAGAAAGTTCTCCAGTTTGCTCTGTTAGTTCATAAGCATGTACACCACCCATCTTGCCATCCTGGGCAACAGCGTATAAATGCTTCTTATCTTCACTAATGGTTAAATATGTAGGACTGCCTACCTTTGCCGCAACTTCAGCTTTGCTTAATGTTTCCTTTTCCGTATCCAGTACAAACCGATAGATACCTTCGCTCGTCTTCCGTGTGTATGTTCCTGCATAACCGATAAATTTTGCTGTCATACGTATCTTCCTTTCCAAGTTTGTTAAGTGTGTATAGCTTAATTGTATCATGTTACCTTATAACTAACGAAAATATCGCTCGCTTTTTGTTATGATAGTGGTAGGAAGGTAATTGGAGGGATGGGAATGAATCGCATTGGAATTGATGCAGGAGGAACACTCATAAAAACGGCACGTCGTATGAACGGAGAAATGGGCACACGTACTTTTCAATCTGAGCAAATAGCCGAATGTCTAAGCTGGCTTGAAGGGCTTGATGGCGAATCGGAGTTTTTCATTACTGGAGGAAAAGGTGCACACATCCAATCCAACCTATCAGGACAGTCTCAGCAAATAGATGAATTCACAGCAACTGTAAATGGTACGCGTTATTTAATAGAAGAAGAAGGTCATGAAGTAAGCAATTATATTGTGGTAAGCATTGGTACAGGAACGTCGTTTTACCATGTAACTCCCCATTCTTTTCAACGTTTGTTCGGGAGTGGAATTGGGGGCGGAACATTAATCGGTCTTGGCTCACTCCTTTCCAACAAGGAGACAGATTTTGCGTCACTCGTGTCTTCTGCTGAACAAGGTGATGAGCAAGAAAGCGACCTTTTAATACGGGATATCTATGCTCCAAGTTCCGCTCCTCTCAGGGGAGATCTCACTGCAGCTAACTTTGGGAAGGCACATCTTAATCAAGAAGCGACCTCACATGACCATATGGCAAGCTTAGTACGGTTGCTTGCAGAGACAATCCTTCTCCTGTCCATTCAAGCAGCACAGGCTCATCATACCAAGTCCCTTGTTTTCATTGGAAGTACACTGGAGGAAAACCCACCTTTAAAACGGCGACTAAAGATGTTTGAAGAAAGCTTTGATTATCAAGCCATATTTTTGGAAAAGGGCGCTCATGCTGGGGCAATCGGGGCGATGCTAGGGTAAGCAGGCCCCGTTCCCAACGTGGAAAAGTTCTTAAAAAACACAGTAAAAAGCCATGGACTTGTAAAAACGTTACATGGCTTTTTTTCTTCTAAAAATCAATCCAACACTAATGCCAAGGACCCTTTTAAACCAGCTTGGGAACCAAGACCAGGCAAGGAAATATAGTCCTCGATATTGTCGGTGATTTGAGGTTTTTTAATATATCCATTCAAAAGCTCCAGTGTTTGCTTTTGGATCTGTTCTAACAACCCTGGGTGCTGTGACACTCCCCCGCCAAATATAATTTTTTCCGGAGAATATGTAACAATAGCATTTACAGCTGCCTGCGCTAAATAATAGCCTTCCAGCTCCCATGCACGCTCGTCAGTCAATTCTGTCCCAGCAACTCCCCATCTTGTCTTTAAGGCAGTGCCTGAGGCAAGTCCCTCGAGACAATCCTTGTGGTACGGGCAGCAACCAGAAAAATCATCCATTTCATGGCGCTTTATAAACATATGGCCAGCCTCTGGATGCATTAAGCCATGCAAGAGCTTCCCATTGAGAAACACCCCAGCACCAATGCCTGTCCCTACAGTAAAATAAACACAGGATTCTTTTCCTTTTGCGGCGCCCCATTTAATTTCTCCAAGCGCTGCTGCATTCACATCTGTATCTACCACGATTGGCATACCAGCCGGAAAATGCTCTTCAAGATGCTTTAATAATGGGTAGTGCTTCCAGATCGTTTTCGGCGTTTCTAAAAGTGATCCATAATCAGGCTGAGTCTTATTCACTTGAATAGGCCCAAATGAACCAATTCCCAGTCGTTCAATTTCTTTCCCTTTAAAAAAGTCCACGACGTCCTTCAATGTTTCCTTAGGTCCTCTTGTTGGGATACTTATCTGTTCTAGTATTTCTCCCTGTTCAGTACCAACTCCGCAAATGAATTTGGTGCCCCCTGCTTCAATTGCTCCGACTAACATCTTACCACTCCCCCTATGTAACCGTTCTCTATTTCATTATATAAGGGTTAGGATAATAAAGTAAAACTTCAAACAGTGGGGGTTTCTTCCCTCACTGTTTGTTAATTGAACGAATCGGGGTGTTAGCGTCCGTTTCTCCCACTAAAAACTTAACTGTCTCACTTCATGTTTTGAAGTGGGAGTCTTACGGACGGTTGCTCTGGGAGAAATATAGCATTTATTCTGAAGAACGCTTTGACTGGGGCAAATGTCCTTCCTATAAGCAATCGACATCAAACGACAATTCTTGAATATTCAGTCTATGTTTGGTTTAATATAACACATACTTATAAAGAGAGGTGGTGACACTTGAGCAAGTCTTGATAGAAAGAAACTGAAAAAAATTTTGAGGGGATTAACTTACATGACTTGGTATTTAAGCTATATTGTAATCTATTTTATTTTAATGTTTTCTATGGGGGTTTATTATTTCTTTAAGGTAAAAACCTATGATGACTATCTAATTGGCGGTTGGAACACCGGATTTTGGCCAATAGTCGGAACCATTATAAGCACATGGTGTGGCGCGGCAGTTTTTATTGGTTGGGTAGGCATGGGCTTTACCGTAGGACTATCCGGCTTCTTCAAATTTGCACTTCCAGGAATTTTATTCTGCTTGTTACTAATTGTTGCTTTTGCCGGACCTTTAAGACGGCAACGCCTCTATACATTGGCTGATTTATTTGGCGAGCGTTTCGGCGGTAAATCAGGCATTATCCCATCTATTCTTTCAGCATTTATTTATTCCGTTCCAACACTTGCCCTGCAAATGGTTGGGATGTCCACGATTTTTAATATTACGCTTGGAGTGGAGCTAAATACAGGGATCGCGATTTCCTTCGTCTTAATCGTTTGCTTTACCATATTAGGCGGCTTACCTGCGACGATTATTACAGATGCTCTGCAATCTGTCATTGTGATCATCGGGATCATCGTACTTGCTGTATCCAGTGTTATGTATGCTGGAGGCTTTCAAGAGATCCTTGCTAACACACCAATTGATTATATTTCACCATTAGGTGCAGAAGGCTTAGGTAGTGTCCTGCTTTACGCTTTATCTGTAGGCCCGTTTTATCTCGTTTGGCAATCTACCTGGCAACGAATTTTTGCTTCGAAAAGTGAAAAAGTCGCAAAAAAAGCTGGCATTACAGGGTTTGTCATTGCAGGGGCAATCTCAATTCTCCCTTATTCAATCGGCGTCATTGCGCGTCAATACGTGCCAACCGACATGGATGCAGACCTGATCTTTTCCTATGTAACAGCGGAACTGCTGCCACCTGCAGTTGGCGGAATTGTATTTATCGGATTAATGGCTGCCTTAATGACTGGGGCCACATCCTTTATTTTACAAGGAAGCTCTAACTTAACAAGAGATTTATTCCAGCGGCTGATTAAACCAAATGCCACGAATAAACAGCTGATGCTTTCGGCAAGGCTTTCCGTTGTCATTATTTCAATTCTCGGTATGGTAGCAGCATATTTTGTCACAAATATTGAAACGGCCTATCAATGGGCATTAAGGCTCTCCGCGACCGTGCTTGTATTCCCATTCCTTGCCGTCATGTTCTGGAAAAAAGTGACCAAGCATGGAATGATTTGGAGTATGATTCTCGCTATAATTGCAACATTAAGCTGGCCCTATCTTAACCTGGCTATCGACCATACTATATTCGGCTTTGCTGTCTCAATCCTAACATTAGTTATCGTGAGCTTGCTTACAAATCATGATAAAAGCGAGCAAGTTCGCGCTGTTTATTGGGAAGACCTTGATTCAGCAACAGCCACACCAGAGACAACAAAGGAATCCACAACATAAAGTGAAACTTCAAACAGTGGGGGTTTTTGTTCTTCCCCCATTGTTTGTTAGTTGAACGAATCGGGGTGTTAGCGTCCGTTTACTCCCACTATAAACTTCACGGTTCCACTTCATATTTTGAAGTGGGAGTCTTACGGACGGTTGCTCCGGGATAAAGTGAAACTTCATTTGGTGGGAGGTTCCCTACCTCCCTACCTTAGTTGAACGAATCAGACCTTTACTGGCAGTTGATCCCCACTTATAATGTTTGATGCTTCCCATATTCTTGAAGTGGGGTTTTACTGCTAGTTTAGGCGGATAAAGGAGAACATAATCATGACGATTGATTTAGTAATTAAAAATGCAACAATCCTCACAATGGATGAAAATTTTTCACGTGCTGGTTCACTAACTGTAAAAGATGGACGAGTATATCAGGTTTGGGAAACTGCTGAGCCGCCAGAAGCGTTTCTAACAACTATTGACCCAAGTCAGGTCATTGACTTGAAGGGAAAAACAGTTGTCCCTGGCTTCATTGACACGCACAGTCACCTGCTTATGTATTCGCAATTTCGGGATCAGGCTAATTGCAGCTCTCCATTAAACCAAAGCATTGGGGACATTTTAAAAAAGTTAAAGGCTCAGCTGGAAAAAGTGAATGACGGTGAATGGGTGCTAGGCTGGGGGTATGATAACACGTTACTAAAGGAAAACCGACATCCTACTCGCAAAGAATTAGATCAAGTTTCCACAGAAGTACCAATTTTTATCCGTCATACGTCGGTTCACTTTGCTGTAGCTAACTCGAAGGCTTTAGAGCTAGCAGGTCTTACGGATGATACAACGAATCCAAAGGGCGGACACTTTGGAAAAGACGAAAATGGAAAGTTAGACGGCGTGCTCTATGAGCTGCCTGCCCTGGAACCAGTCCAGGCGGCAATCCCTACCCCATCAATTTCTGATATGGCTGACTTGCTTGGTGAAGGTGCTAAAGACTATTTGGCAGAAGGAATAACGACCTGTTCTGATGCCGGCGTTGGGCTCGACCTTGGGATAGCTGAATATGAGGCACATCTAAAAGCAGTTAAAGAAACCAAGCATCCATTGCGCATGCGATTAATGGTTTTACATCATTTACTAAGTGGCGTGTTTAAGGACAAAAATGCAGAAACACTTAATAGAGAAATCCAAGCTGCAACGGTAGGGCGCGCGGTATTAGATAGTGCGAAGCTGTTCCAGGATGGGTCTATTCAAGGATTTACTGCTGCTTTACGTGAGCCGTATTACACGAAACCAGAGGAATACGGGGAGTTGTTGCGTGACCAAAAAGAGTTCGAGGAAGAACTACTTGATTTACACAACCGTGGTTTCCGACTGACAATACACGGCAATGGAGACAAGGCAATTGAATCCATATTGGATGCCTATTCGTTTGTATTAAATAAGAATCCACGTGCCCATCATCTACATCGAATTGAGCATTTGCAAACAGCTTTACCCACTGATTTGGACAGAATGAAGGAAATGGATGTGGCAGGATCATTCTTTATTAATCATGTTTATTACTGGGCAGATCGCCATAAAAAATATTTTCTCGGGCCAGAGCGAACAGCTCGGATAAATCCACTTGCCGATGCTTCAGAACGAGATATTTTGTACACCCTGCATTCGGATTGTCCGATTACACCTATCTCCCCTCTGTTTTCCATTTGGGCAGCCGTAAACCGCCAAACAATGGACGGAGAAATCCTCGGAGAAGATCAGTGTATTAGTGTGGAAAAAGCTTTACAAACCATGACAATTGATGGAGCGAAGCTAAATGCAGATGAAGCAAATTCAGGTAGCCTGGAAGCAGGGAAACTTGCCGACTTTGCTATCCTAGATCAAGATCCAACCGCAGTTGATAAGATGGCAATAAAAGATATTACAGTCTTGGAAACCTATATTGGTGGCGAACGAGTTTTCCATAAAGAAGGATAACGGGCTAAAACGAGAAGCCTCCGCTGCCTATGCGGAGGTTTTTCTATGTGTGAAAATTTGCTTTTGAAGCTCCCTCAATACATCGCTTCTTTTAGCTTCATCATCCGCCTATAATGTATTGGACAAATCCCATACTTTTTCCACATTTATGCCATTCACGTTCCTACTATTTTGCCTATAGTAAGACCACACGCATTAAGTGAAACTTCAATCAGTGGGGGGCTGTTCTTTACCCACTGATTGTTAGTTGAACGAATCGGGGTGTTAGCGTTCGTTACTCCCACTTAAACTTCACTGTTTCAATTGATGATTTGAAGTGAAAGTGGGAGTCTTACAGACGGTTACTCCGGGATAAAGTGAAACTTCATTTGGTCGGAGTCTCCTCCCTGACTCCCCACCAAATGTTAGTTAAACGAATCGGACCTTTATTAGCAGTTGATCCCCTCTTAAAGTTAGAGGTCTTACAGTCAGTAAAGGCGAGATAAATCAGCGAAAGATGGTGAAAAGAATGGAATTACTAAGCTTTCAAGGACTTTGTCATATCGTTGGAATCCCACAGCAAACAGGGGAACATTGGATGAAGGAGTTCTCGATGTATATTCCAAAAACTCAACAGGACGACACAATCTACTTCCTTACTGAAGCAATTGACGTGATGCGTTTTATTAAAAAGTGTAAATATCAGAATATGGGAACGACAACCATCACAAAACAGCTTGCAGGGAGAAGTTTTCCAATGCGTGTAGACAATCCACAAACCGATGTTTATATAGAATGGGAACAAAAAACCACCCACGATACTGCTAATATTGCAGCATTTATGCGCAATATCGGGACAACCATATCGCATGTGGCAGCACATGAGCATATGCTGCAGAAATTGGTAGAGAAACAGGATGCTTATGAAGAGCATTATATTAAAATCAAAGATCAGCAAATGGAAATTGCTCAACTTAAAGAAGAAATCGGCATGCTACAGAAACAAATTACACAGACGGAAGATTATAAAACAAAAAAACAATATATGGCAAACCTTTTTAAATAAAATGGAACTTCATTTGGGGAGGGAATTCCCCTCCCCCCTACCAATTGTTAGGTGAACGAATCGAACCATTACTGCAGTTGGTCCCCACTAGCCTGATTACCTCTCGCATTCTTGAAATGGGGAATTACTGCCAGTTAAGGCGGGACAAACAGATTTCTTGATTAACTTCATCATAGAGGCGTAAGCTTTATATGAGATCAAAAATTTATGTATCCGTTACATCAACAGAGACAAATCCGCCTTTGTCATGTAACAAATGTGATAGGAGTGGGAAATTATGCAATTTAAAGATAAAGTCGTACTTATTACAGGCGCTGCCGGTGGAATTGGAATCGCAGCAGCGAAAGCATTTCAAAAAGAAGGAGCAAAACTTGCACTTGTGGACTTGAAGAAAGAAGCACTAGAAGAAGCTGTAAACTCTCTTGAAGACTCTAACGTCCTTCTACTTGAAGCAAACGTATCAAAAGAAGAAGATGTAAAAAATTATGTAGAAAAAACAAAAGCACATTTTGGCCAAATTGATGTATTTATCAATAATGCCGGGATTAATGGAGCTTTTGGAAATCTTACAGAACAAACAGCAGATAACTTTAATGCTGTATTTGGTGTAAATGTGATGGGTGCCTTCTTTGGCTTGAAATATGTGCTGGACATAATGAAAGAGCAAAAAGCTGGTGCTGTTGTAAATACTGCATCAAATGGTGGCCTACTTGGAGCACCTGGCATGGGGGCATATGCTGCTTCTAAACATGCAGTTATCGGTTTGAATAAAACTGCTGCATTAGAAATGGCAGAATACGGTGTTCGCGTTAATGCTGTAGCTCCTTCTGGTGTCGATACAGCAATGATGAAATCTATTGAAACCAATGCAATGGGGGAAAACACCGAGGAAGCCAGAAAACAATTTGAAGCTTCTGTACCAATGAATCGATATGCAACAGCTGAAGAAATTGCAGACTTAATGGTCTTTCTATCCTCTGATAAAGCATCCTTTATTAGCGGTTCTTATTACAGAATTGATGGCGCACAAGGTGCGACATCTGTATAACTTACACAAGATTTCAACCCCCAGTAGTTTTTAACTGCTGGGGGTTTCTCATGAGTTTTCTCACACTACTGGTTTTTATGGCGTTTCCTATTTTATTTTAATTTCCTGGAGGTCGATTTCGCTTATATTTATTATCATTTTTCATATCATTAATTTCTTCCTTGCTCTTGTTCTTCGTTTTTGTTTTTCCTTTTGCCATCGATAATCCCTCCTTATTCTTTCCTTATAGTTTTAACTAAATATAAAAATTGATGTAGTTTGTATATGTTTTTAAGTATCGTATTTAGAATAAACTACTTTAAAGGTAACCCAGCTATATCATCTTCAGATTAGTGAAAAGAAAGAGCTCATTTATATTAAATAGTAGTCCCAGGCTGCATTTATAACTTAAATTCTATCTAGCTGAAACCCTCTTGGAAATTTATGCTAATATTAAATTATAAATTAGTGAAAAAAGGGTGGCGTCTATGACTAAGGCAGATGCAGGTATTTTGGGAATGTTTGTGGTAGCAATCACCACAGGAGTTTGTGCACAAAGTATAGCTTATTTTTTGAATGACTATATCTTTAAATCATATCCGATTTACTAATTAACCGGCACAACGATAATAAGTCTACTCCTATATTTAAGTAGCTTTGTTTTCACTTACATCCAGTTTAAAAAACAGAGAATTGTAAAGGATCGAATGGAAACTTATTTTGTTATATTCGGCATCCTTGGATTATTGACATATAGCTGGGCTTTATTCGTTTTGGCTATGTGGTGGGGATAACTCACACATTGCAACTTTACCTAATTGTTATGCCTCTTCAGATAGTTCTCGCGTCGCTTCCACTTGGCGTTGCGTCACTTCAGATAATTCCTGCGTCTCTCGGACCTAATGCTGCGCCACCTGGACTATCTCCTCCCGCTAAACCTCTAAATAGCGACAAACTCTGGCAAAATTGGTAAAATGAATACCATTATATAATGATTAGAAGGTGCTCGCATGGAAAATGTTGTGTTAATCAGTATGGTCGTTATCCTTGTCGTTGGTATTTTTTCACAATGGCTTGCTTGGCGGATACAATGGCCATCGATTGTAATTATGTCGATAGCCGGCTTATTGCTCGGTCCAATCTTTGGTTTATTCAACCCCCAGGAGGCTTTAGGGGAACTATACAGCCCGCTAATATCACTGGCTGTAGCCATTGTTCTTTTTGAGGGTAGCTCAACGCTTGATGTTAGAGAAATAAAAGGGGTATCAAAATCTGTATTCCGTATTGTTACAATAGGAGCATTTATCGCTTGGATTGCTGGTGCAATGGCGGCTCATTACATAGCAGGTCTCAGTTTGGAAATTTCGTTTATCATTGGTGGATTATTCGTTGTTACAGGTCCAACTGTTATTATCCCACTATTACGAAACGCTAAGCTAAGTCCACGAATTGCTGCCGTTTTTAAATGGGAAGGTATTATTGTCGACCCATTCGGCCCATTACTTGCCCTATTTGCTTATGAAGTAATTAAAGTCATTAACACGGATGGCCTGCATGCAGACTATTTGCTTACATTCTTTTTAAGTGCCTTTATCGCGATTCTATTAGGACTGGGAATTGGCTTGTTGGTTAGTATTATGGTAAGCAAAGGAGTTTTCCCTGAATATCTTAAGTCACCAATTATTTTAGCCTTTGTGTTACTTTGCTTTACCGTAGCTGAAGTGATTATGCATGAAACGGGAATGCTTGCTGTAACCGTTATGGGATTGACCATGGCACGCACCAAGAGGTATGTTTCGTCCATTGGCAATGTGAATCATTTTGTGGAGAACATATCGGTGCTTTTGACCTCCACGATCTTCATTTTACTAACAGCTTCTCTATCACGTGAAACCATTGCGGAGATCTTCACATGGCCTATTATTGGGTTTGTTCTAGTCATGCTGTTTCTCGTTCGTCCGTTATCAATTTGGCTCTCCACCATGGGCACAGAGTTAACGAAACAGGAGAAAACACTGATTGGTTGGGTGGCTCCTCGAGGGGTGGTCGCACTGACCGTCTCCGGATATTTCGCTGCCATATTGTTAGAGGATGGGCATGAAGGTGCAGCCTTATTAACGACGTTAACTTTTGCACTTGTTTTCATTACGGTATGTGCCCATGGATTTACGTTACGTCCCTTAGCCAAAACACTTGGCCTGGCCAACGATGCACCGCCCGGAATCCTTATCGTGGGAGCGAGTAGCTTTTCCGTTGCCTTTGCCAAATATATTAAAGATCTTGGTATCCCTGTCCTAATCAGTGACTCCTCCATTGGGAGGCTACAGGCTGCTGTAAATAAAGAAATTCCGATTTACCATGGTCAGCTCTTAGCGGAACACACTCAATATGATGTGGACCTCACCCCATATGACACAATCTTGGCAATGACGGGTGATATGGCCTATAACGCGCTTGTCAGTCAAACCTACGCGCCGGAGTTTGGTTATAACAATACATTTTCCCTACCAGCTGGTGGCGGATTCGGTAAAAAGGAAGAAATTAATGTATCGCATAAAGCCCATCTACTGTTTGAAGAGGATGCCATTTTCACTGAATTAAACCGCAAAATAAACACAGAATATGAGATAAAACCAATTTTGATGAATGACAATAGTAAACTGGACAAGGATGCACTTCCTGAAGATACAACTCCACTTTTTGTTCAAAAGGAAAACAAGACGATTCAGCTCGTTACCTTACGTAAGAAAATCAACCTAGCTGACGGAGAACAGCTTGTTGTATTGAAAAGAAAAGATAACTAGAGTAACGCCCATTGCTTCATTGCAATCGGGCGTTTTTTCATATGGATATTTAAGTAAAATACGAACGTTTGATAAAAATAAATAAATAAAATTCGGTATTGACTCGATTTTTGTCGAATGCTAAGATAAAAACATACTTTAGAACGTTAAAATAAACTTGGAGGTATTAGCGATGCTTTTCAAAGAACAATACGAGGAAATCAAGGAGATAGCAGAGGATATCTATTATCATCCTGAACTAGGCTATAAAGAAACACGGACAAAAGAAAAAGTAATGAATTATCTAAAAAAGGTAAATCCGAATGTTGACTTTGAAGAGTTCAGTACCACAGGGTTTAAGACAACCATTGGGAACCCAAACGGGGACACGCATATCGCTTTCATTGCAGAGCTTGATGCTGTGTATGCGCCGAGTCATATGTATGCTGATAAGAATTCGGGTGCAGCACATAATTGTGGCCACTATACGCAGGTCGCTATTGCCCTTGCACTATACAGCCATCTTTATAAATCTGGAGCAACATTAACAAATAAAATTAGTTTTATCTTTGTTCCGGCTGAAGAATACCTTGATCTCGATTACCGAGACGGTCTAATTAAAGAAGGAACGATTTCCCATTATGGTGGAAAACCAGAAGCAATGAAGCTAGGTATCTTTGATGATATCGACCTTGGTATCTGCGTTCACGCAATTGGCGGGGAATTTGAAAAACGGACGGTTGAAATAAATTGCGACCTGGCGGGATTCCTTTATAAAAAATATACATTTGAAGGAAAAGCAACACACGCCGGATTTGATCCCTTCTCCGCGAAAAATGCTTATAGCATGTCGACATTATTTAATACAGCGGTATCGCTTGGTCGTCAGCAATTAGACGAAGCCGAACATGTACGGATTAATCCAATTGTTATGCAATCCGATATGTCTACAAATGTTGTTCCTAACCAGATCACAGTAGGTACAGATCTGAGGACCAAGACAGTCGATTATTTGAAAAAGACCGCATTAAAGCTTGATGACGCTGCAAACGGAAGTGCACTGGCACTTCAAGGCAAGGTGAATACACATACCCAAATGGGCTACCTTCCATTTGTGCAGGATAGATATTTATCTACTTTTGTAAAAGAAGCGTTTGATGAGACCAACGAGATAGAAGAATTATTAAATAACAACTTCATTAGTGCCGCAGGAGATATCGGAGACCTTTCCTATATGATGCCATGTATTCAAATTGGCTATAGCGGCTTCACTGGTACCATCCATGGTGACGACTTTATTGATGTCGATCCACAATACATTTATGAAACGTTCCCACGGTTCCTTGCCAATTTATTAGAAAAAATGGACGGTAATATAGACAAAGACAAGCTTTACCGAAAATCTTATGCAGAGTATAAAGAGCTTATTGCTGGGATTGTAGAGTAAAAAAATTTCCGCTTAGGCTTGTAGCGGAGATTGTACTCTGTTGGATTTCGAGCAAGTTACCGACCAACTTTGTAAGATTATCAACCAACTTTATGTGACTAATCTATCTAAAAAAGAACTTTCCAGAATCGAGGGGTATACGTTGTTTAAAAACTTTTCTTATTTCCTTATTTTCATCCTGGCTGTCATTACCATTTCAGAGATGATAGGATTCCAAAACATTCCAATTGGCCCTTTTAACATTGGGTTATTGCCATTAGTTTTTGCCATTATTATTACGATGGTTCTTGGCCTACAAATTTTCCGGAAAGGGTTCTGGAAGAAGGTATACAGTGATCGAAACATTAGTTTTGCGGGGAAATATCTTATCTTTATCATGCTGCCACTGATGGCTAGATACGGGGCAGATGTCGCTCCACAAATTAGAGAAATACTTCAGGTTGGCTGGGTATTTATCATTCAAGAAATTGGTAACCTAGGAACTGTTCTGATTGGTCTTCCAATTGCACTGCTACTCGGATTAAGGAGAGAAGCAATTGGTGCCACATTGGGTATTGGACGTGAAGGGGAACTTGCTTATATCTCGGAAAAATATACATTGGAATCAAAGGAAGGCCGTGGCGTGCTTTCTATTTATATTATAGGAACATTGTTTGGAGCTATTTTCTTTAGCGTGTTTGCACCCATAATGCTTGATCTTGGCCTTCGCGTCGAAGCATTGGCAATGGCTTCAGGGGTTGGTTCAGGTAGTATGATGAGCGCTGCTTCTGCAACATTGGTCGCACGTATACCAGAAATGGAAAGCACAATCCTAGCATATGCTTCAGCTAGTCAGCTACTTACCAGCTTTCTTGGAACATTTACGATGGTATTTCTAGCCGCTCCCCTACAGCGATTTATGTATAAAACTTTCACTAGAGGTGACAAATAATGAGCCCAACTTTACGTAAATATACTAAATACGGACTTATCCTTCTATTGAGTGTTGCCCTTATATTATTCACTCAGGAAATAAAACTTTTAAAAAATCCGGAATCTACCCCTGTAACAGGAATGACAATTGCCGGACTTGCAGTATTGTGGCTCTTTTCCATGATAGGAATAGTCATCTCAAATCTTTTGCAAAAATCGCCAGTCAAGTTTATTCGTGATTTTCCTATTCTCGGCTGGGTATCTATCACATCGCTTATTCTATGTTTAATCTCAGATTTCTTTGTACAAGCTATCCAAGCTGTTGACTTTCTTTCCATTACAACACCTATCCTTACCTTTGCAGGAATCTCTGTTGCTAATCGATTAGTTGACCTTCGTAATACATCATGGAAGGTTGCGATTGTTGCCGTATTTGTTTTTACGGGAACATACGCAGGGAGCGCACTGCTTGCACAGCTCGGTCTTCTCCTATCAGGAAATTAAGTCATGAAAAAATCCGCGCCACTTAGGTGCGGATTTTTCTTTATACTCTTACGCCGGCCTCGTCTTCATTTTTACGGATAAAGCACATAATTCCAGCAATCAAATATAAGATTGACTGAAACGCTATTCCGGTGAATAAGAGCCAGCTACTAATGGCTGCGGAAGCGATAAATAATCCGCCGGCGAGCTTGGCGTTACGCTTCACCTTCATTACAGCAATAAGTCCTAAAATAAAACTAACAACACAGCTTAGCACTGGAAGCCAAAATAAATTATTTACGATATAAAGTATGTTAGAGACAAAACCCCATTCCACACTATTAATGGAATCTCCGAACCAGCCAATACCTAGATTGACTAACACTATAAGAATAGCGCCTAGTATAGCGAACAGAAAATCCATAACAACACCAACAGAACCTAATATTCTTTCAATCATACGATTCGTCATCTATACTCCTCCTTCCATAAATTTAATCTATCTAACGTATCCTACGGAAAACTTCCTTCGTTGGTTTCAAATTCCCAACTTTTGTGATGATTAAACTGAGTATTCCCTAATACAATGGATAATAATTCTTTTGTAGGTTTTAAAATAAAGATTAAATATATACAATAACAGAACTTTATTTAGAATTATTTTTTGAAAATTATAGTATTATAAACTAATATAAGGTAGAGTTATTTAGCTATCGTGGCAAGTTTGTTCAGATAGCTACTAATGAAGGGGTGAATGTATTGGAAGGTTTACTAAGTGGATTACCCGATATGTTAATATTCATTATTTTATATGGACCTCTTGCAATGGGCATTTTTATCATGGTTAAATTAACAAAATGGTTCGTCATAAAAAAAGAAATTAACAATCGTATGCTCCTTATCGCTTTGGTAATAAATGTACTTAATTTTTATCTCATCTATGATTTGATGACGCCATCCCCAGAGGTCAGTTCTGGAAATGGCAACCCGTTTATACCAAATATCCTTATCTCCTTCCTACTATTTATCTCTTTCTGTGTAGTTTTTTCGATAAATATTATTGAAATTCTCTCAAAGAAAAAAGCTTGGATTAGTATACTAGTCATTGCAATTACGATAGCAATTACTTGGTTTTCAGTTGTTTCCCAAATGAATTTTGTCTTAACGATAAAAGATGCGCTTTACTATCCAATTGGTAATTGGTTAAATTGGTGGAAAAGCATCCATCTAAACTATCTCTACTTCAATTCTTATACCTTTCTACTTGGAGTCTGTATTTCTGGTTTGGTCGCAGGTATTCTCGCTTTATTTAAAAGAAAATTAGTATAAACCACTCTTTTGTTTAACTGCATTAAAACAAAACGCCCGGATTTAATATCCAGGCGCCGCCTTTGCTTACTATTACGGTGCTAACATACTGTCTCGTTTAGTATGTTAGCACCTATTTTTGTATTTTCTACTCAGTGTTATCTTCTATAAGTACCTCATTAGGAGTATGAATAATTGCTTTGTTCTCCTATCTTCCCTCACATAGCTATTCCACCCTAAAAATCCTCGTCGTCCTCTGCTCGTTTCCTTTTTTATCTGCACCTAGGAAGGTGACAACATGAAATTTCTCTTTCAATGGTTCTTTAGGTGTAAAAGATATGGTAGCTAATTTCTTATCATACGTTGCCGGGTTTGGAATGCCGTCCACGATAACTTTTAAGCTTTCCGGATCAAGCTCTATTCCTTCCTCCACCTTCAGTTCTGCGGTTAGGGTAGGTGTACGCTCATTAAGGTTTTCTCCCATTTCTACTGCAGGAATGATAGATAGTCCCTGGGCACCAATGATTCGGTCTGCCGCTCCCTGGATCTCATTTAACACTCTCAATGTGTTCAGACCCATGATTTTGCTGACCTCTTCCTCTGAGTATCCTCGTTCGGCCAGTGCTTCTTTTATTTTTCCAATTTCACTGGAGTCCTTTATATCACTCGGCAGCTCAGCTCCATCAAAATCAGAGCCGATCGCCACATGATCTACTCCCATTATCTTAACAGCATGATCAATGTGATCTATCACATCAGAAATCGTGGCTGCACCCGAATCTGTAAGAAATTCTGGGTAAAAGACAATTCCGATGACACCGCCATTTTCTTTTAATGCGACGAGTTGCTCATCTGTCAGGTTACGCTGATGATCTTTTAATGCCTTAACACCAGAGTGGGTGGCAATAACTGGTGCCTTCGTTGTTTCCATAACGTCCCAAAACGTGCTCTCAGCCATATGGGAAACATCCACTGCCATCCCTAGCTTATTCATTTCGTTTACTACCTTCGCTCCAAGTTCTGTAAGACCGCCTGATGAGGCCGTTTTCGCCTGGTCGTCATAAATTTGATCGGCACCTTCCCCAAGGGCATTCGAATAATTCCACGTAAAGCCCATTACTGTGATCCCAAGATCGTGATATTGGCGAGTCAGCTCTAATGCATTTTCCTTATTCAAGGAATAAGCCCCTTCAATTGTTGGGACAGCTGCAATTTTCCCACGATTTGTAGTAGCAAGGATATCAGGTGCTTGTGAAACGATTTGTAGCTGCTCGGCATTATTTTTTTCTGTCCAATATAAAGAGGAAATTTGCGCAAGTGTGTGGCTTATGCTCCGCGCATCATTTCCATAAAAGCCTGGTGTATATGCAGCTAAAAAGGGGACGTTTAATCCTCCTTTTTGCAACTTGGGGATATCAACTTCAAAATCTGTATTTTCCCCGAGATCTGTTGTCGGCAACAAAGTCTCAGAGTCTATTGATTTATACAGGGCATCCTGATGCCCATCCACAATAATTTCTGCAGTATTTGATCCCATCATCCCTATTCCCCCTTTCATATTGCTAAGCAATGTTGTTGAATTAGGAAGCACGAGGACGATAGACAGGATGATATAGAATAATTTCATATTCAACGTGATGCTTCCCCCCTTTTTATATTATTTTATTGTTTTGCTATGCAGGATGGTTAGAGGTGCGCCACTTTGGGTGGGCCTTGCGTCTCTTTCTGATTTGGCCGTGCCACATTTGGGCAGAGCTGCGTCTCTTTTAAATTGTAGCGCGCCACTTTTGAGCAGAGCTGCGTCACTATTTGCTATTCACGATTCACTTTGCATCGCTTTGGATTCACTTTTTGCTGCTCTCGATTCACTTTGCATCGCTTTGGTTTCACTTTTCACTGTTCACGATTCACTCTGCATCGCTTAGGATTCACTTTTCACTGTTCACGATTCACTTTAACAAGATATCGTTTCTCTCCCCACACATCATCTCAACAAAGACTCTGCTCCGTCAATGAATAGTTCGGTTCCTGTAATATGGCTGGATTGGTCTGATAGAAGGAAGTGAACGAGATTTGCCACTTGCTCAGGCTTTCCTGCACCATGTTCGAGTGGCTGGCCGCCTTCTGGAAATTCAATTGGGATTTCGATCTTTTTAAGGTTATCCTTTTCTGGAAATGTGTTTTTCCCGATATTTGTTTCAATTGCTCCAGGGCAGATGATGTTCACTCTAATCCCATATTCCGCAAGCTCTAGCGCAGCCATTTTTCCGAAAGCCATCTGTCCAGCCTTGGATGAGCTGTATGCACTCATGCCAAAACCTGTGAAGGTACGATTCCCATTGATGGAGCTTGTGATCACAATGCTGCCGCCATTATTTTTCATATGTGGTATAGCGTATTTCACTGATAGGAATGTGCTACGGAGATTTGTTTCCAATGTCTTATCCCATTCCTCTGGGTCTAAATCTTCAATGGGGGCGACTGTGCCGTTGATCCCAGCATTGGCAAACACTGCATCTAAACGTCCCCATTTACTGGAAACCTTTTGAAAGCTTGCTTCCATCTGTTCTGGTTTGGAAACATCTGTCTCACAGACAATCGCTTCCCCGCCTTCTTTTTCAATTTCCTGTTGTACTTTTGTAGCGTTTTCTTCTTTGAGATCAAATAACGCCACTTTTGCTCCAGCTCGAGCCAATTGTAAAGCAGAAGCCCGGCCAATTCCAGAACCTGCACCTGTAATGATTGCAACTTTATTTTCCATTTTGGTATACCACCTTTTTTATAGGGAGTATACCCTTTTGCAGAAGATGTATGTATTTAGCTATTGCTATCTTCCTTTAACCATTTATCTAGTATGGAATTAAAAAGAGATGGATTTGCTAACGGAGCACCATGCCCTGTTTTCGCTAAAATGATACCCTGTCCGTTTTGACTGTTTGTTAAAATGTCCTCTGCTGATTTCCTCATGACACCTCTTTCCTTCTCACCTACTGTGACAAGAATTTTCGTTTTCGCATTCTTAAACCCTAATGGCATTGAAAACATCATATTTTCCTGCAAAATTCTTGTCAGTGTCTCTGCCGCCATCTTGTTGCTTTCCTGAAAATAGGTTTCAAATAACTCCTTTGGAATGGCGAGTGTTTTGGACTGGGCCAAAGCAAAGGAACGCCGCTTGGTCAGAGGATGCGTCATTCTTACAGCGGGGCCTATGAAAGCTTCTAATCGTGGCATTGATCTAACTAGCGCACTATTAATCATGGCATAGTCAATGATATCTGGTCGCATACTGAGCATTTGTACGATGATTTGGGCACCAAGGGAAAAGCCAACCACGATCACTTTCTTTCCAGCAGCCTTCTCTTCTACTAAATCAAGCATAAGCTCTGCACTTTTTCTTATCGTGAAGGAAGTGGTCTCACTACTTTTTCCCTGCTCTGGTAAATCTGGTACAACACAATGGTAACCTGTAAAATAATCTAGCTGATTATTCCACATCCAACCACCTACTCCACCGCCGTGGACAAAAAGCATAAGAGGACCGGCTTTATTACCTGTCTCTTCTATGTAGCATTCCATCCCATTGCCTCCTTTTCTGGAACATTCTCTACCTAACGTACGAATAACACACGAAAAAGGTTCCCATAGCAGGAAAGCCCCAATGCTACATTAGCATTGGGGCTTTTTATTAATCCGTACTTAACTTCGCATACATGGCAAGGTCGACGAATCTCCCCTTTGCTTTCTCAGCATCACGCAAAGTCCCCTCAAACGTAAACTCGAGATTTTGTAACAAACGAATCGAATTCTTATTTTCAGGCTCCACCTTCGCCTCGATACGGTGAAGGTTTAATTCTTCAAATGCATAATTCATAAGTTCACGAATAGCTTCCGAGGCGTAGCCTTTGCCCCAATGTTCCTTTGCCAACTCATAGCCCAGCTCTGTTTTTCCGTTTGCAAAGTCGATTGTGTTATAACCACAACTTCCAATAATTTGCCCACTATCCTTCGTGCGGATCGTATACCGGAGAGCTTTGTTTTCATGCGCTAACTCGGCTAAAAAGTTAATCATTTCCTTCGCTTGATCTTCACCTGTAAATGCAGGAATATTCATGAATCTGGTAACAGATGGATCTGACCAAACTGCAAACAGCCCGGCTGAATCCTTTTCTTGCATCTTTCTTAACGTTAATCGTTTTGTTATTAGTTCGTTAATCAATTTTCTTCCTCCGTTTTTAATAGAATATGAGAGTAGAATATTGATATCTGCGCATTGTTCAGTCCCTTCTTTTTTCTCTATTACCATTATATCCTTTTTCATTGTAAAATCGAACTCATTTTACTATCTCAGCAGACCAACTATATTAGTTGTTAGTCCATACTTCCAGTTCGTAGTCACTAAATTAAAAAGCCTGGACATGCAAACTGCCCAGGCTAACTCTCCCTTTAGATAGGCACTTCTTTCTAGTATAAGATCTAGTATATTCACACTTCTCTTTTTTCTACAACAGATTGATAGAATTTCGCACTGTCCTTCAACGTTCGCTTTTGTGTTTCAAAGTCTACGTATACGATACCGAATCGTTTTTCGTAACCAAACGCCCACTCGAAATTATCAAATAAGGACCAAACATAGTACCCGGAAATATTCATTCCCTCCTCATTTAATTCCGCAATAGCTTGTAGATGTTGTTTTATATAATCCGTTCTTTCGGGATCATGGACGGCACCATCTTTTGTGAGTTCATCCGGATAGGAAGCACCATTCTCTGTAATGATAATTGGCAGATTGGTATATTCCTTTCTCAGACGACGAATGAGCTCCTGAAACTCCTTCGGCGACACGTCCCAGCCCATTCCCGTTTTAGCATAATCGGAATGTCCACCCCGGTACATGAAATCTCCTGCACTCGTGAACTCTACCAGCTGGCGACTGTAATAATTAATGCCAAAGAAATCACATGCTACCGAAATTTCTGCAAAATCCCCTTCATGAATAAATGAAAAATCATGTACATACTTGGAAAATAAATTGACCATATCTGCTGGGTAGCTCCCTTTAAAAATAGGATCTAAATACCAGCGATTCGAATAACCATCTGCATTATTTGCGGCAATCTTATCATTAAAGGATTGGCTAACTGGGTAAATCGGGCTCAGATTTAAAGTAATGCCAATTGGCGTCTTAGACTTCAAGGTTTCTTTCAGTAATTTCACTGCTTGCCCATGGGACACTAAAATATGATGTGCCGCCTTCAATGCCTCTTCTACATTCGTATGGCCAGGTGCGTGAACTCCTTGATGATAACCGAGAAATGCTGCACACCACGGTTCATTATGGGTAATCCAGCTGTCCACTTCTCCATCTAATTCTTCAAACACCTTTTTCGCATACGCGTAAAACCATTCGAGGGATTGTCTGTTCACCCAGCCTCCCTTGTCTTCAGCCCATTGAGGGAGATCCCAATGATAAAGCGTCACAACGGGCTTGATTCCCTGTTCCTTTAATTCGCTAATTAAATTTTTATAAAATTGCATACCAGCCTCATTGTACTCTCCCTCGTTTGGGAAAATACGCGGCCAGGCAATGGAGAAACGATAGCTTTCCACACCTAACTGCTTTATGAGCTGTACATCCTCTTTATATAAATGATAGTGGTCACAGGCTACTTCACCAGTATCCCCTTGGTAAACCTTCCCGGGTGTAGCAGCGAACGTATCCCAGATCGACGGTGATCGTCCATCCTTATTCACTGCTCCTTCCACCTGGTAGGAAGAAGTTGCCGTACCAAACACAAATGCAGGGTCGAATTTTTTCAATCTAACCATCCTCCTATATCTTCGTAAAACTCGCAAGCTAGCGAATGTGTACGTTTTTCTTATCACTGGACTTCAATATCTTATCTATCGTCGCCTTTTATAGCGGAACAGGAGTCCTTACCTGTACGTTATCCTTTAATCGCACCAGCTGAAATACTGCTGATGATATAGCGGGATAAAAATAGAAATGCAATCATGATCGGTACAACGGAAATCGCGATGCCAAGATACATGGCTCCCAGATTCATCGCAACAGGTGAGCCGCGGAGTGCGCCCATCATGACAGGTAACGTAAATAGTTCAGGCGACCTCAAAATAACTAACGGTGTAATGTAGTTGTTCCATGATCCAATAAAGGTAAAGATCCCCATCGTAGCAATTGCAGGCATTAACAATGGCAGCACGATTCGGTGGAACATATGAAGCTCTGTTGCGCCGTCTATTCTTCCTGCCTCCAATATGGAGGTATGCATTGTAGTAATTAAATATTGCCGGAAGAAAAAGACAGTAAATGGTGCCGCGATGGCTGGGATAATTAATGGCCAATAAGAATCAAGCATGCCTAATGCTTCACTTAAATCATAAAGACCAAGCAAGCCTAGCTGGCCAGGCACCATCATCATAACCAAAAACGAAACGAAGATAATATTCTTCCACTTAAACTCATAGACAACGAGAGCAAAGGCAGTCAACGCAGAGAAGTAGGCGTTCAACACTGTGACAGAAACAGCTACAATTAAACTGTTTGTAAACCCACGCCAGACGTCCATATAACTAATAAGGGTTTGATAGTTATCGAGAATGGCGCTCCCTGGAATTAAGGTAAATCCTTGTAAGATTTCAGAATTGGACCTTGTCGCATTTACGATCATCATATAAAAAGGAACAAAACAAATGATCACAAGCACAGTTAACGCAATATAGATAAATGCTTTTAGAAGCGTAATTTTTTTCATCGCTTTCCCTCCCCCTTTACTTAACTTCCTTCCGATACATTGTGCGGAAGGTGACGGCCGAGAAGATCACGGTAATAATAAACAACCCGTATGCCAAGGTCGCGCCATATCCGAAGTTATTATACTTAAATGCTTGGTTATACAAATACAACACCATCGTATTTAGAGAGCCCTGAGGTGCACCGCGCGTATCGGTCAAAAGCATAGGTAAATCAAACAGCTGCAAACCACCAATAATCGAGGTAATTAGCACATACAGCAAAATAGGTTTTAGTTGGGGTAAGGTAATATTTGTAAAGGACTGCCACCAGCTTGCCCCATCAATATATGCAGCCTCATAATAATCCCGGGAAATACCAGAGATACCGGCCAAAAGAATAATGAAAGAGTTCCCAAACCACATCCAAGCCCCGATTAAAGCGACGGCAGATTGGGCATAGACAGGGGAATTCAACCAATTAATAGGAGAGTCGATAATTCCGAGACTAAGCAGCATTTGGTTTAATGCCCCATGGTTCCAATCAAGTAATATATTAAACAGCAAAGCAACCGATGCTATCGTTATAATATTAGGTAGATAGAATAGTGCTCTAAATAGCCCAACACCCTTGAGCTTCAGTCGAATATCTGAAAACAACAAGGCCAAGCCAAGCGCAATCATCATCTGTACTACAAAGTTAAATCCCCATATTTTTAGTGTGTTTCCAAATGCCTCAAAAAAATAACTATCGGTTACAAGTCTTATGTAATTCCCAAACCCAACAAACTCTGCATTTGCGATACCACCCATGCCACTGTAGTTGGTTAAACTATAATAAAAAGTAAGCAGTATCGGATAGATATTAAACACCAGAAACACGATTACAAACGGGGCGATAAATAAATAGGCGCGACGATTTGTCTTTTCCATGCTCTTCCCCCTAACCTAAAAAATTTAGAAAAACGCGCATTCGCTCGTTCTATAGCAAATGTGTACGTTTTTCTTATACTTGTAACTTCCAAATTTCCTAACGTGTTAAAAAGTGGGGAACACAGCCAGTTGGTAGTGCTCCCTCATCTTTTTTACCCCGGTGCAACCGTCCGCAAGACTCCCACTTCAAAACATGAGGTGAAACCGTGATGTTTAAGTGGGAGTAAACGGACGTTAACACCCCGATTCGTTCAACTAACAATCAGTGGGGGAAGAATGAAAACCCTCACTGATTGAAGTTTCACTTTATCAGTATGACCTTTCGTCTATTCAGGAATGATGATGTCTGGGAAGGCATTTTTCACTTGATTATAAAACTCCTCTAATGCCTCTTCCTTTGTGACCGTTCCTTCCACATAGTTGCCTACCTCTGTACCAAATAAGTCGCCGATCTGCTGGTCATACTTCGTGATCGTGCTTGCATCAATTTTGTTTGCTTCTTCCAGGAAGAATTCATAGTGGTTCTGCCCGCCTAAATACTCCTCCTCATACCCTTCACTAATTTTACTTGTGACAGGAATATAGGAAAGGACATCCCCTGTAGTCTCTGTAACCCATTCAGTTAGGAACTCTTCATCATGTACGAGCATTTGGATAAACTCCCAAGCCAGATCCTTGTTCTCTGAATCCTTATACATGCCAATCCACGTACCACCTTGGAAATATGGAGTAGGCCCATTTGTAACTGCCCAATCTCCAGCAGTTTCTTGTGCTTCAACTTTAAGTACAGAATTCAGTGCCCATGTAGGAAGCGAGACAGCAAAGACTTCTGTCTTGTCTTCTGCTTCTGCACTATCATCCAACTCATCCCAGCCGACATTATAACTAATTGGGCCAACGAAGGATTCATACCAGGCTGGAGACCAAGCAGGAGCAAGAGCAGTATACTGCTTATCACGTAGTTCTTTTGCATAATCAAAGTAAGACAAACGCGCTTCTGTCATCACAAGCTCATTGGCTTCATTTACCCACGGCTGTGGATCTTGTCCATTCGTGTATGGTTGAATCGATCCTTCATCAGGGAAGAGGCGATAATTCTTTTCTTTCATCTTCTCCCCAACCTCCATCAACCCTTCCATGGTGGAGAACATTTCGCCTACTTCTGCAGGATCATCGGTTCCTAGCACTTCTTTTGCAATACTTCTACGATAGTAGATACCACCTGGCGTTGTTTGCCAAGAAACTGCTCTCACATTATCCTCTGGGTCTTTTCCTAAATCCCAGACATACTCCATGTAATCATCTTCCCAGCTATCTACGTTATAAGGATCTGCAGAAAGGTTTTCCCAATAATCCTGTTCCAGCCAATCTTTTAAATAGACGATCTCCCCAGTAAATACATCTGGAGCTCCCTTCCCACTTTCTAAAGCAGGACGTAGTGTCGTTGTGTAATTTTCGGTCGGGATAATCTGTAAATCTACTTTTACATCATGCAACTCTTCAAACTTATCAATTGGTCCTTGCAATTCATCTGTAAACGATGTAACAACTAAATCTGCTTTTTCCTCAGAACAAGCAGTAAGCACCAGAAAAACACTTGTTATAGCTAATAAGAACACCCATTTTTTCAACGTAATTCCCCCTCGATTACATTTAGAAAAACTAGCATTCGCATGTTTTAGCGAATGTGTAAGTTTTTCTTATACTTTGAACTTTAGAATAAAAAATATTGCACAACCATCTTTCCTCTACTTTTCTCTCTTTCGCCCCCTCTCCTTTTCAAACATAAAAATTTGGTAAAGCGCTTTACTATGAAAAAGCAAGCTAGAATTAAAGATATTTTTAATATACGGTATATGATTACGCTTACATTTAATGAATTATACAGTTTTTGGCTTATTTTCACTTATTTTTCGTTCCACTACTTTAGTAAAGCGCTTTACCTTTTAGCATTAATATTCCTAAATCCCTTACAATGCACTGCAGGAATTCCGTTTAATTAACTGGACAGGAACGATTTTATCCTGATTGTTTTTAGATAACCCATTAATCTTATCGAGTAATAGTACCGCAGATTGCTGGCCAATCAGTTGTTTATCCTGTCTTATTGTCGTTAATGGTGGGTCTACATGCTTGGAAAGTGGAATATCATCAAACCCAATTACCGAAATATCCTCGGGTACACGAAGTCCAGCTTCTTTGATTACTTTAATGGCCCCTAGTGCCATCTCATCACCTGCGACAAATACAGCAGTTGGTGGATCTTCCAAACCCAATAACCTGACCATTGCCTCACGACCACCCTCATAGGAATAATAGCCACCATCCACTATGTACTGTTCTGGTATGGTTAACCCCTTTTCGCGGGTGGCAAGTTTAAATCCCCTTGTGCGTTCAACAGCTGTGAACATGGTATCTCGTCCAGCAATATGGGCAATTTTTCGATGCCCTAATCCATACAGATAGTCTACTGCCAGCATTCCACCTTGTTTGTTATCACTGTATACTGCGCTTGATTTTTCAATCGGCATATCAATGAATACCGTTGGCAATTTGGAAGCGGAATATTCAATCGCTTCTTCCCCTAATGATTGGACCACTACTACCCCATCCACACCTCGGTGTTTCAAATGTTTATAGGTTCGCTTTTGTAAACCCATGTTACGAGAAACAAAGAGTAGATCATAATCATATAGCTCTACTTGTTTTTTAAAGCTCTCGATGACTTCACTAAAGAAAGGATGTGCCATGCCGACACCTAAATGCTCTGCGAACACCACCCCAATCATCCAGGATTTGTTTGTAGCCAACGTACGGGCAGAAGAATTTGGTGTATACCCCAGTTCTTCTACTGCTTGCAAAACCTTCCTCTTTGCTTTTTCACTTACATTTGGATAGTTGTTTAATACTTTGGATACCGTTGTAATCGAATACTCTGTTGCTTTTGCTATGTCATAAATTGTTGTCATGTTCTACTCCTAACGAAAGCGCTTTCCATCTTAATATAGAGCGGTTTGGTTGATTTGTCAATAGTTTCTGAAAATTTATCTTGCTTGGTGTTTCACACGTTGTTGATGTAGTTGGAATGTCTCCATTTTTCCAAATGCTTGCAAAGCACAGGCCTGAATAAGTAACACAGGAATACTTACCCCAAAGAACAACAGGGTAGCGGGAAAAAGGAAGGCAAGAAGTGAAGTAAGTGCTAAGCCAAAAATAATTAAAATAACAGACAATGGAGATATTCCTGCTGCTAGCACAGCATATGTAACGTATTTCCAGAAAGGAAGATCAAAATGTACATGGACTGCAAATAAATAGCTTGATAGCACAACAAACAAAACGGAAAGCAGGAGTAGCGCAGGAAATACGATATAATCTATAAATATATCATAGGGTAATGTTTGAATGATTGAAAAATCGACATAAATAAAGAGATAAATAGGAAAAAGAAGTAATGTTAGTTTATTTCCTTTCCAAAACTCATTCCGATATGTGTTAGCAAAAACCTGCCATGTGGAAAACCCTTCTCCCTCTCTCAGCCGCTTCCTTATTACGGTGAATGCACTCAATGTTGCTGGTCCCACTCCTAACACTCCGGCACCAAGGACGGAGAACAGAATCCATAAAACGTTCACATAAGCCATTCGTGCGACCCACTCAAATAATCCATACAATCCTTTCATAGGCATTCTCCCCACTATTGAAATAATCATTTTCTTGGTTCTATTAACTAATTCCAATATAATGCAAGCGACCATTGTTCGCAATAGACATTAAAATGAAAAACTGCCGGCCAATGACCGACAGTTCCAAAAATGATAGGTTTCCTTCTATGAAACAAAGAAACTAATTGTAAATACAACAGCAAACCCAACTAACCCAATAATCGTCTCCATCACGGTCCAGGTCTTTAGCGTCTGTTTCTCTGTCATTCCAAAGAATCTATTTACTAGCCAGAAACCAGAATCGTTCACATGAGAGAAAACAGTGGCTCCACTTGCAATCGAGATAACGATTAATCCAAGCATAGGCTGGGAAACTTCCATCATTCCAATAATTGGTGAGATCAAGCCTGCAGCTGTGATCATGGCTACCGTAGCAGAACCCTGTGCGACACGTACAAAGGTGGAGATTAAAAATGCAGCTAATACAAGTGGCATGCTGGAATTAGCCATCATTTCCCCTAAAACATCGCCCACACCACTGTCGATTAAGGTTTGTTTAAAAACACCACCAGCACCCGTAATAAGGATAATAATCCCGGCAGGTTCCAATGATTTTGTAGCAATATTTTGCACTTCCTCTTTGGTATAGCCACGCTTTGTTCCAAGTAGATAAAACGTAAGCAAAGTCGAAATGGTTAATGCAACGAACGGATGTCCAACAAATGTTAGCAGGGAATGTACAAATGTTCCTTCTTCAAGAATTAAACCGAACACCGTGTTAATCAGAATCAATACAAGTGGAATCATAATTAACGTTGCAACCATTTTGAAGCTAGGCATGTCACGATCATTTTTATCCACTTGTTCTTGCAATTGCTTTTCCGTAATATAGGCCGGAGCCTCTAGATGTATTCTTTTCGCAATAAACTTCCCGAACATAGGCCCCGCAATAACCATTGCTGGAATACCAGCTAGCACACCAAATAAAATGACCCAGCCTAGATCTGCATCTAAAATGGAAGCTACGGAAATTGGTCCAGGTGTAGGTGGCACAAAACTGTGTGTAACAGCTAGTCCTGCTAAAAGCGGTATCCCAAAATAAAGCAGCGATTTTTTTGTCTTTTGTGCCAGGCTATAGACAATTGGAATTAGAATAACAAGTGCCACATCAAGAAATACTGGTATGGCTACAATAAATCCTGTTAAACCAAGTGCCCATTGAACTTTTCCTTCCCCAAATTTATTGATTAAGGTGAGGGCAAGACGTTCAGCCCCTCCAGAGACACGTAACATTTCACCGAACATGGCCCCGAGTCCTACCACAACGGCAATAAACCCAAGGGTTCCCCCCATCCCTTCTTCCATGGTGGTTAGAATTTCGGTAAGCTCCATTCCGGACAAAACACCGATAAATAAACTCGATATGAGCAAGGCTACAAACGCTTGCAATTTCGATTTCATTACTAAGAAAAGTAACAACGATATCCCAAGAATTGTAACTAAGATTAACATTGTCGTATTAGACATTCTCTCTCCCCCTTATTGTTTAACGCTTTCACCAAGGCCTTACTACCACTCCGCAATCGAACCGTCCTGATGCCTCCAAATTGGGTTTCTCCAGTGCGTTGCTTTCTTCTCCATTTCTTTAACGTGCTCTTCATTTACCTCAATACCTAATCCAGGTCCGTCTGGAATCTTGGCATAACCATCTTCGTATGTGAAGACGCTTTCATCCGTTATATAATCCAACAGATCACTGCCGACATTGTAATGGATGCCCAAACTTTGTTCCTGAATAAAGGCATTATGTGATGTTGCGTCAACCTGTAAGCATGCTGCCAATGCAATTGGCCCAAGTGGACAGTGAGGGGCAACAGCTACATCGAAAGCTTCTGCCATGGATATAATTTTTTTACATTCGGTAATTCCTCCAGCATGGGATAGGTCTGGCTGAATAATATCCGCATATCCATCTGTTAACAGTGATTTGAATTGCCATCTGGAAAACATCCGCTCTCCCGTAGCAATTGGTGTCGTAACATGATTCGCAATGTCTCGAAGTGCTTCATTATTTTCCGGAAGAACAGGTTCCTCGATGAACATAGGACGGAATTCTTCCAGCTGTTTTGCTAATGTTTTGGCCATTGGCTTATGTACCCTTCCATGGAAATCAATTCCTATTCCGACATATGGTCCGACTGCGTCTCGAACAGCTGTAATTCGTTCTATAACCTGATCAATTTTTTGATGGGAATCTACGTATTGCAATTCCTCTGTTCCATTCATTTTTATTGCTTGAAAACCCCGGTCCACTACTTCTTTTGCAGCATTTCCAACATCTGCAGGACGATCTCCCCCAATCCAGGAATAGACCTTAATCGTGTCACGGCATGCTCCTCCAAGTAATTGATGAACAGGAGCATTGTAGTATTTTCCTTTAATATCCCAGAGTGCTTGATCAATACCTGAAATGGCACTCATCAAAATAGGGCCACCCCGATAGAATCCAGATCGGTACATCATATTCCAGTGATCTTCAATTCGCTGTGGATCTTTTCCGATGAGGTTCTCCATTAATTCTTCAACAGCTGCTTTTACTGTAGCAGCTCTTCCTTCGATGACGGGCTCTCCCCAACCCACAATTCCTTCATCTGTCTCGATTTTTAGAAATAACCATCTTGGCGGCACTTGATATAATTTATAACCTGTAATTTTCATTGTTCTTCCTCCCCTATTGTTGATTTACTGCTTGTACAAATGCAGAAGCTCGTTTTGTAAGTTCATTTAAAAATTCATCTGTTACTTTTTCTACCGAAGATACTAAAGAACTTCCAAGTCCTACTCCTACCGCTCCGTTTTTAATAAATGATGCAACGTTTTCTACTGTTACTCCACCTGTAGGCAATAATTTTAGCTGTGGAAGCGGACCACGTAAGTCTTTTACGTAACTTGGTCCTAGTGTAGAAGCTGGGAACACCTTAATGATATCTGCGCCTTCTTCAAAAGCATTCATAATCTCGGTTGGCGTAAATGCTCCAGGAATGCTCACCTTCCCATAGCGCTTCGTTAATTTAATCGTTTCTCTATCAAAGGTAGGGGACAAAATAAACTGAGCCCCTGCTGAAATAGCTAGTCGCGCTGATTCCGCATCCAGCACCGTTCCTGCTCCTACTTTTACTTCGTCTCCCAATTCACTACTAATTTTTTCAATGGTCTTAAGTGGCGATGGGCTATTTAGTGTGACTTCTAATGTTGTTATTCCTCCAGCATGCAATGCCTTTGCAATGGCAATAGAGTCCACCGTATTGTAACCACGTAAAATCGCAATTAATTTCCTATCTTCAATCCAGTTAAGCGTATTCATTTTTACTCCTCCCTTTTATCTATCTGCTGACGTCTTCTTTATTTCCTTGGTTTGTCTGCTGATTTAACTGTTTTCTGTCAGGTAACCCCTCATAATCTCCTGTGACCATGGTTGCCACAGCGCCTATCCAGCAAGCCCTTTCGACTGCCCCTTTGATGGAAATATCATCAAGTAAGCCAGACAATAATCCTGCTGCAAAGGCATCTCCTGCTCCTATTGGGTCGACCACATCGGAAACAGAATATGCTGGAACATGCCCCTCTTCCTGTTCAGATGTATAATAGGCTCCTTTTTCACCTAACTTCACGACAGCAAGCTTTGCACCGAGTTCTATACATGCTTGTCCAATTTCCTTTTCCTCTCTACTACCAAATAAGAATTCCCCTTCACTAATCCCAGGTAGTACAATATCAGCCTGCCTGATTATCTTAGTCAATGTCTCTTTTGCCTCTTTTTCTGACCAAAGCTTTCGCCTAACATTCGGATCAAACACAACTTTGACATCATTTCTTTTTGCCAATTCAATTGCATGAAAAACAGTCTCCCGACACGTAGAACTAATTGCTGGTGTTACGCCAGATAAATAGAGATAGCTTGCTTTCGCTATATATGCTTCGTTTAAAAAGCTAGGCGTCATTTGACTTGCTGCAGAGTCTTTTCGATAATAATAGACTCTGGCATCTGAACCGTTCACAATTTCTTTAAAGAATGTACCAGTACTGTTTTTGTCATCAAGCTCCACAAGGGAGGTGTCCACTCCCTCTCCACGAACTTCCTTTAAAATTTTTGCTCCCAGCTCGTCTTCTCCTAATCTGCTAACCCAGCCTGTTCGATGCCCTAATCTACTTAACCCAATTAGTGTATTTGTTTCCGCACCTGCAACCCTCGGCATAAATGAGGCAGCATTTCTCATAAGCCCTCTTTGGTCTGGAGTTAGGGATATCATTGTTTCTCCAATTGAAATAACATCCATCTGTTCTCCTCCTTTCTATCTATGTTCCAATATAGCCAATACCACGCGATATGTTGAAGGCCGTTTTCATTACCTTTTGAGCTATCTCTTCCTTCTGGGTGAGCATTCGTTGCTTAGGACCTGCTACACTTATAGCTGCTGTGATCTTTCCTTCATTGTCATAAATTGGCGCTGCCAAACAATATAGTCCTTCTTCATTTTCTTCATCATCTATACTGTAGCCATTTTTCTTGAATGCCTTTAATTGCTCTTCTAATTCATCTAAACTTGTTACCGTATGATTTGTAATCGGTTTAAGCTCAACGTTATGCAATATATCTTTCCTACGTTCCTCAGGTAGAAAAGCAAGAAACGTTTTTCCCAGACCGGTGCAATATAACGGCTTCCTATATCCAGGCTGGGCGCTAGTCCTAATAGAACGGTCCGTATCAATCTTTGCAATGTAAACCAATTCCTCATTTGATAAGACCGCCATAAAGATGGTCTCCTGAACAGAATCCTTTAATCTTTGTAAATGTTGGGCCCCCACTGAATGAATATCTAGGGATTCCATAGCCCTTGTTCCTAATGGTATTAACTTTTCACCTAGGCGGTATTTTTTCACCATATCCTGCCTTACGTAACCTTCTTCTTTCAATGTCTTTAACAAATTGAATGTACTACTTTGAGGTAAACCTAGTTTTTCACTCACTTCTTTTATAGTTAGCCCCTCCTGGTATTGGGAGAGCACTTCAAAAATTTCAAATACCCTTTTTGCTGACTTTACTGACATCCTTATACCTCCTTTAAATCACATATGTGATTTAAAATTACATATGTGATTTAACAAACTTAATATATCACCTGAAAGCGCTTCAGTCAACCACAAGAAATTCAAAATAATATTGGCACTTGTATGGTAGTTGTTCCATCAACGAAAAAAGGGAAAGAAATCTATTTCGATCTCTTTCCCTTTGAATCCGCTTGTATAGTTTTACCTTAGTGTACTTCAATTCCACCATCAATGTTGATTGCTTGTCCTGTCATATAATCAGCATCAGATGAAGCAAGATAAGACACTAAGTTTGCCACATCCTCTGGAGTTTGAGAGCGCTCTAGTGGGATGCCATTTACTTGTTCTTGCCAAGCTTCTCCTTCTTTTAAGCCTTTATATTCTACCATGCCTTTATCAATACGGTCCCACATGCTTGTTCCTACGATTCCTGGGCAATAAGCATTTACTTTAATATTAAATTGGGCAAGCTCTTTAGCTGAAGCCTGTGTCAGTCCATGGACAGCGAATTTTGTTGCTGAATAAGCTCCAAGTAATTCAAACGCTGTTTTACCGGCAATACTGCAGGCATTAATAATTTTACCGCCATTTTCTTGTTCTTTCATCTGCTTCGCTGCTGCTTGTGTACCGTAAACTGTTCCAAACACATTGACGTTAAAGATTTTGTCCAGGTTATCTGGTGTTATATCCTCAATCGCCTCTACTTGGTCAAATCCAGCATTGTTAATAAATACATCAACCGAACCAAATTTATCAACTGCTTTTTTAACTAGATCAAATTGATCCTCTTGTTTCGCCACATTTCCTTCAACCGCGATAGCATCAATATTATTCTTTTTAAATTCTTCTACTGTTTCCTGGGCAAGGTCAATATTCATATCGTTAATAACAATATTAAATCCGTCATTCCCCAGTCGTTCGGCAATCCCTTTTCCAATACCTTGTGCTCCACCTGTAATGACTGCTACTTTACTCAAAAATATCACCTCTCCTAAAATTTATCTCATAGTTTTTTTACCCTAGACCTTTTTGACTAAAACATTGTATTAAAGAGAATTGGTATATTAAAAAGAAATGTTTAGGATAGCAGCCTTACCACGTGTTCCCTCGACTTTTGAGCAGTTTCCCTATTAGATTCCTAACTCCTTTTACGTACAGTGAATTTGCACAGATTATTTTGCCTTCTAGACTTAACGAGCAGCATACTTTTCCTTTCCTACTATTTCTCCTATTCACCAACTCAAGTTCTATTCCTTGCCCAATATTCCCTTAGCATAATTCCCCCCAAATGGAGCAAGTTAAATAGTAGTATATTTAGATTGGAGTTAGGTCTGTGGAAGAATATCTTTTCATTCTCTATCGCACCCCCATTGCATTCATCGCAATTTTGTTGTTTTTTAAATTGACAGGGAAAAAGGATGTTGGAGAGATAAGTATTTTAGAGATCGCGGTCACGCTTATGATTGCCGACATTGGTGTAATTGTTATCGAAGACCAGGAGAGATCTCTGTTCATAGCGCTTCTACCAATCTTCCTCCTTGTAATTATTCAATATATTGTATCCAAGCTCACACTTAAAAGCCAAAAAGCTCGTGACGTTATTGATGGAAGACCCTCCCTTATTATTGAAAATGGAAAATGCCATCAGCAAAACATGAGGGATAATGGCTATACAGTGGACGACCTTTATGCCCAGCTTCGCGACAAGGGTATCGCTGATATCTCAACCGTCAAATACGCAATGATCGAAGCCTCGGGTGCCTTTTCTGTCTTTGATTATGACACCCCATTTAGCCTTCCCATAATTGTGGACGGCGTGGTACAGGAGGAGCAGCTAGACATCCTGCGCGTTAATAAAGATTGGCTATTTAGCCAGATTGAACAACGAGGGCATACCGTGGAAGATATATTTATTTGTAGCTATACAGACGGAGAGCTTTATATGGAGAAAAAAGAGGGATAAAACTGAATTCCACACTATATATTAGTATATAAACTATATTTACAATCAGATTATTTATTATCGTATTTACCTAACTGAACGGTAGAAGATTAAATCACAAAAAGCTGGCAGAGACAAATAGATACCAAACTTTGTTGCTTTGTGGTATGTTATTTTTTGAAAACTTTTTTTAATTTAATAATAGAGGGGATATGCTATGGAAACGTCGATGAAGCTTGCTGCGGTGGCGTTGTTAATTCTTTTAACTGCGTTTTTCGTTGCAAGCGAATTTGCGATTGTAAAAGTAAGAAAATCTAAAATGGAGGCCCGTGCAAATGCAGGTGATAAGAAGGCCAAAAATGCGTTAAAGCTGGTAAATAATTTGGATTACTATTTATCAGCTTGTCAGTTGGGTATTACCATTACAGCATTAGGACTTGGATGGTTAGGAGAACCTACTCTTGAAGTATTACTTTTACCAATACTTGAAAGTCTGGGATTGCCGTATAGCTTAACGCATGTATTTAGCTTTCTTATAGCATTCTTTATTATCACATTCCTTCATGTGGTACTTGGAGAATTAGCGCCTAAAACATTGGCCATACAGCGAGCGGAAGCCATTACGCTTCTTTTATCAAAACCTTTAATTCTTTATAGTCGTATCATGTATCCGTTAATTTGGTTACTGAATGGATCTGCGAACATTTTTGTTCGAATGCTCGGTTTTAAATCCGTAAAGGAATCCGAGGAAGCCCATTCTGAGGAAGAACTTCGCCATATTTTAACCGAAAGCTATGAAAATGGTGAAATTAACAAAACGGAATATGAATACGTAGATCGCATCTTTGAGTTTGATAATCGAACAGCTAAAGAAATTATGGTGCCAAGAGTAGAGGTAGCGGTAATTGATATTGGTGATCCAATCGAATCAACGTTAGATTTTCTTAAACAGGAGCGCTATACACGTTTTCCAGTAGTTCAAAATGATAAAGACCATATCATTGGTATCCTGCATATAAAACAAATATTCAATACAGATTGGTCTAACCTCGATTCATTGGAGGATTTTGTTCATCCAGTGATAAAGGTATTCGAAAATATACCAATTCGTGATTTATTAGTGAAGATGCAAAAGGAAAATACGCACATGGTTGTTTTAACAGACGAATATGGTGGGACCTCAGGTATTGTTACAGCCGAAGATATTATTGAGGAAATCGTTGGAGACATCCGAGATGAGTTTGATGCCGAGGAAGAATACGAGGTTACTGAAAATAGCGATGGTACTTATTTAATAGATGGAAAGACTTCCATTTCTTATATTAATAGCTTTTTCGGTATTGAATTAAAAAACGGAGATGTTGACACAATTTCCGGCTGGGTTTTCAACCAGGAGATTGAACCAGAAGAAGGTACTGTAATCCAACTAGATAACCTTTATTTTGAGGTCGTTCAAATTGAGGATCTCCACATTCAAAAAATAAAGCTAACCATAGAAGAACAACTTAAAGTAATTTGAATAAACGCCTACTGCTACTTTAATGAGCAGTAGGCGCTTTTTGATCGACATACTATCTCACAATTTAAGTTTTATACTTAACAATACTTCAAACTTATAGATAAATCTATAAGTTATGTTACGATAAAGTGAAACTTCAATCAGTGGGGATTTTCATTATTCCCTCACTAATATGTTAGTTGAAAGAATCGGGGGTTATCGTCCGTTTACTCCTTATTAAACACAATGTTTCACTTCATAATTTAAGCCGGAGTCTTACGGGCGGTTGCACCGGGGGAACCTTTAGCCCATTTCAATAAATTTCAACAGACGCTAAATTTTTATAGAGGAAGAAATCAAATGCAAACTAACAACACCTACTCCCTACCAAAAATCTTACTCTTTATTATAATATCTCTGTCTGTTTTAACTGTGTTCCGGCTTGCATGGGAATCATTTTATACTCCACCAGAAGACTACATTGCAGAAAAAGGTACAGTTGTTTTAGATAATGTAAATTTGGAAAATGACACAATCATACGCCTAAACGGCGAATGGGGTTTTACGCCGGGCGTGTTAGTAGATCCGAACTCTCTTTCAGCTCCCTCCTCTTTCATTGAAGTACCAGGTAATTGGAGTAATCACCTCAACTCAGATGAAGAGAACGAGACTTTTGGTTATGGTACCTATCAGCTAAAAGTTAAATTCCCTAATAAAGAACCTTCTAGCTATGGCATCCGTTTTGAAAGAATTTCTACGGCTGCTAAGGTTTTTGTAAATGGAAAATTAGTTAAGGAGTCAGACCCTATCGCCACAGACGAAGCGACCTCAACAGCTAGGATGTATGGCCCTTTTTCGGGATACTTCACCACAGAAGAGAATGAACTACATATCGTTGTCCAACTATCAAATTATGAAATACCACTATTTGGCGGGTTAACGAAGTCCGTTGAGATTGGTTCTTACAGTGCAATCAATAAAATAGAAACGCAATCTATCTTTTTACAGTTGCTCATTGCCCTTATTTATTTCTTACATGCTGGTTATGCGTTCTTTATCTACTTTCTAAGGAAAAGTAATTTGGAAAAAGAGCTTTTATTTTACGGACTGCTTGTCCTTCATTCTGCTATAGTTTTATTATTCGATCAAGAAATCCCTATTAAACTACCATTCGAGGCAGACACCTCATACAAACTCATTATCTTTTTCTATATAACAACCCTTTTCCTGATTGGGAAGTTTATTCAGCATATTCTAAAGTCAACTCGAAAGGCATATGGCTATATGGGTTATTACTATGCAAGCTTAGTATTCGTAAATCTCCTCCTGCCCTTAGATTATTTTTATTTCTTTGCTATTTTTGTTTTAGGTTTCTTTATTGTAACAGTACCGCTTTTATTTTATGACACGGTTGGAACAATTCGGAATGGTTACAAGGATGGGTTGCTTGTGTTGCTAGCATTAACTGGTTATGCGTCAAACATGCTTTGGGGTAGTGGCATAAAATTAGCCGGATTAGAAGCTCCTTATTATCCGTTTGATACAGTCGTGACCATTATTGTCTTAGCCTTTATGCTCTTAAAAAAACAAATCTATATTTCCAATCAATATTCCCTACAGGCTGTAAAGCTGCAGGAAGCTGATAAACAGAAGGACGATTTTCTGGCACGAACATCTCATGAGTTACGTAACCCACTGCACGGTATACTGAATATCGGCCAATCCTTATTAGAACAAGATCTCGGGAGGAAATCACGTCAAAATGTAAACTTGCTTCTCCAAATCGGCAGACAGATGAAGCATACCCTAAATGACCTTCTCGCCATTTCGCAATTAAAAGATGGGCGGATTCGTTTAGAAAAAAAAGCAATCCACATACGTTCCGTTGCTACAGGAGTTCTCGATATGGTTCGATTTATGACTAACGAGCAAAATGTGTCTTTTCATTTAAATGTAACAAATACTTTTCCCCCTATTTCTGCAGACGAAAACAGGATGACACAGATTGTTTTTAATCTAGTTTATAATGCTGCTCGGCATACGACAGAAGGCTTTATTATAATTAGCGCTAGACAAGAAAATGGATTAGCTCTTATTTCGATTGAAGATACGGGAAAAGGAATTAAGCCGGAAGATCAAGATCGCTTATTCAAACCTTATGAACAGGTGGAAACCGATCCAAATTCTAGTGATGGCGGCATCGGCCTTGGCCTTTCCATTTGCAAAGAGTTAGTTGAGTTACATGGCGGGGAAATAACAATTGAGTCCACAGTGGGTATTGGCACGACTATTACGTTTAGTATCCCACTTGCAACGGAAAAGGAAGAAAATATGCCCTTCCACGCGGAATCATCATCTGTATTAGAGAATGTTCAAGAAACATTCCAGAAAGAACAGATTCGTCTACAAGGAGAGCATGTTCCTACTATCCTATTAGTGGACGATAACCCAATAAATTTAAAAGTATTAGAGAATATTTTAGAAACAGATTATTCTGTTGTAAAAGTTTTAGAGGCGAAGAAAGCATTAGAGATCATAGAACAGCAACACATTGATCTATTAATAGCAGATGTCATGATGCCAAGCATGTCAGGCTATGAACTAACGGAGGAAGTCAGGAAAAAGCATACACTCACCGAGCTTCCTATTCTTTTGCTAACCGCCAGACATCAGCCTGAAGACTTACGAATCGGGCTTTCGATTGGAGCAAATGATTATGTGACAAAGCCTGTGGATGCAACTGAATTAAGAGCCCGTTTACATGCCCTGATAGCATTAAAACTATCCGTGGCAGAACAATTACGTATAGAAGCAGCATGGCTACAATCGCAAATACAGCCACATTTCTTGTTTAACACTTTAAATACTATTGTGTCTTTACAAGAAATCGATTCTGCCAGAGCTACACGGTTACTTGAGGAGTTTGGTAGCTATTTAAGGGGGAGCTTTAAAGACCAACATGTTAACAGAGTTGTTCCACTTGCTGATGAACTCGAATTAGTTCAATCCTATTTATACATTGAAAAAGAACGTTTTGGTGAACGGATTTCAGTGGACTATAATATACAGTACAAGGAAATGTACCTTCCACCTTTTACCATTCAACCGCTTACCGAAAATGCATTGAGACACGGCATCTTGAAACGAAGCAGAGGCGGGACCGTTGGCCTCCATATTACGGAGGATGGAGACTTTTACAAAGTTCTTGTTACAGATGATGGTATGGGGATGGAACAAGAGAAAATAGAAGAAATTCTTCAATTTGAGAAAAAACCAGGTGGTGGAGTCGGTGTTTCGAACACACACCGTAGACTAATCCAGCTGTTTGGTGAAGGTCTCACCATCACGAGTGAAGTCGGTAAAGGAACACACGTTAGTTTTTGTGTACCAAAAAAACTTTCACCTTCCCATTAAAGATACCCCATCCACACTTTTGGTAGATGGGGTATCTTCTATCTATTATTCTACTTCACGTTTTCTTCTTGCGATGAGGTAAATTGCTCCCCCTGCAAGTAGTAGACCTAAACCGATCAGCATGAAGTGATACATGTCTGTTGCGGTTTTTGGTAAAGTTTCGCCAGTCTTGTTGTCAGCTTTTTTATCAGAAGTACCTGTTGTTGGATTCCCGGGATCTTTATCTTCATTTTTATCTGAAGGGGATGCTGGAACTTTTTTATTCGTCGCTGTAACCTGGACAGGTTCATCCTGCCCAATTTCTATTTCAAAACGAGTCGGTGTCTTATCTAGAACATAACCAGTTGGCGCTTCGGTTTCTACAAATTGATAACTTCCTGGCTTTAAATCTCCAACAAAAATCTTTCCATTTTCGTCGCTACCAAGATCTGTTTGCAATGTGTTTCCTTCTGCATCCTGCAGTTCAAAAATAGCTCCTTGCAGAAATTCACCTATATCATTTTGCTTCGTTAATTCCACACTACCACGACTTAACATGTTCGTGATCGTCACTTGCTTTGCTTCTAGCTGTCCTTTGTCGATCGTAAAGGCAATTGGCTCATGATCCTCATAGCCGAACAAAGGCTTTGTTTCTACTAATACATAGTTACCTGGTCGCAGATGAAGCTGCAGTTCTCCTGCTTTGTTCGTTTTGAGTTCTTCCTGCAATGTCTCTCCTGCTTCATTTTGCAGTTCAAATTGCACGCCTTCCAACGGCATGTCTTGCTGATCGAAATCCACTTTTGTTAAGTGGAAGCTTCCTTTGATAATCGCATTATCTGTAGTTAGCTTTAAAGTTTCGGCTTGCCCAAGTTCAATCGTGAAAGGGATCGGCTCATCGGATAAGTGGTACCCTTCTGGTGACGCTGTTTCCACAAACTGATAATTTCCTGGTTTCAACTCATCGACAAAGATTTTTCCATCTTTATCTGATGTCACGCCTTCTACGATTACGTCGTCCCCTTGTCTTACATCAAAGACGGCGCCTTCCAGTACTTCCTTCGTTTCATTATCCACTTTTGTTAACTCAACAGAGCTTGTTGTACGGATATTTTCCATTTCAAGTTCAAGCTGCTCCTGTTGGTCAAACACAATCTCAAACGCTATAGGTGTTTCGTCAAGATCATGGCCAAACGGTGCTTTTGTTTCAACAAACTGATAGCTACCTGGCTTCAAATCAAGAACTTCGATTTCCCCTGCTTCATTTGTAGTAAGGTCAGATTGTAATGTGCTTCCTTCTGCGTCCTGTAATTCAAATACCACACCACGAAGAGCTTCCTTCTCTTCCCCTACTTTACTTAAAACAACAGATCCTGTCGTCAGCTCATTAACAGCTTCTACTTCCACTGTTGTCTTTGGTCCTAACTCAATGGTAAACGTATGTGGCGTAGGGTCAAGATCATAGCCCGGAATGGACGCGGTTTCGACAAATTGATAGTTACCTGGTTTCAAATGATCAACCTGTAGTGTTCCATCAACATTCGTCACCAAATCTTCTTGGAGTGTATTTCCAGCTTCGTCTTGTAGTTCAAACACAACGCCCTCAAGCAACTTGCCATCTTCGCTTTTTTTCGTAAGCTCCACAGCACTTGTAGTACGCTCATTTACCTTCGTTACTGTTTCCTGTGTTTGTTGATTAAATTCAATCTCAAACACAACTGGACTCCAGTCAAGCTCATGACCAAACGGCGCCTTTGTTTCAATAAAAGTGTAAAAACCTGGCTTCAAATTTGTTACTTCAATTTGGCCGTTTTTATTTGTAGTTAACCCTTCGTGAATAACGTCATTTGCTCCATTTCGGAGTACAAACTCAGCTCCTTCAAGGGCTTCTCCTTCTTCTCCCTCTTTTGTAAGCAGGACAGTCCCTGGTGTCAGGTCATTCGTAAATTCAACTTCAACTGTTTCTTGTTGGCTCTTTACAATTTCAAACTTTTCAACATTTGTATTAAGCTCATATCCTGGGATACTTGCTGTTTCGACAAATTGATAAAGACCTGGTTTAAGATCTTCCACCACAAGTTTTCCAGTTTCACCTGTTTGTAGTTCTGATTTAACTGTTTCGCCTTCCTGTGTCTGTAATTCGAAGATAACGCCATCAAGAAGCTTTCCGTCTTCCCCTTTTTTCGTAAGGGCAACAGATCCAGTGATAAGTGCGTTCTCAGCCTGAACGATAGCTGTTTCCGTTTGACCTCTCTCAACCACTACTTTGATTGGATCCGCATTCAGTACGTAATGCTCTGGTGCTTCTTTCTCTACAAAATAATAGGTGCCTGGTCTTAGATCTCTAATGGAAATTTCGCCATTTTCATTTGTTGTGAAAGTTTCTTTTCCATCTACTGAAACAGCTTCCCCTGAATCATTCTGTAGTTCGAATACTGCGCCCTGAAGTGGAGCATTGTTGTTATCTGCATCTACTTTTTGTAGGGTTACAGATCCAAGCATGATATCATTTTTTGCCTTCACTTTCTTCAATTCAGTTTGTTTTTCACCAATGGTAAATTCAATTGGTGTGTCGTCTTGCTCGTAACCGAAGAGCGCTCCTGTTTCGATAAAAGCATACTTACCTGGTGCAAGGTCTTTTACCGTGATGATGCCTTCCTCGTTTGTTACTAAATCAGCCTTTACGGTTTCGCCAGCTTCATCAACAAGTTTAAATGTTACTCCAGCTAACGCGTCGCCTGTTTCAGCATCCTCTTTTGTTAATTGGACATGGCGAGTGATCTTCTTGTTCGATATGGTTTCGGTACTGACTTCAGCATCAACCGTAACTGTTTTTGTATCCTGTATTCCTGTCACATACCCTTCTGGGGCTCCCGTTTCTTTCAGGATATAATCGCCATACAGAAGGTTTTTAAAGGTAACTTTACCATCTTCCCCTGTTATATAGGTACGAATTGCATTTTCACCTGTTTTGTCATATAAGGTGAATTCCGCTCCTGCCAATGGTGTATTATCGGCAGCGTCTACTTTCAATACTTCCAGGCTACCCACTTCTCCGTCAATACCGCCACCGATTCCATCTAATCGAATTGGCTTGTTAACCTGATCGCCTGTATCAAGACCTTCCGTTCCTTCTCCTTCAAATGTTGCATTGTTTTTAATGTTTCCATCGCCTTTATGCAAAATGTACGTATCGTATTCCATTACATAGGCGCGGTCTATTTCCTCTATAAAGGTTAAGGTAAAGGTTTCGACTCCCTCATCGTTTTCCTCGAATGTCAGGGTATAATCTTCTCCTTCTTCAAGTGCTTCTCCCTTTTTAATTTCATTTGGTGAAGCAATCGTTTCGTATAAATGGAATGAGTCTTTTAAAAAGCTCTGATTGGCACTTGGCGTATCTGTCACTTTTCCATTCGAGACCGTTGATTGTGTGTAATTGATATTAAGTCGCCAGTTCACAACACGTGGGTTTTCTGCGTTTTGATTTGCCGTTTTGTTCGTGTATTCTCCTCCATGGGTAGGAGAAACACTAGCAGATAAATCAAAGGCATCCCTGTTGCTACTTGTTACAGTAGCTGTGTTATCATAGGACTTCTCGATAAGTTGATCGTTTAAATCTGTTTCAAAGGTGATCAAGTATGGGCTGTCAATGTTTCCTAGATGCACGCGGAAACCTTGCTTACCATCATCCGTCGTGAAAGACTCAATCGCACTGTCACCTAATATAACTTCTTCGCCTTTTTCATATCCGTTGGCGCCACCTGTAAGTTTCATTTTATAAACCTTCACAGAATTCAGGTCAAAATTCTGCTCACCTTGGATGATATCTTCGACAACGACATCTTTTAGTGTTGCCTTGTTATAATTAACCCCGATCTTCCAATCGATGACTTTTGACTCGATATTGTACGAGCCGTGCTTAAAGCCGTTTGCAACTGTGTAGCCGTCTGGTGTAAATGTGGCTGAGGTTTCCTTCGTAATTCGATCAGATTCAGACCCATCTTCAGGAATCCAATCCATTTTCGCTTTGTTCTTGAATGTTTTTGTTCCATGATCTACTTCATCAAAATCAATGTCGGTTGTATAGGTGATAAGGATTTCTTTTGTAATAGTGTTATGAAAATCTATTGTTAAAAGGTTACTTTCCGTAACAAAATTTAACGTGTATCCCTCTTCACCTAATTGACTTCCACCATGTGTCACAACAATATCTTGTGGCGTAAATCCATTCGGTAATGTATCAGAGAAGTTTACATCCTGCATGGTGTGTTCATCACGGTTAATACGAACCGTCCATCCCGTTGTCTTTTCATCATATTTGGCATTATTATCATTGGATTTATGCAAGACTTGTTGAACTAAACCTCTTGTTCCGCCTTTTTCATTTCCCGAACCATCCGTTATGGTATTTGAAACGGATTCATTGTCCAATACCCTGTCAGGTGCTTTTGTTTTATAAATGATTTTGTAAGCTTTATCAATTGTCTGATTAAATTGCAACGTGAATCCTTTTTCCGTTTCATTTACTGTATAATCACTGATATCTTTACTACCAGCTTCCGCCCCAGTATCTGGGTTAATCGCAATCTCTTTCACTTCAAAACTATCAGAGATTAACTCATGATTTCCCTCTAGGACATCCCTAAGTAAAGCATCATTTCGAGAGATTTCCTTCTCGTCATAATTGTATTTCACTTCCCAAGTGATAGTCTGAGTTGCTGAATCATAACCAGACGACCTCTTTTCGAGTGGTTTTCCACGTTTTACAGCAACAGAAGCTTCTGCTGAAACAGGCTCTGTATTATCTCCATCTAACGTTGCCTTGTTTTTATAGGAAGTACCTTCGTCATCGGTGATTTCTGTTTCATAGACAACCCTATAGGCACTGTCAATATTGCCAAGCTGTAATGGGAAGTCTGAGCCGAAACCATGATTACTAATCTCTTCGGTTCTGCTCTCATCAATGGACCCATTTGCATTCATGTGCAGCTGATATACTTTCATCGAGCCATCTATAAGGGTATGCTCTCCCGTAGTTTCATCAGCCAGCACAGCATTTTCAATAGATTGCAAGTTTTTATTGAAGTCTACTGTCCATGTGATTTTGTTTGTATTATAGGACTTTTCTGGCACACCGCGTTTATCAATTGCCGTCCCTCTTGGCTCGAACTTAATCGGATAGGTAATAGCATTTTCTCCCGCTATCGGAAAGGTAATTTCTTCCCCTTCTGCAGCACCTGCATAATGTGCATCAAATGCGGACCATAAATTAATATAGCCAGCGATATTAGAATTCTCTTCAATATTTTCATTGAAAGTGATGACAATCTCATTGTTTCCATTTACGATAAACTCTCCAAATTGCACACCAGTAGCCGTCTGAAGGGTAGTAGGTTCTGTGTTTGGTTGTACACTGAATACATCAGGCACTTTAATCTTGTACGTGGCCCCTGCTCCGTAGTGATGTCCATCTGGTAGTGCAAACTTGTAATCTATTGCAACCTGGAATGCATCATAAGGATTATCCACCCTTATTTCCTCACCAGGCACCAATTCTATTGGATCACTATCTTCAAATCGTTGTGACAAGGTTACATCTGTGATAAGGTTTTCTGTAATTTCAGAAGTCACAAAGCTGGTAACTTCTGCCTTCTCAACCTCAACCTTTGAACGCTCCTCATCCTGCTGCTCTTTCTCGTCAGCTACTTCTTCTGTTGACTTTTCTTCATCAGTATCCTTACTTTCCGCTTCCTCTGGTTCTACTGCTTCTTCTTCCTCAACTGCATCTGTGCTCTCTTCTGAAGTTGCACTTTCTTCTTCAGTTTCGGTTTCTTCCTTTTTAACTAACGCCTTAATGACAAATGTTCCCTCACTATTCCGTACTTCCTGCTCTGTTTCCGGATAAGTGATGGTGACATTTCCATCTGTGTGAGCCAGGTATGTTCCCCATTGTGCATCCTCATATGTCAGCACGCCTTGTTGTTCCTCTTGGATCTGCAACACATCAGATAACGTATGTGTTTCTTCACCACTCGCATTAGGCTCTACATCTGCCAGCGACCAGTCGACTTGTACTGTTACTTCTTCCCCGTCCTTAGCATCAGCTAATTCAAGGGCTTTCCCTTCAACATCCAACAATGTCACCGCTTGAAAAACACTGGTTTCATTGCCTTCTGCAAGGGCTGAAATTGGCTGTGCAAAGCTGCTAACAATGGTTTGAAATAGCAGCATGAACACAAACAATATGCTTAACCTCTTATTCAAAACTCCACGCTCCTTCGTTTAGGTTTTCTCCCGTTAAAAAGCAAGGGAATCCAATTCCTGATTATAGAGACGTCACCTATACTTTTTCTTTACATCAAGTTGGATGCCCAAATTTAAGGTTATGTCTAAAAGGGTGAAATAATTACCAGAAATAACCTGTAACCCCTTTACCAATAAAGGAAAATTGTCTATGCTAGAGGTAGAAGTTAGTACTGGAAAATGTTTGAACAGAAGGCAGGGAGAAAGTCATGATGAAAGCAGTTCTAGTCGATGATGAACCACTTGCATTAGGATTTCTTAAGCGGCAGCTTCAAAGGGGAAGTAACATACATATCATAGAGACACTCACCTTTTTCGATCCCTCCAGTCATACCTCTTTCATAAAAGAAGCAGACATTGTGTTTATGGATATTGAAATGCCTGAGCGAAATGGCTTTCAGTTAGCGGAACAACTTTTAGAAATGAATCCCAGCCTAGAAATTATTTTCGTAACTGCGTTTAACCAATATGCTGTGCAGGCCTTTGAAGTCCACGCATTGGACTATCTTTTAAAGCCTGTGCAAATTGATCGCTTAAAGACAACCATTGAACGCGCAGAAGCAAAAGTAAAGGGGAAACAACGGAAGATCGCGGAAGAACCAACATCACTTTACATCAATGTAAGCAAAGAATTAGTTTTCAACCTGACAAACAAGGAAGCCGAAATGATTACATGGCGCACATTACGGGCAAGAGAACTATTTCTATATTTGCTTCACAACCGAGGAAGAACGGTAAGCAAGGATGAGTTAACCGAATTATTGTGGGCAGAAATTGATCAAGAGAAGGCATTTTCTCAGCTTTACACGACGATTTATCATATAAGAAAGACACTATCAAATTTCAAATCATATCTCACTCTGAAAAGTGTGCAGGGTGGATACATGCTTATCCTAGCCAATACGTTGATTGATTTATATGAGTGGGAGCGCAGGTTAAATAGCCTCTCCGCAATAGACGAAGAGACCATTTCCCAAGCTGAAAAGAGTATGGCCTTGTATCAAGGGGGCTATTTAGAGGATTATGGTTATCTGTGGGCAGAAGCCGAACGCGTTCGACTGGAGCAGGAATGGATAGAAGCAGCCCAACTGCTTGCCGCATATTATCATGACCAAGGGGATACCTCGAAAGCTGAAGACTGGTATCGTCAGCTTTGCAGCAGGCATCCGGATGACGAAATTGCCAACTACCAATTAATAAAGCTTTATGCACTTACGGGAAAAAACAAATTAGCAGAAAGACAATATACGCTTTTCAAAGAAGCGCTTGTGGAGATTGGTAGCCCCATCCCTCATACGATGGAAAAATGGTATACCAATTGGAAACAGGGATTGGCACGTAAAATATAAAAAGGGCCGAAGCATTAAGGACAATGAATATTGTCATCCTTAGAATAATGTAGCAGGATTGTTTAATAAATTTATAGTTGTAACGGGAGGAGAAAGCATGCCAAAAGTTTTAAAAATCATGTTATTTTGGACGCTCGCATTTCCAAGCCTTGTTACCATGCTTCGTATTATTACAGATTATATTTTGGTCAAGGACATTGAACTGCTATCATACTCTGCAATTTTCTTAGGTATAGCTGCTGCGGGATTGATTTTAGCTGGACCATTGAATTATTTCATATTAAAGTCTAAAGAAATGTAAAATTGTTTCATGGTAAAAAGCTTGGGACGTGTTGCCCGAGCTTTTTTTGTGTACTTGTATTGGCAGATAAATTTTTAAAAAACAGCACGCTCCTGAGAAGGAACGTGCTGTTTTTTCACCTTTATGATTTGATATCTGCAATCATGGAATGAACTTTCTGTATTTCTTCGTCTGGCACTAAGTAATAGTAAATACCGTCAATGGTTGTGCCGCTACCTTGTACCATGTAGTTATCTACATTTTTACGGACGCCTCTGTAGTTAGAGAACAGATTTTTCATGTCTTCAAAGTCTAGGTTTGTCGCCATGTTGTTCCCAAGCACATCAATCACGCCACCAATTTTATTCACAGAGCCTACCGAGGCCCCTCTATCTACAATTCCTTGAATTACCTGACGCTGTCGCTTAGTACGTCCAAAGTCTCCAGAGCTATCCTGTTTTCTCATCCGGACAAATGCCATCGTCTTATCGCCATCCATCTCGACAGGACCTTCTGTAAAGTCATATTTCCCATCATTCCAAGCAATTTCATTGTTCACTGTAATAGTTCCTAGCTCATCGACTAGCTCAGATAGTCCCTCCATGTTCATACGGACATAATAATCCAGCTCAATATCAAGGAAGTTTTCTACTGTTGCTACGGACATGTCCGGTCCACCAAATGCGTAAGCATGGTTGATCTTGTCTTCTGTACCTTTGCCGACAATCGTTGCCCTTGTATCACGTGGAATACTGATCAATTGCATCCGATCTGAATCAGGATCAAGTGACAAAACCATAAGAGCATCAGAACGCCCTTTATCTGCTCCCCTTGCATCTACACCCATAAGTAAAATATTTAAAGGCTCTAAATCCTTAACCTTTTTCTTCGTAACTGCTGTATCAATTGACTCTATTGGCTCATTCATCTTTTCATTCACTGTATCTTTTGCATTGTTGTATAAGGTAAATGCATAAACCCCAACTCCAACCAAAAGCAATAGTACTACTATTATTGGTATCTTCAGCCATAATCTCCTTGGCTTCTTGCGCTCAGACCTTCTCATATTTGTGCCCCTTCTCTAACTCAATCTTTATAGTAGTTATTTTTTAACGATAATTTGTATAAACACTACTCTATTATACCTACAAAACTAGACAGAAAACAACACCAATTTCCAAAAAAATACTATATAATACGGGAGACTTAGATTGGCTGATGGTGGGGTACTCAGGGGTGATGTTCTTTCGCTGCAGGGCGATGTTCTCTCGTTCTCGGGCGATATTCTTTCGCTCAAGGCCGATGCTCCCCTTACTCTCGAGCGATACTCTCTCGCTCATGGCCGATGCTCCATACGCTCTCTCCTAGATTAGTGATGATGCTCATGATCGACTTCTTCCTCTTGGGCTCCCTCTTGCAAAATTTCTAGTTCTTCATCTGAAAGCTCTCCTACGATAAATTGCTTTTTAGGTGTGATGATCGAACCATTAGAACTAGCATGGAGTTTTATAAAATAGAGTCCGTCCTCGTCAAAGTCCTTTTTCACATAAAAGGCTCCATCTCCTTTCTGCTCTACCTCTTCCATTGGAAAAGATAAGGATCCATCCTGCTTCCATATTTCCGCATGCAGAAAGTCTGGGTTCTCTACGCTTTCCCCGTTCTGTTTCAGTGTAATAGAAATTACCTCTTCCGCGTTATCTTTAAAAGATTTCGGGATTTGAATATCAGCATGCAAAGGAGTTTCTTCCTTATAAAGACCTGCCACACCTGTATTCAATGAACAAGCACCAAGCACAAGAATGAGCACAATTAGAACCAAACTGGTTATAGCTTTTTTCATCGTGTAAGCCTCCTTCTATCATTAGGCATTGAAAAACCGTCGCAATGCAGGTATTCGTTTAATTAATAAGAGATCGATAAGTAAAATACAAATAATGGACAAGCCTACTAATGGGAACAGGATTCCTAGCCAGATTAATACGGCCAAAAAGAGTTTCATATTAAAAAGTCCACCAGACTTTGGCGCTCCGATTCCGTTCTCTGGTTTTCTTTTCCACCATAAATAAAATCCGCTTAGTACGATAAAAATGATGCCAAGACAAATTGCCAGACTCACAAGTTGGTTAACGATGCCAAACTCTGTTCCTTTATGCAACGTGATGCCCAACGCAACCAGCTTTCCAATTGGTTCATAATTGTCATATCGATAATCTGCAAGAATGGCACCTGAATACTGATCAAGGTGCATGGTAATTTCATCTCGTGCTTTAGGTGGAAAAGCAGATAGCGTGAAAACTCCTTCTTCGTCATTTGGAAAAATAACCGCATAGCTTGGGTGGACACCCTCTCGCTTGGCAGTTGACGTAATATCATCAATCGAAGCAGGTACCAATCCCTGTAAATCAGATTGCGGTACATCTAATGTTTCCGCAGCCCATGGCACATCTGCTATTTCCTTTGTTTGCACACCAGAACTAGGCGCATCGCCCACCCAGACGGACGGTGGATAACCAACTCCTGCATTTGTTGCGATTGTTTGGAAGTTAGTCCCCCAGAAGCCAGACCACGGCAGACCTGTCATGATTAGAAAGAACATCCCTGCCGCTATCCAGAACGCTGGAACGGCATGCAAGTCTCGTCGTAACGTCATTTTTCCTTTATGAAAACGGGGATAGACAACGCCTCCCAAAGTCTTTCTTTTTCTAGGAAGCCAAAGAAAAATTCCGGTCACAATGAGGACTACACCCCATGAGGCAGCAAGTTCTACGATTCGATCACCCAACGTTCCTACCATTAATTCTCCATGGAACTCCTCTATTTTATCCATGATGCGGTCTTCATCATTTAGCTCACCAAGTGGCTCACCTGTATAAGGATTCACAAAAACAGTCAGTGTTTCTCCTTCAGACGACAACCCTACCTCACTTGAGCGTGCATCATCCTCACCTGGCCGAAAACTAGTGACCACCGCACCTGGATGAGTTTCTTTCGCTTCTTCTAAGATCTCAGAATCTGCAAGTCTCTCATCCTGTGGTGTGACATCATAATAACCAGCGTAAATTATGTTTTCAATCTGTGGTTTAAATAAATAGATACTTCCCGTCACGGCAAGAATCAGTAGGAATGGTGCGATAATAATACCCGCATAGAAGTGCCATCTCCATACCGTTTTATAGAATAAAGCTTTCTGTTTCTTTTTTGTTTTATCTTCAGAGACTTGATTGGACATTTCATTTTTTATGGGATCCATAATTTTGCTCCTATACTTTTCTAGTTTCATGAAGGAATGAACTTAGGTGAGATAAATATTCCTATTTAGCTAACGCTACTCGTTCCATTTTAGATCACTTACCGTACATGTTATTTTGTTATGAATCAATAAGCAAGAGAATTAGTGAGGTTTTTTGTTAACAATTGTTAATCTGTAACATTTCAGACAAGAAGATACGCGAAAGGTGTAGTTGCAGGGGTTTTGGGGGAATTAACATTAACACGATCTTATGGTGAAATCTATAATATAATTAGATCTTCCATTCTTTCATGATTAATTGTTTTTCCCCAAGATCTAATTGATATACCGCAATTACGACCGATTGTGGTACTACAAACGTTATTTATTTCAAACATTCATTCCCTTTCTTTAAGTTAGTCCTTGTAGAATATCAGCAAATTTAACAGGCCCTGAAATCCCTTAATAATGTAGGAATCCCAGAGCCTTGATATGGAAATACTTTATTGTTGATGCTCCGTCAAAGTGTTGGAGAGACCCCTAATAATACTAGATTAATCTACAAAACCATCTAGAAATTTACTTGCTTCACTATTAAACTTCCACATTATCCCGAATTTATCGACTACCATTCCAAAACTTGCTGACCATGGTGTAGAAGATATCGGGACGAGCACAGTTCCGCCCTCTAAAAGCCTTTCGAAAATTTGTTTATTCATTTCTGAATCAGCATCAATAATACTGATTAAGACAGTATTCCCTTTTGTGATTTCACCTGTGGCACCTTGCATAAAAGGTGGAACATCAGAGATCATTAAAATATTGCCTAAAAACTCAATACGTGATTCCATAATCATGTTTTGTTCCTCTTCAGTTAATGGCGGAGTTGGATCTTGACCAAAAGCACCAAATCTAACCATTTTCACGCTAGTTGCTGGTAATGCCTTTTCATAAAAGGACAACGCTTCTTCTGCTCTTCCATCAAATTGTAGATAAGTTATTGCTTTCATATTCTATTCCTCCTTTTTATATTTGAAGTATAATGGGAAATAGGCGACATATGTATGTCGTATATTGGAGGAAACTATGAAAAAAATTGAGCGACTTATCTCTATAGTGATGATTTTGTTACAAAAAGAAGTTGTATCAGCGTCAGAATTCAGCCGGCTTTTTCATGTAACAAAACGAACGATTCAACGTGATATGGAAACATTAAGTTACGCAAACATCCCTATTTATGCAGAATTTGGTGCTGAAGGGGGTTATGCCCTAATGGAAGAGTATAAATTCGATAAACGATTACTAAATCACAAGGATATTGAAAATATACTCGTAGCTTTAGGTGGCTTTGAGGGACTGATTACGAATCAAGAGATTCAAACGACTATTCAAAAAATCAAAGGAATGACCAACGCAGATATTTCTCCAACACTTGATTTAAATTTCTATAATTGGTCGGGAAGAAGCCAAATCAACGAAGATATCTTATTTATCAGGCAAGCAATTGATAACAATTGGTTATTAAAAATGGAATATGTGGATCAAAAAGGAAACAAAACATACAGAGTAGTAGAACCCTATAAGGTACATCTTAGGGAGATGCGTTGGTATCTTTTCGGTTTTAGTTTAGAACGACAAGACTATCGAACATTTAAGTTGACGAGGATACTAAATATCCAAAAAGACGGTTTTTTTGTGCCAAGGACTGTTCAGAAAATTAAAGATGAAAAACAATACGATGAACAAATACGTTTGGTTCATGTTCAGCTATCGATAGATGTTGCTGTAAGAGATCAATTTATCGAAAGATACGGAAAAAATGCTGTTAAAAAAGATTCTGCAAGAAGTTACCTTGCAACGATTGAATTGCCCGATAATCAATATGCCTATCAATTTTTAGCTGGATTCGGTAATAAGGTTAAGATTTTAAAGCCTAAGAGGTTTATTACAAAATATGTGAATTTTCTGGAGGTAGCAGTAAAACTATACAAATAAGACGAGGTAAATCGGTCCAAGGGCGTTTACATGAGAAATCCTTTCAATTCAATTTTTACTGCTATCCTAATAATTAATTGTTAGGCGACCATTGTCCTCCCCAACCATTTGTCTGTTAAATCTGCTGAATTTTGCATTTCCGCTTTCATTATCGCAAACTTTCAATATCAACACTCCTCTAAACAATAAATAAGTTGATTGCAATAGCTTTCCGTCTTAGTTTGACAGTAAATTTATTGTTCGATCTCGATGTTTTGTTCAACTTTTCGCTCCTGAAAATTTTATAACTGCTCTGCCCTAAATAACGGGCGCTAATCCTCGTTCAGGAATAGCGCCCGTTAATTGATATAAAGAAAACCTCTTTAAAGCTACTTCTCCGTCATTTTTCTTCCTTTACCTGCTTTATTAATCCTCGAACCGTTAGAGAGAAAAGTAGAATAAGGAGCACACTTACAATAAGGATGGATACTGTGTTTGGCTCACCGAAAATAACTTCAAACAAATCACTAAAGTTCGGTAACCCTAACGAGTTAAACAAACTCGATAATAGAAACCCGGTTAATATACCCAGTAAGAAAAGTAGTGCCACTTTCATCGTCTCGACCTCCTTCTATCCATTGACTTTTTTACCTGTCTTCCAATCTAATTAATTATTAGAATAATGAGTTAAATAAAGTGTACCGTTATTTTCCAGTAATGTATACCAATCAAATGAATAAAAATGTTCCTTCCCCAATTAGTACCAGCACATGCCAATTAAAGAAATGGAAGAAGGACAATCTACGGCTCTGTAGAATTAACTAAGTAAGGGGTTTAACTAACCGTAAAAGAGGCTTAACCATGACTATCTCATTTCAGTCCATTTCCAAGGATGAAAAACATATTCTTCAAAATTTATCCCGCCTCAACTGGCAGTAAAACCCCCACTTCAAGAATGTGGGAAGCAATCAAGCGTTCTAAGTGGGGGATCAACTGCCAGTAAAGGTCCGATTCGTTCAACTAACATTTGGTGGGCGAGGTAGGGAAACCCCCACCAAATGAAGTTTCACTTTATATTCCCTATATTTACATGACCTTTCGGAGTTTACCGAGGGCTTGGAGATATCAGAAGATGGCTTTTTCGAATTTGATTCCTTTGATTTAATATGGGAGAGCACAGGGATGACACCATATCTTTTGAAAAAAATGAGCGGGTTGTGGGATTTTTATTGCTCTTAGAAAAGCCTTTCTTAAAAAGAGATTATGATTACAGTATCAACGACATTTTTATTTTGAAAAAATATAGAAGGAAAGGTATTGCCCTGGCAATATTAAAAGAATTGTTTAACCAGAAAAAAGGGAAATATTTTGTTGTGGAGCTAACAGAAAATATACCTGCTGTCCACTTTTGGAAAAAGACTTTTTTAGAACTTAATATTGACTATAAAGAAGAGGAGAAAATAGTTGATAATGAAGAATGCTTGATTCATTCCTTTGAAATATAATGTAGACATAAGGGTACTGATTCTCATATATATAAGTAAGATCGATCTTATCCAAGGGGGACGGTTTTATTAAAAGGTTTTTATACTATTTCGGATTCACGGTCGGTATTGGTTTTATTGTATATGTAGGAATTAAATTTCAAGTTTGGTTAGAAGAAACAGCAAGTATGAACTATGACCTCATGCCTGTCGTACTATATGGCATCATCTTTCCAATCGTTATAGGAGTCCTTCTGAGATTGCCAGAATTGTTCATTGAAATAAAGCAGAATAGACCATGGAAATTTAATTGGATCAAGTTTGTGGCAATAGCAATTCCAACCTTGTTTGTAATAGCAATGGCCATTTTGCCTTATACTGCTGCAGCAGAAATTATTAAAATACCGTTAATCATGATGGAAGGAACACCAATAATACAAACCATTACTGGAATTGTTCTAGGATATACATTATTGGATTGTTTAAAGAAATAAGTAAGTGGCTTTTATATTAAATCGTAACTAAGCAATAGCGGCTGCATTCGCAAGTCGCTATTGGCTTTTCCTTTGGACATGTTTCAAAAAATAAAAATAGCACTTCCCCCTTACCTATAAGGGAAAAGTGCTATTTCGTTTACTCATACATTCTATTTCGGGCTCACTAAGATTTTACATTCAGACTTGTCTTCGATTAATTTATCGAAGCCTTCTTCAATAATTTCATCTAAGCCAATTTTATTCGTGATAACAGGGCCAGCATTAATAGAGCCCTTTGCTAAAAGATCAATCACTTCACCAAAGATATGATTATATCCTAAAGATGCAGTAATTTTCTTTTCCGTAATTAATTGTGTTGCAGGATGATAGGAAACCGGTTTAGAGAAGACACTTACGACCATAAATTCGCCATTCGGTTTGGTGCAATCCAATGCATTATTGAACGTCACCTCAATACCAGCTGCATCGTAAGCAACGTCAACGCCACCATTTGTCATCTCTTGGATGATCTTCACAGCATCTTCCTTAGAAGGGTCGATTACAACGTCAGCTCCCATTTCCTTCGCAAGCTCGCGTCGTTTTTCGTTTACTTCCACAACAAAAATCTTGCTCGCACCAGCAGCTCGTAATGTTTCAGATAACAACAAGCCAATTGGACCTGCGCCAAATACCGCAACCTTGTCCCCTACTCTAAATTCGCTGTTACGTACGGCATGTAGCACAACTGCAGTCGGTTCTACCAATGCGGCAAGCTCATAGCTAAGACTCTCTGGAAGAACAAATACATTTTCTTCTTTCACAACTATGTATTCAGCAAATCCTCCATCTTCATGGATACCATAAGATTCCATGTTAGGGCACGTATTGTAATTTCCTTTTTTACAAGATGCACATTCTCCACATCCCCAAATTGGTTCCACTGCTACTCGGTCACCTGATTTAAACCTTGTCACACCTTCACCCGTTTCAACTACTTCCCCAGTAAACTCGTGGCCTAAGATCATTTTGTCAGCTGTAACAAAAGATTTGTGCATGTATTCATGTAAATCTGTACCGCAAATACCCGCATATTCCACTTTTACTTTTACTGTGCCTTGCGTTACTTCTGGTGTAGGAACTTCTTCTACCTTGGCATTCTTTGTACCATAATAAACTAATGCTTTCATCGTAACTTCCCCCTTCTCCTGCTATATTACTAGATTAAGTAAGTAATATAGTTAAATTGTACTGTAATAGGAGACAGAGAAACAAGAAAATTGTATTATTTTGTTGAAAATTGTCGAAATTATAGAGATATCATAAGTCCAAAGCACATGTTAACTTTCCATTGTAACCAAACGACTGGAAAAAGTATTAAAACATTATAAGGAAACAGTGCAAGTAATATTAAAAGTTGTCTATAGCAATGACTATCCAGAGTATGAGGAAATTGATTGGTGAAAATGCTCATATAACAAAAGCGGCTCCATAAGTGAGCCGCTTTTGTTATATGCTTGCTTTGGGCATGTTTTTGAATCGACCAAGTTGCATTTCCAATCAACCAACTTCACGTGTCTATCAAAGCTTTTCGCCATTCAGGCAAAATATTATCGCCCAAATACCATTAATCGCTATTCCCCATTCCCATCAATGCTTTTAATTCTTCTTCATTATGAATCAGGTCCTCGAGCGTGTATTCTTCTAGCACTTTAAAAAATGTGCCGAGCGCTTTATTGATGACATGCTTTAGGCTGCAGCCTGGAGAGATGACACAATGATTTGTTCCTTTATCAAAGCATTCCAATAGTGCGAAGTCCTGTTCCAAGTCACGCACCAGCAGGCCAATATTGATTTCACGTGCAGGCTTAGCCAGCCTGATCCCCCCACCTCTTCCTCTGGTGGATTCTATAAGTCCTCGTTTCACAAGATCATGCACAACCTTTCTCACATGCTCTTGCGAAATGTTGTAGACATCGGAAATTTCTTTTATTCTAGCACGTTCCTCGCCATGTTTTAATCCAGTAAAAATTAAGACACGCAAGGAATAATCCGTGTATTTTTTTAAGTTCATGGCAAGCACATCCTCTTGTTCATCTTTTCACATTATTGTAACATACTTCTACCTAAACCCCATTGTAAAAGACAATAAAGCGTCTTACAATAAAGATGTATTCAAAATACACCTTTTACGAGGAGCGAATTTTTATGACAACTCAAACAGAATTATTAGATCAAAAAACAATGGACATTATTAAATCAACGGTTCCTGTATTAGCGGAACATGGAGAAAGCATTACAAAACACTTCTATTCAAGATTGCTTGAAGAACATCCTGAATTAAAAAATGTTTTCAACCAAACGAACCAACGAAAAGGGGATCAACCAAAAGCATTAGCCAATACGGTGTATGCTGCTGCGGCAAACATTGATCGTCTGGAAGAAATTCTGCCACATGTGAAGCAAATCGCACATAAACATAGAAGTTTAAACATTAAGCCTGAGCAATACCCTATCGTAGGGAAATATTTATTACTAGCTATTAAAGAAGTACTTGGCGATGCTGCAACTGACGACATCATTGAAGCATGGGGCAAAGCATATGGTGTTATCGCGGATGTTTTTATTTCAGTAGAAAAAGAGATGTATGACCAAACCGAGCAAACGCCTGGTGGTTGGCTAGGATTCCGTGATTTCATCGTAGAGAAAAAAGTTGTAGAAAGCGATGTTATTACATCCTTCTATTTAAAACCAGCAGACGGGCTGGCAATCCAAGCCTATGAGCCTGGCCAGTATATTACCGTAAAAGCACAAATCGAAAATGATCCATACGACCATTTGCGTCAATACAGCTTGTCCACCGCCCCGGGTAAAGATTATTATCGCATTAGTGTAAAACGGGAAGATGCACTTGATAACCTTCCAGCTGGTGTCGTATCAACATTCTTGCACACGCAAGTTCGTGCTGGAGATATCATTCCAATCACTGCTCCTTCTGGTGATTTCACTTTAAATAAAGAGCAAAAACCGCTTGTTCTGATAAGCGGCGGAGTTGGTTTAACACCATTGATGAGCATGCTCGAAACTACTCTAAAAGAACACCCAGAGCGCGAGGTCATTTTCATCCATGCAGCAAAATCAAGTAAGCACCATGCGATGAGAGAACAAGTGGAAACCTTAGCGAGCTCTCATCATAATGTGACACATTACTTCGTATACGACAACCCACAGGATCCTGTATCTTGTGACAAACACGGAAGAATTGATGAGGAATGGTTAAGAAGCATTATCCCTACAACAGATTCTGCGTTTTATTTCTGTGGACCAAAAGGATTTATGCGCGGCATGTACCTTGCATTGAAAAAAATGCACGTTACAGATGAAGCAATTCACTTTGAAATCTTCGGCCCAGCAGCAGACATAACAGCCTAACCCATTAACCTAAGCCACAAAAAAGTTGCCTTCTACCACGGAAGTCAACTTTTTTTCTTTTCATAACAAGTTAAGCAGAAAAGTTCATTTCCTTCCTGCACTCCTTCTAAAAAGCCACCGTGACAATACACAACTTTCTCGCATTCTACACACGCACCAACACGTTCTTTCTCCATCTCAATCCCCCCTTATACACTGCTTTTTTCTAGTCTCTTTCCCCTCGAAAAAAGGTTCCCAACCCACAGCACTATTTCCACTACAAGCAAACCTAAAACAACACATGCCCACACCTGTAAGAATGCAGACTGCAAACGATATATCTGACTTGCCTCTGAAAGCGCGCTTTGCAACGACAAGGTAAAGGCATAAAACATGCCAAAGGTGAAATTCCTTGACCACTGGCTAATATGGTAGGTAAAGATCCCCTTCTTCCAGCCATATTTCGTAATTCTGCTGATTGCTCTTCCTATCTCTATGCCCTCTACTAAGATAAAAATGATAAAAACAACTACCCAAAATACGGTCAAGAACGACAAAGACAAGAGCTGGAAAAAAACAAGCGCAAGGCCAGTAATCGATAAAGCTCCATGTAGAATGCAATTTGTGTTTGCCCAGTCATCGGCAAGCGTCCATGTATTTGTGAAATAGCGTAAACTAATGAAGACAACTCCAACAACATAGAAGCTAAAACCAAGGCTAATCATAAACACGACTAATGGAAGAGGGACTCTTGAAAAAGCCTGAAACCATGATATAACCACAGATTGCGTCGCGACTGCCGATAATAACAGCACCCCATGGATTGTGTAGACGTGATACTTTTTGAAAAGCTGTTTGAATTGATAAATACATAGAATAACAAAGCATATCCATATTGCACTATTGATTACGGCAATAAGTTGCGTAATGAAATCAAATTTAGGGAAATACTTCATTACAACGTCACATATAATCGCAATTCCTGCTATCCAGGATCCAATCAAAAAGGAATTCACTGGATTATTTATAAAAGGGTAGAAAAAACCCTTACGAAAAATCTGTACGGTTAGCAATGTATAAATAAACAAACCAAGCATAAAAAAAGCCGTGACAAGCACTATTCGCAATCCTTCCTGCAACCCGAAGGCGTCCATAGCAGAAAAGAGAAAGATCCCGATCGCCATTACTATCGTGCCGGCTGCAGGATTTATAATTTTTAATTTATCTATAGATAACATGAATGACACCTAATTTCCTTTACTTGCAGAAATCATTTTATCACAAAATCTTTTTGGGTATCTATTTTTCATATTTGGTACCTCTTAGATGACGTAATTGCTTGTAATACTTTCTTCAGGCTATCTTTGATATGATAATAGAAATACTTAACCAAAGTTTAAAAGAAGTTGGAGGAGTAACCATGACAAAAAACCAAGCTATCATTATTGCAAGATTTATCGTTGTCCTCTTTTCTGTCCTGGCGTTAAGTTGGGTGGCGGCTTGGGTATTTAAAATATCCTATCCTTTTTGGATTGCTGCCCTGCTCGTATGGATGTTTTATCCACTCGTCCGCCTGATTCGTTCGAAAATTCACCTCCCAAATGCGCTAGCTGTATTTGTAGTGTTATTAATTAGTCTCGCCGTACTAGGCGGAGCGATTACTGGGTTGGTCTTCTTAATTATTTGGGGAGTGAAGAGCCTTTCCAAAATTATACCGGATTGGATCCAGAGCACCACTGGCCAGGCTCAAGACTTTTTCAATAATTCCATTCTACCGATATGGCAAAGACTTGGTGAATTTATGAATGTCTTTTCTAGTGAGCAACAGTCTGCACTTCAGGAGAGTATCTCTTCTATGGGAACACGACTAGCTTCTTCCATTGCTGAGATTGGGAGTGGACTAGTTAATGGACTAACACAGCTATTTGTTATCGTTCCATCCTTTCTCCTCGCCTTTCTGTTTGTATTTATTGGCTTTTACTTCATCGGAAAAGACTGGGAGAAAATAGTAACAAGAGTCCGCACAAAAATGCCTGTAAGTGTCTGGGATAAAGCTAAATCCTTTCGAAATATACTGAGATACCGTGTTTGGGGACTAATTCGCGCGCAAATCTTGCTTATGTTTATTGCTTCCATAATTGTGTTTATCGGGTTACTCATACTGGGAACAGAACATACCTTGGCCATTGCCATCGTAGTAGGAGCTGCAGAAATTCTTCCTTATCTCGGTTCGGGAACCATTTTAGGGCCATGGGCCTTGTATATGTTTTTCACAGGAGATATCGGGATGGGCATCGGCCTTGCCATCTTATATGGTGTCACCGCTGGAGTTCGCCAAGCAATCGAGCCAAAAATCCTGTCCTCTAGCATGAACCTTGATGCACTGGCAGTCTTGATCTCCTTATTCGTTGGTTTACAGTTATTTGGAATGGTAGGCGTTTTTCTCGGTCCCATCATCCTTGTCATTTTTATCATATTTAAAGACATCGGAGTCGTCCGAGATCTCATGAATTTTATTAAATTCGGATTTAAAGAAGAACCAGATAGTGTGAAGGAACGTAGGAAATAGGCCCAATTATAAAGATGCTACAGGCTTTTTAGTTCCGAGGAATCAAGCGTTAAAATGGTAGCGTATGTTATGCTGAAGTAGAAATAGTTTTACCTGAAAGGGGACAATCGAAATGAGCTCCATAGAAACGGTAAAAAGCAACTTATTCACAAAAGCATTCACACCAAATCCCTATCCTGCATACACACAATTAAGAAATGAAGAACCGGTGGCACGAGTATTGTTGCCGGACGGTCAGTATGCCTGGATGATAACACGCTATGATGACGCATTAGAAGCACTGAAGAACCAGAAGTTCGTGAAAGATTATAGGAAGCTGTACGAGGAGGATGACTCCGATTATGGCAGCATATTTAGCGAGAATATGCTTTTTGCTGACATGCCAGACCATCGCCGTTTGCGCGGTCTAGTTTCCAAAGCGTTCACACCACAAATGATTGCAGGCATGCGAGATCGCATTCAAGAGATTACGGATGAATTACTGGATGAAATCGCCGGTCAGAAAACGGTCAATTTAATTGACGCGTTTGCTTTTCCACTCCCTATCATTGTCATTTGTGAAATGTTAGGTATTCCTACAGAGGATCGCGATCGTTTTCGCATTTGGTCAAATTCGATGATTGAAGGATCCAATGGAGCATACGCCCAGGATATTCAGAAGCATATGCAAGATTTCATTCAATACCTCAGAGATCGATTTGAAACGGTAAGGAAAAATCCAGGGGAAGACCTTATTAGTAAGTTGATCGTCGCCGAGGAACAAGGCGACCAACTAACCGAGAAAGAGTTATACGGCGTCGTATCCCTCCTCATTATTGCCGGCCATGAAACAACGGTGAATTTTATCGGGAACAGTATTATGGCGTTAATCGAAAACCCGGAGCAACTTGCATTACTGAAAGAGCAACCTGAATTGATCAAATCAGCAATCGAAGAGACCCTTCGATTTAATGATCCTGTTGAATACAGTACATCTCGCTGGGCAAGCGAAGACATGGTGTTTAAAGATCAAGCCATGAAAAAAGGGGATTTAGTAATTGTCATACTTAACGCAGCCAACCATGATCCCAGCCAATTTGAAAATCCTGATCAACTGGATATCACCCGAGAAAAAAGTAAACACCTTGCATTCGGCAAAGGAATTCATGCTTGCTTAGGCGCACCACTCGCTCGACTAGAAGGAGAAATTGCCATTGCCAGCTTTTTCAAACGATACCCGAATGCCCAGTTGAACATAAACAAAGACGATTTAGAATGGCGCACCGGGATGATTGTAAGAGGGGTAAGAGAATTACCGCTTTTATTGAATTAGAAAAGTTGGTTATCTTGGAGAAGAGTGCGTGAGTTAAAAGTCAGTGGTTTTCCTCACATTAGTTAGAAAAAGCGGATTAACTCCTTTAGGGAAGTAATCCGCTTTTTCTTATTAACAATTAGGGCATACCCCCAGCAAGTATCGATAAATAAATGGTTCTCCCTTTATAACTATATTAGTTTGCGTCCCTTAATAGTGGGTTCTCACATTAGGGTTCTGAACGTACTCTTCCCATAAGTCCTCAATTGATTTCCCTGTTATCTCCTCAAACAGTTGAAGATCGAATGTGCCGTTTTGCATCTTCCTATTTACGATGTCAACAGCGAAATGATTCTTATGCTGGGTAATCCATAGGAAAAACCGCGCTGTTACACGATAGCCACTGTCATAGTTGTCAGTGTCTTCTACTTCTTCTGGCAACCTCCAACTCCCATTATGTGGTCCATAAATATATCTAGTATAATCTGCAATTCCTTCGGTAATCCACCATGTTTCATCATCGTATGTTGGATATGCTTGAGCTAAATGAGTTAACTCATGTGTGAAAAGAGCCACGTCATCAGGGTTAGTAAGAATCCAGTCAGTACTAACAACTATCTTGCCATTGTCTGCATATGCTACACCGTCATACTCAGGATCAAATTCAAGGATCACCTCTCTACTTGCTTCTTTTGGATTATATGCATACTTTTTTATCAATTTCGGATAAACTTTGAAGTACAGGTTAACAAACTCATCAATAATCGGTTCCATAGCTGGATCTGTTTCCCTATTTATAACTTGAAGACTGTAACCTCTTTTTTCATACTCATTTGTTGTCTGGATGGAATTGTTCAGCTCATTCGTTACTCCTTCTGCATGTACACTAGCGAAACCCCCAAAACCACACACCAATAGTCCAGTACAAATTAAACTGCTCACAATTTTCTTCATAAAACTACCTCCTATTTATTTAGTAAGGAATATATTTCTCCCTATTTTTCTAGCAAGGTTTGCTTTTCCCCTCCTTTAATTCTACTAGAAACGTTTTAATCTCATAGGGAGTAATAGAAAATGTTAAGTTCTCATCCAGCGAAACTTCCCCTGTTGCTTCCTCCATCAAGTTACATTCTTGCCAACTTTTAATAGAGACTCCTGATGTGATCGTTACAGGACCTCTTCTTCCTGTATATTCATGTAGCCGAATTACTATTTTGTCGCTATCCTCTGCTTTCTTTACAGCATCGACAATAACGTGATCAGTTGATATTGAAAATAGACTTAAGTCACCCACTGTAGATTCACCTGGAAAATAGGACAAAGGTTGATTTAGATCTGAAGCTTCTTGAACCGTATTTCCTTCTATCCAGTCCCCTTTATGTGGAAGTAAGGAATATGAAAAAGTATGTTCTCCTTGATCTTGTGTATAATCTGGGAAAGTTGCACCTTTCAATAGAGTCAACCTCATCGTGCCATCCTTAATGTCATAGCCATATTTGCAATCGTTCAATAAACTAACCCCATATCCTTCCTCGGCTAAATCAGCCCATTGATGACCTACTGTTTCAAATTTGGCTAGATCCCAGCTGGTATTCCAATGGGTAGGGCGCTTTACGTTACCAAACTGAATATCAAAGGTAGCTTCTATTGAACGAATATCTACCGGGAATGCCACTTTAAGTAACTGGTTAACCTCATGCCACTGTACGCAAGTCTCAAAGTCTATTCGGCGCTTATCACTATAAACTACCATTCTTTGTTTAATGAGAGACTGGTTGTATTTCCACGTAAATTGGACTACAGCCCGAAGTGAATTGACTTCTAGCACCTTTATTTCCTGCACGTTCTCTATTTTCTTCATTTTTTCAAGATAGAAAATATCAATTTCCCATGCATCCCAGCGTGTTGGCTTATCTTCAAAAATTTGAAAGACATTTCCGTTTTGGCTGCCTTTTAAAACGTTGCGGTTGTTTTCTATATCAAAAATTTGCGTAAGGTGACCCGACTCATTCCATTCCATTTCATAAAATGGAGTTCTAACTCCATTACCTAGTATTTCAATTGGGGTTGTTGACTCTTCATTTTTGCGATGGTTCGATTTGAAGTATACGGTTGTGATTCCTAGTGAAGGTACCGCTACCTTTACCAACCAATACCCATCCAACTTTTCTGCAATCAAAGGCTGCTGCGATCCATCAAACCAAGTCCCTAATTCTTCCCCTGGTATAACTGGTAGCTTAACTAGCGACTGACGATTCCAAGAAGATTGGTTAATGATTGTATAGCAACCAGCCGCTTCGGCCACTACACCCTCTGTTGTTGTGTTTTTGATAGATAATGCTATGTCTTCAGCTTCCTTATATTCAAGTCTACTATCTTCATAAACTTCTTTAATGGATGATCCTGGGAGAATATCATGAAACTGATTTCTTAGAATGACTTTCCACCCTTGGTTTAGTTGTGTCAACGGGTATTGTTCCCAATTGTCCGTAATGACACTCGATAGTACACTTTCTAGTTCTACTTCCTTATACAAGAGTTCCAACTTGCGATTTGATTTCTTGTTATATGCTTGAGAGGTATAGGTTCCCCGATGGAATTCTAAATAAAGTTCCCCGTCCCACAAGTGGACATATCCCTCTGTTTCCTCTACATCCTTTTGCAGCTTTTGCAAATAATCCACCGCTTTACTTGGTACTACATTTGGCATCCCAGGCATAGCATCTAAGCGCCGGCGCATTTCTAACATGTCCCGCGTCACTCCACCTCCTCCATCTCCGTGTCCATAGGTGATCATAATATCTTTTGTTACATTTTTATCACGAAAAGCCTCCCATGCCCCAAGCATTGTTTCAGCACTTATAGACGCATTGTAATCTGCGCCCCATCCTTTTCGTCCAGGATAAGGTGTAGTTATGAAGTAGGTTAGTATTTCTGTTCCATCTAACCCGCGCCACTTAAACACATCATGCGGCATTCGATTGTACTGATTCCAGCTGATTTTTGTTGTAACAAAAGATTGAATTCCTGACTTTTTCAATATTTGGGGCAATGCCCAGCTATAGCCAAACACGTCAGGCAACCAAAGATAGGTACACTCCACATTGAACTCTTCACGCAAAAAGCGGGTACCATGCAATAATTGACGGACAAATGATTCCCCAGACGGAAGGTTACAATCTGGCTCTAGCCACATTCCTCCTTCAGGTTCCCAACGACCTTCCTTAACACGCTGCCTCATTTGTTCATAGATAAATGGGTAATCCTGTTTAATAAAATCATAAAGTTGGGGCTGTGCCTGTTGAAAGGTGTATTCCGGATATTTCTCCATTAAGCGAAGCACTGTAGAAAAGGATCGAGCAACCTTTTCTCGCGTATGTTTCAAACGCCATAACCAGGCAACATCAATATGTGTATGACCCACTGCATGTACGGTAACGGAATGGTGTTTTTTAATCTGCTCCAATCCAGCATGTAAACAATCGATCGCAGCTTTAGTAGATTGATAAAATGAATCTGACCCGGGTGAAACCCAATCCAATAGGTTAGCTGCCCGGTTTAAAGATAATAACAAGTCCTCTCGGATCGGGTTGTGCTTATCTAGCATTTCTATGGTTTGCAGGACAGCTTTCCCTGTGTAATATAAATCATCGACATGTTTATCTAGCCAGGATATAAATGCCTTTTTTATTTGATGATCTTGTTTTTTCGGTCGCCCTCCTCCCTCCAATCCTGACCATAGTCGGAAAGTGAGTTGCACAGAACTCCCTACTAATTCATTTGAAAGGAAAACCTCTTTATGATTTCCATCCACACCCTGGTACGGCGAATTATTCACATACAACAGGGACTCAAAACCAGCATTCGTCCCCCCATCTGTTACCCCAAAGTCAAATACTCCTACTACCTCTTTTGCCTGCCACGTTTTTGGAATCTCCACCTCTGTTGCAAGCCAAGCATATAGATCTCTCCCAGACCACGTATCTCCTAGTTCGATTGTTGTCCATTCCCCTTCAATTGGTGGAGTGGCTCCTATGACTCCTTCTGTATCTAATTGAAACTGAAAAATTGGAATCTCAATTTTCTCCCTATAACGATATTGGTCTAATTCGGCAATTCTTGATAAAAGCTTTTTCTCCGTTTGAAACAATTAATCTCCTCTTTTCCTTCTCATTTGTTGTTTTCGCCAATTCCAGTGTTCCATTCCATCCAATTAACCCTTAATCCCACTAAACGTAATCCCTTTAATGAATGTCTTTTGTAGAAAGAAGAATAGTAAAATAATTGGGATCGTCATTAACGTTGAGACAGCCATCATTAAGCTCCATTCTGAACCTTGTTTGTTTTGAAATTGCTGCAAAGCAAGGGAGAGCGTATAGGAATCTTCATTTGTTAAATATAATAAAGGTCCAAGAAAATCGGTCCAACTCGCCATTAATTGGAATAGCCCAACTGCAAGAACTGCTGGTTTGGCTAGTGGCAGCATGATCTGCCAATAAACTCGAAGCTCGCTTGCACCATCCATTTTGGCTGCTTCCCTTAAGGAATCTGGTAATCCCATAAAAAATTGCCGTAACAAAAATATGTAAAATGGAACACCAAAGAACTGCGGAATAATGAGTGGTAGTGACGTCCCGACCCACCCTAATTTGTTAAACAGAAGAAATAAAGGAATCATGGTAACTTGAGCAGGAATCATCATAACAGCCAGCGTTAAAGCGAAAAGGACATTTCTCCCTCTCCACTTTAATTTAGAAAAACTGTAGGCAACGAGTGGACATGATAGAACGACTCCTAATGTACTTAATATCGTGATGACAGAGGTATTAAACAAATACTTCCAAAAAGGAATGTATTCAATTGCTCTACTATAGTTCTCCCATTCGAACGGTTTTGGAATCCATTCGGGTGGAAAGGTAAATACTTGATCAATTGGTTTTAATGATGTGGAAACCAACCATATAAACGGCACTAAAAAAAATATAGAGGCAATAATTAAAAAGACATGTGCAACAGCGTTCTTTCCCTTTTTTACATGAGTAGGGTTCATTACTCTCCTCCTTATTTACCTTGATAGTGTACCCAGCGCTTGGAAGACCAGAATATTAGGACCGTTAACAGCATGATGACAACAAATAGAATCCACGCCATGGCGGAGGCATATCCCATCTTAAAATATTTGAACCCATTGTCATAAAGGTACATGACATAAAAGGTTAGGGAATTAGCTGGTTTTCCCTGTCCTTGTGTAAGGGTGTATGGCAAAGTAAACTGTTGAAACGCTCCAATGACACCCATTACAAGATTAAAAAATATAACCGGTGTAAGTAATGGAATGGTGATATGAAAGGTTTTTCGAAACCAGCTTGCTCCGTCGACTTCTGCCGCTTCATAATATTCATCTGAGATATCACCAAGTCCCGCTAAATAAATCACAACAGCTTGCCCAATTCCCCAGAGCGACATAAAAATCAAGGATGGCTTTGACCACTCCTCGCTTCCTAACCAGGCAGGTCCACTTATGCCAATCATATCGAGAAACCCATTGACAAGCCCAAACCCAGGGTTTAGAAGCCACATCCAAAGAACAGCAATAGCGACATGGGGAACCAAGGTCGGTAAAAAGAAGATGGTTCTATAAACTGTCATACCTTTTATTTTCAAATTCAACAGCATGGCTAAAGCTACACCTGAAATAATACTCAATGGGACAAAGAAAATAGCGAAATATACTGTATTATAGATAGATTTAAAGAATAGCTGGTCATTCATTAATTCTTTATAGTTCTGGAAACCGATAAATTCACCCGGCTGTAGTATAGAATAAGAGGTAAAGCTAAAATAAATTGATACAACTAATGGTAGAATGTAAAACAAAAGTAGACCGATAATCCAAGGTGCTGCGAATAACCATCCACTTGTCTCCTTGTTTATTTGCTTGCCTCTCCTTTTCTTATTTCCATTATTGGCTAACTGTCTCATTGTGTTCACCCCTTGCATTGTGAAGGGGGAGAAAGGAATAACCCCATCCCCCACTTTTCATTTATTCGAGTGCTGCATTTACCTTTTCATTAGCAGATTTTAAAAGATCTTTTGGTTTACCATTTCCATGGATGGCATTATCTACCGCATTAGATAGTTCATTCCATAAAAGCTCACCCTCTGGAAGTACAGGGCGGTTGTGCGATTCGGGAAGAATGTTAATAAATTCACTGAATATCGGATCATCCTTATACCCTAGCTTCTCATTAACTGAATCAATAACTGACAATGTTTTATACATACCGTTGTATATTTCTTGCCCTTCTTCTGACCCAAAGAATTTAACGAATTCCCATGCTTCATCTGGATGCTCTGCTCCCTTAGGAATTACCACAGCCATCCCTCCAGACCAAGAAGTAAAGTTTTCGCCTGTAGGTGTCGGGATGGGTGTAACACCGTAATTTAAATCAGGCTTGTACTTTAGATAACCGGAGATGCTCCAATTTCCACCAATGTGCATCGCAAGTTGACCAGTGAGAAAAGGATCCATCTCCCCAGAACCACTAGAATCTGTAAATCCAGTTATATCCTCCACATTGTATTCCTTGGCGTATTTTGTCATCCATTCTAGAGACTCCACAACTTTTGGATCATCGGCTGTTACTTTCCCAGCCTCTTCGTCATAGAAATTGCCTCCATATGCCCATCCCCAAGAATAAAGCCAACCTTGATTGTACCAAGGTATAAATCCAACTCTTTTAAATCGATTTCCGTCCTTCACAGTTAATTTCTCCGCTGCCTCTTCTAATTCATCAATTGTTTTGGGTGGTTTTTCAGGATCTAGCCCAGCATCTTTAAACGCATCCTTATTGTAAAATAATAGGCGTGCGTCTGTATCTACTGGCATAGCATAAAGCTTATCCTGATATGTGGCTTCTTCCCAGGCAAATGGGTAATATTTGTCACCCGTTATGCCATCCTTTTCAGCATAGGCAGTAAGATCGGTCAATGAACCCTGATCAGCCCATGACCCCACCTTAAAACGATCAAACCAAGATACATCGGGAGGATTCCCTCCTGCCACAGCTGCTAATAATTTTTCATTTTGCGATTCATTTGCAGCCGTATACACAGCATCTACTTTTATATCCTGATGCTTCTCATTAAAAGCATCCACTACCGCATTAATCGCTTCTTCCCCTACCCCTGAATTTTCATGCCAAAAAGTAATAGTTGTTACACCATCTTCATCTTCCCCTCCCGAAGTTTCGTCACTTGAACAGGCGGATAATGTAAGCGCAATCATAATAAAGACAGCTAAATAAACCTTTTTTAAATTATGGTTTTTCCATAACATCCCTTTCACCCTTTTTCTTTGAATTTGCCATGCTCTTTACTTCTTTCATCCTCCCCTTGCACGCTAAAGAAAACTGAAAAATCACACTCCTTTTTGATATATCAATATACTAACAATGCCAATTACTAATGTCAATATATTTTTATTTTATTTTATTTTCTAAATTTAACCCATAAAAAAGAAACCATGTTATTCATGGTTTCCTTGTAAATGATTTATCTGGGTTGAAATTCCTTGGATCAAACGATAACCTACTTTACAATCATGTAATTCTCTCTCGCCATTCAATTGTTTAATCAGTAAGTCAGCCGCTTGATATCCCATTGCCTCTTGATCTTGCCTAATATGAGTAAAAAAAGGTTCATTAAGATAAAAAGTGGGTGAATCAAAACAAAGGATAGAAATATCATCCGGAACTTTTTTCCCCATTGATGTTAGCAATTCATTCAGTAGCATCGCTATTTCAAACTCACTACAAACATATGCTGTAACCTCTGGATTGTGTTGAATAAATTGAATAAGTCTTTCACGATCCTTCTCATCAGATATATTGTGATTCTCACTGTATACATGGACCGGCATCGTACTATGTATTTCTGTTAAGACATGTTCTTGATTTATCGGTTTTCCTTTTTCCGAAAAGGCGGCCTGATATCCCCTATATCTTTCTTCCACAGAGGAAGTGCCATCAACTGACGGAGAAATAAATGCAATGTTGTCATGACCATTATCTAAAGATAAGGTGGTCAGCTCCTGCATAGCTTTTCTATTATCTATAGAAACTGAAGTTGCGGGTATCCTCTTTAAATAGCGGTCAATCAGAACTAAAGGATATTCTTCCACTACCATTCGAAGTAATTCATTATTATAGTGAACCCCCTGAACTGGTAAAATGATAATGCCTTGTACTCCCATCTCCAGTAATGAATGAATGGCCTTTTTCTCCTCTTCCTCCAAACCAAAAGTTCGTTTTAGCACAAGGTTATAGTTTAGTTCTGCACATCTTTTTTCAATTGCCCTTACTAAATCTAAGCCATATGTATCAGTAAAATCGGGGATGATGAATCCAATCACTTTCCGGTAAGCATCTGGTTTTATCTCGGTTGACTCACCCCATGACGTAGAATCAAGATTAGGTAAGTTTTTTGAGACAAAAGACCCTTTGCCTTGAAAACGTTGTATAATTTCTCGTTGTGAAAGTAAATCAAGTGCTTTTTTAGAGGTAATCCTACTTACCTTAAATTGTTTGGCTAACTCCTCTTCTGTAGGTATTTTATCCCCGCTTTTTATATCTCCTTCTTTAATCATATTTAATATATAGTCATAAATCTGTTCATATAAGCTACTCATTCCAACCATCCTTAGTAAATTGTTATATTCATTATAACAATTTACTGAAAGTTGTTCAATTGAATCTAGTATTGGGTAGAAAGACATATTACCTTTTGCCAATTAGTTAGGGGTTTACTTTCAGTATCGAAAGGCGCTCTTTGGTTGATTGAGAGTGCGTCTTGATTGATTACCCATCAATAAAGGCGATGTGCACCACTTCTCAGCCGATACTTCTTTGTTCGCGGCCGATGTCCACGCCTTCTCGGCCGATACACACTCCCTCTCAGCCGACACTTCCTCGCTCCCGGCCGATATACTACCCCCCTCTTGATCATTCCCAACCCAACAGTTAAAATATCCCATAAGAGACTCACGAAAAAAGGAGGCCAACCATGCAAAAAAGACTCAACCCCGAGCAAGTTCTTTTCCTAGCAGTATTTGTCATGATCGTACTCGTAGCATACGAATTTCTACTCCCTGACTTTACATACAAATCCATCATCTTTATCGCCTTGGGCGGGGTATCTGCCTACCTTGGCGGGACCCTTTCCACCAAATTAATTAAAAGCCAATAAAAAACGATACTTCCATGCCGAGCAAGGAAGCATCGCCGATCACTCTAAAAACCAACTTTTATTCTTTTCCTGTATCAGAGGTATGGAAAACGGGTTCTTCTATCGTCACACGTTCCATGCGGTCTTCATCCATTGATCCAGCGTAATCTATTCCTCTTACCGCCCATGTCTCTTGCTGTTGGTCATAAGCTAATACATATCGCGTTTCGTCTTCTATTTGTTCTAATTCTGCATCGGTGCCTTTTTCATAAATTGCTTCTTCGTAATACGTTATTGTATCAACTGTTAATTCCCAGAAGCCTTCATATGATTTTTCTAACGTAAAGGAATCCTGATAAAAATCCATGCCGTGAAAAGCACCATCATACATTATATCGTTTTCCAGATTGTATGCTGCTTCCTCTACGATCCGATCCTTTAAATCTGGTATTGCTGTTGTTAAGGCATCTGGATTTGCCGTTGAGTAGACTTCGCCAAATTCCTCATTATAAGTTACCAAGATATCTTGGATCTGTTGCTTAAACTCATCACTATCTCCTAGGTTAAACTCCACGTAACGTTCAGTCAGTGGCTGGTCATTCGTTCTTACCGATCCCCATGGAAGTTCTGCTTCAAATGAGACATTCATTGATCCATCAATCAGTAGTGGTCCAACTTGATCTTGCTTTGATAAATCCACACCAGTATCTTTGCCATTAACAAATAATTTAATGGAGCTTAGTTCATCATAGCCTTTCATCCCTAAATCAAACGTTACCATATCTCCATCTAAATAAAGATCCACATATGCTGGAAAGTTAGGATCACCTACAGCCGTTTCTTCCCTCTCTAAGTTAAAGAATCCGGTATCCAACGCTGCTCTAATCGTATGTTCGCCAGGTAAAAAGGGGCCGATTTCTAATTGGGCATTATCCTTATCAGCTGTTGCGACAACTTCATCGCCTACGATAATCTCTGTATCTTTATAATTCGTTGCCACTTCAAAGTAAACAGGATTTACTGTGATCTGGTAATCATCAAACATGAGGAACTTCTTCCCGTCCTTTTGGAAATCAAGTGCGTATGTTCCAAACTGATCTACTTCGCCATCTGCTTGGTACTCCAAATGATTCAGTACAACCTTAAATTCATTCTGCTTTGCGTTGTATAACGCTATCATCCCTTTTACAGATTCTTCCGTGATCTCTAAGTCATCGTCATCTGTTGTTAATAAGGATGCTAGTTTGCCCGCATCTTCCTCTTCAATTGCAGATTGAAATTCATCCAATACATGCTTTGGCGAAGTCATCGTGTTGCCTACAGCGTAAACCCCAATTAATAAAATGATAAGTGCAGCAGTAGAAAATAGAATGATTTTGGACTTCTTGTTCATTTTCTTCCTATTTTGATTTCCATTAGATCCAGTTGTTGCCTGATCAACTTGAGGATCGTTATGTTGCTCCACCTCTAGCGACGGGGTGACGTTCTGTTCTTGTTCCTCGTTTTGACTATGATATGTATTCCCCGTTTTTTCGTTAGGTTGCCCCCCATGCTCTAATGCTTTCCCGCAATGCTTACAAAATCGTGCATCTGGTGCTATTTCCCCACCACAATTTATACAGTATGCCATGTGCTTCCTCCTGCCCTATATTTAATTTACTTCCGCCAGCTCAGCATATAAAGTGTGTAACACGATATAGGTTTAGTCCTTTTTACATGCTTTACTGCTGTAAATCATCATAAGTATACAACAAAAAAACCGCCAATTGGGGGCGGATTAGATTTATGGGGGTTCATTTTAAAAAACAGGAGTAAATACCTAAATGAATTTTGTATTGTACGAACTTTCTTTAGTTATAAATGACCAGTTCTATCTTACTGTTTTTCGTATGATGGGGAAAACAAACATAGGACAGTTCTAACTCCCAAGTGGGAAAGAACTGCCTTATTTAAGACTTTGTCGTCCCGTTCAAAATCAAATCGACAAGTAAACTATATTGTCCAGCTAACGTTTTGGGCTTTTGCTTCCATTGTGACATGGTTTGTCCCAATGTTAATAAGCAAAAACGGGCAGCATCCTCTGGCTGAATACTTTCCCTGAGCATTCCTTCTTCTTGCATTTCCTCAAAGATTTTAATAAACGGATCCAAATATGTTTCTTTCCACAAGGAAAAAATACGTTTACGGTTTTCCTCTTTAAATTCAACTAAGATATCATGCACCATCATCATCATGCTTGTAGGATGCTCTGCAGACAGTACTTCTAACATTCCTTCAAGCCGCTCTGCAATTGTACCATCGCCAACAACACGTAACCTTTTTTGAATGTGGGAAACAAACCTTTCTAACATCGCTATGTAAAGGGATTGTTTGTCTGAATAATGGTAATAAAGAGCTGGCTGCGTTATTTCGCACTGTGCTGCAATCTCTCTCGTTGTGACAGCTCGGTAGCCCTTTTCCATGAACAATTGCTGTGCCACACTTAATATGCGGCTCTTCGTCCATTCGGGATCCTTGCGATTTGCCTGTGATTTTTCCATTGTAGATCTTCCTTTATCTTATATAATCTCCTCTATTTTAGCATGAAAAGGGCCGTCCGTTTCCAATTATGTGTAAGTCTTAACTTACCGATTATTAATAGAGCAATATTTTAAATTTAATTATAAATACATAAGGAACTCACGTTCGTTTATGATATAATCGTAATACAATAGACTGGCTTCACATGAGGGTAAGGCTCATTTCCTCCTGGGAATTTTCCCATGAAGGGGGGTGTTGCCTATGGATACGAAGGATGTGTTAACACTGATGATTTCATTCGGTATGTTAATCGCGTTTATCATGTCCGGAAAAAATGAAAAATAACCCCTCATGTGCTTTAGCCAGGCCTTGAGGGATTATTTCCTAAAGTGTGCCACCCCTTACGTCGGGTTGGTCTATTGTACCGTTCCATGTGTCCAGCATGGAACGGTTTTTAATATTTTATATGCTTCTTATTAGATTATACCATGAATTTGTTTCATGTACACTGTAATGTAACCATGAACACCTTTCAATGGTACAATCCTCTCACGACAATTTTTTTATGCTCTTACCTCTCAAATAGAAACACCCTCCTCACCTCTTAATCAAAGCAACACAACAATATAATATTAAAATTTAATATTTTTTTATTGTAAATCGATAAATAACATGGTAAATTAAATAAGACAAAAAATTAGTGAGGTGTTTCGCATGAAGCAAGGATCAACTACCTTTTTAAAAATAGCTGTTTTCCTAATGGGTATCCCTGTACTAGCTTTAGCTATTCTTTTATTACCTAAAATAGGATTGGAAGCAATGGATCAGGCTGCAAGTGGTGGCACGCAGTTAGCATACATGGTCTTCGGGATTTTATTTATCATGTATATATCGATTATCCCGTTTTACTTTGCCTTGTATCAGGCTTTCAAGCTTCTAAGTTATATTGACAAGAACAAAGCATTCTCCGAGATATCGGTAATCGCGTTAAAGAAAATAAAACAATGTGCTATTACGATCAGCGGCTTGTATGTTATCGCGCTGCCACTTGTTTATATCATTGCCGAGTGGGATGATGCTCCGGGGCTTATCATCGTTGGCATGGTACCAATTGGCGCTTCCCTAGTGATAGCAGTCTTTGCAGCTGTTCTCCAAAGACTTCTAAAAGAGGCAATCAATATCAAATCTGAAAATGATTTAACGGTCTGAGGTGATAACATGGCGATTATAATTAATGTTGATGTGATGTTGGCAAAAAGAAAAATGAGCGTTACCGAACTGTCCGAAAGGGTTGGAATCACAATGGCTAACCTGTCTATCTTGAAAAATGGCAAGGCCAAAGCAATTCGCCTAACGACGTTAGATGCAATTTGCAAAGCATTGGATTGTCAGCCAGGAGATATTTTGGAGTATCGTGATGATGAGAAAGAATAGGTCCGTAGACTTGTAATGCATTTTTAAAAATCCCACCTATGCTAAAACTGAGCATAAGTGGGATTTTTTCATCAACTTCTTAAATACCCTAGAACCTTCTCCACTTCCTGTTTAGAAAAGCCATTCCCAAACGACTGATCTATCCTAACAGCCTTCCCAAAATGGAATTGCGTGCCTCCTGTTTCCTGCTTAATTTTTTCTATATTATTCGCAGAAAGTCCTGCTCCAGCCATAATAGATGGGCCTTGAAGCTCCCGCTCTATATCAACCAATTTAATAAGCTGCTCTAATCCCGCTTCACAATTCGCCTTTCCACCAGAAGTCAAAATGCGCTTAACGTTCTTTTTATATTTAGACAACGTTTCATAAGCTTCTTCCTGTGATACCACCTCGTCAAACGCGCGATGAAATGTCATATCAAGATGAGGAAACAGATGAAAAAGCTTGCTTAGCATCGCTTCATTTATGGTGTGATCTTCATTTAACGCCCCGAAGACAACCCGGTTCCCCCCAAGCCGCTCAATGGCCTCGATATCCTCACAGATCACCTTGAACTCCTCTTCCGTATAAAAGAAATGATGGCTATGAGGACGGATCATAATTTGCACGGGGATTTTCACATTCTCAAGTACTTGCTTAATCGTTCCGTAGCTTGGTGTAAGGCCACCTTCTGAGATTGCGGATACGAGTTCCACCCGGTCAGCTCCCAGCTCCTCTGCTTGAATTGCTTCCTGTTTATTTTGTACGATAACTTCTAGTTGCATGTTCATTCGCCCTCTCTACATACTATTTCTTTCAAGAGGCGCACCCCAAATCCAGTCGCACCCTTTACATGATACCCATATTGCTTCCATGGACGCACTGTATTTGCCATATCAATGTGCACCCATTTGGTATCTTTTTCAACAAAATTTGATAGGAAAATTGCTGCGGTAATCGCCCCACCAAAGTTAGAGGAGCTCATATTGTTTAGATCTGCATAGTCACTTTTCATGTAATCTTGGTAATCCTTTATTAACGGCATCGGCCATACATCATCACCCGTTTGTTCCCCAAGCTCTTTATAAGCCCACAAATCTTCTTCTCTGTTACTGAAGATCCCAGCCGTTTTTAATCCAAGCGCCTGACCAATTGCACCTGTAAGAGTCGCCGCATCAATTACCGTCGTCGCACCTATGGACTGGGCATATAGCATACCATCTGCAAGGACAAGTCGTCCCTCCGCATCCGTGTTCCCAACTTCGACATGTAACCCGTTCTTGTATTGAATCACATCTGATGGCAAATAAGCATTCGTTCCCGCCAGATTTTCCACTAACGGAATAACCGCTGTAACATGTACTGGAGAATCCAAATCTGCAAGCAGCTTCATAGCGCCTACCACCGCAGCCGAGCCGCCCATATCCATTTTCATTTCCCAAATGCCCTTGCCTGTCTTCGTATTAATCCCACCGGAATCAAAGGTAACGCCTTTCCCGACAAGTCCAACATGTGTAGTATCGCTATTCTTCAATCTCAATACAGCCATTTTTGGTGGGTTAACACTGCCCTTTCCGACCATCTTGATCGCTTCAAGGCCATGTCTTGTTAAGTCTTCTGCTTCAAAGATCTCTACGGCTACGTTCGTATGTTGAAAAATCTCCGTTATCTTTTCAGCGTAACGTTGAGGGGTAAGCTTATTTGCTGGCTCATTACAAAGATCTCTGGCAATATTTACAGCATCTGCTTGTACCTTCGCTTCCTGAAGTTGGTTTTTGTATAAAGAGAAGTCATAGCGTAGTGTGAATTCCACCTGGCTTTCTACGCGTTTGTATGTATCAAATGAATAGCTGGCAAGGAACCAACCCTCCATAAAAAACTGCACTGCCTTTTGTAGTGGCAATTCACGTAAGGCCTCAAATATCGGGTTCAGTTGAAGGGTAACTTTGCCGAACTTTTGACTTGCTACATATTTTCTCACTTCTCCACCTAATACACGTAGGTCTTCCATCTGAAGCACTGGCTTGGCAATATTTATAAAAAGATAGACCATGTTATCCTTTTGCATAAGCCTCATATCCCTGAATTCCGTATTGTTCGCACTTGAAAAATCCCCAGTATTTCCTGCTACCATTGGCTTTACAACGATCTCCATTACACCCACTCCTTTTAAAGGCCTTATCTTTCCCTATTGGCACTCACTTAAGATCCCTACAAATACACCTTTGTTTGACCAACAAGTTTCCCGTTATCGTTCATGATATCCATCGACCTTATTTTTAGTAGCCGCTCAATCGTATCCTGGTTTTGATAATGAATTTTTTTGAGTAAAGCCGCAACTAATACTGGCCAAACGAGTTCAGAACCACTCAACACTTTAAGGGCAATACTCATTTTCTCTTTCCTTAATGCAAGGCAATAGACCCCTTGTGCTCCGCCTTTAGCAATAATGTTTTCATCTTCAAGAAGTGCCGTACAAATAAAATCATGGGATGCGACGATTTCAGGTTGTGCATTCATCACATCCCCAACTTTTCTTACGGCATCTTCCGTTTGCTTATTGGCTATTAGATCTGGACGAACAAACTTTAAAAATGATAGGGCCATATTTCTTAAAGGAACAGCATGTACAGGCACGCCACAGCCATCTATCGCGGTTTGAATTTTATTCTTTTCGATTTCAGCTAAATCCGCGACATACTCGAGGATTTCCTGCTGTAGCGGGTGACTTAATTGTTCATACCCGCTTACATCATACCCTTTTTCTTTTATATATCCTAAAAAACCTAAGTGTTTGCCTGAGCAATTATGTAGTAGTCTGCGTCGCGGTTTATGATTCCAAATATAGTTATCCTTTGGGGCATCGTTTAATGGGTAGCTTGGATTGCAAACAAGGGCATCTTCCTTTAACTGCAGCTTGTTCAATAAGCTTTCCAAAGCATCCTGATGGTATGCTTCTCCGCGTTGGGATGCGGTGAATAAAGCCGCCTCCTCAGGAGTTAGTCGATACTTCTCTACCATATTGGTCGTAAAAGCTGGAATTGCCTGTAATGGTTTCATCGCAGAACGGTAAAAAACATACTGGTCAATATCCCCTTTTTCGTAGATCACTTCCTTCTCCTCATTTAGGATGCAAATTAACCCTTGATGTGTATTTTCCAAGCTTTCGCCTCTGAACTCTTCTATAATGACGGGATTTGACATTCCCTCACCTCTCTTATCCATTATTAGAAAAACGCGCATCGCTCGTCTTCTAAAGATGTAACTGCTTCCTAGCTAAAATTTTATACATTTCTAACGTGTTAAAAGGAGAAAACCCTTGCCACTAATCTGGTACAAGGGTCACTCCATGAAATGTAATCTTACATTTTTTTACTCTTATTTTAGAAAACTTGGCTTACCACCCATTCTTCATGGTGAAAGCACATCGTTGCACTTATCCATTAGGGAGATTTTCTACTTTTCTATCTGTCAAAGTAAATTTCTTTCCCTGTTTCACTAGACTCATAGACACCAGCCAACATTTTCATGATCTCTACCCCATCTTCAACTGGGCTGAGCGTTTCTGCTTCACCTTTAACACAGGTTACAAAGTGGTTAATTTCTTTCTGAAACCCTTTAACGAAGTCAAACGATAGTTCATCAATTTGTGGCGTGGCGTTTAAAATCGTATTATTTCTTTCTGTTATGATTTCCAGTTCCGGTTCAATTTCTGCGCCACCCTTATCACCAAATACACTAACAGCCATGGTCTCTTTCTTCACATGAAGTGTGAAGCTGACATCGACCATTAACGAAGCGCCATTTTCGAAACGAATAATGGCATTTGCCATGTCTTCTACTGTGTTTGTATCAGGATCATAATCCGCTGCTTTGTAGAATGATTTATTTTTCACATTGGACCGGTTTCCCAAATTATAATAGGCGTTTCCACTAACCGATTTCACCTTTGGTTTGCCCATCAGATACCAGCACAGGTCTATCACATGCACACCTAAATCGATTAACGGGCCACCACCTGATCGGTCCTTATCCGCAAACCAGCCCCCAGGATTGCCTAGCGCCCGCAGACAGGATGCCTTGGCATAGTAAATCTCCCCAAGTTCGCCTGCATCAATAAATTCCTTTAATACCTGTGTGTTTGTTCCAAACCGGCGAACGAAACCTACCTGGAGTGTTTTGCCCCCACTGTTTTTGACAGCCTTTTCAATTTCAAGCGCTTCTTCCACCGTTTTACATAGTGGCTTTTCAACTAACACATGCTTTCCTGTATGTAATGCAGCAATTGCAATTTCAGCATGCGTGTTATTCCATGTACAAATACTCACAGCATCAATCTCTGTATCTGCCAGTAAATCATGGTAGTTTTTGAAAAACTTTTCGGCACCATATTTCTCCGCTTTTTCCTTTGCTCTTTCCTCATTTATATCACAAACTGCGTGGATTTCAACATCTTGATTACGTTTATAAGAGTCAAAATGCATTTCCGAAATGGAACCTGCACCAATGACCCCAACTTTTATTTTCCCCATTGCTGGTAACCTCCTTATTTAACGTTATAATGTCTCCCAAATCCGCCGCACATTGTCCAGCCCAATCTTGGAAGCTTTCTTACATTCTTCTATGCCTTCAAATTCAATGGAAAGATAGCCATCATAGCCTGCTTCCTTCACGACTTGTAAAACATCCTGCAGATTAATGTCACCATGCCCCGTTATCGCGCCTCTTAAGTAATTGCCAGTGGTGGATTGGAACCAACCCTCTCCCGGATTGTAAGAGGAGACAGGACGAACATAAAACTCCTTTGCATGGACCATGGATGCAAACCCAATGTTCTTTTTCACGCCAACAATAGGATCCTCATCAACGCAGAGGAAATTCCCCGTATCGAGCGTTGTTTTAAAGTTTGGTCTGTCTACATTCTCGATGAGACGTTGCACACGGTCACTAGCCTGTACATAGAATCCGTGATTTTCGATACTTGTTACAATGCCGTATTTCTTCGCATAGTCGGCAATTATTTGGCATGCCTCTGTCAGCTTAGGTAAATCTGCTTCAAATTGCTTTATTGATGCCTCTTTTGCTGGTCGAAAGGAGACATCATGCCGCATTAACTTCACACCTAATTGGTTCGCGATGTCTACTTCCTTTTTCACTCTTGCAATTTCCTGTTCAAATGCACCTTCACCTGGTTTAAGAAAATCTGCACCAATCGCATAGTTGGAAATTTCGATGCCAACGTCTTTGGCTTTTTGCACGATGGACTTTATTAAATCAGGGTTGTCTTCCAGTGTGAAACCTAATGGGACTATTTCAATATGCTCGCCGCCCTGGTCTGCCGTCCACTGGATGACATCTAGAATAGACATCTCCCCTGTTTTGATTGCTCCCAATAAACTGTACGAACTCATACCAAGCTTCATATCTCACCCTCCTTTATCTGCAACCTAACTTCGCTCTAGATTCACCGTTTCTTTTAATTCATTGGAGCGATAGGCTGCTTTCACAACTTCTAATGTCCGCAATCCGTCTATTCCAGTAATCGCGGGTTTTCTGCCTGTTTTAACACAATCAATAAAATCATGGACCAATCTTTCATCCATGTCTTCAGACCATGGCTTATGCTCTATTTTTCCAGTTTGATCATTGTAAAGAACAGAATGCTGTTTAAAGGCGTCGACAACTAACGACCCTTCCGTACCAATAATCTCCATGGTGACATCTCCCCAGATCGGAAACGTTTTTGGTCGTGACCAGCTTGGATCAATGGTTGCAATGATGCCTGATTCTAACTCCAAAGTTACCAATCCCGCATCTTCCACTTTAATATCGTAGAAAAGCGTATCGAATTCCGCGTAAACGGATTTCACTTCGTCCTGTAGCATCCAGCGAAGCAAATCCATGATATGCACAATATGATCTGTAGCAGCCCCACCGCCTGACAATGCTTCTTCAACAAACCAGCCGCCTGGCATTTGTCCATGGTTTGTTGCATTCACTGCCATCACGTCCCCAATCCGTCCTGACTCAATGATAGCTTTCACTTTTTGAATCGCAGGGACAAACCGGACAGCATATGCAACTTGTAAAATGACACCCTGTTGATCACAGACCCGAATCATCTCTTGCGCGTCCTCCAGCTCTGTGGCTATCGGCTTTTCACATAAAATATGTTTTTTATAGGATGCAGCCTTCAGAACATGTTCTTTATGGTTTGCGTTTTCCGAACAAATCATGACCGCATCAATATCTGTGCTTAATAATTCATCTAGGTCATGATAAAAGTCCGTTTCAAATTGTGTTGCCGCTTCTTGGCCACGTTTAACGTCATCATCCCATATAGCCACTATTTCTGCTTCAGGATGGCCCATCAGAAATGTTGCGTAACTATTTGCATGCATATGAGCAAAACTAATCATCCCTACTTTCATAAGACCACCTCGCTTCCTTGATCGAGACAGGTTGTCCTGTCTGAGCTGATTTCCTTGCAGCATCTACTAGTTGCATTGATTTTAACGCGTCATTTGCTAGATTTACCGGTTTATTTGGTCCTCTTGCCTGGTCTAATACATACGCAAACTGCCTTTGCAAAACCGACTTGTCGAGGATCATTTCCTCTAGCTGATCCTCTTGTGAACTGGTCGTTACCTGTAAAGAAATGGGATTGCTATCTGTGCTGTTATGTGTGATCATTCCTTTGTCTCCGGTAAGCTCAAAGCTTGTTCCATTTTCCGTTTTAGCCCAGGATAATGCGACATGGGCGAATGACTTATCTATCATTCGGATGGATAGGAGAGCATACTCAACTTGTGAACCGTTACGTCGCTTTCTTTTTATATGCTTTGCAATAACGCGTTCCACATCACCGAAGGTCCATAAAAGCCATTCAAATTCATCTATCCCAAGCTCGGAAAAGATATCCTTTTCTCCTCCAGGGTGAGGTGCTCCTCTCGACAGCCTGATAACCCCTGCTCTCCCTATATTTCCATTGCGTACCTGGTTATTCGCATCAGCATATTCCGGAGAATATCTTCGCTTATTTCCAACATATAAATGGACTTGTTTATCTTTGCATTCTGTAACGATGCTTGATGCCTCTTTCAGAGTGGAGGCAAGGGGAGAGGCACAAATAATATGTGTCCCTTGCTTCGAAAACTGTCGGATTAATTCCGGCCTGTCCTCCACAGGTACACAAAGATCGATGACATCTAAATTTAGTTCCTCCACATCCTCTACTCGGTCCCCACCGTTAACCTGAAACGCAATCTTGCCTGGAGTGGTAGTTTTTACTGGAACAATCGATAGAACTTCTGCCTCTTGCAGTTTCGACCAAGTTTTCAAATGCTGCTCATCATCTCCTACTACAGCTACTTTTACCAACTAATACACCTCACTTTTTCTATTAATCTACTACCCAAAATCAACTTTACTTTGCTAAGGGGCTCCCTTTCACATAGCGATCTGCTTTACTTATTAAAAATTCGCTGAACATGGAATTTGCCCAAGAGAACCATGGCCTCGTAAATTTCTCCGGTTGATCCACATGAAAGCCTTCATGCATGAATTGAGTGTCAGCGTCTGTTGTTTTGAATAGGTTCAGGATTTCTTCTTTTTCTTCACTAGATTGCGCAGTCATTCCTTGAATCGCTAAGGCAATATGCCAAATATAATGCTCTGGTGTATGCGGGCTTCCCACTCCTTTCGCAACTTTTCCTTTGTAGAAATAAGGATTTTCATCACTTAAAACGAATTTTCTTGTATTTTGATAGATAGGATTATCCAACTTACAATAGCCTAGGTAGGGAAGGGCAAGAAGACTGGGAACATTGGCGTCGTCCATTAGGTTATAGTTTCCATGTCCATCCGTCTCATAGGCATAGATTGTACCGAACTCCGGATGCTCCACCTTCCCATAGGTTTGAATACCGTTATCAATTTCATCTGCTAGATTCTTTGCAGAAATAGCAAGGTCCGTATCTTGCAGCACTTCTTCTGCAATTTCTTCCAGCTGTCTTAGAGAAACAACTGCAAACATATTCGCAGGAATCAAATAGCCATATTTACAGGCGTCATCACTAGGGCGGAAACCACTCCACGTCATGCCAGTATAGGCTACAGGTGCACCCTTCCCACCATGCGATAATGTATCCTGCGGAGGACAATTATCCCTTTCGAAATGGTAAGTAGAATTTTCTTCATGATTTTGTTCCGTTTTCCAGGTGTCGATGATCAAGCTAACGGCCTTACGAAACGCATCGTTGAACTGAGATGTTCGACCAGTGGATTTCCAAAAGAGATAGGCCAGCTGAATAGGATAGCATAACGAATCAATTTCATACTTCCGTTCCCAAAGCAGAGGTGTCATCTCGGTATTGTCATCATGGTATCGCTTACCATTAGCCTCTTCATTAAAAGCATTGGCATATGGGTCATGAAGAATAAAAGAAAATTGTTTTCGGATGACACCTTCAATTAGGTTTGCCATTTGTTCGTCATGCTCTGCCAGCATGAGATATGGTCGTACCTGTGCAGCTGAATCACGAAGCCACATTGCCGGTATATCACCGGTTATCACAAAAGTGGCGCCATCTTCTTGTGGACGTATTGTGGTCTCATATGTATTGGAAAAACAATTCTCGAAAAGTGCCTGTGCTTTTTGGTCTTGCGCGTAAGCTGTTTTTACTTCTTCAATAAACGTCTTCATTGATGCTGGTATGGATTTTTGCATCATGTATACACTCCCTTTATTTATTATTCTAATTCTTATAGCTACAATAATTCCGTCCCTTACACTGCTAGCGGACGCTTTCCGCGGGCATGGCTTGATCCTCGGGCCAACAGGATGTTGGTCACGAAGGCGTTGCCACAGGAGGTGGCGATTTTAGCCTTTGTTCCTTTCTTTCTGCGGGGGCTCATGTCTCATGCTTTTCCCGCTGGAGTCGCCGCCATCCCTTCCAGGTAACTCAGTTTGAGCTCGATTATCGTAGAATCTTCTTCCTCGTCTTAAAGCAGTGTTCAAAAAGCTGCAGATTGCCTACTTTTTGAACACGCTATATGATTTCTATTTCTCAAAGCCAATTGTTACAATTTCATACGGCTTTACTGGTATTTTCACTTCGGAAGATTCATTGGACTGAAGTGTTTCATGTTTTTCTTCTATCACATTACTCTTATAAGCGGAAGATGTACCATTTAGTGTGCGAACAAGTAAAGGATTATTTTCGTTTTTCATATTAAACCAGCGAGTTAAAACATCTCCGGTCTGACCAGACACCTTCATCGAAGAAAATGCTAGATTAGGAGCATTCCATTCTAAAAATGACTTAGCTGTTGGCAGCTCCCCATTGTGGATTCCTGTTTGTTTTACTGTCCATGGCACCTGAAATTGGTATGCATCTTGATATGCCTTGGTTGCCTCTTCTTCCCCTGCATATGGGTAAATACGAAGCGATACGGTGTGCTCCCCTAAACATTGGGCCTCTGGTGTTGGGAAATGTCCCCAATCCCCTAACTCCCCAACAGAGCGTAACAGCGTTATCGCAATCGTATTCCGACCATCACGTAACACCTCGTACTCATTAAGTCCAAGATTCGCAACCGTCAATCCATGTTCTTCGTTATGAACATCTACAAATGACTGCTGGTGCTGGGAATTATCAGGGTTTGTCCACTCTTCAGAAGGCTGATTGGATCGTGTAGCCACTTCAAAAATGGAATCAGTATGGTGCACATCTGTTTGAATAGCTGTTGAAAATAATGCGCGAAGTCGATGATCCTTTGCCTGGTTGTTAAAGCTTGCTTCCACATTAACCCCTTTACTATTCTTTCCTATTGTAACGATGGTTGTAATTTTAAATGGAATATTTTCCTCAGATCGTCCAGACTTCCTACCTTTAAATCCAACAAGCTCTTTTTGCTCCTGTTCAAGCAATTCAGCGGCACTTTTCGGAATTTCCCATTCGTGGGTAATTTCATATGCTGCTTGATAGGCAGTATCCTCCACCACTTTCACATTCGCGATAACATCTTTTGTTGTTAGTGTTTTTTGGTCATGTGACTGTTTGTACATATACTCATTGCCAATATCACCACTATCCTCATAAACACCTAACTCTTCAAAAGTTCTTCCAGTCACTTTATTCGTTACGGTCAAGGAACCATTCTCGTTAATGTTTACATGCAAAAATTCGTTTTCTAATTGGTTTTCACCAGGAATCAAGGAATCCTGTTTCTGACTTGAACTGGATTGAACAAAGGCAAATGTCTTGTAACCCATCGCAGGAACTTGCTCTGCCTCAAATGTAAGGAGGACCCTTCTAGCCATATACGGTTGACGGAACTTTTCTTCCGGTAAATCATAGTCAAAGGCTATGCCCAGATCTTCTACTGTAACGCTATATTCTGTTCCTGACTCGTCCACGACGATTCTCTCTCCAAGCGGGAATTGTTTAAGTTCTTGCTTTTTGACCCCTTCTGAAAAGTAATCACGTCGTACATCTAGTGTGATGGAAACCGTGCCTGTACGGGCCCATCCTGTCGTATTATAAACGGTAAAGGCTAGTGCATCCTTGCCCCATTTTTCAAAGCCGGTCGTATCAATTTTATTGGAAAGGGCTTCAAGGCTTTCATCAATAACTGCTTCGGCTACATGTTTACTCTTTTCAAAACGGGTTACCATTTCCCGATGTACTTCATCCACACTACAGCCGCAAATGCTGTCATGCGGGTGGTTTTGCATTAACGTTTTCCATGCGTATTCCAAAAGATGGTGATTGTATTCTTCGCCATTAAGGTAAGCAAATGTCGCTAATGGTTCTGCCACTTTTTCTAGCAACGATTGGCCAAGCTGGTTCATTTGTTTAATGTAAACCCGCGCTGAAGCAGTGTTGACCAGTGTTCCCCATCCATCTGTTTGCTGGCTTCGCAGCTCGCCGTCAATCACTTTTAAATCATCCGGAAGAGAGGCGGTTAGGTTTTCCACATATTCATTAAAATTAGAATGGGTAAACGAAATTTCTGGATAAAGCTTCTTCGCCGTTTCAATTGCTTCGGGCAAATTTATTTGGATTGGCTGATGATCACAGCCATTCATCATAAGCATATGAGGTGATGCTGCATATTTCTCTAGCGAAGAAAGATGCTGCTCCCAATATTGCTTTGCCTTCTTTTCCTCTACAGGTACTTCATTTCCGTTACAGTACCAGTTCGCAAACAGGATTCCAAGAACAGAAGAGCCGTCTGGTGAGCGCCAAAGCATTTCCGAATATGGGGATTCGTATTGCTCTGCATCGCTCACCATATTATTAAATCCTGTAGGTTTTACCCCACGTCCAAATACAGCGTTGTTTATGCCAGCCTGGCTTAAAATTTGTGGACCTTGTCCCATATTTCCGAATGAGTCAGGGAAATAGCCAACCTTGGAAATCCCGCCCCATTGTAATGCATCTTTCATTCCGTACTGTAAATTACGTAGGTTCGCTTCACTGCTTGTCAAAAACTCGTCCTGTAAAATATACCAAGGACCAATATGAAGCCTTCCTTCACGAATGTACTTTTCTAGCTTTTCTCTCCTATCAGGACGGACCTGTAAATAATCGTCGAGGATAATCGTCTGCCCGTCCAAATGGAAGCTTTTAAATTCTAGATCCTTATCCAATGTATCTAGTAAGCGATCCATCAGCTTGATTAATAAAACATGATGCTTCTCGTAAGGTAAATACCACTCTCTATCCCAATGCGTATGAGAAATAATATGGATATGCTTTTGATCTGTCACGTGTAACCCTCCAAGGTGATTCACTATTTTATTGATTCATTGTCAAAACGATTGCAGGTTTCCTCCACAACAAGTAAAACGTCATGACATCAACCTGCATCCTTCTTTATATCTTTACTTGGCAAATTCGACCAGGAATGTTTTTATTTCATAAGGTGTAACTTGTACATTGATCGTAGGCTCCTCCACTACTAAGCCAATTGGTTTTTCCATTAAATCACATTCCTGCCAGGACACAATGTTTAAATCACTGGAAAGCTCTACAGTGGAACGATTCCCTTCAAATTCGTGGATGCGTAATACCGTTTTATCACTGTATTCAGCCTTCTTCACAGCATCAAACATCATGTTTTCCTTCGAGCAATGAACCAATGATAATTGATCCAGCCGTGCATTCCCTTGCTTAAAGGTAAGCGCATTATTCAATGACCATGCTTCTTTCACCGTGCCGCCTTCTTTCCAGCTTCCCTCATGCGGAAGGACGGAATAAGTGAATCGGTGTTCCCCAAAATCCGCCCATGGATCCGGATGGATCGGTGATTTTAATAGAGATAATCTCATCACATTGTCCTTAATGTCGTACCCATACTTACAATCATTAAGAATACTGACGCCATATGCTCCTTCAGATAAATCAGCCCATTGGTGACCAACACTTTCAAATCGAGCATAGTCCCAGCTTGTATTCCAGTGGGTTGGCCGTTTTACATTTCCATATTGAATATCATAGGTAGCTTCTGTTGAGCGGATATCAGCAGGGAATGCTACTTTCAGTAGTCGTTGCCTTTCCTGCCAGTCTACATGGGTGTCAAAATCGATTCGCCGGCTGTTCGCATATACAATCATGTCTTGTGTAATTACTGATTTGCCATATTTCCAGACAAACCGGATGGATGCTTGTAAGCTCCCAACATCCAGAACTTCCACAGACTGTAACTCTGTAATTTCTTCCATCTTTTGCTGGTAAAAAATATCAATATCCCACGCGTCAAACATAAGTGGTTTATCTTCAAATACCTGTAACACATTCCCTCTCGCATTTTCAGCAAGTACTTCGCGACCATGCTCTAAATCTGTGATACTTGTCAGGTGGCCGTTCTTATTCCATGTCAGGTCATAAAACGGTGTTTGAATACGATTCGCTTCTACAGTGAAAGCTTCTTTCGTCTCTTGCTGTGTTTTAGTAGATTTGAATTCAATCTGCTTATATCCCATAGCTGGGAGGCCTTCAACCCGTACATAACAACCCTCATCTGTAGATTGTGTTTCGAACTCTTTTCCGTCTGCATCGACCCAGCTTCCTGAATCAGTATGTCCTGGGATAAATACGAGATCATTACGCTCCCAAGAGGCAGAATTGAAAACCGTCCACACAGAGTCTTGCTCTTGTACAAGGGATGTTGCAGCATTGTCCCAAACTTCTTCGCCTAATTCCTTCGCCTGCTTGTATTCTTGTTTGGCATCATCATACACTTCTTTAATGGAAGATCCCGGGATAATATCATGGAATTGATTACGTAAAATCGTCTTCCATCCATCTGTCAATTTAGCTAATGGGTAGCTTTCGAATACGTTTTGCTCGACACTATCCAGCACACTTAACCATTCGCTTTCCCGGTATAGCAATTCCAGTTTTCGGTTCATTCGCTTCATAAAGCTTTGCGACGTATAGGTACCGCGATGGAATTCCAGATATAGCTCCCCATCCCATGTGTGCACATATTCGTTTGTCTCATCTATCGTCTTATGTAACTTATTAAAATAGTTACCTGCCGTGGATGGCTTCACATTTGGCAAACCAGGAATCTTATCCATTTTGCGTCGCATTTCAAGCATTTCCCGGTTTACACCACCTCCACCATCACCATATCCATAAGACAGCAATAAGTCCTGGTTAATGTTCTTATCCTTATATGCATCCCAAGATTCTTTTACTACCTGTGGCGTCATAAAACCGTTGTATGTGTAGTAACGGGACTCAGGCCACGGCTCTGTGGTGGTAATAAAATGTGTTAAAATTTCACTACCATCTATGCCTCGCCAGTTAAAGGTATCGTGCGGCATACGGTTGAACTGACTCCAGCTAATTTTCGTCGTCATAAACGTCTTAATGCCAGACTTTTTCAAGATTTGTGGTAAAGCCCAGCTATACCCAAATACATCCGGTAGCCACAAGTACTCGCTTTCTTTACCAAATTCATCCCGGATAAATTTTGACCCTAACAATAGTTGGCGAACAAGCGACTCACCTGACGGAATATTACAATCCGCCTCTAGCCACATGCCCCCGTCTACTTCCCACGTACCTTCGGAGATTTTCTCCTTCATTTTTTCATAGATTTCCGGGTAATCTTCTTTTATATATTCATATAACTGTGGTTGACTTTGCAGGAAAACATATTCCGGGTATTGCTCCATCAGACGAAGCACCGTTGAAAAAGAACGTGCTGACTTTTCGCGTGTATGTTTTAATCGCCAGAGCCACGCTACATCGATGTGTGTATGTCCAATACTATGGAAGGTCACAGCATGATTTTTCTCCATGGAGTCGAGTTGTTCTTTCAAATAACTTCCTGCGTGGTAGGCAGATTCATAGAATTCTCCTGAGCCTGCGTTTAACCAGTTAATGAAATTCATAGATTGATTAAGTGCTTGAAGTAATGCATGCTTTTCAGGCTGATTATCTTCTAATACAAATACTGTTTCCAGGACAGCCTTAGCATTGTAATAGAAATCGTCAACATGCTCATCAAGCCATGCCAGTTCGGCATATTTTAGTTTGTATTCCTGAATAACTGGCTTTCCGCCACCTTCAAGACCTGTCCATAATCTAAAATCTAGGGAAATGTCACTTCCAGCAGAGCTTCCGGAAAGAAACACTTCTTTGTGGTTAGAATCTACTCCTTGGTATGGTTGCCCGTTTAAAAATAATAGAGATTCAAACCCTGAATTATTCCCTCCACCTGTGTTTCCAAAGTCAAAAAGGCCTACAATCTTTTTTTCAGCCCAGTCTGTTGGTATCGTCACATTTGTAGAGAGCCATGCATATAAATCTCGTCCACGCCAGTGTTCACCAATTGAGATAGTAGGAGAATTACTATCACGTTTTGGCGGATATGTACCAATTTCTCCCTCTTCATCTTCAACAAACGACCATTTAGATAATGAAATAGTATCGCGATATCGATAGGAAGACAGTTCATTTATTCTTGCTTTCAGCTTTTCTTCTGTGAGAAACATGCCCTAACGTCACCTCTTAAATTGTTTAGTTTAAAGGCTCGTATGAGTTTATCCCACTAAGGGATCATACGAGCCTTCATTTTGTTTTCAATTAATGGTTTTTAACTCTCTGACCAACGATCGTAAGCGGCTTGATGTACTTCAATATATTCGTCGATATTCATGTTTTGAATTGTTTCTACATACGAATCCCAGTTAGATAATGGTTCTACACCTGTGATGAATTTTGCTTCCATTTGCTCAACATAGGATTTCAGGTCAACCTCAATAGAGTTAATTTGCTTTTGTTCCTCAGCTGTTAAGTAAACAAGTGGGAATGGAACCTCTCCATAAGGAACAATTTTTTCATTCGTTTCGCTATCGATAAACTCCTCAAATTCGGACTTTGGCTTCCCTTCAATTGGTCCACTAACGGTAGGAGCAGGAATGCCGTAATCAGGTGTGATTGATCCACGATAGTCTTCCGAGCTATCATAGCCTTCTGGAGTATCTAAATAAACTCTTTCTCCATCTTGATCTTCCCAAAGTAGGCCTTCAGGACCTTCATTTAAGAATGTAAAGCCTTCTTTCGAATAGAAGTAGTCAACCCAGCGAATAGATGCTTCCGGGTTCGGATTTTCACTTGTAATAGAGAATGCTCCTCTGTTAATCCCTGGATTGAGTGGAATGATCGTTTCTTCGGATACCGGACTTGTTAACGGCTGGAACATTGGGTTATTAAGTGCTTCTTCTTCAGATTCACCTGTTGTGAAGAAGGAGAACCAGTCAGGGAATATACCTAAGCGGTTATCCTGTCCTTTTGCCTTTTTCTGTTCATCCGATTGAGAGAATGTTTCCGGATCTAGCAATTCTTCTTCATAAAGTTTATTCATGTATGTTAGGTATTCTTTATAGTTGTCTGTGGTCGGAGTATATCTTACTTCCCCATCATTCTCTTCTATCCCCCATTCCTTCATGCCAAACGCAGCTAGGAACCATGCACGGGAACTATTCATTTTTACATCGAGTAATGGGATTTCATCTGCTTCTCCATTACCATTCGGATCTTCTGTTTTAAAACGAACCATCAAGTCGTAAAATTCCTCTGTTGTTTTAGGAAGTTCTTCCACACCAAGTGCATCTAGCCACTGTCCGTTAAACCATAGTGGTCCTTTATACCAATAAGATGAAGAACCTTCAGATATCTTTGGCAACGAATAAATATGGCCATCTATCGTCGTAATAGACTTTTTAATATCTGGATTTTCCTCTAGTAATTTTTTAATGTTGGGAGCATGTTCTTCGATCAAATCTTCTAATGGCAATAAGACGCCTTGCTCTCCGTAATCTACTTCCATAGCAGGTGTAAGGTTATTCGACCCTGCACCGTAGATAATGTCGGCCACATCACCACTGGCAAATGCTAGGTTTAATTTTGTTTGAAAATCGCTTAATGGAGGGGTGGTATACTCCATTTTAATATTTGTCATCTCTGAATATTCCTTTAGTGTAGCCATGTCTTCCCATTCTGCTATTCCAGTACCAGGAGCCATGACAGATAATTCGATTTCTTCATCAACAATAGGAAAACCTTCCTCATTCACTTCCACATTTGCAGAGGCTGATTCCCCGCTACTTTCTTTGTCCGATTTACAAGCTGCAAGGGTGAACACTGCTAATAGTGCTGTTAATAATAAGATAATGCCTCTTTTCATTATTGAATCCCCTTTCAAATTTTTGATCTAGTTAAGGTTTCGTCATCAGGCAGATTATTTGGAATGGATAACCACCTCCTTAAATATTTATATCTACTATCCTTTAAGTGAGCCAATCATAACACCCTTCACAAAGAATCTTTGCAAGAATGGATAGACGATAATGACTGGTAACGTGGAAACAATCATAACGCCATATTTAATGATTGCTGCAAGCTGCTGTTTACTATGCAATGCTTCTGCCATACTTCCACTCATATTGGAGTTTTGTGACGCCATTTCCTGAAGGACAAGTATTTCTCGTAACACCAGCTGAAGTGGGTACATATCTTTGTCTGATAGATAAATCAAGGCATTGAAGTAACCGTTCCAGTGACCTACTCCGTAAAACAATGCCATAACAGCTATAATTGGAGCAGATAATGGTAAGATTATCTTCATAAACATTTTGAAGTTAGATGCCCCATCAATAATGGCAGCCTCTTCCAAGCCTTTTGGAATAGAGGATTGGAAAAACACACGAGCAATGACGATATTCCACACGGCTGCCGCATTCGGTAAAACCATCGCCCAGACTGTGTCGATAAGTCCCAAGCTTTTTACTACTAAGTATGTCGGAATGAGTCCGCCACTAAAGAACATGGTAAGGACAAACATCCCAGTGAAGAAATTCCTTCCAAAAAAATCCTTTCTCGATAAAGCATAAGCCGCTGGTATCGTTACTGCCAGGTTGATTAGTGTACCGAAAGCAGTATAAAAAATTGTATTAAGATACCCTCGCCAAATGGCATCATTTTGAAAGATCATTTGGTATCCTTCAAATGTAATATCCTTTGGTAATAACCACATTTCTCCTGAATTTACCGCTGCTGGGTTACTGATCGATGCACTGATAATATAAATAAGTGGATATAAAACGATCAGCAGAGCAGTAGTAAGAAAAAGGAAAATAAACACTTTAAATACCTTATCTTTGTTTGTTTCCTTTATAGCTGTACTCATAGCCTTACAATCCTCCTTACCATAGACTTGTCTCACTGGTCTTTTTCGCAATTTGATTCACTGTGATTAATAAGATGGCATTTATAACGGCATTGAATAGACCAACTGCTGCCGCAAAGCTATACTGTGCATCCAATAAACCAGCTTGATAAACGAATGTTGCGATTACATTGGATGATTCCAAGTTAAGCGGATTTTGAAGTAATAATATTTTCTCAAAGCCCATAGCCATGATGTTTCCTACGTTCATGATAAGTAGAATAACCATTGTCGGAACAATTGCGGGAATGTTAATGTGCCAGATTCGTTGAAAACGTGAAGCCCCATCAACAATTGCGGCTTCATGGTGTTGGGGATCCACACCAGCTAGTGCAGCAAGGTAAATAATCGTTCCCCATCCAGTACTCTGCCAGACACCTGACATGACATATACCGTTTTAAACCAATCCGGATCACTCATAAAAGCAATTGGTTCAAACCCAACTAATTGAATAGCGTGGTTGATAATCCCTGTTGCAGGCGAAAGAAAAGCAATGATCATCCCGGCCATAACGACAACGGAAATGAAATGTGGTGCATACGTTACAGTTTGGACTGTTCTTTTATACAGACCATCCTTCGCCTCATTTAGTGCCAATGCTAGAATGATAGGTAGTGGGAAACCTACAGCTAATTCATAGACACTAATTCCTAATGTGTTTTTAATGAGATCCCAAAAGTAATAGGATTCAAAAAATCTAGTGAAATGTTCAAGACCAACCCATTCACTTCCCCAGATTCCCAGTGTCGGAACAAAATTCTTAAATGCAATTTGCACCCCATACATCGGAATATAGTGGAAAATTAAAAAGTATAGAAATGCTGGCAATATAAATATGTATAGCTGCCAATTTTGAAGAATTTTTCTGTTGTTTTTTTTCTTTGGTAATTTCTTCGGTGAACGAACTATTTTCTTGTTCTTTTTATTAGTATGAGTAGATTCAATTTCCGGCTCCCTAGATGTTGCTGTGCTTGTATTCATCGCTTGTCCCTCCTTCTCGTTTGTGTATGTTGTAACTGCTTACATGTTATTATTTTCTGAAAATATTCACAATATGTCATTTATGTTACGACTTGTACTACAGACTTATCACAATAGGGAAAACGCTTACAAAACAAGGCTTTCTTGTTACGGTACTATGTCAATTTTACGGACTATGTATTATTTACAATCACTTTACAAAGCTCTTATTCTCGCAAAGAAAAAAGAAAAAGAGACCAAGTCTCTCAACATGATCTCCTTCTTAAAAGACAAACGATTTAAGAAAATGTATAATCTACGCTACAGAAAAACTGCGCTTTCCGTGGGCACGGCCTCAGTCTCCTCAGAAGCAAAGGACGCATCTTGCGGGGCCTTCGGACTCGTGCTGTTCCCACTGGAGTCTCCGCATTTTCTTGCGCTTAAAAGCGTATCCTCTATTCATTATAGCTAATTTTTTAACCAGCTTTTCACAGTTTTATAAATTCACCTATTTAGTTTGCGGTATTGGCCGGGGGTTACGCCTACGATCTTCTTGAATTTTCGGGTGAAGTTAGCAACGTCCTTGTAGCCGACTTGAGCCACGATTTCCTTAATTGGAAGATCCGTTTCCTTCAATTGTTTCTTTACTTCATTTATTCGTAAATCCTGTACATATTGGGTGAACGTAACACCAGTTTGTTCTTTAATAAATCGACTAAGATTGGAAACAGACAACTTTACGTCAATGGCTATGCTCTCTAAGGAAAGTTCATATAAGTTGTAGTTGGCATTTATATACTTCAGAATATCGTTCCCCATCTTGTCATTACGACATTCTTTTTTACTATCCATTTCATCACATACGGATACGATCAATGTGTGAAGTTCTTGATGTAACTGTTCGACTGAATTAAAATCAACAATTCGATTCATATCCTTCATATAATTTGTGGATCCCATCTCCGAAATTGTCTTAATCACCGTGTTAATAATATCGAAGCAAATACATTTTAGCACCTGGATGGAATGCTCCCTATTGACTAAGCTATGGAACATATTTTGTAGTGTTTCCGTCGCGACAGCCTTGTCTCCCTGTTTCAAACTTTGCACAAGCTTAATTTGTTCCTCCATCGGATATCCCAGAGATTGCTCTGAATGGGTACTAATTTCTTCGAAGAATATAAGGCTACCTTGAGGATTAGCGAATTTATAATCCATTGTTGCCACTGCCTCAATATAGGATCGATTGATTCGGGATTTTTGATCATACAGCCCTCCCACCCCAATTGTTGGTGTATGGCTGGATGTTTCCTCTATATATTGCTGAATATGGGTCACCAATGATTTTCGTCTCTCATCAACATTCAGATCTTTACTGTTCATACTTACAACCAAAGCCATCGTATCTTCATGGAATAAATCAATTCCGTGGGCAACAGCATTCTCTAAAATGATGTCTGATAAGCTACTAAAAACCTTTTCTCTTTCCTGCAAATTTGTTTCGCCAAACGTTCCTTTTTCAAAATACACCATGGCCACAAAATAATGTCCACTTTCCATTTGAATATTTAAGGAATGCAATAAAGAATCGATCTCCTGATTTTGGATATCTCCTTTTAAGAGTCTAACCAAAAACTGTTCTCTAGCAAAAGGCCGCTGTAAGTACATCGTCTTATTCAAGATTTGCTGGTCTTCAAATACATCTGTGATTGTTTTACGAATCGTCTCTAATTCATTCGTATCTTCTAAATCTGTATTTTTCCTGCCATCTCTTTTTGTGATTTCAAATAAGTTCCGTATCGGTTTGTATTGATTTTTCCCAAGTATGATTGCCAGTATAAAGCCTATAATTAAGATGATAACTAGAATAGCGGAAATTAAGATCGTGCTATTATCTAGCCGCTTAAAGAATTGATCGGTATCCATTAAGGTAATAAATTTCCATCCACTTAAGTTTGATTCAATGGAGACAAGCGAATAATCCTTATTATTTAACTCAACGGTTGAAACGCCTTGCTTCTCATAGGACAAGCCATCCAATTGTTCTGTCTTTATCGTGTCATCACTAATGACAGAAGATATCACTTGATTACCTTCATTTAAAATATATACATTCCCCTCTGATTCACCAGAAATATTCTTAATTAGATCAGCGATGGTATCCTCTTCGATGAAAAACATTACGGTACCAAATGGGTTTGGATTATTGGGTGCTATCGGAAATAAATAGGCAACCATATTCCCACGCTCTTCATTATTAATGACCATATTATCAACCGGTTTGATAAATGGGAGTTTGGTATGTAAATCACGTAAAAGTGTCTCTTTGTCCCAATCCTGAAAGCTGTACTTTTTTTCCAGCATGGCATCAATGGAATAAGAGCCACCTGTGGAATAGATCGTCTCCTCATCATGGAAATAGACAAATAATTCCTCAATGATAGAGCTGTTTGCTTTGTATTTACCTAATTCATCAATTGCCTCTTTACTGTAATAACCATGATTCATCATATAAGGGGTTAATCGTTGGTCGTAGGAAATTCTTGCTGCTAGTGTTTCTAACTCGCTCATGCGTTCATTCGTAATACGTTCAACCTGCTCCAACTTATTTATATTGGATTGCTCAATCTCCTGCCTGAGACTTGATACAGAATTATAATAAATGATAGTGCTCATTATTAAAAAAGGAACTAGAAATACAAGCAGATAGGAAATAATATATTTATATAAAAGCCGAGACCTAATCCTATCGCGCCACATCTGCACACCCCCACTTTAATAGAATGTTAAAACACTAGCTTGCCTTCTTTTCTTCTATTTGCACACAGGCACGATAGGCGAACCACATAATGGGTAATGCAATCATAGAAGCCCCTATAAAGAATAGGAGGACAGGCAGATAACTAAATAGATAATATAAAAGCAGCATACTAATTGCGATAGCGATTGTTTCTAAAGGTCTTGCTAACGCAACAAAAAACGCCTGTTTAAAATATAGGAAAAACGTAAGATTATATCTAACGAATACAGGAAAGAGGTAGATGGTTGTAATCGAATACAAAAATGTTACGAATAATAATAGTAAATGTAATGGGAAGGATTCAATCATGTCTTTCGAAACATTCATATCGATATACAAAAAGGCCCCTAATCCCATAATAATAAGACCTAAGCCATTCGCTTTGAAAAACTGTGTTTTGTAGACCGAGTAAAAGTGCTGAAAGATTGGTATGTCAAAGTCATCATCAAACCACTTATGTAGTACGGAGAATAATCCAGCAGTTGCTGGGGATATGCCGAAAATTCCAAGACCAAGTATCGTAAAGATAATCCATAGAAAATGAAGGTACATCACTTTAGCTAACCAGTTACCTAAATCATAAAACCACTTAAAAATCCCATTCATCGTTGTCATTGTTGTCACTTCCTTTTCTCGGGAAAACGCTTACCAATTATTGCATTAAAAATTATGTTCGAAAAAGTCTGAGAGGTCGAAGCTCTTTCACCCCCTACTTATCTCATATAGTATCTACTATTCTTCTATTTTACCTAATTTTGATAGAATTTGTCGAATTTTTATGAATTTGTTTGTTTTTTTGGTGTAAAGAGGATGGCGGCAAAAGAATTTAGATACGATAAAAAGCCGAACAACAGCTTAAATTTCTAAGTAGAAATTTGACTTTGTCCGGCGATTGAAATTTATACCGGTGGAACCGTCCGTAAGACTCCCAATTCAAAACATGAAGTGAAACCGTGATATCTAAGTGGGAGTAAACGGACGCTAACACCCCGATTCGTTCAACTTCAATCAGTGGGGGAAGAAAGAACCCCCCACTGATTGAAGTTTCACTTTATAGATCGGAGTCGCCTTTCTGCAGCGAAGGAAAATGCGAAGACTCCAGTGGGAACACCACGAGTCCGAAGACCCCGCAAGAAGCGTTATTTGCTTCTGAGGAGACTGAGGCCGTGCCCACGGAAAGCGCAGTGTTTTCCGTAGCGACAATTATATACTACTCTTTATTTTGCTACTATAGTGTTCCTACTCTGTAATCTCTACTTCTTCTGGTCGATAAGTGGCAGTAATTTTTCCGTCCTTATCTGTTGTGAACATTACGGTTCTTTCTGCTTCTAGTGTGAAGGAGTAATCCTTATCTGTGACTGGATCTTTGACTGAAATCTGTGTATCGTCCGCACATTCTGATACAAAGATAAACAAATTCCCTTTTTTGAATTGTAGCTTTCTACCATAGTTACCTGGTAGATCTCCTTCAAGCCATTCTAGCTCTACCTTCACACCAGCTTTTTGCATCACGTACTCGTATAATGCTGTAATTGGTTCATTGCGTTCATTCAATTCGAGAGGCAATGGACACCAGATCAAATTCCCTTTCCCGTAAGAATATTCTTTTACCTCTGTAGGATGACTGTCGCCAACGACCTTTTCTTTCATTACCTCGGCAATGCGTTCTCCACCAAACGAGACGGGATACTGTTGCCCATTTAATCCTAGTAACTCCTCACGCGTAATATTTCCAACTTTAGTTTTGCCGATGATACTTTCTAGGCGTCCTGTATGCTGCCAATATTCATCTAGATTAACTGGCCCTGTAAAGAGCAGGCTCATACCTTGTTCTTTCACAGCCTCCAAGATGGTATCTAGTGCCTTGCTGCTGAAATTATGGGCACTTGGGATAACGACCAACTTTGGAGGAGCTGTTTCAAGTGCCTCAAGATGGTATTCACTAAGTGCACGGAATGGAATATTCATATCGTAAGCCAACGTCCGCGTTAGCTTCATTGTGGCACCTTGCGCTAGCTTGCGATTAGAGAAATCATTGGAATAAGGGAAGATGACCGCAATGTCTTCAAGCTCCCGCTCCTCAAATAAATCTCGTGTTTGCTCAACAAATGCTCCAAAGTCATAGGACACATTTGTTTCCGGCTTCTCTGTTCCATCAGCCCGAATAGCACCAATATTCGATTCATTAACATTGTTCATATAGTAATTCGTGTTCCAGAGCCATTGAACAGCTCCTGCCCCACCTGTAGAAAAAGAATAGGCATACTTTCTTTCGAGAATATTGCGTAACTCTTCTTCACTTCTCTTTGCCTGGTTATTCGGATTCTCTACATACATCAAGCCAGTCTCTTGAACCAGGTTTGGTTTTGTAGGTGATTTCGTAAAGATACCATCCCAAACCAATTGGTCCAACAACCACCACGTATGATTCGTCGTATAATCGACCGCATCACTATAGAATAATGGAGAAGGACGCTGTGAGCCAAGTGCTTCGTCCTGACCAACCGTAACAAGCTGTTTTGGCGAAAGATCCTTAATCGTCTTGGTTAGCTCCTCAGCCCAGCGGTTATGCATTGCCATTGTATAAAGCGTATAATCCAGCCACTTTAACCCTTTCTTACCAAATAACATATCTTTTATCCCAAAATTAATTTCACTAGCTTCAGGGGCTTCAATTGCATCAAAAGATGGTAATTCCTGACCGGTCATATTCCACTTTTCCTGCAAGTCAACAATCGAGTGATGACGATTCTTTAACCACTCCCTGTATGCATGACGATCGTACTTATCATGAGCCGAGCGCGGTCCTGCAAATGTACGTTCCGGATCAAACATGGATGGCTCATTAATTAAATCCCAGTTAATATTGGTTGTCTCGGTATGCCTTGAGACAACAGCCGTAATAAACCGCTTCTGTGCCTCCACGCTTCTTGGGTCAAGATACGGATTTTCTCCATCCCAGGTTTCTGGTGTGAAAGAAAAGAAGCAAAACGTCACTTCCAGATCGTGTTTTTTAGCACATAAAATAAAGGCATCAATTGAGCGCAGCACATTTTCATCCATATGCCCATCAGCGAACATCATATTTCGCCAGGCAGTCCAAATCCCTGTCCGAATATAATTGATCCCTGCCCGTTTCATTTGCGCCATGTCTCGGTCCCACACATTAGGGTTAGGTAGGAAAAGAAAATAACGCGCAACATCTGACGTCATATAGGTCATGCCCACAATCGGCATAGGACGACCATCTTTATAAAAATAATCACGATCACAGCTTAGCGGTTCTCCACTAGTTAAGAGCTTCCTATCCATCCCCCAGAAACCTTGATGCAGGGTACGAACTTCCCCGTTACTAGATTTGGCCTCACAGGTAATTTGATAGAATCCAGGCTCCAAATCGATCGGGATGAGAAAGGAATTTGTACTGAACTGTCGGGATGCCTCTACTTTCTCTGTTTTCGCGTAAATCGATTCCCCGCTTTTTGTAACAGTATAGGTTAACGTCCATGGAATAATGCTATCGTTAAAGTTTTGGATTTGAAAGGTAACGCTCGGGCGCTCCCCTTCTTCATAGGTAGCATAATTTGTTTTCAAGGACATTTCGGTCACACCATTTGCTGTATACTCGGCAAATTCCGTGAGCGCTTTGCCACCATCCTTAGTCCAAAATCGCTCCGTGACTTTCTGGTTAATAAACAACCAACGTCCACCAGTAAACTTTCCTTTCATATTCTCAAGTAATACTGCGGGCGCAGCTACTTCTCGACCACTTTTGGAAATTCCCTTTAGCAATGGATAAATGCGCGCATCCATTGGGCCAACTGAGCCCATTTCTGCTTCAATGGAACTTGTTTTTGTAACGTGTAAAACAAAATTAAGCGTATCTTCAATCGTAAACAAGTCTTCTTTTCCACTGAATAACGGAATATCATCATTATGCTGTAAAGACGTGATAGGCTTAGCTTGGACAGGCAATGTCTCATGAATATTTAGTGCCTGATGATAGGCGGTCTGCTCCCGCTCTGTTCTCCATTCCCCATCTACTAGATTACACGGAATGCGGAAAGGACTACCTCCAATGTGTACGAAGCCCTTCCCTCTCTCCATATGCTGATAGATTGCTTGCCATGCGCTCTTTGGGAAATAGGATCCATGAAGATTTATGAAGCAATCTACCTCCTCATCCAGTAAAGTTCTTTCTAACGACGTTGTATCTACTATTGTAAGATTAGAACGGAGCGTTTCAAAAAAGTCGTCGCTTGGTCTGCTGCCATCTAGTGGAAAACTTGCATCATAGAATAGTACCGTTTTATTCATATTTGTTACCTCCAATATTAGTTGATGAATTTTATTTTTCTACTAAACTACTCGTCGCATCATCGTTTGTAGTGAAACATAGTGCTGCCGCACCAACAACCCCAGCGCTTTGTTCTAATTTTGCTGGTACAATTTCCGTTTGGCGTCCCGTTGGATTAAGTGCAAACTGTCCCACATATCCTTGGACAGATTGAAACAATGCATCCCCTACTTTGGAGACGCCGCCACCGATAATGATTTTCTCCGTATCGAAGGTGTTGATCATGCTAACACAAGCAACTCCTAAGACTCGGAAAACACGCTCAATTAAATCGATAATTTCTTCATGCCCTTTTTCATAGAGAGCAAATACCTCTTCTGTAGTTAGATTCTCTCCCATAATTTCTGATCCTCTTCTTGCAATCGCCGTGCCAGAAGCAATTGATTCGAGGCAGCCATATTGCCCACAGGAACATGGCCCGAATGATGGGTCGACTACGGTATGCCCAATATCCCCCGCATTGCCTTTTTGGCCATTAAGCAATCTACCATCTGCCACAATCCCGGCACCGATCCCTGTACTGACTGTTATGTAGATAAAATTCTCATTTTCCTGACCAGCTCCAATCCATTTTTCCGCAAGCGCCGCAGCATTTGCATCATTTTCCAACCGAACCGGATAAGGAAAAGCTTGCTGGATCCACTTTTGAACCGGAACATCCACCCATGTTTTTAAGTTTGGGGGACAGGTAATCATGCCGTTTTGATTATCAAGTGGCCCTGGTGCGCCTATCCCAATTCCGATTATTTCTTCCTCTGTGAGCGAGGATTTTTCAATTAATGCATGTGTTTCCTGAATAATTTCTGCGATCATGGCTTTTGGAGCTATAGTCAGGTCAGTAGGAATAATAGTTTGCTCCCTGACATTCCCATTTTCATCCACAATAGCAAGTGCTACTTTCGTTCCACCAATATCAATCCCGATCGAATAGTTCATCTTTCTGCTCCTTTTTCTAGTTCAGAATAAGTAAGTTTTTGCAAACGCTATCATAATTCCTTCTTATTATCTATTAGATCTTTATAAACTGTAAATATGTCATTTTTTATTACTATGTAGACCTTACAAAAGGAGTATGTGAAGTAGCGTTAAACAGCGGTTTCATAGGGGATTTTTTGTCCAAAGACTGGAAAGGTTAGCAAACGCAGAGAGTCATAAAAAGGATGGGAAAACAGTAATGCTGGGGGAAGACCTTTGCGGAATCAGAAACAGATTAAAGGAGATTGAGGGGGCAATCAATTTCTTTATATAGAAATATAATTATCCTATTGTATCCCTCTATTTAATTTTACGTTGCTTCAACAGACCAAACACAATGGGGATAAATGAGCTACCTATGATTACGGGTAAAACCCATGCTCCAAATCCGTTAGACCATCCGAGTGCTACTGTTATGGATTGGACTAAAATGACAGCAAAGATGATAAAGCAAATATTCTTTAATAGATTTACCATTTTTCGGCTATTTAAATAAAATTCGGCTGCATTTTCTTCATTTATTCGTTGCGGATAATTATGCGTTTCTGGGAATTTTTCAAACACCTGCATTAAAAATGCAGTAAACAACCCCACAATAGGTAGAATAAGTAATTCTAATTTAGACCCCCACCTATCAACCTCTCCAGAAGCATTATAATGTGCCGGGACTTCTTCTGGAAGCATTCCCCAACTAAAGATTAAAAAGACAACCGAGCCTAAAAAGGAGAGGTAGCCAATAATGTCGGCAACCCACTCTATTTTCGTTTTAGGTAAGTTTATTTTTGGCCTATTCCAAGATCCTGGCATCTCTCATCCTCCTATTTATCTACGAGATTGCTATAAAGATGGACATCGCGAAAATGACAAACGTCCCCAATAAGTGAAGCTTTTCTCTCTTTTTATTTACATCATGATAAACCATTATTTTTAAGAACCTATACACAATAACGATAGCGGAAAGAAACATGATGGATAAACCAGTCGGATCAAATTTGCTTTGTATGTCCCAGAAAATCGTGAACAGCAATACTTGTGAAAGAAGCGCTAAAGTTAATTTAAGACTAGAGTATCTATTACTGAAAATAGCATATGCAACACTTTTGCCTGACACGCGAGCACCTCCACACAAGGTTAAAATAGTGTAAGCCAGTGAAACCCTGTACTACTTTATGTATAAGCTTTCTACTTTATTATATCGGTATTCGTAATCTCTGACTCAGCTATTCTCCACTCTCCCTCTTCTCTCACAAAGGTTTGTTCTGACCTTGCTATATGGTCACGATAGGAAAGCCCTTCTGCGACATACGTAGCAGTTGCTCGTTGTTCAGCTTCTATGACAATACGCTCTTCTTCCTCTTCCAAAATCTCAAAGCCTAACAATTCATACTCAATATCATAGTCTTCAAAGAAACCTGCGATCTCATTCTTTGTGCTTTCCCTGCCACTTTCCACAAGTGTAGTTAAATAGGCATCCATGTCCTCTTCTTGTATGGCTTGGAGATTTCTTTTCAACACTTGCTTTACTTCGCTGGCATTCTCACTTAAATCCTCTGCCGGTGTATCTTTTACGGTAGGTCCACTATTGGAACATCCTACCAGCAATATAGGAAGCGCTATCATAATTAGTAAGCCTTTTTTCATCGTATGCCTTCTTTCTATGTATGGTTTCATATTATTTCCTACATTAAAATCGTACTATACACATTGCAAAATGGGAAGTACATATCAGCAATACTATATTTTTATGCCCACAGGACAATGAAGTTCAATGCCATTATCTACCATATCCCTTTTTTGCAATGTCTTTGAATCTACTTTTTATTTCTAAACTATCCCCTTTCCTAAAATTTAGTAAAGGGGACAATGTTTCTACGTCCAGTGTAGCAGGTACGAATTGAAGCAAGTCCCTAAAAGAGAGGTTTTTCTTTGTTTAAGAAGAAATAAACAAAGTTTTCTTTATACATATACTCGGATATCTATGAGTAGAAAGTAATATAATAATAAAAGCGGCTTGGAGCTTTGAGCACCAAACAATTATAAGTGCAATAGCCCTTCAAGGGGGGCAGCTCACAAATTAGAGCGAGAAAAATAACCACACTAATTGCTGGCTAGGCTATGTGTGGTTATTTTTTTGATTGAAAGACAGCACTGCGACAATCAAACTAGCAAACGTCACAGAAAGAACTTTATCAATACTTTTTTATAAAAAGCAAGAATTGAGCAGTGTTTTTTAAATGTAGATATGTATTTAACGAGTAAATGTATACGTCCTGTTCCCTAATAATATTATAGGGCTATTGTGACTTCGTTATGCCACAATAGCTCCTAATGATTGAACACTATTGTTAGACGATCGCGCCCGTTGACTGAAGACTTGATTTTAAGATAATTTTATTAGAGGAGCACGGCAACGATTCCTGTTTTTTGCCATTTTAAACCAGCTAGGCCATATGTTTTACGAAGCGTTACCTACTCCCCAAATTGAGTTCTCACTCATTTCAACTGTCCATCAAACCCTACCACTGAATCGTTTGACCGCTTCCTCGGTCACCGGCGAGAAAAGGTTAACGAGGTTGCCGTCTGGATCACGGAACAGTATAGCACGGTTCCCCCACGGCATCGTGGTCGGTTCCTTTACCCACTCCTCGATAAACGGCATTAAACGTTCGTATTCGGCATCGACATCGTGGACACGGAACTCTATGATGACAGAGTGATTGGCGGCCGCTACTGCTGAACCTTCACCGAACAGTGGCACAGTCTGGGAGTGGCCGATCGCCAGGGTGCACGATGGCGCAACAAGTTCGGCAAAGACGGGCGCGGGACGCTCCGCTGATACACCTATGACTTTCTCATAGAACTTGACTAGACGATCCACGTCGTCTGTAATGATGCGTACAGAAGCAATATTCACAAGATTTCATCCTTCCAATAATAAATGATACAACAAACAATTCCATATATACTTTATTTTGTTATAAACTTTCCTGTAAAAACCAAATTCATTCAAAAACTGAACCACTTGGTTCTACGACCATCCTTCCATACCTATCTACTCAATTGATCCATAGTGAATTGAATGATTTTCTTGGATGTGTATGGCGGTGTTCTCCTAATCGATACAAGCCATACTTCGCATTGGTCTCTCACCCCTTTATGTTTACTGACTCCATTATAAAATAACGCTACTGACAACATTATGTCAGTAGCGTTTTATAATTTTTTGGGCTTCCTCACGAATCAAATTTCGAAATGATTCAGGCTCTAACACAATCACACTTGCTCCCCAGCCCAGCACCCATTGCAGCAATTCGTCCAGTTGACGAACGCGTAAGACCACATGCAATCCATCCTGATGCTCTTCCATATCCTCTATGTAATGATTGTTTGATTCCTTCACCTTATCTGCGATGTCTTGGTTAAATCGGAGACGAACTCGCAAATGCCGATTGTCCGGAGGGGTATACTCCCTTAAGTTAAAATGCGCTGGTCTTTCAAACGGTTCTGCCAGATCAATCAATTCCGTCATTCGGGACAATCGGAAATGGCGAATATCTAGGCGCAGATCACACCGGGCCACGAGCATCCATGATCCTTGAACGAGCACCAATCCATAGGGGGCAACAGTACGAACACTATGGCGGTTCCCATCGGAATCTGCAAGTTTTTTTACATAATGAAAGCTGATCTTTCGCTCGTCTAATATCGCTCGACGGATCTTTTCTAGATATTCTTTTTCTTTTGATGGTGTGACCTGTTTATCATAAATGAGCAAACGCATAGCCTTGCGTACACGAGACGTTTCATTGCGAACGCTCTCCGGTAGAATGACCTCGATTTTGCCGCGGGCAACTTGTGCCCTGACACGATAATCATCATCAAATTGTTGTTCAATAAAGTCCGCTCCAATCAGCAAGCTTACGGCTTCTGGTACCGTGAAACTGATCGGCGGCAGAAAATAGCCTTCCATCAGGGAATATCCTGCCCCAGGAGTCCCTATGATCGGCACGCCTGCTTCACTTAGCGCCTGAATGTCACGGTAGATGGTCCGGGCACTTGTTTCAAATCGAGTTGCCAAATCTTCGGCACGTACAACTTCTTTACGTTGTAACTCCAGCACGATGGCTAACAAACGGTCTGTTTTGTTCATTAGTTTCCCTCCTTGATGTTTATTATTTACTTTCTAGCAAACTAAACGGGTTTTTCTTCATAGAAATAGAGGTTGTTCAAAAAATCCGGTGAAAATGACACATCGAGAACAGAAGATCTTCGACTCACTTCCGACACGTCCTGTGGGCAACGTAGAAGTCAGCACATCCTGTGCAAGCCCGGTACAGAGAGATTCGACGCATCGAACTTCGACGCACAGGACGTGCTAGTGTCGGCGTTGGAACAAATCATTTCGGTGGGACTATTATGGTATAGATAAAACAAAAGAGTTCAAACACTGTCATTCTCTTCCCCCTTCTTACAAGAAGGGAGCACCCACGAAAAGCCTTATGTAAGTAATTACATAATAGTATAACAGTTGATCTTCTATAGAGATGTATAATAAGGATAAGCCACCTAAATAGTCCTTATTTTCTGATAAAAATAGATATGTTGGCGGATTGTCCTATTTCGAATAGGTTGTTAAATTTATAGTAGTTGGATGTTTTTTACATTTGGAAAGAAAAAAATAAGAGGAGGAGAAACGATGAGTAACCGTAAAAGAGTATGGTTTGAAGAAGCTGGAAAAAGGCTGGATCCTGGGTTAGTGGAACAACTGCAATTAAATCGAAAAGATGATCCATTAGAAACAGGTAATAGGGAAATACCGGTAATTGTATACCTTAACTCCGATTGCGAACATGTTTCAAAAGAAGACCTCCTTAAAACCTGCAACAAAGAATCGAATAATAAATTAGAAAAAGAGTTAGCAACTGTAAATGGAATCAGGGGATATTTAACACCTGGGATGATTAAACAAATTAAAGATCATAACGCTGTGGATCGTATCTTTCATGATCGAATTGTAACTGCTTATCTTGATATAGCAAGTAATCATATCCGTGCGACTAATGTATGGAAAAAGCACAGCGTAACGGGTAAAAACGTTTCGATCGCTGTTATTGATACAGGTGTCTACCCACATGAGGACTTGAAGGATCGAATTGTGGCATTTAAAGATTTTGTTAATGACCGTGAAGATACCTATGACGATAATGGCCATGGCACTCATTGCGCTGGAGATGCGGCGGGTAATGGACAGCTCTCCAGTGGTCAATATACAGGTCCAGCCCCAGAGGCTTCCATTGTAAGTGTAAAGGTTTTGGATGAACAAGGGAGCGGAAGGTTGTCTACCATCATTGAAGGAATTGAATGGTGTATAGATCAAAAAGATGAACTTAATATTCACGTCATCTCCTTATCTCTTGGAGCGCCAGCATATGAATCGTTTAGGGACGATCCATTAGCGATTGCTGTTCAGCAAGCATGGCATCACGGTATTGTTGTTTGTGCAGCTGCCGGTAACAGCGGACCAGCCCCGACAACGATTGGCACCCCAGCTATTGACCCGTTTATTATTACAGTCGGATCAGCCTATGACCAGGATACACTTGAACGATCAGATGATGTAATCGCAGAATACTCTAGCAGAGGACCGACCATTGATTCTTTTGTAAAACCTGATATTTATTCGCCAGGTACAGATATCATATCCCTTCTCTCTCCTGGCTCTGCACTGGAAAGTCAGCTTCCAGAACAGATTATCGATGAAAACTACATTCAGTTATCCGGAACATCTATGGCAACACCAATTTGCGCAGGTGTTGTGGCATTAATGCTTGAAGCCAATCCAAACCTTAGTCCAAATGACGTAAAGAGCATTTTAAAGGCAACTTCTCATCCAATATTCGATGACCTTTGGGGCTATATCGATGCGGTAGACGCAGTAGAAATGGCAAAAAACTACTACAATGCACAACAAACGGTACAGGCAGCAAATACAAAGGGATAAGTATAACGGACCATAGGTAGAAATGAAAAGGTGTGCTGATTTCCTGTAACGGCTTCCATTATGAGGTCCGCTAAGCTATATATCATAGTAAATCGCAAAGGAAATCACAACTAAAATCGCAAAAAGGTCGCAATATAATTCAAAAGAAGGAGCTTGAATTAACAAGCTCCTTTGTTATTGGATAACTATTTTCTTCTAAAACTAAAGCACCCGTTAGTTCATTAAGAAAAGGTTGCTTCAACAACCTCCCTTATTGATGTAAAGCACTTATCCCCTGACTTTCTTTGAGTGTGGGTTATTGAGAAAGTATCTTGCTGAAAAGGTCGAGACTTATCTTTTTATTCAGCTACCTAAGCCAAGTGAGTATCCAAATGTTTTAAAAATTTCTGCTGGAGATTAATGGTGTTTCTGCTACTGAAATTTTTAGTGAGGAATGGATATCTGATTACGCGTTTTTGTCACCGAATCTGAAATTTATGGGAATAATAAACTCTATCATCAATTGAAAAAAGAAATTCGAATAAAAAAAACATAGGGAGATTTTATTCTTCCTATGTTTTCATTCATATTATTTATCTGTTTGTTTTTGCTTCTTTTTCAAATACTCCGCACGTATTTTTTCAAGTTGCTTCTTTTTATCAAATTTGGCAGGAGTCTGTTTTTCATGAAACTTTGTCACAGCTGCCTGACCTTTGTAATCCAATTGATATTTTCCCACTTTGTTCACCTACTTTTCTTCTCTTTAAAGAGAATCTATTCAACAAATATAATATACCTTATTTTACTGAAGCAAATCTTATTACTTAATTAATGCACTGCTAACTTTGCATATTTCAGTAAAAACTTAGTACAATTATTCATCGCCAAATGGTATTCATTTCATTGCTATAATCAAAATAACATGCCTTGACACTCTGCATAAGCCTCAATAATTCTATTTCTTGTTTGTTCAGCTCTTTTCTAAAGGTCCAATTGTTCGTAAATAAGGTTTAAAAATTAAAAAAATCTAAGTCTACTCCACCTTTTAAATAGTTTTTAATGTTAATAACCATTACGTTATCGATGATTTCGAATTTAGGTTTCTCAGGGGAAATATTGTTTTTTTGCAAAGTCTTTTTTACTACTTGTTAAAAAAAATCTACATCCAAAATACTTTTCTCCAAAAAATGATCCCTTGTTATTAACTTTTCTACTTATATCTATCTTAATCCAAATATTACCTTCTTCAACTAACCTGCTTCGTTAATGTAAGTATATCTGTTCACATACTAATTCTAACATAAAATTCCAATGATTTTTCAAATACAAAAATAGGATCTCCATAAATGACGATCCTTTGTTAAACTCTTGCACCCAACAGTGTAAGTATGATTATTTACAATGTTGGTTTTATAAGACGTTCAATACATAATTTTTCTGGTTAATCCAAGTAGTGTTTCCGATGACCTTACAAACTAATATTAGATACATTTGACTTACCAATTATAGTTTTGGGATGATGACACAATCCTTTCAACTACCAAAATAATAGATTGGCGATACTTCACAGGGGGGAAGTATCGCCTTGTTTTTTAATTAATATCTTTACTATCTTTATCTCGAACGACAACTTTATAAGGAGTGTCATCCACGATATCTTTTAAATCATCTGATTGTAGGAATTCGTGAATGGCTATTTCAATTTTTTTTGCTATTTCAGATGCTTCGTTGTCTGACTTATCTATAGTTGTTGTTATAAAAATGTTCATAGTGCCTTTCTTATAGGAGTACCCCACACCTTTTGTTTTGTACTCTTTTTTACTTAACATTCCCTCCCAAATGATTGGCAGTACATCACTGGTCCATTTATTCTCAATTTCCCTTTCTTGAACATTAAATGGATGAAATTGTATCGTAACTTCTTTTTCAATATTTTGCTTTTTAATACCTTCATGAATTGCTCCTTCAATTTCATCCGTACGTTTTTCTGTATCCTCGATGTCCAAATCCACCGTAATATCTTTAGCGTCTGGACCAGTATAACCAACACTGTAATTAGGCTCAATTTTATAGCCTTTTTGCTGTAATTTCGGCACAACCTCGTTTAATACATCAAACACAAGCTCGCTCTCTCGATATTTAGGATCATTTGCTGGATCACTATCAGACTCCATTATTTTCTCTTTATCCACTTCTACCGTAAAATCATTATATCCTCTTGAAGAAATGATATCTTTTGTAATTTCTTTAACTTCTTCCCTTACTTGGTTGTAATATTCCTCTGATCCCCTAACCTCCACAAAATATGTTTTATCACGGACACTGTAACCGCCTGCACCAATATCATAGCCTTTATCCCTAAGTTCCTCTAGGAGATTTTCGTAAATAGGCTCTTGTTCGAAAATCTTATTTAAAAATGGTATTTTGGAGGCTACTTCCGCCATTACTGGTGATATAAAGGCAGATCCGATGAAGAGGCCAAATAATACGATGCAGGCAGCAGTAACATATAATAGTTTCTTTGCTATATTGAGTCGCTGCTTTTTCCCAGGTTGAATCTTATCCGCATTTTTAATATTCTGCTGAACACCATCTTTGATCCGATCAGCTATTTCTTCACTGTAATAATTTTCACGGTAATGTTCATGTATCTTTTTAAGCTTATCTTTCACTAAAATACCTCTCCTTCCTTGGCTTCCATTTTCCGTCTCAGTATGTTTCTCCCTCTTGAAAGCCTTGTTTTTACAGTATTCGTATTTAAATTCAATACCGAAGAAAGCTCATTAATTTTTAAATCATAAAAGTAATGGAGTACAATTACTGCACGATATTTTATTGGCAATGTTAAGATTGTTTGTAATAGCTGTTCATTGCGGTCAGCTTTAAGAAAAGAGGTTTCAGTACTTTCGGTTCTATTGAAATTTTCAAAGAAGCTACTCTCTAATATCAGTTGCTTCAAGCTATTTTTCTTTAAAAAATCTTTGGAAGTATTAACAGTGATGCGATATATCCAGGATTTTAAAGCAGCCTCTCCTCTAAAACTATTAAGATACTTATAAGCCTTTAGGAAAACCTCTTGTGAAATGTCCTCAGCTACACCTCTGTCCTTTACAAAGGAAAAAGCTAGCAGGAAAACCTTTTCGGCGTAAAGTTCCATTAGCTGCTCGATTACTATTTCTTTATCTTGATAATCGATATTAATTTCTTCATTTACGTTAATTGCATGCGAATCTTTCTCTCCCACTGTGTACCTCCTTTCTTTCACTCTTTAGACATCGTCATTTAATAATTGGTTTCATTTTTTATTTTTGAAATTTCAGAAAAACGGGACCACATTTTTTTACTCGCAATTATTCTACTAGTATATAAACAACATAAGGGGAATTATTTTGATTAGTCAAATTGGTAATACAAAGCAAAAGAGGTTTATCGGGAGGTATAGGTAAAATAGATTACATTTTTAAACAAAATCCAAACAAAAAAGCCGTTCTCCTCCATGTTAAGGAGCCGATTTTTCGCTAAATTATGTGCTACTAAATTGCACCGTTAATGAAAAAAGGTGCAAATCCTTACTCAAGAGAAGCACCTGTTACTCCAACAAGGAAACTTCTTAATGCTTTTCAATACTTATAACATCATTGGATGGAGTAAGGTGTCCCTTTTCCCTTATTGAAAAGTCAGAGCCTCGGCGTTCTATTTCAACATATTGAACTACTTTATCTCCGTCTAGGAAAACCAATAGGTATATATCATCTCTCATACTGATATTGCTTGGGTCTTTGAAGTCAGTACCTAATTCTTCTTCTATGGCTTCTTGTGTACTATAAGGTGTAAAAAGGAATGCTTTATCCCAATCGAAAGTCGTCAATGATTTCATACTTATCTCACTTTTATTTTTATCATCTACAATAGAATAAATAGAATCCTCTAAGTCTTTATTATGCTGAACATTACTTTGACTACATCCTACTAACAAAAACAAAAGAAGGATAAAAACTGTTATTTTCTTCAAATTAACACTCCTTTCCCTGATAAAAATATAATAAATTATTTCACTAACTTGCTGCATTAGTTTAACAAGTCACGCTTCAATGCTAACATAATATTCCATAAACAGGCCGTAAAATTTTAGATTAGAAAAGGCGATCATTTAAGATCGCCTTTGTTTCATTAGATCACGCTTTAAAATCATCAGCTCTAATAAAGTTTTTTCCTATTCTTTCATCCCATCAACAAAGCTTTTGGTTATAAGCTGCGGTCGTGTTATTGCCCCACCAACCACTACAAAAGCCGCACCAATTTCCAAAGCTTTTTTCGCTTGTTCAGGGCTACCGAAATTCCCTTCCGCCACTACTGGTGTGGAAACCTCTTTAATTAACTCCTCTAAAAGAGAAAAATCTGGCTGTGCCCTGTCTTTGGTATAAGACGTATAACCCGATAAGGTTGTGCTAATATAGTCACATCCCAATTCGTGAGCATTTTTCCCTTCACTTAGCGTTGAGATATCTGCCATCACCTTTTTACCTAGCACATGCTGTATGTATTCAACCAATTCTTCTAGCTTTTGCGGTCTCGTCTGCTCGGTTGCATCAACTGCTATAATATCTGCTCCAGCTTCAGCAACACTCTTTGCATCCTCGGTCGTTGGGGTGATAAATGCATCAAAGCCTTCATAATCCTTTTTCCATATTCCGATGATTGGTAAATCTACCTTTTCTTTGATTTGCCTTATATCAGAAGGACCGTTTGCCCTAATGCCTACTGCACCACCTTGTTTAGCAGCTAAAGCCATTGCTGCCATGTGGCCATTCCCATGAAGGGGTTCATGTTCTAGGGCTTGGCATGAAACCACCAAGCCTCCCTTTAGTTCTTCCATCTAATTATCCCCTCTTCCTCTCTGTAAGCAGCTTTATTTATTCTGCCTTATCTACAGACTTGATAATCTCCGTTAAGCTCATTTCTTTCATCGAACTAATCTTTAAATGGTGATCCTCAAAAGGTAGACTTTCTGTAACTGGATTCGGCACAATAATTGTTTTAATGTTCGCTTTCCGTGCAGCAAGCAAGCCATTTAAGGAATCTTCAAATATAATCGCTTCCTCAGGTTTTACATTTAATACCTCAATAGCCTTTAGAAACAGGTCTGGCGCTGGCTTTATTTTTTCCACATCATCTGAGGTTACAAAGTGATCAAAGTAATCAATCAATCCAAGATTTGTAAGGTGTGTTGTAACCCACTTACGATCAGAGCTAGATGCAATTGATATTTGGTATCCTGCATCTGATGCTTCTTTTAAATAATCCTCTACACCTTCTCTGGCTTCTGCTTCTTTTAAGCGTTCAGCGTGCATCACACTCACTTTTTCTAGAAAAACGTCTGGTTGAAACGTTCCTTTTACTTCCTTGTCTATGTAATCAAGTAACGTATCATCTCCTCCACCTACCCCTTTTACAAACTCAGAAAGTGGAAGGTCAAAATCATGCGTCTCCTGTAAAATTTGTTTATATGTATCATACCAAGCCGTTTCTGTATCCAAAATAAGTCCATCAAAATCAAAGATAACTGCTTTTATCATTTTTATTCTTCCTCCTTATATTCAAACTATTCTTAGGATAACACGAGAAGGAGGATTATTAGGAATCAAAAGCTTAATATGTTAAACCCCATGTTATGTATCTATATAAATCACTCTTGTGCTTACGTTAACTATAATAAATGCGTACTACACCTTTGAAAGTTAAAAGTTACTTTCTTTTCGATTGTTATTTCCAAATCTTCTAGTGAAGGATGGCTTTCCACTAGTGCTTGGCGAATTAATTCACATCCTGCATGCAATTCTATTTTAATTCACAATGCACCCCTCCAGACAGTTTCTTCATCTGTCTAAGGGGTGCATTTCAGTTAGGAATTATACTTACTTTCTATGGATTTGTTGACCATAATCCAGCAGATTTAATAAAGACTCGTGGATGTAACTTCAATTGGGCAATGACAAATTCAGCCAAATCTTCAGGCTGCATGACCTTCTCTGGATTTCCGTCCGTTAAATTTTCGTTATACGCTAGTTCAGTCGCCACAGTACTTGGTGTCAACGCAGAAACACGAACATTATGTTTACGTACCTCTAATGCAAGGGATTCTGTTAGTCCAAGCACCCCAAATTTGGAAGCACTGTATGCACTTGTAACTGGCGCACCTTTTTGCCCAGCAGTGGAAGAAATATTAATGATATCTCCTCCATTCTTCTCAACCATTTGAGGAAGTACAGCGCGTGTGACGTAATAAACACCCATCAAATTTATATCAATGGTTTTTTTCCATTGTTCTGGAGTAAGCTCTAAAAACTTCCCGAATTTCCCTATACCAGCATTATTGATTAAGATATCCGTTGTGCCTAAACTCTCCTGTAAAGTTTCAACTGCCTGATTCACTTCTTCCATAGAGGAAACATCCGCAGTAGCATAGGCAACCTGCACGTCTAAATCTTCTATTTCTTTCTTAACTGCTTTTAGATCTTCTTCAGTACGCGCAATTAGACCAACACGAACACCTTCATGAGCTAATGCTAATGCGGTAGCGCGACCAATCCCTTTTCCTGCTCCAGTAACAATTGCAACTTTCCCTTTTAATGATTCTGCCATTATGTAAAACTCCCTTCAGTATCAATTATACAGATTTATTATCTTACAAAATAGAGAAAAACATGTCAAAGAATAGTATTTAAACTAAAATTCTATTTACAGGTCCTCTTTTCTCTTTGGTTGACTTTATTTTAAATTTCAGAAGTAGTTTCATATGCAATTGGGTGCTTTTTCCCTTATGAAAAATACGAACTTGACAAAGACACCATGGCTACTACTTTCCATTTCTCAACAAGCAACATACTTCAAAGGCAATCTAGCGAAAACCCCAAACAACAAACTATCTGCAGAAACAAGTACCTTGATTATTTCTATTCACCCCTGAATCCTGTCTCCAGGATAACTTTTTTCCACAACTTTCACATGAAAAGAAGTACCAATTCACCAAAGAAGATGGAAGTAGCTTTATTATGTGTCCCACCTACAACGAATCGCCGCAAAATAATACAATCAGTGTAGCCATAAAAAAACAGGGGGAAGCAAACTAGAAATAATTACAAAAGCACCCCCTGCCCCAACTTTTTTTCGATAGTAGTTATGGACACCTATATTATCGAAAAAGGAGTTTTTCAAAATGAATTATATTAAAGAAATCAATGGTTTTCACAAACGAAATATCTTTGAGCCCCTATCCAGTTCTGCTGTCTCTCTTTGGTTTACCCTCATGCATTTTCAAAACCTTTGCGGGTGGAAAGAACAATTTTCCGTTGCAGCAAGCCAGCTCCAAGCCCAAAGTGGCCTTAAGAACACTAGTTTTAAATCTGCTCGTAGAGAACTACAGGACAAAAATCGAATTATTGTCACCAATCGTGGCAGTAATCGATCCGCCATTTATCAAATGATTTCCCAGGTTGAAGATTACGAACAAACGCAAGGAGAAAATACGCCATCCAAAATTACACCGTCAAAACCACGACCTGCCAAAAAACCAAAAGAAGAATCAATCCTGACAAAAAGTGAAAGCCACTCTAATTCAGAAACAACCAACCAGAAAAACAACCACAAAACAGACTGCAGTTCCGACCACACTCCCGACCCATTCATTAAACAAAACGAAATAATAAACAAAAATAATAAACAAACCAATACAGCAGCAAGCCATTTCTACAGGACACACTTCAGCGAATTAACGCCATATATTTCCAAGGAAATAAAGGAGTGGGCTACTGCTATGAACGAAGAACTTTTGGTTCATGCAATGAAAAAGGCATTGGAGAAAAATAAGATAACCTGGCGCTATGTAGGAGGTATTTTAAAAGCCTGGGAAAAGAAAGGAATTCGGACTGTTGAGCAGGCGAGGAATGAAGAAATGCAATTTTCCCGGCAGCATACACGCTATACAGGAAACGTCCAAACAGAAATAGTGCCGGAATGGTTTTATGAGCAGAAGAAGAAGCGAAAAACAGTGCAACCTGTAGCTGTGGTAGATCCAGTAAAAGAAGCAGCAGAATTAAAAACATTGTTGGGTCAGTTTGCAAAGGGGGGGAATAAGTGAGGTTTCTATTTGCGTTATGCCTAAAAGCAAAAAAATTAGGAGCACCCCAATAAGCTGCAGGTGCTCCCAAACTACTAAGAACTTATTTTTTCATAATGCCTTTTCGTCACTACTAATAAAAGCATTAAAAGTAGCTCAAATCCGTTCGTCACAGCAGAACTCGCAAAATCAAATGGAATCACGTTCAAGACAAGAATGATACATAGAGCACCAAACATCCATGGCCATTTCGTCAATTTCCACAGGATAATACTCGTCACGAGCAACACGGCCATAACCAATAAAATCATGATTGGTGGACCTGAAGAGGATTCTATTGTGTTATAGCGCAACACCCCGTATTCCCACACTGGCTCTAACGTTTTATTAAGAATCCCTGCTTGTATTTCATAAACGATTAAGCCAGCTGTAATGAGGAGGAAGCTACCTAAGGCAAGCCTGCTTCTTCTCCATTTTGCATTCGTTAAACGTAATAATCCCAATGCATAGAGTACAAGTGTCGGCGTAATAAAGGCATGGGACCAATAGCGTATTCCATTTAAGAATGCCAGAAATTCCCCTTCCCCGATGAACTTGCCACTTGCGATCACGGCATTATCAAAAATAAGTCCAATAATCACAAGGTGAACAAAAGATCGTAAGGACCAGCGGAACCTTGCTGGCGTTTCACGCAAACTCCAGGCAAGGAGTACTGCATATGCTATTGTGAAAAGTGTATAAAAGAACGTGTCCATTTTCATCCTCCTATTCGGCTGAATATAAAGAATACCTGCTACATTAGTTTTCTGGTGCGCCTTGTTGATCTAACCATTCTGTGATCACCTGCATAATTTCATCCTGCTGCTTTTCCACTGAAATCAATGCTTCCTCGTCACCTTTTTGCTTCCCGTAAACGCCAAACTGTGCGTGATTCCCTCCCTTTATCTCATGTATGACTGCTTGTTCAGACAGAAGATGTTTCGTATCATTTATCTTATCTTGAGTTGATAAGCCATCGTACTCTGCAGAGATGGAAAGCATCGGCATGGCTACATCTGAGAAATCTGTACTGTCACTCGGGTAGGATCCTAGTAAGATAACACCATTCACTAAATCCTGGTTGTCCATAGCGAAGCTTGTTGCTCCGATCCCTCCTAATGAGTGTCCAGCTACATACCAATGCTCCAGCTTAGGGTGCTCCTCCATTATTTGCTCGGCTTTGTTTAAATCAAGAATCGCGAGGTTTAAACGAAGGTTGGGAATGGCCACTAGGTATCCTTGCGCTGCTAATTGCTTTCCGTAATAGCTATAAGCTTCTGGCTCTACCTTGGCGCCCGGATACAGTATAACTCCGGTGTCGGCTTCTCCTTCAGGCTCGAATAATAGCCAATCTTCTTCAGATTGTATGTCCTCCTTGTTAACAAGTTCGTATAACGTATCGGAAGCATCATAGGTTTGTTGTGCCCAATAATAAAAACCGACTCCTCCAATTAGGAGTATTGCTAATAAAACTAAAAGTAAAACCTTCCATATTTTTTTCATTTTTCTTTCTCTCTCTTTCTTCTTAGTAGGCATACAACATGGATAATTGAAATTAATGAATTCCCTTTTGAAGATAGACGTATGCTTTTCTTTCCTTATTTATATCAAAGCTAAAGACACTTATCAATTGATAAGTAGCTTGAGCAAAAAATACCTTCTTACAAAAGAGTAAATACATTTGGGATTCAGAGTAACACTCGTTAATACGCACAAAACGTTCAAGCTCTAATCCAAAATACCCGCCTCCTCTCCTCGAATAGCCAACTAGACTCAATTTTGCTTTATGTAGGGATAATTACATTTACTTAACAGTGGGTTAATGAATCTGCTTTATACTATAAGTGAATTAAACTTTTGTTAGGAAGGTGATTATGTTGAAAATGAAGAAATTAGCTACTGCATCTTTAACAGCAATCCTATCCACCGGTTTATTAATTGGTTGCTCTGATGATGAGGACAACCAAGAGGACCCAGCAACAGAAGACTCTACGGAACAAGAAGATCAAGAAACAGGCGAAGATACGGACACAGAAGAAAACGAAGATGAAGAATAGAAAATAAGGTGTACAGAAGAAGCCCTCACATTATAGTGAAGGCTTCTTAATTTATTCGCTATGCTTATTTGTGAGTGGGGAATATGTTCCATTTATCCTTAAAGCAAATGAATTATGGAATGACTTAGAGAATCTGAAAAGCAGAGTCTGTTTGCTCAAGAAGAGATTCTCCAAATACCATTGCAGCTAAAAAGCTCCCCCTTAAAGTTTTTATCAAATACATTTGTAAATCCTTCATCTGTCATATCAAAAAAAGACTTTTCGGCGTTTCCGTCCAGATGATGTGTCTCTACAGAGGTAATGGTATCTTCATGATTGCCACTAGCACCATTAATTAAGGTATCGATTTTGCCGAATTTGTTCAGGTTTACTTCCTTCTCTTGAATTAGCGTGTCTTCTCCCAGGACATTTACAACAATCGCAATCGCTTCTCCATTATCCTAATTAATCTCGTCTTCCATCTGCTGACCTTTTTCTAATGTTCTATTTAAGATGGCTATTTTACCTTTTGTCTACCTAATTCCCTTGCCATGTCTGAGCAGAATACGCCGCTCCCACCTATAATGACTGCTACTTTTCCTTCAATATTCTCCTGTATTGGAAACATAGTTGGCTTCCTCATTTTTGACTGATTGATATGCATCCCAGAGTCCGTTTAAATACATGATTCCAAGTGCTCTATCATAGAGTCCGTAACCAGGTCGGGATACCTCGTTCCAAATATGCCGACCATGATCTGGTCTGATATATCCATCATAGTTGATGTCACTTAACTGCTTCATAATATTTTTAATATCAATATTGCCATCTGATGATAAGTGAGATGTCTCAATAAAGTTTCCATTTTCAAAAATCTTCACGTTACGCACATGTAAAAATGGCGCTTTCTCTACAACATTCTTTATAATTTCTACCGTATCATTTTCCCGATTTGCTCCTAGTGCACCTGAACAAAATGTTAGCGTGTTCGATGGTGAAGCAGATAAAGAATATAAACGGTTTATATCCGCTGCATTTTTCATTATTCTAGGCAGGTTAAAAACAGACCATGGTGGATCATCCGGGTGAATCGCCAGTTTTACTCCATGGCTTTCCGCTACGGGTAGTACTTCATCTAAAAAGTATGCAAGATTATCCCATAGATCATCCTCTGTGACAGACTCATACTCCTCAAGTAGTTCCTCTATTTTAGCTAGCCTTTCCGGTTCCCAACCTGGTAGGGTTAAATCACTTGAGTTAATCACATCATCTGCCATCGTTTGTAAGTTTATATTTTCCACAATCATCTTCTCAAAAAATAAGGCGGTGGATCCATCAGGTAATGGCTCTTTCATGTTTGTTCTAACCCAGTCAAATACAGGCATGAAATTATAGCAAATAACCTTCACTCCATGCTTGGCTAAATTTTTGATTGTTTCTTTATAGTTAGCTATATAGCGATCTCTGTCTGCATTTCCAATTTTTATCGATTCATGGATATTCACACTCTCTACTACTTCTGCATGAAAGCCGTGGGATTGAATATATTTCACTTCTTCTTCAATTGCTTCCTCGGTCCATAGGTCACCAGCTGGCACCTTATGTAGTGCCCACACAATCCCCTTCCCCCCTGGGATTTGTTTAATATCTTCTAACGAGACCGTATCGTTGTCCCTTCCAAACCAGCGAAAAGTTATATTCATTTCGCCACCCTCCCTACATATCTGTATAGTTTTGAGCTAATGCGATAACGCCTTCTGTCCCGTTCTTGCGATAAGCTTTTGTAAGATCACTGCCAATTCCCATAGCGACAGCCCCTGCTTGGATCCAGTCCTTCATATTTCCAAAATTGATTCCACCTGTTGGCATAACGTCCACCTGCGAGATGAGCCAAACCATTATGCGTGTTGTTCATTAAATCAATAACATAAGGGAATTGCCCTGTCTGCAATCTTGAGCCTACAATTGTTAGCTCTTTTTTTGTTGGGATCTACGATGGCCTTGTATCAAAACCAAGTGTCAAAACATAGCCAGAAGGTGATGCAACATCTACACTTAGTTCAAATGTTTGTGGCGTGCCCACTACATCAATGACAACATTTCCCCCTTTATCATTTGTGATTTCATTTAACAATAATAACTGAGCTTAATAGGGCCAAATATAGATCACCTACCCGTAATACATTTGAATCTGTAGAAATATTTAAGCCTTACTTATTATAAAGGTTACTATTACTCCTTTTTAACGGCCGCCACTTCATTGTTCGCACCTACTAGTTCCTCTCCAAAATATCGCTTATCCAATAGTTTCAGAAATGGAATCCAAATTAAGGTCACAATTACTAAGTTAACTAATTGCATTATCCCTCCTGCTATCGAATTCGTCGTTAGCATTCCACCAATAAAGATGGGTGTTGTCCATGGAACATGAACACCGGTGGACACAGGAACTAGGCCTACCGACATGGAAAAATAAGTAACGATTGTAACGGCCACTGGAGCTAATAGCCATGGAATTACAACTAGTGGATTAAGAATAATCGGCAACCCGAAGATAATTGGTTCATTTACATTAAAAACTGCTGGAGGAGCACCAAGCTTTCCAAGCTGCTTCAATTGCTTACTTTTGGCTACTAAAAATAGCCCTAGAATAACGGCCATTGTCATTCCTGAACCACCCATACCTACAATAAATGTATCGATAAATTGGTTATTTACAATATGCAGTCTCTCTTCTCCAGCTTGAAACGCCTGATAATTTTCAAGAGATAAGGTCATCCAAATCGGATCCATCACAGAATTTACGATTATCTGTCCATGTAAGCCAAAGAACCAAAAAACTTGGATTAAGAGCACCGCAATCACTGCTGCAGGTAATCCACTTCCCAAAGCTGTTATCGGTTGTTGGATAACGGTATAAATAAAATTTTGCACCGTTTCAAATGAAGTAATGTTAAATAATACTCGTATCAATAAAAAGATGGATAGGGTCATGGTAATCGGAATTAAGGAACTAAACGATCTGGATACGGCCTCTGGTACACCAGGCGGCATTTTGATCATCCAATTTTTCTGCAAAAAGAAACGATAAAACTCTGCAGACATGAAAGCTGTTATAATTCCGAGAAATAGCCCTTCTGCTCCAAGACTTGATGTCGGAATTACGCCACTAACACCCTCAAGCATTTGTGGTGTTAGGATGAGAAATGAGGCAAGCGCTGTAACCCCTCCATAGATGGCATCTCCTTCATAATATTCTGTTAGTTTGTATGAAATTCCGACTATGACAAACATTCCCATGATGGTTAAAGTTGCTGCTGAGGCTGGTCCGAGTGCATCCTTATATGCCGTGTATGCATCCTCGCTTAGTAGCCTATCCAAGAAAGGGAGATTTGCAATAACTACAAACATAGAGCCAAAGATTATAATTGGCAGTGCTACCATAAACCCGTCACGCAAAGCACCTAAATATCGATTGTTATTTAGCTTATCTGCTATCGGTAAAAAAAAGCGCTCCAGAAACTGCATAAATTTACTGTTTTCCATTTTATTCCCCCCTTTTAAAAATTTCAATATTCAGAGATTTAATTTCGTATTATTCTTCTATTACAACCATCCCTTTCCTTTAGCCAGCCATACACAGCTCCAAGCAGATTGGCATCTTGCCGAAAGTGACATGATGCAATGGTAGGTTTAATTTTTGCGAGATCCACAGCTTCCATGATTCCGTCTAGCTTTTCATTAATGTTATCAATCAGATCTTCTCTTGCACTAATGCCTCCACCAATTAAAATTATCTCTGGATCATAAATGTATTGGAGATTGTAAATCCCAACTGCCAATATGTGATAAAACCTATCCAAAGCTTCCAAGCAAACTTTATCTCCAGCCTCTGCCATGCTAAAAACCTGCTCCCCAGAAAGGGATGCCATATCGATATTTTTTTGTCTGGCAACCTCTTTGACTAATGCCTTGGTTGACGCTCTCCTACTCCACACGTCATTACTATTCTGAACAGCAGTATTCAGAAGCATATAGCCAAATTCACCCCCATGCAAATTTGCCCCTTTATGCAGTACTCCATTTTTAAAAACAGCGCCACCAATTCCTGTTCCAAGTACCATAACAAGTACGTCTTTTTTCACTTTCGCATTTCCTTTCCAGAACTCGGCATAGCCTGCACAATGTGCATCATTCTCTATGAAAATGGGCACGTTTAGTCGTTCTTCCATCAATTGTTTTATATTGGGACCGTGTAAATAACGCAAAGCACATGAGCCTTTTATAAAGCCATCTTCAGAAACGGCACCGGGACTACTTACTGCCACCCCTTTAGCATCCTTATACAACTGAGAAATTTCCCCCATGGCCGATAATAATCCCTCCAAGGAGTCTGGGGTCTTCACTTTATTTGTTTCCAAGACCCCCATTTCTTCTGAGACAACACCATATTTTAAAAAGGTCCCACCAATATCAAATGCTAAATATTTGTTCATTCAGTCACCTCACTTTTCAAACTTTCCATAGATTTCACTTATAAACCGCTTCATTCACTGCTTCAAATTCTTTTGATTCTATCAACTCTTTATACCAATAAGCAGACTTTTTCAGGTGACGGTTGCGATTATCCTCTAAATCTATTTCCACTAATCCATATCTATTTTTAAATGCATTCATTGGTGATACATTATCAGTGAATGCCCAAAGCATATATCCTATACAATTAACCCCTTCATCTACTGCCTTTAACAACCATTTTAAATGTTCTCTAATAAACTCGATACGGTAATCATCTTGAATGATATTCGAATCATCCCTAAATCTTTTTTCATTTTCTACTCCCATCCCATTTTCAGCAATGAACCATTCCATATTGTCATATTCCTCTTTCATTCGAACGCCCATATCATACATGATTTTTGGATAGATTTCCCAACCACGGTAAGGATTCATTTTCTTCCCAGGTAGTTCAAACATATCGTAGTAATACGAAGGATGAAAAGGAGCTTCTTCATTCCAAGCAGAAGTACTGGCCTTAACGCGATGGGGAAAATAAAGATTCAGACCGACATAATCCACTGTATTTTCCTTAATCAAGGTTAGTTCTTCTTCTGTATAATCAAAGGTGATAGCGTGTTTTTCCATAACATCAAATAATTCCTTTGGATATTCTCCTTTTATGGAGGGGTCAAGAAAGACGCGATTGAAAAACAAGTCATACATTTTTGCTGCCTGTTGGTCATGTTCAGCAGTTGAACGAGCATATGTCACTTCTGGATTAAGAATGACACCAATTTTTGCACCGTATTTTTCCTTGAGTTCCATTTCTTTAAATAACTTGACTGCCTTAGCTGTTGCCAAGCCTTTATTGTAATTCCACTGCATCCACTTTTTTGTATTCTGTTCAAACGGCCAGCGAATGGCATCTAAATAGACACGTGTCTGAACAACAATTGGTTCATTAAAGGTAAACCAATGTTTGACACGGTGCCCATAACGTTCAAAAACTTTCTCTGCATACGCAATGAATAATTCAACTACTTGCTTAGAGCCCCAGCCGCCATATTCCTCAAATAATTCAGCTGGTACCTCATAATGTTCTAGGCAAATCATTGGTTCAATACCATTTTGAATGAGCTTATTAATGACATCATCCACATAGGAGGCATACTCCTCATCTACCACTGCATTCTTATAATCTACTAAAAACCGCGACCAGTTAATTGACGTCCGAAAATGGGTTAATCCAATTTCTTTCATGTTTTGAATATCTTCCTCATATCGTTCATAGAAGTTTGTTGCGATAGCTGGACCGAAACCATTATGCCAAACATGTTTATTATGTTTATACCAGAGATCTAAGTAAGAATCCTGAGATTCTTTCTTCCCTACCCATCCTTCAGTCTGCCAAGCTGAAACTGCGGCACCCAGCATAAAATCATTGGGAACCTTTACTTTTACATTTGTCATTTCTATTTCCTCCTTATTTTATGCATGAAGTTACTCATTTACTGTCAGCTTTCGGTAATTAGTTGGTGTCAACCCAGAGAATTTCTTGAATACATGCACAAAATATTTATACTCTCTAAAGCCAACCTGTTTCGATATTTCACTTACTTTAAACGGGGTATTTACAAGCAATGATTTTGCTTCTTCCACTCTTAATCGATTGACATATTCATTAAAGTTATCTCCCGTTTTCTGTTTAAACAACGTACTGAAATAGTTAGCGGATACATTAATGACATCTGCCACTTCTTGAACTTTTATTGCAGAACGGAAATAGGACTGAATATATTCTTCTGCTTGCTGGACAAGCCAATCTGCTTTCTCTACCTTTTTTAAATCCAGCTTTTCTCTTATTCGCTCAATATCTTGTTCAAACAACCGCTGTAACAAGGCGTATGAATTGAATAAAAGAAGGTCAATTGATTGCTGGTAATGAAAATCGGCATGTACGGCTTTTATACCTGGTAATCCTTCATATTCCTTCAACAAATTATTAAGGACTTGTGTGCACACGTCCTTTACCTCGTGAAGGAAAAATGCGTTTGTTTTAAAATAGAGAAATAGCTTTTCGACATGGGATTGTATCTGGTCACTTTCCTTCCATTCCACATGATAAAGTACTTCCATTAATTCTTTCTCGATGTCATGAGGATAACTCTGCGCAATTGGCCGTGTCAGTTTATGATTGGAAAAAAGTATTTCATTCTCCCCAACTAGCGGGAAATACTTACAAACCTTTAAGAGATCGCTATAAATATCCTTTATATCAGCAATAGCTATAACCGAATCACTCCATACAAAAGATAGGGAATAATAAGAGACTTGTTTCATCACATCTTCTATAAGCTTTTCTAAATGGAACTCTCTATCACGGCTTTGTATTAGACAGGTGAACAGTAATCCTTTACTCATATACATCGATATCGCTTCAAATCCAAGCTCCTCCGCTACGCGCTCAATCGATTGCTTTATATTGTGGAGAAATATTTCCATATCTTGCTTCGAGTAATGCTGGGCTTGCTGGACATAATCCTTTACCAGACAAATAAATGGGTAAACCCTTACATTTAGCCCTAACTGAAGAGGTGAATTGTTATCAGTAGTGTGGTAAATCTGTTGGAAAATAGCATTTTTGATTTCGCTTTTCTGTAATTCGTCTTTTATTTGTTGGTCTTCTTCTATTTCACTAATAAGTTTCTCTACTTTTAACTCTAGTTCACCGATATCAACTGGTTTCAGCAAGTAATCCTTTACTCCTGACTGCATTGCTTTTTTGGCATACGCAAATTCGTCATAACCACTGATGAGCATTGTTTTCGTCTTAGGATAGTGCTGCTGTAAATATGAAGCCAGTTGCAGACCATCCATGTTCGGCATTCGGACATCTGACAAGACAAGATCGACACCGCCCATATCGTTTATTTTACGGATGGCGTCCACCCCATCCATTGCCGTTTCAACAAATTCAATCTGGTGTTTTCCCCAATAAATTGTCTGCCTTAAGCCACGTCTGGTAATTGGTTCGTCATCGACAATAAGTAACTTGAATGGCATCAACTAATCACCTAATTCTTTGGATTTTTCCTCATTTAAAAGTGGCAGAAGCAATCGAACGGATGCCCCTTCGTCTGTATCCAAAAGGATGAGACCGTACGGTTTGCCAAATACGATCGATATGCGATCATGTAGATTTTTTAAAGCAAACCCAGCGTGCTCTTCACCATTCCCCTTTGCTTCACTAAATCCCCAACCATTATCCATTACATCGATCACAGCTTGATTGTTCCTTTGGTAACAATGAACTCGGATGATTCCTTGTCTCGGTAAATTTTTTATACCATGTTGAATACTGTTTTCAATTAAAGGTTGGATCACCTGCTTCATCACATAATAATCTTTCAGATCATGATCGATCTCAATATGATAATCCAGTTGTTCACCTAACCGCTTTTTTTGCAGTTCAAGGTAGGCTTGACTGTATTCGATCTCTTCTTTAAACCTTACCCATGTTTTCCCGTTATTTAGGTTCATCCGAAATATTTTGGAAAGGCGTTCAATTAGATGTCCGGTCTCCGGTGCATTTTCGAACCTTGCATTCCAGCGAATCATATCTAGCGTGTTGTACAAGAAATGTGGGTTAATTTGATTCTGTAATGCTTTTAACTCTGATTCTCTCTGCTTTATTTTCAACTTATACTCTGTTTCAATATGTCGTTGAATTGTTTTAACCATCTTATTAAAACGAAGTCCGAGTTTTCCAATCTCGTCGTCGGAGTCTACATAAACACTGGCAGTAAAATCCCCATTCGCCACTTGCTTTGTCTGATTGGTCAATTCAATAACCCGTTTAATAGTAGAATGGTAAAATAAAAGAAAGAACAACATTCCTGCTAAGAGAAGAATACCAATTAAATAGCCAATCAATACCCGTACATTCGTTAAATCTGCTACAAGTTTACCTTCATCTATTGCCGTTACAGAGAACCAGTCTGTATTAGCAAGTTGATTTTTAACAACGAGATAGTGGCTATCACCATCTTGATAACTGAAGAAATCTTCCTTTCCCTCTGTTACCCAGTCTGTGAGACCAGCGTCCGGAAATTGCTTGCCAATTAAGTCAGCATCTTGATGGAGGATGACCTCTCCTTGATCCGAAAAAATAAAATATTCACCGCGTTGAGAAGGAACTTCCATTTGGTTATACAAGTCTGTTGGATCAAGCCGTATACGAACTAAACCAATTTGTTCACTTATATTATTCATATCATTAATCAGTCTGGATAGACTGATAACATATTTATCATCATTCCAACTGCTCGTTACTTGATAGGGATCACTCCAGACCGCGCTGCCGTTTGCGTCCCTTGCAGCTTGATCAAGTTTTGATTCGTTTCCTTTTACTGGTTCACCATGTTCAACTAGATGACCGTCTCTACTAATTAATGAAATAGAATTAATGTAAGGATTGGAGATAAGCTGAAATGTAAAATATCCTTTTATCACCTCCATTGCTTCCCTATATTCTGGTTGGTAGATTTCTTCCTCTGTAGCAGTAAACATCTCCCGAAAATTACGGTCGTAAATCATGTAGGAAGACATCGTTTCTACCGTTGAAAAAACATCTAACAGATTCTGCTCATTTCTATTTAACCTCTCCGTTGCCTCCTCTACTGCCTGTTTTTTCAATACAATTCCAGTTTGATAATAGATTAAGATACTAATAACAAGAATTGGTACAGTTAATGCTAAGAAAAATGTAATAAACTTCCTCTTCAAGCCCCATCTCTTTAACATGATTTAACCTATCCTTTAGCTTTTTATTGCTGCAATTAGCCCTTTACTGCTCCGGAGGTCATACCATTTACAATCTCTTTTTCTAAAAACAGATAGAAAATCACTATTGGAACAAGTGACATCGTTAATCCTGCCATTTGTGCCCCGTAGTTTGTTGTAAATTGCCCTGCAAAATTAGCCAGCCCCAGTGGTAATGTTTGCAATTCCGGATCATTAATCAGCACTAAAGCAAAAGAGAACTCATTCCAATTATATATGAAATTCAGAATGATAACCGTAGCAACTGCTGGTCGTGACATTGGTAGAATGATGGACCAAAAGATTCGGAATATCCCAGCACCATCCATAATAGCAGATTCCTCAATATCCTTTGGAAACGCCCTCATAAAGCTGGTTAAAATAAAAATGGTTATCGGCAAATGAAAAGCAATATAAGGAAATAACAATGTAATTTCGGTATTGAGCAGCCCAAGATTTTTCATTAGGATAAACATCGGTACAAGTGTGGCATGAATCGGTATCAGCAACCCAAAGATAAAAAACGTATATATAACCTTATTTAACTTAAAATGAAACCTGGCCAGGAAATAAGAGGCCAAAGCTCCTATAATCACGGTAACAACGGTTGCAGTGACACAGATAAAAATGCTGTTTTTAAATAACACACCGAGATTCGCTATTTCCCAAGCATTGGCATAGTTTTCAAAGTTGAATTTTGAAGGAAAACCAAACTGATTAACCGTAAACTCCTGTTCAGACTTAAACGAGTTTATCGCCATCCAAACGATGGGATAGACATTTATAAGCGCAAACAGGCTCAGTAATGTATAAATGATAATTCTTGTGACCCTTTTCTTGATTTTTGATTCATTTTGTTTGTTCTTATTTTTCTCAATAGGTAATGTAGAATTCATTCACACCCCTCCTTAAATTAGTTTCCTACCAAATAACTTCGTAACAATAAAAATTAATATAAGACTAAAGAAGAAGATGAATACAGAAACCGCACTACCATATCCATATTGCAGTTTATTGAATGTCTCATTGAACATATAGAGTGCCATTACATCAGAAGAATGAGCTGGCCCACCATTTGTCATGACATAAATAAGATCAAACGTCTTTAGACTCCCGGAGATGCATAGAATTACCGCGACAATAATCGTATGCCAGATCATTGGGATTGTAATTTTAAAGGTTGTCGTCCATTCGGAAGCTCCGTCCATTTTTGCTGCTTCTAATACTTCTGTTGGTACATTCTGTAAAGCCGCAAGAAAAATAATTAAGTAAAGCCCGATGAATTGCCAAATGACGGTAACCAAGACGGCGGCCATTACCCACTTCGTATCACCAAGCCAGTTTTGTGCCATCACACCAAGTCCAATGCTTCTCAGAATTTCGTTTAACATTCCATTCTGAGAATTATAAATCAAGCTCCAAGTTAATGAGATAACGACTGTTGAAAGTACCACCGGGAGAAAGCCAACCGTTCTAAAGAATTTAAGTCCTTTTATTTTACGATTGAGTAAAAGTGCAAAGAACAACGCAAGTGGTATCTGACCTAAAACAGAGGCAAGCACAACGTAGATATTATTTTTAACCGAATTCCAAAACAAAGGATCTTCAAATAGATTCCGAAAGTTATCTAGACCAACAAAGGTCATATCAGTAAATCCATCCCATTCCATCAAGGAGTAATAAAAGGATTGCAAAATGGGATAAATGGCAAAGACAGCATAAATCAAAAAGGCGGGAAGTAAACCGATCATGATTGCTGCTTTACTTTTATGTGTTAGCTGCATCTTTTCGTCCTCCAATTTTCACAGGCTGCCGTAAAAACCGGCAACCTGTGTATAAATTGATTATTCATTCGCTTTTTCCAATTCCGCTTGCATTTCTGCTGCAAGCTCTTCTGGTGTTGTATCCCCAATTGTAATGGATTGAAGCCCATTATTAATAATGTCCGTCAACTCCGGTGATAAGGTCGCATCATAAACAGGTGAGAGCCCATTTTGAGCTAAGCTGTTTGCCTCCTTAAACACTTCTGGTATACTATCGTCCATTTCTACATCAGCTGGAACGATAATATTTGCCTTGACTAATTCTTGGAACAGTTCTTCACTATAGTAAAATTTAAGAAACTCAAATGCTGCCTCTTGCTCTTCTTCGCTAAGTTGGCTATTAACGGCAATTCCACCACCGGCGACTCCAGAAATTTTAGAGGCGTCTCCCTCTCCACCTTCAAAAGAAGGAAATGGTGCAACACCAATATTCTCCAGATCATCTACACTATCCATGATTGGCCCAATAGCCCAGGAGCCAGCAAAATGCATCGCAGTTGACCCTTTAATAAATTCATTTCTAGATTGAGCTTCGTCAATAGTATTCATATCTTCATTAAATGCTCCAGATTTCGTCAAATCATCAATGACAGTTAGGGCATTAATAAATTGTTCATTTTCAAACGTTCCATCCTCATTCAATACATTGTGGAGGAAGTCACTACCTGTATAACGATCCGCAATTCCAGAAATAAAGACAGATTGTAATGGCCAAATCGCTTTATTCCCAACAGAGATCGGCGTAACATTATCGCTATTCAAGCTATCCACTAATTCCTTAAGTTCCTTATAGGTTGACGGAAATTCATCAAATCCTGCTTCACTTACAAGCTCTTTGTTATAGAAAATCAGACTTGTTTCACTAACATTAGATGGAATTGCATAGTAATTTTCTCCTAATGCATAATCCTGTAAGATCTCCTCGGGAATTGTCCCTTCCCAATGATCAATAATGGGGTTTAACGGTAACAGGGCATCCCCCTCGACGAATGGCTCTATTCTCGTTCCAGGCCATACGCGCATCAAATCTGGCAATTGATTCCCAGCAGCCTGTGTCCGCAATTTAATCTCATAGTCGTCATGAGGAGTGCTTTCACTAATAATCTCAATATCATCGTGTTCCGCATTAAATTTTTCAATAATATCTTTGTAAACCGTATTTTCTGGACGGTCCTCTGTCCAATCATTCCAAAGTGTTAATTCAATTACCCCTTCCTTAGACTGAGTCTCTTCGCTATCTCCACATGCAGCTAAAACTAAAGCTACCACTACTCCTAAAAATAAAAATTTTAATGCTCTCATTTTGTTCCCCCTTTAATTATTAAGCGCTTACATAAAGTGTAACAATTTCACTTTGTTCTTAATATCCTACAAATCTATAAAAATGTCCGAAAATTACGGATACTTAAAAGTACGTGCACTAAGAAGGGCTCAGCAACCTATATAGTTCCCCTCAACCCAAGATTTCCCCCGCTTACCCAAAAAAGGTTAACCCTAGATAAGCAGATGTTATCGACTTTACTTCCTCCTTACTAAATTTATCACCGGGAGAACCTATCTGACTAGTTTAACAAGAGGCATTAACACAGCTTTTGGATTTCTAAGCATAAGGATCTCGACAAATATTTTCTCTCTCCCCACAGATAATAAACGAGAAAGGAGGGTCTGCTTTGAAAAACAAAGGTGCTGGAGAAATGATTGAAGAAACCGCAGAGAGCTTAATGAAAAAAGGAGTCCCTGCAAGAACAGCAGCATATGCCTCTTCCATGGGATATCTCAGGCAGCTGAAAAAGAAATAAAAACAAAAAAGGAGCAAATTTTACTTTGCTCCTTTTATATATGCCGGACGTTTGTATTAGAGGATGTGTCTTCAATAAATGGGTCTTACCTAATGTAAAAGTAAAAATCATAAAAAGTTCCTTGAGAGAAACTATTTCTCAGTTGGTGTATTTCCCATTGCAATAGAGATTCTGTTCAAATTGTTGATTTGATTAATAATGAGAACAAGGTCCACATATTGTTTCTCATCAAATTGCTTACGTACCCGTTTATAAAGTTCTTCAGGAACTCTTTTTGTAGGGATTAATGTAATATGCTCAGATAGTTCTAGAGCTACTCTTTCTTCAGGTGTATAAAAGTTACATTCCTCCCAAGCATGTAAACAATAAATTCTTTGCTCCGTTTCACCCATTTTACGAGCATCAGATGTATGCACATCTATGCAAAAAGCACAGCCGTTAATTTGGGAAACTCTGATTTTAATAAGTTCTCTTGTAGTACGACTAATGGAAGACTTTTTAGTGTATTTCTCCATATCCATCACAATCTTCATACCCTCAGGTGCCACATCATAGTAGGAAACTCTTTGACTCATAAAGCACAACTCCCTTAAATTTGTTTCTATCATTATAACTTTATGCGAATGTTTGTTCCAATTTGTTGTTTGTATGGAAAGTAAAATCAAGAAAAATTCAATTTTAAAAGCAACAATCAGCATGATGATTGATGTTCTTGAATTTAACCCATGTTCTTTCTTACGAAAAGTAGCGTTAATTGAACAAACTAATCATTTTCATTCCCTATTTCTCTTGTTACATCATGAACCAATTCTCCATCTTTCCGATAATACCATCCCAAATATTCAGTAGGGTCACCTTTAATGGTATATCTAACGAAAATGTATTCTTTTTCTTTGTAGTCCACTTCGTCTATAAATTCTATCGAAAACGTTTCATCTTGAACTTTATCTTCAATAACATCATAAACTTCATTTTCTAATTTGTTTTCTTGCAACTTTAGATAACCCCATATCATCAAAATAATTAAACATATTACTATTACTACCCAATCTCTAGCCCTTGTTTTGATTTTCTTTTTCTTGTTGTACCACGTTATTTCGATTACAGATATCACTAATCCAACGATTAAAATAGGTACATAAATATCGATTATGGGAACTCCAAAAACAGACGATAGATATAAGGCAATTAAAAATAACAAAATGAGAACAAAAATTCTCGCGAGTTTATACTTTTCGCCGTTAAATAAGAATTCAATCACTTTTGTCTTAATAAAAGACCCATCCCTTCGTGCTATTAAGTTATGTTCTTGTTAAACAATACCTGCCCGATTAAAAGTAATGTAAATTGAGTTATTCTTTGATTTCCAAATGTGGATTCCATACTACTTCCCACAAGTGGCCATCCGGGTCTTGAAAGTAACCAGCGTAACCACCCCAAAACGTGTCATGTGGTTCAACAGTTATAATTGCTTTGGCCTTCCTTGCCTGCTCCATTACTTTATCAACCTCTTCTTTACTTTCCACATTATGACCAATGGTAAATTCAGTTGCACTAGGGATGGTCTGATCAATTTGAGCATCATGTGCAATGTTTTTGCGCTCAAAGATAGCAAGTTTTATGCCAGATAGAAAGTCAAAAAAGGCAACTGCACCATGCTCAAATTCTTTACCAACTATACCTTCTGTTGGAAGCCCTAACCCGTCTTGATAGAACTTTAAAGATCTTTCCAAATCATCTACACCTAATGTAATTACTGTAATCCGTGGTTTCATAAAACATTTCAACTCCTAATTTTATATATTAAAAAGGTAGGGCTAGTAGTAAGATACGCTACTAGTTCCAGTTAACTTTGTATCATTTAATGGGTTCAATATATATCGTATCATGTTGTTTCGCCTTTGAATTGTAAAGAAGGGACACATTTACTTAGGAGTGTGTTTATCTTTAAAACTTTGTTTGAAGAGATGCTGTAATAACGTTTGAAGTGATTAATCCGAATATCCATATTTTGCAATATTAGTAGGTCTCTATTATTGGTTACTATTATACTCAATCCCCTTATTTTACTAATGAGTGGTAATTACGTCATTAAATTGCTTTTAGTCGAGTAACATTTTTTCACAATTTCATTTTACCATATATTAAAAATTTTTAAAAAAATCAGTGAAGTCCTTATCCTTAAGTCATTAGAAATTTATTCCTAGATCAAATCAAGTTTTCTCCTCCTATAATGAGATAAAGATAAAAAAGAACCTTCCCGAATGGGAACGCTCTAATAAATTACTCCATATTGACAAACAGCCAAATCCTCATGAGGGAGAATCTAGCTCTCCCAGCCCTTTCCTAAAGCTTTTCACCATTTGATTCAATCACCTTCTTAAACCAATGAAAGCTACTTTTTCTATATCGCTTTAAATCCTTCAAATCCTTTTCTTCACGATTCACAAAAATATTCCCATAACGTTTGGACATTTGGCCTTTTGAGCTTAAGATATCCGTTGACCCCCATGTGAGATAGCCAATTACGTCTACCCCTTCTTGCATGGCGATTTTCATTTGTTTAAGATGCTGATTAAGATAATCAATTCGATAGTGATCATCTACATGATTATTTTTATCAAGTTCCTCGTTTACCCCGATACCGTTTTCCGTGATAAAAATTGGCAATCTATAACGGGCATACATATCTTTTAAAGCAATTCTTAACCCAATTGGATCGATTGCAGCTCCCCACTCGCTTGCTGGTAAATTTGGGTTTCTCGTCATTCCTTCTGCGAAACCTTGTCCCTCTAGATGCTGTACAATTCTACTTTGATAATAACTAATGGATAAGTAGTCTACTATATTTTCCTTTAATATGGATAGATCGTTTTCTTCTAAGATTGGCATATTATTTTTCGCTTCTAGTTCTGCAGTAATATAGGTTGGATATTCTCCATTTGCGAAGACATCGAGATAAAGATCTATTAATTGCTCTTTTGCTTTGTAATTCGCAAGAACATCTTCAGGCTTTGAAGTAGCTGGATATGTAGAGATATAGGAGATCATGCCACCCATCTCCCCATTTGGAACAATCTCACGCATTGCCTTTGTTGCTTTTGCATGTGCTATAAGAACATTATGGCAAAGTTGATATTTTAATCTCTCAGAAGGGTTCGGATCCGTAATACCAAAGTAATCCGGGTTTAATAATACTAAATTAATCTCATTGAATGTTATCCAATACTTTACTTTGTCCTTATACCGCGTAAAGACAGTTTGGGCATACTTTTCAAATAAATCAACCACCTGTCTTGATGCAAAACCATTGTATTTTTCTGCTAAGGCAAGTGGTAAATCAAAGTGGTAAAGCGTCATAATGGGTTCTATTCCATTTGCTATCAATTCATCGATAAGGTCATCATAAAATTGTAGCCCTTCCTCATTAACTTCCCCATCACCATCTGGGAAAATTCGTGACCAGGAGATGCTCGTTCGATAAGCATTGTATCCCATCTCCTTAAATAGCGCGATATCTTCCTTATAACGATGATAGAAGTCTACAGCTACCTTCCAATCAGAAAAAGCTTCCGGAACTTCTCTAGCATCGATAATGGACAATCCTTTCCCATACTGCTCTGAAGCACCTTCTGTTTGAAAGGAAGTAACTGCGCCTCCCCACATAAAATCTTTTGGTATAATAGTTGTTTTTCCCATGAATTTACCCCTTTTCATATTAAACTAGCCTTACAACACATTACGCTCTATCCCTTTTATTAACCCGTATACTGCTCCTAGTAGATTCGCATTCTGCCTAAAATTACAGGTTCCAATTTTAGGTCTTATGGTTGCCTTAGGATATGATTCTAGGATTCTATCAAGTTTCTCATAAATTCTCTCGCTTAGATCTTCTCTTGCACTTATGCCACCACCTAATAAGATAATCTCTGGGTCATAGATATACTGTAAGTTAAATATTCCGATTGCTAACAGGTGGAAAAAGTCATCTATAGCCTCCATACAAATCCGATCTCCAGAAGCGGCTAAGGTAAAGATTTCCTCGCCGGAGAGGGTATCCTGATCAACATTTTTTCTTTTGGCTACTTTTCTTACCATGGACAACGTTGCATCCATTCGTACCCATTCCTCTTCTTTCATATCTTTGTTGTTGGCGTTTAATAGCATAAATCCAAATTCACCACCATGGAGATTTGCACCTTTATGCACTTCACCATTTTTAATGATGGCGCCGCCAATTCCTGTTCCAATTGTCATAACTAAAACATCCTTTTTCCCCTTTGCTGCCCCTGCCCAGACTTCAGCATAGCCTGCACAATTTGCATCATTTTCAATATAAACGGGTAACGATGTCCCACTTGCAATCAATTGTTTTACGTTAGGACCATGGATAAAAGGGATGGCACTTGAACCATACACAATTCCCTCGTTTGATACAGCACCTGGCAGACTTACTGCAATTCCTTGTACATCCTTATGTAGCGCAGCAAATGTATGGATGGCTTTTAATAAACTATCCAGCGTCTTCGGCGTTTTTACTTTGTTATGTTCCAAAATATTACTGTCAGCGCCAACCACCGCATATTTTAAGAAAGTACCACCTATGTCAAAAGCTATGTATTTATTCATTTGATCGCCTCATTTTTTGACTTGTTCATCTTGTATTGACCATTTATTATATTAAAACAACTTATCACCACCTAAGTGCAGTTATAAGTTGTTTAGCATTATCTTATGGAAACTGAGTAAGAAATTCCTTATGAGCCTCCAACATTTCATCAAGAATCTGTTTAGCAATGGTATCTGATGCAACTAGGGGATTAATCGTCATTGCTAAGAGAGCCGTATGATAATCACCAGTAATTGCTGCATCGATAGCCATTCTTTCAAATGACTTAATTTGTTGAACAAGTCCATGGACAGGAATTGGCAAGTTCCCAATAGTAATAGGTTTAGGACCGTTTTTTGTTATAACACTACTAACTTCTACTACTGACTCGGCTGGTATACTAGCAATCGATCCATTGTTAAGTGTATTCACTGTCTGGATATCCCCCTTATCATTATAGATAGAATCAATTAAGTTACATGCCACATCACTGTAATACGCCCCGCCACGTTTTTCTAGTTGTTTTGGTTTTTCATTTAGATTATCATCCTTATAAAGGTCAAAAAGCTCCTCTTCTAAATCTTTAACGACTGTTGCACGAACACCTGATTCTTCGTAGGCTTTTAGTTCTGCCTCTAACATTTCCTTTTGTTTGTAGTAATACCTATGATACGGACACGGAAGGATTTTCAACGCCTTTATAAATTCCGGTTCAAAGGATAAGTTCTTAATATTTTTCATGGTGATTTCCTTTTCATTAGAAGCAACCTTCTCAATGGCAAGTTCTGTAATATTCTCACCATCCAGGTAAATGGTGAGGCCAAATACCATATGATTTAACCCTCCAAAGTCAATATTAATTCGTTCAGGTTCCACCTCAAGAGCTTCAGCGACGCCTGTTTCCATTCCAATTGGAACATTACATACCCCAACTGCCTTTGTCCAATTTGTATACCTAAAAATGGCTTCCAGCACCATACCGGCAGGATTCGTAAAGTTTATCAACCAAGCTTTCGGACACAATTCTTTCATTTCTTCCACAATCTCAAGAATAACTGGAATGGTTCGAAGCGCTTTAAATAAACCTCCTGGTCCATTGGTCTCTTGACCAATTACACCAAATTTTAGTGGAATCTCTTCATCTTTTGCTCTTGCTGCTAACTGTCCTACCCTAAACTGGGTTGTAACAAAGTCAGCATCCTTTAATGCAGCTCGGCGATCCAAGGTTAAGTGTATTTCCATTGGAATGTTTTCTTTTTCTACCATTCTTTTAGCAAGATTCCCAACAATATTTAATTTATTTACTCCTTCTTCAATATCCACTAGCCACAATTCTTTAATTGGTAACGATTCATATCTTCTTATAAATCCCTCGACTAGTTCTGGTGTATAACTAGAACCCCCACCTATTGTTACAACTTTCAATCCCGTTTTGTTCATAAGTTGCTCCTTTCCGTCAGTTGTGTATTTAACTTTAGGTTTTCTTCTGAACCTCCAATTTTCACAATAAAAAATACGGCTACACTCATACCAAAAAAGAACGAGATTCCGGGAATAATTGCAATTGCAAGTAATAATAAAATAAAAATAGACAAATACCCCACATTACTTTTAGGGAGAATCCATACGATGGAAAATGCCTTTTTTATTTGGGAGAGAATTGGCTTTTTGCTTTCGAAATATTGAAAAAAATGAATCATACTTAAAAATATCAACCCAAGCATACCCATAACTAAATATTTGATATAGATAGATTCCAAAATAAATATATTAGTACTTATTAAACTGAGCATTAACCCAAATAGAATGCCAGCACCGTTCAATTTAATAAAAGAACGTGTGAAAGCATTCCGAAATTCATGAAATGCTTTATTCGAAGATAAATCCCTTTCCTTCATGACCGTAAAAAGGGCATGTGTAGCAGGAAAGATTCCCAAAACAACTAAACCGATCAAGGTAAATAACATCCACAGTGCTTGTAAATAGGCGAACCAATATATTTTTTGTAGAACAAGAACATATTTATTAAGGATAACATTCATCTGCCACACCGCCTTTTTGTTTCTTATCCCTTAACTGCTCCCGCTACCATACCTTTCATAATCTGTTCTTGGAACAGAATGTACATGATAATGGTAGGAATAACAGCAATCGTCATCGCAGCCATCGTAAGCCCATAATCTGTACTAAATCCATCAGAGAATACTGCTAAACTTAATGGTAAAGTTTTTAATGCACTATCATTAATAAACACCAATGCAAAAACAAACTCATTCCAGCTTCGCAAAAACGCCAATATAGTCACTGTTGCTAATGCCGGGACACTTAATGGAAGCATAATCTTGAAGAAAACCCCCCAGTAACCACTACCATCTATGACTGCTGCTTCTTCTAACTCCTTCGGTATTGCGCTCATATAGGCAACCGTCAAAAAGATCGCGATCGGAAGTTCAAATGCTGTATAAGGTAGAATGAGTGCCCAATAACTATCTAACAGTCCAACCTTATTCATCATCGTAAATAGCGGCACCAAAGTACTGTGGACAGGTATCAACATCCCTAGTAAAAAGAAAACAACCAAAAAGCCTTTTAATTTAAATGAAAAACGTGATAATACATACGCAGTTAACGCTCCTAGAAACACAGTTAATGCGGTTGCACTAATTGTAACAACCGTAGAATTAATCATTGCCTGCCCAAGGTTGGCAACTTCCCATGCCCTCGTAAAGTTCTCGAAGTTGAAACTTGTTGGAAATGCATACGGTTGTGTAAAAAACTCTTCATTTGTTTTAAAGGAACTTGTAATCAGCCAATATAATGGGTAAATCATCAGTAAAGAAAAGAGACTTAAAAACAACACCTTGATTGTTCTAAATAATCCTTCCTTTAAATATAAAATTACAGAAGATTTCTTTTTATACGTTTCAGTACTCACCTAGTTGACACCTCCCTAGTCCTTTTTCTTCATTAAAACTTGGCTTATTAAAATCAGAATAAGGCTTAAAATAATGATTAAGGTAGATATAGCAGACCCAAAACCATATCTATAAACTAAAAATGTATTATTATACATATAGGTTGCTAGAATTTCAGTTGATTGTGCCGGTCCACCACCAGTCATTACAAAGACTTGATCAAACGCTTTTAAACTACCAGAAATACAAAGGACTATAACAACTCTAATAGTTCCCCACATATTCGGCAGAATAATATAGAATAATTTTCTCCAACCAGTTGCTCCATCAATTAATGCAGCCTCTTCAATTTCTGCCGGCATGTTTTGAATGGCAGCAATAAAGATAATTAAGTAAGGTCCTATATAATTCCATATAATCGGTACAGCTACTGCGTACATATTTACAGATGGGTCAGAAAGCCATGCTTTTGTCCATCCTTCAAGTCCAATTGCCCTTAGTACCGTGTTCACTGCGCCCATCTCAGGGTCAAAAATATAGCCCCAGATTAGACCAACTACTACGGTAGATATAACCATCGGCAAAAAAACTGCTGATCGGACAAAGCGCTGGAATAAGTTACTCTTTCTGAGTAGGAGAGCAAGTCCTAATGCAATTGGAACTTGCCCTAAAACAGATGCTCCTACAATAATTAAGTTATTTTTAAACGACCTCCAAAATACTGGATCTTGAACGACTTCAATATAGTTTTGGAACCCGATGAAAGTTTCCTCACCCAGCCCGGACCAACTAAAAAATCCATAGTACGAAGACCAGAAAATGGGTACGATGACGAAAAAGCTATAAAGCAAAAGGGCCGGAAGTAACGTAATTACTAACAATCCTCTTAACTTTGCTCTAGATTGCATTTCTTTCCCCTCCCTTTGCTGTATGTTACAGTTCCTATTTATCTGATGTTTGAGCTCTTTGAATATTTTCGGCTATTTTTTCAACATCTCCACCTAACATAATTTCCTGCAATCCATTATTGACTGCTTCAGCACCCGCAGAAGTTAAATATAGATCGTAAACTGGAGCAAACTTAGAATTTTTCACAAGGTTATATGCTTCATAGAAAAGTGGATTAATAACATCTTGATCAAGCTCCAGGTCATACATAACCATTGAATTACTTTCTGCAATTTCTTTTTGTGCTTTTTCGTTACTTAAATAGTAGATTAATTCTAATGCAGCATCTTTAGTAGCGCCTTCTGTTTTACTGCTTAATAAGTAACCGCCACCAGGTCCACCTGTAATCGTATTACCTGCACCTTTTCCATCTTCAATTGCAGGTACAGTTGTAATACCAATATTCTCTAATACATCTTCGGAAACGGAAGTCGATAAACTACTAATCGTCCATGAGCCGTTAATCATCATTGCTGCTTTTTCCTGAGCAAAGTATTGTTCAGCTTGCGTATTATCCAAACTATTTGCACCTTCAGAATAAGCTCCATGATCAACAAGTTCTTTAAAGTGACTTAAAGCGTCAATGAAAGTAGGATCTGTGAATGAGGCGCCTTCTTGTTTAACAGCATCCATAAACCATTCTGTACCAGTTACTCGGTCAGCAATTGCACCAAATGTTGTAGATTGTGCAACCCATGGCGCCTTATTCCCCATTGCTAGAGGCGTAATACCTTTTTCATTAAACACGTCAATTGTTTCAATTAATTCGTCCCATGTCGTTGGAACATCTAAGTTATTTTCCTCAAATAATGACTTGTTGTAATATAAGAAAGAGGTAGATGACATTGCAACAGGGGCTGAATATAATTCTCCGTCATAATTGTATGGATCCAAAGCACCTTCCAAGAATTTATCTTTCCATTCAGGATTTTCTTCAAATATTTCATTTATTGGTTGAATTAAGTTACTTTTTTGAAATTCATCCGTAAAACTACCCGCATAAGTTAAAAATACATCAGGAAGTTCATCTGCTGCGGCGACAGTACTTATTCTTTGGCGGTATCCATCAACTGGAATTGCTTGTTCATCAATTTCAATGTTTGGATGATCCTTTTGGAATTGCGTGATCATATCTCGAACAGTTCTAGCACGCAAATCATCCCCGGCAAAGTTATGCCAAATTGATAGTTTTAATTTATCAGAATCGTTACCTGAGGCTTTATCATCTCCACCTCCTGCACTACACCCAACTAAAGCGAGAAAAAGAACTAATAGTATTAATAATAACTTTTTCATGTATAACCACCCCTTTTTATTCTATATTTTAAGTTTATAATAGCGCTTACATTATAGTAAGGTGGGTATTTTACGGATAGGGGGTGACAAATCAAAGTAACTTCTAAAAATTCAAAATTTTATTTGTCTGCCATATTACATCATGCCGCTGATATCCTTCAGATTCCCCTTCGCTTTCCCACCCTTGCTAATAGCTATATACCAAGCCCTACAAGGTAGTTCTGGAGTTTAGACCCGTTAAAGTTATTCCATAATGGCCGAAGAAAAAGAACGATTTCTTAAAAGAATTCGTTCTTAAATATGTTTCATCGTTTAATTAACTCTTTTGGCCTTTTTCTTTTTACCACTTTTATTATCCACGAATTTGAAGGAACTCCATGGTTCAATGTAATTCAGTAGAAATAATTCTTCAGGGACCACTTTTGCAACAATGTTTTTCCTTTCATCTTCTGGTATTTCTTTTAAAACAATTTGAAGCTCCGCCTTATATTTCCCGAAAGAATTGTTGCCTATTACTACATCACCAACTTTTTGTTTTTTCACTGAAAGTAGAGGAATGTCGAAGTTAGAGAATTTCTTCCTTACCTCGGTGGAACGAACCAAGTATTCACTAATATCTCCTCTTCGTACATGTTTCTCCTCAAAAATGATTTGTTTCTCTACAGAAGATATCCTTTCCTCTAATTCGATTTCAACTTCTAATAAATATCGGTTCAAACTTCCTAATGAGATAAGTTCTTCATCACTTGCATATGCATTGCCAATAATCACATCATCAATTAAGCCGGTAGCCCATAAATGTTTAGCTTGAACGTGAATAGGTAGATTCCTATGTTCTTCCAAAGTACATAATCCATCATTAATATTCCAAGGTCCTATATGACCACTTGAGGAAGACAGAAATGCCGCTGTTCTAATTCCATGTTCCTTAAATCTCTTAGAACATCTAACAAAAAAATCGTAAGACAAGCCTGTGAATCTTTGTGGATAAAAATTATGGCAACCAATAATGTTATGTTTATTCGGTTGATGTGAAAGGATATTATTTAGATAGTCAATGTCATTACTCATATTTAATTCAATTTTTAAATTGAATCTATTAAAAGTTAAATTTGCTTCCGTTTTCCCATCAAATACGTCATCTAAGCGGATACCATCCGCACCTAATTGTGCAAAGAAGCTAAGATCATTATAACTAATTCCAAGGCGAGCAAACACGCCTGGGGATACATCCAAAATAACTTCCAAATCTAGTTCCTTTGCAAAAAATATAATTTCTTTAAATTTATGTGCAATTTCTTCTTTTGGTTCTTCTGCTGAAAGCAAGCATGTAAACACACGAGAAAATCCATTCTCCTTAGCTAATTTTAAATACCTTTTATCGTCTTCTAGAGAAGATCTTTCCGGATAAATAGATACTCCAAGTTGCCTCATAAAACTATCTCTCCCTTTTTAGTACACTTATTTACTTTGGAAATGACCATTCCTATATTGTGTGGGTGTCATATTGTAATGTCCTTTAAAAATTTTCGTGAAATATTTACTGTCGTTATACCCTACTAATTGAGCTATTTCCTTAATACTTATTGAGGTGTAAGTAAGGTAATCAACAGCTTTTTTAATCCGTAAATCTGTTAAAAGCTCCAAATATGATTTTCCGGTTTTCTTGCGTATGACTTCGCTTAAATAATTGGGATGAATGGATATCTTATCAGCGACTTCCTTAAGCGAAATCGGTTCTCCAAGGTGGCCTTCCATATATAAAATTGAATCCTCGACATAATTAGCACTCTTATTGTAACTAGACTTAAAATTATTTAATATAACCCAAAATTTCGAAAATAACTCTTCCTTTGGATGTTTAAACCAATTAGCTACAGGCTGCAATGATTCATAATTCCCACGTTCCTTAGTGCCCAAAAGGAAATTAATAGCTCTAATACTCTCGATATACAAATTTTCCACATAGAATTGAATGGATTCCGGCGTTGCCTCGGGATGGGAAAACAACCAGTTAACAAAATCCGTGACCCAGCTTTTTAATTTTTCTTCATTTCCTTCTTTTAAACAGTTGATTAATTCATTTTTATGCTTTACTGCAAATTCATGATAAGAGATACCATTTCGTTTCATTATATCCTGCTCATTTAATATCGTACGCTCTGGCAAAATCCATTGGTATGGGGTTAATTCTTTCACTTGTTTATACAAATTTGGTAGTTCATCTAATGAGCTTACAATTGAACTTACGATAATCGGCTTCTGATAAATTTCCTTCACTTTTCTTGAGGCAATTTGCAAAAGATAATCATCATTTAAATACTTTTCCCGCTTCGTTATGATCAATGTATGAATATGATTACTAACCCACTTGCCATTGATAATGGTATTCCAAAATTCTTCGTGGTTTTGAATGATTTTAGAACTAGTAGGGGAATCAATAAGAATAAGCTGATAGGGTGGTTCCTTTAAAATCGGAACAGATTCTATCAATTGCTTATAATCGAATGCTTTAGACTTTTGTAGTAAAGCTTCCCTTAATTGAAAGTCAATGTGACGCTCATCCGCTGATTCTTTTAAGTTATTATATTCCTTCACTTTTTCAACTCTTTTTCTAGCTCTTTCTACAGCTGATACAATCTCATCGGGAGAGCTAGTTTTCAACAAATAATCGCAAACATTTTGACGAATAGCCTCTTGAACATAATCAAAATCGTCGTAGCCCGTTAATAATATGGTCTCAATCTGGTAATCATTCTCTGCAATATAGGTGACTAATTCTAACCCCGTCATCCCTCTCATTCGGATATCTGAAATCAAAATGTCTGGACATTCCGTTTCTAATTGCTCAATCACTTCTTCCGCAGACGAAACTGGTTTTAATAAAGTAAAACCATGTTCTATCCAGGGTATTACATTGGAAATGCCTTCTCGAATTATAACCTCATCATCAGCAATTAAAACTTTCATCACTTCATCTTCCTTTTATTGGAACAGAAAAACTGACTATTGTTCCTTTGTTTATCTTGCTAGCAATATTCAATCGCGATGCTCGCCCGAAATGTAAAATGAGTCTCAAGTTTACATTTCGTAGACCGTAGTTTTTCCCAATGACAACTTCAGTGTCTTGATCTTCGATAAACTGTTCATTTAGTCCTTTGACCTTCTCATCATGCATTCCTATCCCATTGTCTTCTACAGAAAAACGCATATAGCCGTCTTGCTCTTTTGCGATTACATGTATCATTCCGTAGTGATCATTAAGCGGAAAAAAACCATGATTTATACTATTTTCTATTAAAGGTTGAAGGATAAGCTTCAATGTTAGGTTTTGTTTTATTTCATCTGGTATTGATAAATCCATTTGAAAACTATTTGGGTATCGTATTTTTTGAATCTCTAAATAATGAATTAAGCTGCCTACTTCTTGTTCTACCGTACAATATTCATTTCCCTTGTTAAGACTGAACCTTAAGAAGTTGCTTAAAGAGGAGACAACCTTTGATATATCATATGACTTTGTACTTAATGCAATCCAATGGACAGAAGCTAAGGTGTTATATAAAAAGTGTGGGTTTATTTGCGATTGAAGTGCTAACAAATCCACTTGACGCTTAATGGACTCATTTTTTTTCACCTTATCCATTAATGCAACAATTCGGTCGTTGAGGTCATTGTAGCTTCTTATCAATTCACCGATCTCATTATCCGTGTAGGAGTCAACTGTTTTCAAATTCTCTCCTGGATTCGACCTTTTTATGGATTCGGTTAAAGCCGTCAACGGGCTAAACACCTTCGAAATAAAAAAGATAACAAGACAGGTAACAAGGAGTGCTGCCAAAATAACTGAATAAACAGTTAACCAAAGAAAATAACGATTCTGTGAGCTATATTCTTCAAAAGGGATTACTTCTACCAGATTCCAATTCACAGATGGGATTCCCTTAGTGAAAACAGTTGCCTTTTTTTGTGCAAATTCAAAGACAAAGTTTTCGTCACTGTCTCGATCCTTAATAAATGTACTCAATTTTGATAGATCTAAATCATCTGTCGCTCCATCTCTGTTCTCTGCCAACACTTTACCATTATTCATAATGAATATAGAACCTTTCCATTCAAGGTCAATGGAATTCAAATATTCTCTAATCACACTCTGATCTAAACTTATAGATAAATATCCCAACGGCTTATAATTATTCGTACTTCTAATGAATCTAGTCATCGTGATCGTCTCTTTTTGTCCCTTTAATGACTGATTTGTTTCCTTATTAGACCACCATTTATTTTTGGTTATATCATTAAATTTATAATCTTTATCTAGTGTCGTTAAATTAGTTGCTATATTTGGATTACCATTAAAGGGAATTATTAAAATATTTTCAATGTATTTTTTGGGAAATGCGAGATTCGATAGAAAGCCATAAATATCTCTCTGTTGCTTTACAAGATCCCCTTTTTCGGTTAAATAATTTTGAACAGTATGGTTACCAATTAAAAATACGGACATATTCTCAATATCATTTACAATAAACTCCATCGCGTCCTGAAGTTGATTAATTGAACTTTCTCCAGATATGGATGCGCGCTCTTTTGATACATTTATAGTCGTAAAGTAGGAAAACAGGCCTAAAAGGCATATTGGTATTAATACCACAATTAGTATAAAGACAGTTAACTGATTTTTTAAAGATCGACGTAACCATTGTTTCATTAAATGTAAATTCCCATCTTGACATCCTTTTTTAACGAATGTTATTGATTTGAATCATTATAGGAAACTACATAGTTTTGCTTTGCGGTGTTATAGTACCCCTCACTATATTCCACGATATTTCCATCTTCATCGCTAGAACGCCTTATCCTTTTTAAAACGGAAGAGCTTTCTTCTAATTTTAATGCTTTTTTAATATAAGCAGGCGCAACGGAAACTTGGAACTCATCTCGAAATGATTCAGGCCGAATATGATGTTCTTCCAAAAAGCGATATAAAGAAGTGATTTGAACATCCTTTATCTCTTCTTCACTTAATTTCAAAGAAAGATAGTGAATAAAGTAGATATACGGTTCATTATTCAATGAATAAACCCGCTCAATTTTAATACACTGATCTCCAAGTAATGACCTAAGATCCGTGCAGTCTACTAATTCGACCTGCTTAATGCTTAATACATTTTTTGTAATACGGTGGCCTTCCTCAACTAGAATCTCGGTAAAGTGCTTTCCTTTTGCTAGCTTCGCAACGGAAACATTCGCAATCACTTTCGTCCCTCTCCCACTTTTCTTTTCAAGATAACCTTCCTGGACGAGTTCTTTAATTGCATTTCGCACTGTGATTTTACTGACAGTGAATTCATTTTCCAATTGAGGTTCGGAGGGAATGTATGTATTTAGAGCGTACTCGCCATTTAAAACGCGATCTTTTAATATTTCTTTAATTTGTATATACAGTGGACCTTTCGTTTTCTTCACCATCATTTCCATTCTCCTACCTTACCGTTTAATATCTTCAATCGTTCCCGCCATCGCCGACAGCATTTCCGTTTCTGACGCGGCCGGGGTATCCCCAACAATCGTACAAGCAAGCATACCTGCAGTTGCTGCGAACTCCACTGTTTTCGTTTCAGGAAAACCAGCAAGTTCTCCATGCAAAACCCCACTTGTAAAAGCATCACCTGCGCCAATTCTATCCAATACAGAAAAGCGTAATGGCTTCGAGAACACAAATGTATCCTGTTTATAAATATAGCCCCGAAGTGAATGTGTATTATCACCATTAATGGATCGATGCGTACCAGCAATTATCTGGATATTGAACATCTTTGCTACCTTTGGAATAAGATCTTTTAATTGTGCCTCTCTTGATGTTTTATCTGTCTCCATTTCTAAAATAAACTTGGCATCTTGTTCATTCATCATCACGATATCTGCTAAAGAGAGGAAATCTTCATAATGTGGTTTTGCTTGAGCATATCCCCCGCTCCATAATGAAGGGCGATAGTTACAATCAAAGCAAACAAGGCCACCTTTTTCTTTCACTTTTTGAGCAAGTATCTTCATGTTCTCACGGACTTGATCTGTCATCGCAAGTGTAATTCCGCAAAAGTGAATAATGTCAGCAGTCTCCGCAATCAAATCCAAATTATAATCGGAAAGCTCCGCTGTATTAAAACTGCTTTCCAAACGATTCGTATAGGTCACTCGACTTGAGCGTTGCCCAAAGCCATTTTCTAAAAAGTACATTCCGATATAGTTACCACCCTTGGAAATAAAGGTCCTCTCGATCCCTAAACGTTGTAGGGAAGCAACAGCAGCATCGCCTAGAGGATTACTCGGTAATTTTGTGACAAGGTATCCATCATAGCCAAACTTCGTCATTGCAGAAACTACATTCACCCCTGTGCCTGAAAAGGAGTATTGTAGGGTATTCGCTTGTGCAAGCAGCTCATAACCTGGTGCCATCAAACGCATCATAACTTCCCCAAATGCAACTACTTTTTTAGGCATATTTTGCAACCAACTCTTTTGTGATGGCAAGCAGTTTTCTTACGTCTTCCTCATTTGTCTCTCCTGTTTCTTTGTTAATAATCGAAGAATAGACATGTGGAATAATCTTTGGCACTTTTGCTTCTAATGCAATTTCCAAGATGGTCGCGAAGTTATCCAGATCAATCCCGCCAGTTGGTTCTAAAGCAAATCCATCCTCTCCACAAACTTTTGCGACCTTACGATACTCATCTTCATGCTTTAAACCCTTCATTGGGAAATATTTTAAGGCATTCCCTCCCATATCACGAACAAGGGCAATGGCTGCTTCAATCGGAACAATAGCTGCCTCCCCTACCACAGCACTATAGGGACCTGTCGAAATATTAACGTAGCCAATTTGACCTGTTGGAGATACAAGGGCGTTGATCCAGCTATCCTTTTCTCCTAAATTTGCCCGTGTAGCTCCAACTGACGGGAATACTTGGTTAATGTGGCTACCAGGATAATATGTAGCAATGTCCGATACAACCGCAGCCTGTCTATTGTCACCGGCACCTAAACCAATGGAAACACTGTTATCGATTGCTTCCCCATATTCCTTCATTGCCTTAACAGCTGTGTCTACTGTAGGATAATCCTTTGAAAGCACCCCCACTAATGCATGGCCTTCCGCGGCTTCAAAAACATGTTTAGCGTTTTCGACACTATTGGCTAATACATTTAAAGCAACACGGTTTTGATAGAAACGTTTTTCGATGTTCATTATTCTTGTCCTCCCAAAATTGCTTTTAATCTCTCTTCAATTAAATAAATTTCCTCGCCTTGTAATGGACGTGGATCAATATCGAAAAAGCCTTGACGTACCCCGTAATCTCTTGTATAAATCGCAATTTCTCCATTCTTTAGCTTGTCATTTACTTCCTTTGCTGTGGTGTTGGAAGCAGCTGGGTCAATATGTATCCGTGCTCGATAGATTTCTCGTCCCGCTTCATCTTGTACAATCTCTACTTTTACTCCTTCCAATGACTGGAGTGATGTTAGCACCTCAAGACTGGCCTTTTCCTTTTTACTATTGTCCTTTTTGACAAAAAACTCGTCCAATGCTTGCAACAGGCCAAAGGTTGTTTCCTTCCCAACCTTCATACTCCGGCCGATACAATGCATTTGTACTTTTAACCATTCCATGTATTTTTTCTTTCCAGCAACGATTCCAGATGTAGGTCCCTCGATGGATTTTGAACCGCTATAGATGGCTAAATCTGACACTTGTACATATTTTTTAACATCTTCCTCCGCGGCTGCATCCACGATTAGTGGCACATTATTGGCTTTAGCAACCTCCCAAGCTTCTTCCACAGATATCATGTTTTTTTGAACAGCATGATGTGACTTAACGTATAGAATGGCGGCTGTATTTTCATTTATTGCCTCGGCAATATGCTCTGCTTTGCCTTCATTGGCATAACCAGCCTCTACTAGTTTTCCACCGCCAAGATATACCATTGTTTCAATTGGTGCACCATATTGTACGTTATGGCCTTTTAGTAAAACAATTTCGTTTTTTGAGATCACATCTTGGTGAAGCCGTTCACTCTTGCGAAGATTCCCTTCCGTGACAAGGCCTGCGATGGATAACGCAATCCCGCTTGATGCAGAGTTTACGACGATTGCAGCTTCCGATTCAAGCAGACCGGCAATATGCTCCCCTGCTTTATCAACCAAATCAGCAATTTCCACATAACTTTGACCGCCGATTTTCATGGCTTCCATTACATTATTCGATGGAGCAGAAACACCCAAAATACTCATTCTTCCACTTGCATTGATTACTCTTTTTAACCCATACTTAGCATTCAATGTATTCACCATTCATCACCACTCCTTTTACCACAATCTTTTTATCGTGTTCTCTTTCTTCTCCTTCAGAATCGCTTAACACCACTGACTGATCTTCAACTGAAAACAATGTGAGATTTGCAATATCGCCTGAAGCAATCCTTCCTAATTCAGGCTTTTTCAACCATTTTGCGGCATTAACGGTAACCGCATCTATTATCTCCTGCAGGGAATAACCTAGATATAGAAACTTTGTTAAGAGGTCAGCCATGCTGAACACTGGTCCATGTAACCTGTTCTTTCGATAGATGTCGGTGCTGATGGTGTCAAACTTGATTCCATGTTCTTTTGCCTGCTCTGCTGTACGAAAAGAAAAACTTGCGTTTCCGTGGCCAACATCTAAATGAACGCCTCGTTTTATCGCTTGAAGAAATGTAGGAAGAGGCTCACCTAAATCCCCAAATAGATTATTGCTTTTCCCATTTAAATAATGCGTAAGAATATCCTTTTCTTCCATTAATGCCAGGACTTCCTCAATACCTGGTGGACCAGAGCCAATATGAACCATAAGCGGCAAATTAGTATTCTTAGAAAAATCACGTGCTACTTTTAAAGGTTCCACACCATTTTGACCAACGACACTTTTGCTGATTCTCGCTTTTAGTCCAATGATAAAATCCTTATAGTTCGCTACTGCTTTTAATAGTTCTTCTTCATTCAACCACGTAAGATTGGATAACTCATCAATTTGTTTTAAACCTATCTGTGAAATATTAAGCATGGCAAATACATTGGTTTTTGCCCTTTTCGAATAATTAACCAAGCTATGTATTTGATCTGCGCCTGTACTTCCAGCATCTACAATTGTGGTGACACCTAGTTTATAACCAATCTCGTCAATCTCATCTCCGTATGGATCAAATTCCGGGAAGGCATGTACATGCATATCAATCCAACCACTGGAAACGTAAACATTATTCTTAAAGTCAATAATGTTTTCCCCGATACCTGTATTTGGTGGAACAATGTCTACAATTCTACTATCTGCCACGACAATATCTGAAGAACTTTCATCTAACCTTTTTACATTCCGTAATACGAACCTAACTGTCATGTCTACCCTTCCTTTTGATAAAGTGAACCTTCAATCAGTAGGCGTTTTATTACTTCCCCACTGATTGTTAGTTGAACGAATCGGGGTGTTAGCGTCTGTCTTCTCTTACTTGATGTAATGAAGTGGGAGTCTTACGGACGCTTAATCCGGGATAAATCCAATTATTGTAAGCGGTTACTGTTTTGTATTGATTTTTCTAACTTTTACAAAAGTAGAATAACACTAATGTCATTTTAGGTCAATATAACATTATAATGTCTCAGACTGCTAAAAAGGAATAACAGCAAAATAAAAGGAGCAAATTTTGCTCCTTTTAAAATTGACCTTTTTGTATGCGCAAGTTATTCATTAGAGTATAGTCTTCTAAAGTTCCCTAATCGCTAAATTAACCTTGATTGAGAACCATCTATTTCTCCTACGCGAGACCGCCGTTTGCAAATATAACTTGCCCATTAATCCAGCGACCTGAAGTTGCTAAATATGTTACGGTGTCAGCAATTTCTTCTGGTGTACCAAGACGCTCAACTGGCGCTGCATTAGACAGGTTACGAATTGTTTGTTCATCTTTACCATCTAAAAATAGTTGTGTTGCCGTGGGACCTGGAGCTATGGCATTCACTGTGATATCCTTGCCACGTAATTCTCGAGCCAATATCAAGGTTATGGATTCAACTGCGGCTTTACTTGCAACATATGCCCCGTATGTTGGAAGTTGCGTACGAGTTACCGAGGTAGAAATATTGATAATTGCGCCACCTTTTCTTACACGTCGCGCTGCTTGTTGGGATACCACAAATGTACCGCGAATATTTGTGCGGTGCATTTTATCTAAATCAGCTAAGTTAAGCTCTGTAATAGAGCTGAGTATCATGATACCTGCTGTATTAATTACGACGTCTACTCCACCCAATTTTTCTTCAACTAGATCGAAAGCATTCTCCACAGCTTTTTCATCCGCTACATCTCCACCTATACTAATTGCTTTTCCACCCTGCTTTACAATCTCATTCACCAACGTCTCTGCTTTATGCTTATTGCTTGAATAATGCACAGCAACAGCAATTCCCTTCTTGGCTAATTTTTTTACTATGGCCTGGCCAATCCCACCAGTTCCCCCAGTAACAAGCGCAACGCGCAAATCAGATGTTGTAGTTGATTCTTTTATCATCATATAGCTCCTCATATAGTAGATTTAGGCATGCCTATTTTGCCTATTTTTTCTTACATTTTTGAAGCCGAATGTGAGAGAGGAGTTGCCTCCTTGCATTCTAAGTAACTTGTTTTACGTTCCAATTCCAATGAATTCATATTAATCACTTGGACGAGGGTTGGTTACATTTTTAATAATTTGTAACCCACACCAGTTATTATACCGGATATAGTTACAAAGTCAATATTTTGTAACTTAGCCATCTTACTGTATAATAAACTTCAGAGCAAAACTAGGAGGAAGCACAATGGCTTTACTTACAAAAGAGAAGATTTTTGCTGTTACAGAAGATATCATCATAAAGAAAGGTGTACAAAAAACCACTCTCTCAGATATTGCAAAAGAACTTGGCGTTACTCATGCTGCATTGTACAAACACTACAAAAATAAAGAGGACTTATTACAGCAACTTGCACTTAAGTGGTTAGAAACTACTTCCAAAGAATTATTAGAGTGGGAAGCGCCTAAAGGAGCAAGTTCTGCTATAGCACTCCATGATTGGCTATGGCTTCTGGCTACTACAAAGAAAAAACTCTATCATGATGATAAACGAATGTTTCGATTATATACGGATTATTTAGAGCGAACACAAACCCTTGTTAAAGTTCACTTGGAACAGTTAGCAGAAAAAGCGGAATCCATTAGTGGATTAAAAAATTCCGGTCCTCCTATTATTACGGCATTTGTATATTTTCATAATCCATACTTTGCAGACCGTTGGGATGATATGTTTTATCAGGAGAAGTTTGAAGAGGTATGGAAGCTCATTGCTAACAAACTTCCATAAGCGGTATAGGAAGGGAATAGGATGAAGTTCATTTTATAAAATGCCGAGAAATTAACATATAAAAACGAATCTCCTTCCTTCTTGCATGCTTCCCTTACGAAAGAGCTCATTTTTAGACAAAAAATCAATACATTGACAACCTACCTACCAAATGGTAGGATAAATGTGACACATCTAGTTAACACCTATGTTCCCATTCGGGCTTGGCGTATTTTTATCTAGCTGTACTGATGATTCGACGAGTTCGTTCCACTGCAGTACTTTCGCCCTGCAAGTAACAAGGTGATGGATTGTTGGCAAACTACTACAAGGAGGTAAAGCAGAGACATGACAAATTTATCTACCACTCAAGATGACATTTTGGCTTGTGCACGTTCTCTAATCATCACTGGTGGCTACAACAGTTTCAGCTATGCCGATATAGCTGATGTGGTGGGGATTCGTAAAGCGAGTATCCATTACCACTTCCCAAGTAAGATCGATCTTGTACAAAAGCTGGTTTCGCGGTATCGGCAAGAAGCTAAAGAGGGAATGGCGAACATCGAACTACAGGTATCCGAGCCGCTTGAACAGCTTCGGAGCTATACTGGTTATTGGGAAGCCTGCATCACGGATGCGAGCGCTCCCTTTTGTGTCTGCGCATTATTGGCAAGCCAGCTCCCCGTCCTCCCAGAGAAAGTTGGAGCAGAGGTCCAAGAACATTTCCGCTACCTGTCTGAATGGTTGACATCCGTGCTGGAGCGCGGTGCGCGCGAGGGGCAACTTTACCTTGTTAGTACCCCTCGTGAGGAGGCCGAAACGTTCATGGCAACGGTTCACGGCGCGATGCTTTCGGCACGGGCTTTTGGCGATCCGAAGATATTCGGTATTGTGACTGACCAACTCCTGGAACGTCTCACTGCGCGCTAGCCACGATGGCAATGGGTGCAGGCAATGAACGAAATGAAGGGAGTATAACCTGCCCCCTTCCTTGATTTATCGCCTAGCGTGCAGGCTACACTATCTAGGATAGCCCTCTGTATATACCGTTCATTTCGTTTACCAAATCGGCTGAGGACACCTCGCCGCGTTCTTGTTCACTTTGTTGATCTTCCAGCGTAGTCGCGGTTAGGACCACCCATCCCACGATCATTTATTAGAGATCATGAGGCAAACCGCGCTTGCTAAGCCATGAGGTGACAACAAGAGTGTGTAAGTTTTGTTCAGATTGACAAGTGCACCGACATTTATACTTAAGAAAGCTTGCTTTCAACCTCCCTTCTAGTAGATAGTTGTATTGTTCTCGCCGTACTGCCCATGGGAATCTATAGCTTATTCACGTAATGGTTCTCGCTTTTCGCTGGATGAGACATTCGAACTGACAGTTTCTTCACCGTGTAAGTGCGAAAACCGAATGGAGCTAACTTAGAGACCAAATAAACTATTACCGATTCAATTAGAAAGCTTTTAGCCATTAATATCTGGTCACTAGAAGTAAAAAAATACCTTGTCCTTAAGGACTGGAAGGAGACAATTATGTTTGGAATTTCATCATTTGGCTGGGTTCATACGCTCAGCAGTTTACCCGCTATTCCGCTTGCTATATATATGTTTGCTCGCTACGGAAGGATCGTGCCTCGCTCAAGACCAGGTATCATTTACTTTGTTTCAATGCTGATTGGTGCGATTACCGTTTTTCCTATTGCACATCAGTCGGTCAGCTATATCATTGGAACGACAACTATTCTATTGTTGCTAGTCGGTTACGGCATTGGGAGAAATACGCGCTTTGGGCGTGCGGGCAACTACCTTGAAACAATTTCCCTTAGTTTGACGGCGTTTCTGCTAATGCTACCGACTGTTACCGAGATCCTGACCCGTGTTCCAGACGGCAACCCAATAGCTGCCGATGTAAAATCGCCAATTCTATTGGCCGCTCAAGCCATCCTATTCGTTGCTCTCATTGTTGGTTTGACAGTACAAGTCATTCAATTGCGCAGGCAAGACAGGATGGCAGCAAACGTAACACCTACCGAGATGTCTGGCGAATAAAGCACCATTACCTGACATTCAGCATTAAAATTAGCCAGCAAGTCTTTTTAATTTATAACAAGTTCGACTGAGAAAGTTCCAATTAAAAAGGAGATGCAAAACATGTCATTAACTCAAGCTTTAGCGAAAGCCAAAAAGGAATTTATAGCCCATACACCTTTAGATATTCAAACGGAGATGTTTCGTCAAATCCGAGAGCAACAAGAATCTGATATTGCCTATGGACCGCAGGAAGGGCAAAAGGCAAAGGATTTTACACTAAAGAATGCTGTGGGCGAAGAGGTTAACCTATATGAGGAACTATCCAAAGGTCCTGTTGTCCTGACTTTCTACCGAGGTGGATGGTGCCCGTTTTGCAACAGTCAACTTAAAGCCTATGAGAAACTTCTACCGGAAATCGAAGCCCTTGGAGGACGATTGATCGCGATCAGCCCGCAAAGCCCGGATAACACGCTTCCCAGCAGGAGAAAGAGGAGCTGACCTTTCAAGTTCTAAGCGATACACATGGCCTCGTGGCTGCTTTCTATAACGTCCTTTACGACGTCCCGGAATACATTCAGGAAATTATGAAACAAGTTGGTATGGATTTAATGGAATACAATGCTACGAACCGTTGGGTACTACCTATTCCTTCCACCTTTATGATTGACGAATTCGGAATCGTACGTTCTGTTTACGTAAATCCGGACTTTATGCAGCGGTTGGATCCAGAAAATATTTTGCATGAATTAAGAAAGCTGTAATTTGATTGATGTCTTGGCGGAACAGCCATAATCGCTCCCTCCTAGATACAAAAAAGATGGAAAAAGTACTTCCTAAATTTAGTGCACTCCAAATATCAATATATAAAAATTGATGCTTGGGGTGTTTTCATATGGAAAATATAGTGATACATGTATTGGGTATATTGGAACGTCAACAAGCTTTAACAAAAGTAAATGGAGCAAGGAAAGAAATAATAAATTGTGAGGCTGAGATTAATGCTATTAGTAGATTAGTAGCCTCGATTGTTGCTATTATTAATCCACATATATTCATTTTTTGTGAGAGTGAACTGGAGGAAACCTATTTTTTTTCAGTCGTTACAGGACGCAACAAAAATTAACGTTAGGAGAAACGGAGTAAACATGACTTTATTACTTTTGCTTGTTATTTATTTGGCTTTTATTAGTTTAGGATTACCTGATCCCTTATTAGGCGCTGCGTGGCCCGTGATACAAGAAGACATAGGCGCTCCTCTTGAGGCAGCAGGATACCTGTTTATGATCATCTCTGCTGGTACAATCATTTCCAGTTTAGTAAGTGGAAAGGTCATTAAACAATTCGGAACTGCGAAGGTTACCTTTGTCAGCGTCTTATTGACGGCAGGTGCTTTACTTGGATTTTATTTCGCGCCATCGATCATTTGGTTGGTTCTATGCGCTATACCTCTTGGCTTAGGAGCTGGTGCTGTAGATACAGCACTAAACAATTATGTGGCACTACATTATAAGGCACACCATATGAGTTGGTTACATAGTTTTTGGGGTGTGGGCGCAACCTTGGGACCAATCATCATGGCCCAATTTATTACAGGACAACAGGCATGGAGAAATGGTTATCTAACCATTGCCGGCATCCAGTTCGCCTTAGCAGCAGTCCTGTTATTTTCCTTCCCATTATGGAAGAGAGTAGCGCAAAACAGGAACATGGCATTAAATGAGGAAACGGAAGCGATTCATGATGAAACTCAAGAAAATACAAAGCATAAAAAGCCTCTGCAAATAAAAGGAGTGAAACTCGCACTGTTGTCCTTCCTGTTTTATTGCGGGGTGGAAACAACAGTGGGACTTTGGGGAAGTAGTTTTCTTGTGGATGTCAAAGATCTGTCAGCATCCGCTGCTGCCCAATGGGTTTCCCTTTATTGGGGTGGATTAACGGTTGGTAGATTTCTAACCGGTTTTGTTACGTTTAAATTGAGCAACCGTATGCTGATTCGAGTGGGACAAATTATCGCATTAGTTGGTGCTGTCCTTCTTGTGTTGCCCTTTCCAACTACATTCTCACTTGCAGGTTTTATCATGATAGGATTTGGTTTAGCGCCTATTTTTCCATGTATGTTACATGAAACGCCAACACGCTTTGGGAAGACCCATTCCCAGACTATTATGGGATACCAAATGGCGTTAGCATACACAGGCAGCACCTTCCTACCGCCGATCCTTGGTTTAATTGCATCCCATTCAACAATTGCAATCTTCCCGTTTTTCATCGTGATCTATATTGCCGTGATGCTTCTATGCTCAGAGCAGTTGAATACACTACTGCGTAAAAAGGATCTTAGAGCGTCTAGTTGATGGTTGATAGGTGTTTGGGGGCGGCTGTGAGTACGCGCGTTGGAGCTACTGAAAGTCGCGTGTCGGCTGCAGCAATTCGCGTGACAGCTGCCGGAAATCGTGCAGAGCATCGGCTGTGAACTTAGAACATCAGCCGTGAATAAGTGAACATCGCCCGTGAGCCTGAGGTCATCAGTTGTAGGCGGGAGATCATCGGCCGTGAGCAGGAGAACTTCGGCCAAGAATGAAAGTACATCCTCCGAGAATAAGAAATTATCGCCCTTGAACGAGCTAACATCAGCCAAAATAAAGAGCACGCTCAACCGAGAGTGCTCTACTCATTACTTCATATACTCCTCAACCAATTCCGTGCATCGTTCTATCGTAAGGTCGTTAAGGACTGTTGTATATACTAGGTGTTCTGCTGTGCCCCCTTCATATTCTAGGGATGCCTCCTCTGCCTTGTTATCGCGGTGCTTAATCCATTCACGTTGTTCTACTCTCAGTTGCTCCATTTCTTCTGTAGAAAGTTGCTCCATTTCTTCTGTAGAAAGTTGCTCCTCTAGGACTCCATAAATTTCGTTTAATAATCCGTCCCACAGGTCGAATAAATTCCCTTCCACACCTTTTAACTCGATTGTTATGCCATCTGCTGATTCTTCCCGCTGCTCATGTGTTTCAATTTTTGCATCTTTTAATTTCTGGAGGTACTCTTCTTTCTTGCTTACTGTACTCTTAGTCGAGGTATCTTCTTCTGTGGCATCATCATTAGCTGTTTCTACTTTTTCAGTAGTTTCCGCTTCTTCCGTTGTACTTTCCTGCGAGTTGGCTTGATTCGATTCGTCTGCATTTGAACCCGGATCTTTCTCTGCTTCCTCCTCTACAGCCTCTCCATTTTCATTTGCCGTTTGGGTTTCATTCCTATCTTCTGACTCGTTGTCTGTCGTAGCGCTAGACTCGGCAGAAGAATTCTCACATGCAGCTAAAAAGATCAATCCGATTGTTAGCATTCCAATCAAAAAATGACGATTAAAATTCATTAAAATCTACCTTTCTATGTAATCTAGTTCTAAAATAGATTTTAAATTATTTTATACAATTCTGCCAGTTCATGGAATTTATCCAACGATTTTTAGAAGGTAGGAAGGCTTTGGCCAAATGCTAGGTTTTTTCAAAAAAGATTCTTTAAAATCCCCACTCAATTAGCCCCAACTAAGCCATATTGTTTCACCACTATGATAAAATAAAGGTAGATAATGAATGTTATATTTTAAGCTGCAATTTGAGCTACTGGAGTTGTTTTATATGTCTACCACACTCATCCTACTGGTCATTGCCGTTGTTTTCATCGGCTCTTTGATGAGAGCTACGTTTGGTTTTGGGGAAGCTGTAGTAGGAATGCCTCTACTTGCACTATTACCAATAGATTTACATACTTCCATATCGCTGATAGGATTAGCCGGACTTACAGTGGCTTTGCTCGCTGTGTCTACAGGATGGCGTCACATTGATCGACCAGCACTAATTCGATTAGCCATTACTACCCTGCTCGGCATTCCTGCTGGCCTGGTCTTAGTCCTTTATGCTCCTGCCATGGTGATCACGGTTGCACTTGGCATATTTCTTGTTGCATATGGAGCGTATTCACTGGCCAAACCAATGATTACGAAGTCAGCACAACGTCCTTTGTTGGATAGTCCAGCTTGGGCGTTACCGTTCGGTTTTGCTGCGGGAACACTTGGAAGTGCTTATAACTTCAATGGTGTACCCGTTGTTATTTACGGCACAATGCGTCGGTGGAGTCCAGATCGCTTTCGAGGAACATTGCAAGCTCATTTTCTTATTTCTGGGATAATGGTGGTACTAGGCCAAGCACTTGGAGGACTATGGACAATGGATTTATTTACGCTCTTCGGCCTTTCCTTGCCTTTTATCATTGCCGCAACATTTTTAGGTGCGTATTTACATCGGCGTATCCCTAGTCATAAATTCGAGCGTTACGTTTTCATTCTTATCGTTCTGCTTGGAGCTGTGCTGCTGATTAATCCTGCTTGAACATATTAAAAATAGGAGATGGATTCACGATGAAACAGGATAAAGTGAAACTTCAATCAGTGGGGGGTTTCGTTCTTTCCACTGGTTGTTAGTTGAACGAATCGGGGTGTTAGCGTCCGTTTACTCCCACTGTTTTGAAGTGGGAGTTTTACGGACGGTTGCACCGGGATAAATATGACGATCCGAATTTCTTTTCTGCATACGAACAAATGCCACGCTCCTTTCATGGGCTTGAAGGTGCTGGGGAATGGCATATTTTAAAGGAACTATTACCGGACCTTAAGGATAAAACAGTTCTTGATTTAGGCTGTGGTTTCGGCTGGCATTGTCGATATGCACGGGAGCAGAAGGCAAGCTCTGTCACAGGTGTAGATATTTCTGAAAAAATGATTCAACGAGCTCGTGAAATGACAAAAGATCCTTCCATTTCATATATTAAAACGCCTATCGAAGACATTGATTTTTCACGCTCTTCATTTGACGTGGTGATTAGTTCCCTTGCATTTCACTATATTAAGTCATTTAAAACAATTTGTGGAAAGGTTTATGATTCGCTAAAGCCTGGGGGAAGCTTTGTTTTTTCTGTTGAACATCCCATTTTCACTTCTCGAAAAGAACAAGACTGGTATTATGATGAACAAGGGAATCGCCTGCACTGGCCAGTTGATTACTATCAAATGGAAGGCGTGCGTGAAACGTCCTTTTTAAATGAACATGTGACAAAATACCATCGTACCATTTCCACCTATATCAACGACCTAATTGATTCTGGTTTTCTTATAAAGGAAGTGAAGGAATCATATCCTACTGAGGAAATGGCAAAAAAAGACCCTCTGATAGCAGATGAAAATCGGAGACCAATGTTTTTAATCATTTCAGCGAACAAAAAATAAAGAACATCCATAAAAACCACATACAACCCGCTATGGATTTATGTGGTTCTTTTGTTAAGGGATATGAATTTCTTATTAGCCAATAGCTAAATGGCGCTAGATAAAAATTAATTGTGTTCATTATACGTAAGGTAGTCATTATAGGAGGTTAGATGGTATGAACTATGACGTAATCGTAATTGGTGCAGGATCAATGGGCATGGCAGCAGGTTATTATTTATCCAAGAGTGGGAAAAAAACCTTATTATTAGACTCCTATATCCCACCACATAACAAAGGGAGTCATCATGGGGACACGAGAATTATTCGCTATGCCTATGGTGAGGGTGAAGAATATGTTCCATTTATTCTTAGAGCGCAAGAGTTATGGCATGATTTAGAAAAGGCTTCTGGAAAGCAGTTATTCACTCAAACTGGTGTACTTAATGTTGGAAATGCAGAATCCAATTTCATCCAAAATATTACTTCTAGTGCTAAAAAGTATGATTTGCCCCTTGATGTAATGGATGCTAATGGAGTGCAGAATCGTTGGGCTAGCATTACGTTACCTAACGACTTTATTGGTTGCTTTGAACCTACGTCTGGCGTTCTAAAAAGTGAGGAAATTATTAAAGCATACCAAGCACTTGCTGAACAGAATGGTGCTACAATTCTCCCAAATAGTAGAGTAAGAGACATTTCCATTCAAGAAGAAAAAGTAACAATCAAGACAGACAAACAGACTCTTTACTCGGATGCGCTAGTGGTTTCGGCAGGAGCATGGTCAGGTGAACTCCTTTCTATGTTGGATTTGGAGCTTCCACTTACACCTGTGAGGAAAACATTTGCTTGGTTTGACGCTAATGAGACTACCTATAATCATAGCCGTTTTCCAGCCTTTGCATTTGATACACCCCAAGGAATATATTATGGATTCCCGAGTATAGATGGATCCGGTTTAAAAGTAGGCCGTCATGATGGCGGAAATCCTATACACCCGGATGAATCTCCGATAGGATTTGGTGAACTAGCAGAAGATGAAGGAGATTTGGCACAATTTATGAATCAATACATCCCTGATATTTGGCAATTGAAGTATGGTAAAACATGTATGTATACACATACCCCTGATGATAAATTCATTATTGACCTACATCCTAAGCATTCGAATGTTGCGATTGCAGCAGGATTCTCAGGACATGGATTTAAATTCAGCAGTGTAGTTGGACAGGCGTTAAGTAATTTGATCAATTCTGGTAAAAATGATGTAGATATTTCGCAGTTTTCGATTGAGAGGTTTAGAGAATGACTTTTTTGCTAAGCAGGGATAGGAGTTCCTTAGTTTTTTTGTAGGATGCTCGGTTACAAAAACTGTGTTGAAACAGATTCCCAAGATTTCCATTAAGAATAGTTTCAACTCAAGTGTAACTAACAGCTTTAGCCTACACTGAGGATGCTGGATGCATCCTGTCTCTTTTAAAGAAAACCCACCAATTATCATAGGTGGGTTATTTCTCATACATTATCAATTAAAGTCTCTAGTTCAAAATCAGCAACATTTGGAGTAAATAAAGTACTTCTAGTTAAAGTATTATAAAACTCTTATGAAGCCTTTCATACTTATTTCTTCTGCTTTCGTTGTGAATGGTTCTGTTTATTAAATGGGGTAATATAGGTACAAGAATAATCTAGAGCAATGACCTCACTATACTCGTAGACAGTTCCTCCTCTAAGCATACACCTATTTTGAATATTCATGGCTGGAAGGCCTTTTTTACAAGACATCAATTGGGATTGTTCTTTATTAATCAATACTGGTGTATAGGACGTAATATAGTGGGAAATTTCATACCCTTTCCGTTGCACGTACTCCTGTATAGAATTAGAGATATCTTCCTCTTTTAAATTTGGGAACAATTTATAAGGTAATCTGGAATTTTCAATCTGGACAATTTGGTAATTGACATTTCTTATTCTTTGAAACTCCCAAATTTCATCTCCCTTTTCAATTTCGAACATGCGCTGATCTGCTTCTGTTGCTACTTCTTTTTTTAGATAAATTGGCTTAGATGAGATGCGTGAATACGGTGTTGCTGTTATCGAATTATAAATGAGAGGATTTTGGCTAACATTTTTCTGCACGTAAATACCAGAACCTTGAACCACATTAATCACACCAATATCCTGCAGTTTAACAATCGCATCCTGGATAGTATACCTAGATACCTCATAAAATTCCGCTAATTGGCGTTGTGTCGGCAATTTACCGTCCGTATAATAATTTTGATAGATTTTACTTAACACATCATTAATAATAAATTCTTTCTTTTTCATTTCTTAACGCTTCTCTCTAATTTATATTTAATGATTAGCTTCCGTTCAATAGAAAAATCTTAAATGAGGCTAAAAAGCCTTTATTCCCAACACATTTACTATAGGCATTATCATACATTACATATAATATTCTTTCAATAAGGATAAATCTTTAATTTTCTCTCGTTCTTACAACAAAATCAACCTCAGCTCATACTAATTATGAGCCAAGGTCGATAAGTTTATTTTTCACCTAACTATTAAACTGTTATATTCTGACACTATATGATTTATTTAAAACCATTCCATCTACAGTTTAGTTTGGTAGAATATCACCGATCTTCTCTCCTGCAGAATACGATTGTTTTGTCGCTTCAGGAAGTGATTTTACTTTTTCCATATTTGTTACCACGACCATCGTCGTTGTATCAATTTTGTTTTTTTCTAATTCTTCTATATCCATCGTCGCAATCTGTGTCTTCTTGTCAACCACGTCACCCGGCTTCACTAATACTTCGAACGGTTTTCCATCTAAACTAACGGTCTCTATCCCCATATGAATTAAGACTTCTAATCCACTATTGGTTTCAATTCCTATCGCATGTTTGGTTGGAAAGACGGTTTTTATTTTACCGGAAACTGGTGAGAAGATTTCACTCTTACTCGGTTTTATTGCATAACCATCACCAAGTGATTTTGAAGCAAATGCTTCATCTGCTACTTGATCAATGGCAACATAGTTACCTGTTGCTACTGCTGTTAATTCTTCTTCCCTTAATTCTGTTTTTGCTCCTGTTGGTTCCAATTTCTCATTTGATTTAGATAATAAGGTAGCCGCTATATAAGCAACGACAATAGCTATGACAATACCTAAAATAGCAAAGATGAAATATTCACCGATATAAGCTGGTAAACTGAAAATACTAGATAAAATGTAACCGTAAATACGTACACCAAATGCACTAATGAAAGCTGATGCAAGTGCACTCCCTATTGTTGCTGCAAGTAACCCACGCTTATATTTTGTCAGAACACCAAATAGTGCTGGCTCGGTAATTCCTAAAAACGCTGAAAATGATGATGACACAATGATCGATCTTTCATTTTGTGATTTTGCTTTGCGGTACATAGCAAGTGTCGCACCAGCAATGGCCATGTTTGCCATGAACATCATTGGCATTAACATGTCGTAACCTTGGTCGGAAAAATTTTGTAAAGCAATAGGTGTCATTGCATGATGTAAGCCAGTCAAAATAGCTACCGGTCTGATTGTCCCTACAACGACTCCTGCTAAAATAGGTGACACATCAAATAACCAGGCAATTACATCTGCTAGTCCTCGTCCTAAATGAATTCCAATTGGCCCAATCACTATAAACGCAATTAATCCAGCAATAAATAATGAAAAAGTCGGAGTAAACACTGTTCTAAAGACTTTAGGTAATACTTTATCAACCCAACGCTGCACGTAACTTAAAACAAATACAGCAAAAATGATAGGGATTACATTTCCGGCATAATTAAAGACTGGTATCGGTATAAGTCCAAAAATATGAAATGCATCAATATTTCCAGCTGCTGCAGCGTCCGTCATCGTAGGATATTGCATTGCTGCTGCAATGGCTATTGCTAAATATTGATTTGTTTTAAAGATTTTTGCTGCAGATGCTGCTATGAAGAATGGTAAGAACGTAAACACACCACTTGCTAGCATATCCAACACTTGAATCGTCTGACTTTCATCAGATACGACACCTAATGCCACAAACCCAGCTATTAAACCTTTGATCATCCCCGCCCCTGCTATAGCTGGGACAATTGGTCCGAAAACACCTGAAACAATGTCCATAAACATGGTGATCAGACTCTTTTTCTCTCCCTTATTTCCATTGGAGGAAGATTCAGCCCCACTTATTCCTAGCTTACTAGCTAACACTTCAAAATAAGACTCTACTTCTGTTCCGATAATAATTTGGTATTGATTGTTTTGATTCTGCGCCCCCATTACCTCTGGAATACTTTTAATGTTTTCCTCTTCTATAAGAGATTCATCTTTTATCTCAAAGCGTAATCGAGTCATACAATGCCATGCATTACTGATGTTTTCTTTACCACCTAAATAATCAATAATGCTTTTCACTACTTTTTCTTGATTACTTTCGCTCATGTCTCCACCCCTTCGACGAAATATTTGTGCGCGCTTTCAAAGAAAAATATAACACACAATCATCAAACAAAAAAACGTACAAAAATGACATGATAATCAAGTCAAACCCTTGATACGAAAGGATTCTATCAATTTAAAAATATAAATTGGACTGGTTTTTATCGCTTATAGGTGATGATACCAATCCAAATTGACATGGTGTTATTGCTAGTGTTTCAATGAAATAGTAAAAGCTTAGAATAGAGGTGCCTCAATGAGTCCTATATTAATTACCGATGTAAAATGCTACATTACTCGACCTGATAGACATAATTTAATTGTGGTAAAAGTTGAAACAAATAAAGGCGTACACGGATACGGGTGTGCAACTTTTCAACAACGGCCACTTGCAGTTAAAACAATGGTTGACGAATATCTAAAACCTATACTTATTGGCAAAGATGCCAACCATATTGAAGATATTTGGCAGATGATGATGGTTAATAGTTATTGGAGAAACGGACCTGTTATTAATAATGCCATTTCTGGCGTGGATATGGCACTTTGGGACATTAAAGGAAAGCAAGCAAATATGCCTTTATACCAACTCTTCGGTGGAAAATCACGTGATGCCATCGCTTCCTATACGCATGCTGTTGCAGATAGTTTGGATGACCTTTATAAGCAAATTGATACCATTTTAGAAGAAGGATATCAGCATATCCGCTGTCAATTAGGCTTTTATGGTGGTCTAGCAGATCATTTACACACTACCGAAAACCCTAGTGTGGGTTCCTATTTTGATCAAAATAGCTACATGCAGACAACCGTCCACATGTTCAAATCAATTCGTGAAAAATACGGTTTCTCTTTCGAAATTCTACATGATGTTCATGAACGACTTTTCCCAAACCAGGCAATTAATTTCGCCAAGGATGTAGAAGCATACAAACCATATTATATCGAGGACATTTTGCCTCCTGATCAAAATGAATGGCTGGAGCAGTTACGTTCTCAATCAGCTACACCACTCGCAACTGGTGAACTGTTTAATAATCCGATGGAGTGGAAAGAACTCATAACCAACCGCCGTGTCGATTATATGCGTTGTCATGTATCGCAAATTGGTGGTATTACCCCTGCGCTTAAACTTGCTCATTTCTGTAATGCAATGGGAATTAGAATGGCTTGGCATACGCCATCTGATATTACACCTATCGGAATGGCTGTCAATACACACTTAAATATTCATCTTCACAATGCAGCTATCCAAGAAAATATACATGTTAAAGAAACCACAGAATCACTATTTAGTTATGTCCCTAAGCCCAAAAAAGGCTTTCTTTATCCAATTGATAAGCCAGGGATTGGTGTTGATTTTGATGAAGAAAAAGCAGCAGAATATCCAGTGGTATATAGACCACATGAATGGACGCAAAGCAGAATACCTGATGGGACAATTGTTACCCCATAACAAGAAATACCAGACATCCTTTATCTAAAAGGAATCTGGTATTTTTTAGTATGGAGGAACATAAAAAAGCTCACTACCTATTGGTAATGAGCAAATTATAGTCATTCAGTGAAGTTATCAAATAAGAATGCAAGTTCAATCTTAAGCAAAGTATTTTAAACCCTACTGATCAATCTTATCAATTAATATACTTGGAATGGTTATCTCTCCACCCATGGTAGATTCATACGTGTATAATCCAAGTGAAGTTCCCATTATTGTGATCGTGTCATCTTCCAAAACTCTTGACTCTACGATGCTTGCATCATATTCACCAAGTATAACGGTATCATAGTTATCATTAACAGCAAATCTGATCTGTACAACACCATCGCCTTCCATTACCTGGATAACCTTCCCTTTAAATTTCACTTTCTCGGCCATAAAATCATCTGGTGTTCTTGCTAATTGGTCATATGTAATGCCTGTTTCATATCCTTTTTTCGCTTTCTCTTCTGCTTCTTTCTTAGCCTTTGCTTCTTCAGCTTCTTTTGCAGCTTGCTCTTCTGCGGCTTTTTTTTCAGCTTCTGCCTTTTCTTTTGCCTCTTTTTCTTCTTGCTCTTTTATTTTGGCTTGTTGTTCTTTCTCTGTGAGTTCAAACCATGGTTCTGCTTCGGAAACTTTAGCTTGCAACTTTTCAATTTCCGTGTCCTTCTCTTTACGTTCTTTTTCTCCTTCTTCAAGTTGCTTTTGTTGCTCTTCAACCTGTTTCTCTAGCTTTGTGATTTCCTCACTTTTTCCTGAGGCAGCAGCTCCATTTGTAGAAGCAATAATAATAAGTAGTAAAAGTACAATTGCTATAACCCAAACCTTCTTACTTTTAAAATTGATTTTCATTTTTCTTCTTCCCTCTCTTAGTAGTTTGATCTCTAGGTGTGATTTTATTTAAATGAAATAAATCAGGACTATAATCCTAGGACTTAGATCATTATACAATGAAATACTGTATTATAATTAACTATTTCGGAAAATATTTGAAAAAATTAAATCTATACATAATACATATACTTAACAAACAACTAGTGCTCAAACACGGGTAGTTAAGTCAAGGATCTTTTTGTTCGCAAAGGACACTTTAGCTGAATAATAATTTACAGTATAATGTAATAATTCACTCATTATACATAATGGTTTGATTATTGGAGGTTAGATGGTATGAACTATGACGTAACCGTAATTGGTGCAGGTTCAATGGGCATGGCAGCAGGATATTATTTATCCAAGAGTGGGAAAAAAACGTTATTATTAGATTCTTTTAACCCACCACATAACAAAGGGAGTCATCATGGGGACACGAGAATTATTCGCTATGCCTATGGTGAGGGAGAGGAATATGTTCCATTTATTCTTAGAGCGCGCGAGTTATGGCATGACTTAGAAAAGGCTTCTGGAAAGCAGTTATTCACTCAAACTGGTGTACTTAATGCTGGGAATGTCGCATCAAATTTCATCCAAAATATTATGTCTAGTGCTAAAAAGTATGATTTGCCCCTTGATGTAATGGATGCTAATAAAGTGCAGAATCGGTGGGCTAATATTTCGTTACCGAACGACTTTATTGGTTGCTTTGAACCGACATCTGGCGTGCTAAAGAGTGAGGAAATTATTAAAGCATATCAAGCACTTGCTGAACATAATGGTGCTACGATCCTCCCAAACAGTAGAGTAAGAGGCATTTCCATTCAAGATGAAAAAGTAACAATCAAGACAGACGAACAGACCCTTCACTCGAATGCGCTCGTGGTTTCGGCAGGAGCATGGTCAGGTGAACTCATTTCTATGTTGGGTTTGGAGCTTCCACTTACACCTGTTAGGAAAACATTTGCTTGGTTTGACGCTAATGAGACTACCTATAATCATAGCCGTTTTCCAGCCTTTGCATTTGATACACCCAAAGGGATATATTATGGATTCCCGAGTATAGACAGGGCAGGTTTAAAAGTAGGCCGTCATGATGGCGGAAATCCCATCCACCCTGATGAATCTCCGATAGGATTTGGTGAACTAGCAGAAGATGAAGGAGATTTGGTACAATTTATGAACCAATACATCCCTGATATTTGGCAATTGAAGTATGGTAAAACCTGTATGTATACACACACACCCGATGATAAATTCATTATTGACCTCCATCCTAAGCACGCAAATGTTGCGATTGCAGCAGGGTTTTCAGGACATGGGTTTAAATTTAGCAGTGCAGTTGGACAGGCATTGAGTAATTTGATCATTTTCGGTAAGAATGATGTAGATATTTCGCAGTTTTCGATTGGAAGGTTTAGAGAATGACTTTTTTGCTAAAATGTATATAACTTTTAATTAGTTTAGCTGAAACATATTATGAAATACGGAGAAAAGAATAACGTTGATAAATTACAGCTCTAAGTACGCCAAAAATACTGCTACTTTGGTTGACTGTGCCTACTACCAAGTTTGTATTCCACTAACACCAAGTTATCAACCCTAAATATTTAAATCTTTGTTTTAAAGAATTAGGTCTTTTTACAAAAGTTTTTATAGATTGTTAGATAATAATTTTATATACAATAGGTAAAAGGGTCCCTTAACGCTGTCTAAAAAATACGTTACCCCCTTAATAACACTAAATTTGTTTAAAGGGGTAACGTATCTTATGGAAATATTACTTAAAGAACTGTTGTGCCTCCCTCAATTGGAATAGTATTACGGTGAATAAATACAGCGTCATAACATGTAAGAATGCTTACTTTTCGGTTTAATACAGTTACTAAAGTGCCAAAATCACTTTAAATTCACGGTGCTGAACTAAACTCCCCCAAACAAACTTCCTCTTTCCTCCGCTGTATCATATCTAAAACAACCTTAGAATTTGTTCCACCTGTTACTTTTCTTCTTTCAATAAAATGTTTGGGATCAATGATAAACTGCCAATCTTTATCTTCTAATGTAATATTCTCTAGCCATTCGTTTACTTTAGATAACGGAATTTCATAGAGTTCTTTATTTTCTCTATCTGACTGTTTTGCTATTGTGCTTGCTTTTTTATGTGCGGTCCTAAAGGGGATATTATAGTCTCGAGCTAGTACGTCTGCTAGTTCAGTTATCGTAATTAAATTTTCTCTAGCTTGTTGATAAGCACGTTCTTCATTAAAATCTAATGTAAGGATAACAGCCTTCATTAAGCTTATAACTCTCGTAGCCTTTTCGTATCCAGTATACAAATGAGGTTGCAAATCATCCTCCGTGTCGTTTATATCTCCGTATGGGGTGTTATGAATCATATGGATTACAGCTAATCCTTCAGCTGCAGCACTGCTGGCAATGGCACGGGAGTGTTCGATGGAAACCGGGTTTCTTTTTTGTGGCATAATGCTACTTACCTGTACGTATGCATTAGAGACTTTTAACAATCCAACTTCCTTTGAAGCCATTCGTAAAAACTCCTGGATCCACCTCCCCATATTGGTCATAAGGCTTATTAATACCTGGGCTGCTTCAATTAAATAATCTCCTGTACCAATTGCATCATAGGAGTTCTCTATTAATCCATCAAATTCTAGCAACTCTGCCATTCGTTCTCTATTTATTGGAAAACCTGTCGTAGTGATGGCAGCTGCCCCCATGGGTGATTGATTTACAGTCTGATATGCGTGTTGCAACCTTGTTATATCTCTGGATAAATTATCGTATATTGCAACTAAGTAATGTCCGAATGTAGTTGGCTGAGCTGGTTGGGTGTGGGTGTGGGCTGGCATAATGGATTCTACATGCTGTTCAGCTTGATATAGAATAACCTGTCTTAATCTTTCTACATGTTCAATAGTCTCCTTCAAGTAGTTACGGATCACAATGCGATACATTGCTTCTCCCATATCGTTTCTACTTTTTGCGATATGCATTTTACCTGCTAGTTCATCACCAATATGTTCTCCAATTTTGGATTCTACTAGAAAAAATAAATCTTCGTATTGCGCTGAATACGTTAAATCCTCTTTTTCAAGGTTTTCAACCAATTTTATTCCCTCTAATATTTTAGTACATTCCTCTTTGGTAATAATTTTTTGTTCAGTTAGCATGATAGTATGTGCTTTATGTATTTTAAACATCGCTTCGAATAAGTAGTCTTTTTGGTCTTGAAAGAGGGGTTTTAATAAATGTTCAACATACGTTTTCCCTGGAAATTCAATTCCTTCCGTCGATTCAAATTCGCTTTTTAAATTATCCATCCAAGCAACACCTCATCACTTTTAAAAAGATTTTAGTTTGTAAGACTTACTTACAAACATTTCCCCATCATTGTATATAAAAGCCCTTACATTGTAAAGAACTAATTATTTAGAAAAATTTATAAATTATAAATGTAAGCGTTGACATAAAATAACCTTACTAGTAATATATATTTTAATTAATAAGTAATCTTTACTAACTTATTAGAAATGAATTGTTAACTAACTTAGAGGGGAGGGAAAAATCATAATTAATCGTAACATCCAAGCAAGTTTACCTAACATAAAAAACCTAAACAAAAGAAAAATCTTACATTACATTCAAAGAAATCAAGGAAGCTCACGGTCTGACATTTCTAAAGCTCTTAATATTAGTAAACCAACTGTATCTAATTTTGTTGATGAGCTCATAGCAGAAGAATGGGTTAGAGAGAAAGAAAGTGAGAAAGGAAGTTCCTCAGGTGGCAGAAAACCATACCAGTTATTCTTTAATGAAAATGCATATTATCTTATTGGTGTAGATATAGGAGGCACCTCAGTAGAGATAGCCATTATGAATTTGGCTGGAGTGATTGAAAACAAAATGTCTATTGAAACGCAACGGCATGTAGGTAGCCAACTTATCCCTCTTATAGCTGACACGATTAAAAGCATGATTAAAAATAGCAAGCTTACGTATGAACAAATATTTGGAGTAGGTGTCGGCGTTCCAGGGATCACGGATGTAGATAACGGAGTAGTAATTGATGCTCCTAGTGTTGAATGGGAAAATGTCCCCTTACGTAACCAACTTGAAGAAATCCTTCCCTTTCCCGTTTACCTTGACAATGACGTGAATATTGCCGCTCTAGGCGAATTATGGAAGGGAGTAGGAGAGACGAATAGCAACTTTTTGATGATAACACTAGGAACTGGTGTCGGATGCGGCATCATTATTAATGGCCAGCTTTATCGAGGTTCATCCTATGCTGCAGGTGAGATAGGTTATATGGTTACAGATAAGAAAACAGCCGAAAAAAATTATGAACACACGTTTACCGGGTACGGTTTTTTAGATAACCATGTTGGTGGTCCTTCCATTAAAAGAAGAATGAAGAATTATTCTAGCGAAGCAGGTAATAGTGAAACTTGGTCAGCAAAAAAGGTATTCCAATCTGCAAAAAGTGGAGATGAAACTGCTCTAGAAGCTCTTAATGAGCCTTTATCTCATTTGTCTTTTGCACTAATTAACGTGATTTCTTTATTTAACCCAGAACGGATTGTTTTAGGTGGTAGGATTTCAAAATCTATGGATCAATTTTTACCATCTATATCTGCAACAATTGATAAACACATACCAATACAAACAGAAATTGAAACAACAAGCGTTACGGATGTTTCATTGTTAGGAGCCGGTTATTTGTTGCTAATGGAACACGAGTCTATATTGAGAATTTAATTATGACCCACTATATGTGCAAAAGAACCCCATGGTTACAGTAGAACCTTTCGCCACGATCAACCTCTAAGTGTATAAAAAAGGAGTACCAAATGGCACTCCAATTGCCTTTAAACTTCATGGGTAAAAGAACAGCAAGATTATTACCAACCTGCTTATTCACTACAGAAAACTACAAATTTATTACATTCACCCAACAACTTATCTATGGGCTAAAAGTTCAAGATAACGAGAGTAAAACAGAGAGATTCTAAATTTCAAGGGAGGCTATTTAATGTTAAAGAAATGGAAATTTGCACTGTTGGGAATTCTTATTTTGCTTATACTGGCTGCTTGTTCCGGTGATGATGAAGAAACTTCTGGAAGTGGATCAGAAGGTGGTGACGAGATTACGTTAGAGTACTGGCAATACGCCTTTGATTCTAAAGTTAACTTAATGGACGAATTAATAAAGGAATTTGAACAGGATAATCCTGGGATTAAAATTGAACAAACCACCTTTCCTTACGATCAATACAATGAGCAAGTAGCTGCTCAAGTACCTGCTGGAAGAGGACCAGATGTCATAAACTTATTTTATGGCTGGGTACCTTCATACGTAGACGCAGGTTATTTACAACCACTACCACAGGACGCTTTCCCACATGAGGAAATAGAAGATGAATTTTTCCCATTGGTAGATGCTACAAAAATTGACGAAGAGTATTGGACAATTCCTACAGCGGTAAGAACATTAGCCTTGTTCTACAATAAAGACCTTTTTGAAGAAGCTGGTCTAGATCCTGAATCTCCTCCAGAAACTTGGGATGAACTTCAAGATTATGCAGTGCAACTAACAGAAAAGGATGATAATGGCGTTTTAATAAAATCTGGTATGGCTTGGCAACCTGATCAGCAAGGTCATCATTGGCTCAGAGATGGCTTAACTTATCAAGCTGGAGGAAAGGTTTTGAGTGATGACCGCAGAGAGGTAGTTTGGGATGAAGGCTCAGAAGGTTTTGAGGCATTTGAATACTGGTTGAGTTTTCCTGGGGAACTTGGGACATCTGAGCAAGGATTTTATACCGATGATGTAACAGCTTTTGTTACAGAAAATGCCGCAATGAATATTGATGGATCCTTTAGAGTGGGTACACTTCAAAGTGATGCTCCTGATTTGAATTACGGTATTGCACCACTTCCAGCACTAGATGAGCAATCAACAAATGCGTCGTTCTGGACTAACGGTATAACTGCTGGTGTAGAGGGTGAAAAACTGGACGCCTCTGTTAAATTTCTTGAATTTTTAACTAGTGATGATGTAATGGAGAGATGGTTGGAGGCTACAGGCGAGTTACCTGCAAAAGAAGCAGTTGCGACACAGGACAAATTTGCGAATGACGAAATATATGGTCCATTTATTGAGTCATTACCGTATGCCAACGCCCATTTCTTCGTCGATGAAACGAGAGAGAGAGACCTTGTAATTGACGCAGCTAATAAAGTCTTATTAGATGGAGCGGATCCTAAAGAAGCCTTTAATGAATTAGTTGAATCCACCCAGGAACTTTATGATGAGTATTGGAGTGATAAATAATTCATTCTAGGGGATTAAAGGTTAATACCTTTGATCCCTATTTACAAAAGGAGGTGCACTATGGGGCAAGTAAACCCTTCACCAGATTATGAAAAACAGAAAAAAAGAAAGCCAGAAGGCAAACCAAAGCACAAACCAACCTTACTTTATAAATTAAGGAATAACTATAAGCATCAAAAGTATATTTTCATTTTTACTTGTTTACTGCTTCCACTCATCTTCTATATAGGCATACGAATTTTGCCTACTTTGTTTACTTTTAATGTGGGATTTAGGGAGTGGAATCTTCTATCTACAGGAGAGCGGCCCTTTGTTGGTCTTTCAAACTTTGTGACTTTATTTCAGGATGAAGTATTTCTTAAATCTCTATTAAACACGTTTGTATATATAGTGATAGGAGTTGTTGGACAATTAACGATTGGTATTATTGTTGCCCTTTTGCTGCATAAGATCAAACGCTTTGTTGGTTTGTTTAGAGTTATATACTTTATTCCATATGTAACAAGTATTGTTGCCATTAGTTGGGTTTTTCAATGGCTTTTCATGAGCAATGGATTTATAAATGATTTATTGATGAACTTAGGTTTCTCACAACAACCTTTCTTAAATTCACCAGACCAGGCGATTTTCGTAATATCAGCAGCTATGATCTGGCAGTCTATTGGGTTTCAAATGGTTTTATTTTTGGCTGGGTTATCAAATATCCCAGAAATGTTATATGAAGCGTCTGATATTGATGGAGCAACTCCATGGCAGAAGTTTTGGCATGTGACAGTACCTCTACTTAACCCAACCATTGTATTCTCATCAATAATTGGGATGATAACTTTCATTCAAGTTTCTTTTACCCAAGTTGTAAACATGAGTATGGATGGTAGCGGTGGACCACTAAATTCTACAGTTTCAGTTGTTGTTTACATTTATCAACTTGCCTTCCGACAATATGACATGGGAATGGCGTCCGCTGCAACTGTAATATTGTTCCTATTTATTATGTTCTTGACCATTTTCCAAATGAAAGTTCTTACAAAGAAATTTGATTATTAATAAGGGAGGCGGAAAAATTGAAACCGGGGAAATTTTTACCTTACTTAATTCTGATTATAGGCGCAATAGTAATGATTTTTCCATTTATTTGGATGCTATCCACTTCCTTAAAAGCCCCAATGGACATATTTAATCTGAATATCATTCCTGATAGTCCTACCTTAGCTAATTATATTCAGATCCTAGAAGAGAGTATGTTTATCAAGTGGTTCTTAAATAGCATTATCATTGCAGTAATTACTACAATTAGCGTAATATTCTTTGATACACTTGTCGGTTACATTATAGCTAAATTTGATTTTTTTGGAAAGAAACTATTATTTATACTAATACTCAGCACCTTAATGGTTCCAGTAGAAATGCTAATTATTCCATGGTATATGATGAGCTCGGAATTAGGCTGGACAGATTCATATTGGGGCATTCTGTTTCCGGGTTTAATGACTGGATTTGGAGTATTTTTGATGAAGCAGTTTATGGAACAGATCCCTGAGGATCTATTAAATGCTGCCCGTATTGACGGCATGAATGAGTTTTCCATATTCTTTAAAATAGCTGTCCCTCAAGTTTGGCCAGCAATATCTGCGTTGGGTATATTTTCATTTCTAAGTAATTGGAACGCTTTTCTCTGGCCTTTAATTGTAACAGAGTCCTCTAGTATGCGAACATTACCAGTTGGATTGTCGTACTTTTCTTCAGGTGAAGCTGAATCACAATGGCATTTAATCATGACTGGAGCGACAATTTCCGTAATTCCTTTAATTTTAGTTTTTATCTTTTTACAGCGACACATCATTAAAGGAATTGTTCTAACTGGGATGAAATAATCAAGCGATTCCACTTAAAAAAGAGCATCTCCCCGGTATTGTTAACCTGGAAGATGCCTTTTTTCGTTACTCTGCCCCGTAGCTTATTAGGTTTGTGAATATTCGGTATGCTCCAGGTACTTGATTATCAATTTGGCGGTAAAATACTAGATTCGTATACGTATACGTGCCTTCTCCATAATCTGCTGACAATATCCCACTAGTAAAAGGGTCTTCATTTGGGTCAGCCATGCTGACAAAGGTTTCAAATCGGTCATCCCAGTTCATAGGGAAGTAAAGACCTCTTTCTTGAACCCAATTATCCCAATCGCTATTTGTTATATTGTTCGGGTAGTTGAAAAATTCATGATCTGGTTGCGTCACCGTTACATCAGCAGCCTCATCTGTAACGCGCCACTCAATAGATGGACTTCCTATTTCTAATGAATAAGGAGCCGTGTTATCAGGATCCCAGTTATCTCCTGGTTTGTGATATTGAACGACAAAATGTCCTCCATTTTCCACATATTCAAGTAACCTTTCGTTATTTTGAACAAGATCTTCTCGAGATAGGTATGCTCTAATCCCTGAAACAATCGTATCGTATTGTGACAAATCCCCTGACGTTAGATCTTCTTCCGTCAGTTTAGTCACATCAATACCAGCTTCAAACAAATAATCTGCTAATTCGTCAAAACCACTTTCAATATAGCCCACTTTAAGATTATCTGGTTTTAACAATTCAAATGCCACCGTATTTACAGTCGATGGATATTGATAATATGAGTCATTAATATGGTCATATTTTATTTCTTGAACGGTAGTGTTATATGTCTTTCCTTCTGCATTTGCAACCACATCGAAGGAATAGTCACCATCTTCTATATCCGATGGTGGGTTTATATAGAAAACAACCTCTTCTTCTTCAAACCGTTCTGTGAATGCCACTTGCTTTTCTGCAGCGTCACTTGACCATCCCTCAGGCAAGTTTAAAGAAACTTGGGCATCTTTTTCGCCATCAAAATAGTTTTTCACCTTTACAGAGATAGGAATATCTTCTTGGATATCTGCTGTATTAATTGTTAATTTATCTGGACCCGCCTGCAAACTAAGGTCTGGAAGAACAGCAACGGTATTATCCAACTCCTGTACTTTAGTGGTGGTTGTACCTTTTTCTTTAAAAGTAATTTGTGTTTGTAATATAGGTCTATCATAAGGCTGGTAATATTGTTGATCGTCAGGTACTGTCACTGTGAAAACAACTGTACCGGTTTGACCGGGATCTAAGTGTTTAAAGCTTTGACTTTTTTCAGATACCCAACTCTCTGGAGTGATTAGGGAGGTTTCGACATGTTTTAATTTTTTATTTCCTTCATTGGAAACTCTCATCGTTACTTGGGTTTCTTCACCTTGTGTTAAAACATTCGAATCAATTTCCGTGTTGATATGAAGACTGGAAGAGACAAAGCTTACTTCTTGTAATTGCTCTTTTTTGAGCTCAAGCTTGTGAATTAAATCGTTTTTTATGTTCTCATCCATATTAGTGCGTTGCGTCATTTTTAATACTTTTTCTACCTTTTTAAGTGCTTTATGGGTGTCAGGAAGTATTTCTTCTCTATTTGGATAAAGTTCTATAATCCTTTCTAGATCCTGCTGCAATTTTTCTAGGTGTTTACTTAATCCCCGGTTTGGTACTTTTTCTGCCCAGTCAGCCAAATTATATGGTATACCAGAAAAGAACTTACCTGCTTCATGATCTACTGATGATGTAATGAGCTCCAAGTGAGTTTGCCTAGGCTCAGCTGGTAAATCTCTTCCCATACCTTGACTCTTATGCATATACCTTGATTCTTCTCCAAGTTGTGGATATGTCATCCCATAAACAGGGTCATAATCACCTATTTCAATAGAGGTTGTTGCAGTTTCTTCAGAGTCGGCAGGCAAATATAATTTCTTTACTTGCCAAACGTCCAACCCCTCTTCAAGCTGTTCGGGGTAAACAGAAGGATCAGCTGCATCTTCAAATGCCTTATGAGTCAGTTCTGTGATTGCTCTATGATGACCGTGCTGACTTTCAACATCTTGAAAGGAAGGCATAACAATATCTGGTTTATAGGTACGGATTAAACGAATGAATCGTTCATATGTCAGATCTTCTCCCCACTTTTCCAATGTTTCTTCGGGCGACTTGGAAAAGCCGAAGTCATAAATCGGGTCTGAGGTGGTCTCACTCAAGTGGTATGCTTTTACTCCGGTTATTTCTGATGCTTCGATCATTTCATTTGAGCGAATAATACCTAGCCCGTTCCCTAATTCAGTTCCTATCTCATTTTGCCCTCCTTCGCCTCGGTTTGCTATCATACTAGAAGTCTGTACACCTAAACCTCGAGACAGGTAGGCAAGAAAATCACTACGTTCATCATCAGGGTGTGCCCCAGTATTCAGGAAGCTAACTGTTGTACTTAGCGGTTTAAGTGCATTCCATAAGTCAACATCGGCTTCGTCTTGATTCTCATTCGCTAGTGAACTTTGCATAGGTAATAGAGAAAGAACTAAAGCGAGCGACAAAAACACCATGAAAAGCTTTCTCATAAATGAAACCCCTTTCATTTTTTTAGTTTACAAAGTAATTATTGACTTTATTCTCCCACCCTTCACAATAATTTTGGTTAGTTAGTAAAGTTTATTTACTAAATATTCGAAAATTACTTTGTGACAGAATATTAACACTGCTTAACTAAATTAGTAAATATTAAAAAAGAACTAATTATGAGGATATTGTAGTTAGAAAGCGATGGGAATATTGGAGTGGAAGTTTGTCTCTTTCAGAAATCACAATCAAAACAAGCTGGCTCAAACTCAGTAACACACCGAGCTCAAACCAGCCATTCAACTTCAAAATAAACCTTTAAATCTATGGATCTCCTGACCTGCCCAGTCAGCGACCTTTATTATTATTTGATCCCCTATTGTTGAACCATGATCCTATTATACTCCGGAATAAGCCATAAATCCGCCGTCTACAGGAACCGTTACACCTGTTACAAAGCCAGAGTATTCAGGATCTACTAACCATAAAAGTGTACCAATTAGGTCGTTAGGATCGCCGAATTTTTCCATTGGTGTTCCGGTAATGATTTTTTCAGCTCTTGCTGTATGGTTGCCCTCTTTATCCAGTAAAAGATCTCGGTTTTGCGTAGTAAGGAAGAACCCTGGAGCTATTGCATTTACTCTTAACCCTGTGTTGGCAAAATGAACGGATAGCCACATCGTAAAGTTATTAATGGCAGCTTTTGCTGCAGAGTATGCAGGCACTTTTGTCATCGGTGCATATGCGCTCATGGAAGAGATATTAATTATGCTGGATCCTTGTTGCTCAATCAGTGCTTCCCCAAATACCTTGGCAGCTAAAAAGCTTCCTTTAAAATTACGGTCAAATACGCTAGTAAACCCTTCATCTTTTAAGTCAAAGAAAGATTTTTTTGCATCTTGGCTATGCTTCTCTTCTGAGGTAATCGCGTCCTCATGGTTGCCCCCAGCTCCGTTGATTAAGATATCAATCTTTCCGAATTTATTCAGAATTTCTTGCTTCGCCTCTAATAATGCATCCTCTTCCAATACGTTAGCACCAATTGCGATTGCTTCTCCATTGGCTTTGTTGATTTCGTCTGCTACCTTTTGGCCATTTTCTAACGTTCTGTTTAAAATGGCTACTTTAACCTTTTGTCTGCCTAATTCCTTTGCCATTGCAGAACAGAGGACACCACTTCCACCTGTAATGACTGCTACCTTACCTGCAAGATTCTCATGTACTGGAAACATAGTTGGCCTCCTCCTTCTTGACTGATTGGAATGCATCCCATAGCCCATTCAAATACATTATTCCTAATGCTCTATCATATAGCCCGTACCCTGGTCTGGAAACTTCATTCCAAATATGTCTACCATGGTCTGGCCGAATATAGCCATCATAGTTGATGTCACTTAGCTGCTTCATAATATTTTTAATATCAATATTGCCATCTGAAGATAAATGAGATGTCTCAATAAAGTTTCCATTCTCAAAAATCTTTACGTTACGGACATGTAGAAATGGCGATCTCTCTGCAACATCCTTAATAATTTCTACCGTATCATTTTCCCGATTTGCTCCTAGTGCACCTGAACAAAATGTTAGCGTGTTCGATGGTGAATCAGATAGAGAATATAAACGGTTTATATCCGCATCATTTTTCATGATTCGTGGTAGGTTAAACACAGACCATGGTGGATCATCCGGGTGAATCGCCAGTTTTACTCCATGGCTTTCCGCTACGGGTAATACTTCATCTAAAAAGTAGGCAAGATTATCCCATAGATCATCTTCTGTCACAGACTCATACTCTTCCAAAAGTTCCTCTATTTTAGCTAGCCTTTCTGGTTCCCATCCTGGCAGGGTTAAATCACTAGAATTAATAACATCATTAGCCATCGTTTGTAAGTTGATATTTTCCACAATCATTTTCTCAAAAAACAAAGCAGTTGATCCATCAGGTAATGGCTCTTTCATGTTTGTTCTAACCCAATCAAATACAGGCATGAAATTATAGCAAATAACCTTCACTCCATGCTTGGCTAAATTTTTAATTGTTTCTTTATAGTTAGCAATATAGCGATCTCTGTCTGCATTCCCTATTTTTATCGATTCGTGGATGTTCACACTTTCTACTACTTCTGCATGAAAGCCATGGGATTGAATATATTTCACTTCTTCTTCAATCGCTTCTTCCTCCCATACATCACCAGCCGGTACTTTATGGAGTGCCCACACAATTCCCTTTACTCCTGGGATTTGTCTAATATCCTCTAAAGAGACCGTATCATTGTCCCTTCCAAACCAGCGAAAGGTAATATTCATCCCGTCACCCTCCTAAGTATGTTTGTATAGTCTTGAGCTAAAGCAGTAACACCTTCTGCCCCGTTCATTCGATAAGCTTTTGTAAGATCACTGCCAATCCCGGCAGCAATAGCCCCTGCTTGTATCCAATCCTTCATATTTTCTAGATTAATTCCACCTGTTGGCATAACGTCCACCTGTGGAATAGGCCCTTTAATCGATTTAATAAAGCTTGGGTCAAACCCATTAGCAGGAAATAGTTTCACAATGGTGCAACCATATTCTAGTGCTGAAACAATTTCTTTTACCGTCATACAACCAGGCATATAAAGAACATTGTAGCGATTACACAACTTTGCTATTTCTGAATCAAAATGAGGACTTACTACGAATTGCGCTCCATGCAAAATGGCGTCACGGGCAGTTTGCACATCTAATACCGTACCAGCTCCAATAGTAGCCTCTGAAGAATGAAGCGCTTCAAAAGCTTTGCCAACAAAAGGGGTTGTGTACGTTAATTCAATGTGTGTAATGCCACCTTTTATAGCTGCTTCAGCAATAGACTGTGCTTCTTCAGCACTATTTCCCCTGATTACGGCCACTAATTTGGATGCTTGTAGTTTTGCGATCATTTCTGTCAGTGCCATGCTCATCCTCCTTGCTTAGTCAAAAGCTATGACTGCTTTTCTTACTAATTGTGGATTTTCTTCTATGAATTTGAACGCTTCTTCTACTTCGTGAAGTTGAAATTTGTGCGTAATCAAGCCATTATGCGTCAACTTTCTATCATTCATTAAATCTATTACATAAGGGAACTGGCCTGTCTGCAATCTTGAACCCACAATTGTGAGCTCTTTTTTTGTAATAGGCATTGCCGGAATAGAGGATGGCCTTGTATCAAAGCCAAGTGTTACAACATAGCCAGAAGGGGATGCAACTTCGACACTTAATTCAAATGTTTGTGGTGTACCAACTGCATCAATTACAACGTTTGCTCCTTCACCTGCCGTAATTTCCTCGATTTTTGTGGCTACACTAATTTCAATAGGGTTGATCGTATAATCTGCGCCATTCTCCTTTGCAAAATCTAATCTTTCCTGCGTGATATCCGAAATAATAACCGTAGCGCCACGTAGCTTGGCCATTTTTAACACCGTAATTCCAATTGGCCCTGCTCCTTGAATAAAAACTGTGTGGCCCTCTTGGACATTCCCTCTCCAGGTGGCCTGTGCACCAATCGTATAAGGCTCTGCCATTACGGCCTCGTCCCAATCGATTGTTGGGTCAATTTTATGAACTTGTTTCTCAGGTAGTACGGCGAATTCTCTCATACCACCGTCTTCATGCACCCCAAAGGCAGATAGCTCTTTACATACATTGGGACGTCCATTTTTACATGCGAAGCATTCACCGCAATAACGGATCGGTTCTACAACAACACGATCACCAACTGCTACAGTTGATACTTGGGAGCCTACTTCCACGATTTCTCCAGTTACTTCATGACCTACTATTCTAGGATACGTGGCCATTGGATTTGTGCCATGGTAGATATGCATGTCTGATCCGCATATCCCTACCCTTTTAATCTTTAATAGAACTTGACTTTCGTTTTCAATTTGTGGTTTATCTACATTTGTTATCTCGATTTTACGTGCTTCGGGCATTAATACTGCTTTCAAGTCAATCCACCTCTATTCAAAAAGATTTGGTAAAAATAACGTTATTTGTGGGACAAATGCGACAAGTAATAGCACGAGAAGGGCAATACCAAAGAATGGAACGAGCTCTCTTACCACTTTCCCCATGGTGACTCTACCAATTTGGGATGCAACAAAGAGACATACACCAACAGGCGGTGTCATTAAGCCAATTACTAATGTTAAAACCATCACTACACCAAATTGAATTGGGTCCATTCCAATTTGCGTTGCAACCGGTAATAATACTGGAAATAAGATTACAAGTGCTGCAATGGTTTCCATAAATGTTCCCACGAATAATAGTAGTAAGATAATCAGTAATATAACGACGACGGAGTTAGTTGAAAATCCTAAAATGGAATCTGCTATTAGTTGGGGGATTTGCTCTCTTGTCATAATCCAACCAAATAAGTTAGCAAAACCTACTAATAACATGATAGAAGCCGCGCTTACCATTGACTTTAAGATGATTACTGGTAAATCTTTCACTTTCAACTCCTTATACACTAACAATCCGACCACAACTGCATAAAGAACTGCAATAATAGATGCTTCTGTTGGTGTGAAATAACCACCTAGAATTCCATACAAAATAATGATTGTCATAAACAGGGCCCAAAAAGCTCCACTAAAACTCGTCCAAATTTCTTTTAAAGTACTTCTTTTTCCTTTTGGATAACCTCTTTTTACGGAGATCAAGTAGGTTGGGATCATCAATCCGAGGCCTAGTAACAGACCTGGTATAATACCTGCTGCAAACAAATCACCGATGGAAAGTGCTGCTAGCGTACCGACCATGATCATTGGTAGAGACGGCGGGATAATGGGACCAACAACGGATGAAGATGCTGTAACTGCCGCAGAGAATCCTGCGCCATACCCTTGTTTTTTCATAGACGGAATCATAACAGAACCAATACTTGCTGTATCAGCTAATGCCGTACCAGAAATCCCGGAAAACCCCATCGATGCCCCAACATTCGCTAGGCCAAGTCCTCCACGAATATGTCCTAATATGCTATTTGCAAAATGTATAATCCTATCCGTAATACCTCCTGCGTTCATTAAATTACCAGCAAGAATAAAGCCTGGTATACAGAGGAGTGTAAAGGAATTTAAACCACCAAACATACGTTGAGGTATAATCGTTAATGGAATATCCCCTATAACTAAATAAAGAAGAGAGGCTAACCCTAAGCTGAAGGCAACAGGGATCCCTAGGAAGATTAAGACTATAAATGATCCAAATAATAATGCTGCCATAATTATTCCTCCTCGTAACCCTGTTCAAAGTTATATTGATTCTTTAACAGGCGGATGATTTGAATGGTAGAAAAGTATGCCAAAAACACACCCAAAATGACAAACCCTGCATGTATATACGACATCGGGAAGTTCATCGTGGCAGATAATTGATTTGCACCAATTTCGGTGAATGTGAGGCCTTCCATCACTAAAACCACACTCAAAGCTAAAATAAGTAAATAGATGACAATCTCGTAATATTTACGGATTTTTAGTGGTATTCTTTTTAAAATAACGTCAACGTTTATATATTCTCCTTTTAACAACCCTAGTGGAGCACCAAAGCATATTGTAAAGATGAAGAGATATCGCGTTAATTCTTCTGTCCATACTGCGTTATATGGCAAATATCTAGCCATAATTTGGACAACCACTGCACTAATAACGCCTATAAAACTAACGATTGTTAGAAATCCGAGTAATCGCTCAATAAGCTTGGTCATTTCCTCCTGCACCATCCCTTCATAAAAAAAGCCACCTCTTTTTTATATCCCTTTGTCAATAAAGCAATAAGAGCTGCCCGCCCTACCTTCTCAAGGTAAAGAAGGCCAGCCCTTCATTTTTTGATTGGGTCCGTCTATTAATGTCTACTCAACTTCTAAAATCCGATTATATAGATCTAGCTGTTCATCTGATAACGATTTTTCTACAGCTGGGATCATAACCTCTCTAAAGGCATCTTGATCAACATCAACAAATTCCATGCCATTGTCAGTTAATTCGCCTTCAATCTGTTCGATTTCTTCTTGGTAAAGCTCTTCTCCGATCTTCTGTGCCTCTTCGGCTGCCTCAAGAACTGCATCTCGTTGTTCATCATTCAACGCTTCAAGCTGCTCATTTCCTACTAATACATAAATCCATGAATGGACATGCTCCGTTCTATTTACATATTGCTGTACTTCAGAAAGTCCACCGCTTTGGATTAAATCAACAGGGTTCTCTTGACCATCAATAACCCCTTGCTGAATTCCTGTGAAAACTTCATTAAAGTCCATTACTTGAGGGTTTGCTCCTGCAGCTTCCCATGTATCTAAAAATAATGGAACGTTTGGTACACGCATACTAAAGCCACTTAAGTCAGCAGGAGATTCGATTGGTTCATTAGAAGTTAGGTTTCTCGGTGCACGTGTATGATAGTAAAGTGGAGTCAGCCCTGCTTCTTCTTTAATCTGATCTTCAATTTCCTGCCCAATCTCTCCTTCTACCACTGAAGTAACGTGATCTAAATCTCTAAAAGCATACGGTGCTGCCAATAGCGCGGCTTTTGGTGCCCAGTTTTGTAGAGTTTCCCCTGAAATAACTAAATCTGCTGTGCCCGCCTGAATGGAATTAATCGTATCTGTTTCGCCACCTAATGAATTATTCGGATAAATCTCTATTTCAATCTCACCATTGGTCTTTTCGTTTACTAGACTTGCAAATTCTTCGGCTGTTTTATGCCAAATATGGTTTTCATCAGATAAATGGCCTAATTTCCACTCGATGGTATCCCCATTTCCACCACTAGCCTCATCTGACCCACATGCTGCTAGAAACAATACAATTGCAGATAATATGATCGTTAATTTCATCTTCTTCATGATAACTCTCTCCCTTTTTTTAATTTGCTAGATACTCATAAACAGATGCAGCAATCGTAACCCCTTCTTTTCGATTCTTTTCCTCGTTAAGCTGTTCAATTTCTCCTGGGATAAGAACCTTATCAAATCCTTCTGCAGGACTTGCGTTATGCAGTTCATCAATCATTTGGTCCATATTTTCTAGAAAACTATCTTTATCCGTAAAATAGGATGGATTGATCACACAGAAATAATGCCCTAAATGTCGGTACTTATCTAAATCCCCGTACATTTTATTAACGTGTGGACCAAAAGCAGCACCCGCTAATAATCCAGAAAAGATATCAACAATTAAGGAAAGGCCATAGCCTTTAGGCCCGCCAAATGGGCTTAGTGCTTCTACTTTGGAAGGATCTGTGACCGTATTCCCCTCAGCATCAACACCCCAGCCTGCTGGGATATCTTTGCCTTCTTCTTTAAATTGTAAAATCTTCCCTAGCGCTACTGTAGAAGTTGCCATATCTAGTATGAACGGCTTTTTCTTTTTTGCTGGAACTCCATAGGCTATCGGGTTTGTACCTAAGAAAGGCTTCTTCCCACCAAATGGAACAACAATTTTATCGGTATGTGTCATCGCAATCCCAATCAACTGTTCCTCAGCTGCCCTGTTTACAAAATAGCTTAAGGCCCCACAATGGCTACTGTTCATTGCTGTAACCATTCCAACCCCATTTTCTTTTGCGGATTCAATCGCTACTTCCATTGCCTTATCTGCAATGACATGTCCAAACCCATTATCACCATCTACGATAGCAGTAACCGGCCCCGTTTTGTTGACTGAAATGTTCGGAACTTTATTCAATCCACCTTCATTTAGTCTATTAATATAGTGTTCTGTTCTTAAGACACCATGAGAACTCACACCTCTTAGATCTGCATGGATTAAGATGCTAGCTACTTTTTCTGCATGGTCATTCTCTAAGCCTGCCTGTTCCAATTTAGCTACTACCAGACGTTTAACTTCTTCTGCTTGTACTGTTACTGTGCTCATCGATGCCTCCTAATCCAGATTACGGTTATAACCTTATATTTTTGTATTTCCTTTCCAAACCTTATTCGAGCGAAAGCCTATTACTATAATTGCAATCGCTTGCAAAAACAAGTAAGTTTACCTCTTTATCTGTTCGCTTTCTATGTGTGTAATAGGTGTAAATCTTCTTAATTCATATTCTTGTTTCCGTTCTTCTTCCTGAATCTCTTTCAGTAAACAACTTGCTGCTTCAACACCTATTTCTACAGTTGGTTGTTTTATTATCGTGATAGGTGGGTTCAATAAATCCAAATAAACAGAGAAATCAATCGTGATCACATTTATATCACTCGGTATTATTAAGCGCTTACTTTTTAGGAATTTTAGTAACTCTATTAAGGAAACATCATTCACTGTAAAGAACCCTTTAGGCAAATCATTATTTCTATATAACGTTTTTAGATGCTCGGAGACTTTTTGGCTATTCCCTTCTACAATCCAATCTTCTTTGAGTTGAATACCTCTCCTGGCTAAAGCTTTCCTAAATCCTTCTAGTCGTTCTTCACGTGGTGTCATGTTTTTCTTTAGAGGCGGTAATACAATACCTGCTTCTTGTACTCCATTTTGATAAAAGGTCTCTACAGCAATTTCTGCTGCTGCATCATTATCTAACAAAAAGGTTGGATATATATTTCCATCTACCTTTCTATCTATGAAAACGACCGGGAATTGCAATTCCTTTAAATACTGATAGTAATCAAAATTGCCTGTAGTCGGAAAAATGATTAAACCATCTACTTGCTTAGCTAATAAAATATCAATGTACTTTCTTTCTTTTGCTGAATTGTCGTCTGCATTACAAACAATGAGTTGAAAATTGTTTCGCTCACATTCATCTTCTATAGCACGAATAACTTCCGTGGTGAAAGAATGTAAAATATTTGCGACGATAACACCGATCGTCCGAGTCTTCTTTTGTTTCAGACTTTTAGCGGTAAAGTTCGGCACATACTGGAGCTCTTCGATGGCATTCTTAATCCGTTCTTTTGTAGGCTCCGACATATATGTAAAACGATTATTTATATATTGTGATACCGTACTTTTAGAAATTCCTGCTAACTTTGCAACATCAGCCATCGTAGATTTTTTCATAAATGCCCCCTCCGTGCATGTGGTAAACCGGTTTAGTAAATCGGTTTAAGTAAATTATATTTGAAACCCCTTACAATTTCAACCCCTTTTATCTGAAACTTCTATTTTATTTGCTAATCAGATCGGTAACTTTCATGCATTCGCAACCGTGCGGAGCGACATCTTTACATAACCTATTACTTTTTTCGTTATAATGAGTTATATAAGATATAATAGATTGAATGGTAATGGATTGATTATTGATCGAAGAAGGGCTAATACACAAATTATGACAATACTTAACTCGCAAACATCTGAATACATATACACGTGCACACATGGTCTCGAAGAAAGATCTCTCTGTGCATTAGAGCAAAGGGCTCTCTTTGGCGAAGAAGCCGATAGCCTGATAAAAAGTACAAGAAACATCGATCCAAGCAGGAGTCCATTTATAAAGGGGAGGCTCTCGATTCTTTTCTCTGGCAAATCTGTTCAGGAAATCGCTAAACAGGTTCACCAACTCGAGCTTAGTGACCAAACCTTTAAGGTACTCTACATAAAAATAAATGACCTTACCAATGAACAGAAAATAGAATTTGCAGAACAGCGGATTATAGAAAAAGAGATTGGATGGAATATCGTCGGAAAAGCGAAGATGAAAAATCCTGATATCCTTTTCGGCATTGTACCGTTTAAAGGACAGTGGTACTTTGGGACATACCAGGAAAGCGAGTCTGTCTGGCTACGTCATATGAAGAAACCTCAAGAATACTCGACTGCCATAAGCACACGTTTAGCCAGAGCTGTTGTGAATATAGCAGTTCCAGACCCATCAGGTGTCCGGGTAATCGATCCGTGTTGCGGAATAGGTACAGTACTTGTTGAAGCACTCTCCATGGGTATTAACATCGTTGGTTCTGACCGCAACCCATTAGTAGTAAAGGGATCCAGGGAAAATATCAGTTACTTTAACTACGACGGACGAGTGGAAGTACAAGATATTGCCGAAGTAGAAGGCCATTATGATGTGGCGATCATTGATATGCCTTACAATATTGCATCCCTAGCTACACCAGAAGAGCAGTTCACTATTATCAAGCACGCTAGAAGAATAGCTGATAGAGTCGTGATTCTTACAATCGAAGATATGGATGAAGTGATTTTGAGGGCAGGTTTTACAATAGTCGATCGATGCGCTGCTCATAAGGGACTAAAGGAGCTTTTCTCACGGCAGGTAATTGTTTGTGAATAGCGGACATAGATGGTTAGGGAGATTGTTACAGCAGTGGCATGTGCTGGAATGTCTCTCATTCCTTTATTTTTGGGATGATTAAATATTCTGTTCCAGCAACGATTACGTCTTCTATTCTTATTATCGCAATCTTATCTTCCTCTTTTGAAAGTGGGATCGGGTCCAACCTGTTTTCTTATACCATAATACCAATTATGCTAGGGATCATTGGTTTTGTTGTAGCGAATCTAGTGATAAGTAGGGTAGTAAAAAGGGATTTTTAAGTCTGAGGAGGATATTAAGTGCGGTCGTAACTGATTAGAATAATATAATTATTTCTCAGTTTTCAATTTAGAGGTTTAAGTTAGCAATTTAAAGCTACCCAGGTGAGTTTTTACTTATTAAGTAGAATTAGAGCATATTCGTCATCCATCACTCTAATTCTACTTAATTACTCAATCAAACTTCTTTATGTGTTTTTTCACACATAAAATGTTGTTACTCTAATGAGTCATCTAAAGCTTTACCCGATCCTTATATTTATCGATTAATAACTGATTATGTTCATCTGCACCTTCTATGTTACCACTTAGAAAGACTGGTGGTTCAAAGTTATTGTCTGCCATTTGTTTAATAGATTCTGCAAAAATCGCATTTAATATAGTAGACCCAATTACCGTAGAGCTAGGAGAAAAGTTAACATCTACTTTGTCATGAGATAAGAGTGCATCTCCAACCGGAGCATGATTGTCAATTACTAGATCCACAGCATCGAATAAGTGCAGTTCACTAGTATGCCGCGAAGGTTGGCTAGAAGAATATGAAATTGAAGTTATACCAATAACAAATGCCCCTTTACTTTTAGCAATTTTTGCTACGTCTACTGGCACCGGATTTCTTCCTGACGTAGAGATAACGATAATGAGATCACTGTTTCGAATATCCTGAGATTCCATAAATGTTTTTGCATAGTCATTCTTTCTTTCAAAAGCAGAAGAACGAACAGCACCTTCATGAAGCATTAAAGGTTCATGTAAAATAGGGTGAATTGGAACTAAACCACCTGCACGATAATAGACTTCTTCTGTTAAAATATGTGAATGGCCGCACCCAAATAAATGGACAACCCCACCATCTTGTATGACTTCCGCAACTTTTTTTGCAGCAAGAGACATTCCTTCCAGTTCTTCTTTTTCTACAATGGCGAGTAAATCCGCAATTTTACTGAAATATTTATCAATCATTATAATCCCTCCACTTCTGCTAGAATCTCCGATACTTTGGCTGGAATTGTAGCTCCAGTCCTTTTGTCAATCGTTGATCCAAAGATATGTGGCATAAAGAAATCAATATCGATATCTTTAATTGCTGTAAAAATCGCTTTTATGTTGTTTACATCGATTCCACCTGCAGGTTCAACACCGCGAATCCCTTCTGCAGCAGCCACTCTCGTTAGATATACTAATTCTTCTAAGTGTTGCGTACCCTTAATTGGCATCATTTTTATACTCTCAATCCCATATCCTCTTGCTACTTCAATAAATTCCTCGACTTGCATTACTTGTTGTGAAACAGCTAATTTAATCTTCCCTACTTCTCCTGTTGGTTGAATAAGTGCATTGACTAATTGAGCTGGAGCACCTTTTCTATCAAGATAGCGTCTCGCATAGGATGCCGTTTCAAATGGCTGGTTGATATGGCCTGGGCTTGAGGCAACCGCTATGTCTAAGACCTTTTTCCAATTAGCAGGATTTCCACCACCACCGAGGCCGATACTCACCGTATTCGTAATAGATTTTAATTCCTCTACCTTCTTTACAGCCGCGTCGACAGTATCAAATTTATCTGATACAATGCCTGGTACTACACAACCTGATCCAGCTTCTATTATTGCCTCAGCATTCTCTCGGTCATTCGCTAAAAAATTGAATAGAAATTTATCATAAAGTTTTTCTTTCATGGCGTGTCACACCTTTACTATTTCATACTAATTCCATATGTTACCTAATATTATTTTAGGTCTTTCATGATTTTGACCATATTCTCCAAAGCTGTATTAATAATATGTTCGCCTTTTTGTTTCGTAGCTAGGCTTGCATCTCCTAATACAGCTGTTTCTGTAAAATCCTCCCAGGGTGTAGGAGTGAAATCTGCATGCTGAGGAATAGTTGGTATATCTGTAAGTGCTTTTTCCATGTTTACCAATTCAGGTGCAAGGTAAAGCATGAACGATGTTTCAATTTCACATGCGTGGAAGTAAGTATTGTGAGTTGAGCTTTTTTCTCTTACTTCTGCTGCAGCATTGTTCATACCAGGATAAAAGAAATAAAGCACCCGCATTTCTGGGCACGATTCATACAATACACGTGCCGCTTCTTTTAATGCCGTTTGATTCCCTAAATGGCCATTTACCATAACAAATGTTTTGAAGCCTTGTTTATATAGACTTTCTCCAATATCAACGAGAAAAACAATCATGGAATTGTTTTTTATATTAATACTTCCAGGAAAATTGCGTAGACTCCATACTTGTCCATAAGGTAAAGTTGGTAATACAAGAGCCTTTGTTCGTTCCGCCAATTTGTGGGATAGCCGCTCCGCAAGAAAATTATCCGTTCCGAGTGGTAAATGAGGTCCATGTGCCTCCACCGCACCAACTGGTAAGATAGCAACTTTTGATTGATTAATTTTTTCTTTTACGTCAAACGAATTTTCATATTGGAATTCCATTTTATCACCATCCAATTTATTAATAACTTTCCAAAGTTGAAATGTAAGACTGTTACAATGCCTTCCAACCTATTTTTTAAATGTGAAGCAACGTGCAGGGTTATAGATGAAAAACTTATTAATTAACTTTGCACCATCGAAGCCATTTTGATTTGCTTCATCAATGAATCGTGGAACCCATTTGCCAATAATATATTCCAAGCCTAATCCATGGTCATAATGTTTATAGTAAGACTTTCTTGCTGTGTCACCACTTACTAAAATCTGATCCTCATATCCCTTTTTAACAAGTTCTAGGATACAATGAATTCGGGTGCTTTCTGGTGCATATTTTATTTTCGAAATGCCATCAAAAGATAGTAATGCACCAGTTTGGGCTACTTTCTCATGATAATAAGAATCGGGGTTCCGATCCATATGGCCGAAACTAATATATTCTAAATTTATACCTTCACTCTTTAGTAATTCAATTTGTTCAAGCCCCATTGTTCCTGCTTCTGTATGAGAGTGCAAAGGCGCCTTTGTTTCATGGTGTGCTCTTGCTACCGCGCGTAATGTTTTTTCCTCTAATGGTGTTATCCTGTTATAGCCGGTACCAAATTTCACCTGTCCTCCACGTATAGTCGTTCCTTCAAGTCCCTCTTCCACTTCACGGATTACGAAATCAGCTAGCTCGTTAATTGATTTTGCCTCTATCCATTCAGAATACCTATCATAGTCACCTGTTAGTCTTTTAACATGTTCAGGGATTGGGGCATCCCATAGAAAACTCTTGTTAAATCCTGCAGTCCCAATAATCGTAACGCCCGTTTCTTCTGCAATCTCTTTAACTGCTTGCACGTCACGCCCATAGTCCACTGCCGTGGCATCAACAATCGCCTGTCCGCCGAGATTTTTGAAATCTTGGACGTCCAGTTTGGATTTTTCTCTATCATCTAAAAGCAGATCGCCTTTCTCTTGTTCAACCCAATATGGTGGACGACATACAATATGTTCGTGTGAATAAGTAAAACCTAATTTTGATGGCTCTATATCGCCATGAAATGTTCTAATAAAACTCATTGAAATCACCCCTGATGTAATTTATTAAATAAAGTGAAACTTCAATCAGTGGGGGTTTTCATTCTTCCCCCACTGATTGTTAGTTGAATGAATCGGGGTGTTAGCGTCCGTTTTCTCCCACTAAAAACTTACGGTTTCACCTCATGTTTTGAAGTGGGAGTCTTACGGACGGTTGCACCGGGATAAACTTGAAAAAGGGGACATACATCCCCTAACTCTCTTATTCTAGAAAAATAATTGCGCTAAAAATCGGATGATTGGACCTAAGATGAACATGTCGGAATCTGCTGCCCACATTGCTGTATCTGGTACTGTACCAGGTAAAAGCATTTTCACCATTACAAATTGTCCCCATGCCACGACAGTTGAGGTAATAAAACCACCCATGATCGCACCTCTTACCCCACCTGTGGCATTTCCAAATACCCCTGCAGTAGCAGAGTGGAAGAATAGCACGATCATCGTTGGTACAAACACATAGCTAACTGTATTCCCTAATATCACCAACCAAATTATTGCCCCAACAAATGATCCCAAGAATCCTAGGATTACTGCGTTTGGTGCAAAAGGGAAGACAACTGGGCTATCTAGGGCTGGTTTCGCACCAGGTACAATTTTCGTTGCAATTCCCTTAAAGGCAGGAACCATCTCCCCAATGAACATACGCACACCTAGTAGTACAACTGCAATACCAGCAGCAAATGTGAATGACTGTATAATAGAGTAAACAATAAAGTTTTGATCTCCAGCAGCATCTACTAGCGCCTGAGCCCCTGGTGTGTCCTTAAAGGAAATAATTATTGCTCCAACTAAGAATAATAAACCCATTGTCAATGCGGTAATAACGTTCGAATCTCTGAGAAATTCTAACCCTTTTGGTAGTTTTATTTTCTCAGAATCATTTTCTTTATTACCTAAATACTTACCAGCCAAAGCAGCTAATAGGGATACAGAGGCTGATGTATGTCCGAGTGCGATATTATCATTTCCCATGATCTTCCTCATAAAAGGCTGAGTTATAGCAGGCTGAAGTGTCCAATATAACCCCATAAACACGGCTAAGAATATAACGAGTTTACCGAAGGAAACATCTCCAGCAGTTTGAACAACAATTCCAGCAAAAATGGTGGTTGTCCAGAACATCATATGACCAGTTAAATAAATATATTTAAATCTAGTAAACCTAGCTAGTAAAACGTTAATAACAAATCCTAACGTCATTGCTAAAGTAACTGCACTACCATACTTAGCGTTAAAAGCTTCTTGGCCCATGAAATCACCAAGCGGCTCTGCCGAAAGGTTAAAAACTTCTTTCCACAACGGTTCAAAAACAGTCAACGCTCCTGTGATTACGGTGGAACCAGCACTTATGATTAAGAAACCAATAATGGCTTTAAACGTACCGCTAATTACCTGACTCGCCGTTTTTTTCTGTAGTAGTAATCCTAATAGAACGATGAAACCTAGTAGAATCGCTGCTTGCCCAAAAATATTCGTTGCAACCCAAAAAATAGCATCCATTTACATTTCCCCCCCGTTAATTTAACTTTCGATGTTCTCATCTATTGCATTGTTTATTTCTTCCATATCAAAATAGTTATTAACTATAAAGACTTTTGCGCTATGCTCCACAAGGCTTTCTGCTAATTCATTACTTGTAATGATATAATCCGCCTGCATTGTTGAAGCAGTCGAAACATCCATATGCTCCACCTCCGCACTAATTCCTTTATCTCCTAATGCTTGTTCAACATTCATTTTCAAGATTAAGCTTGTTCCCTGACCTAGTCCGCAAACAGTAAGTACTTTCATCATCGCTTATCGCTCCATTTCTAAAATGTTTTTTATTTCTTCATAAGTCGTTGCCGAAGTTAATTTTTCAACATTGGCAGAGTCATTGAGTAGCCCAGTTAATTTTCGTAGTAAGGTGATATGTTCCTCACTCGAAGATGCCCCTAACCCAAACACAAGTCGTACCGGATCGTTTGAAGAATGACCAAACACCACAGGTTCCTTTAATTGCACAAATGAAACAGAAGCCTCATTTACCCCATCCTCTGGTCGTGCATGTGGAATGGCAATACTGGGCGCTAGTACAAAGTAAGGTCCGTTTTTTTGATAGGAAAACTTCATCGCTTCAATGTATGATTTTTCTACAAGTCCAGCTTGCCTCAGTAAGTCTCCCGCAATTTCAATAGCATCTTCTGCATCCGCTGCGTCTACACCAACTGATACAATGTCTTTTTCTAAAAATCTCATCTCTTTCACTCACCTATCCCTTGCTGTTTAATTAATCTCCGTTGAATATGTCTGTATGAATTTATTTACTTCACGTCTATCCGTTGTTTGCAGCATATATTCCATAGTCGCTTTATCAGAAAATAGTTTCGTTAGCTGCGCTAATGCCTTTAAATGCTGTTCGTTATCCCGTGAAGCCAAAACAACTATAATTTGTACAGGTTTCCCTAATATGTCAACAGCTTCTTCCAAATGGAGCATGCTCATCCCCGTTTTTATTACCCCATCATCTGGATTCGCATGGGGGAGGGCAAAATGGTGGGATATAACAATATAAGGACCAGACCTCTTAACATTTTTAATCATTTCTATAATATAACTCTCTTGGATATATCCTTGTGTCAACAAAGGTTCAGCGGCAACCTTTATTGCCTTCTCCCAGCCTTCTACTTGCTTCTTCATCAAAATTCTTTCAGGTGGTAAAAGTTCATTTAAGTTCGGTTTCTTATTTTCATTTTCTACATTAAGAGGTGCTTGGAAATACCTTCGAAGCTCCTTAGATAAGGATTCATTATCCTCGATAGTAGCGTATCTTTGAACAATATCCAGGACTGTTTCTACAGAGTAAACTTGTTTTCTTGATGTACGATCAAACAAACTGTTTACTTTTTTCAATAGCTGCTCTTTGTCTTTATTATCCAATACAGGATTCACAACAAAGACCGGGATTCCTCTTTCGGTAAGCTGGATGGTCGACACAATAAAGTCGACATTTAGATCCATTTTTTCATACTCTCTTAAGGAGGTTACCCCTACCGTTTCTACATCAGTGAAAAGCCCCTCAAGTTGACTTTCTAATAACCTCGATGTACCCAGTCCATTCGTACAAACAATAAGCATTCTCTTCCTAGTTTGTTCGAGCATCACCCCTTCCTTACGAAGCCATCCTCCAAAGTGAATTGTAATATATGCAATTTCGTTTTCATTAATGGGTTCACCAATCAAATCTTCAAAATGATGGACTACTTTCTTTGTTAGATGAAACACCTCAAAATAATTTTGGCTAACCGAATCCCGTAAAACATTTTCTACTTCAATTCCGTATTTAATCCGGTAGTACGCAGGCTTTAAGTGTAGTAGCAAATTCTGGATCATTTGCTCTGGCTCTTGAAATTCAATTGCAGCATGTAACTGAAAAGAGGAGACCATCTTTTCAACAACCTGAAGAAGTGCTTTCATTTCCTCGCTTTCCATTTTTGGCCTAAAGTTATAATTAACCTTTGCACTAAGGAGGTACTTGGCAAAATAATAAATTTCATCAGACGGCATCTCCGTATTTAACGAGTCGGATAAGTAGTTACAAAGGGACTTAACGCCTGCGTATTCATCAGTCGTTTTTATTACTTCCTTCTCAACTAAATCTACCTCAACAAATTTCCCTTGCTCTATTCGCTTTAAGAAAAAGTGAAACCAAACGACAATATTATTAAAAACTTCATCAGTAAACTCCACCCTAAAACGCTGCTCATGCTTCTGTAATAATTGCCTTAGGAGATGCACCAATGAAAGATCAAAGCTTAAATATGGTCTAAAAGCCTGGTCTTCTATGTTGAGAGAAGAATTTTGTAAATTATACAAAATGCTGTACCAGCTTTCTTTTGGTGTAACTAAAGATAGATAATAGATCAACAGCCTTCTGATATCGTTTTCATTTCCTTTTATCGAGTACCCAGTCTTGCGATCAGAATAAAAATATAACTGGTTCGTTTTCATTTCTTCTTTAAGCTTCTTAATATCATCTAGGACTGTATTTCGACTCACTTCAAAAATTTGTCTAATATCCTCTAAAAAGTAAGCCTTTTTCTCCCCAACAACATGTATATAAATCCAAGCCCTTCTTTCTACAGGAGAGAATTCGTAGTACGTCGCTCTTGATGAAGAATGTTTGGCAGTAATATCTTTTTTAGTTTGTTCATCGATATATATGCCTTGCCCTCTCACTTGCTTGATCTCTTCTAATTGATGGTCATTAAGCCAATTATTTATTTTGTCAAGGTCACTATAAATTGTGCGTCGTGATACATTTAACAAGGTTGCAAGTTCTTGAATGGTAATGTATGAATCTTGAATCAATAACTGATTTAATACTGCCATACTACGTTGATCCATCTTTATCCCCCTAATCAATAGTTCATAAGTAGTATGTTCTATACCTATATTGTATGAAAATATAGCCGACATAATAAGACCAAATGAACCACATCGTATTGTGCAAAGTTGTACTGAAGATCGAGTAACCTAATGAATCTACCGAGTAATATAAAGTGAAACTTCAATCAGTGGGAGGTTTCGTCCTTCCCCCACTCATTGTTAGTTGAACGAATCGGGGTCTTAGCGTCGGTTTACTCCCATTTAAACATCACGGTTTTCACTTCATGTTTAGAAGTGAGAGTCTTACGGACGGTTCCACCGGGATAAATAAGTTGGGACCGAATGGCAAATAGACCATTCCTCGTCCCATAGATTAAGTAATATACAATACTAATTATATTTGATTAATTGAAATCAAAATGTGATCTTTTGGTGAAATACCGTTATAGGGAGGAACTCTGAAATGGACGGCGTGTTGGTACTATTTCGAAACAAGTGTTGCTGATTTTAATCGTAATAAATTTTATTAACTTAGTGAAAGGAAGTTACAGCAGATTTAGGAAGTTTGTATGATTCTAAGCACATTCTAAATAAGATCGTTATTACGTTTTTCTTCCCACAAAAAAAACACCCATCTAGAGTGTTTTTACCTTTATCATAGTTAATTTATGGCCTTCTCAGGCGAACGCTCCATCACTCATTTCCCTCTAAAAATTTAATAATATGCCCTAATACCACAGCGGGCGCTTCCTCTTGTACCAAGTGACCCGCAAGTGGGATTGGTTTGAATTGGGAGCCTATTATCTTTTCGTGCAAGGTATATCCCTTCTCGATTGGTACCCACTCATCCTCTTCTCCCCATAATAATAAAGTTGGGGTGCTAATTTCGCTATACAGATGTTCAACTTCATCTGTGTAGGTTTGATTTGCTTGGGCAATCTGTCTATAAAATGCAGGTTGACCCTTCTCGTCTAACCAGTATTGAATGATCCCCTCTTTTGTTTCCTCGCTCATTTTACTGTATTGTGCCCCTTCAATATAAGCTGATATGATGGACTTATGTATAAAAGAAGGTACTCCTTTAAATGCCTCTTCATGTACATTCACATGGGAAAAGAAGGAAGAACCCCATGGTCCAATAGCAACTGGATCCATTAATATTATTTTGTTGAATGGAACTTTATTTAATAAATGTGTCCTCAAAACGGTTGTCCCACCAAAGTCATGCCCAATAATAGTTGGAGCGTCTAACTCCCAATATTTAAGCAGTTCCGTTAGAATTTCATTTTGAACACCTAATGAAACATCCTGCCCCTCTTTTTTTTCGGATTGGCCATACCCTAAAAGATCGTAATAATATACCGTGTACCACTCACTCAAGGCAGGAACAATATGTCTCCAGTTGAATGATGACCACGGTGTTCCATGTACTAATACGAGTGGGGGACCTTGCCCAGCCACATCAAAACGAACCGTACCATATGAGGAATCAAATCGTTTTGTTAGTTCCCATTTAGTCATGTTGTTACCTCCTAAGCTGGATAATATTCCTTAAATTATTTACAATGTGCTAACCCTTTATTCAAGGTTTCTCCCCCACAAACTTTACCACATTCCAATATTTCAGGACAAAATAATGGTCTAACAGGAGCGTCAGTTCCCTAGTCTGCAAAACAGAGTTATTAAAGACGATTCTCTAAAGATTCGATTGTCAGTTTAAGCGCCGTTACGCGACGTCCATTTATCGTTTTTTGTGAGCTTCCTTCTTTTGCATTTTCTATTTGTTTCTCGATTGATGGCATGACACGTTCTAGTATCTCTTTAGAAGTAATAATGATTTCTTTGTCATAAAGTGAAACTTCATTCAGTGGGTGTTTCATTCTTCCCCCACTGATTGTTAGTTGAACGAATCGGGGTGTTAGCGTCCGTTTATTCCTATTTATACATCACTGTTTCACTTCATGTTGTGAAGTGGGTATTACGGACGCTTGCACCGGGATAAATAAACTTTTCCCCATACCATATGCCTTTGAGGCTTTCTAAACCGATTTTTACTGCGTTGCGTCTTTTTTTGACAACAGTCGTATTTGAACCTTTTTCAGTCATGCTTTTATAAGCATTGGAAAGTTTATTAAAAGTTGACTCCAAGGATTTAATAGACATATCTTGAATATCTTGGCTAACAGGATCCACATGCAACACACCTTTCTTTTTCAGCAATTTATTTGTTAATTATTTTATTATGGATGAATTGCCTATTAATGTCATTGACATTATAGCTGTTGTGTTTCTCTATTTAATTGAAAAAGTATTAACAAGGGGGCCTGTAGCTTCTGTAAAACCACTTATCAGTCTACATGAAATTCCCACAATAAAAAAACGACCAACCGTAGTTGATCGTCATATTTATGGTGCATTCGATTACCAAAAATACCATAATCATTCAAACTTTTCTTTGTAGTATTCACGTAACTCAGGGCCATTTTCTTCCCATTCTATTGGATGACCATGGATTAATTGACCAAGAGCATCCAAGCATCTATGCCAACCTGCTGCTGCATATTTCGCCATTTCTCGATCGTCAAATGTATGACTGAACGTCATGGTGCAGACTTGATCTGCCTCCTGTATGCTTATTTCTAAAAGGTCCTCCATTTCCTTAAAACAAAAGGAATACGGAGGGTGGAATTCGGTAATCACCGCTTCATAGGTTGATCCTTCCCCATCATCAAACTTTATCTTTCCACCAACCTTTAGATCCATATCGCCAGTAGCAAATGGATACCACTGGGTGAAGTATTGGGGATCTGTTATAAATGGAAACACTTTTTCAGGAGCAACTGGATAGTGACGTTCAAAAACTAAAACAGATCTTCCTTCTTTTTCATGGAGACTGCCATCGTTATGCATACGTTCCCTCCTCTCACCTAAAATTTTTACTAACCGATTCGTTCAGGAATTGTCACCATGTATCCCTCATATCTTGTTACTTTCTTTATATTACCATACCGTTCCTTAACCTGTATTTACCAATTTCCGTGCTTACAAGGGTTGTTTAAATTAATGGCTGGAAGACCTAATGATAGGTCATAGATGAATTAATCTAGCTAATATATCCCCATAAAAACACTACTCCCCTCCCTAAGAAGCAGTGTTTTTACACCAACAACTACCTATCCTCTTTAAAACGATACCCCACTCCCCAAATTGTTTCAATAAAGTTTGGGTTGGATGGGTCTTCCTCTATTTTTTCTCTGATTTTACGAATATGCACTGTAACGGTTGTAATGTCTCCAACAGAATCAAATCCCCATATGCGGTCGAATAGGTGTTCTTTCGTAAATACTCTGTTTGGATTTTCTGCCAGAAATAGTAATAAATCAAATTCTTTTGCTGTGAATTTTTCTTCCACATTCTGAATAAAGACCTCTCGTGAATCTCGATTGATAATCAACCCTTTAATTTGTAACACTTCATGCTCTTTTTCACGGTTAATTAAGCGTTCATACCTTGAAATATGTGCTTTCACTCTTGCAACTAATTCATTCGGGTTAAAAGGTTTTACAATATAGTCATCTGCACCTCGGTCAAACCCTCTAATCTTATCAATATCTTCCTTTCTAGCTGTTACCATTAAAATAGGGATATCCATTTTTTCCCTTAATTCCTTACATAGATCAAATCCATTTAATCCTGGTAACATTAAATCTAGCAAAATCAGGTCATAATGATTTGAATTTGCCAGTTGTAGTCCTTCCTCACCTGTTGATGCAATATCACTATCAAAACCATTAACCTCTAAATAATCCCTTTCTAATTCTGCTATATCCATTTCATCTTCAATTATTAATATTTTCTTCATTCCTTCACCTTTTTTAATTTGAAATATATGCTGGTACCTTCGCCCAAAGTACTTTCAGACCAGATCTTTCCACCGTGACCTTCTATGATCTTCTTGGCAATGGATAACCCGAGGCCACTCCCACCTGTTGATGAATTTCTAGAAGCATCTGCTCGATAAAAGCTTTCAAAAATGTGAGGTAGATCTTCCTTGCTAATTCCTCCACCATTATCTCTTATTTCAACCATTACCTCCTTCGGAAAAGAAGTAAGATTAATCTTCATGTCCTTTTTTTCTTTATCCATGTAGTTCAAACTATTTTGCACAATATTTGTTACGACTCGATACAATTTATCACGATCTGCTTTCACAATATAAGCATTTTCATTGTCGTAGGTAAGTATCGCTCTCCCGTGTTCCTTTTCTAGCTTAAAAGATAATTCTTCAATAAAATCAGCAAACAGTAACCTCAAATCCACTTCCTCAAACTGAAAAGAAATTTGTTGTAAGTCTAATTTGGAATATAGGAACAGCTCATCAATTAGACTATCTATCTCGGATGCATTCTTATAAAGTCTGTCCATATACCGATTTAATTTTTCCGGAGTATTCGCCACCCCATCTTGTATGCCCTGAACATAACCTTTAATAGAAGTTAGCGGTGTTTTTAAATCATGAGAAATACTAGCTATAAGCTCTTGTCGGTTCTGTTCAAATTGTGATTGCATTACTTCTGCTTCTTTTAGCTTTTTTCTCATCTCTTCAAAAGTGTTAGATAATTGACCGATCTCATCTTTTGAATCTGATACAATTTCGAAGTCTAAATTTCCTTGACTAATTTCCTTTGCTGCATTAGATAGTTTTTTAATAGGGTTTAAAATGCTTTTGGAAACAAAATACGTGAGGAGGCCGTTGGTTAAAATCAAAATACCAATCAACGCACTGAAACGCAACGCTTCAAAGGAACCAAAATTTTCTGCGTTCGTGTCGCCATTAAAAATATAAAAAAATAAGTAATCGGATATTACAAGAAGCAACAATAAAGATACCACCGGAATAACTATCATTCCTAGATTAGAAAGGATTAATCTCATCTTAATCGACATGCGCTCCACACCTTCTTCATTTACAGTTTTCCCTTATCTTTATTATGATACAAATGAGCGCGTGATAAAAGAAAAAGCCGCCAAGTTTCCCTTGACAGCTTAACTATGGTGCAAGGACTTATGTTTGTTCCACTAGTCACTCCTCTTTCTTTACTTTTTTAACGTTTTTTGATCGATGATTGGTACTAAAATGGCACAAAGGAAAGACGTATAATAGGACAAATATTTAATCCCAAATGGTTCATCAAATAGTGTCATTCCTACAATTCCAATAAAACTAGAAAGTGCCACGCCTAATATAAATCCGCCAACCACACCAACAATAATAGCCAAAAATATTCTCATGTTACTATCATCCTTTCTGAATGTTTTTCTTGCTGATAAGCTTCCAAGAGCTAAATAAAATCCCAATAGATATTGCAAATAATAGAATTGCTACAACAGGGTGCATAGCTCCGAGCCACGGTATAGTTCTTGTAATGTTTGCTGTAAAATACATAAAGAACATCAATCCGGTTAGTGCAAGCAGTTGTCCATAAACCCGCTTTGGAACGGCACCTAGGAATGCAAAAATAAGCATTAAGATTGGTATCATAAACCCAAACTGATGAACGAACTCCACATGATTCTGCCAGTTAACTGGGTTCACGAAAGTAGCCATGCCGCCCCAGAATAGTTGAATGAAAATACAAATTACAAAGATTATTGCTAAACCAAAATAAGTGAAACGTCCAATATGATTTTTAGTGCTCATTTGTTTCAATTTGTGACCTCCTTTGTTTTGCTATATGTGTATCTTAAGGTGCAATTCTTGATTTCCTCTTAGGGAATTCTTAAATTTTTCTTAAATAAAAAGACAGCCACTTTATATGGCTGCAGCAGATCCATGCTTTCCAAGTTTAAAAACCGATATTTATTACATTAAACAAGTCGAGTATTTAAAATATTACTTTGCTATCATTTAGACAGAAAGGAGGGATAACGTGTTAAAGGAACTAAACCAAGTCATTGAATATATTGAAGAACGGTTAACAGAAGATCTGTCGCTTGAAACTATTTCTGAATATGCCGGGGTTTCCGATTATCACTTTCGGAAAATATTTTTTTACCTATCCGGAATGACACTAAATGAGTATATAAAAAACAGAAGGCTTTCCGAAGCAAATAAGGATTTGTTACGAGGAGAAAAAGTAACAGATGTTGCTTTCAAATATGGATATCAGTCAGTGGACGGCTTTACGAGAGCATTTAAAAAGTGGAATGGTTTTCTACCCTCAGAAGTAATGAAAAGAGGAGTAAGCAAAACGTTTCCGAAGTTCACATTTGTCATAACAGTACAAGGAGGAACTACAATGGAATTTAGAATAGAAGATAAGCCAACATTTAATTTAGTTGGTGTAAGTAAACGTGTGCCGATGCAATTTGAAGGGGTTAATAACGCGATTGTGGAGCTTGCGAAGAGCATTACGGACGAACAAAAAGAGGAGATGCATTCCCTGCAAAATTTAGAACCCTATGAAATCGTGAATGCTTCCTATGATGCGGACGCTCAATTTTTAAAAGAGGAAGGCGATTTAACGCACTTGATCGGTGTATTAACAACGGAAGATAACGTCAGTGATCAATTAGATAAAGTAACTGTTGATGCCTGTACGTGGGCGATTTTCCCTAATGAAGGACCGTTCCCATCAACACTGCAAGAGACCATGGCAAAGACCTATTCAGAATGGCTCCCCTCTTCCGATTATGAAGTGATCCCTGCTCCTAGCTTTTCGTTTACTAAAATGGATGAACAGAAAGCGGATTACGCGTATAGTGAAGTATGGATCCCTGTGAGGAAAAGATAAACGCGAGGACTAATAATGAATAAAGAGCAACGCTGACAAATGGGCGTTGCTCTTTTTTTAAAAAACCAAGACCTCCTAAATACTACAAAGCGAAACATCATCTCTCTATTTATTAATTATCAAAAAAATCGCTTGACGGTTATTTCATTTTCCTGTATCTTTAATCTACAAATTACATATTGCGATTTTTCTTATCCAGAGAGGTGGAGGGACTGGCCCTACGATACCTCGGCAGCAGCTCTTTAAGAGTAATGTGCCAATTCCAGAAGCGTAACGCTTGAAGATAAGAAGAGTATTTTAACGTTGACGTTTTAAAGTCTCTTCTTTGCTATAGAAGAGGCTTTTTTGTTTGCATTAATAAAGTACAGCAGGCCAACAAGAAAGGAGTGCGTTTTCTATGTATACGATGGATTTGACCGATAAAGTGGCTATTGTCACTGGCGGTGCCAATGGAATTGGTAAAGCGATTGTGGATGCATTTTTAGATTGCGGTGCAAAGGTTGCTGTTGTGGATATGGCTGAAACCCACGATGAAACAACAGCTAATACGTTTCATGTGCAGGCCGATGTCTCCAATCCACAGCACGTAACCAAGGTGGTTGAATCGGTTATTGCCCATTTCGGCAGAGTTGACATTTTAGTCAATAATGCGGGAATTTCCACTATGGACTATTTTGTAGATATAAAAGAGCAAGATTGGGATAAAACAATCGATGTGAATGCAAAAGGAGTGTACCTTTGCATGCAAGCTGTTGCGAAACAACTACAAAGTCAAGGCCACGGTGGAAAAATTATTAACATCGCCTCACAAGCTGGAAAAAACGGCTATCAATTAATGGGTAGCTATGTTGCTTCAAAACACGCGGTACTAGGGATGACAAAAGTGGCTGCACTAGAACTAGCCAAAGACAATATTAATGTCAATGCCGTTTGCCCAGGTATTGTAGAAACAACGATGAAACAATCAGAAAGAGTGATTGGTGGAAACTTACGCGGTCTTCAGGCTGAAGATATTAAACAAGAAGATGATTCACAAGTTCCATTAGGAAGAACTGCTGTACCAGCTGACATCGCGAATGTCGTTGTTTTTCTTGCGTCAACGTACTCAGACTACATGACTGGCCAAGGAATTAATGTTACGGGTGGGATGACAATGAACTAATCTTTTGTTACATGCTTACCCACTAAAAACCAAATCGAAGGAGGATATTTTGATGGCTAATGCGAAAAAAGGAAATGCATTTGCACTACTTCCGTTGCTTATCTTTGTATTACTATTTATTGGCACTGGCGTTATTTCTGGAGACTTCTCCAATATGCCATTAAACGTTGCGATTATTATTGCATCGGCTTTTGCTCTTGCCATGAACAGAAAAGAAAAATTATCTAGCAAAATTGATATATTTACGAAAGGGGCAGGACATCCCAATATTATCTTAATGGCTGTTATTTTTGTAATGGCTGGGGCATTCGCTCAAACAGCTAGGGACATGGGTGCTGTAGATTCCACCGTAAACTTGGGATTATCCGTTATTCCTCCTAATCTATTAATGGTTGGACTCTTTATTGTAGGTTGCTTCATCTCTGTTTCAATGGGCACATCCATGGGTACAGTGGCTGCGCTAGCACCAATTGGAATTGGAATCGCGGAACAAACAGGCATACCAATGGCGCTTGCGATGGGAACCGTCATAGGTGGTGCAATGTTTGGTGATAATCTATCGATGATTTCCGATACAACCATTGCAGCTGTCCGGACCCAGAAAACAAAAATGAGTGATAAATTTAAAACCAACTTTTTCATTGTCCTACCTGGAGCAATCGTAACAGCTATTCTTTTATGGATCGTTACCGCTGGAGCTAGAATTGATACCATTGGCGATTATTCGTATGATTTAGTGAAGGTTTTACCTTATATAGCGGTACTAATTGCTGCGTTAGCTGGTGTTAATGTGTTAGTCGTATTAATAGGCGGAATCGTGTTTGCTGGGATCATTGGCTTAGTCGACGGTTCCTATACATTGAGTGGATTTGTGCAAGCTGTTTCACAGGGAATCCTGAACATGGAGGATATCGCCATCGTTGCCTTATTAATTGGTGGTATGATTGGAATTATCCAACATAACGGCGGGATTCAGTGGTTATTAAACTTTGTAACGAGTAGAATTAAAACGAAAAAAGGTGCGGAGCTTGGAATTGCAGGTTTAGTAAGTGCAACCGACATCGCAACTGCCAACAACACCATTTCTATTATTGTGACAGGTCCTTTAGCAAAAAATATTTCCGATGAATACGATATCGACCCTAGAAAAACAGCAAGTATTCTCGATATTTTTGCTGGCGGTTGGCAAGGTATCGTTCCATACGGTGGGCAAATGCTTGCCGCTGCAGGATTAGCAGCTATTTCACCAATTAGCATCTTGCCATATTCCTTCTACCCGATTGCAATCCTTCTATGTGGGATTGTTGCCATTCTAATTGGCTTCCCTAGATATAAGGAAAAGAAAGCCGCTAATGGTGATAAAAAAACAGCTTAACGAAACTTCTAGTCTAGCAAAAAGCATACAAATCCAGGAAAAAATAAAAAATCAGGGGTGGAATAACATGGTTAAAAAAATGAACGTAGAAAGCTTTAATCTTGATCACACAAAGGTGAGAGCACCTTATATTCGTCTAGCAGGAACGACTACTGGGGCAAACGGTGACGTTGTTCACAAGTACGATCTTCGCCTAAAACAACCAAATCAGGAGTATATGGAAATGCCTGCGCTCCATTCACTTGAACATCTAATGGCTGAGAATATCCGCAACCATCACAGTAGTGTCATTGATTTAGGCCCAATGGGATGTCAAACAGGCTTTTACTTATCGGTTATAAATCATGATAACTACGACGAAGTATTAGATGCTGTGGAAGCAACGTTAAAAGATATTCTAGAAGCAACAGAAGTTCCAGCATGTAATGAAGTACAATGTGGTTGGGCAGCAAGTCATAGTCTAGAAGGTGCAAAAGCATTAGCACAAGAGTTTCTCGCTAAACGATCAGAATGGGCATTCGTATTTGGTGAAAAATAAGGATGGAAAAGGTGAACAGTAATTGGGCTGTTCACCTTTTTATTATTGTATCTGGGGATATATCATACTTAATTAAAGGCACTTTGGTACTAGACTAGGAAAATACTAACCACCAAAATTAGGAGTCAGTAAAACGTTCATTTAATGAAACGAGTGAATGCGTAGTATCGTTGTACTGTGCAACAATTACTTTTTTTGTTTTGTCGTCTTCTTATTACATATATGTTAAAACAAGGCTCCATACATCATATAGATTCATATCTGTATCGGATGAAAATTGAAAAGAAAGTGGTTAAAGTGATCTATATCACGGATATTTGTTGACTACTCTCAATAGAAATACTTCTATAATAATAAATATATTTCCCTTTTTAATACCCGTTTAATGGCTTCCTATTAGATGTTGAATGTACACATTAATGAGAGTGTAAATACCTTTCAGGTGTAATAGTCTTCAGAACCAAAAAATGTTCAAGCTCCCATCAAATTACTTCTAACTTTAGATTATTTTCTGTCCAAACATTTTCGATTAGGTTCCATCTTCCTTCAATTTCATCAAACAAATTTGCTTGTTATTCATTTTCATGCAACATACAGAAGCTATCAGTTAATGTAATAACTAATGTTTCCCCTGAACAGACTTTTCATAAAATAGTGTTCCATGGTCACCATTTGAATTATTACGAAAGGCACCTATTACATTATTAAACCCAACATTTTCAGTAGCTCGCAGCAATTGTTCCAGTGAGATTTTCTGCTATTTGTTCAGTTCTCGTGTATTAATAAACCTACAAGACGCACTGGTTATCTGCCTTTTGCCATTCCCTATATGCTCTACGTATTCATTTTTTGCCGAATATTCAACATGCCTACAGTTGTAGGTGTCCCAAAAACGAAAATACCGCATTGGATTTCTCCTTATCCTTAGAATTTAAATATTTTAATAATAATAACTCATCCTATGGTAATAATAAGAACTACTAAATTTGTTTTCCATTGATTACAACTGTGGTAGCCAATTTTACTAAATTTAAAGGGAGGTACATCATTTGAACAAAAAATTATTAACATTTATTATAACTTTGGCATTATGGTTTGTTTTTGCTGGCCGCGTTAATATCGAGGTATTCTTGTTGGGTTCTATAATTTGTTCTATTATATCGCTTATGTTAGCAGGTAATGTCCATAGATCAGTACAAATGAGATATGCGGCTAAAGAAATTTTTTTAAAAATATATTACATATTTATGGTAATTAGTGCTTATATATATGATGTATTTTTATCTGCAGTCAGAGTATCCAGACATGCATTTGAAATTAAACCTTCATTTTCTCCCCGAATCGTTAGTATAAAAACACCTCTTAAAGATTCAAACAGTATTGCAATTTTAGCCTATTTTATAACATTCACTCAAGGGTCTCTGGCTATGGATTTCGACCATATAAATAAACAATATTTTATTCACTGGATCGATGTTCACAGTGAAGATGAAGAAGAAACAAAGAAAGCACGTATCCGTAAGCATCATAATTTGATTGCGAAAATAGTTAATTGATTCAACCTTTTAACTTGCTTTTTTAAGTACATGATTATTATTTTTTTATTCAATTGGAGTGTGATAGTAGTGCTCTATTTAATACTAGCAATTGTCTTATCTGCTATTTTAACTTTCTACAGAGTCATTAAAGGCCCCAGTCTGCCTGACAGACTAGTTGCCATGAATTGTATAGGTGTCATGTTTTTACTGATTTTAGTTTTATTAAGTTATTATTTTGAAAGAAAAATTTTTATTGATGTGGCTTTGGTTTATGGGGTTTCCTTATTTATCATCGTTTTAATAATGGCTAAATATTTAGGGAAATCATGGAAAGGTGGAGTTGGTGATTGATTTCATTCCTAGTGTAAGACAACTATTTGTTTTTGTATTTTTTATAACTGGTATATATTTTTTGTTCAGTACTACTGTGGGATTGCTTCGTTTTCCTAATTTGTATACCCGATTACATGCCGGATCTAAGTGTCTGATGGCCGGAGTTATTTCAGTTTTCATGGGATGTATCGTACTCGAAGGCATTAGTTTTGCTTCATTAAAACTAATGCTCATTATGCTTTTTTTATTCATTACGAATCCGATAGCCATTCATGTCATTGCCAGCTTTGATAATAATTATAATCTTATATCCAAAACATTTACAAAAAAAGATTTAGATAAGTGATTGGAGGTACAGTCGTGATAGATATCATATTTTACCTGTTATTACTATTTTTAATAATTACCGCATTTTTTATGGTATTTACTAAAGATCTATCAAATTCCGTTATTACTCTTCCCCTATTCGGTGCAATTCTGGTAATTATTTTTGTGATACTCCAGGCTCCTGGTGTTGCTCTCGCTGGAGCAATAATGACTGCTGGCTTAACGACTGCTTTTTTTGTAATTACTATAAATAAAACGGAGTATGGAAGAAATGAGTAGACTAAATGAAAGGTTTAAAAAGCTTTATAAAATAGGCCTTGTTATAACGTTCGCTGTTTTTTTATTATTCTTATTTTATGACATACATAATCTTGATAGCGATAGTAAAAGATATTTATCAGAACACTATATTTCTGAAGGTGTACAGGAAACCGGAGCGACAAATTTAGTTGCATCTGTCCTATATGATTACCGAGCTTTTGATACTTTGGGTGAAGCAACGATGATTTTAACTGCTGCTACTATTTTAGCTTTTCTGGTTCCTATAACTAAAGCAACAATGGTTGGTACAACATTTAAAAGTATTGTTAATCAAACAGTGAAATTGATTATCCCATATTTAGCCGTTTTAGGAGCGTACTTAATATTATTTGGTCATATTAGTCCTGGCGGTGGCTTTGTTGGAGGAGTTGTTCTGTCTATCATCCCCATTCTACTGACAATAACCTATAGTGTTGCATTCTCCGAATATATATTCAAGCCTGACCAAAAAAAGTTAGTAGAAGATATAGGAGCTATAGGTTTTGTTTTACTGGGATTACTAGGCATACTCACCGGGAGCAATTTTTTTGCCAGCGGACAAGCCTATTTCAGAACCGGAAATGCTGGAGAAGTGTTTAGTGCCGGGTTAATACCTTACATCAATTTAATGATTGGGTTAAAAGTAGGAGCTGGTCTGGCCATCATTTTTAATAGTTTAATTAAGGAGAAATAATAGTGGAAATACCATATGCTGTCGTAATCATTTTGTTCTGTCTAGGAATGTATACGATCATTACCAAAAAAAATTTAATAAAGATTGTTATTGGGGTTACTATTGTAGAATCTTCTTTAATTTTATTATTAATGCTCGTAGGTTATAAACCGGATGGAACTGCTCCTATTTTAGACAAAGGATATGAAATTGTAGTCGATCCTATCCCTCAGGCACTAGCCCTAACTACCATTGTTATCGGGGGAAGTGTTACAGCTGTCATGCTGGCGATGGTAATTAAGATACATAAAAGATATAGAACGTTAAACATTGATGAGATTCGAAAATTGAGAGGATAATTTTTATTTTTGCACGTTAAAAAAATTTTTAGCGAAGAAGCAGATTCGACGTATTGAAAATTTTTACGTTCTAAGTATAAGCGCAACTAGGCTATCGCACTTCGCCAAAGGCTAGGCGTTAACCAAGTTTTCTTTAGGAGGTTAATAATGGAAGCTGTTGTTTGGGTTATTATTTTACCTTTATTAACCGCATTTTTTCTTAGTATTTCAAAGTTATATTTTAAAAAGTTTTTTTTCCTTTTGGTAACCGGTAGTGCGATCATTTATCTTTTTTTATTAATTTTAGTTATTACTAATAATTATCCGCCAAAAGTTTACAGTATTGGTGATTGGGGGCTTTTGGGAATAAATTTAATGGTGGATCCTTTTTCTGCCATGTTTTTGTTAATGATAGCGATATTATTTTTACCTTTTATTATTTTTTCCATGAAATATAATAAATTTATTAAACATGACTATTTTATTTTTGCATATTTAATGGTAGCCGGTATTTCAGGAATGGTTCTTACCACTGATTTATTCAATCTTTATGTATTTATGGAAGTGTGTTCTCTGAGTTCTTGCGCTCTTTCATTGCACAAAAAGACTGATAAGGGAATAGAAGGTACTTTTAAGTATTTGATAATGTCTACGTTGGGGAGCTTTTTTATTTTACTGGCTACAATTTTAACTTATTATTTAACTGGAACTCTAAATATGGCTGAAATCTCCCTAGCATTTGAAGATATCCCCTTTAAGATTAAAAGTACAATTATGGCCTTTTTTGTTTTTGGCTATGCAATAAAGATCGGGTTAATTCCTCTGCATGCTTGGCTACCTGATGCTTATGAAGATTCTCCAATTCCTTACAATGTTTTATCTTCGGGTTTGGTGATGAAATCTGCTGTATATGCATTAATAAGAGTATTATATATAATATTTGGCATTGATTTTCTGGATGAAAGTGGAATGTTAAATATTGTAGTTTTCTGGGGAGTCATTACTTTTATTATTGGTCATTGTTTAGCCTATCAGCAATCAAATTTAAACCGGCTGCTTGCATATTCCAGCATTGCCCAAATAGCGTATATCATGATCGGATTATTTGTGGGAACTGAAGCAGGCTTAATTGCTGGAAGTTTTCATATTATAAATCATGCCATAATGAAAGGGACGTTATTTTTTGTTGTAGCAATTTTTAATTATAGTATAGCCGCTGTTGAAATAGAAGATATTAAAGGACTAGGTTATAAATTCCCCATACTCTCCTTTACTTTTGTGGTTGCTTCCCTTGCTATAGTGGGACTGCCTCCCTTCAATGGATTTATGAGTAAATGGCTTATTGTTGAAGCAGCTCTAGAAGCTGGCTTTGTTTATGCTGCCTTCTTTATTCTGGTGGGCACGTTTTTATCTTTAACGTATTATTTAAAAGTAATTGTTACATTATATACAAAAGACGAACAAGAACTAGAAATGGAAAAAGCCGGTTTATCTTTAAAATTACCTACTATCTTTCTAGGTAGTTTATGTATTGTATTTGGTATAGTACCATCATTACCTTTAAATCTTATTAATAAAATCCCAACATTTTTGCTAGAAAACAGGGATTACATAAGAATATTACTAGGAGGTTGAAGATGATTACTCCGGGTTTTTTATATTTAACAGGTGCTTTACTATTATTTTTACCCTTTCAGGATAAAATCAAATACATCCTATCTTCCCTTATTGCTACAGGAGCCCTTATCGTTACTTTTTATTTAATACCTGGTTATCGACTGCACCTGGATTTTCTCTCTTATACTCTAACTCCTTTTAGCGTAGATAGTATTAGTAAATTAACGGGATTAATTTTTGCCGTCGGTGGCTTAGCTGCTGTAATTTATTCGATAAATATATGTTCCCTACCTAAATTAAGGCTAATATTTGTGTTTATTGGTAGTGCCCTGACCGTGGTTTTTTCCGGTGATCTGTTTACTCTATATGTTTTCTGGGAGTTAATGACGATCAGTTCTTCTTTTCTTATTATAATAGCAAGCGATTTCACTAAAAAAACGGGGTATTATTATTTTCTAATGCACGTGGCTGGCAGTTTGAGTTTATTATGGGGGATATTTTTACAGTATTCTGCTACAGGTAGTTTATCTTTGAATGCTATAGAGGCTGGAATTCCCTTTTTTTTAATGGCAATAGCAGTTAAGCTGGCCTTTGTCGGTTTCCATACATGGATGCCATGGGTTTACAGCAAAGCTCCTTTTTATGTTGCAGTTGTTTTATCGATATATACGACAAAAGTGGGCGTATATGTAATGGCTCGTCTTGTATCGGGGATAAATATTTTGGCATATGCCGGTCTTATTTCAGCTTTGTTTGGAATTGTAATGGCCCTAAGGCAAAACGAGGTTCGTAAATTATTGAGCTATTCGATCATAACCCAAGTTGGCTATATGATTATTGGTATTAGTATTGGTACTGCAGCGGGAATTGCAGGAGGTATGTTTCACCTGGTTAATCACATATTATATAAAACTGTATTATTTATGGCAGTGGGATTTGTCATGTATACAACAGGGAAGGATGATTTTGAAAATTTAGAGATCATTCGCCGCAAACTTCCGATAACTTCTATCGCAACATTGGTAGCTTTTATGGGGATATCTGGCGTTCCCTTTTTTAATGGCTATATGAGTAAAACCATTATTAAAGATGCTTTACATGACCCATTATTAAAATTGGGTCTGGACCTGATGAGTTTTGGGACCTCTCTCATGTTTTTAAAATTTATCTATTATGTATTTTTCTATAAAAGTAATAGGAACTTAGCTGAAAAGCCACCCATTAGCATGCAATTAGGAATGGGCTTTTTAACTGTTATGATGATATTGATTGGTCTTAATCCTTTTTTGTTAGAAACTTTAACGAATATTAATGTAGATATTAATTATTTCGAAATAAAACATATGTTAAGCGGAATTCAACCCTTTCTTTGGTCTATTCTTATATTTATTTTATTTAAGAAATATATAGTAAAAAAATACGATAGACTTCTATATCAGGATATTTATCGTCAAATGGCTAAAATATTTGTAGGTGCAGGTTATAAGTTAAGTAACTATCATGACGGAAAATTAAATAAATATTTGTTATGGGCAACTACCACTCTAATATTTCTGCTGTTATTGTTAATGTTTTAATATCCATCTACTGTTATGATGAATATAGATTTGATAAACATTATTCAACGGTGAATTATACCAATTGACCTATATCTGATTTGGTGCCTATAATCCTTCAACTTCATTAACCCACATTCTTTCTTGTTTGTCTGAGGATACGTTATTGGCATTACAAATCAATTTCAATTATAACTAATACTTCTTCAAATTACCTGCCCCTTTAGTTAAATAACTTCAACAAAAAAGTACTTCTCCTTCTTTAAGAAAAGCACCCGTTTGTTTTAGTTCATTTGTCACATTCTTGTTGATGAAATAAAAAGCGACCTTCAACTTTGAAGTATCGCAATCGTTTTTAACCTTTTTTAATAAACGTATTCTCAATGCTTACCATTCTGAGTATAAAAAATTGGAGCTGAATCAACATCCTGAATCCATAGATGTTCTCGATCACTTAATCCTTCCTTCACCCATACATCGCCTTTCGTACTATTTAAATTCTCTCGAAACCAAGTAAGTTTAGAGCCAACAACTTGAGGATCTCTGTCAAGTTCATTTTTCTTTGGAAATGAGATTCGTTTTTGCTCTTCTGTTTTAACATTGATAACATAAAGTGCTGTGAACATGGTTGGAACAGGTCCTTCATCCCACTCCTTGTTCTCTTTGGCACGAGCGACAATGATTTGCTCGGGTGAAAACCATTCCAAATCAAGATCGACATAACCTTTAGGTGTGTACTCCTTTTGCTGCTTCGAAGTTGGTATATCAGCAATTGTAGTGTTTTTGTTCTCAACAAAAAATCTTCCTTCTCCAGAAATATATGCGAGTTTGTTGGCCGAAGGAGCCCACTTCATCCAGTCTTGATACCAAAGCATTTTTCCTATTACTTGAAAATCTTCTCCTTCTGATGACAAAACGCTTAATGTATTACTATCATTTGACCAAGAAGCCGTTGGAGTGGCTAAAAAGCTAACCCACTTTCCGTCAAAGCTCCATTTAAAGTTCTCTGCGGAAATAGCAAAGAAACCTTGATTTTTTGTTTGAATGGTATAAAAAGGTTTCATTTTCTCTTCAGAAAGATTCGCATCTACGGGAACCTTATAAAGTGGTATTGGTCCCCACCCAGTAGGACGCAAACTGGCTTGGGAAGAAACGATAAATTCTCTTCCGTTTGGGAACCACTCAAAATCACTAACACCTAGAGAGACATTTTCAAAACCATGTGGACGATCATTTTTCATTTTTGTGACATTTAGTAGCCCTTCTGAATTGTAAGCTAATTGATTTTTAATCGGGGACCATTTGAAGTTCGTTGTTTCAACTCTTACATATGACTGGTAGTTTTCTCTTTCCTTTGGGTCATATATGAATAGGTCCGCTTTTTCTCCTTGATCATCACCATCAATATAAGCAATAAATCGACCGTCATATGACCATTTCGGAGAATACACATATTTGTCCTTTGTAATTTGTCTTTCTGCCATCACCGTCTTTGATCCATAACTGGTTGTCACGAATAAAAGCTGCTTTTAATGGGGAGCTTGCACTAACCATTGTTGCTAAATGAAAACTAATGAGAATAAGTAGTAATAATACTCGAAGTACCAAGATCATCCCTCCTGCTTTTAAGATGACCTAATATTTGTGGAAAATTCTACTTAAACTACCTTGGAATAGATTCTTTTCCTTTATCTTCTTTTCATACAGATAGGTAAGGGTTTGAAGTTATCGCTTCCTTTTCCCCCTGGTCACACCGTACGTTGTAACCGTCAAGTAGTTTTGAACACTTTTTGCTCATTAATTTTAACACGCAGACCAGACAGAAAATTCATTCTAGGAAGAATGGCTTTATGTTAAAATTTATTTAGAGATTATTTAATTTACGGAGCATTATGTTAAACAGGGGGGAGAATAAAATGGATGAAACACAATGGGATTTAAAAGAAATAAAACATTTAAAAAAGAAGCAATTAGTTCAATTTAATCTCATCATGCTTTTGTTATTCGTGCTATTTGGTTATTTTGCCGAGAACGGAAAACCATCCCTGCTCATTGGGGGATTTTGTGTGCTTATGTGGATAATAGTAACCATCACGTTGTCCACCCTAACGAGAAGGCCTTTTGGTACGAAGACAAGTAGAATAGTGCAGGAATTTGAGAAAAACCGTTTTGGACAGAATCGTTGGAAGCGAAGAAAAATGATTGAGGCTGTCATCATCATTGTTATAAGTGCTTTTATTACAGTATTAATGTTTAGTAAGGATTTTAACTCTGGAAGATTGGACTTTCCTCTCGACGCTTTCCCATTTATCGGGGCTTGGGTAGGCGCTAATATTGGAGAGTTTATCAGAATAAGCAATTTGTAAGGATATCAAAATATAAGAAGAAGCTTTTGTAAGTAAGTAGCGGAAGCTTTAGTGGAAGAACACTCGATAAGATTTAAGACACATAACTAAAAGGCATGGCTGTAAGTAGCTATGCCTTTTAGTTCACCTTTTAGTTTACTTCTAACCACCATTAGCACATGAACTAACAATGGTTTTCGCATCATTTTCAAACGTATGTCAATAAAAATTGTCGCCCTGCTGTTGGAGCTGCTAATAGCAGTATCATTTACCTTGTTGAATAGTTCAAAATGGCTTATATCATCAAAAATGTGGATGATAAAACAATTGCTAAAATGAAGGAAAATACTATTAAAAATTCCACACATTGCAAGCACCAAGAGCAAAGCATTCCTATTGAAAATTTAATCTATCTCTTTGTACGAAGTGCCAATAAGTGCTTTAAATTGTCATCAATAAATTGATTATCGGTACGGTTTATCCCACGACCGGCAAAATGGCCCCATACTGATTTAATAGGATGATATTCACTATTAGGTACTAGATTAGCCTCATATTCATTATTATCTGCAGTGCAAAAGAGATCTGTACTTCCTGGCATGATATAAGTAGTCGCTTCTATACTTTTTAATGCTTCATCAAAATCTCCGTTATACAAGGAGTTTTCACTAATATCTGCATGTTGTCCTGTCCATAACATGGCTATTACATTGTGCGGATCCATATTCATAAAACTATTTTCCCAAACTCCTACCGCAAAATCTTCCAAGGAATCAAATCCCATTTCCCGAAAAAGTTCTTCTTTATAGAAGGTCTGGGATAATCCCCAACCTGCATAGACACGTCCGACAGCACGCATGGATTCAGAAGTTAATTGGTTTAACTTCGTTGAATCTGAGCCAATTGATCCCATGAGCGCAGCTTTAAGTCCATCTAGGACTACATACGTTTGCGGCCAAGTCTTTGCATTTCCACAGAAAGAGGCTATTCGTTCCACCATGTCAGGATAAATTGCTCCCCATTGGAATGACTGAAGACCTCCCAGTGACCATCCAACTGCAAGAGAAATCTTTTTAATACCAAATTTTTCTGTCACTAGTCTATACTGTAATTGAATGTTGTCATAAATAGTTACCTGAGGGAAATTACCCTTATCAAATGGTTCAGGTGTATTACTTGGAGATGAAGATAGTCCATTCCCTAGCAAATTAGGAACAATAATGAAATATTTCTGTGGATCTAGTGCCATCTCCTTGCCAATTAACCATTCATTATTAACATGCTGGTCACCAAATGCCGTTGGATAAAGGATGACATTATCTTTCTTTTCATTCAAAGTTCCATAAGTCTTGTAAGCAAGAAAAGCATTTGGTAATATCACTCCGGACTGCAAGGTTACATCACCTAAATTATAAATCTCAAAATCCTCCATTGAGTAATCACTCCTTTCAAATGAAACACAAACAGCTAGAATGTATTTCTTGTTATTAAGTATAATGCCGTGCTACATTCAATAAAAGTGAACAAAATTAATAGTAGTATTCAATAATATTGAAAGCTCAAGGAGGAATCATGATGGAATTGCGCCAACTTAACACATTCCAAACGGTTGCAACAACTTTAAATTTCAGTCGAGCTGCTGAAGCACTAAACTATGTACCCTCCAACGTCACCATGCAAATAAAAGCATTAGAAGAAGAACTTGATGTTCGTCTCTTTGATCGTTTAGGAAAGCAGCTCGTTCTCACAACTGCGGGGAAACGTTTTTTAACTCATGTCCAGGACATTCTAAACAAATTAGAAGAAGCTCGCAGTTCCGTCCATGACACTGAAATTCTAAGCGGTACGCTAACAATCAGTGCCAACGAGGTTGTTTGCGCCTATCGGCTTCCAGAGGTCTTTAAACTTTTCCGTTTGCGTTATCCTGGAGTTCGCCTTATCTTTCGCTCCGTTCCAAATCAACAACTCAAACAAACACTATTTGATGGAACCTCAGATGTCGCTTTTATATTGGACGAGCCCATCCAATCAACAGGACTTGCAGTGGAGGCATTGACGAAGGAAACTTTTAGCTTTTTCGCCGCTCCAGATCATGCGCTTGTGAAACGCACTACATTACAGCTTGAAGATTTTCAGGGAGAAGCTTTCCTCATTAATGAAAAAGGTTGTCCCTATCGAACTATGTTTGACCGAACATTTAGGAATGGAGACATTGATAGTATTTCTCCTTTAGAGTTTCAAAGTGCAGAAGCCATTAAACAATGTGCAATCTCGGGAATTGGTATTGCGTTTCTTCCTGAAATAGTAACGGAAGTCGAAGTGGAACGCGGTGAACTTATTGCTCTTCCTTGGCGAATGTCAGACTTAGATGTATATACACAGATGTCATGGCATAAAGACAAGTGGCTATCACCGATCATATTAGCTTTCATAGAAACAGCAAGAGAGGTTATGGGTATAAAAGAAGACAATATGTCTACATAGTTCAAACTGTGTAGACATATTGTCTTTAAATCTTTTTCATCTAAATGTACTATCTATCAGGAAACTCTCCTCTACTCATATCTGCACTTTGTTTAAATGCCGTACCATATGGCTCTGTTTTTAATCGCTTTCGGATTGCATCTGCACATTCTTCAGAGCTTAAAACCGATGTATCAAGTTCTAAATCATAAATACCAGGCACATGAACGGAATCTTGCCAAAGAATCACGGGTTGCGGTACATTCCCATCTTCTGTGTAACCAGTGTTCCACGTTTCAATTCGCCGCTCCATAACAACATCTAAGGGGCATCGGATACCTACAAATAACACAGGAAAGTCCTTTAAAAGGTTAGCACAATTAGAAAGAATACCCCTCCGAACTGAATAGAAATCATGATGTCCAACATCAACCACAACATTTAAGCCTGAACGGCTGTGTGCAGCAATTGACTCGTACATGGCTTGATATAAAGTAACAATCAAAGGCTCTAAATCAGGACGTTCTCCCCCAGGTCTTAGTCCAATTCCAGGTTGATACCGTTTTGGGGTTATTTTCATAAAAGTATCAACTCCCAGATTCATCCATACCCCATCAAAAGTATTCTGGACAACCGTTGCAATACTTGATTTCCCAGACCGAGGAGTTCCGTTCAGAATCACAATATTACCGAGTTTATGTTCAGTTGGCACTCGACACCCTCCCCCTTGTCTTAATGGTAGTCTAATAATAGTAAAACTTTTTAGATTTACAGACGAATAGAGCCATAATGATGTCGACCCTCAAAAAGAAACGCGATGATACTCTCATAATATGGTATAAATTTTTTTAGTTCGATAAGTTTTAAAATCTCCTCTTTAGAAGCCCATTTGACTGCTTGCACCTCTTCAGCCTGTAACGTCAATTCATTCAAATCAACATCATATTCAATTAAATAAAAATCGTCAAAGCCACGTTCAAAGTTAATAGTAAAGTGTGGACGAATTTTTTCAAAGTTATAATGAATCCCCAACTCCTCGAATAACTCTCTTGAAGCAGCCTGTTGACTTGTATCGCCTGTAACCGCACTACCTCCACAAGTGATATCCCAAAGGTTCGACCATCCTTGCTTAAAGGGCTGACGCTGCTGAATCAGCATTTCACCTTTTGAATTAAATATACAGACGTGTACTACTAAATGAAACTCTTTTGGTGTCATTTCATCTCCACGAGTTATTTGTTTCTCTATTTTATTACGATGTTTATCAAATAAATCCCACTTTTCCATTGCTAAACTCCTTATGTATACGATAATTAGGAACATTTTTTTACTTAGAGTTGAAAGGCCGCAAAAAAAACTGACCAGCTCCTTGTTGAGCTAAAGCGCCCTTTAGTGTAAGTGCAAGAATTTATAAAAATATTACATGATTGTATAAATATTTTAGTAATCAGTCTTAAATATTCCTATTGGACTCCTACAAATCCCAATTGGAATACCCTTATGATTAATGATTTCTTTCAAATTCACGATAGCATTTCCTTGATAAACTTGTTCCATAATATTTTTTATTCGTTCGTTTTCTTGTTTACTTACTTTTTGCTTCATAAGAATTTTTTGAAACCATTGGCTAATTTCTGTAGGGGAAACATTCCCAGCAATGGAAGAAAGGCGATCATATCCATGTAATACTTTTTCCTCTAAATCCACTTCTCCCCCAGCATAAAAATAGAAATCATTTCTATGTAAACCATCTTTGATTCGTTCAACTTTTTCTTTGTTTCCAGCATCTTTTATACCAACCACTAAGTCTATCTTACTTAATTGAATAATGCTCTTCTCTGATAAATCAAATCCAGTTCTTTTTGGATTGTTATATAAAATTGTAGGTTTATTACTAAGATCAATAATCTTCTTGGTATAAACGAATGCTTCTTCTTGTGTCGGTATAACATACGGTGGATACCCAAGCATAATACCTGATATTTTTGTGTGACGAATCTTTTCTGCTAATTCCTCTGCTTCTTTCTGTCTAATTGAAGCCACCCCAAATATAATTTTCATATTACTAATAAGTTCTTCTTCCCATTCTAAACCGTTTATTATTTCAATCTTCTCTTGGAAGTTTAGACTGTGCTGTTCTCCAGTGGTTCCAGAGACAAGAACAGATTTTACTCCCTGTTTATACAGGTCTCTTATATGGCTTATTGTTCCTTGAATATTTAAAGATTCATCTTCATAAAAAGCTGTTGGCACAGCAATATGTACTTTTTCTGTTAGCATCATGTTGTCCCCTTTATCCTTTTTATCTACTTAAACTAAACTGCCCCTTTAATATAATAACTTCTACGTAAAACAGCGTTAATCCTTCTAGAATTAACGCATCCGTTAGTTGAACAAGGGCTAACGCCTTAAAGATAATTATTATTTCAGATCTTTAACCATAATATATGAAGCGTGCTAAAAAATAGTCGGTACCATTCCGCCATCCATGCGGATTGGAGACCCTTTAAATGCGGATGCATAAGGACTACACAGGAATGTAATTAGCCTGCCTATTTCAGTTGGCCTGATAAATCTCTGTATTTCCGATTGAGGCAGATTTGTAGTCATAAATTCTTTCTCTTTTTCTGAAAAAGTCATATCTCCATTAGGGTATATCCCCTCGATTATTGGATGCACGTTTTCAGAGAGTGTTGGCCCTGGCATGATCGTATTAACTGTGACTTCTTTTCCTGTTGTTAATTTAGATAAGCTTTTTGACAACGATAATAGCATTGATTTTGTCATACAATACTGAGGCATTTGTCCTGAAGGCATAACTGCTTCCTCACTCGCAATAAAAATAATTCTTCCAAAATCATTGTTCAACATTTTAGGTAAATAAAATTTAGATAATCCATTTGCTGCAAGAACATTGGTGCGAAAGTATTTTTCCCATACATCATCGTCAACATCATCATATTGCATGATTTCATAAATACCCATATTATTAACTAAAATATCAATATTAGGGTGTGTTTTAAATAAAGATTCCCTTTGTTGAATATCCACAATATCGGCCGTTGCATTTTGAGGATGGGTAGTCGGGAAATCTGATTTCATTTCTTTTACAATTCGTTCCACTTCTTTATCATTTCGTCCATTGATTAGTACATTAACACCTTCTTTAGCAAGTTCAACGGCAATTGCTTTACCAATACCTTTCGTTGATCCTGTAACTAAAGCTGTTTTATTGTTTAATCTCATATCCATCATACATTTCTCCTTTTAATTCACTTGAAGATAAAAGTTAATAAATAGCAGTTTTTATTAGGTTACTTTTTTAAAATACAGTTTTAACATGTCAATTTAGTGAGTTTTTCCTAAGTGTTCAGTACGCCAGTTTGAAGGAGTATCATCTTCCCAATGGCGAAAAGCCCGGTAGAACGAGTTTTGGTCTTCATATCCAATTAGGAAGGCTACTTCGCTTATATCGAGCGAGGGGTCTGCTAAGTACGCCCGTGCCCGCTCATGTCGGATTTGTGTTAAAAGAAGCTTGAAGCTTGTTCCTTCATCAGTAAGACGTCGCTGCAATGTACGATTGCTCATCCCCAACTCGCCAGCGACAGTCTGAATGTCGGGACGCCCTCCTGTCAGGCTACGTTCCAAGACCCACTTAACCATCTCAGTGATTGAGTTGCTGCGCACTTGCTCGTCCAAAGATTGATCCAATACGGGAGCCAAAATCTCCAGCAATTCTTTGTTGTACGAAACAAAGGGACTGTCCAAGTCACTTCTATGGAGCGTTAATTTGTTACAATTTCCACCGGTCTTGATACGACAGCCGAAGTAATTCTCAAGTAGGTCTACGTCGCCCATTGAATGTGAAAATTCTACGGACTTTGCCGTCAAAATTTCACCTGTCCCTCTGCGCCCTAGTTCTAGAAGAAACGCCAGCGTGATACCAATCAGCATCGAAGGGCCAGGTTGATCAGTATATAACCATTTCAGTTCAATTGTACAATGATCATCTTCCTCGGTGATAAGTAAATTTTCAGGGGGACACATTTGCTTGTACCTAGCCATTCGCGTTAGTGCATCACGGTAGTAACGAGCGTGATAAGCTGCTAGTATGGCCGGGGGATAATGAACAGTTTCAAAGCCGTTCACAAGCTTGATAATCCCCTTGGCAATGTCATCCATCAGATCGGAATAAGCCTGCCAAATTGAAAAATATTGGCTGGCGTTGACAACTGTTTCATTAATAATAGTGAGTGGAAGCCCTGCTTTTCGAACTACTTCATGGGGAGCGACTCCTAATTGGCGTAATCCTGTCCAAAATCCTGTCGGGAATTTAATACGAGTATAAGGCGTCATTAATAAATCCCTCCTTTAGCCTTTCTATAGATTCAATGGTTTTGATTGTGTCCAGCCTTGCTGGTGGAACAGTTATTAGATTACCAACTTAATGTCGCTGTGTAACTAGCAAAGAACGACATTTCACTTGCTATTTACGTCAAATAAATCAAAAATATGCTTCTTGTTGAAATGGCTTATACACCTTCTTAAACTTAACTGCTTCGTTTATCCAATAATTCAACAAAAAAGGGCGTAAACCCTCCATTGGTTAACGCCCTAAATGTTTTGTTATTATTCCCTAGCAATCTACTAAAACTACCTACCTTCTTCTTACCAGTGTACTTGAAGTTTATTGCCACTTGGATCAAAAAAGTGGAAATAAGCATGTTCGTTATCTTCTATAATATCTTCCACCTTAACACCATTATCAATAAGGTGTTGATGAAAACCAGGTAAATCTGGGCTTGTAAAACCAATGCTAAATGCTGATTCATTATTAATCGTAAAATGCGCAAAGGTGTTATCTTCAGTAGGAACTAAGATAAGTAAAAAAGGCCCTTCATTTACTTTTATAATCGCATATGGATCCTCCGTGATGGATAACAACTGAAGCCCTAATACATCTCTATACCAGTGTGCAGACTGATTTAAATCTCTAACAGGGATTCGAATATAATGTACTTGCTCAATAAATGATTTGCTCATCATTACCTCTCCTATATTTAATTGGTTATAAAGTGAAAGTTCAATCAGTGGGGATTTTTGTTCTACCCTCGTTTATTTCTCTTTAATAAAATAAAACCCTTGTCCGTTTTCTTGTTGTACAAATCCTGAAAAAGCTGATAATTTCTCTACTTTATTTTGTTCTTCTACTGTTATAAATGTTTTAAGATCTTTTTCTTCAACTGCCTTATTTTCACGTACTTCTTGTTCTTCTATTGTTACAACTCTAATTTTATCTCCATTATGATCGTCAGCTTGTCCTTTTGCTAGTACATCCGTAAATCCAATAAATAGGGCAAGAACCCCTGTTAAACCCAAAACTAAACCTAATTTTCTCTTCATAAAGCATCCCTCCATTTTTTCAAAAGATTGTATCTTCTAATAATATATTAGCATACACAAACTATAAAACCTTTTTCTACTTTACTGCTGCTTTAGCTTAATAACTTCTACAAAAAAGGTACTTATCCTTCTTGCGGCAGCTGAAAATATCTTGTGTAAATGAATAAATAGAAAAAGGAAGACCTTTTCTTGTAGAATTAAGTTACCACACAAAATCCGAAGAAAAGAGGTCTTCCCTTATGGGTCATTTTACATCAGATATTATGCAAGCTCTAGTGAAAAAAGAGGATATTACAGAAATTTTTCCCAGCCATCTGGAAAGTGCAGTGAATACCCTCCTTAAAAACACCATTAATACCTCTAGACTTAAGTGAATTATTAATTGCTTCTCTTCAATCTGGAACTCCTCCATGAAATCAAAAGTTGATATTAAGTTTATATTGATTTGATAATCTACTTTTGATAAAACCTAAAGGAGTGAAAGTATTGAGTAAATTGCTACGCCCGATAACTGATTGGGTTTCAACAAAAAAAGGAATATGGTTGACCATAGCTGTCTGGCTGGTTGTCATGATTGGTTTAAGTGCTGGCCCAAGTGTTAACGATTATAAAGTGACTGACTTTCAGTCTCTTCCGGATGACGCTGAATCGATGATCGCTAAGGATAAATTAGATGAGTACTTCCCCAATGAACAAGGAATTCCAGGGATTCTCGTATTCCATAATGAAAAGGGAGCCATCAATATATCCAATGGACAAGTAATTGTAGAGGCTATTTTGACAGAAGATATTGATGGTGTTGACACTATTGTTAATATATCTCAAATGCCATCTCAAGCAATAGAACAATTTGTCTCAGATGATAGATCTACACTTATGGTTCCTATGACACTGGAGCAAGGGTTAGGAAATGACGATTTTGCCAAGATTAATGACAAGGCATCTAAGATTGGTAATGATTTAGCCGCTAATATGGCGGATACCGAATTTTTCATCACTGGGCCTGCTGGTATTGCAGGGGATTCGTTAAAGTTGTTCGAGAGGGCAGACTTTGTGTTATTATTAGCGACCATTGCAATTGTTCTCATTTTATTAATCTTCATTTACCGTTCGCCTTTATTGGCCTTCATTCCTATACTTGCTACGATGATCGTATACCAGGTAACAAATCAATCCGTAGCGTTGATGGGAGCAGCTGGACTTGAAATTAATAACTCGACGACTTCCATTATGAGTATTCTTCTCTTTGCGGCTGTCATAGATTATTCGTTATTTGTATTCTCAAGATACCGTGAAGAACTTTACCGATACGAAAGCAAGTATGAATCCATGAAACATGCGATGAGAGCGACTGGTGAACCTGTCTTCTTTGCAGGAGGTACGGTGTTAGCCGCGATGCTGGTATTATTTGTTGCTGAGTTCAGAGATTACCAAAACTTTGCGCCTGTCTTTGGAATGGCGATTTTCATTATTATGTTGGCATCCATCACCCTGGTTCCTGCGTTATTCACTATGTTCGGCCGTAAATCTTTCTGGCCAAAGGTGCCGAAATATGGACAAGAGACGCAAATTAAAAATAGTATCTGGGGTCCTGTAGCTAAATTTGTTATCAAAAAGCCAGTAATATCTGGAGTTTCCGTTTTACTATTCTTGATTGTTACCGCATTGAATTTATTCAACTTGGATTATGAGTTCAACACAGTCAAGTCCTTTCCAGAAGACCTTCCATCCCGTGAAGGTTATGAAATCATTGAGGAAAATTACGATAAAGGTGAACTTGCACCTATTTCCCTCCTTGCTCTAGGTGAGGAATCCATAACAGAGGAAAAAACAAAGGCTTTATCCGAAGAACTTGAATCTAATGAGAACATTTCATCTGTACAGCTTATTGACGATGAAGATGGGGCAGCAAAATACAGAATCGTTCTCTCATTAAATCCATACTCAAAGGAAGCCATTGATTTTATAGGAGATTTACGCAGTCAAGAAAACGAGTTGATGACTTCAACTGGAATGGAGGGTAATCTCTATTATGCTGGGGAAACACCTGAACTACTAGATGAACGTGAAATTAATAACCGTGATATTATCATGATCGTTCTACTTGAAACTGTGTTAATTTTAGGTCTCTTGTTCTTCTTAACCAGGTCTTATAAAATGCCAGTCTACATGATGGCTACTATGCTTGTTTCTTATCTTTCTGCGCTCGGTCTGGGAACCTTCCTTGTGGATCTATTCTTCGGTTACGAGGCGATCAGTACTCGAGTTCCGGTATATTCATTTATTTTCCTGACAGCACTAGGGATTGACTACAATATCATTTTAGTTTCCCGCTTCATGGAAGAACGTAAGAAACATAATGTTAAAAAGGCCTTGGAAGTTGCGGTACGAAACACAGGGGGAGTTATATCCTCAGCTGGGATTATTCTCGCTGCTACGTTCGCTGCGTTGATGACCATGCCGATTGCTGATCTGTTCATTTTTGGGTTTATTGTAGCATTAGGCATTTTGATTGATACATTCTTAGTTCGCGGACTCTTACTACCTTCCCTCATCCTGTTTTTTGAAAAGGATAAAAAAGAGTAAAATCGGAAGGAGAGCACAGTTTTATCCTTCGTGCTTTCCTGTCAGGAGGTTAACCGATGAAAATTTTAATCGTAGATGATGACCCTTATATTTTAAAACTTGTTTTCATCCACCTAACAAAAGAAGGATATACTGTTTTTCGAGCCAATAATGCTGTGGAGGCACTACAGTTACTCGAGGACGATGTGGTCGATTTAGCGATCGTCGACGTAATGATGCCTGGGATGGATGGCTTTTCCTTGACTAGAGTGCTCACAAAAGACTTAGATATTCCAGTAATTTTATTAACAGCTAAGGGTCAAATGGAAGATAAGGAAGAAGGCTTTTTATCAGGTACTGAAGATTATATTGTTAAACCTTTTGAACCTAAAGAACTGTTATACAGAGTAGCTGTTGTTCTCCGAAGATTTGAACGGGCTATGAATGACTCTATAAAGGCCGGCAATCTTATTATAGAGCGGAAAAATTTCGAAGTAATTGTGGGACAGGACACGATCCTTTTCCCATTAAAAGAGTTTGAAATTCTTTCTTTGTTAGCCGCCCGACTAAATAAAGTTACTTTACGTCATCTTTTGATTGACCATGTGTGGGGAGAGGAGCACGAAGGAAATGAAGGAACGTTAAACACCCATATTAACCGCATTAGAGATAGGCTGAAACGCTACGAAACAAACTTGCAAATTGTGACTGTACGAGGTATCGGCTATAAGGCAGAAGAAGTAAAATGACGACTCTTTACCGCCAATTTACGATTGCCACATTGCTAACCTTAGTCGTCAGCGTATTCCTGGGATTATCTTTAGCCAATTTATACTATATTATCGTTACAAAAGAGAAGAGTGACGAAAACCAAGTGATTATTACTAAGAACACAGCAGATGTGCTAGAGAATTCACATCTTTCGACTGCGAGTATGGACCAATACTTAGAGTCGGTCGCTCAATTGGGATACCAAGTTTACTTGCTCGATGAAGAAGGCATTGGAAAATCTTATGGGGAACCGTTCACCAAACAAACGGTTCCCCAAGAAGCAGAAAAAGTTCTAGATCAGCAGAAAATCTATCACGGGATTGAGGAATTTCCAAACTTTTGGTTTATGAGTCATTTCTCCAACGATCTAAGGAATACGGTCGGTGTTCCTCTTGAATGGAACGGGAAAAACTACGGACTGTTTATGCGTTCGGATGCTAAGCTCTTTTCATCGGACATTCATACCGTCATCATCGGGTTTATCGCTGTCATAGCCATGATTAACATTCTTGGAATGCTTTGGCTTGCTAAACAGTTAACTAAACCACTCGCGGAACTGACGGAGGCAACAAAACAAATAGCAAAAGAAAACTTTGAGTATGAAGTTCAAGTCAGACGAAAAGATGAAATTGGACAACTGACGGAGAGTTTTAACACTATGCAAAAGCAGCTCCAACATAATGACCTTTCAAGGAGAGCCTTTATTAGTAATGTTTCACATGATTTTCAATCTCCCTTAATGAATATTCAAGGATATGCCAAACTATTGGGTCAAGAGAGCTTATCAGATCGTGAAAGAAGGGAGTATGCAGAGGTGCTTGATAAAGAAGCAGGAAGGTTATCAAGCCTAACTAAGCAACTCTTGTTACTAACTTCTCTCGATCAATCCTCCTTTCCTTTCAAACGTCAAACATATCGGTTGGATGAACAACTCAGGACGTTGATTCGGAAATACCGATGGAAGTTTGAAGAGAAAGACATAGACATCGCTTATCAGCTTCCTCCATTGGAAATTAATGGGGATAAAGAACTATTAGAAAATGTATGGGATAACCTTTTGACTAATGCTATCAAGTATAACAAGCCTTCCGGAAGTATAGGGATTGAGCTAACACAGGATAATCTCGGGACAGTAGTATCCTTTGATGACTCTGGTATCGGCATTGAAGCCGAACAAATTGCAGACGTGTTTGAACGTTTTTATCGTATCGACTCTTCACGATCAAAAGAAGGTACAGGGCTGGGCCTCTCAATCGTTCAGCAGATTGTTGCCCTTCACGAAGGGAAAATAGAAGTAGAAAGTACATTAGGAGTAGGAAGCACCTTTAAGGTGAAAATCCCTCGTTAAATGGGAGAAAGTGATTGTATAAGTAAGGACAGCTAATTAGACAAAAAAGGAACTTACAAATGATGTAAGTTCCTTTTTCTATTAACAATAGTTGCTTCGTTTGATTATTATAACTCTATTTTTCTATAAAATAAGTTACGATGACAAACAATAAAAACGCCAGGAGCAACAATGAACCTCCAACTATAAATAAGACGGTTACTAAGGTATCATTGAAATTAAATGGGTTAATCATATAAAACCACATGCCAATTGTTAACCCTAATGCCCCTAGCATGCCTAACGTACTGTGAATAGAAACAAGCTTCTTTATTTTTATTCTATATACTCTGTAGAATATCCCCCATGCGAAAACTGACAGCCATCCAACAAGTAAGATATGGGCATGAATAGGTCTCATAGAATAATCCATTTCCCCAGCCATTTGCGAACCGATAAAAGTACCTATAAAACCAAATATAGCAGCAAATCTAATAAGTCGAATACTCCATTTTATCTCCATTGTAAATTCCTCCACTTTTTATTTAATCTATTGAATGAGAATCTTAGTAATAGCTTTATTATTATTATTTATCTTTAAATCCACCTCTTTTTCTATGCATATGCTGAACTATTGATCCTCTATTCTTGTTTCCTTGTTAGTCATTAAAATTCCGACTTTCGGGAATGCTCAATAAGGATATTGAATACCTGTTGAAACTCATCCAATTCTTGAAGACAATTCTTTCAATGTACTTCATTACTTATTTATTTCATTTTCATTTAATAGAATTATATCAAGACAATATAAACTGAATCTCAACTATAAATAGCTTCATTCTAAACTTAAAAATATTGGTTGGGGTTTTATACAGTAATTTCATTGCTGGGAAAAAAACAGCAAAAAGATAGTGACTTAGAATCTTTAGTATTAAACATAAGGTCTTCTTTAACTAAACTGTCCCGTTAATTTAAGTGACTAAACTCCCAACATCATATATCTTCTTATTTAAATCATACCAGAAGGTTAAGAATCATTGATTTCGAGTATTTCGACCTTTGCAGATTCAAAAACAAAAATCAAAATTAAACTATACTATGGCAAAATAATGTCCGAAGAAAAGAATAAAAGGGAGTACATAAGGGATGAACAAGTGGACCATAAAAGATGTTCTAAAAGATAAAACGCGGCCTGTGATTATCCTACCGTTATTATAAGCCTTGCAATCAATAGTTTCGAAAATCAATTCATGACTAGGGAAGTCGTTTCAGAATATGGCATAACCCACACTTATCATTTCTCTCTTGGTATTTATGGCGTGGTTTTTGCAAGCCCGCACAGCCCATAAATTCGTGCTCTACCCAACTTATTATAAAACTTCTGTTGACTATTCAGTTGAACTGTATTACATTATTATTAAGTTGAAATGTATAGTTAAACTGAATAGTAGGTGAGAATATGAAACATAAGTTATTGCCGTTGTCTGAAACCATGCATTATATTTTATTAGCTCTACGTGAGCCACTTCACGGCTATGCTGTAATGCAGAAGATAGAAAAAATGAGTAATGGCTCCGTTATTTTAGCGGCTGGTACATTATATGGAGCGATTGAGAACTTGAATAAACATGGTTGGATTGAACCTGTGGAAAATTCAGGTCGAAAGAAAACGTATAGGATCACGACAGAAGGAAGCGCCGTTTTGAAATCGGAACAAGAAAGACTTTTGCATATTTTATCTTTGTATGAAGGAAGGGAAGCAAATGAAGAGGTTTAAACTATTCTTTAGCATTGAAAAAGAAGAGCAATGGTTGGCGGAACAATTACAAAAAGGCTATCGCTGTACCAGTATTAGTGGATTAGGGATCTACACTTTCGAAAAAACGGATAAGCAATATGTGATGCGACTTGATTATCAAGATTACTTATCTAAACAGAAGTTCGCGGAATACAAAGGAATATATGAAGATTTCGGTTGGATCCATATAAGAGGCTCCCGGCTTAGTGGAATACAGCGTTGGCAAAAAGAAGACGATGGCCAGAATGAAATCTTTTCGGATCGCCAATCCAGGGCTAGCTATTACAAAAGGTTAATGAATTATTCATTATGGTTGGGTATGATGTGTTTGGCCTATTCATTTATGCTCTACAGCGATTCGACTTTATACCATGAAGGTCTTTGGAGTATGGAAGGTTCATTATTTTGGAAAGCACTTTTATTTGAAACGCCCTTCGTCCTTTTGAAATTGCTTCCTGCTCTTATGGCTATTGTTTTGGGTAGTAGTTGCTACAAAGCGTATCAAAAATATTCCATGTTAAAAAATTTATAAAAAGATTGCAATCAGGCGTCCTTCGTTAACAAGAAGGCGCCTTTTGTATAACATTTTCAAACACAAAAAAAGCTGAAGACACCTTATCTCCAGCAAACCCTTGCTATGGTTTGTACTACTTCCATATCCCCATATACTTCTTCTTGTACTTTTTGTCTTCAACTGTCTCAATCAAATCTAAAGCTGTCTGTTTAATAGACTCCTCATTATAATGGTCATATAAATTACGCATGTTTTGCAGGATGTCGTTTCGAATTAACGTATAATTTTTTTCATCTGTTCCTTTAAACCGCTCCACCATATATTCCATTAGCCTTTCCTTTTGCGGTGTACCAGCTATCCCGACCTTCCAAATCGATTGAAGGCTATGTCTAGCTGTCACAAACTTTTCATCCTTCGTTACCTCCCATAACATAGGGAAATCATTCATCATTCTCATCTCTGGATCGCTTTTAGCTAGGTTGGCTAAATATTGCGCTGCACGAGAGCGTTGATGATTATCTTTATGGGTTAAGTCCTCTACTAGTTGGTCCCATACCTCATATGCCCAATCAACTTTTTGGTCCGTTGCCTCTAAAATAGTTTGATATGCTTCATAACGTTCCTCTTTATCGCCTGATTTCGATTTTTCGAATTCCAACTCCATTTGACTATCCATATTATCTCACCTCATTTTCTACGTAGTTTTCATCAATTAGTGTATATTACTGCTGGATGATCTGGATCAAGTTCCCACACGTATCATCGAAAACAGCGATCGTGACATTGCCCATTTCTGTCGGTTCCATCGTAAACTGCACGCCTTTTTCCACTAGCTGTTTATACTCATCATGAATATCTGCAACCCCAAACATGGTTACAGGAATACCTTCAGCAAATAACCGCTGTTGATAATCTTTTGCGGCTGGGTGTTCATTCGGCTCAAGTAAAAGCTCTGTTCCGTCTTGTTCATCTTGAGATACAAGTGTAATCCATCTATGTTCTCCTGTTGGAACATCATGCTTTTTTACAAATCCTAACGTTTCGGAATAAAAATCTAATGCCCTGTCTTGGTCTTCTACAAATATACTATTCACAATAATTTTCATAATGGGTTCCTCCCTTATTTTGTTGGTTCCTAAAACGTACTACTCTACCCAGCCTTTCAGCAGGTCTTTAAGTGGTGCGTTGTTGAAAATAAGTACTCGATATTTCCCCTTTCTTTTCGATTCAACGAGCGCAGCATCCTCGAGTACTGCAAGGTGCTTGGCTATCGCTTGTCGTGAGATGGAAAGGTCATGCTTCATGATTAGTCGTGTTGTCAGTTCATACAACGTTAACTCATTGCGCTCGGCTAACTCGTCTAATATAAGTCTCCGTGTAGCGTCACTAAGTGCTTTGAATACCACATCTTTGTCCCAATTCATGTCCCTAGTATAAGCAACCTTATAGTTGCATGTCAAGCATAGGCAACTAAATGGTTGCTTTCACTTTCATTGGCACATCTGGCTTCTGAAGTGTGTAGTAAAGTAACAGCACAGCGTAAACTACTGATGTTCCGGCTTTCTTAGAAAAACGCTCTTCGTGTTGATTTATATCTTCAGCATCCAGCTTTTCTGCTTCGTCCTTTATATCATCAACTAGTTCTTTAACTGGAAATATAAGATTACTCAAAAATAAACTTAACCTGTGAACAATTGCTCCACTGTTCACAGGTCGAATATCATCCTATTAACTTAGTATTGCATCATTACCCCTTAACGTATCCTGTAAAAGTTGCACAGACAGATCTCTTGGTTTACACTTCTCTTTCGTTGATAATGCTGCTGCTGTACCTGCAGCTTCACCTAATGCCAAACATATAGCTTGCACTCTAAACGATCCCAAAGCTTCATGTGTAGCAGATATACATCTTCCGGCCAATAATAAATTATCTAGCCCCACAGGCACCAAACTACGATATGGAATATCATAATGTGTACCCTTTGGTAATTTATAAATCTCTGTCTTATCCGAATCAGGAGAATGAATATCAATCATATAACATGATTGAGCAATCACATCATCAAACTGTCTTTCCTCAACAATATCTTCTTGATTGATTACGTAATCACCCATGATTCTTCTCGTTTCACGAATTCCAAGTTGAGGTGCTGTGGTAACAAGTTGTGCATTTTCAAATCCTGGAACAAATTTCTTCAAGAACTCAATACCATCAAGGGCCTGCTCTCGCCCTAAAATTTCTGCCTCTGTCAATTCCTTTGGATCCAAAGCATTTTTTCCTTGAATTCGAACAAAATTAACACCAACTACATCATCAAGCCACGGTACAGTAAAAATAGAAGCAACATGGTCACGATTTACTTTCGTAAGATAGCCTTTCTTTTTCGCTTCAATAATCTCTTCCTGAAAACCTGTAGCGTTTAAAAAGAATCTACCGTCTTCAGCTTCCCAGTATCCCCTTTTACCTTCTTCATGAAGCTTTTTACCCACTTCATGAATATTCACGTTTCCAAGCATATACATGAGTGAAGATGGCTGTGTTCCTCCGTCTTTATCTCTTCCAATTTTATATTCTGCTCCTGCCCGTGCTGCTAAATCTCCATCACCAGTAGCATCAATAAATTGTTCTGCAACGATTGCTTCCCTTCCAGCCTTACTTTCAATAATGATTGCTTCAACTTTCCCTTCATTAGTAACAGCATCTACTATCGATGTGTGACATAAAATTTCGACACCTGCTTTCTGAAGGAGTTCGAATGCTAACATTTTGTAAATCTCCGGATTAAACGGTTCCCATCCCTTTCTCGCCGTCTTAATCAAACCATTTCGTTCATATAATTTTTCCCGTATTTCTTTAAAAATTCCACCGATAATAAATCGTTTTTTATCATGGTATCCATAAGCAAAAGATGTTACCATACCAGCTGTTCCCATGCCACCAAGGAATGCATGGTGTTCAATTAGAATCGTTTCTGCGCCTGTCCTTGCTGCACTTAAAGCCGCTCCAATTCCAGCTGGACCACCCCCACAAACTACCACCTCTGCTTCTGTTCGAATTGGTAATGTTTTCGCTGCTTCATTAATCGTCTTCATAGTAAAACTCCTCTCCATGATTATTCCTTCGATCCACTCATCGCTAGACTTTCAATAAATTGTTTCTGAGCAAAGAAGAAAACAATTAATACAGGTAGAGTAGCTAATACAGAAGCACTCATAAGTAGATCCCATGCTGTACCTGCTTCATCTGTAAATAATGAAAGCCCAAGTGGTAAGGTCATTAATTCCTGAGATTTTATAAAAATCAAAGGCTGTAAAAATTCGTCCCAACTAGTGAGAAATGTAAAGATTGTTACGGTAGCTAAAGCTGGTTTAGATAAAGGAAGCATAATTTGCCAAAAGATCCGCCACCTCGAACAACCATCAATTCGCGCTGCTTCTTCTAAATCTTTCGGTATCTGTTTAAAAAATTGTCTCATCACAAATACTGCGAATGCTCCTCCAGAACCGAAAATTGGGATTAATATTAATGGAAGATGTGAATCAATGAAACCTAGGTCACGCATAAATAAAAATAACGGAATAATCGTAACCTCTGCTGGTATCATCATGACACTTAAAAATAAAATAAAGATTAAATTGTTACCAGGAAAATTGATACGAGCAAACGCATAGCCTGCCATCGAAGCTAGTAACAAAGTTCCTATGGTGACTGCTACACCTATATAAATGCTGTTAAATAATTGCCGAAGAAAATACGTATCCGTTAATACCGTGATGTAACTTTCGACATTTATTGAACTTGGTATAAACTCAGGAGGAAAAGTAAAAATTTGGGTCGGATCTTTCAACGACGTGGATAGCATCCATAGAAATGGCATAAGCATGATGACTGCAATTGAAATTAGCAGAATATATTTCGGGAGTATTCCCCAAAAACTAGTCTTCATTGTATACCCACCTCTTTCTCAGTTGCCATTGAATCAACGTGAAAATCAAAATAATAAAGAATAAGATAAAGGCTGCCGCTGAAGCATATCCTAAATCAAATAATTGGAAAGCCTTTTCCCAAATGTAATAGACTAACACTTTGGTACTGTTTTCAGGACCACCACGTGTCATAACGTAAATTTGTGTAAAGATCTTCATGGCACCGATGATCGTGATGATCGTGGTTAAAAAGATGGTGGGAGTAATAATTGGAAGTGTTATGTTTTTAAACTGGCTCAATCGATTAGCACCATCAATTCGAGCAGCTTCATATAAATTATGCGGTACTAATTGTAAACCTGCTAAGAATAAAATCATATTCAACCCAACATTTTTCAATACACTTGTTACAATAACGACAGGCATTGCGAGATCTTTATTGAATAACCAGTTCTTCCCCTCGCCACCGAACATCTCAATAATCTGATTAACAAAACCATAATCGGTAGCAAACATGTACTTCCAAACGATTGCCCAAACCACTAATGACGTTACGACTGGAACAAAAATGGTTGTTCGAAAAAAACCAATTCCAGCTAGTTTTTTATTTAATAATAGAGCTAATCCTAATGCTAACAATATATTTAGGGGTACTAACCCACCTGTAAATACTAAGGTGTTTTTAAATACTTGCCCAAATTCATCATCATTTATAATAGATTGATAGTTATCTAATCCGATAAAACTTGCTTCACCCAGTAATGGCCAATCCGTTAAACTCATATATAATGCAAATAAGATTGGCCCAAACATAAATAAAGAAAAGCCTATAAACATAGGACTAATAAAAAGCCAACCAGAGATCGTATCACTAGTTAAACGAAAAGGCTTATTTGCTGATACTTTTGCTTTCTTTTTATTTTCTTCACTCATTCTTTCACCTCTTCCAAACTGCGCTTAACATCCCCCTACCCCTCGCGAGATAGGGAGAAATTTTATTTAGATAAATGTTCTTCCATACGTGTTCTCATTTCTTCTAATATCGATTTAGGATCAGCTGTCTGTCCAAATAATTGATCTAGCCCATATAGAATCTCATTATCAATATTTTGCCATTCCTGATGAATAGGCATAACACGCGCATTATCACTTGGATTAAGAATCGCTAATTCCATACTCTCTCTAGATGGGTTCCCTGGTTGTTCAATAAATTCATCTGAATTCAGCACAGAATTTCGAGGTGGTGCAAAGTAAGTAGATGTTGCAGTCATACCTTCTTTACTTGCAAAAAATTCAATTAGATCTTTAGCTTCTTCGGGATGCTCTGTCCCCTCAAACATGACATAACCTGCCTGCCCCATTAACGGGAAACTCCCTTCAGGACCAGCTGGTACAGGTGCGATGTCCCATTCAAAATCTTCAATTTCTCTTGCAGTTGACGTGTAACTATACACATCGAAAAACATTCCAACGTTTCCTGCTTCAAAGGCAACTTGATCTCCAGCCTTTGGATGTGATTCATCTTCAAACATCATTCTTTCTAGCATGCTTAATGTTTCCACACCTGCATCTGAATCCCATGTGAATTCAGTCACTTCTTCATTAAATAAGTCACCACCATATGACCATGTATGTGCTAATAAATTCTGCCAATAATTCCATTCACGGAATAGGTTTGCTCCATATACTCCATCACCTTCAGCAATCTCCTTAGCAACCTCTTCAAATTTATCCCAATTCCATTCTCCCTTTTCCGCCAGTTCCGTTGGAGTCTCTAAACCTTTATCTTCAAATAGTGTTTTATTATAAAAAACGATGTGCGGAGGTGTTGAGAAAGGGATACCATATAGATTTCCGTCTGCCTCATATTGGGTTAACGTACCTGGAATGATATCGTCATAATCGAACTCTTCTGCATCTTTTAATGATGATAAATCTTTCAAGATGCTATTATTAATAAACTGTGGGACCATCCGTTCCGCTGCCCATCCAATATCAGCTAATTCCTGACCTGCTGCTAGAACCGTCATCTTCTGTTGATAATCTGCAAAAGGTGTTGTTTCAAAGGTGACCTTTACATTTGGGTGTTCTTCGTAATATTCATCTAACAAATCCTCGTATACAGCAATGTGATCATCATTACCCCACAATGCAAAAGATAACTCAATCGTTTCATCCTCATTACTCGATGTCTTATCATCGCCACATGCTGTAAGCGCTAACAACATACTGCAAAAAAATAAAAACAAAAGCTTTCTCAATAGAAATCCCCCCTTGGTTTGTATTGTCAAAACCAATTATAAATAAGCTATAGATGATAAAAAATACACTATATTTAATATTTAGTATCTTTTATAAAGATTTAATTTGAAAGGGGATTCCGCCTGTATTCTGAAGGTGTTTTTTTAGTATTCTTTTTAAATATCTTCATAAAATGCTTTTCACTTTGATATCCGGATAATTGAGCTATTTCATATACTTTTAGCTCCGTATCTCTAAGTAGCTGTTTCGCTTTATTCATTCGGATAGTTGTAACAAATTCCGAGAAGTTAATTCCTGTTTCCTCTTTAAACCATTGACTAAAATAACTAGGGTGAAGGTTTACAATTTCTGCTACAGTTTCTAATGATACCTCTTGATCAAGATTCTTCACGATGTACATACTTATTTTTGAAATGATAGGATGATCACTTTGGTGGACATTGCCTAGTTGATCGAACGAATTCTGATTTAATTCCTGTTCAACACTTTCCATCGTTTTCACAAATTCTGCTCGATTAATGGGCTTAAGTAGATAATTATGAACACCATTACGAATAGCTTTTTTTGCGTACTCAAAATCGTCATACCCACTTATGATAATAATGTATAGGTTTGGATAAAGGGTTCTAGCTTTATCGATTAAACTCATCCCGTCCATTTCTGGCATCCGAATATCAGTAATTAAAACGTCCGGGGTACTATGATGGAGGATTTCGAGTGCTCGCTTCCCATCACTTGCTTCCCCCGCAACCAAAAACCCCTTAGTTAAATCACGTATTAACACGTTAATTCCTTGTCTAATAATCTTTTCATCTTCCACTACTAAAACTTTATACATCTCTCTCCCCCTCTGCTTCGTTTAACCTATATGGTAGTCTTACAACTACATCTGTCCCGACATTCATTTGACTTGTGACGCTTAGTCCATACTCTTCACCGAATAATAGTTGTATTCGCTCATGAATGTTTTTAAGTGCTATACCTGTATGCTTAGGATTTGCTTCATGAATATTCATTCCATTTAACTTTTGAACTAATTTACTTTGAACTTCAGGAGAAATCCCTTTACCATTATCTCTAACTTGAATATATAAATCTTGAGCGTCCCTCCACCCACTAACCGTTATGTTTCCATAAATAGTTCCCGTATCTAAACCGTGTACAATTGCATTTTCTATGATTGGCTGCAATGTTAGCTTAGGAATCAAGGCTTCACTTATATCTGCAGGGAACTCTAAGAAAATTTCCAATCGATCTTCATACCGCTGTTGCTGGATTTTCACATAAGATTGTACAAAATCAAGCTCTTCTTTAATCTTAATTAGACTTGTTTTTTGGTCCACTGTATAGCGAATCAGTTTTCCAAGTGAGGAAACCATATCAGATATTTCATATTTCCCATTAATAATTGCCATCATATTAATAGATTCCAATGTATTGTATATAAAATGAGGATTAATTTGACTCTGTAACGCTTTAATCTCTGCATCTTTTTCACGAAGTTCTGTTTGATAGACTTGATGTATCAACTGGTTTATTTTCTCCATCATCCGATTAAAGCCATTAGAAAGTTCACCAATTTCGTCCTTCGCCTTGGTCTCCACCCTCTGGTTAAAATCCCCATTTTCAGCGAAGATCATTTTATCTCTCAAACGATAGATTGGTCCGGTTATCTTTTGTGTAACAAGTATTGCTAAAATAAATGTGATAATCATACAAATTCCAATTAAGATTATTGTAAGAACACGATGGCTCCTTGATGCTTCTAATACTTCTTCTTCTGGTATTAATACAGCAGACTGTATTTCCGAGTCTTTGGTATTTCGTATGATAGGTAAATAGTTTTTTTCATTATAAGTAATAATCTCTCTGGATCGATCACTATGCTCAACCTTGTCTAGGATTTCATTAAATTCTTCTTTAAATCTTCTATTGTCTTGAAATGAATGTACCTTATTATTATTAATTATTAAGTCGTTCGTACTTGTACCATCATCCGAATTTTGCATTTGTTGAAAAATGAAATTTTGGTCCTTGTCTACTAATAACACTAAAGCGTTTTCAGAAAAGTGTGTTTCATCTAACAGTTCTTTTATGTACTCAAGGCTAATATCAATTTTGATCATCCCTATATGTTCAAATGTTTCTAAATCACGTATTACTTTGCCAACAGAAAAAACTTGCTCGTGCTGGTTAAAAAAATAGGAGGGGGTATGAGTAGAAATTAGAATAGATTTCCCGTCAGCTTCTTGTATTTTTTTATACCACCTATCCTGCTGTAAGTTATGGTAGCGAGTTTGTATACGAGATGCTCCTAAGTTACTAAATATACTATTGTTATTCGTAATGATTTGTATTCCGCTTATTTCATTTCGGTCGTAAACCAATGTAGATATAAAGGAACGTATCTTATCTATTTCATCATGGCTCGGATAGTAGTAGCTTTCATTTGCTTCATGCTTTTTTAGTATTTCTAGTACATCATCGTCATAAAGGGGTAACATTGCCATACGATGTAACTCTTCAATTAGTTGATTAATATTTTGATTGACTTGGTCACTTATTTGTACCGAGTATGTATATGTTTGATCTTCCAGTGTATTTGAATACTCGTGGTACGTCATCATGCCAAGTAAATTTAATGGAACTAATATAACTGCTAGGAATAACATGATTACTTTCGTTTTGATTGACATATAGGTACATTCCTTTGAACTTGATTTTATATACTTATTTAGAATATATTAAATAATCATGATATTACAACTTTACTTTGTTGGAATCAACAAGAAACCTTCTAAACTTATTATTTAGAAGGTTCCGGTCTTATTACTCAAACGAATGAAGAATACGATCCACGTCCTCTATCAATTCTATCTTTGCCCTTTCAGACACAAACTTAGCTAATCCTTTATTTTCTAAATGCTTGATAAAATCATTTAAATGTTTGACCGCTTGTCGACCATGTCCCTTATTAAAGTGGTGTTCAAAGTGCTTCACTTTATTACTTAATAATTGATAAAGTGGAAATTGTAGATCACCACTATTACGATAGAAATCTAATGCCTCACGTAGATTCGTAACATCACCCTTTGGTAATAATGCACCTGTTCCTAACTTGATATAATCCAGATCCATATTAGCAGTGGCAGGTGAATCGGCACCTATTTTAATTAAGTTTGAACTACTATCTGTCCTAGAAGTTCCGCTCCACGTATATTCTCCATCTACCAAAACATCATATGTTGAATCAGTGTGTACAATCACTCGATACGTATGGTATTCGTCTGTATCAAGCGTAATAGATTCAGTAGGATTGGAAATTCTATTTTTCACCAGACCAGCATCCCCGTCATAAGATACAAATAGTGGATAAATACGTCCATTATTACGGATAGAAAATTCATTTCCAGTACTAACCGCATTCACTTTGGCACGCACTTCAAAAGTAAACGAATCAGTTGGTATGGAAAAGTTCGTTTTAGTTAGATAGTGATACGTACCATTTGTGCCAAATCTATCCTCTTGGATGGTAACAAATCCTTCATTCTGTGTGATAGTACCTGTCGTATTTCCCCCTTTTGTTATGGCCCAACCATTTTCAAAATTTGATAAGTCATCATCGATGATATTCCACGCAAAGTCATCATCTATTACATGAATAACTAACTTTTTCGATTCAACTGTAATCCCATTCAAAGTAGCTCGCACCCATATATCCGTATTTCCTTCCTGAAAACCATAAATTTCTCCATCAATAATTGTTGCGGTATCTGGATCTGATGAGAAATATTCTATTTTTACATTATCAGCATTTATCACTTCTCCATTATTTAACTTCAAATCAAGTTCCAATGGAATTGTACTTCCTGCTAGCAATGTTGTAGATTCGGTCGAAATAGTAACCGTACCTAAGTTTTCTAGCTCATCTTTTGGGACAGACTTAGCGAGAGCGATTTTCGTGCTTCCTCTTTGGCCAACTTCATAAAACATATAGATTGTGTCACCTTCTTGAATATAAGAACGAGAAGCAGCTCTTCCGTATTCCGGGTAGGCATCCGTAGATTCATAGTAGGCACCATGGTGTATTTCTTGGTCGAAATTTTCCCCTACCTCAACAAAATACTGATTCCCTGAACTTGCATGAACGGTTACATAGTGCTTACCATTCCATGGAAAATAATATCCACCTGAAAGATTTCCTTTATGGTCTATCTCACCATTTGCTGTAGGGGAAATAATAGGGTCCCTTTGGGTCTCCCATTCTCGACCATCATCAGACCAAGCTAGATATATTTTTCGATTTCCATTATTATTTCCCATCAACAACATGATATATTTATTTTGCTTATCAGGAATCGTGTATTCAAATACTCTTGCATAAGATGCTTCACTTATATCATTAAAATCTGCTGTCGTTACTACTTCTTTTTCATATTCAAAGTGAATACCATCTTCAGATGTTGCCAAGCGTGTTGTAGTGTTCTCTCCATGGAAATAAAGGAATAGTTTACCCTCTTCCTCATTCCATATTGGATGTGCAGAAGCAACATGTGATACAGCGTAATGTGGCTCCCATTGCTTACTTACTATTGGATTACTGTCATATTCCGTCCATGGTCCTTCTAAAGAGTCCGCATATGCTAGACTAATTCCACCAGGGCTATCATGGGGGCCATAGTACATATAATACTTACCTAATGGATTTTCAAAATATTCATGGGCCTTAATAACGGTAGGAAAATCATATTCATTCGTTGGATTATAATCCATATCATCTGGATCAATCACTACATCTTCAAATTTAAACACAGGGAAATCCGGCTTAATTTCCTCAGCATATGTAACTGGCTGAGAATTAAAGCTGAATGCAAAGTACAAGATCATAAATAAGACCGACACTAATGTAAGCGCTTTAGATTTACTCATTTGAAAGTTCCTCCTCTTTACTTTTAACTAAATAAGTTGAGACCGTCCCTCCTCCCTTTATTCAGAAAAGTTAAATTATTATTATCTATTGCATTATGATATTGTTTCTCTTTAAAATAAATCCTCTGATTTAAAGGAAAAGTATTCTTTTTTAAGGAGGATAATTGTTTTGAAGTGATTTAATATAAAAATAAAAAGCCCGCTCCCCAAAACTTCGGGAAACAGACTCACCCTATTATGCTCTACCTAATTTACTATCAATCTCTGATGTATCTACATTCTCGCCAAATAAGTCTTTTAATTTATCTTTGGCTTTCCTTTTCGTTGCATCATCCACATATATAGCAACCTGAATTAAAGCGAATAGTACCACACTTAAGTCATCAGCATATCCTGCACCAATTGCAAAGTCAGGGATAACATCGAGTGGTAAAATAAAGTAACCTAACGCCCCTACAATGGTTGCTTTCACTTTCATTGGAACATCTGGCTTCTGAAGTGTGTAGTACAGTAATAGCACAGCATAGACTACAGAGGTTCCGGCTTTCTTAGAAAACTTCTGTACCTTCTTCCAAAATTTCTCCTCTGAAAAATGCTCTTCGTGTTGGCTTATATCTTCAGCATCCAGCTTCTCTGCTTCGTCCTTTAAATCATCCACTAGTTCTTCTTCTATTTCAATTTCGTTGGTTTCCTCAATATTAGAAGACGATAGTTCGTCTAGCTCTTTTTTCTTCTTAAATGGATTCTTAAACATGAAATCCCTCCAAGTGGATTAGTACATTACTAGTCCATTTTACACCATAATTATCATTTAAAACACCATTGCAAATAACTGTGTACATTTCTTCTTACTCTTTTTTCCAGCAAAAGGGTTCAGTAGAAAATTCTCCTTGCTAATTTATTGTAAAAGTTTGCTTATATTTACTTTTCTGTTAACAATGTTTTTTCGAGTTAGAAAATGTTACCATTATTAGTATCTTTAGAGTTTTAAGGAGGCTCGGTAAAATGGTAAAACAGCTGGTTTTCAAGTTAGATTTATAGCATTATTTATTGACTTTATTGTCTGTACCATTGGTATTGGTTATTAAGCTTACTATTTTATGGACAGTTTTTTGCGTCTGATCAACACTTTATTACCGATTATCTAGGCGTATTATACTCCATCCTCTTACCCGTAATATGGCAGGGCCGTACAATAGGGAAACGTCTAAATCATATTCGCATAATGAAAACCAATGGTGAGAATGTGACACTAATAACGATGCTCATTCGAACGATTGTCGGCAATTTAATTTATTTATTTTCTTTTGGAATCTGTTTTATTATAAGTGCTTTTATGGTAGGTATGCGCGAGGATAACCGTTCTATTCATGATCTTATTGCCGGTACATATGTTACATATAAATAAGATCTTTTTATTAGAAAACGCATCATATAATTAACCTAAGGCGCTTCTTCTGATTGCTCTTTCCGGTTCGTTAATAATAGCATTACACATTAGGGGAAAATCATAGAGCCAATAAGGGAAGGAAGTTGTTTTTGTGAACAGAAAGTTTAAAGTAGTTTTATTGTGCATCCTTTTTGTTTTGCTGTTGTTTTTCTTAGTGTCCTGGTTGAGATTTGAATCATTTATTATAGGTTTGGAAGGTCCGTTTGCAAAACAGGATATTATGATTTCCCCGTTGTATTTGGGTTACTTCATTACCCTGATAAGTTTACCTATTGCTTATATTTTCAGTATGAGTAGATCAAAGAAAAGCAAATTCAAGATATGGGGAATTTTTATTATGGTACCAATTTCCTTACCGTTAGCCTATTCGATTGGTCTAACCTACTCTTTAATCGTGAGAAATCCTTGGGCAACAATGCTGATGTTCTATATATTCCCTTTGATATTTATCGCAGGACTTATTCTGTTATGTTTTGGGATTTTTAAGAAAATGAAGTAAGACAATTTTAAGTCATATGTTAACTGGCGTAGTTAAGTCTTACTATTATGTTGATTAATGCTATGTTAGAAAAAATAACAGGAGTGATTTTATGAAGTGCGATGCCTGTGGCAGAGAAATAAAACCAGGTGAGTTTATGGCAATATTAGCGAAATCTCCTACAAAATACCGTGTTGGGGCAACAGACGCGATTATCAAAAATTGGGTTAAAACTACTGATGGAGATATTTATTGTGAGCAATGTTTTGAGAACAGATTTAATTCAGCTTAAGCAATATGGCGCTTAAACTAAACCATCATATATTGGGATAGGGTAAGTAAATCGAGGAGGAGTAAAAAAGTTTATGAATATGATATTAATGTTTGGAGCATATGGGCTATTTTTAGTCCCAGTTAGTTGTGTCATTTTAGCTCTTAATATTTATAGGTCTATGCTAAAAGTGGAAGATAACAAACATATAGATCCTAACATGATATGGATAACAATTTCTTTCACGTACATAATATTTTACTTTGCTTTCTTATTGGCTATAGTTGCTTTAAAATAGCATTTATTTATGAGTAATGCGGTAATCGGGCGCCATTCTTGAATAAAAGTGGTCTTCATATTTGGTCCATTTTGCTTAATAGAGATGGGAGGGATAAATAATGGAAGGTTCATTTATTGGTACTATCGTGCTTTGGATTATAGGTTTAGTTATTCTATACTTCGTGATTTATACAGCAGTAAAGGATGGAATTAACAAGTCTCTCGTTGGTCAATTTATCGAGAAGAAATACAATGTTAAAGAGGAAAACAAATCATTCCTCGATAATGATTTAGATAGTGACTGAAAAACGATTTAAACAATCGAACTTTATTGCACCATAAGTGATTGGACTCATATCGCAAGCAGGCAATCATCTGTAAGATACTTTTGAAAGTAGGTTAAAACATGCTTATTGCAAAAGCTCTTTTAAGAGGGTGAATACCTTTCATTATTATGGGCGGTATTGCTTTATCATTATATTTTCAAGGTAAGTATTCTGATGCCAGAGGAACATTTGTGCCCAGTTTAATCGCTTTTTTGTCGGTGCAGCAATAGTTATTTATACTATTGACCATTGGAGTTTCGCCAAGCAAAGTGGTGTTCATTTTTTAATCATGTTGATAACAGTTTATCCAATACTATTGTTAAGTGGTTGGTTTACAGTTTCCTCTGCACTAGATGCTTTTAAGATATTTCTTCTTTTTATTTCAGTCGGTCTCGTTATCTGGCTTGTAATGTCTCTACTAGCTAAAATTTTTTCTTGGTAATTTTAAAAATCGGAAAGGAGAGAAGAACGTGGAATTCTTACTATTATTTGTTCCTTTGTTTTTCTATATCGGAATACCACTCGCTGTCATCTTCTTTTTAGTATGGATATATCAAATTAAAAAGAACAGCGAGTTAGGCGCTAGACAAAACCAAAGAATCATTCGTTTACTAGAGGATATTAGCAAAAAGTCTTGACTGCTTCAAATGTATGTGGCCATGATAGGCACGCTACAATTGGACGCTAACAAAGAGATAGGCCAGTTAATAGCATAATTATTAATGTTAGTGAGGGTGGGATATGAGAAAAAAATTAAGAAATTTAGGATATGTTTTATTTATGGCGGGTACCGTTTTATTCGGTATCATGCATCTCGCAATAGATTTATACATACCTAGTTCAGGAGGTTGGGGAGATCCACCCGGTCTGATAGCTACTGTTTTGTCTGAAATCGCTGGCTGGGTTCCTTATATTTTAAGCATTGTTTTAATGATTATTGGCGCATTTTTAATTGTTATTGATTTAAGTAATAACTCTAGCTTGTGGCAAAACCAAGATGGGAATATTAATGAAAGAAACCAGGAGCTAGGTGCAGAACAAAATAATAATTGAAACAAGATATAAAATCATGCTGTTAACCCACTGTTCTTTAAAAGGCCAGGCTGTGGAACAGTGAAACCTAAACATAAGTAAAACCGTATTATGAGGTGACAATAAAACGCGGCATCTCAATTTTTACGATGAGGTGGAAGATTAAATGAATAAAAAGGTATTTAACATAATCGGTTGGATATTGCTTATAGGAATGGGGTTTAATTGGTTTGTATTTCACTACTCAAGTTGGTACTTGTTATCGATTCCACTGGCTTCTATCTGCTTTTCAATTAGTGACGGCAGTATTAAAAAAATAAAAAAGATAAGAAAAATGTCGATATCGCAGATAGTTTTAATCTTGCTCTCGTTTGTTGTATCGGTCTGTATTGTATATGGACTTATTCAATTATCTAATTATGTGATTAACGATAGTTTAAATCTAACTGGATGGACCAAGACATTCAGCCAAATTATTGCTGTTATTCTTTCGTTGTACCCTGTTAAGTTTACATTTGGTAGTGTTGTTTATAAAGTAAACAATGATCTGAGAGCTAAAACATTATAAGTTTTGGCTATTGGATAAGTACCGAAATTGGGCGCTCTTCTGGAACAAGAATCAGCATTCGCGTTAGATATTAGGCCATTGAATTGAATATTGCAGGGAGTGATGGTTTATATTTTTTTCAAGCTGGACTTTATTTCAAGGTATTATAATTGCTCTACTGGTCGTTCTAGGTTTAATAGCAGATATATTTAAGAAAGATATAGGCGTACCCGCTTCTTCAACCAATGTCATAAACATACCACCGTTGATGACTGCTTTAATTTTAGTCATAATAATTGGTTCACTTAGTCTTTTCATGTACTTTCAAGTGAAAAAAAGTGACACATTCCTAAAGCATCGATTATGGGATAAAATGTATATAGTTATGCCGGTAATCGTTTTTATGTCTTTGGTTATTGTTATGATTCTGTTTTTGACGGGCCCACTAAGCGAGGTAACACAGAGCAATCGATGGCTTATATATGTAGTAATTTATTACATGTTATTTGTTATCAATATGACTGTTTTAGCAGTTATACATAAAGTAAAAAAGAATACTATATCCAATGAACATAAGATCGGTTATTCATTTGTTTGGACATCAATAGGTCTTTTACTCATTATTTTTATACTGTAACTGTCTTACTAGTTATTTAGATAAATTATGATCAGATATGGGGGATTAATATGGAATTTGATTCAATTTGGCTTGCATTAGGTATTGCTGCTGCAGGGTATTTTATAGGGAATGGGCTTAAAAACTTTAATAACCCGGATGCTAAAGATAGTCTCAGCGAACTCTTTAGCGAAGACGATGAACACGAATTAATTAAGGAAAATGAGGTCCACTACTTTATGGGTATTTCTAAAGAAGATGCGAAGAGCTTGATTCAAGAATATCCAGACATACCACACGTCTCTATAAATAATAAAATTTATTATCCTAAAGCTAAACTTCGTAAATGGTTATCTGATTTAGGAGCATAAATTGTAAAGTAATCGGGCGCAATTGCAGCATAAGTGAGAGTTGGATTGGGGTTATGCCAGATTTGAGTCACTATAGGGCATTAGAAAATGAAGTACAAGATGTTTTTAATAATGCGCGTCAGCAATGTGGATATATGTCAAAAGATGAAACAGAGGGGTTTTATAAATTATTTGAATGTCGAACACATTGGGAATACCGGTTACTTCCTACTTTTGATGGTATGGAACAGTAAAACTCGTTAAGCCCAACTTCACATGATAATACTTGAACACTATGCAACTTTTCCTCCTTGAAATAATATCAGAAGCACTCAGTCGCAAACCCATTTTTTTCTAATCAAATTCTAATCTTCCTCACATGGGTATTTAACTTGACGTGTTTAAGATAAAAGCAAATGAAACTCAAAGGAGAGAAAAGACATGAAAACATTCGTACTTACAACAGCAAGTGCACTACTTCTAACAAGCTTAGGTGTTGGTTACGCTTTGCACGCAAATCCAAAAAAAGCACCGGTATCAGAGAATGACACTGAAATGATTCACCAAAAAGCTCAAATGGACACAGAGGGCATTGATGATCTCCTTGAATCCGACACACTCGATGATGTAGCTGATGCTAATAATTTTAATTCCGAAGTTGTAGAGGACAATCCTCACAAACGTATCATTCTATTAAAAGACGAAAACGATCAGCCACAGTTCAAGAGCATTTTTGTTAAGGAGACAAGCAGGTTGAAAATCATTAACCTACATGAAGGACTTGTGTACAACGAAATCATCAAGTAAATAACTCTCCCGTCGAGACTAACGATAATTCTTTGTTTGCAGGGGCGGTTTTAGTGGGTGCCATTCTTATTCATGAAGAGCACCCAGCAATTGTCCAAAACTTGGAAATCGTGACCTTTTCTTAGATAACTATATAACTATAAAACCCATGCTTATTCAAAATGACATCTCCCCTATTTGATATCAATCTCATTATAAAAGCGGAAATAAGCATGACATTAATTTCTGATATATTATCGACCTTTTCTTATTCATAGTTCAGATAATTGCAGATTTCATGCAAAAAGACGCATTTCCTTCATATCGGAATTGCGCCAGATTGTTTAATAAGAATTAGGATGTAGTGAGAGCGTTCGGAATTTATGAATTAAGAAAACTTTTAACGGCAGCCAAGTAGGCTGGTAAATTTTCATCATGCACAAAGTGTCCAGCATCCTCTATCATTACAAATTCACATTGCGGAATAAGCTCAGAAACCTCCTGCAATTTGTTTTGAGGAATATGACTGGATCCACCACCTATGATAAGAGTCGGCATGACAATGTCAGTAAGACGCGCCCACCATTCGGGATTGGGTTCATTAAGTTGCTGTAGAATCGAAGGCACAACCAGCCAATCAAACGGCAGGGAATCAGAAGGTTTGGTAGGAATTTCGATTGGCTTATCCGGAAAAGGAGGAGGAGTGTCTTCAACAATTAACCGTTCTACTCTTGATGGAAATGCTTCCGAGAAAAGATAGGATACTGTTCCCCCCATGGAATGACCAATTAGAGTAAACTGTTCTAAATTCATAGCATTTGCAAAATGAAGCAAGTCATCGCACATCAATTCAAAAGAATATGAATCAGTTCTCGCACTCCCACCGTGCCCCCGTTGATCTAAAGCTAAAACGCGGTATTTTCCTTTTAATTCAGCGGCCACTTGATCCCATGATTCTGCACTTTTCCCCAACGCGTGAAGTGCAACGAGCGGTGGTGAAGAAGGGTCCCCACTCTCGCGATATTGAAAAGTTAGACCATTCAATTCAATTTGATTCACCAGTGTTTCCATCTCCGATCATCTCCTATGATAGGTTTTGACATTTGAAACCTGATTTATTTACTGTTCATAACTATTCAGAGAATGTGTGAATATTACCTTCTTAAACGTAGCTTTTAAATAAAGTTTGATCATTTTCTACCTGTATCTCCACAATTGCGTCCGTAGTTATATAAAATTACTAGGATATCAACCTCTTAGACATTTTAAAATTAACTAACGTAATACCTTTACGCTCTACAGTTTGGGGTTCAATTACCTGATACCCGCGGCGTTCAAAGAATGGTTTTGCTGTGATACTTGCCTCTGTTTCCACTTTCGTAAGTCCAATTTCTCTTGCTTCAGACTCAAGCTTATTCATTAACGCCGTGGCAATTCCTTGGCCTTGAAAATGTTTATGTGTGAAAAGTCTATCTAGGTATCCATTATGGGTCATGTCACCGAACCCTACAATTTCATCATTAGTTTCCGCGACATATGTAATGTTACGAACGAAAGAATCCTTCCAATTTATTAGCTTAGCATCCATTTCATCTTTTGTTGCCCAGGCATTAAGTTGTTCCTTTGTGTAATCTCGTGCGTTTACTGCATGTACTGTTTCATAAAATAGAGAAACCATTTGATTGATATCAGAACTTTGAAAGACTCTTATCCGCATATGTTGTATCTCCTTGCTACATTGTTCCCAATATCGTGCCTAACTCCAACTTTTTAAGCTCTTGAAATTCCCTTTCCTCCTATAGGTAACGATGTATTAATTTTTTCTACTCCCGCAATTATCGATTTGGCTTTTTGGATTAATGTTTGAGATGCTTCCATTGATAAGGAAGCGCGATGAGCATTCTCGTCACTCCAAACCTCGTAAACATAAATGGAGTCCTTATTGTCATCATCTAAACTAACGACATACAACTCACAATCATCTAATTCCTCCATCGACTTCGATGCCTCCAACAACATTCCTACCAAAACATCCCTTTTCCCATCAACAGCAGTAAACTTGTTATACAATCCGAATTTATTCAATGCCATTCCTCCATTTTTAAAATAGTGCAATATAAGGTAATTCCATTTAACCTCTATAAATCCTTCTTATTCTCCATAAACGGCACGAGAAATTAATACGTTACTCCGCAACGCGCCCGTTTGGTGAAGAAGGAGTTAGTGTAGTATTAAAAATACACGGGAAGGATATTTTACTCCTTCTCGTGTTTGGAAATGTTACCCTTACTCTTCATACACATCACTATTCCGCATACTTATAAACATCTGGTCTCAGGTTTTCAAATATGGGGATGTTCTGTTGTTGTTCTGCTACTTTTTGTATATCGACTTCTGCTGTTAGGATTGCTTCCTGGTTGCCTGCTTCTTCTACAATGTTTCCATTTGGATCAATGACAATTGAATGTCCCGCATACGTGTTACCGACATGATTTTCATTATTCACATCCCCCACACTGTTGCATGCAACGACATAGATGCCGTTTTCTATTGCTCTAGCTTTCAATAATGATCTCCAATGGTTTAAATTTTTTGTTGTCCATTGCGCAACATAGAATACAATCTTTGCGCCATGATATGCTGGATAACGTGTAATTTCTGGGAAACGTAAGTCGTAACATATAATTTGGCTCGCTTTGGTACCGTTAATTTCAAATACTTCTGGAACACCATCCCCACCTGTTAAATAATAATGTTCATCTAACATTGGCACGAGATGGGTTTTATCTTTTTGATAAAGTAGCTCGCCCGTTTTTGATACTGCAAAAGCCGTATTATATATATTATCATCACGTTTATTTGAAACTGAACCTGCAATAATATCCACATGATATTTGGTGGCTAAACTCTGGATAAAAGGAAGACTTCTCGTTAAATCGATATCAGCTTTTTCCACTAAATGTTGTAAATCATAACCGTTATTCCACATTTCAGGGATTACAACAATCTCAGTATCAGTTTCGAGCTTTTCTTCAAATATGGTTTTAATATGATTTTCGTTTTGTTTCACTTCTCCTTCTATAATTTCAATTTGAAATAATTGTATTTTCATTTTTCTATCCCCTATTCATATATATATTTATAAATGGTATACAAATCATCATTGTATTTAATGTCTTCGCCATGTGCTGAAGATATGATAGAAGGTTTAATTTCGTCTATAACTTGCCCGCTACTAATATTTTCACTCATATCGACCGTAAACTTTTTAATTGGCGGATGTAAGGTTTTAGATCGAGAAATAAATAAATCCCCAGCTAGCAAAACATTATCATCTTTATGATGATATATTACATGTCCTGGTGCATGACCGGGTGTCAAATATAGGTCCAAAGGTAACGTTTTGATGATATTGTCACTCAAAGCCTCGACTCTATATTCAACACCAGTTGTCTCCTTTTCTGATTTGTTTGGGTATGGCTTCTCACCATTAATAAACGGAATTTCGACTTCGTGCGCATAAATAGGAATGTTTAATTCATCTTGTAAATACTTGGCACCATTAATATGATCCAGATGACCATGTGTCAGTAAGATACTTTTGGGAACACCTAAAGACTTTGCCGCATTCAACTGCATGTGTGCATGGTCTTCCATTCCGGTATCAATAATATAAACATCCTCGCCCTTCACCACGTACCATGTATTAATTTTAACAGGAATGCCAACAGCAGTTTCATAGGTAAGTTTATAAACATGCTCAGAGATTTGTACAAATTCCAATTGATGTTTACCTCCCTTTCATTTATTTGATATTATAAGTTTAGTAAGTAAAAAGGGTAGTAACAAGAAGGCACATTTTTGTTCCCCCCATTGGAGGCGAGAAAATGCCAGACTTTAAATACGATCAATATGGCAGCTGTACTTTAACCGTGGAGCGCGCTTGCCCGATTGAGTTAGCGATGCATGTAGTAGGAAGTAAATGGAAGGGAATTATTCTATATTTATTGTCACATTCACCAATGTATTACAACGCAATGCGCCGGGAAATACCAGGTATTACCCAACGCATTCTTACACTACAACTTAGAAACCTAGAAGAAGATGGCATTATTGAAAGAAAAGAAACAAACGATAACCCAAAGAAGGTTTTATATTATTTGACCCCTCTTGGAGAAGATTTCGTCCCAGTACTTAAATCCATAAAGACATGGGGAAACACCTATATGAGCAAGCAGTAGATAGGACTAAAATAAAAAAGATGATTTCGAATTTTCTCCGGAATCATCTTTTATTCTTATTCAGCAAATTGGCCCGTTTGTTGAAAACAGTAAAGAACTCGTTCCAAAAATCCCTTGGTTTTTGATACCCTCTTCTCCCACCATCACTTCAATGCATCAAAAACAATTTCAGCAGCCTCCGAGATCAGCGCATCGTCGTAGTCAGCATCCTCGGTATCATGGCGGGACATAATCGCAATAACAATTGGTTCTCTATCTGGTGGCCAAACAACTGCAATATTATTTCTCGTTCCGTACGTTCCTGCCCCACTCTTATCACCGACCACCCAGCCTTCAGGTGCGCCGGCACGAATCAATGTATCACCTGTCGCATTGCCCTGCAGCCAATCCGTGAATAGTTCACGCCTTTCGTCTGTAAGCATGTCGCCTACTGCAAGTTGCTTAAGATTGGTGGCCAGGGTTTTAGGTGTGCTGGTGTCACGGGTATCTTCTGGATTGAACTCATTCAATCCTGTTTCGTATCGGTCAGACTGTGTAACATCATCGCCAATTTCTCTTAGCGCTTCCTCAAATTTAGCTGGCCCTCCCAATGCTTCAAATAAAAGGTTTCCAGCGGTGTTGTCACTTGTGCGTACTGCCGCTTCCCCAATTTCTAAAAGAGTCATGCCCGTATCTACGTGCTTCTCAGTAACCGGCGAGTAGGTAACCAGGTCATCTTCCGTGTATGTTATGACTTCGTTAAGGTCCTCCATCTCGTTCTGTTCCAGCAAAAGGGCAGCGGCCAACGCCTTGTATGTAGACGAAAAGGCAAAACGCTCCTCAGCTCGATATGCGATCGTCTGATTTGATCCTGTATCAAGCGCATAAACACCAAGCTGTGCGTCAAAATCATCCTCCAATGCGGCGAACTGCTCATCTAGCTTAGCACTTTGTCCGTTTTCGTTCTCCTCTTTTGGTGAGGAGTCCGTTGAACTGTCTGCCTCCGCACAAGCAACGAGTATAACGAGTATTAGCAACGACATCGGCAATATTAATTTATTCATACTAAATCTAGTTTTATTTTTCATGTATATGACCTCTTTCTATATCTATTAAATAAATCTGGGTTTCTTAAACGAATAAATTAGTTCGCTCGGCGATTCCCCTGTTGTCTAACGCACATTCTAATTTCTCGGATTTCCCTCCTTCACGAAATAGGATTACGAATGTAGTCTAATATTACATCTGTAGTCTTGTGATGTCAATACTTCTTTGCCTTAGATGCCTCAATACCTCTGTATACAGTCAACATAAAAAGATTGGAAGTGATATACTGGTCATTAAATGTTAAAATAAAGGCTCTTCGATCATTTAATATTAAAGAATGTTAGGAATGTAAGTGGGGGCGAAAACGGAGGTGATCAGCTTGGTCTTAACTTACCTTGTAATAAGTTTGCTAGTTTCTTCCATTACGCTTGCGGTTATTAAGCTAGTTAAAAAAATATTTCAGAATCAGCTTTCAGCGAAATGGCAATATAATCTATGGTTTTTATTTCTAATTGCATTAACGCTTCCTTTTTTGCCAAAACATTTAATTGATTTTGGAAACTTTTTCACTTCATTAGACGTCAACCTAAACGATGAAATCAGCCATTCTATAACCACCACCAGTGACACTGCAGTGGCGAGAAATCCCAGCTGGATGCAGGACTTTACGCTATCCGTAAATCGATTTGATTTGGAATTCCTAAATATACTACTAGCCAGTATATGGATTGCAGGAATGATAGTCATGGCTGTTCTGACTTTACAAGGTTGGTTCATGTTAATGAAAATTAAATCCACGTCAACTGTTCCCAAAAATAAAGAAGTTTTGCGTTTATTTATACATTGTAAGCATCGTCTAAATATAACGGGACGTGTAATTGTAAGGGAATCAGACCTTGTGAAATCTCCTATGACATTTGGTCTATTTAAGACCTATGTGGTGCTACCTTCCCGTATTGAAGAATGGATGTCTATGAAGGAGATACAGTACATTTTCTTGCATGAACTGAATCATTATAAATATAAAGACATTGTGTCAAATTACTTTATTATTTTTTATCAGATTTTGTACTGGTTTCATCCGCTAGTTTGGGTGGCTTTTAAAGAAATGAAAGTGGATCGAGAGATAGCTTGTGATAGTGCTGTTTTACATACTCTGGATGAGCCCTGCTATCAAGAATATGGCAATACCATTATTAATTTTGTAGACAAAGCATCCAACCCGAAGAACATCGGGTTGGCAAATGAACTGAACGGTTCTAAAGGGCAAATAAAAAAACGTATTGAAAAAATTGCCTCCTTTACAACGGAATCAATGGGCTTGAAGCTGAAGAGCGTCTCCATCTTTCTCCTCGTCGGAGTATTTGTAGTAAGTCAGGCACCCTTGGTTTCTGTAATGGCTGATGACAGTAGTCGTTATGATTTTAATGAGGAACGCACGGTCTATGAGGATCTGAGCAAATATTTCACTGGATATGATGGGAGCTTTGTCTTATATGACATGCAAGCTGATAAGTATCATATCCATAATCAAAGTAAGAGCACACGAAGGATTTCTCCAGATTCTACTTACAAGATTTATAGCGCGCTGCTCGGATTGGAGACGGGTGTTATATCGAATGATAATTCACAAATTCCCTGGGATGGAACAGTGTATCCATATGAAGCATGGAATAGAAACCAAACTTTATCTTCAGCAATTAAGCATTCTGTTACCTGGTATTTTCAAAAATTGGATAAAAAAATACAACAAGATACCATTCAAGCCTACCTTAAACAACTTAGCTACGGTAATGGTGATCTTTCCGGTGGAATGGAAGAATATTGGCTCGAATCTTCATTAAAAATATCTCCAGTAGAACAGGTACAATTACTAAAGGCATTCTATACAAACGCGTTTGAATTTGATGAAAAAAATATCAAAACCGTTAAAGATATCATTAAATTAGAGGAACGTGATGGAGAAAAGCTATCCGGTAAAACAGGGACAGGAACTGTGAATGGAAAGAATGTCAACGGATGGTTCATTGGGTATGTAGAGACCAAGGAAAACACCTACTTTTTTGCAACAAATATTCAAAATGAAGATAATAGTGATGGAAGCAAAGCGGCAAACATCACCTTATCTATTTTGAGAGATAAAGAAATCATCCAAGGAATAGAAGGATGAGTGGTCTGATTTAAGCGTCCATAGAAGGAGAGAGGAAAAAGGATGTCAAAGAAAATCCCCAATATTTCAGAATCAGAATGGGAAGTTATGCATGTGCTCTGGAAAAAGGCCCCCCAAACTGCCAGTGAGATTATCTCTTCCTTGCAGAAGCATACAGACTGGAAGAAGAAAACCGTACGCACACTATTGGATCGTCTTACCCAAAAAAAGGTTGTCGGTGTCAATAAAGAGCAGAGGGTCTATACTTTTTTCCCTCTTTATTCGCAAGATGAGTGTCAACGTGCCGAAGCACAGTCTTTTGTTAAGCGAATTTATGGCGGAACGTTAAAGTCTATGCTGGTTCAGTTCATTCAGGAGGATTCTTTGTCAGAAGAGGATATTAAAGATTTACGTTCCATTTTGGATGAAAAGACACAAAAAAAGAGAACTAAAAAATGAAGTTAAATCGGGCGCTTTCTTTAATAAGAGGGCGTCTTTTTGCTTGGTTATTTTCTAACATTCTCTCGACCAGCACCTTTCTTAAATAATCATCATTTCCACAAAATAGCTAATTCATCGCACTGATCTACAAAACGACACCACACTCTATAACGAACAAAATACCATAACAAACCAACTAAAAACACCCGAATTGGGTGTTTTTCCTTTTGTCAGAATTATTCGTGGTATTTTTTAGGCGATAGAGAGGTGTTCACAGTGGAAGGGTTCGGTTTACGATTAGAAAATCTTCGCGAAAAGGCTGGGTATACACAGCAGGAAATAAGCTTCAAATTGGGATATTCCCAAAATGCATTTGGAAAATATGAAAGAGAAGAACGCAGGCCAAGCTATGAAGCGATCATCCAGATAGCCGATCTTTTTCAGGTGCCGATTGATTCCCTGTTACGAGGCGAAGAACCAGTTTATTTAAAGAACTACCGAAAAATAAATGACGTTCTTAATCTATTGGAAGATGCAGGATATAAGCAACCCTTTCTATTAGATGTGAACAGTTGGGCCAGACTAGGGAAAAAGGAACTTCACGACCTCTCCCACTACTTCTATTGGCAGGTGCAGCAAGCAGCAAAGAAAGAAGACTAGCATCCACGTTCTCCCCCTCTTCATCAAGACAGGAATGGCATCTCCCCTCTCCAATCCACTAAAGGAGGCATTTTATGTCAAAACCCTACACCTTTGAAGAAATTTACGAGCAGAACAAGCGACGCATTCATTATCACATCCACAAGCTAAACCTCCAAGACCCCCACAAGGAATACTACCAGGAAGGGCTGATCGCCATGTGGCAGGCCTATGAAAAGTACAACCCCGACAAAGGCCCCATGGCCACTTACTTCAATTACACCATCCGCCATAAACTCATCGACCTGCTTCGAAAGGAAACGAACGACTCCCTCAAGCAACAAAACTACCTCGAAAGCCAAGCTCCCTTATTACCAAAAGCCGCTCCTCCCGTAACATATAACGGTATCCCACAACTACTAAAAGAAATAAAATCCCTACTTACCGAAAAACAGTGGAAATGGTTCTATCATGCCATTCTATTGGACATGCCGCTTAAGGATATTGCCGAAAAGGAAAATGTGAGTGTGGAAGCTGTAAAGAGTTGGGGGAAAGAAGCGAGAAAGAATTTAAGTAGAACGCACGCGCTTTTTATTATGTAGTCAGTCATAGTTTTATTAGTCAATGCATGTTAAGTTCCATCATCTTCTATTCTAGCATTTCGCATCGGTGATAGACTGAACCATAGTCCGCATAAAGTTAGTCCAGCTATCGAAATCCATAAAGCCGTTGTGAAACCTAGTCCGTCCGCAAGAGCACCTCCTAGTGGAGCACCGATAACGACTGCACTACGGTTGATGGATCGCAGTGTCGCATTCATGCGACCTTGCAGGTGAGATGGCGTGATATACTGCCGGTACCCCATTTCAAGCGGCCCCTCGATACCCATGGCAAATCCGTAAAAGAGCTGCCCCACCACCATAAAAAGGAGAGCTATGTAGTGTGAGTCGGAGCTATTAACTACTGGAGCTAGCGCCACCAAGATAACTGCTGGGCCATAGAGAATTCGTGAAAAAGCCATTGCACGCCCTACACCAAAGCGCACACCGACTCGTGGAGATAGAGAAGTTCCTGCGACAGCACCCACACCTGCTGCGGCAAGGATATACCCAAGGAGGGAAGCATCAAAACCAAGCTCTATTAAAACAATCGATACGAGGATCGTCATCGTCATGCTATGAAAGAGAAACCAGGCGTGGGTATTTAAAGCGAGGGTGCGAAGGTAATGGTGCTGGTAGACCCATCGCAAACCTTCCTTGATTTGTTGACCGAGTGGTCCAGCCTTCACCTTGTTTAAGGGCTGATGTTTAATCGATGCCATTAATACACCTGAAAACAAATAGGATAAGGCATCAAAAAGAAGGGCGAATGGTGCACCAATTAATGAAACAAGTCCCCCTCCAATAGCTGGGCCACTTGTTTCCGCAACAGCTGCGCTTTGTTCTAACCGTGCATTTGCACGTGTTAATAAAGGACGAGGAACTAACTGTGGCACAAAGGACTGGTAAGCACTATCATGAAAAAGAGACAACGCACCAAAAAGCACCAGCAGGACCATTAGCCAGCCAATACTGATTACGCCTGTGATAGACAATAAGCAAATGCAGGCAAGGATAATGCCACGCCCCATATCTGTTACCACCAATACAGTCTTGCGGTGAAAACGGTCAATTAAAACTCCCGCTATTAACCCCAAAAGCACGTACGGAATCCATCTAGATGCTGAAACCCAGCCAACATCAACAGCACTGCCTCCCATATTACCAACAACCAATACCTGAAGAGCCAGTGTTGTAATATATGTACCAAAGCTTGAAGTCGTCGATGCAATCCAAAAACGAACAAAGCTACTGTTCTCTCTTAATTTCATGGAACTGCCCCCTCCTGCCAATTTATCCACCTTACAAATATAATAATCTATACTCGACAATATAGTAATCTATTCTTGGCTTTCAAAAAAGAGTTTTTAAATTACGCCTCCTTATCTTTTTCTAATTTGGTACATTTGTTGACAGTAGGAGAGGCTAAAATGCAGACGGCAGGGATTTGGAGGGGCTTGGGCGTAAAAATAGAACGTTTCATAGTGTCATGCTTCCACTGTAAATAAATGCTATTAAAAGATACTAAAAATTTAGGAGGATGGGTCATGCCAATTAATAAACTTCAATCAGTGGGGGTATTCGTTCTTCCCCCACTGATTGTTAGTGGAACGAATCGGGGGTGTTAGCGTCCGTTAGGGAAACAACAAAAAAGAGCTGCCGTAGCAACCCTGAATCCTCAACTTAAGCACATATTTCGTTTGAAAAGGACTTCCGATCTACTGGTTTATCGTAGCATACTCTCCAACTTGTCCTTCACTAGCACCCATTCTTTGCAATTTAAGTATCTTCGTCATCCTTCAGCTTCCTTCTATAGTACTGCTTTTCTTTCTTTGTACTACTAAATGTTTTCTGTGTTGGATAGTGAGCTTTTGCAAACGAGCCACCACTCACATCCTTTACTGTATTTACAACAGTAAACGCCTCTTCATCGACCTCACGAACCAATTTTTTCAAATAAAACAATTGCTGTTTTGGAACGACCACATAAATCAGATTCTCGTCTTTTCCATTTTCATCATTTTTACCTTCCAAAATCGTTGTATGGGCACCAAGATTCACTCGGATAGAGCGAGCTACTGATTCGCTGTAATCTGAGAATATATGAACGATCTTTTTGGACTCAAATCCTTCTAAGACGTAGTCCGTCACTCGTTTCCCAATAAACAAAGCCACTACGGTGTATAATGTTAAGATTGGACCAATAACTAATACTCCACCTACTACAACTAAAGCATCTAACACAAAGTTTACCCCTGTTAGTTCCCAGCCAAATTTGTAATTTAGCATTTTTGCAATTGTGGACGTTCCACCAATCGTACTTCCCGAACGAAAGACGAAACCAAAACCAATTCCAGTGAACACCCCAGCATAAAGGGCAGCAAGAAGAGGATCACCCATCGCAGATCCTAAGTCCTCCATTAGGAACAGAAATAGAGAAAATAACGAAATAGCAGCAATCGATTTTATTATCATCGCATTGGGTAAGTACCGATAACCAATTAATAAAATAAACCCATTTGCAAGGAAGGTCACCAATGCAGGAGACCAACCCAACCCAAAATAAAGTAAGAGGGATAGCCCGGGGATACCGCCCTCCGCAAGCGAGTTAGGCATTGCAAATATAGCTACTGAAAAAGCAAAGAAAAAAGTACCCAGTACCATGAGTCCAAAATCTCTCATATCGCACTTCCTTTATCTCTCTGATTGATGATTAGTATATAAGTTTTTCCTTTATGTTGCACTAATTTCGTGAAAACTATTTGTGTACGATAATGGCTCTTAGAGGGGTTGGAGCTTTAAATAGGTTGGTATGGTCAACATATACGAAGAGGGGGAACTTCGGAATTGGGTACATGAAAAGAATTATAAAGACGTGCATAGTTACATAAAACAGCTAAAAAGCGTCTTCGCATTACCATAATTAAAGCGTCTCATCCAATTTTTGCATCGTTGAGTGGGAAAGTAAAAACACATCGCCTAAAATGTCGATTTTGCCTCCCTTCACACGCACAGCACAATCCTTGTTTGACACATAAACATCTATTTCTTCCGATAAGGGAGACAGTTCGCTTTGAACCATCAGCATATTATTTTCAAGGTCAAAATGAGACAGTATGGAAAAATCATCAAGGCCAATTCCTTCGTAAATAGAGCTTGTTTCAACATTAAATCCAAGCTTTTCGGAGCATAACCACTTAGCGGACATGTTGAACGCACCAGCACTTGCTCCCATTACAACAGCTCCGCTTCTTTTTATCGCATCCGACAACTCATAGTCCACCAAAAATTCATTTTGGTTTAGCGGATTTCCACCCAGTAAGAAAATGACAGAAGCATGTTGGGTTAACGTTTTCGCCTCTTCTTTTTGTACACGATAATTAATCACATGATATTCTTCAAACGTAATCCCGGCCTGATCAAGCCATGAGCGTTCAGTAGAACCAATTTCATCATAAAGAGACGGATTCGAACTAATCATAACAAGCGATTTACGATCCGTTATATCTTCCTGTAACACCCTGACCACCTTCTCTGGGAAAAAATGATTAAACCAACCTAAATAATAATGCGATTTCATATGTACCCCCGTAGCAAAGTATAAATAACTTGGGTTAATCCCTTTTTTTATATAAATTCAAACCCAAGTTAAAAAGCAATAGTAAGAAAACAAACGGTGTAAAAAACCAAATTGGCCTCCAATCTATTTGTCCATCTCGAATTAGACTCGCAATCATAAGACCTAAGACGACGCCCACAATTCCACCAAGAAATGACTTCCATCTTTTATTCAAATTATCCCTCCCCTATTTCGATTTCGACGTTATGCTTTTATTAAAGATTAGCGTGGGATTGCTGTACAGTCAAATCAAAAAACATAAGGGAACGTACCCATTTACACAGATTAGAATTAGTTCTTGTATAGTAGTAGACCATTACTGCGCAATAATAGGATGATGATTTGGTGACTCTGTGAAACAATGTCCTTAAGCTAATGAAGCAGTTGAATATGAAGCATAAAAAAACCGGCTATTTATGACCGATTTTTAAGATACCATTCTAATATTTCCTTTTTTTCTTTTGTAGGGGTATGTTTGTAATTAACTAATTTTAGCTTGTTAGGTGCTTCTGTTACAAATGTAAGTGTATCAGTGCCAATCGTGTTATGCGCACCTATAAATGCATCAAGTTGGATTGCGATATCAAAATCAAGTGCGTTTTTCATTTTTAAGTCTAATACTTTTTGATCGTAAAATTGGACATGGACATCTTTAATGTCATAGTATTTATCAACAGCTTGATCAATATCTTCCCACATTAAGGAGAGCAATGCCTTTTCGTAAGTGGATTGATTAGAAGCAATTGTTGGAGTTGAGAAGATAACAAAAAGAAATAATGTTGCGAAGGTGACTAATACTTTTTTCAATATAACACCTCTTCTAATAAACCTTATAGCCATATAGTTAGCTAATTAACGATAAATATTATAGCAAATGTATGTTATTGTCCTAACGGGTGCGTTTAATAATTTCAATAAAAATGATTTCTCTTCTATTATAGGTGGAGAAAGCTTTCATACGATATACGCTACAATAATAAAAAAGGCAAACTTTGGAGGCACCCCACTGCAATAATACTAATAACGAAATGAATTTCTTGTTATCTCCCGTCATGGACATTTATGAAACAGAGCTTGAATAAAGGAGTTGTATAAAATGGATGAAAAAAGAGATACAGAATTAAAACGCTCTTCAAAAGCAGAAAACATTCTATCTCTGATCAATAGTAAAACGAAGCTAGGCGACTTAAGAAAAATCGCGGAGGACATTAAAAAAGATCACGAATTAGCTATGGAACTTTGGTCATCCGAAGCGTTTTTGCCCAGACTATTAGCCATCTTAATTATGGACAAAAAACTTCTTTCAGAAGATGTGCTAAATAAACTTGATGAGGATATGCAGACGCACACTTTCGATGAGCGAAATAACTTAATGGATTGGTTATTAGCCAATCAGCTCACCAAAGACAAAAAGAGAATTGAATTAATGGAGTCTTGGGAACATAGTCCTTGTGCTCTTCAAAGACGAGCTTATTGGTATTATCAAGGGCGATTAAGATGGACTGGACAAACACCGCCTGATAACACCGCAGACTTGCTATCTGCATTAGAAGCTAATATTACCCAGGAAGAACCGGAAGTTCAATGGGCTATGAATTTCACCGCAGGTTGGATAGGCGTTTATGATGAACAGAATCGTGCACGTTGTATAAAACTTGGTGAGAAAACAGGTCTTTACAAAGATGAAAAAGTATCAAAAGGATGTACTCCCAGCTATTTGCCGGAGTTCATTAGGATTGAATTTAACAAACGACAAAATAATTAGTTACCGCTGAGAAGTTTATCAGAGTTTAATGCAAAAAATAAAGGAATTCAAAGCCTCAATATGAAAATTGTAATAAGCTTGGACCGAAAAATAAAGAAAACAACGCGTTATGGTAGCTAGTTAGTGAAATATGCAAGGAAGATGTAAAGGATTAACGCACTATTTCTTTTTGGTCTGTAAGGCGCTTATCTTTAAGAAGAACAACTTTCCAGCTGCGCAGTACAAGGATACCAGCTTATAGAAATCCATTTTAAGACGATTACCCCAAAAGTATCGTCTCTTTCTTAATATTGTTGCTGTGATTATTGAAAACAAAGTATTAAATTTAAAACCATAGAATAAATTAAAAGTGATAAGGAGCTTGCCTCGTTATTTCTTCTTGTTTTATCACCAAATTTCTTTCACGCTTTTAATAATACTCAAAGGTGAGTGAACATGAAAAATAGAATAAAAACAAAAATGATAAAAATACTCAGTGGAAACAGGAAAACTAGATTAACCGTTCAAGTTTCAGATACTCAAGGAAAAATAGAGAAGGGCTTAATGTTTGTTGAAAAATTACCCGAAAATGAGGGGATGTTATTTGTGTTTCCAAGAAAAATATATGGTGGCTTTTGGATGAAAGACACATTAATTCCTTTATCTATTGCTTTTCTTGATTCAGATGGGGAAATTCTAAAAATACTAGATATGGAGCCTTGTAAAGGGAATGAATGTCCTATCTATGATCCGAAACTTTCTTATCGTTATGCAATTGAAGTGAATATAGGATGGTTTGAAAAGAATCGAATCAAAGAAGGAGATTATGTAAAGTTTGATTAAATTCATATTACCTCTAAGAACTAGGGTAAGGTGATTTTTTAATGGATATTTAAATATTACTGAAAAGATTGTGAAGAAATGTATTAAAAGTAACTGGTGCTTTAGTTGAACAAGAGCTATAATTTTAAACGGAAATTTTTATTGCACAGTACAAAAATACTATTTAAAAATAATGAAATTCCGCAATCAGTTATGATTGCGAAATTACCATACAAGATATTGACCCACTTAAACAAAAGTGAGCCAATCTTATCATGTCATCAATAAGTCTAATTTAACGCACTGCTTCTAACTCTTTCCCTCTCTTCGCTTCTTTCGCCATTGCTTCCATTGCCACTTGATTCAGGTAATTGACCGGTTTATTGTAATGTGGTTGGAAAAAGAAATCTGTTAAAGCTAGTTGCTCAATGGTCATATTGTTGGAGATTCCAACACTTATTGTATTGATTGCCTGTGTAAAGTCAGCATCAGAAATGACTTGCGCACCAACAATACGATGTGTTTCTAATTCATAGACTAGCTTCAATTGAATAACCGCATTTTCTGGCATAAATTCCGGACGATAGTTATCTGTGATCAACGCACTCCCTACAGATAATCCTGCTATCTTGGCACTTGTTTCCGTTAAACCTGTTGATGCAATGTTATGATTGTAGATCTTCAACCCTGACGTACCTTGTGTGCCAGGGTGAGCTAATACAGGGCTTACGAGGTTATGCGCCACAAGCGTTCCCATTCTTACCGCATTGGTTGCCAATGGGATATAAGTTGGTTGTTGGGAAGCATTGTTATATACCGCACAGCAATCCCCCGCTGCATACACATCTTCCCTACTTGTTTGCATATATTCATCCACGATAATGGCACCATTACCTAACATGGCCACTTGACCTTTAACCAGTTCTGTATTTGGTCTAAATCCAATACACATTACAACAAGGTCCGCGTTATATTCCCCTTTATCTGTAATTACCTTTTCTACTACTCCATTGGTTCCTTCGAATTTCGCAACGGTTTGCCCAAGAGCCAAGTCAATGCCGCGTTGTTCAAATGTCTCTTCTACTGGGACTGTGAATTCTTCATCTAAATAACGGTTTAAAATGCGCTCTTCACTATCAATTAAGGTGACGTTCTTTCCATTTTCCTCAAATGCTTCCGCAAGCTCAATTCCAATGTAGCCTGCTCCGACAACAACTACATTGCGAATTGGTTCTGAACGTTTAATAATCTCCTTCGCATGGTAGAAGTTCTTACATAACAACACGTTATCTAAATTAGAACCAGGAATTGGTGGTGTTACTGGCCAAGAGCCAGATGTAATAATCAACTTATCATAGCTATAGTTTGTTGTAGTATTGGTTTTCATATCTCTTGCTTGTAGTTGTTTACGATCTATATCACAGGAGGTCACTTCATGATTCATATGCATCTGTACACCTTGTTTTTCAAATTGTTCTATAGAAGCATAAAACAGTCCATTCGGATCCTCTACCACTCCGCCAACATAGAGCGCAATCCCACAAGATAGGAAAGAAACATTATCGTTCTTTTCAAAAACATCGATTTGTGCATCAGGGTAAAGATTTAACATATTATTAATCGCTGCTGTTCCCGCGTGTGTACATCCAATAACTGCTACTCTCATTATTCAACACTCCTATTGTTTAGTTTGTTCAATATTTCACATGTTAAATAATACTAGCTCCATGTGATTATGTATTTATTATAATGCATTGTTCAGTATTTCACAATATAAAATAGTAAAGTTCACAAGTTTGACACAGGTGCGGATTTACCAAGCGAATAATCTAAGGCGTTATAAAAGGGTTGTGGACATTTCTGTACAGGAACATCCATATGTCTATAAAGAGTTGGGGGAAAGAGGCGAGGAGGAAATTGAGAGGACAGGAACGGTGAAATCTAAACAACCCATAAAAGTTCTTGTTACTTTCATAGGTCTATATTCAAAGTAAACGGCACAACTTTTTGAAGAAACTGATTTGAGGTTTATAATGCCTTAGAAGCCATTTTTAATACTACTTAAACTATGGGTATACACATAAATAATATAGAAGTTCTACCTGATAAAAGAAAACCCGACCCGATATCTTATATCAAGTTAGTAAAGTTTCATTTTATCTTTTTATAAGTGTTTGACGTATCTCTTCAAACACTTATACCACGAACCAATTATGTTATAATTAATTTATTATGGAGAATGGGAGGGCTTCAATATGGGTAAAAAGTTAATTGTTTTAATAGTCGCTGCTTTATTGTTAATATCCGGCTGTGGTAATGATACACAGGGGGGTACAGATTCAACGAATTCAAATAACAGCAAACCTGAATTTGTTAAGCTTATCATTAATAAAAGAGACTCATCTGAATTTTATGTCGTTGCTACCGCAGAAGGTAGCAAATTATCATACGCCTACTATGTTTATAAAGGTGATGAACTTCTTGAAAAAAATTCATACATAAAAGATGCTCATTTCTCTTACCAAGTAAAAAAACCTGGAACATATAAAGTGAAGGTATATATTAAAGATAAAAACGAAAACGTAGAAAGTAAATACACCGATGAAATAGAAATAGAATAGTATACATACTGCATAAAAACAAGCGAAGAGAATGTTCTCTTCGCTTGTTTTCTATTAGTAAACAACTGAAAAATACTGCTCACATTAGTGGCCTTATATTTATGAAATTATTAGTTAAAGTAACCTAGAATAGCGTCTGCAATCCTTCTTGATGCATCTCCGTCCCCATAAGGATTCGATGCTTGTGCCATCTTATAATGAGATTCTTGGTCACTTAATAATTCATTAGCTAGTTTAAAGATATTATCTTCATCTGTACCGGCTAATTTCAACGTTCCAGCATCTATCCCTTCTGGACGCTCAGTAGTATCGCGTAATACTAAGACTGGTACTCCCAATGAAGGTGCTTCTTCTTGTACGCCACCAGAATCAGTTAATATTAAGTGAGCTCTAGAAGCGAAGTTATGGAAGTCAACCACCCCTAAGGGCTCAATTAATTTAATCCTATCATTATTCCCGAGAATATCACTCGCGGTTTTTTGTACAACTGGATTTAAATGGACCGGATAAATTACTTGAACGTCATCATGAGCCTCCACAATGCGGTTAATTGCTCGAAACATTTGTTCCATGTTATTCCCGAGATTTTCTCTACGATGCGCAGTCATCAAAACTAGCCTATCATTTCCTAAGCCATCTAATATAGAATTAGAATAATTTTCACTAACTGTTGTTTTCAAAGCATCGATTGCCGTGTTTCCAGTAACAATAATACTTTCGTCATCTTTATTCTCATTCATTAAGTTTTGTTTAGACTTTTCCGTTGGGGCAAAATGCAAATCAGCAATTACACCAGTTAATTGTCTGTTCATCTCCTCTGGATAAGGGGAGTACTTATCCCAAGTACGCAGTCCAGCTTCAACGTGCCCCACTGCTATTTGATTGTAGTAAGCTGCGATTGATGCTGCGAATGTTGTGCTTGTATCACCATGTACCAAGACCATATCTGGTTGTGTTTTCTTCATCACTTCGTCTAAACCTTCAAGAGCTCGAGTGGTAATTTGGATTAACGATTGTTGCTTTTTCATTATATTAAGGTCATAATCTGGTGTAATATCAAAAATACTAAGTACTTGATCTAGCATTTCTCTGTGCTGAGCTGTCACTGTCACAATTGATTCAAATTCATTTGGTCGCTTGTTTAACTCTAGGACAAGGGGCGCCATTTTTATTGCTTCGGGCCTTGTACCAAAAATAGTCATTACTTTTATCGGTTTATTCAAATTTATCACTCCAAGTTTCTTAAATATACTTTATGCAAGACAATTTATAAGTAAAAATAAAATTAAAAAGAGGTGCCCATCAAGAAGTTTGATGGGAGCCCTCTTCCCTTATAGTTTATAAACTGGTATGTCTAAATATACACTGGTCAACCCCAAATCCTGATATAGGTTATACATAGTATAAACTTGTTTAGATGCCCATCCAATATCTGTTGCATATTGATGTGTAGCATACCCGTATCTATCCATTCCTTCTGGATTCCAACGCATTTTGTATAATGTATTTTGTCCCTCTCGTATATAATCACCGCTTATAAACGCCGCGCCACCTACAATTGCTTTATAAGGGGTGGTCCAGCCTTTCTCATAAGCTCTCTTTGCTCCGCATTCCACAGGACAATGGTCATTCGCTCCAATACCATACATATTATAGACTGTTACGCCATTATACTTAACACCCTGAGCTAATGTAGAGCTTCCATGACCAGTTTCCAATAATGCATGAGACATTAAATAGACCTCATTTATACCATATATCTTGCTTGCATCTTTAAAAGCTTTACCTTGACCAGAAAGTATACCTTTACCCGAAAGATATTTATTTAGTTCTGTTACTGACGCATCACTAGATTTTGAAAGATCTAAAAATTGAAATTGCTGTTTGGGATTATCTACAAAATTATTTGGATCCAAATAATATAAAACATCACTTCGACTTGCATCTACCCATTGTCTATGATTGAACTCTATTTGATACCATCCATTGTAAGAACCAAGAATGTTAACCTCTGCACCATTAATAAGTTGCCCAACTATTTTATTGCCTGCACCTGGACCACTACGTACATTCAATGCACTAGCAGTTACTTTATTATTTTTATCAATATAACTTTGTGATACATAAGCATATGAGCTATCAGTCTGTGGTGAGACTTTCATTTGCATTTCTAATACCTCGTTCAAGGTCATATCATAGGCCGTTCTTTTAATTCCGTATAAATCTACTTGGTCTTTATTTACATAACCTACTCGGTCTAGATAAATAATCCGCCACCAATCCCCATAGTCACCTGCTATCGGAAAAATCATATCCTTATCTATATTTCCCATAACAACTAGGCTACCTGAAGAATTGTCATATACTGTTACTTTATCATTTGTCACAAATTTCTCACTAGAATTGGTATATGATTTATTTAAATTAGGAATTTCGCTTTCAGTTGCGTATCCAGTAGAAGCTTTATTAACGTACCCATAAATATCGCCGAATTGTACACGCCACCAGTCTCCATATTCATTGACGATTGAGTAAGATTCTCCTGCCCTCAATTCTCCAAGTCTCTTACCCGCGCCTGAATCTGGATTATCATATACTGACAAGTTATCAGTATA
>NZ_JCAXEV010000002.1:0-846328 GCF_059758495.1 Oceanobacillus sp. GQ8 | reverse complement strand
ATCTCCATAGTTACTTACTATAGAATAACTCTCACCCTTATTCAATTGCCCTACTTTTTGTAGTGCACCTGAGCCTCTATTGTCATATACTGGCAAGTTATCAGTATGTACTCGGAAATACTGGTCTCCATCTTGGAATTCAGCCTTCACTTCACTTTTTCTAACATAGCCTACTCGGTCTGCTAATAGGACTCTCCACCAGTTTCCATAATCCGATGTTAGCGAGTACTTTTGTCCTTTTTTAATTACACCCATTGGTATTAAATTTCCTGAACTATTATCATATACTGTTACATCTTGTAATGTTTCTAAACTTCGTGAAGTATTTTTATAACCACTATTTACGTTTTTTAAAGACGAACCACTATCAGGAATAGTATTGGCCTTTTTTACATAACCATAAATTTCTCCAAATTGAATTCTGTGCCAACTGCCATAATCACTTACTATAGAGTATGCTTGGCCTTTTTTTAATTCTCCTATTGGTTTTAATGGGCCAGATCCTCGGTTATCATATACTGTTAAATTGTTAGTAATAACTTTAAAGTAATTAGCATCCACACCTGACCATGGATTTTCAAGTGTAGATAACGCCACTAAAGATCTTGATTTTAATTCTTCCTTAGTTGAGTCAACTGAGTTTTTTTCAGTAGAATCGCTACCTTCTACGTTAATTACTTCTTTTACATCATTTTCTTTGCTTTCCTCTACCTCTTGACTTTTATCATCTATCAAACTTTCACTTTTCTCGGTTCCTTCGCTTTCCTCTACCTCTTGACTTTTATCATCTACCAAACCTTCACTTTTTTCGGTTCCTTCGCTTTCCTCTACCTCTTGACTTTTATCATCTACCAAACCTTCACTTTTTTCGGTTCCTTCGCTTTCCTCTACCTCTTGACTTTTATCATCTACCAAACCTTCACTTTTCTCGGTTCCTTCGCTTTCCTCTACCTCTTGACTTTTATCATCTACCAAACTTTCACTTTTTTCAGTTCCTTCAATTTCCTCTTGCTTACTTTCAGTGGAACTTTCTTTCGACAATTCAGCTGTAATAGTTTGATTAGAAATCTCTCCATTACTTACTTCCTCTTTCAAGTAAAATTCCTGGTTCCCAAAATAAATCACATTTTGGTCATTATCATTCTTATATACTTGTAACTTTATTTCGTTTTTTAAATTTATAGCTCGATTGTTCCGATAGTCATATAAGGTACTATTTTCCTTAAGTGTAGTAGTTTTCACACTATCAAGTGGTTTATTGTAAACAGGTACTCCTGCCACTTCTATTTTATCGACGTCATTATAAGGAAGTACTTCATAATTATCTGCTAGTTGTATTTTCACACCTTCATCTACTTCGAATCCATAAAGATAAGTATTCTCAAAAAATGTGATCCCTGAGTTTAAATCTACCTTTTTATTAATTTGGAATAACTGCAAATCTTTCTTATCATCTAATAGTTCAGCATATGTATCAACTGGATTAGTTATTTGATAAAACAATACAAGAAAAAAAACACTTAAAATAAAGAATAATTGTTTGTATTTATACATGTGTATCTCCTTTCGTAAATAGGTGAATTATTCTTGGAACGTTAAAAGAAAAGACTTTTTATATAGTAGATTTTTGTGTTTTCTCTATTTATATACAACTTTTTATTAACTCTATTGTTGTCTTTGTATCTAAAGGATGATGCCCCTGTTCTTTATCTGAATAATAGTACATCGTTATTTTATTATTTATAATATTATCCTGTAATCTATTTAGACCCTCAATAAATGGAATTAAATGATTATCCATATCATGTTTAGCTGCTATATTTTGCGCATAGAAAATTTCAGGTACATAATCTAGACTTTTATATAACTCTATTACATTCACTCTTTTTAGCACAAATTTATTGTTCAATTCGTTACCATAAACTGCTTGATGTAGACTAGTAACATGTGTTTTAAAGTAATTCGTAATAATGGTCTGCGGGTTATTAACGAAAGCTTTAGAGCCTTGAATCATCCCAGCCAACATCAAACTATTAAAGCCCCCACCTGAGCTTCCAAAAAATAGGATTTTTCTATTTGAGATAGATAATCTATTTTTTATGCGTCTAACTATATTTGATATGACTTTCAGGTAATGTTTCTTTTCATCTCCGTAACCCCAACCTAAATTTATCTTTCCCATATAAAGTGTAGGATCATTATAGTAAATTGTTGTACAATCAAACTTATCTCTCCAACTAAAACGGTTAAAAATAGGGGGGGTCAACTTTTGACTATCGTATGCACCTGATCCAAACACAATCATTTTTTCTGAATCCCTCTTAACATTAAGTAGAAATTCAAAAGGTATATTATCAACCATCACTTTTAAAAATAATTGATTTTCATTACTTAAATCAAGATCTTCTAGCTGATTGTATTCAACACTGAGTTTCTTGTATTCTTCAAACATAATATCCCCCATCCTTAGTCGTATAACTAGTTTAACAATAAATTCCTCTGCTCTAATACATCTCTGAATAAGAAGGTCGAGTGTAATTTTCAGGTCCTGATTATATTGTATTTAGATATCACCTTTTCTAGATGAAAATGTAATCGTTGCATTTTCAAGATCCAAATAAGCCTCATATTCGCTTGTTAAAACATAATATAATTGTGAATCATTTGAGGTTACGATCGATTCATCACGGAGCCTTTCCAGAAGATTCTCCTCCATAACAATATCTTTTACTTCAATAGCTACTGAAGTCTGATTGTCATCAAAAATATATGAGATGTGGGTTGATTCATAATCAAGGACAGGTCTACCTAAGTTGTCAGTATACTCGCCTGTTAATCCCTGTAGCTTACTTTTAACCATTTCATATTCCGTATTTAAGAAAAGAAACAAGAAAGAATAGGACTCCCTAAATTGTTCTGGGAATATTGGCAAAAAATCTTCAAGTACAACATTCCAATCATCCATATCGGTCTCTGCCACAATTTCAATATCTGTTTCCTTAATATACCCCTCTTTACCATCAAACCTTACTTTGTATAAAAATCCATCAATCTTCTCTAACACTGAAACCTCTTTGGCGAAAGGTAACTGCATGATTTCCTGATCAAGGTTATTATCTTTAAAAACTGTTACTTCTTCTTCCGCAGTATAGCCTGTCTTATTTACATCTAAAGTTGGAGATTGAGAAGGCTCATTTGTATTTACTTCTATATGGGCATCATTATCATTTGTTTCAGAAAAACTTTTTACTGCTGCAAGTGGGTTGTCTATAAACATTAGTAGAGCACTCACTAAGAATAAAATTACCAATAATGAAATTTGTACAAACAAAGCGTTACTATTTTTAGGTTTTCTCTTTATATGACGTCGGCTTAAACCTATAGCCTCTTCTGTGTTGGGTAGCCCTTTACCGCTAGCAATTTGATTACTCAACATTTTCTTTCTATATTTTTTCTGATCTTGCTTATTTAATTGGTTGAACCATTTAATGAATTTGGTATATTCTTTAGCCACCACTGTCTTCTCATCAAACATCTCAACTCTCCCAAAATTCAACCACAATATTCTATCAGAAATGGCTTTTACTTGGGATAGGGAGTGGCTAATGAAAAAGATGGTTTTTCCTTGCTCTTTAAACTCATCAAACTTATCAAGGCATTTTTGATAAAAAGTAGAGTCACCGACTGATAAAGCTTCGTCAACTACTAAAATATCAGGTTGGATATGCGCAGAAATTGCAAAACCCAGTCGTGACTTCATACCGCTAGAATAGCTCTTAATGGGCTGATTTATGAAATCTCCAATATCAGCGAAATCAATTATACTTGGAGTTATTTCTTTTATCTTTCTCTTATTTAAACCATGCATAAGGCACTTTAACTCAATGTTTTCAAGACCGGACAGTTGGTTATTCAAACCAGCAGAGATCGCAACCAACGAAGTTTCACCATCTATATAAATATCACCCGAGCTTTGAGGAGTCACTTGCGCAAGTACATTTGACAAAGTTGACTTCCCTGAACCATTTACCCCGATAATACCAATCGTTTCTCCTTTAAATACCTCGAATGATAAATTTGACAATGCGGAGAAAGTTTTTCCGTTTTTTCTAAAAGACAATATCTCTAACAACTTATCTGACCTCTTCTTATACAAAGAGTAGGTCTTAGACACATTTCTAAACTTAACAACTGGGCTATCCATACATAAGCCTCCGTACTTTATAAATAATCTACAAATTTATCTTTGAAATTATTATGAATTAAACTCCCGATAAACAGTAGTAAAACCGTTAGCGACCAAAAATAAAGCATATATCTTCGCTCTTCGAAAAACCAGTCACCCGATAAAAGGGAATTTCGAAACCCATTAATTATATACGTAAATGGGTTTAATTCAATGAAGGTTTGATACTTCTTAGAAAAATTACCCATGCTCCAAAAAATGGGTGTTAGAAAAAAGCATAACCTCATTGCCGATTGAATAAATAGCTGAAAATCTCTTATTAACGCAGAAACGGTTGATGTTAGTATTGTTACCGCGAATAAAAAAGAATACATACAAAAAATATAATAAGGTAATTGTAACCACTGCAGAGAAAAATTGATGCCATAAAAAAGACACATTATAATCAATAAACCTATCATAATTATAAAATTAAAAGTATTACCCATAATTGTGATTGTGGGTAAAATACTGACTGGGAACTTCATCTTAGAGACTAAATTAATTTTAGTATAGATGCTATTGGAAGCTTGTACAATTGTAGGACTGATGAAAAACCAAGGTATCAGTCCCACTAGTAAATAGATCAAATAAGGAATATCCCCTACAGGTTCTCCTCCCCTTAGGCCTAACCCAAAAACAAACCAATAGACACACACTTGTATAAATGGATTTAAAAATTGCCATAAAATACCTAAATAGTGCATTTGGTACTTGCTTTTTATTTCATAGATCGCAAGTCTGAATATTAATGGGAAGTAAATGATCTGGTCTTTCAAAGTTTTTAATACGGTGCTCATACCAAAGCTTTCTCTTTGTTAATAAATTGATAAAGGTTCCCATAATTAATGTATTGTACATCTTCACTTGGATTGGAGACTACATTTTTAGTATCAAGAATTCTCGCATTATTCATAGATGAGAATTTATTCCAATCTAATACTTTGAATTCATTATGATCCGTTAATATGACTACTAGATCAGAACCGAATACAGCTGAATCTAAGTCATTTGCGACCCATTCTTTATCTACATGTGGATCAAAGGCTTTCACTTCATATTTTGCTTGATTCTTTAATATCTCGTAAATTTCCATTGCTGGACTTTCGCGGATATCATCCACGTTTCCTTTATAGGCAAGCCCAAAGACTGTTACTGTCTTACCACTAACTTGTTCCATTAGTTTATTAATATTTTCCACAACATAATGTGGCATAGAAGTATTAATTGTTCTTGATAAGTTAATTAGCTGTGCTGTTTCTGGTGCTTTTGAAACGATAAAATACGGATCAACTGCTAAACAATGCCCTCCTACACCTGGGCCTGGAGTATGAAGGTTTACTCTTGGGTGTTTATTAGCCATTTCTATAACATCTAATGCATTAATATCTAGTTCATTACTTACTTTAGTTAACTCATTTGCTAGGGCGATGTTAACATCTCTAAACGTATTTTCCATTAATTTAGACATCTCAGCGGTCTTTGCATTCGTCTTGATTAGTTCACCTTGCACAAAAGTACCGTAAACTTTAGCACCAGCTTCTGTACATGAAGGTGTTACTCCTCCTACGATACGGTTATTGTAAATTAGCTCATGCATTATTTGACCTGGTAGAACACGCTCAGGGCAGTGTACCAGATAGATATCTTCTCCAATTACAAAGCCAGCTTCTTCCAATAAAGGCTGTACTAGGTCTTCAGTAGTTCTTGGTGCAATTGTTGATTCTACGATCACAACATTACCTTTTTCTAGGTATGGTAGTACTGCCGTTACGGCACTTAATACGAAACTTGGGTCCATTGACTTGTGCGCATCATCATGGTTAGGTGTTGGCACCGATATTATAAAGGCATCAGCCTTTTCAGGTGTTAGAGAAGCTCTAAACTTCCCTGAAGAAATTACTTCTTCAAGTGCTTCCTGTAATCCTGGCTCTTCAATATGAATTTTTCCGCCATTCAATGAGTCGATAACCTCGGGTTTGACGTCTACCCCTACTACCTCTACATTATGCTTAGCAAACATAATAGATGTCGGCAACCCGATATACCCAAGCCCTACTGTTGTTAATTTCATTTAAAATTCCTCCTAAGATTTTTTATGCGTTATATTAAAAACTACTTAACATCTTTTCAAATTCTTTATTACGATATAAATCTTCAAAACGCCGTATGGCTTCATCCTCGTCTTTTATATAGCCTCTATATAAAGCAAGGATTTTATATAAGCTCTCTATCGAATCTTCTAGATCTTCTGCCTTAATTTTATTTAGTCGCTTTAGGTACCAGTTTGTAAAGTAGATATAGAACTTTTCTTCCATATAATCATTTAATAGATTGTGTTCTTGTAGGAAGGAAATCCTTTCTTTTTCTAAAAGGAGATACTTCTCAAAAAAGTTCTTGGAAATTACATTTGTAACGGAGCCATTTACTGCTGCATAATAAACATGGATATTTAGATTAATAGCCTTCACCTTTTTAGAGTTAAGGAGTAATTCTTGAAAGAACAAAGTATCTTGACCAATAGCCCCTTCTACCATTTTCAAAGAATTTTCTGTCACTAAATCTTTTCTCAATACAAGAGCTTGAATACTCATGGCTTTAAAGGAAGTATTAACAACATATTGCTTAATATTTCGTTTATAAATAACGTCACTTCCATTAAACTGCATCATGGTTTTATAATAATCAAAGTTTAACACTTTGTCTGAAACCTTTAACATATTTCCTACCACAAAGTCATAATTTTCTTGATGTATCTCTTTTAATAGACCTGCATATCCATCATTGATAGCTTCATTATCAGGATCCAAATAGGTTACATATGATGCAGATGCGATTTCGACCCCTTTGTTCCTTGGTCGAGAAGCACTCCCACTTCCTCCGTCATTAAAGAAGAAAGTTTTTACGTTAGAATATTGTCTTGCTATGTTATTTATAATTCTAGTTGTATAGTTATCTGTTGAACCATCATCCACAATAATTATTTCCATTTCCTCAAATATACTACTCCGTCTAAGGCTGTTAAAGCACTTATTCAGCAAATGATCGCCATTATTGTAAGTTGGAACGATAACAGAAAGTTTATATTCAACTTCCTTCACTTCATTCACTACGTTTTTGTTATTGAACTCAAAACGATCAATACTAAAACCATTTTCTCTATGAAAAGTCTTGTCCATTTTCATTAATTCTTCTGATGTGAAGGCCTCACTCCAAAAAATCGTTCTAGTCTTATCTTTAATAACCTTTACATAATCATGCTCTGTTCCTTTTACAAAGTTATCGCCGTCGTAATAAGCTTCCTTTGTTATAAAATCAGAATCAGTATATTTGAACCCATTAACCATATCCTCTAAATAAAACTCGCCGTACTCCTTACTTACATCAAAAAAAGTAATCATATCAAACTTCTCTTTTACTGTTTCGCTAAAATCTTGTTCTAGAATAAGCTGTTTATGAGGATATGACTGCCTTTCAAACATTTCATTAATATATTTCGAATTTTCCTTTATGACAACCCCTACACTTCTAGATTGGTCTTCATAAGGCGTATTGGTAGCTTCCAATAACTCTTGAATTCTTATATAGGTTGTTTCTCTAGACATCACTCGGCGAACCCCGAATACTTGGTGTTTATATTTTTCCTCATCAGAGAAACCATTTAATATATCTTTTACTTCGTTACGATTGTTTACTAGAAATACATTTGGAAATTTATTATTTACACCTGTACTGTAATTAGAAAGAAGGATATTACCTAAAGCTTGTAATTCATAAATTCTATTTGCGAACATCGTATTGCTGTATTTCACAGAATTTAGATTAATTGCCCAGTCAAACAACTTGTGAAGTTTTTGCAAAGTATGATGATCCAAAGCAGGTGAGATATATTCTAAATACTTTTCAGGAAAGAAGTGCCTTTCTAATTTCAGTTGATAATTACGGTCAATTATTTTCAAATCGGTACCATTGTCTAAAACTCCATCAAAAATTCTTTGTGTATCTTCAATACGGTGGGGATATTTAACATACCAAGAACCAGAGAAAAGGACTTCTTTTCTCTTTTTGAACTTACGAATCCCTACCGGATTATGATAAGTGGGGTTTACACCAAAGTTAAGAACGGAGACCTTTTCGTTATTACAATCAGTTTTATAACTTTCTACCACTTCTTCTGCAGTTGTAAATACATAATCACATTTTTGAGCTAATTCTATGAAAATCTCATAATTAACAGGATCTTCTTTTGAATAAAAAACCGTCTTAATTCCGTTAGTTTGGTAATGTTTCAGTATCTCAAACATATCTTTTCTGTGTTTTCTGATGTTTGGGTTTCCCAAACCCTTCCAGCTCATATCAATTCCTTTCCACGTTGTGACTAAAAGAAAGATATCAAGTTTGTCTGTGTAATCTTTGTAATTGTCTCTCGTAATATAATGAAAATTAGCCACCCCTTCAAAAGAGTTATAAAGGAATTCATCTGCTATAATTCCAATATTCACATCATACTTTTTGTAGAATCTACTACCATTACTTTCAGGGATTTGTTTTAGCAAAGATTCAATTTTGGAAGAGAAATTAGCATCAGCAACTTTATCTCTTAAAGCTAAATAATTTTTCTTTTTTTGTATCTCTTCTTCAGTCATTTTGTTTTTCGTTGTATTTTGCTTTTTCTTAGCAGGTGTATCACTGTATGTTAAAGAAGAACCATTTTTAAGAAAAGCCATTTCTTCATTTATATTTTCTTCTAGTTTTTCTTTTAATTTTTTAATTGTTGCGAGCCGCTGATCTATTGATTTTTGATCCACTTGTTTTCCCTCCAAAATATTTTCTACGCCATTTCCAATAATTAATTGTAAGGTTTCCTAATTTAGAGGTTTTTAACGCTTCATAACGCTTTAGTAAACTGGAATGCGTTTTAAGTAATCTTTCTTCCTTGTTATATGCATCCAAAAGAAGTTTATCTGATTGCACTTTTTTCTTCTTTTCCAGAATAAATTTCTTTTCTGCAGCAGAGAGTTTATTTTTATTCTGTTTTTCAAGCTTTTTAATCTTGTCTTTCAAATTATTTTCATTTTCCTTCAATTTATTTATTTCTTTTTTATAATCTTCCTCATCAATTAAATTATCAAGAGGAAGATTCTCTTGATCGCTCGTGTTTCGGCCATTTATTTGATTTATACCACGTTCCGATTCAGACTTATTGTTATTATTTAAGATATTATCCATTATACTTCTTTCCACTTGGTAGAAGTTAGCTTCCAAAGCTTTTAGCATATCCTGGTCTAACAACAATTTGTTGCCTTCTCCCTTTTGGTAAACAGCTCCGACCCATTTTCCAAAAAACTTAATATCTGTCATTACTAGGTCTTCTACTTGTAAATTTAAAAGATCATTAAGATAATAAGTTTTCTTATGATCAAAGTAATCATTTATACCAAATGGTACGGTAACAATGATGCTTCCATTCTCACTTACAAGTTTTTCTGCTTTTTTAATAAACCGCTTTGGGTCTGTAATATGCTCAAGAACTTCGCCAAAAATAATACTATCAAATATAATTTCATCAAAGCTTTCTTCAATGAAATTTGCATTTTTAAAGTCGACATATTTTTTAGTTAGTTCAGATTCGTTGTGTAAGGTCTTTTCAGCGAACTCTATAGATTCTTTCAGAAGGTCAATCCCTAGTACGCTCTTACCTTCTCTACCTAACAAAATAGAGGTGATACCTTGAGAGCATCCGACATCTAGAATGTTTTCACCCTCTGCTTTTTCACAGACCCAATGTATTCTATTTCTAGTTTGATTTCCAAACTCCGTTCCCATTTCGTCAAAATATGCTTCAGTAACTCTGTCTAATGGTTTTCTCACTTCGAACACCTCTTCACTCAATGATCAATCTTACATTAGCTCTTTATATACAGATAAAAAGTAGTTTTTTTCCTTATCCCAGTTATACTTTTCTTTTGCAGCTTTACTGTTAATAGACAGTTGATTACGAAAAGCTTCGTCTTCTAATAATAAATTCGCTCCTTTTGCAATAGATAGGTAGTCATGCGAATCAACACAGACCCCTATGCTTTCCTTTTCAACAACTTTCTTGATCTCTGGAAAACTACAAGCGACAACCGGGACTCCTGCCATCATATATTCGAACAATTTATTCGACGACGCAGAATAATGATTAAAGTTTATATTATTTAAGACCTGAAACCCTATATACGCATTTACCGTATAGTTGGGTAGGTCTTCAACTGGTACCTTTGGTAAGAACTTTACTCTACGATGCAAGTCCATTGTATCAACCAATTTTTCTAATTCAGGCTTAATTCTTCCATCACCAATCAACACTAGAGTACCTTTTTTAAAATGTGGTACTGCCTTAATTAGTTTATCCAATCCTCTACCAGCTTGTATACCACCTTGATATAAGAGGATTTTTTCATCCTTTGGTAGATTTAAAGTTTCTCTCAATTGTGCTTTTCTTAATTGTTTACCCTCCTGTCTAAACGGGTAATTATGAACCACATAGGGATAGAAACCATATATTTCTTCGTTGTATTTCGCTCTTGTATCATTCTCAACAATCATGGTGTCAATTTTTTTAATAAAGAACTTCTCTGACCTACCGTATGCTTTACTGTCATAACCAGTACGACTAGTCTGCACTTCGTGTGAATCATAAATTAGTTTCTTTTTCCGGAAACGAAGTTTGGAGCATATATACCCTTGAGGGAGTGTGTTGAGATCGTTTGAGTGATAAAAACTATAATTCTTTTGAAAACCTCTAGCTATCATACGAATGATTATACTACTTCGAACCCAGATTACATTCAGTTTTGTTTTGAATAATACCAGTGTGAATACGGTTAATGCACTAACAATTAAAGGATTTAGGTACAACGCGCCTAGCCATACCAAAAAAAACAGAAAACCTATAAATTTATTCTGTCGAGATTTTCTGTAAATCTTCTGCATAAATTCCAAGACAACAGGATATCTCTTCACACGATAAATCGCAAAATTTGATTTCCGTTGTTCAAACATGGGCAATTTTTTATCGTTTGGATCGTGGATGCAAATTAAATCTACATTGTAGCCTTCCTCCGCTAAAGCAGTACATTCTCTTAAAACTCTAGCGTCATTTGTAAAGTGATTCCACACAAACATACAAATATTTTGATTCATTTTTTTCTCCCTTAAACACAAGATAATTACTATGTTAGAATCTTCACTAAGGTATCTATATTATCTTCCCAAAGAAATTTCTGTTCCACATACCTTTTTCCATTTCCACTCATTTCCTGTCGAAGCTTTTTATTCTCTTGTAGTTCCGCAATAAAAGCAATTAATTCATCAACGTCTTGATTTTCAGATACAAAACCAGTTCTTTCTTTTTCTATTATCGCTTTTGAAAAACCTGAAACAGAGGCTACCATCGGAACACCACACGTCATGTAATCAATAACCTTTCCAGGTAATACCGTCTCAAAGACATCCTCATTTACAAGTGTGACAATCCCAATCTGATGGTTAGATATAATCTCAAAACACTCTTGTCTTGTAGTAGGTTTCACAAAATTTATGTTCTCTAATTGGTTTTCCTTGATATAATCAACTAAACTTTCACGTCGTATACCATAACCAATTATAGTAAGTTCTATCTTCTTTGTATTTAATTCTTTTGCTAGTTCTTTTATCAGTTCATTATCTTGAGCAAGTCCAATGTTTCCTGCATAAATAACCTTAAAACTGTCATCTTCTTTTGTAGAAACTTTAATTTCTTTTCTTCTTGCTCCATTTGGTATATAAGTTATCTTTTCAGCAAAGTTTTGTGACTTTGTAACAATATGTTCTATAAATCCTTGACTATTAACTATTATACTACTTGCTTTTGCATACAAAAGCGTTTCTATTTTTTTAAATATATTAATAATAAATGCATAATTAAATACCCCGACACCTTTTAATGATTCCGGCCATAAATCTCTAATATCAAGAACGAGTTTTGCTTTATAACGGTATTTTGCAATTAACCCTACAATTGCAACAAAAATCGGTGGAGATGTAACAAAGACATAATCATACCTATTTCTATTTAGCAATACAAAAAAAACCATCCTAATTGCCATTTCCAGATAGTACAATAAACGATTAAGGATATTTCTCGAATACTTTTTATTTTTTATTTTTACACGGTGAATCTTATCATCCTCATTTAATTCAGAATGATCCCAGAAATTTTCCTCTTCATATAAATTTCTATTTGGATAGGTTGGAGCGGTTGTCAGTACATTTACCTCAAACCCTCTATCTCTTAGTAAAAGGTAAATGTTTTTGATCCTATTACTAGCACTACCAATTTCCGGGTAGAAATTCTGAGAAATAAGCAAAACTTTTTTCATATATCTACTTCCTAACAGTGTCTATATTTTTTTCAAGTATTTAAAATTAGAGCAAAAATATTATAGCACAAAATACCTATCCCTTTTACTTTAATTTACTAATTTGGATAATTATAGTAAAAATATCACAACGTTTTTATAATGTACTAAAAGGCATTCTGTTGTGGTATCAACCCGAGGCATTTATTCAATCTTCTTTTATGCCTTAATACATTATTAGCCTAAGAGTCTACAAAATCATTCTAATTAAAAATTATATCATATTTACCTTGAAAATTGAGTAAGTTGTCGTATTTTGTATAAAAATACGCATAAATGAAACTGATCTATAATAAGGGCTGTGTGGAACCTAATATCGGAGGGGGATAAAACAAGAAAACAAAAGTTCAACACTTATCATGCAACGTTTCCTTGTCAAATACATACGACCAATCTCTTAATTCAACTCCTCAATTCAAGTTGCTTTCATTACTTTGGTGACCGGAACATACATTAACGATTGCTAGCTCATAAAAACAATGTAGTTTTATTTTTTCTCTTTGAAGTATTGAACAAGATCCCGTCTGCATTTCATACCGGTTTTTGTATAAATATGACTAACATGTACCTTTACCGTGCTTTCCTTCACCTCTATTAAAAACGCAATCTCACGGTTTTTTAACCCTTTTTCTAATAAATAGGAAATTTCGATTTCCTTAGGGGTAAAGTTAATGCCTGATTTTAATAACTTGTGTGCAAAGGCCTCTTGTTCCAATTGGCTCATTTTGGCGATATTTTCTACTAAAAAATGTGACAAGGATGATGGTAAAATACTCTGGTTATTTTGCGCCCAATAAACTCCTTTTACTAAATCTGGTAGTGAACGGTCTTCTATCAAACTTAAAACTCCCGCTTCAATATGGCGTAGCAAATAACCAAGTTCTTCATTCCCGGAAATTAACCTTATCACTTTTACGTTTTCTTTAGCTAATTCTTTTGTGAGGGTAATACTATTTTTTAGATTGAGCTTTTGAAGATCCAGAAAGACTAGACTACAACATCTAACAAGTACTTTAATTGATCCAATCATGGCCGGAATGTCATGCTGTTCCTCCAACTGTGCTACTATCTCTCTCACACTATCTCTTGGTTGATAAAAACCTACATAGAACATAATTGTACCTTCATTCTCAGCTGATATTTCGTATGTTAATTAATTTAGCTTAAACATTCAAATAAATTAAAATACATTACATAACATGATACTAAAGACCTAGTAGAAAATAAAGCCGAATATAGGAATTAAAGGAATTAAAATCTAGGATAAGATCTATCCGGTATTGATCATTTAATATTAGACTTTTACATTTATCGAAGTATTCTACTATTATATTATATTTTTATATGGTACAACCCCCTGTTTAATAGTTTTACTAGTGTTAAATCTACAGGGTCGTTGCTATTAGCAATTAGGCACGGAATAATTACGCCTAGTCCTTTGGTTTTATTATATATTACAGTTATATTACAAAGCTGTTTGTTGTCTATCAATCTATTGTCGGAAAAGATATAATAAAAGTACTTTCTAGTAGATATTGGAAAGAAAACACAATTTATGCAGGGGGAAACGACTTTGGCCAATAAGAAAATGATCATGTCGGTTACTGCCGGTGCAGCTATAGCATCAGCCATCGTCGGTGCAGAAGAGGCAGACGCAGCATCTTATAAAGTAAAGAGTGGCGACTCGCTTTGGACCATCGCACAGAAATACAACACGAGTGTTTCAGATTTGAAATCAATCAACAAACTTTCAGGAGATATCATCTTCCCGAACCAAGTTTTGGAAACATCGAAAAAGCAATCATCTAACTCTAATTCTAATTCTAGCAATTCAAATTCTACTAATACATCTACTTCAACTAAATCTACATACACCGTGAAAAGCGGCGACACATTGAGTGGCATCGCCTCGAAACACAACATCTCTTTGAAGAATTTAATGGATTGGAACGGATTGAATTCTACGCTCATCTTCCCAGGTAACAAATTCGTTGTTAGCAAAAATGGAGGATCTAGCTCAAATTCTAGTGGGTCTAGCTCAAGTGGAAGCAGTTCAAGTTCTGGCGGAAGCAGCTCTCCATCAACAGGTTCAGCAAAAGTTTATACCGTTAAATCAGGCGATTCCCTATCACGTATCGCTTCCCAAAACGGCACAACTGTAGCTAACTTGAAAAAATGGAACAACCTTAAATCTGATTTAATCTTGATCGGACAGAAGCTAAACATTGGAGCAAGTGGGTCATCTAGCTCTGGCTCTAGCAATAGCTCAGCTAGTGAAAAACCAACAGCTGATGTAAGCTATAATGTCAGCAAGCTTATCTCAACAGCGAAAAGCCAATTCGGCGTACCATATGTATGGGGCGGATCAACTCCAAGCGGCTTTGACTGCAGCGGATTCATCTACTATGCATACAAAAAAGCAGGCATGAGCATCAGCCGCCTATCAACAGATGGCTACTATAACCGCTCATTCTATGTTAGCAAACCGCAAGTAGGCGACCTTGTATTCTTCTCAGGTACCTACCGTGCCGGCATTTCCCACATGGGAATTTATGTCGGAAACAACGAATTCATCCATGCAGGTTCATCCACAGGAGTTACCAAAACAAGTTTGAGCAACTCTTATTGGAAGAGCAAATTTGATGGATTTAAACGTTTTTATTAATATAGGTTTTGGTTAATGGGAACTCCAGCATGGCTGGAGTTCTTTTTTTGTTGTTGGTCTGGATGTGACTTCTATAGTCTAACGATTCCTCATTTTGTTGTTAATTAAACCTGTTATTTTTGAGTTGCAGGCTAATAATAGAGTTGTGAATTTGGTCTTTTGGTAGACGGTTTTATTAAATTGGGTTTTGTTAATGGGAACTCCAGCAAGCTGGAGTTCTTTTTGGGATTGGCTGGGTTTCTTGAAGCGGACGCTGCGTCTCTTTTCTTGATCGACGCGTCTCTTCTCGGGGGTGCTGCGTCTCTTCTCTTGATCGGTGCGCCTCTTCTGAGGGGTGCTGCGCCTCTTTCCTTGGTTGGTGCGCCTCTTCTCGGGTGCTGCGTCTCTTTTCTTGGGCAGTGCGTCTCTTCCTGATGGTGCTGCGTCTCTTTCCTTGGTCAGTGCGTCTCTTCTAAGGAGTGCTGCGTCTCTTTTCTTGGGCGGCGCGCCTCTTCCTGATGGAGCTGCGTCTCTTTTCTTGGGCGGTGCGTCTCTAAGAAGATCCACCTTACAAGATACCAAAAGTTCCCACTATATTGGGAACTTTTATTCAGCGTTTTTTCCAACTTCTTTTTGTTTTATCGTATACTAATTCTTTTTTTAGTAGTTTAGTGGCTATATTTTTAGAAGAAATATTGAGGAGTCTTCTACACTCTCTATTGCTGATGGTCGTTTGGATGAGGAACAAGTAGTCATTAATAGCGCGCTTATGCGCCTGTTTGCTTATCATTTTACATTTTGGGCACTGCCATTTGCCATACAGCCTGCGCATCCCTAAGTATCCACACCCTGGACAGCTGGACAGCGCACACCTGGCAGTATATCCTCCGGCCTTATCTCATAGTTTTTCATCAGATTATATTCTCTCTTCCTGGCTGCCTGCATAAGATAGTGGCCAAACTTTTGATGCTGGATTGGTTGTTGGTTGCTACCTCGGGCCCCGTGTTGCTTGATTTTATTTGGTATATGAGCAGCGTGGGCCACGACTTTGGCGATCTCTTCTTTATTTCCCTCTACCTTGATGATGGTGCTGGGGTCACTAATGGCGATAAAGCAATATATGGGGATTGGAGGTAGGTTCATTTCCTGCAACCATGCTTGCAGTCGCTGCTTCTGCAGCTCGGCCTGCTGGATGGGGTGTCGGTATCCTCTCTCCTGTGTGCTGTCATCACGGGTGAATTGCTGTAACTCCGTGTCGAATGTAATAGATCCTGTAAAGTTTTTAACTTCCACAATATACGCGGCATGCTGCGAGATAAGCAGATTATCAAGCTGCATATTCTTTCCCTCAACGGATAGGTTGAGATCTTGTAAGATTGTCATTTCGTTTGCCAGATCCTCTAAATAATAATCCACCTGTCGCTCACCAATATAGCCTTTCTTCCGTCGTGCATAGTCGCTTTCCACCTCTCTGAATTTCGGGTGGTCAGGTCTCATTCTAGATAATAGAGCTTCATATTGTTCCAGCTCATTTTTGTTTCTTTTTTTAATAATCATTTTGTTCTCCTTTTTTACTTGCTATCTTACCTTCTATTCGAAAACGTGAGAAATATGCAAAATCGTATTTTCACAAAGAAAAGCACCCTCAAACTAGTCTTTTCTTTTAAACAGAAACTAAATTTATCTACCATTTAGGGGTAGGATAAGTAATTTTACTCCCTTTTATCGAGAAGCAATTCTGTTATAATAAAAATAGAGTTATAGCAATTTGATCGTGAAAAGCTTCTATTGTATCTATAGATATAAACGAGGAGGAGATAGGTTGGAGACTTTCGCACTCATTGGAATGTGGTTGGTGTTCGCCTTACTAGTAATTTACACGGTAATTGCTTGGTTAAACAGAGGTTTGGAAAACTATACATCTGCAATAAGAAAGACATGGTATGTGATTTTTATTTTTGGTAGCTTGGTGTTTATAAGCGACAACCCAAGTCTGCTATTTTCAAATTGGAATAACTACCTAATAGTGCTTTTTATATTTGTTATCGTTGATTCTTTAATATTTTTAAACCTTTATGTAAGTACGCTAGGTGGACACCAATTAGAGAGTGTAAAAGTCCAGGTTGGAGTTACGCAGGAAAAATTGGAAGAAAACAATAGAAAAACAGGACATATACCCGATATCTTGACCTCTTTTGATTTTCCGTTAAATACTTTAGATACAGATGAGTATATATTTCAGTTAGGAGAAATCTTGAACAAATATGCTCAAAGAGAGAATTTAGTCATTGACCTTCTTCCTTATGAAACGGAAGAAGAAAAGGAAAATATTTTCGAAGGGTTAGGAAGGAACAAGAAAAGGGCTGAAAGGTTTCTAAGTCAACAAAATACTATTCTTTTAGAGAAAGACCATTTAGGTTTATACCCATATCATATATTGAAGAGATTCTATGTGGTACAAGTTCAAACTGTTAACGAAGGAAATAAAATCTCGAAAATAGATGGATTGGTTATTAATACGCTAATAATCTCTTTTAGTTTAGCGGTTAATGAATATCTTAACGATAGTGTAGAAGTAATGTCTGAGAACGTATCAGGATTTACTGGTAAGAAGAAAGTCATTGACAAGCCGACTAAACGTGCAACCGCTACGATTCCGCAGATTACGGAAAGTAGCCACTCTATAAGGATGAGAGAAAAGAACAGAAGAATTGTATCTACTTTAAAAAAAGAACACCAAGAAAAGTTCAGGTTCTAATTCTGGAGTGCTTATGCGCTCTTTTTTCATATATTAACCTAATTTGCATCTTGGCAGAACTGGAGACACTGAAAATAGAGCCCAATAAAAAAACCCGGATTTCTCCAGGTCCTTTAGTTCACCAAATATGCTTCTAATATATAACGCTCTGGTGCCGATCCAACAAAATCGAACGGATAGCATGTGCTAACAGTTAGGGTCGCCCGTGGTTTGGGCACGATAACGGTGCGATCATCTGCATCGACAATCCGCACTTTGCGCACCTTGTACGTGAACTCCCCTGCATCACTTGTGACGATTAGTTCGTCGCCAACACCTACTTCTCCTAGCTTACGAAATACGGTATCCCGGTGGCCGGAAAGAACAGAGTTGTCTTTCTCACCTGGAAGTACACTATCTGCGAAATGCCCAACACCCTTGGCTAATTCATCTTCATCTGTTCCGTGAAAGATGGGCAAAACCGCCTTGAGCTTCGGAATGGAGAGCTCGCCTATCTCATCACCGATTTCTGGGCGCACTGGATAAAGCACTTCTGATGCTGCTATCTTTTTTTCCTCGACAGCCTTGTTGCTTTCTGCAGAGACTTCCGCCTGTTTGCTTTCCCCACCAAGATTATATCCTTTTAAAAAGGTCCATCCATTGGTTGCGGTTAACCAGAGACCACCCGCTACAAGCAGGATGGCACTGGTTAGCATGAGCCGTTGTTTTTTACTTTTCAAGGATTGTTGCCCTTGTTTTACGGAATAAGAATATTCCTCCAGTGATGATGAACAATCCAGCAAGCGTCCCCATGCCATAGTTGGAAGCTGTTTTTGGCAGCTCTCCTCCTTTTACAGTAGCTGGAGCTGTTCCGTCAGATGAAACGGTCTTCTTGACTGGTGCTGGTGTTGGTTTTTCGGTTCCGTTTGAAAGTGCTTGTCCTGTGTCATGTAGGCTTTCCGAGTCAACCATCTCTCCCGTTATAATCAAATCTGCCAGAAATTCGCCCTGTAAGTTATATAGCGATATTTTCAAGTCTGCGTTCACTAGCTCTGTCATATTGAACAAGGCGGTTAAGGATAATGGTTTTTCCGTGCCATCTTGAATTAGGCTGAATTCCACCTTTAACTGGAAGATCGAAATGAATTCTTTGTAAATGGACAGTAATTCGGCTGCTTGTTTTGGTGTTAGTTCTGTTGCTGTGTCGAAGTCTTCAAATGCCATCATGCGTTCAGCTAAATTAAATATGCGCTCTAGTGATTCGTCACTCATCGATTCAAAGATGGGAAGGAAATGTGCCTCCAACTTATCAATCTCTTCCATGGTCAAACCATACTCTTCCATTAATAAGCTTAATTCATCGATAAGGTACATATCCTCAAAGTAACCATTTATATCCTGTTCAAGATCATCGATAAAGATATAATCGTTAATATCAAGTCCGTTCTCCTTCATAAGCGCAAGTAATTCATCTTTGTTTACATTATATACGTCAGTAAAGTAATCAAGATTGCTTAAATCTTTCTTAATAACTTCACCTAAAAAGTCAAAAAGGCGATCTATTGTTTTAAAGTTGTCCAATGTTTCTTCATATCTAGCTAGTGATGCTACCACATCCTCGCGGGTGACCGTAAATCCTCTTACTTTGCTAACTTCTTTTAAACGGATCTCTAGATTTTTATCAAAATCTGGATCACGTACAATCTTTGCTTCTAAATAAAATTCCACCGCTTGATAGAGATCATCGACGAATACATAGTCATTCAATGTTTCGCCGTTTTCAGCTAATAATGCTCCCAGTTCTTCTTTGCTTATTTCGTAGTCTTCATAAAGAAAATGTAAGTTCCCGCTATCTTTTTGAATAACTTCCCCTAAGAAAGCTTCTAAGTCTTCCACTGTTTCAAAGTTGTCTAATGTATCTTCATATAATGAGAGGGAATACTCGATATCTGTCTCTGTTACTGTAAAGCCTCGCTCTTTGCTGATCCTCTCCAAGTATTTGGCAAAATCCTTTTCAAATCCTGCGCTCTGCCCTGCACTTGCAAAGCCCGGCATTACAGTAAAAACGAGTAGTACAAAAGCTAATAAAGCAATTGCCCTTTTTTCCATTTCTTCTCCTCATTTCCTAAAATTGCAAATCTTTATGAAATGATTATAGCCTTGTACGGGTGTTCTGGCAATCTATTTTTTTATAAATTTTTGTAAAGATTCGAATGATGGAAAATGTTAGTATAGAAGTAAGGAGGTTGCCCATGAAACTATTTAACTCAAAAGCTGAACGGATTTATTATCTTGCTTATACAATGATGATGCTTCTTCTCTATCTTGGCTATGTAGCTTTAGATAACTACCGTATTTCCAAAGGAGCAATGAGAGGAAATGGAACGATTACAGAATCGGAGTGGGAAACCATGTCACAAATGGCTGCTTGGACAGTAAACCTCGAATTTATCTTTCTAGGATTGTTTGTCGTCATGTTAAGTATTATGTATTTTCGTTCCTTTAAAAATAAATTGGTTATCAAGCCGTTTTTGGTTACGCATGCTGCTCTTTTTTCAGCTTTATTGGTGTTGAGTTTTGCTTTGTTACCTGTAACATCGCTGCCGATCGGCAATTTACTCCAGCCCCTCCTATCTCTAGCAATCATTATGCTCTTTCTCATTTCTCTATTCTTTGTGATTTTTATTTTGAGAACAATGAAGAAGAAAACGGAGCAGTCGTTTTAAAGTTGGATGCGGCCGGGAATAGTCCAATTACATCATACGTTTCGATTTAGGAGATGATTTTTTGGGACCGGAAACATACAACAAAGATTGGTTGTACGACCAAATTGACAGCACCTTAGCATTTTATTATCCAACCTGCATAGATGAAGAGAATGGTGGGTATAATCATAGTTTTTATGACAATGGCGAGCTTAGTTCCGACACGACGAAGCACTTAGTTGGGACCTCCCGCTTCATTTATAATTTCAGCATTGGCGCCATTCTTGGCCGTGGCGAGTTTTGCAAAGACGTTGCTGAACATGGCCTGCGCTTTTTACAGGAATATCACCAAGATAAGGTGAATGGTGGTTATTTCTGGACATTGGATGGACAGGAAGTTACCGAGGATAAGAAGTATGCCTATGGCCATGCTTTTGTGTTGCTCGCAGCGTCCAAGGCCTATGCGGCAGGCATCGAGTGGGCGCGTGATGTAGTGGAATCTGTTTATCAGGTGCTGGAGGAACATTTCTGGGAGGCGCCATATCAGTTATATGCAGACGAACTAACTGCTGACTGGTCGAAAACAGCAGGATATCGTGGCCAAAATGCCAACATGCATATGTGTGAAGCGATGATGGCGGCCTATGAAGCGACCTCTGATAGGAAATACTTGGAGCGAGCATATGAAATTGCCGACGCTGTTACTGGGCGCCTTGCCACTCAGACAAAGGGACTCATCTGGGAGCACTATACATCTGATTGGCAGCCGGACTGGACGTTTGTCGAAACAGAAGAAAGCAAACAAGAATTCCGTCCACATGGTTTTGTGCCAGGACATTCCATCGAGTGGAGCAAGCTGTTGCTGATGCTGGACCGACATATTAGTGAACCGTGGATGCTATATAGAGCTATCCACCTCTATCAAGAAGGCTATCAAAAAGGTGCCGATACGGAATATGGTGGCATCATCTATTCTATCTCCGCCGACAAAATTATGATGGATACCGATAAGTATTATTGGGTCCAGGCCGAAACGTTCGGCGCCTCCGCCCTCTTAGCTGCGAAATTGGGAAATCCGTCGTACTGGCAACGCTATGAAGCTATGCTGGATTATTGTTCAGAGATTTTCATTGACCAGGAGCATGGCGGTGGCTGGTTTAACATGTTGTTCCGCGATAACTTGCGCCAGAGCCCAATAAAAAGTGAAAAAGCAAAAGCCGATTACCATCCAATTGCGAATTATTATGAGACATTACGAGCACGAGCTATGGGAGCAGTTTGATAAGGAGTGGTGCATCACCTTTGGTGGTGCGCTTTTTTTGTTGGGGTGGGGTTCGACTTGTGATGATTCAGTTTGGCGTGCTGACGATTCACTTTTCCCTCCTGCCGATTCAGCTTGGCTCCTTTTTCGATTCACTTCCCCCTGGTGATGATTCAGTTTGGTCCCCTCTCGATTCAGTTCCTCGCTCTGACGATTCAGTTTTTCATGAGTAAAATTCACTTTCCTGCTCTGACGATTCATTTCGACTCGCTCTCGATTCACTTTTCCTTGATGACGATTCACCTCTAACCCACACTAATCACAAACAAAAAACCTTCCTGCCACAAAACAGAAAGGTTTTTACTATTACCCTTTTACAGAACCTGCAAGCAATCCTCTAACAAAATATTTTCCAAGGAAAATATAAACGAGTAAGGTCGGTAATGCTGCGAGTAATGCGCCGGCCATTTGGACGTTCCATTGGACGATTTGGCTACCTGATAAGTTTTGCAGGGCTACCATGATCGGCTGTTGGTCGGATGTCGTGATGGTGACGGCGAATAGGAATTCATTCCAGATGTTTGTAAACTGCCAGATTGCCACAACGACAAAGCCAGTAATCGATAACGGGACAATAATATGGCGGAAGATGCCTAGAAAGCTTGCGCCATCTATTTTGGCTGCTTCGATCATTGTATCTGGGATATTTGCGTAAAAGTTACGGAACATCAACGTTGTAATAGGCAGACCATAAACAACATGTACCAATATCAGTCCGGGAATCGTGTTATACAAATCTACCGTTCTCAGAAACTGAATTAATGGTATGAGAATACTTTGATACGGGATGAACATCCCGAATAAGATAAAGGTGAAAATGGTATTGGCACCCCGGAATCTCCACTTGGATAGGACATACCCATTCATCGCACCAAGCAGTGCTGAGATTAGGGTCGCGGGGATGACCAGATAGATACTGTTCATAAAGTTAGGCGCCAATTGTTGAAATGCCTCCGCGTACGAGCTGAAATCGATCGCGGTCGGTAGCGCCCACATGCTTTCTAACGATACTTCACTTAGTGGCTTCAGGCTCGTGACAATAATGACGTAAATCGGCATTAAAAATATGATAGCCAGCACGGAAAGGATGAGGTATTTAAATAGTTTTCCAATGTTAAATGTAGCCATTATTGTTCCCCCTTTCGATTGCTCCACAGATACGGAACAATGAATACTGCCACCAATAGAAGCATGATAATCGCAATTGCTGCCCCGTTGGCGTAATAGTTTCCACGGAAGGTTGTTTCAAACATGTAAACACCTGGAACATCTGTTACGAAGTTAGCTCCAGAGCCGGTCATGGCGTAAATCAGGTCAAATATTTTCAAGGAGATATGTGCCATGATGATAACCACACTCACGGTGATGGGCATCAGCATCGGCAGTACCACTTTTCGATACACTTGAAATTCGCTTGCGCCGTCCATGCGGGCCGCTTCTCGTAGTTCATCTGGTATCCCTCGTAAGCCGGCAAGGTACATCGCCAGGGAGAAGCCAGTCATTTGCCAGACTGCTGCAATAACAACAGCGATGATGGCTACAGGTAATCCAAATTCAATGCTGCCCCACTCAAAACCAGCTAGGATGTTTGTGTCCGTATACCATTTGGGCTGGATCCCAAACACACTTAAAAATTGGTTGAACCCTGTTGATGGGTTAAGCAGCCATTGCCACACAACCCCTGTTACGACAAAGGATAAGGCCATTGGGAAGAGAAAGATATTTCGGAAGATCGATTCTCCTTTAAGTTTTTGGTCGATAAGGACCGCAATCCCCATACCAAGCACAATTACGAGGCCGATAAATAAAATGGTGAAAAATAAGGTGTTCCGCAGATCAGCCTGAAAACGGAAATCCTGGAACAAATAGATGTAGTTTTTTAATCCTGCGAATGAAAAATCTGGAACGAGTGAATTATAATTGCTCAATGATACATATCCCGTCCAACCGATAAAACCATAAACGAATACGAGAATTAATAGAAATGACGGGATTAGAAATGCAATGGCTGTCCAATGATCCTTGGATAAGCGTTTTTTCGTTCGCACCTGCAGTTCCTTCGCCATAGAAATCCCTCCTTGCGATTAAACAACAAGAGGCCGCCTGCTTTCCTGAGGCAGCCTCTGCATTATAGTTTGGTGTTGATTAAATTTCTTTTAGATGGCGCATTGTGCTGATGTAATGTGGTGCGGTGGTTTCACTTTGCGTCGCTCTGGTTTCACTTTGCGTCGCTTTGGTTTCACTTTGCGCCACTCTGGTTTCACTTTGCGTGGCTTTGTGTGAATCTCGCGTCACTTTGCAGGAGTCTCGCGTAGCTTTGCGTGAATCTCGCGTCACTTTGTATGAAACCCGCGTCGCTTTGCATGAATCTCGCGCCACACCCCACACCACTTCAAATCTTACATCTCACCTGCTGCATTAGTTAGTGCTTGAATTAGGTTGTCGACATCACGTTGGGTTACGAAGATGTTGACTGCTTGGTTTGCTTTTGTCAGGAACCCTTCTGATGCTGCAGATCCGTGAGCTAAGCTTGGTACAAGTCTGGAGTTTTTGAAGTCTTCCATGGCATCTGTGCCGTATTCATCATACTTGGATGGGTCTGCATCAACGCGCGCTGGAATGGATCCTTTTAAAGGGTTAAATGCATCCTGCCCTTCCACTGAGCCAAGTACTGTTAAAAATTCTTTTACTTCGTCTGTGTTTTCTACACCTTTTGGCAAGCCAAAGGTATCGGTGATGATGGTAAAGCTAACATCTGTAGCCGGGAATGGGAAATACCCGAAGTCTTCATTTGTTTTAAGATCTAAATCATTCGCAAAGTAACCTTTTGCCCAGTCACCCATGTTAATCATAGCCGCTTCGCCATTGGCTACAAGTTGAGCGGAATCCTGCCAGTTACGGGATGCATGATCTTCGTTCACATAATCAAGCATTTTGCCGAAGATTTCAGCTGCTTCTACGACACGATCGTCATCAAAGCCAATTTCTCCTGCAAATAGCTTTTTATAATCATCTGGTCCAAGAACACCTAATAAGATGTTTTCAAAGACTTGCGTTGCTGTCCAAGATTCTTTATCCCCTAAAGCAACTGGTACGACGCCAGCTTCTTGCAGGGCATCTGCTGCTTCGAAGAACTCATCAAAGTTTGTTGGAACCTCGATTCCATGCTCTTCGAATACGGCCATATTATAGAAAAATACGTTACCGCGGTGGATGTTTACCGGTACGGAATAAATATTGTCATCTTGACTAACAAGGTCAATCAGTTCTTCTGGGAATTTATCCATCCATTCGTTTTCTTCATACAAATCATTTAATGGCTCCATCTTGTCAGCAGCCACCCAGCTTTTGTTCAATTCTTCCCCGCCATGTACTTGGAATGTAGATGGTGGATCATTCCCTTGCATCCGTGTGGCCAGAACTGCTTTCGCGTTCGTACCTGCTCCGCCAGCAACTGCTGCATTTTCTACTTCAATATCTGGATGTTTTTCTTCAAATAAATCAATTAATGCTAATAAACCATCTTCTTCTCCTGCCCCTGTCCACCAGCTAAAGATTTCGACTTTACCAGCACTCTCGCCGCCGTCATCTCCTGATGAATCGCCTTCTGCTTCGCCTGAAGTATCCGAATCTGAATTACAGGCAGCTAGTAAAAGTACAAGTGCTACAAAAAGTAAGTAAAATAATTTCTTCACATATAGTCCCCCTTTGTTTTTGTTACCGCTTTCATCAATAAGTATATAGTAGGTTGCTGAATGAATGACTAATCAATTTCTATACTATTTTACGGTTTTCTTCATTATTTACAGATTTGGCGTTGGTACTGGGTAGGAGAAAGGTCGCAGTGTTTTTTAAACACCCTGCTGAAATAATTTGGGTCTTTATAACCAATCATGAAACTGATCTCTTTGAGGGTGTACGCATTAGCCTTCAGCAACTCTTTCGCCTTTTCAAGTCTTACATGGGTCACATAATCGATAAAGGTCTCGCCTACCTCCTGCTTAAATAAATTGGAAAGATAATTCGGGCTTAATTGCACGACACCAGCTACTTCTTCTAGTGTTAGTGGATCACGAAAATGTTCCTGTACATATGCCTTCACCCGCATGATGGTTTGCCTTGAGGTAAGGTATTCCCCCATTTGCACACAGCAGAGATGGATGAATCGCTGCCAGGCTTCCTCAGTTTTTAATGTAGTGAACGATCCAAGGGGAAGTGGGGTATCGTATTTGGTTAGCAGTTGTTTTACCTGTATGTACAAATCCTCCCTTTCCCCATCAGACAGGACCTTATTGTTCTTTCTAAAAAATAATACCGCCTCTGTCGCGTTTCCTGCTTCAATATGTGACGTGATTTGTTCTACTAATCGTTGATTGGGAATGGCTTTTTTCTCGGCTTGATAAAATCCGTAATGCCTGCCATCTGTCCCCTCTAGCTGCATACACGCCGCATAGGCCTCCTGATAAGCGTCCGGCATTTTTTGTAGTGATGTGCATGGCTCACTTATCCCGATAAACAGGCCGGGCATCGCCTCCTGCAGCTGTTTGGCCGCACGTAAAAGCACTGATTTTTCCAAAAGTTTATCTGATATGGCACCCATAATCCAGGCATGCTGCTGTTCTATCAGAATGATTTCACAAGCTAGCAAGTCGGAAAGCTCTTGCTCCACCTCTGTTATGGAAGAAGTGGAATCTGCTTTTATCACAAAGAAGGCTGCACTTTTCATGGCTGGAAAGCATTGTTTTTGTAGCCGTACGGCATCTTGGGCAATCGGCTGCTGCATCATTTTCATTAACAGCTGTTCTTTCAATAGCGCATCTTCCCTGGCATGATGCTCCTTTTCTGCCTTAATTTCTTTTGCCACGCGGAGGAGCGTTTTGACAATTTCCTCCTTGCGGCCAGGTTTTAGAATATAATCCTTAATGCCAAATCGCATCGCCTCTTTGGCATAGGCAAACGAGTCATAGGCAGAAACAAGGATAAAACGAATCGCCGGGTTGTGTGCTTGAATCTTTTCGATGGCCTCCAGTCCATTTAGGCCGGGCATCTGAATATCAACGAACATAATATCCGGTTGTTTTTCCAAAGCCATTTCCACCGCCATTCGGCCATTTGCCGCCTCCCCCACTACTTCCATGTTCTGAAAATTTTCCTGCAAAAATTTCACCATCGCTTTGCGCTCAATCAATTCATCTTCAGCTAAGAGGATGCGCATTTGCCTCGCCCTCCTTTTTTGGTAATTTTAAACGGATTGTTGTGCCTTCTCCTGGGGTGGAGAGGATCTCGACAACATCTTTTTTCTGATAGTACAGTTGTAATCTGCGTATCACGTTCGCTAAGCCAATGCCTGTTGAATGCCCAACATGCTCTTTCTCTGCTTCCATTTCCTCTGTAAGTTCGCGGATTTGTTTCTCGCTCATCCCAACGCCATCGTCTGTAACTTCGACGATTACCTCGGGGCCGGCCTGATAAACGCTTAAGGATATCGTGCCGCCCTCTTCCATTGTCTCAATCCCATGGATAAAAGCATTTTCTACTAAGGGTTGTAGGGTCAAGCTCGGAATTCGAATGTCTAAGCAGGCCTCATCAATCACTGTTTTGAACGCGATTCGCTCTGAGAAGCGAACCTTTTGAATATGAAAATAATCGCGCACCACCGCTACCTCGTCTTGTAGTGCTACCTGTTTATCAAGCTGACCCAAGCTATGACGAAGCAGTGTTGCGATCGAATCAATTAATTTCGATGTTGATTTGGCATCCTCTAAATAAGCGAGCTTTGATACGGTGTTTAATGTATTAAATAAGAAATGCGGATTGATTTGGCTCTGAAGATGCTTTAGTTCCATATCTTTTACAAGCCGATCAAGCTCAGACTGATCCTTGATTTCTTCGACCAGTCCATGGATGTTCGACCGCATATTATTAAACGCGTCCCCTAACACTTTTAATTCATCATTGGATTCCACATGTACCGGTTTTCCGGTCAGCTTCCCCTTCGCCACATCCCTTGCTGCATGAGAAAGATGGGCAATTGGCCTTGTAATCCCTTTGGAAAACCACAGGGCAAAGAAAATCGCCAGCAGGATGGTTGTACTAAATAATAGGAGAATAAACAGGAAAAAATCCTCATTACGCTGCTGCATGTCGGTATAAAATGATTGATAATCGGTTAGCTCCACATCTAAAATTTCCAATGCAGCGGCCTGAATGTACTCTGAGGCGACCCTCGCTTCCTCTAGATGCAGTGTGTATTGTTCGATATCATCCTTTATGACAAACCCAGCAGTCAATTCACTTTCGTAAATAAACGTATCGATCAAATTGAGGTAATTCTTCATTTCGATTTCATCCGGGTTTTCAAATTTGTGGCTAAGGCGTTCCTTTTCATCCTCTAATTTCCGCTTTGCCACATAATATGCCATTCCGTCCTTGGATTTCGTGCCGGATACTAGCGCCTTTGTTTCGGTATAAAGCACTTCGGATTGATGCGAGATCGAATTTAATAGTAAAAAGCGTTCAAAGCTATCATGGTAAATGGTGGTGAGCTGGTTTGAACTGACGAAAATAGAGATGGCTGTAATCTGAAATAACAGGACAAACACAAAGAAATAGATTAGTAGCTTTCCCCTGATCGTTTTCATGGTTGCCCCTCCCGAAGTGCAGGAAGATTATCCTTGTCGATGATCCCTGTCTCTGTGTAAATTAAATTTTCCAGCAAGTCCTTCTCTTGCAGCCGAAGCAGTGATGTTACGGACTCCTTCCCCATTTTCTCAGGAAACTGAGCAATCGTTGCATGGATCTTCCCCGCTTCAATGGCGTCCAACGTCTCGGGGATGAGGTCAAATGCGGTGATATACACGTCCTTATCCGGGGCGATTTCTTCCAGTCCTTCTACCATCCCTATGCCATCCAGCGCACTTGTACCGACCAGTGCCGTAATTTGTGGATACTCTTTTAAAAGGGAATAGGTTGCCTGAGTTGCCCCAATCTCCGTGATGCCCGATTCTTTCACACCGACAATTTGGATGCGCGGATTTCCTTCGAGTATATGTTTTAACCCCGCGATTCTTTCCTGCTGATTAATCGCATCAAACCTTCCCGTTACGATGCCAACAAACTGCTCTCCCTCGGTATTTTCCAAAATGCTCCTGCCCGCAAGCTCCCCGGCATGATGATTATCCGTCCCAACATACGCCTTTCGCTCACTGCTTTTCACATCTGTATCCACTGTAACCACAGGGATACTCCGTTCTGTCGCTTTATGTACCAGGTCAACAAACCGCCTGCCTTCAATACCCTGGACAATAATCCCATCCACTTTTGCGGCTATCATTCTATCAAACAGCTTTAGCAGCTCATCATTATCCGCTCTCTGTGGCGCAACATATTCCAAGTAAACATTTTGCTTTGCCGCTTCCTTCCTGGCTCCCTCTTCAATCAGACGCCAGTACTCGTTATTTGTCTCCTCCGCTATTAAAGCAAAATGATAGCGATATTCCTCTGAAGCAGCCAGCTCCTTTTCTATGTAGAAGGTTTTGTACCCATAGATCAGCATGCCAACGAAACTAGTGAGAAATAGTAGTATGGCCGCTCCATAAAAATAACGTCTCCTATGCATCCTTTGTACACCGCCCCTTTGTAACCGCTTTATATTTTATCATTGTAGCATGGAACAGATTAGTTTGTGAGATAATTTGTTGGTTTTAGGGAGGGGGCGGTGCGCTACTCTGTGGGGTGTTCATGCGACTTGCGTGGGCTGGGACGCGACTCTGCCTTGGGCCCACGCGACTTTCTTGAGCTGGCACGCGACCTTACGGAGGGCTCACGCGACTTTTGAAGGTTGGTGCGCCACTTTTGTACATAGATACACCATAAAGCAAGTGGCGCAACCTTCAGGAAATCTACTATGCTATCTAGGCCTTAATTTTGGAAAGAAAAGGGAATAATCGAAATTTTATGTTAGAATTGATTTAAAGGTTTATGTACTTTGATATTAAGGTGCTGAAATTCCATTTCTAGCTATTAAGCTATTCAACAGACCGGTGCGGTTATTTAATGGTCAATTGCTTCTTGTACTAATGTAGAAGGATAACTCAAAATAAAGGAGAATTGGATTGAAGTATTTCAAAATTAGTACGGTTTCATTTTTAATAAGTTTATGTTTAATACTTGTCGGATTATTCAAGGAAGAAATGAATTATGGTTATATTATTGCAGGTTTAATTTTCAATTATATAGGTTTGGCCATGTTAATAGTTGGCGCTATTAAAAAGAAAAAATTAATGGAGAAAGTGGACTAGCGGGTACGTTAGCTATAGATAAGGGGGGCTGTACTTGAATATAGATACTGATTCATTGGTTACTTTCCTTATTGCGTGGGGAATACCAGCTTTTATGATTGTTCAAACGTATTTAAAAATGGATACAGATGATAGGAACTCCGCCAAGAAGGATTTTAAATCGCCATATTTCATTTTCACTATCGGCTCCCTTGTAATAGGTTATTTTTTCGCTTCTCTCGGAAATCTACTATCACTAACAATCATTAATTTACTTGGAATTTCCTTAATGATTATAGGAGGCATTACAATTACGGTGGATAGGCGGAAGAGAAATAAAATGAAAAGTATTTTAACGCCAGTGCTTATTGCAGTTGCAATTTTCTTCTTGATATAGTCACAGAAACAAAGTATTCATCGTTCTGCTATCGGCTGGTGATTATCAAAACGGTCACCTTTTTTTACAGCAATTATTATTGGAATATTATGATATAAGTTATAAAGCCCAAAGCTTTTTAGCCAAAGAACAAATAAAATTTCAATACATAGGTTGCAAAAAATACACTTAAATAACGAAAGTAGCTTTATAGAAGGTTAATTGGGAGGAAAAAGGATGTTAAAAATAACGAGAATCATTTTAAGTGTAATAACTATATTAATAGCTGCCTATGGTCTAATTACAGGGAATTTTGAATTCCAGCCATTTATGATTTTCTCCTTGGGATTATTATTTTTGGTAATTGGATTAATTGAATTTAGAAAAGGGAGAAAGAATTATGGTTGGGTATGCATTTTCACCTTCTTATTTTCATTATTTGTATCAATTCAAACATTTTTATGGAGGTAACCGGGGCGTTAGCATATCATGGACAACGCGTTAAAAGGTGTTCTGATTAAGAATAAATGTAATTTTAAATAAAGGAAGGGATTCTGTGGATTTAAAAAAATTTGCATCAGATATATCAAAGATTTATGAAATAAATCCAAAAGTTGAAGCTGTATTATTAGGCGGTTCTGTATCAAGAAACTGGCATGACCAATACTCAGATATTGAACTATTTGTTTCTTGGGAAGAGCCTCCAACAGATGAAGATAGGAAAAATCCAATTGTAAAGTTAGAAGGGGATATCCTCGACTTTCATCCATACGAAGAAGAGGAATGGTCAGAAACGTATATTACAGAAGGCGTGAAGCTGGAAATAAGTAATTTCTTAACTGATACAATTAACAAAGTAATTAAGGACGTTACTTTATCTTTTGAGACCGATTTGAATAAACAGTGTATTGTAGCTACGGTACATAATGGGGTTACGCTCAGTGGTGACTCGCTAATTAAAAGGATGAAAGAATCGGTAAATAAATATCCTACCGAATTAAGTGTAGCAATGATTAAAGAAAATATTCACTTAGGAAACAGATGGAATAATCGGGAAGCGCTACTCAACCGCGAGGACTTGTTAATGCTTTATAAAGTAATAGTCGATGTTCAAACTAACATGATGGGATTATTGTTTGGCTTGAATCGACAGTACGTTCATCACCCTGCTTTCAAGTGGCAAAAATACACACTACAATCAATGGCTATTGCTCCAGAAAATATAGGTGATCGTTTAGAATCTATTTTTCTAGAGAACCCGTCAACTTCCATAAGAGAATTAGAATTAATAATTCAAGAAGTATATGAACTCATACAGCACAAGCATCCACAAATAGATTTATCTTCCGTTATTGAGAAATCATTATTTGTAAGACCGAAAAATATAATTTAATAGCCTCTTGTGTACTATAGAGTGCAAGAGTTAAGTAAACGCTATTATCATAACTAGTATAAGCCCAAAGAAATAAAACTTGCGGTTGCTACATTTTAATGTAAAGCCATAAGAGTATATCAAAAAGGAGGTTTGAAAAATGAGTATAAAACGCACGTTAGGAATACTGGTTTTAATTTGTGCCGGTATTGCTGCATTTTTGATAATTGGGTCTGCCCAAGATCAAGATGAGCCGTACAGTGTAAAAGAGGTTGTTGATTCTGTATGGGATAAATATAAAGTGCAAAGTACCCAAGTTGGTGGAATAGGGGAATCTACTGATAGTGAACCTGCAATATTTATAGATGTTTATGATAATAGTGATATACCAAAAGTGGAGGATTACCTAGAAGCTCGTTTATCGAAAGATGATTTCGCACAATATAAAATTAACGTGTTTTCTAATAAAGGAATCGATTATTGAATTCTCTTTTAGTTATATTTTTTGAATATTATGTTATTACCTGAAGTAAGAATATTTATCCAAAATAGTAGCTTTATTGAAGAAGAAATAAAAGAGGACATTACTACTAAGAGATAGATTAAGTAAGAGGATATTTGGGATATTTCATATATATAACTTTTAAATTTTCCTTTTGTTATTGTCGTTTAACGCATTAGCCCTGTTTGTGCTGGAATGAGTGAAGGTGGCGTACATCAATACATGTGGTTTGGCGTTTTGTAAAAGTTAGTTGATTAGATTACGGTTCAATATATTAAATGAATATACTAAAACTAACGAGGCAGTATTCTTGAATAGTGATTATGTCTTTAAATAATTACTAAATGGTTAAAAATTAAGGGAGTGGTTTACAATTGCCAACCTGCCAAAACTGTAAGAAAGAATGGACTTGGAAGCAAACAATTAAAACAATGTTCAGATTAAAATGTCCGCATTGTGGCGAAAAACAGTATGAGACAGCTTCTTCCAGAAAAAGAACGTCTATATTTGGTGTACTACCAATAATTGCTTTGCCAATTAACATTTTGTTTAATTTTCCGTGGTGGATGGTTGGTGTTATTATGATACCTATCATAGCTGTTATTTGGAGTGTCTATCCCTATCTGATTAAACTTTCCAATGTAGAAGAACCTCTTTGGTGATTTCAATTAAGTAATTTACTTTTAAGCTAAAGCATTCTTTAACACAATAGTTAGTCCGTTTATTAGTAGTCTATTTTAACGGAAACAGCAGGTTAAATGAATAAGATATGTTAAAATGAAAACATAATATTTTAATTATTTAAAAAGAGGTGTTCACTGTGAAGAAATATCAACGGCGTTCTGTTTATATTTCAATTGTAGCACTTGCTTTCTTCTTAATATTATCTTTAATGACACGCCACTGGGGATTCTTTTTATGGAGTTTATTACCTGTTTTTATGGTTTTAATGACTACATTTTCCAACAACACGAAAAGTAATGAAAAATGAAGAAATCATTTTAGAGTAATGGGTGGCAAGCGTTAAATAAGGACTTGACCGTCCAACGATCCCAAACACCCTTTGTATTTCAGATATACTACCCATTGGAGGGATGAACATGAAATATATTGTACACTACCTAGTAGCATTAATGATCTTGGTTATTTCAACATTTGCTGCTTGGTATGAGGGCAGTGCTATAAGAGAATACTCATTTGAATGGAAGTACTCAGCAGTTTTTTCAAAATGGTTTAATGGCGAAGTGAAAAGTGTTGCCGATATCTCACAACTGGACCATTTCATCTATGCAGCGAAATTCAGCCCTGTCTTTCCTGTGCTAATGGTATGTAGCGTCTCCTATCTTATAATTCTTTTCCTCTACTCCTTATTTAGAAAGAACTCAAAGGCTATGATTGTCATATCTTTAATGTTAGCCACATTGTACGTATTCTTGGGGGCTCTCATTTCAGAATCACCAACAATAGGAGGGTCTGTTTTCACCATTGTCTTTACAGCTATTGGTGCTCTTCACCTTATTCTCTCGCTTCTATTCTTCATTAAAATTAGGAAAAAGAAAGAAATAGTAGAATCCTATTAGGCTATTAGATGCAGTGTTAAAAGAGCGATGCGGGCCTAAATTCAGACTGGTTTCCTTACTTAATATTATTTATTTCACACCAATGAAACAATCTCCCCTCCCCTATTCGCCAACTAGGTTAAAACATCATTTCCAATAAGGATTTCTTTACCAAAGGGAAAATGCATTTCTTTAATACACGTCCCTTCCATCCTTTATCTCACCCCTAGATTATTTCGGATTGCAATATAAACTTGAATGAATTAGTTGGCGTTTTGAACTCCTAGAGTAAATTAATGAAGTATGAACTGGGGGTTAACAATGAAATTGAAAGAAATACGACGTTTGGGCGGATACTTGGTTGGTTAGGTTTTCTATTTTTTATTTCTGGATTGTTATTTTTTAATAAGAGTGGGGTGATGGCAGAAGATATTCCAGCAGCCTTCTATCCTTTTTCCTTACCAGTAACCATTATAGGGATAATCCTCATGCTAGTTCTCATTTCTTTAAAAAGAAGAACGTTTAGTTATTTTTACTACTAACCACTCTGTAAAAATTTAATAGTTGTTATTGTTTAAGGAAGTAACAGGAGAGTTTAACAAAGGGAAATTTGGTGAAATCGTTGTTTAGTTATTTATCTTTAATTTGTATGATGATTCTCATAGTCGGATGTAGTGAGGTATCGGGTTATGATGACAATGATGTGGCAGCAACTGTAAGAGGCAATGAAATAACAGTTGGGGATTTACGGTTTTTATGCCCAGATGATACTGCGTTAGATTACCTTGAATGGGCAATAAATGTAGAGTTGGTAAAACAAGAAGTAAAGGATATGAGTCTTGATATTTCCGATAATTTAAGTGACAACGACGACTGGTTTATGGAGCTGCCTCCTAAAAACACAAAAGATGATCGCCCTTCATTCAATCTCCCCCAACAGCTTGCTGGGCAAAACTTTGCTATAATGTAAGCCATGACAACAACGGAAATGAGGTATAGCCATGCAAGTGATTGAAAATGACCATTTAAAAGTGAGCATCAGCCCTGAGGGTGCGGAGCTTCGGGAAGTCTGGAGCAAACAAGAGGAAATGCAATATATGTGGGAGGGCGATCCTGCCTATTGGGGGCGCGTTTCTCCAGGACTTTTTCCTATTGTGGGACGGTTGAAAAATGATCGCTATCATGTTGACGGGAAGGAATATGCCATGAGTCAGCACGGCTTTCTACGCGATGTAACCTTTGAACTCAGGGAACATCGCCCAGACCACGTAAGCTTTTCCTTTTCATCAAACGGGCAGTTTACGGCCCAATATCCTTATGAATTTCAGGCCATCATATCCTATACATTAAAGGAGAACAGCCTCTCCGTCAGCTGGAAAATCATCAATGAAAATAAGGAGAGCATGTACTTTTCCATTGGAGGGCATCCCGCTTTTCAAATCCCTTTACTTGAGGGGGAGACACTTGCAGATTATCAATTGGAACTAGCAGGAGATGGAAATGTGACGCAATTTGAGTTGGAAAATGCGTTAATACATGTGAAAGAAAGCAATCTGCAAACACCAATCACCCCTGTTCTTTCGGATGATCTATTTAAAAACGATGCGCTCATCTACCGTAATATCAAGCAAGTGAAGCTTCAATCCAAAAAGTCCGGGAAAGGCATCCAAGTTGACTGTGCAGGGTTCCCGTATCTCGGTATCTGGAGTAAATATAATGAGGAAACTGGCAAGATCGCCCCGTTCCTCTGCATTGAACCATGGCATGGTATCGCCGATATGCATGACACAACGGGGGAGCTAAAAGAAAAAGCCGGGATAAACAAGCTGCCTGCTGGCAAGGCATTTGAAAGTACGTATGAGATTTCGTTTAAATAATAGGCTTAACCAGTTAGACAAGGTGACTCGCAATGTCGTTTTCACTAGTCAACCAACAACAAAAAACCTAAATTGGTGCCTTCACACCAATTTAGGTTTTTTCACTTTATCCCGGAGCAACCGTCCGTAAAACCCCCCCTTCAAAACATGAAGTGAACCTGTGATCTTTAAGTGGGAGTTAATGGACGCTAACACCCCGATTCAATCAACTAACAATCAGTGGGGGAAGAACGAAAACCTCCACTGATTGAAGTTCCACTTTATTCCCACCGTTTTAACATATACTCTGCATTGCCTTTTAGTAGCTTGTAGGCATCCTCTGAGATCAATGCCGTTTTATGTTGCTGGTCAAGCAACTTTTGGAAGCCTTCCATATGTTTTACTACCTTGTCTTCATCTCCCTTTTCTTCAAATCGTTCGACTGCCGTGAGGTGCATCAATAGGGAACGACTTGCCCCATTATTTTTAAACTCTCCTTCCTCAGCTAATTGGTCCACGACATCCTGCATGCCAGCAGCCAGGCCAATAAGCTGTTCACCATATCCTAGTAATTCTACTTCAGCCAATGCTGTTGTTTGGTGACCTCCATTATCTGTTATTTCTAGCTGATAGTAGGAGTAGGCTTCAGGCTCCGCAATTTCAAATGCCCGGGTGTATTTTCTCCATTTAAAGGTTTCATTTTCCCGTTCATCCAATATTGTCCAATTTTCTCCGTCATCAGATCCCTTTAGCACCCAGCTTTTCGGATCGGCAGCTTGCGGGTCTGAGCCATTAGGCGCATCTGCGGAGGTTAGAGTGTACATGTTTGCTTTCTTCTTTTCTCCTGTGAACTGGTACTGAATCCAAGGTGTTTTCCCTTCTAACTCCAGTTGTGTTCGCGACGTATTATCAAACAGTTTACTTGTATCGCTGCCATCACTATCCGTCGCGATGCCTGCATCCTCTTCTACTGCCTGATCTGTCACATCGCCTAATGACTCTGGTGCAAAGAGTCCATCGGTTGCCGCAGGCGTAATCGATTCAGGTAAATCGGTTAGCTTACTGCCCCAATCTGAAGGCTCTGGCCCCATATCAAAGTCCAGTATGCCACCTTCGGCTATGTCTTCATGTGTAATGTAATTCTTCGTATAAGCTTCCCCATTCACTTGAAGACCTTGGACATATTTATTTTCTTTACTATTATTTGGTGCGTTAATTACAAGATCTTTTCCATTTTCTAAATGAATCGTTGCTTTTTCGAATAATGGTGCGCCAATCGCATATTCCGGGCTGCCCATTTTGAGTGGATAAAATCCTAGCGCACTGAAAATGTACCAGGCAGACATTTCACCATTATCCTCATCTCCTGCATAGCCCTGGCCAATCTCACTGCCAATATACAGTCTGTCTAAAATCTCACGTACTTTTTCCTGTGTCTTCCACGGCTCGCCCGCATAGTTATACATATATGCGATATGGTGGGCCGGTTGATTGCTATGTCCGTACATTCCCATTCGGACATCCCTGGCTTCCCGCATTTCATGAATCAGTCCGCCATAACTACCTGGATAAGCTGCCTTTTCTGGTGTGGTAAAGAAGGTATCAAGCTTTTCAGAAAGCCCTTCTTTTCCACCATATAGGTTTGCTAGTCCTTGACCATCCTGTGGTGCGTGGAAGGCCATGTTCCATGCATTCGTTTCGGTATAGTCATGCCCCCATTCAGCTGGGTTGAAATTCTCTAACGTTGAGCGCCATTCTCCGTCTGGTGTTTTTCCATTAAAGAACCCAAACTCAGAATTAAACATGTTGTCATAATGCTGTGCGCGGCTTAAATAATAGTTATAGTCCGCACTGTACTCGGATTGATAAGGGTCTTCTTCGTTTTCTTTTTCAGCGAGTGCTTTCGCCAAATTCGCAATTCCATAATCATTGATATACCCATCAAGCGCCCAGGACATTCCTTCATGTGTTGATGTGTTTGTGTAGCCATCAAAGATTGATGTTTCCGTTCCCTTTCTGCCCACATTCGCATTTGGTGGTACGACGGAAGCATCCTTCACGGCAGATTGGTAAAAGCTTTCCACATCGAAATTCGTAACTCCTTTTAAATAGGCGTCAGAAAACGCAACATTGGCACTGGTCCCTGCCATTAAATTCGCATAGCCTGGGGATGACCATCTGGCAATCCAACCTCCATCCTTATAATGCTGGACAAAGCCATCAATCATGTCACCAGCTTTAGAAGGCGTTAACAAAGCATATGCCGGCCAGGTTGTTCTGTAGGTATCCCAGAACCCATTATTCACGTAGATTTCCCCGTCTTCTATTGGGGCACATGTTTCAGTCGCGGTACTATTCGTACATGGCGATAATTCTAGTTGGCTTGCATATTTATAATCCGGTTCTTCCACTGTACCGACATTTTCATAAGCGGAATTTGGATATAGGAATAAGCGATACATATTGGAATAAAGGGTTGTCAGCTGATCATCTGAAGCGCCCTCCACTTCAATAATTCCAAGTTTCTCATTCCATGCATTTTCAGCTCGATTTTTTACGGATTCAAATGTGTCCTCAGCATTAATTTCTTGCTCCAAGTTTTTCTTGGCCTGATCAACACTGATGAGGGACGTAGCCATTTTCATCGTAACTTCTTTCGTTTCTTCTGTATCAAACTTGTAATAGGCAGCAACTTTATCTCTGCCTTCTCCTGTTAACATGCCACTATCTATAACAGGCTTATCAAACGTGGCATATACAAACATGCGGGTAGCACCTGTTGACAGGCCGCTTTTTTGATCGGTATAGCCTGAAATGATGCTATTTTCCGCATCAAGGTTAATGCCGCCATTGTTGCTGACATTGTCAAAAATAATATTCGCATGCTCGTCATCAAATGTGAAGCGCATCATCGAAGCATGATCTGTTGGTGTCATTTCTGTTTTGATGCCATTTTCAAATTCCACACCATAGTAATGTGCTTTTGCCACTTCATTAGCATGATTAAACGCTAGTGCTCGCTCGTTGCGATCCGCACTTGGTTCATCTTCTGCATTGGATGGCATGACTTGAAATGTCTGTCTATCTCCCATCCATGGACTCGGTTCATGACTTAAGGAGAAAGCCTGGAGCTCAGGGAGGTTATCCTCGTTATTGCTTTCATTATAAGAATATAACCAATTCGAACCGGCATTGGTTACAGGCGCCCAAAAGTTAAATCCATGCGGGACAGCAACTGCCGGGAAATTATTCCCCCTGGAAAAGCTGCCATTTGATTGTGTACCGCGCAGGATGTTTACGTAATCAGACGGATTTGTAAAGGTACTCTCCTCTGTCTGTTCTTTAATTTGAATATCATCAATATGCCCCGTAAAGGTTGATGGGCCAGTTGGATTGTCATAGGCAATCAAAATTCGTTCAATCGTCTTTCCCTCTGCCACATCGCCAATCGCTGCTTTTTTAATATTCCATTGATTGGCATAGAGTGTCTTTGAATCACCTTGCGCTTGTGGATCCAGTTTGATGCCATGCTGGTCATATGCTTCAAGGTCATGTAGATAGGTACCATCTGAAAATGCTAAATCAACTGAAGCATACGTGCTCGCATAGTTCGTATGGTCTTTGTCTGTAAATGCTGGAAAAATATAATAGGATAGTTCAGTATGCTCTGTTACATCAATGTCCACATCAAGAATTTTATTATAGGAATATGCCCTTCCCTCTTCAAGGTGAGAGCCTAAATAGGTTACCGTATTCAGTCCAGACCAGCCGACATTTGTTTTTGACGTGTACGCGCTTGTCGGTCCGTTCGTTACGGTTGTTTTCATATCGGATGCGGGTGGGGCTGGCTTGTCAATTCCATTGGAAATAGCAAGCTCTGCAAGTTGGATAATGGATTCACCATGGTTTTTCGTTATATTGAGGCGATAATATTGATAAGCTGTGTCGTTATCAAACTCGTACAGCTTTCTTTCATAACGGTCCTCAAATGATTGCTCACTCCTATTGTCCAAGGCTGTCCAGTTCTCTCCATCATTGGAGCCAAGTAACTCCCAATCCTGGGGGTCCCTGCCAGCATAATCATTTGCTGAGGTGAGGGCATACTTTACAACAGTATCTGCCTCTTCCAGTTCGAACTCAATAAAAGCAGTATCTTCAAAGGTTAGCCATTTTGAAGTCGAATCGCGGTCAATTAGCTTGTTTTTGGTTTCACTCGGCGGATTTTCACCTGACACCTCGATATTTACTATCTTATCGGTAATATCACCTTGAATTCCGTCAAAGGGGATATTACCATCAATACCGGAGGACATCTTATTTCCATCAGCATCTGTTTCAACTGTGTTTTCCCAATCAAGATCCGGATCATTCTCTTCAAAAGAGGTAGAAAAATCCTTTGCAGCTGCTGATACTGTTTGTTGCGATGGTATTTTTACGAATGTCCCGATTAGCGCAACACAGCAAAGAATAGGAAAAACCTTTTTCCATCGTTTTCTATTCACCAATTAAACCCTCCTTGTTTACTGTTTATTGGTAAGGAAAGCTGCCGGTCTTCATCCTATCCCCCCTTCTCTTCTGCACGTGAAAATACAATAAGCGCCTTCCCAACCTAGTAAACGCTTACATGCAGTATATAAAATATATTCTGATAATAATAACAGAAAATACAGCATTTGTTTACGATTTTCTGCATTATTTACAGATGTTTTTTTCATAACAAAAAAACTGTAGAAAAAGCACTATTACTCTTTTCCTACAGTTTTCATAAACGCATTTTTTAGGGGGATCTTTTCTCCTAGTGCACTTTATCATTTCTTAAGGCTTTATAAAAGGACAAGCACATTAAAATCAAAATGATGGAAAAGGGAAATGCAGCCGATATGAGCACATTTTGTAATGCCTGTAATCCTCCAGTGTAAAGTAAAACCGCTGCGATTAACGATTGTGCTATGCCCCATGTAAACTTAACCACAGTAGATGGTGATAAAGATCCATTCGTTGTTTGCATGCCTAAAACAAATGTTGCAGAGTCAGCTGATGTGATAAAGAACGTGGATATTAACAAAATCCCCAATAAAGATAGGATCATACCTAAGGGCAGATTATCAAACATACCATATAGCATCTGCTCGTCAGGCAGGCTCGCAATATCTGCACCGCTTTTTTGTACGTGGATTCCAGAACTCCCAAATGCTGCAAACCATAAAAGACACACAACAGTCGGAACTAGAATGACACCGGACAGAAATTCCCGGATCGTACGTCCTCTCGATATCCGGGCAATGAAAATGCCGACAAATGGCGCCCAGGCAATCCACCAAGCCCAAAAGAATACCGTCCAATCCATGACCCATTGTCTTTCGGTCTCATCATTGGGTGAAATGCGTAACCCCTCAACAGGCAAGCTCAAAATGTAGGTCCCCACAGAATTCGTAAATGTGTTCAGAATATACATGGTTGGCCCCAGTATTAATGTCGCCACAAACAATGCTGCGGCCAGAAACATATTGGTATTACTTAGATATTTAATGCCTTTTCCTAAACCAGAATAGGTCGAAATCATAAATAACACCGTTACAATTACAATAATGAGGAGCTGCACCCAAAATTCACTTTTCACACCGAACAGGTAGGTAAGCCCACCGTTAATCTGCGTTGCACCAAATCCAAGCGTCGTCGCAACCCCGATGACCGTTGCAAACACGGCTATCACATCGACAACCTTGCCCCAACCGCCCCTCATACTCTTCCCAAAAAGGGGCTCTAATGTGGAACTGACCAAGAATGGTCTTCCAAGACGAAAGGTAAAGTAGGCTAGGACCAATGCAATGATTGCATAAATGGCCCATGCATGGACCCCGTAATGGAAGAATGTAATACGCATCGCGTCACCGATTGCCTCAACAGACCCAGGTTCTGCTATTGGCGGTGTTTTCATATAATGCGATACAGGCGAGGCCACACCATAAAACACTAGCCCTATTCCCATACCAGCACTAAATAGCATCGCAAACCATGATATATAACTAAATTCAGGACGTTCCTTTGGCTTGCCGAGCCTTATCTTCCCAAACCGACTAAAGGTCAAATAGATACAAAATACAAGAAATAAAGTAACAACAAGTAAATAATACCAACCAAAATGAACAGATATAAAATTCATCAAATTACCTGAATAACGCTCAAATATTTTAGGAGCGACAGTCCCCCAAATGGACATGGCAATCGTGATCGCTAATGTAATCCAGAATACTACCGTCACTTCATTGACTACTTTTTTCATCTTCTACTTCCTCTCCATCCGCTAATACCATTGTCCTTTTAGTATTTAAAGTGAAGCTTAAAATATACGGAGTTTCATTTTACTTTCTTATGGTGGGATGGGACGAGGTTGGTGGGAGTGGTGCGTCACTTTGGGTGGATGTTGCGTCACTTTGTGAGCTCCTTGCGCCACTTTGTGTGGATAGCGCGTCACTTTTTGTGGCTGGCATGCAACTTTACGTGGTTCCCCCGCGACCTTGTGGAGCTGGCACGCGACTTCACGGAGCTGACACGCGATCTTACTTGGATCCCATGCGACTTCACGCAGCTCACACTCTCAAGGTAAATGCCCGCTACTTATAAAAAATAGAAAAGCAACTATTCACAAAGAATAGCTGCCTTTCAGGTCTTACGTTTGTCGTATAATTAATTTATTTGATAAATATACTTTCTTTGGCACTTCTCGTTTGTCGTCAATTCGCTCTAAAATAAGGTCTACTGCTGTTTCTCCCATTAATTCGGTATAAATTTTAACTGTGCTTAGAGAGGGATAAACATACTTGGACACACTAATATCATTGACTCCGATAACGCTCACCCTGCCAGGCACAGGGATTCCTTCCTCATGGAGAGCTCGCAGGCCGCCGATTGCAAGGGGATCATTTGCCATATAAAAGGCTGTCGGCAATTCCTCGCCCAAGTCGTGAATCGCTTGCTTCATGAGTTCATAACCATCGTTCACTGCAAAGCTATCGAGAAAAATAAACCGCTCATCAAGCATATTTCTCTCTTGTAAGTAGTTACGATAATGCTTTTCTCGCATGTCCTGAATAGGAGCAATCTTTTCTTTAAATGTTTCATACCCACCAATAAATCCAATAGAAGTATGTCCTTTTTCAATAAAATGGTCCATTACGAGTTGGGTGACACGTTCAAAATCGACTAAAACAGCATCAAACTCTGCTTCGTTTGGATTAGAATCGACGAATACGATCTGAGGAGAAATAGCTTTTAACTGACGTACTTGTTCTTCACTAAAGCGGCCAACAGCTATAATCCCATCGATATTTGTATCAATGGTTTCCCCTTCAACGTATTTTACAAGCTCCACGTCTAACGCCTCAGCACGCCGCTCAATCCCATAACGTATGCCCATATAATAAATGTCATCTAATTCTTCTGCTTCTGTAACCCAATGCAGAAAGGCAATCTTTCTACTAATTGGTTTTCGGTGACGTCGCTTATAGGATAGTTCTTCTGCGACTTCAAATATTTTCTTTTTTGTATCAGCTGCAACGGAAAGGCTTTGATCATAATTTAACACCCTTGAAACGGTTGCGGCCGAAACGCCTGCTTTATCAGCAATGTCCTTTATTGTTGCCAACATGGCCACCTCTACTTTTTTTCAATCATCTCTTTTAACTATACCATTTTCTTAGGCATTTTCATTATTCTTTCGTACAATTTTACAAGCATATGGCGCAAGCTGTACATCATTAAAATAGCCTTCCTGACCGTTATGGTTCATGATGAATAAATAACTGCTTCCATCCTCTTTTGTTCGTTCCATGACTTCAATCCCAGCACTTGTTTGTGTAGTATTTAGTTCCCTTTCATCTGCCACACGATTTGCAATTTCCTGCATGACCTCTTTATCCGCACCTGTACCGATATAGTAGGCATTGCCTTTCCCAAACGTATTGACTGTCACTGCAGCATAGTCGCGATATGCGTCTGTATAATGATAAAGACCTATAGCATCTAACGGCTTGATCAGCTCTCGCCAAACCTTGCTCGATCCCTTTTTCCCTTTATCGGTTTGAATTTCGATTTCTTTGCCATCAGGCAGAGATTCCACCTCTTCCACCTGGACACCAAGTAACGGACTTAGCTTGCCTGGTTGCTGTTCTCCTAGCACTAGGTTGTTGTTACGATCTCTTACGCCAGCCCGATAAGAAAAGATAACAGTACCACCGTTAGCTGTGAATGCTTCTAAGCGCTTCACCAACTGCTCATCCATTATTTTCATTACAGGAAGTAGCAGCACCCGATAGTTCCCGAAATCCACATCAGCACGAATAACGTCAATCGATTGATTCTGGTTGTAAAACGGTTCATACAAGCGCATTACTTCCTCTGTAAAGTCAAAGGCTGCACTTTCTTGTTGTATTTGCCACGACCAGATCGTATCAAAGTCATAAATGACAGCGATTTCCGATTTAATCGGAGAATCAACGACCTCTTTATAATTGGAAATGTCTTTAAAAAAGGACTGTACTTCCTTATATTTACGGGTTAAACGGTTGTCTGTATCCAGAATGCCAAGACAGTTCTGCTCCGCTCCGTGTGTCATGCCACGCCAGCGAAAGAAAAGCATATCCGTTGTTCCATGAGCAAAGGCGTGATATGCCCAGAGTTTTGCCTGGTTCGGCCTTGGCAAATAACCAATGACATCATGCCCCTGTGCGCCCATCAGTTGTTCCACAATCCAGAAATTCTCCTGCTTTAAGCCCCGAACGAAATCAAGAGTCATGGAAAGCATGGCTGGCGAAACCGGTTCAGCTAAACCACCCCATACTGGATAATTATCATAGGAAACAAAATCAAGGTCTCTGGAAAATTCATTATGGTCAAATTTCTTCTCGAAGAATCCACCAGGAATATTTGTGGTAACCGTTTGGTGTTCACCTTTAAACTTTCTTATCTGTTCCAAGTGCTTTTTTGCAAACTGACTAAGGGAGTAAGAACGAAACCGGAGCCATTCCAGTCGCATGCTCGGATTGTGAACCGTGATCGTGCGGGTTGGCATGGGAATCTGGTCAAAGGATTGATAGGTTTGCCCCCAAAAAATGGTGCCCCACGCCTCATTTAGTTCATCAATTGAGTCGTATCGCTGCTTTAAATATGTCGAAAAAGCCTCCTGGCAATTGGAACAATAACAATCATCGCTTCCCTCATGACCCAGCTCGTTATCCACTTGCCAGGCGAACACTTGGGTTTCCGCACTATAGTGTTGCACCAACTTTTTTACAATCCTTAATGAATAATCCAAATATGTAGCGGAATTATAACAGTATTGTCTTCTGCCACCGAAGGAAATCCGATGTCCATCTTCCGCCACATTAAAAATGTCAGGCTGTTTCGCTGCAAGCCAAGCAGGAAATGTGGCTGTTGGTGTGCCAAACATGACCAATAACCCGTATTCCTTACACTTTTCAATCACCATATCGAAAAAGGAAAAATCGAATTCTCCTTCTTGTTTCTCCATCATGTTCCATGCGAACTCGCCAATTCTTACAGTGTTTACGCCCATTTCCTTCATTCTCGTTAAATCTTCGTCAATTAAGCTAATATTCCAGTGTTCCGGGTAATAATCTACACCAAGATGCATTTAAACCTCTCCCTCTTCCTTGGAAATATAAAAAATCTCGGATTGAAAATCGCCTATTTGCATCGGGATCGAGAGTTCGCCATTTGCTCCATTAAATTCGGCTTTAAGTGGGATCCCTCTATACATCAATTCACTCCCATAGTAATGACGTACAACACCTTCTGTATCCTGACAACGATAATACGCCTCATATTCCAGTCCCTTAAGGCGCAGAAACTTCATCTTACCAGGGTTCGATTCTGCTAAAATTCGGTAATGACTAACAAGCGCTTCCTCTCCTGTCTCACTCACCATCACCCAGGCAGCTTCATTTCCATCAGCAGGGTTTTTCAGTCGAATGAAATCCCCTGTCAGCATGAGACGCTGATGTTGTTTGTAAAGCGCAACCTGGTTGCGTATTTCCACTTTCTCTTCGGCCGAAAAGCCTAATGGATTTAGTTCGTACCCAAACGTGCCGAACAAGGCAACATGAGCACGGAAGCTTAACGAGGTTGTTCTTCCCGTCTGATGATTCGGTGTTGCCGATACATGGGTACCAAAACTGCTTATCGGGTACGCAATTGATGTCCCGTATTGAATATGTAGGCGTTCGACTGGATCTGTATTGTCACTAATCCATCCTTGTGGTGCATAGAAAAGCATCCCAGGGTCAAAGCGTCCGCCGCCACCTGCACAGGATTCAAACAGTACATCCGGAAATTCACTTGTTAGTTTTTCATAGAGCTGGTATACCCCGAGAATATAGCGATGATAAAATTCCCCCTGCTGCGCTGCAGGCAATGTGGATGAATATGCTTCTGTTATGTTTCGGTTCATATCCCACTTTATATAGGAAAGCTGTGTTTCTTCGATCAATGCGCGCATCCGCTCATATAAATAAGCCACGACCTCTTTATTGCTGAAATCTAATACCCATTGGTTACGGCCATACGAAGCTGACCTCCAAGGTGTCTTCACCACCCAATCTGGATGCTCACGATAAAGGTCACTGTCTGGACTAATCATTTCTGGTTCAAACCAGAGGCCGAAATCAAGTCCAAGCTCCTGTATGTTGCGCGCGAGTTTCCCAAGTCCATTCGGCAGTTTTTCCTTATTGACGAACCAGTCTCCCAGTGATGTCGTATCACTGTTCCGTTTGCCAAACCAACCGTCATCAAGCACAAACAGATCTAGGTCCAAGTCTACTGCTTCTTTCGCAATCGCTAGTATTTTTTCTTCATTAAAATCATAATAGGTCGCTTCCCAATTATTCAGCATGACAGGGCGTGGTGCCTCGTGCCATTTTCGATTTATTAAATGGTTGCGGTATACATCATGGAATTGCTTACTCAATCCATTTAGGCCGTTCGCTGAAAACGCCATGACAACCTCAGGCGCTTGGAACGACTCCCCTGGTTCCAGATTCCATTGAAAGCCAAATGGGTGAATCCCCATTGAGACTCTTGTTTGCTCATAATGGTCTACTTCCACCTGTGCTAGAAAGTTGCTGCTATACACAAGGTTAAAACCATACACATCCCCTGTGAATTCTGTCGCATCTGATTCTTTTAATGCTAGAAATGGATTCTGACTATGAGAGCTGGATCCACGTAAGCTGGAGATAGACTGGATTCCACTTTCAAGCTTACGTTCTCTTAGGTGCCTTTCCCGTGACCATGCCCCTGAAAGCTGGAGCATGTCAAAATCAGCGTGTGGGAAATCAATGCTGCCACTCAGCAATCGATCCAATGTCAAGGTTGCCTCTCCCTTGTTCGTAACGCATGCATGTCGCGTAATAACTGCTACATCCTTGAAAATAGTATAGCTTAGTAAAAGCTCTACATCGGTTACGGCATCATACAATGTAATTTCTACTGTTTCGGCTTCTTCCTCGCTCGTAACATAGGTAGCGGGCAAGCCTTTCAACGTGGGTTTCCCCTTCACTACACGGTATGAGTCAAACACGAAATTGCTTATACGGCTCCCATTAGCCTGCTGAATTCCTAGAGCTGGTTCGCGAAAATCCGTTGAGCCAAAGACAGGGAATTCCTGCCTCGTTGTTTCCATCGTAAATGCCGGATCGTTTGCCTCAAGATGGGTCGTATTCGGTGTGGGAATGTCATAGCGTTGGAAGTCTGCTATATGCCCTATTGTCTTGATCGCTTTTCCATAATACAGATGGCCAAGCTGTCCATTTTTCATCACATGGAATAGGTAGCTTATTTTTCCGTTTGTTAAATGAAATTGTTTTCTGCTGTCGTCAATTGTAATCATCATAAGAATCCTTCCTATCCCAAGTCAGGCTTATTGGCAAATAGAACTTCCTGCTGTTTCGTTCCTTCAAGTTCTAGAATTTGGATCGTATTTTCTCCTACATTTAAAAAGGGTGCAGGCAGATATAGCGTTTTCTGTGGTCCAATCTCCCAATATCGTCCCAAGTTAAATCCATTGATAAACACATTGCCTTTTTTCCAGCCTTCCATGTTAATAAAGGTGTCCCCTGTTTCGGCTAATTCAAATGTTCCTTCATAAAACTGCGGAAAGCGCTCTGTGTTCGCCCTTGAAAAGTCTAAAACGACTTCGTCAAGCTCGATACTGAACATTTCCCAATGAAACATATATTGATTATCAATCCATAGATTTTCAATTATTCCTTTGCGATCCCTCAAATGCTTCCCATAATTAACCCGGCCCATATTTTCCACGAAAATTTCAAGCGTGTTTATGTCCTCAGGGAAAGAGAGGGTAATTTCTTTTTTCTCATCATTTCGGTAAACGGTTTGGACATATTCTCCGTTAACATATAGGAAAGCTCTGTCCCGAATCATCGACGTATCCATTACCATATCGGCTTTTCGGTCAATCGTCGTGCGGTACAGGACATAGCCGTATGCCTGATCCATTTCTTCCATGGACATAGGAACCACATGTTTATGATGATTGGCTATCGTCGTTAACGTATCAAACAAGCTAACAGAACGATCGAGCTGTACCTTTTGCTCTGGCAGAATTGGAATATTCGGGGGCTCAACTGGCTCTGGTATGGTCACGAATTCCTTAAGAACCTTTTGTACTTCCCTGTATTTTTCCGTTATCTCACCAGACTCTGTTAGCAAGGAATCATAATCATAGCTCGTAATGGTTGGATCATAGGCCTCGTATTGATTGGCACCATTATAAAACGCGAAGTTCGTTCCACCATGGAACATATAGAAATTAACGGATCCGCCCTTTTCTAGCATGGCACGCAATGTAGCTGCTGCATCTTTAGGGTCTCTTGTGTGATGTTCCTTTCCCCAACTATCAAACCAACCAATCCAAAATTCCGCACACAGCTTCGGACTATTTGGTTTGTATGCATCCAGCATTGCGTAAGAATCTTCCACACGAGAACCAAAGTTTAAGGTGGTGAGAACATCTGGTAAGGAGCCATCTTCAATCATATCTGGGCCATCTGAGGTGAAAAGTAACACATCAATGCCTTTTTCTTTGTATATCTCTCTGGTTCGCTCCAAGTATTGCTTGTCATTCCCGTATGCACCGTACTCATTTTCAATTTGCAAGGCAAAGACGTTTCCACCATTCGTTATTAAATGCGGTACGAGCTTAGGAAGGAGCACATCATAGTAATCTTCTATATGTTTAAGAAAGTTCGGATCTGCACAACGCAGCGCCATATTACGATCTTTAAGCAACCATGCCGGTAAGCCACCGAACTCCCACTCTGCACAAATATATGGAGCTGGCCTGAGGATGATATACAACCCTAGACTTTCTGCTGTTGCAATAAACTGTTCAATATCTGCCATGCCATCAAAATGAAATTGCCCTTTTTTCGGTTCATGAAAGTTCCAAGGTATATATGTCTCTACTGTGTTGAACCCGCAGTTTTTTAATTTAATTAAGCGGTCCTCCCAATATTCTTGGGGGACACGGAAGTAATGGATACTCCCTGATAAAATTTGAAACGGCTGTCCGTTTAACATAAATTGGTCGTCTTTCACTGTAAGCATATCGTTCACGCACCTTTTCTATTTTATTGCACTGCCAAGCATTCCCGAGATGAAATGGCGTTGTAAGACCAAGAAAAAGATCATAATTGGAATGGTTGCAATCGTAATTCCTACCATTACTTGCCCATAGTCTGTAAAGGAAACGCCGTTTAAAGTAGATAACGCAACCGGGAAGGTATACATATCCTGTGATGTAATGGCAACTAGCGGCCACATAAAGTTATTCCATTGGAACATAAACAAAAAGATGGATGTTGCAGCAAGTGCAGGTTTCATAGAAGGCAGCACGATCTTCATGAAAATTTTCAGTTCACTTGCACCATCCAGTCTCGCAGATTCCATTAACTCAGTAGGGAATGCTGAAAAGTTTTGCCGCATTAAGAAAATGGCAAAGGGATAACAAAGCTGTGGTGCAATTAACGCAAAATATGTGTTTAATAGATTGTAGCTAGACATCATTTGGAATAAAGGGATCAATGTCGCTTGATAGGGAATCATCATCGACAGAATGAAAATCGTGAAAATTACATTTTTCCCTTTAAAGTCATATTTGGCAAAGGCATAGGCAGACGTCGCACTCACTGCCAAAGCAATCACGACATAAAGTCCTGAAACAAGCAAGGAGTTAAACAACACCCGCCAAATCCCGACTGTCGCATCAAGATTGTTTAAGTTCGTCATAAACTCAGACCCTGGAAGCAAGGTTGGTGGGCTGGTAAACATCTTGTCTGAGGTGTTTGTTGACCCGACTAACATCCAATAGAAAGGAAAAATGGAGATAACTAAAAACAGAAGCAACAACGCATACATGCCAACTTTGCCGAGTCCACGTTTCGATTTGTTTGTATTCATCATGATTTTTCCCCCGTAAACTTAAATTGAAAGTAAGATAAAATCGCCACAAGTACAACGACTACATAAGCAACCGCACTTCCGTAGCTAAAGTCAAAGTACTCAAACCCATTTTCATAAATGTATAATCCTAGTGTCATGGTAGAATCTGCGGGCCCACCCTGCGTCAGGTTAAATGGCTCATCAAACAACTGTAAGGTACCAATCGTTGATAGAATTCCTGCAAATAGAATAATAGGTTTCAAGTTTGGAATCGTAATGGAAAAGAATTGACGTATCTTTCCGGCACCATCGATCGAAGCCGCTTCATACATGTGATCCGGAATGTTCTGCAATGCAGCAAGGAAAATGATCATGTTGTACCCTGTCCATCTCCACATCATCGCCATCACAATCGATATTTTTGCCCAAAATGGGTCGGAAAGCCAAGGAATCTTCTCAATTCCAATAGCGTTTAATAACGTATTTAAAATTCCATTGTCCTGCAAAATAATCGAAAAAAGCAGCGAATAAGCAACAAGGGATGTTACCGCTGGTAAAAAGAAAGATACCCTAAAGAAGCCTTTTAATTTAAGTAATTGACTGTTCAATACGCTTGCAAGTGCCATCGCCATCAATAACATAATCGGGACCTGCAAAATGAAAATGATAAACGTGTTCCCTAACGCTTTCCAGAAAATAGAATCCTCTAGTAAACGCGTATAATTACTTAACCCAGCAAAAGAATAACTTCCTCCTTCATAGGTCTGGAAGCTTAAATAGAGGGAAGCAATAATGGGGTAGGCCGTAAAAACAATAAATAGAATAACGGCTGGGGCTATGAATAAATAAGGAAATTTTTTAGACTGCTTCATGCGTTTTCCATCCTCTCCAGAATAGAGTGATTCTCTAAAATGACAGAATAAAGGGTGCGTGGTTCCCCCCTTTATTCTTCATTTGTTTAAACTATTTGTTTACTAGTACGTTGGGCTGTATGGACTCCAGCCTCAGGGGAGACGTCTTCACACCCTCAAAGGCAAGGACGCTTCCCATGATGATGAATCTATTAGACTGAAATCTATACTTCTCCAACGTTCGTATTGTTTACTTATTTAATCTGTTTTCTAATTGTTTTGCGGCTTCTTCTAATGCCTCTGCTGAATCGCTCCCATCAGCTGCTCGTGATTGCGCCTTAGTCGCTTCGTCTCTAGCAAGAGAATAATCTCCCGTATAGTTAGCATATGGAACATCCTCAATTAGGTCTGCAAACATCGTCCAGATAGGCTGATCATTGAAATAAGCTACTTCTTCACTAAACACGTCTTCCGTATAGATAGTATTTAATGATGGGAAGAGTCCATTCTCCATCGCAAAAAGCTGGACCTCATCAGATGTTGAGAAAAATTCCATAAATTCATAAGCGAGGTCAACCTTCTCGGAGTTAGAAGAGATCATGTAGTTACTTCCCCCAAGGTTTGCTGCTCTGTTGCCACCCTCTTCCATGGCAGGAAGTGGAAATACGCCCCATTGTCCTTCCATATCAGGAGCCTGCCCAGTTAATGAACCAGAAAGCCACGCACCTGATGGAGCAGTCGCTACCGTACCGTTGGCCAACCCACCAATCCAAGCATCCCATCCAACAAGATTTTCATTTAATCCTTCTTCGCTCAATTGTTGGATTACATTCATCGCTTTCACAGATTCCTCAGAAGTAAGATCAACGTTTCCTTCCTCATCAAAGTAGAACATACCTTGTTGGTTTAACATTAAACGGTATACTCCATCGTCGTTATTAATGTCGATTCCAGTTAAGGCAACATCCAATTCGTCTCTAAGTACTTTTCCTGCCTCGATAAAGTCGTCCCATGTTTCGATTGCGTTAGCATCGATTCCTGCTTCCTCAAATAAATCAACACGGTAAAACACGCCTGCAGGACCTGAATCAAATGGGAAGCCATACATATCCCCATCTTTGGATAATAATTCCGTCTTGTATTCTGGGAATTTATCCATATGGTCCTCTGCAAATCCTTTTTCAGATAAGTTCACAAATGCTTCAGGGAACGAGTTTAGATAACCTTGAAGTCGATCATCTTCTACAAGCATGACATCTGGTAATCCTTCCCCTTTTGCCTGCAATCCTGTGGTGATTTTTTGGTAAACGTCAGGTGTTCCAGTTTCCACTATATTAAGTTCAAATCCAGGGTGATCCTCTGCAAACATTTCCGCAGCTTTTTCAATAACAGGCACATTAATATTCCATGCCCATACCGACAATGTATTATTGTCACCGCTTTCATTTTGTTCACTACCTCCGTCATTTCCACTACATGCAGCTAAAGCAAAAAGTAATAATGCAAAGATTATTGAAGCTCTTTTCATTCTCTTTCCCCCTAAAAAATTGGTTTTGAAAGCCTTACCAATACCATAGCTTGATTTTAAATAATTAGCAATAGTTTTAGTAAATATTTTAGTAAATATATTTAGTTAATGGGATTGAAGGCTGGTTTGGTGCGGTTTTCGGGAGGTAGGTGCGTCGCCTTGTAGGGGTGTTGCGTCTCTTCTTGAGGTGCTTGCGTCACTTTTGTTGGTTGACGCGTCACTTTTTAAGGTTTTCGATTCACTTCTTGAGGTTTTCGATTCACTTTTGGGGTTCCCGATTCACTTCTCGTGGTTTTCGATTCACTTCTTGAAGTTTACACGCTACCTTGTGGAACTGACACGTGTCCTCCAAAACCTCCTTCACTTTAATCAAGAAAGCGCTTGAAAGATTACGAGAAACAAGGTAAGCTTTACTTAATTAATTAAATTAATAAACTAAATAAACAAGGAGGATATCATGAATTTAGTTACGGATTTTAAAAGGGTTTTTCCTACATCTAGCCAGCCACGTATGTTCTTCGCTCCGGGGCGTATCAACTTGATTGGGGAGCATACGGATTATAATGGCGGGCATGTTTTCCCTGCTGCCATCTCGTTTGGCACGTATGCGGTTGCCAGCAAGCGTCCGGATCAAAAGCTACATTTTTACTCGATGAATTTCCCAGAAGCTGGAGTGATTGAATCTGATATCCATGCCCTTGATTACAATGAAGCTGACAGCTGGGCCAATTACCCAAAAGGAATGATCCGCGCCATCATCAAAAAAGGTCACCAACTAGAAACAGGGGCTGATATTTTATTTTACGGAAACATTCCGAATGGAGCGGGATTGTCTTCCTCAGCCTCGATCGAAATGGTGACAGGTGTGCTTGTTGAGGAGTTATTCGACATAACACTAGACCGAATTGACATGGTAAAGCTCGGGCAGCATGTAGAAAATAACTACATTGGAGTAAACAGTGGCATCATGGATCAGTTTGCTATCGGTATGGGCAAGCAGGATCATGCGATTCTATTAAACTGCCAAACGTTGGAATATCACTATGCCCCGCTCGTACTGGAAAACCATTCGATCTTAATCATTAATACGAATAAACAGCGCACTCTGGCCGGTTCAAAATATAATGAGCGCCGCAGTCAATGTGAAACAGCACTTGCTGACTTGCAGGAAGAGCTTAACATCACAAGTTTAGGGGAACTTTCCAAAGAAGCATTTGAGCAAAACAAACACCTAATTAAAGACCCGATCCATGCAAAACGTGCTAAACATGCCGTTTATGAAAACGCGCGCACATTAGAGGCAAAAATAAAGCTAGAAGAAAACGATGTAAAAGCTTTCGGTAAGTTGATGAACGCTTCCCACCTCTCATTAAAAGAGGATTATGCGGTGACCGGTGAAGAACTCGACACGATTGTGGAGACTGCATGGGAGTTAGATGGCGTTGTGGGCGCAAGAATGACTGGGGCAGGCTTTGGTGGTTGTGCGATTGCGATTGTTGAAAACGCGAAGCTAGACACGGTAAAAGAACAAATCCAATCCACCTATAAACAGAAAATCGGCTATGAAGCCACCTTTTATACTGCAAGCATTGGCGATGGGGCAATGGAAATAACTGAAGGAGTGATGAGATGAGCATTCTTGTGTTAGGCGGAGCGGGATATGTCGGCTCCCATGCGGTCTATCAATTAATTGAAAGTGGTAAAGAGGTAGTGGTGGTAGATAATTTACTGACAGGTCATAGGGCTGCTGTTCATCCGAAAGCTACCTTTTACAAGGGAGATATTCGCGAGCGCGACTTTTTACACGAGGTTTTTTCCAACGAATCCATTGAATCCGTTTTTCATTTTGCGGCAAGCTCACTTGTCGGAGAATCGATGGATAAGCCATTACAATACTTTGATAACAATGTTTATGGCACCCAGATCTTGCTCGAGGAAATGGTCGAACATGGTGTCAAAGAGATTGTCTTCTCCTCTACTGCTGCGACATACGGAGAACCAGAAGCCGTGCCGATTACCGAGGCAATGCCGACAAACCCGGCAAGCACATACGGGGAAACAAAACTAACGATGGAAAAAATGATGCGCTGGGCTGCTCAGGCTCATGACATCCGCTATGTCTCCTTGCGTTACTTTAATGTAGCTGGCGCCCGCGCCTCAGGGGAAATCGGCGAAGATCATCGACCCGAAACACATCTCGTTCCGATCATCTTACAAGCTGCCCTTGGCCAGCGCGAGGCTATTAGCATATTTGGAGAGGATTATGATACTGCAGATGGGACGTGTATCCGCGACTATGTGCATGTGGAAGATTTAATCGTGGCCCACCTACTCGCACTGGAATATTTAAAAAAAGGCGGAAGTAGTGACATTTTTAACCTTGGCAGCAGTCAGGGCTTTTCCGTCAAAGAAATGATTGAGGCTGCACGAACGGTAACAGGGAAAAAGATCCCAACCCAATCTGGTCCACGCCGCGCTGGAGATCCAGCTGTTTTAATCGCGAGTCCAGAAAAAGCCAAGCGCATCCTAGGTTGGATCCCAACACGCACTGCCATTCACACCATTATGCAGGATGCCTGGAACTGGCATACATCCCGCCCAACCGGGTACGAGGAGGCTGACAGTAAATGATTTATGAAGACATCGCTGCCCTCGTTCAGCAAGCCATTACCGAAAATTTAATTGAGCCCGCTGATGAGATTTATGCACGAAATCAAGTGATGCAGCTTTTGCAGCTCCCATCCTTTCCGGAAATAAATTCAGCAGATACAGAACGCACCATTCCCGATATCCTGGAGACGATCACTTCCTACGCCATAAAGGAAGGCATCATTGCCGATGTGCTAGAGGAAAAAGAAATGCTATCTGCCAACATGATGAATTGCTTTATCGCGCGCCCCTCTGTGGTGAACGAACAGTTTTATAAAAAATATGATGTCTCTCCAGTTGAAGCAACCGACTATTTTTATCAGCTCAGCAAAAACAGCAACTATATTCAAATGAATCGGATAAAGAAGAACGTGCATTTTAAAACCGAGAGTAAATACGGAAACTTGGATATTACGATTAATTTGTCCAAACCAGAAAAAGACCCCGAGCAAATTAGGCGCGAGCGGGAGATGAAGCAGGCACTTGATTATCCAAAATGTGTGCTTTGTATCGAAAACGAAGGCTATGCAGGACGTACTGGGCACCCGGCAAGGGCTAATCATCGGATGATTCGAGTGCCACTCGGCGGAGAAACATGGTACTTCCAGTATTCTCCTTATGTTTACTATAACGAGCACAGCATTTTACTTGCAGAAGAACATCGTGATATGAAAATCAGCAAGGAAGCGTTCGCCCGCTTGCTCGCATTCACGGATATTTTCCCGCACTATTTTATTGGCTCCAATGCAGACCTGCCCATTGTTGGCGGCTCGATCCTAAGTCATGACCATTATCAGGCAGGTCGTTATGAATTTGCCATGAGCAATGCGGCAGAAGCCTTCCCTGTTACGCTCGGCAATTTTCCAGATGTTCATGCAGCGGTCCTAAATTGGCCGTTATCCGTAATTCGCTTAAAAAGTGAACAAAAAGCACAGTTACTAGATGCTGCTGATCACATTCTCCAAACATGGAGCGGGTATACCGATGAGCGTGCAGCCATTCAGGCTTTTACTGGTGATGTTGCCCATAACACCATCACCCCGATTGCCCGTATGCGTGATGGCAAATATGAGCTGGATCTTGTCCTGCGCAATAATCGAACATCAGCGGAACACCCAATGGGAATTTTTCACCCCCATGCTGATGTCCACCATATTAAAAAGGAAAATATCGGTTTGATTGAAGTAATGGGCCTTGCCGTTCTCCCTGCACGTTTGAAAAAAGAACTTGTGGAACTAGAAAAAGAGTTGATGGGCGAGAACGCTATGGTGGACCCGATTCATCAGCATTGGGCAGCAGAGCTAAAAGAAACATATGGTACGATAGAAACAGCATCAGAAGCGAAAAACCTCATTCAGCACGAGCTTGGTAAAAAATTCGTCCGGGTTCTCGAGGATGCCGGCGTCTTTAAAGAGAAGGATGCTTTTCAGCGCTTCCTTCACACATTATAGAAAGGTGGGATCATGGTGAAAATAGAGAGTAGGAATTTTGAGAAGGCTTGGAAGGAATATACCCTCTCGAATGAGAGTGGGATGCAGGTTAACGTACTTAACTTTGGTGGCATTATTACAAAAATGCTCGTTCCTGATAAAGCTGGCAACCTAGAAAACGTTCTGCTTGGCTATGCCGATTATAAGGAGTATCAAAGCAACCCCAATTATTTCGGTGCCATAATCGGACCAGTGGCAGGAAGAATTGCGAATAGCCTATTTGAGATAGATGGTGCGAAATACGAGCTAGAGAAAAATGAAGGCGCACATCACCTGCATGGTGGCCCAACAGGATTTCATCAGGTTATTTGGGATGTAGAACCCTTTGAAAAGGCCGATGCTATTGGACTTGTGCTTTCTTATACAAGAGCCGACGGAGAAGGTGGCTATCCGGGAAATGTGGATGTGGAAGTCACTTACACCTTACATCAAACCAACCAATTTGAGATCAGCTATACGGCATCAACTGACAAGACAACACCGCTCACGTTGACGAATCATTCTTATTTTAACTTGAGCGGAAATTTGCAGAATACCTTGCATGAACAGCATGTATCTATTGATAGCGATCATTTTGTAGAGCTTGATGAAAAGCTTATCCCGACAGGTGAGCTGCTTTCCGTAGAAGGAACGACCTTTGACTTTCGTAAAGCCCGTGCCCTACAGGATGGGTTTAATGAAGATACGAAACAAAATCGTGTCGCTGGGAAGGGCATTGATCACTATTTTATTTTTAATGAAAGCAATGAGGCAGTAAAAGCAACAGCAGCTGACCCGGTCTCTGGCAGAAAAATGACGGTGCAAACAGACCAGCCTGGCATGGTGATGTATACATCGAATAATTTGCCTGAAGGATTGCAGCTACAGGAAGGGATTTCACGGCAATACCTCGGTGTCTGCTTTGAAACGCAAGCCTCGCCCGCTTCCTTGCATCATGAAGGATTTCCTGGAGTCATGTTGAAGCCTGGGGAAGTTTATCAGACTAGGACTTTGTTTGATTTTGGCGGTTTGTAAAAAAGATTGAAATACTTTAGTGGGGGACAATGCGTCCCCCCACTTCTTTAAATTACTGGCTCTTTACCTAGCTTGCATTATAACGTTCCAATGAATTCTAGCTCTGAAACATCTTTTGCATCTAAAGCCCCGTTCAAAATCTCTTTCACATCACGCAATGTCTCTTTAAGGCTAACAGTATGACCAGGTTTATTGGTAAATGGCTCTGCAACATGAAAAGGCTGTGTTAAATAGGCTTCAAGCCTCTCGCCTCTTTGGTATGTTTGTAGTTCGGATTTAGGGATTCGCTCCATTCCGCTAACGTTCACTAATGAACGGAGTTCCCGATAGCGACGAAGTGTTTTAAGAGCTTTTTGTTGGATTGTGAAGTGATCTTGATCTAGATGGGCTCCTTCGAGAACGGAGGATGTTGAACTTAGAGGATTAACTGCTGGAAAGCGATGTCTTGCAGCAAGGTCTGCATCGAATTGCCATAAGGTTTCAAGTGGTCCATATGGTAAATCTTCATCTACGACCTCCCCTGTTAAATCAACAAGAAATGTTGTAACAGAGTGAAATCCAGCATCTTGAAGTTTTTCTTGGAGTTGGTGAATGCGCCCTGTTATAACATGAGTTCTGTCTGCAACGAACATCATATCCTGTCCTCCACCAATCTCTTCCATCCGCTTATAGGACTCTTCAATCGTGTGGGTCACAATTTCTGCATTTTTAACGATTTCATCCAACCCTTGGTGTTCCCCTTCAGGCATGAGAAAGATTGTTTTATAAACTTCCTTCTTAAACAGATAGAGTAATTCTGCTAACACAGCGAGCTGTCCTATTCCAGGACGTGCAACCAAACCTACAGTCCCTCCCTTTGCTAAAGGAGCAAACATATCTAGCGTCTTTACACCGGTTTCAATCATTTCGATCTTCTCCCCTCTGATAATCAGGTCATCCAAACTGCAATCGGCTAATGATGCAAGTGCAGCTAAAGTTCGAACCTCCGCTCTCCCAATAGGTATTTTTCCCGTGCATAAATTAGAAACAGTGGCGGGTCGTAAACCAACTTGACGTGCTGCACTTGTAAGATTCGGTACTTTTCTGCGTAACAAACCTACATTTAAAATTAAATCATCCACTTTTTTCACCTCCCTTACTTTATATAGTAATTTAAAGTACGTTTAAAAGCAACAATTAATTACGCTTAAATATAATTTTATTACTCCTCGAAGTAATTATAAAGATTTATTATGGGAATTTAGGGGAAATATCTAGGTCTTAATAGTGCCTGCATTAAACTTCGTTATTTTTATAAAACGAAAAAGGAGCAGCAATATAATATTGCTACTCCTTTTGCACCTATTTTTCAACAGCTTGGAAAAACTGTGGCAAATGTTCTTTATGTGCTTCCAGCATTTCATCCATTATTACTTTTCCTATTTTGTCAGAAGGAACGAGCGGATTGATTGTCATCGCAAGCAATGCCGTATCATAGTTACCCGTTACTGCCGCCTCTGCCCCTATGCGTTCAAATGATTTAATTTGTTGTACTAAACCTCTAACTGCAACTGGCAGGTCCCCATTTACAATCGGTTTAGGCCCTTCTTTGGTAATCACACAGCTCACTTCCACTGCTGAGTCATTTGGGATGCTTGCGATCGATCCATTATTTTTTGTGTTAACCGGTTGAATATCTCGCTTATCATTATACATGGATGAAATCAATCGAACCGCTGCATCACTGTAATACGCCCCGCCTCGCTCCTCTAACTGTGGTGGTTTGATGGAGAGATTAGGATCTTTGTAAAGCTCGAATAATTCCGCTTCTAATTTCTTGACTACTTCTGCTCTCGTCGTGCCCTCTCTAAAGTTTTTCAGCTCTTTTTCCAGCATTTCATTTCGCTTATAATAGTAATGATGATATGGACAAGTTAGAGCGTTTAATGCGCGAATAAATTCGGGCTCCCATCCTAGTCCGTCTATATTCTTCACAAAGCTACTATTCTCTGGAGCAGCTAACAATTCCATTACGCGATCTTTGACACTTACACCATCTAAATACACGTCTAATCCGTATACCATGTGATTCAAACCAGCGAAATCAATTCGAATACGGGAGTGATCTACATCCAAAAGCTTTGCTGTGCCCATTTCCATTCCAATTGGCACATTACATAAACCAACTACTTTTTCGTGATCTGTATAGCGAAGGATGGCTTCTGTTACCATACCAGCAGGGTTGGTGAAGTTAATTAACCAAGCATCTGGGCAAAGCTCCTTCATGTCTTTTACAATGTCTATAATAACGGGGATCGTACGCAATCCTTTAAAAAGTCCACCAGGTCCATTTGTTTCTTGGCCTAACACACCATGCTTTAGTGGAATTCTTTCATCCTTAGCACGTGCGTCCAATTGGCCGACACGAAACTGGGTTGTTACAAAGTCAGCATCCTTTAATGCGGCTTTTCTATCTAATGTTAAATGAACTTCAATTGGCAGTCCTGCTTTTTCAATCATTCGTTTTGCAAGGTTTCCAACTATTTCTAGCTTTTCCTTCCCTGCTTCTATATCCACCAGCCATAATTCACGTACTGGTAACTCATCGTATCGTTTTATAAAGCCTTCTACTAATTCCGGCGTATAGCTTGAACCTCCACCGATCGTCGCAATCTTCAATCCTTTGCTCATAATTCATCCTCCTAAATAGATAATGAACGTACAAACCCTATTCTATAGGAGACTATAGGATTCTGATAGGCTTATGAAAGCGTTAGATTTTTGTTTCACCGAAAGCAATTTGTTTCGCATTTGTCACACACCGTTTCCTATTTAGTTTATACTAAATGAATAGACTACTATTTCGGGAGGGGCTGAGCCTTTGTTTACAAATGAGGTTATCGCATCGTTTAATGATCTAGAAATGCTTCTATATAAATATGTCATGCAGCATAAAGAAAAAGTCGTTTATATGCGCATACGCGATCTTGCGGCTGAATCACATGTTTCTACTTCTACTATTATGCGCTTCTGTAGAAAATTACATTGTGATGGTTTCTCAGAGTTTAAAGTAAAGTTAAAGCTCTTACTTGATGAAAAACCTAACATGAAAGTTAAAAGCGGCCAACACGTGTTAGCGGAGTTTTTTGAGCGCACCCAAAATGAGCGCTTTACTTCCAAACTAGCGGATGCTGCAGAAGCTATTTCTAAAGCGAAACATGTATATTTCATAGGGATTGGCAGTTCAGGAGCGCTTGCAGAATATGGTGCTAGGTATCTATCGAGCTTAGGCACTTTCTCCACGTATTTAAAAGACTGGTATTTTCCAATTCACGCCGACTTACATGACTGCGTTACCGTTGCTTTGTCCGTTTCTGGTGAAAGCGGGATTACCTTATCTCACATTCATAAGCTTAAAGAAAAAGGTAGTGAAATTTTAAGTATCACGAATAACATGCAATCCACCATCGCTAAAGCCTCTGATAACAATGTATCCTATTATGTGACGGAGGAATTTTTCGCCGAGTCCAATGTGACGACACAAATCCCTGTTATTTATATATTAGAAGAGTTAGCAAGAAAAGTGTATGAAATACGAAATAGGACGTAAATTTGACTCATCTTTATAAATAGGAAATTCGAGATGTAAATAAAAAGAGAATGAGACAAAAGTTCTCTTAACACAAGAAATCCCGAACTATCTTGCAAATCCGTTAATAAAGGTTTGCCTAGTTCGGGTTTTCTTATTTTAGCGTAGGCAGAACGCGAAGACTCCAACGGGAACAGCACGAGTCCGAAGACCCCGGAGTGGTGTCCTTTCCACGAGGAGGCTGAGGCCGTGCCCGTGGAAAGCGGAGTGTTCCGCCGAAGCGGTGCTAAAGCTTATTATTCGTATTTAAGCATAGACGATTTAGTTATGTCCCAGCCTCTTCTTTGTGTTTACTATTTATAACTTCTCCTACGTCTCCCTACCCTACCGGATCAAACAACTCCACAAGCAAGAGTGCTACGGCTCCCAGTAATGTTGCATGATCACCAAGCTTTGTAACGGATACGTTGGTTTCTTTGGCATCTTGAGTAAGGCCTCTGGCTGAAATGGTTTCTTTAATCGCTGGCAGGATAAAATTCTCGCTTTTCATCACTCCACCACCAAGGACAATCTTCTCTGGGTTAACCAAATGAATGAGGTTAACTAACCCAATGCCAATCAGCTTGCCCGTTTCCTCTAGGAGGGAAGTTGCTTCCTGGTCCCCACTCTTGGCCAGTTTCGCAATGTCCTCGCCAGTTAGTCCTTCCTTTTGGGCACGAGCTGCTATAGCAGGTCCTGATACAAAAGCCTGTAAGCATCCGGTATTCCCACATGTGCATGTAGGGCCATGCAAATCGATCGTCATATGGCCGATTTCTCCCGCGATATCCCGATCACCGTGGTATAATTTTTCATTTATTACGAGCCCTGCACCGACGCCATGTCCAATATTTACGGCAACCATACTGGCTGAAGCATGCCCGCCAAACCATGACTCGCCTAATGCCATGGCCCGCGCGTCGTTTTCTACTTTTACATCAAGCTCGAATTCCTTCTCTAATTCTTCTTTGATCGGTATGTTTTTCAGTTTTAAGTTTGGCGCAATGAGCGAGGTACCTGTTTCCACATTGACAACCCCATGCATGGCAACACCAATGCCGACCATTTCTCTTTTTTCCCTATTCGAGGCCTCAATTGTTTCCCTTATCGCATCCTTTAAAATTCCCATGAATTGCTCATTTGTTATAGGTGTAAAAAGCTGCTTATCTGCACGGTGGATGATGTTCCCAGCCAAATCTGTCAGTATACTAGTTACCCTCTGTGGCCCAGCGTCCACCCCAATGACATAAAAAGCATCTAAATTAATATGTAGCATGGTTGGCTTCCGGCCACCTTGTGATTCTCCAAGACTGCTTTCTCTAATAATTCCCTCTTCCAGTAGCTCCTTCACAATACTGCTGACAGTGGGAGGTGTAAGCTTTGTCTCTTTCGCAATTTGCGCTCGTGAGATTGGTTCGGCTGTTCGTACTTTATTTAAAATGATCGATTTATTTACGGATTTCATTAATTGGAAGGTACCGCGTTGCATTTTACCGCTCCTGTTCTTTATCGAATTCTATCAAATTTTATAAGAATATATACCGTTAAGTATATCATATACGAAATGTGCGGAGGCTCTGTTCACACGCTAGTTTTGGTGGTAAATAGAGATGTTAAACAGTTAGGACGATTAATCAAAAAGTCTTCTTTTACTAACTTGTAAGTCCAACTACCTTTTTTGCAGAATGTATTCGCTTTCAGTTATAATAGAGAAAGGTAACGTGATACATACTTTGGGGGCCAGAATGATGAATAATGCAGGAAATGTTCTATATACCATAATGGAATGGATTACGAGATTTGCTTATGTTCAACTTCTCTGGATCTTCTTTTCCTTGATAGGTGGAATCTTCCTCGGTTTTTTCCCATCGACAGTAGCTATGTTTGCTATTATGAGAGATTGGTTGAGAGGGAATACAGAGCAGCCACTCTTTAAGACATACTTAAGCTATTATAAAAAAGACTTTTGGAAAAGTAACCGTTTCGGAATGCTGCTTATGGGAGTGGTATTATTAATTGGTGCTGATATTTGGTTCGTTCGTTTTTATGGAAGCATTTTGCCCACATGGACTTTCTCCCCCTTATTTGCATTTATACTCTTGTTTTCTATCTATCTTTGTTATCTTTTCCCAGCATTTGTACATTATGATTTAAATCTTGGTAGATTATTTAAGAATGCCTTCCTCATTATGCTAATTCATCCATTACATAGCCTGCTTATGGCAGTATGTTTTCTTTCCCTTTACTTTGTAATGGATTTTCTTCCAGCATTAGCCTTCCTCTTTGGAGCACCCTCCTCCGCTTTTATTACAATGTGGCTTTGCCTTCATGCATTTGATAGAATTCAAAAAAAGCAACGTGTTTAAGAACAAAAGCGCAAGCGCCCGTTTAGAAACGTAGCGAGTGGAGCGAATCAACTGAGATAAAGGAATCACGGTGAGGATTCGAGCCGATGATGACTTATCGTAGGGCGACTTCGTGAAGTCGCCTAGTTTCTGGGCTCTGGAGCTGAACGTAGCTAATTCAGTTACTTGATTATCCACAGTACTCACAATCTATAATTTGCTAGACAATAAAAAAACATCCCCTTGTGTCTATGAAACCAAGGGGATGTTGCTTATCCTTTTATTGCACTCGAGGAGATCCCTTCCACTACTTTATTACTGAAAAAGAGGAAGGCGAGTAAAATGGGAACGACACTTATAATTAAGGTTGCGCCAATCGCCCCCCAATCTGTCATATATTGGCCAATAAAGTTCTGAATCCCTACAGTAAGCGTTTTGTACTTATCAGAGCTAATAAAGGTATTCACAAACACAAACTCATTCCAGTTATAAATCATGTTAATAATGACGGTAGTAGACATAACCGGCATCGTCATCGGAAGAATGATTTTAAAAAACATGCGATGAATGGAACAACCATCAATAATAGCTGCCTCCTCTATTTCACGTGGTAGTGTGTAATAAAATCCTAACAAGATCATCATGGTTATGGGTAGATTGTATGCCGTGTATGTAATGACGATTGACCAAGGATTATCAATTAACTCGACATTTAAAAACATACTGAATAAAGGGATAATCGCCGAATGGATTGGGATCATTAAACCAATCATAAACAACCCTAATACCAGTTTACTAAGCTTCCAGTGCATTCTTGTAATAACAAATGTAGCCATGCTTGCCAGTAATACAGTTAAAATAATCGCGATCCCTGTAATCCAAATGCTATTCCAGAAGTAAAGTCCAATCCCGCCTTCCCAAACCTTCACGTAGTTTTCCCAGCGAAATTCTGCTGGCAACGCAAAAGGTGATCCGGAGAATATTTCTTTATTATCTTTTAAAGAAAATAGGAATAACCAGATGATCGGGAATATCTGAAATAATGCAACAAGACCTAAGCAAAAGTAAAGTATAATATAACCAATTCGTCCCACTATATAACCCCCTTTTTTAATATTGGATTTCTTCTTTTGTTGCTGTAGCTTTTCGCACAATAACCGTTACAATCAGGGTGATGATGAGTAACAAAAAGCCGATTGCACTCCCGTAGCCAAATTCATTACTCGAAAAGGCAAGTTTGTACATATAGGAGGCCATTACTTCACTTGCACCATTTGGTCCCCCACCTGTCATAACATAAATAAGATCAAAATATTTTAAAGACCCGACAATCGCTAACACAATGGTTACTTTAAATACAGACATAATCAATGGTAATTTAATTTTGTAGGCTATTTGCAGTGGTGTCGCACCATCGATTCTAGCCGCTTCTACTAAAGATTCTGGGATATTTTTTAAAGCTGCGTAGTAGATCAAAATGTAAAACCCTGCATACTGCCACAAAATTGGGATAAAAATTGCGTACAATACAATAGAAGGTTCTGCCAGCCAGGCGGGAGGATTATCTACACCCAATGCCATTAAAATGCTGTTTAACATTCCATTTGAAGGATTAAACACTTTTATCCATAGTTGCGCAATTGCAACAGATGAGAGAAGCATTGGAATGAGATAAATTTTCCTCAACAGATCGGATCCCTTAATTTTCGAAGCTAATATTAACGAGATTGCTAGATAAACAAGTAAACTGAGCGTGGAAAATAAAGCGAGTAAGAAAGAATGTAAGGCGCTTTCCCAGAATTTCGCATCCTGGATCGCGTTAATATAATTTTCAAGCCCAATAAACTCCATAGAGGCAATGCCATTCCAATCCATCAATCCATAGTATCCAGTCAAAATGAGTGGAATAAAAATGAGCACAGCAATTAACAAGAGCGCTGGGAGAACATACAGTGCTATTATCCATTTGTTGGACATTACTTTATTCATACCATTCAACCCCATATCTATTATGTAGAAAAGGACATTCCACTTGATGGAGATGCCCTTTTCTTTTATTAAATCAATCTATTACTCTGCTGAAAGTGCTTCCTCATGCTCTTTAGCGAAATCTTCAGGAGATATCTCCGTGCCGAAAAGTGATTGGATCATGTCCAAATGAACCTGCGCTACATCCGCGCTCATCTGTACATCGGCAAACAATGTGATATTACTTGCCTCATTTAGATCATCCAGCACATCAACATACATATCAGGCAAATCCAATGACCCAGCATCTACCTTAGTAGCCGGAATAACACCCGCCTCTGTCACAGACTTTTCTCCCCATTCCTGAACAAAGAAGGATGCAAACTCTTTCGCCTCTTCTTTCACCTCAGAATCTTCAGAGACAAACAATCCTACACCAGGTCCACCAACAAAGCTGTTCATGTCTCCTTCACCCTCCACTGTTGGGAAAGGAAAATATCCTACAGAATCTCTAAATTCCTGTGGAACATCTTCATTTGTTGTATAATTCGGTAAATCCCATGTGGCGATAAGGTACATAGCAGCCTGCTCGTTCATAAACATGCTTTTGGCTTCCTCATCTGAAAGGCCATTAAAACCCTTTACAAAACTATCCATGTCTACTAATTCCTGTACTTTCTCAGCAGCTTCTACAAGAGCTGGATCTTCAAAAGAACCGGATCGATTAATTGCATTTGTTAACACTTCAGCCCCTCCAATACGATCTGCCAAGTACATGTACCATAAGGAACCAGTCCAGCGGTCTTTATTTCCAAGGGCTATTGGAGCAACATCATTTTCATTCAACGTCTTCACGACTTGTTGGAGTTCCTCATACGTCGAAGGGGCTTCTAGTCCATACTGATCAAATATAGCTTTATTATAAAAAACCGTGGCAATATTTAATTCCAGTGGAAGCCCGTATGTGCTACCGTCTATTTCATAAGCTTCTGCTGTTCCGGAAACGAAGCTATCATTTAAGTCTCCTTCTAGTAGATCATCTAGCGGAGTAAACATCTCCCCGTCCACATATGGCTCTAAAAATCCTGCCGCCCATGTCATTCCCACATCTGGTAGTTCATTAGATGTAGATAATACCTTTAATTTGTCCTTGTACTGCTCATTACTCAGGACTTCCAAATCAATGGTTACACCGTCATGCTCACTCTCAAAATCTTTAATGATATCGCTTACAATTTTATTGTGCTGTGCAGAACTACCTTCTGGCCATAAGTGCATAAACTCGATCGTCTTGTCACCACTAGAACTTGAATTTGCCTCTTCATCAGAAGAGCACCCCACCATGACCAAAACAGAAAGGAAAATAACAAAGACACCTGCAAACGCTTTCCTTTTAAGCATGTGTTAACCCCCAATAGTTTATTTTTAAAAATTTTCCTGTCAAAGCTTACACATAGAATAACACGTGCCACATCGTTTGTCTAGCGGATAAACAAAGATTTTTTTGAGGCTTTTTTTCGGAAATATAGCGGGTAGCATCCTATTTTGCCACTTCCCAACTTCAATTTCCTGTGTTATGCTCCTAAATAATAAATGAGGATCCATCGTTTATCGGCTCCTTAGACAAAGTTTTGTAGCTGACCATTTATTTTGTAAGCGCATACTAAATAGATTCACCTCGTTAAGGTCTGCTCTTTATCTTTGTAAAATCTATGAAAATACTAAAGGAGTGTGTAGCATGTCAACAATTCAAAACCCAATTTTAACAGGCTTTAACCCAGATCCAAGCATATGTCGAGCTGGTGAAGATTACTACATTGCCGTTTCAACCTTCGAATGGTTTCCAGGTGTAGGAATTTATCATTCTAAGGATCTTAAAAATTGGAGACTTATCGCAAGGCCGCTCCAGCGCGTTAGTCAATTGAATATGCTTGGAAACCCTGACTCGGGCGGCGTCTGGGCACCCGCGCTATCATACAGTGATGGGAAGTTCTGGCTCATTTATACGGACGTAAAAGTGGTAGATGGCAGTTGGAAGGATTGCCACAACTATTTGGTCACCTGTGACACAATTGACGGGGAATGGTCTGAGCCAATCCACATGAACAGCTCTGGTTTTGACCCCTCCCTTTTCCATGATGAGGATGGCAAGAAATTCTTTGTGAATATGGTCTGGGACCATCGCGCACATAATCATAGTTTTTACGGCATTGTCCTACAGGAGTATGATCCTGTGCAGCAAAAGCTTGTTGGAAAAAGAGAGATTATTTTTAAAGGGACAGATGTGAAATTAACAGAAGCCCCCCATCTGTATAAAAGTAATGGGTATTATTATCTTCTCACTGCAGAGGGGGGAACAAAATACGACCATCAGGCAACGATCGCTCGATCTCGAAACATCAACGGTCCATATGAAGTCCATCCAGACAATCCGCTCATTACATCGTTTCCATATCCAAGAAATCCGCTACAAAAAGCGGGGCACGCCTCCATGGTACAGACTCATACCGATGAATGGTTTCTTGTACATCTGACAGGGCGGCCCCTGCCTGAAGAAAATAAGCCATTGTTGGATCCACGAGGGTATTGTCCACTTGGAAGGGAAACCGCTATACAACGTCTGGAATGGAAAAAGGACTGGCCCTATGTCGTAGGCGGAAATGAGCCTTCGCTTCATATTGAAGGACCTAACCTACCAGAGGTCAAATGGGATAGTGATTTTGACGAAAAGGACGATTTTAACAAGGAAACGTTAAGCCAGCATTTTCAATCCCTGCGCATTCCTTTAGGTGATTCCATTCTTTCTCTGAAAGATAACCCAGGTCATTTACGGCTATACGGAAAAGAATCGTTGACATCCAAATTCACGCAAGCACACGTAGCCCGACGCTGGCAACATTTTGAGTTTACTGCAGAGACGAAGGTAGCCTTTCAGCCCACCTCTTTTCAGCAAGCAGCAGGACTGGTGAATTACTATAACTCGGAAAATTGGACAACATTACAGCTAACACACGATGAAGAGAAAGGGAAAATACTAGACTTAACCATTTATGATAATCAACAAATGGAGCAGCCTTTACTGGGGAATGAGATTACCGTACCTGAAGAGTTAGAGGCTGTATATCTACGTGTCGTCGTACGTACCAATACCTATGAATATGCCTATTCTTTTGAAGGGGAAACATGGACAACGATTCCGGTTACATTACCATCGCATAAACTTTCAGATGATTATATTAAGGGAGGCGGCTTCTTTACGGGAGCTTTTGTAGGCATGCAGTGTCAGGATACCTCTGGCCAAAATCTGCATGCAGATTTTGACTACTTTCTTTATCGGAGTGAAAGCTGAAGAGTGAGGTGAGAGCACGAGTGGATTTATAAAAAAACCGGTTACGCCTCTAATTCGCGTAACCGGTTTTTCATCCCTACTTATTTTTATTCAATACATCAAAGGCTACAGCGGCTAATAGGACAAGACCTTTAATTGCTTGCTGCCAGTCGATGCCAATTCCCATTAAGGACATTCCGTTATTCAAAACTCCCATTACAAGTGCCCCTATTACAGCTCCAAACACTGTTCCTACTCCACCTGTAAAGGAAGCACCCCCAATTACGGCTGCTGCGATGGCATCTAGTTCAAACAGATTTCCCGCTTGTGGAGTAGCAGCGTTTAACCTGCCGGCAAAAATCATTCCACAAAGTGCAGCAAGGACACCCATGTTTACAAATACCCAAAATTTCATTTTCTTCGTTTTGATACCGGAAAGCTGTGCGGCATTAGCATTACCACCTACTGCGTAGATATGCCTTCCGATCACTGTTTTGTTCATCACAAACGTATATCCAATAATAAGAACAAACAATACAATCAGCACATACGGTATTCCTTCGTATTGCGCCAGTACGTATGTAAACAGATTGATAACGATGGTAAAGAGAACAAGTTTTACGATAAATAACGGAAAGGGTATGGTTTTGAAATCATACTTTAAATCCGTTCTTCTAATCCTTAATTCTGATAAAATGTATACAATTGAAAGGACAATCCCGACTACTACTGTAAATAATTGAATTTCTCCCTCTCCACCGAATACATCTGGAACAAAGGCTGAGCTTAAACCTCGAAACCCATCTGGGAACGGCGCAATGGTTTGCCCTTGCAGAACGACTAAGGTTAATCCTCTGAAAATAAGCATTCCAGCAAGTGTAACAATAAAGGAAGGAATATTCACATAAGCCACCCAGAAACCTTGCCATGCTCCAATAATTGCCCCGATAGCAAGACAAATTAAAATGCCAGCAAACACCGGGAAGTCCATGGTAACCATTAATACTCCGGCGACAGCCCCAACAAAGGCTGCTACGGAACCAACAGATAAGTCAATTTCTCCCGTAATAATGATGAGCATCATCCCAATAGCAAGGACGATAATATAACTATTTTGCATGATAATGTTCGTAACATTTAGGGGGGTTAGCAAGATCCCGTCTGTTAGGATTTGGAATAATAAAGCGATACCTATAAGTGCGATAATCATTCCAAACTTTCTTACGTTGTTACTAAGAAGCTGTTTTAATCCCTCCACGTTAAGACCTCCCTTTCTGTGTCATATAGGTCATTAATGTTTCTTGTGTCGCATCTTTGGCAGCGATATCTCCTGTGATTTCTCCCTCACACAATGTGTAAATTCGGTCACACATACCCATTAATTCCGGTAACTCTGAGGAAATCATGATAATGCTTTTTCCTTTTTCCGCTAAATCATTAATAATCTTATAGATTTCAAATTTGGCTCCCACATCAATGCCTCTTGTTGGCTCATCCAATATAAGAACGTCAGGATCGGTAAAGATCCATTTTCCTAGCACCACTTTTTGTTGATTTCCACCACTTAGATTCACTATTTTTTGCTGAATAGACGGGGTTTTAACGTTCATCCTTTGTTTCATGTTTTCTGCTTCAACCACTTCTTTACTCGTGTTCAAGACATTGTGTTTGGAGATTCTATCCAGGTTCGCTAACGTCAAGTTGTTCTTCACATCATCTATTAAAATGAGCCCAAATTCTTTTCGATTTTCCGAAACGTAGGCAACACCACTTTTAATAGCTTGATCTACTGTCTTAAAGGAAACTTCCTTACCATTTTTAATTATGGTTCCGGTAATTTTTTTACCATAAGACTTTCCAAATAAACTCATTGCAAGCTCTGTTCTGCCTGCCCCCATTAATCCCGCAATCCCGATTATTTCGCCTTCTTTAACATGGAGATTCACATTATGAAGTATTTGCCTTTCCACATCCAGAGGATGATACGCCGACCAATCCTTCACCTCGAACACGACTTTGTCCTTCACGTTATAAACTCTATCTGGAAATAACTCTGTAAGATCTCGTCCTACCATTTCTTTTATAATCATAGACTCCGTAACTTCTTCTTCTGTTCGACGATATGTACGTATCGTCTGTCCGTCACGTAAAACCGTGATGCTATTGGAGACTTTAAGAAGCTCCTTTAATTTATGGGAAATTAAAATAGAGGTCATGCCCTGTTCCCTAAACTCTTTCAATAATTGTAAAAGGTTTTCACTATCTTCTTCATTTAAGGCTGCTGTGGGTTCATCCAGAATAAGTAATTTCACCTCTTTAGATAAGGCTTTCGCGATTTCTACTAATTGCTGTTGACCTACCCCAAGGTTCTTAATTTTTTCCTCGGGATCTACGTTAAGGCGAACCTTTTTCAGTAATGCCCGTGTCTCTATGATGGTTTTGTTCCAATTAATAACACCTTTTAAAGCCCGCTCATTTCCTAAGAATATATTCTCCGCAATCGATAGTTCTGGAATCAACGCTAACTCCTGGTGAATAATAACAATGCCAAGTTCTTCACTTTGGTTAATGTTTTTGAATTCACAACGCTTATCGTGGAATAGAATGTCTCCCTCGTATGTTCCATGGGGATGCACGCCACTCAACACTTTCATTAACGTTGATTTTCCTGCCCCATTTTCTCCAATCAGTGCATGTATTTCACCTTTCCTTACGTCCAAATTAACGTCGTCTAATGCCTTGACACCGGGAAAAGTTTTGGTAATACTGTTCATTTCTAGTATTCTTTCAGACATTCTGAGCCTGCCCCTTTCCTTAAAAAAACAAGGTCGTTTGGCAGCACCATCTGCACCGTGCTGCTGCCAAACGGCATGATTAGTTAAGCTCTTCTTCGGTATAGTACTCTGTATCTACTAATTCTTCCTTGTAATTATCAGCATCAACAGAAATTGGTGCTAGCAAGTAAGATGGTACTACTTTAGCTCCGTTATCATATGTCTCTTCATCGTTCACTTCTGGCTCTTCCCCGCTCAACACAGCTTCTGCCATGTTAACTGCCTGCTTCGCCAGCTCTCTTGTATCCTTAAAGATTGTTTGCGTCTGCTCTCCGGCAATAATTGATTTAACAGAAGCAAGCTCTGCATCCTGGCCAGTTACCAATGGCATTGGCTTGTCACCAGAACCATAACCTACCGCTTTTAATGAAGAAATGACTCCTCTACTAATTCCGTCAAATGGTGAAAGGACAGCATCCACCTGCTCACCGGAATAGTGGGCACTAAGTAGATTATCCATACGTTCTTGCGCTTTCGCTCCATCCCATCTTAGTGTTGCTCCTTGTTCAAACGTTTCTTGGCCACTTTGAACAACAAGGGTTCCTTCATCAATATAAGGCTGAAGTACTGACATTGCCCCATCCCAGAAGAAGTAAGCATTGTTATCATCTGGAGATCCTGCAAATAGCTCGATGTTTAAAGGCTCTTCTGCATTGTCTAAATCAAGCTTCTCGACCATATATTCTCCTTGCAATACTCCAACCTGGAAATTATCGAAAGTTGCATAATAACTTACATGATCACTGTTCATAATTAAGCGATCGTATGCAATTACCGGAATTTCTTGATTTTTAGCTTGCTCAAGAACATCTGATAATGCTTCCCCATCAATGGAGGCGATTACAAGAATATCCACGCCTTTTGTAATCATGTTTTCAATCTGTGATAATTGATTTTCCACTACATCCTCTGCGTATTGTAAATCAACCTTGTAACCTAATTCCTCAAATTGACTTTGCATATTTTCCCCATCTTTTACCCAACGTTCAGATGATTTAGTCGGCATTGCAATCCCAACTGTCTTTTCCCCTTCTCCATTTTCTCCACCAGCACTACTACTACAAGCACTTATGGTTAAAACAATCAGTGTTAAGACTACAAACCAAAAACCTTTCTTCATCAACGTCATCCCCCTTGTTTTTATGTATTGGCTTCAAACCAAAATAGGTAACGCTTACATTTTCATTCTGATACTTTCACCAACACCTGAATTTGTAAGCACAAGTGAAGATTTTTCCATCACTCGTACGTACGTATTATTATAGTCGATGAGTTTTTCTTTTTCAACCCAATTTTCAAAATAATTTTACAATATTTGTGTCTCTCAACCTTTACGTAAAGCGACCCCTACGTTTTATAGAGTTGTTTCTTTCCCAATCTTGTATTTGATTTTCACGAAGCTACCTAAACTCATTCGTATAAGTTAACAGTTGAAGTATTGCTTTCAACGTTTTTTCAAAATCGTTTAGCAGTTCAACAGATACCTCTATGGAAACCCAATGTGGTAAAACAATCCTTTAACCCATTGTCAATACGTTAATTAAATTAATTTATAATTAGAACCTATATGTTTACATACAGAGTGATGCCATATTTGAATAAAGAACGACTGAGACTTTTAGTAAATCTAATAAAATTTAGAGAAATTATACTTTTAATACCATCTAGTTTCTTCTGGATCGGGGCACTGCTTATACGCAAGCCTTGCCCTAAATTGTACAAAACAGCCGCAGAGCCCACACGTTGTTTCATTTATAAGGAAGGGGCAAGCGGCACATACAGCAAGACGTTTCTCATAAATCTCATCTACCACGATGTCTGTCTCGATGGCAAGCTGTTCTTCTAATAGATCCTGTAAATCACTTGAGAGTACGGCAATGGAACGCCCACAGCCCTTACAAGCCACTGTAACTACTCTCCACATCTTCTGGTTGATACGTAATTCTTGTTTGCTTTAGCTTATTGATTAATCGTAGCCCTGTACATCGATCGCGTAAGTGATAGGCCTCATTCAGACTTTCTTCCACAAGTGCATGTCCGATTCCTAGATCTTCCGGTGAACTCGGGCCACCCGCCTTTTCGAGCAACGCCCTTAGCTGATCAGGATCTGGAAGTTGCTCTATTGCAGTCTTTAGTTCAGGCCAACGATCAGAAAGTCTTTGCAAATATAGATTCTCTTTCGCTACATTATCAGGATTAAATTGGTTCGCAAACTGCTTATATAACTTTGTGATAATAATGGTTGCAACACCAACTTTTGCTCCGTGTAGAATTTGGCGATGTTTTTTTCTCAAAAGATCCATTTCCCAAAAGTGAGAAAGATGATGCTCTCCCCCTGAAGCAGACCTAGATGAATTAATTAACAGCATGACAAGACCTGACTCAATGAGTGCCTGCATGAGTATTTCTACGCCAGTTCCGTCCGATGAAGCAATATCTTCAACATGGTTTACACAAGCTTGCAACGCGTTCTCCGTTAACGATGCAGCTGTTTGAACATATGGCTCTTCTCCAACCAAATAAGAAATTTTCCAATCCAAAAGGGAAGTATACTTCCCGAGCATATCTCCAAAGCCCGCCGCCGTTAGCTCTCTCGGTGCGTTCCTTATGATGGTACTATCAGCAAAAACAGCGATAGGCGATGCTGTTTGAATCGTTTGTTTCACACCTCTTAATATTAATGGCGCTCCCTTCGATGTGAAGCCATCGACAGATGCAGCTGTCGGTAACGATATAAAGGGAATCCCCATTTTGTAACCACAAAACCTTGTAATATCATGGATTGTTCCCGCTCCCACTGCCAGGAGTACATCAACGTTTTCTGGTGTTTCCACCATCACTTGCATCAATGTCGCTTCATCGGCGTTTACTTGGTCCAGCTCATTTTCCACAAGTCGTATAACAGTGGTCTCTATACCTTCTAGTTCCAGTAATCGTTGTACTTCTTCGCCTGCTACCTGCAACGTGTTTCGATCCGCAATGATAACCGCTCTACTTAATTTCTTCTCCTGTAAAAAGGGAGCGAGATGCTTTACACTTCCAGCGGATATATCGATTACCGGCAACATTTGCTTATCCACTTTTAATTCCTTTGCAAGTTGATGCCATTCATTTTCCATCTCCATATGTATTCCTCCTGTCTTAAAGTGATTAAAGCAAAGAGCCAGCAGACATTGACCTACCGACTCTCAAGAACATTATTTTACAGTTAACGTTACTACAGACATTTTTGGCAATGTAATAGCCAGTTTGTTTTCTTGAGACGTAAACCCAGTGAATTTAGTTGGTTGTACTTCCTCAGGTGCTTCAAAAGTATTTCGTGCATTCATTTCATCTGCAGTTAATATACGTCCTGTTATGTTAGCAGTGTTTAATCCCCGCAGTTCTAACGTGACGTTAGTCTCGGTTGCTTTATCCATGTTACAAAGGCTAATGTTAATCGAACCATCCTTTGCTTTAGATGCAGAAGCACTAACTTGGGGGAACTCATTGTTTCCGACATTTTCAGACGTTAGGTCAAGGCTTAGCTTCTCAGCATCCTGATGTACTTTGTACATTTCAAACACATGGTATGTCGGCGTCAGAATCATTTTGTCTCCTTCTGTTAAAATCATCGCTTGCAGAACATTGACGGTCTGTGCAATATTCGCCATCTGAACTCGATCGCTGTGGTTGTTAAAGATATTGAGAGACACCCCTGCTACAACGGCATCACGAATAGTATTCTGCTGATATAGGAAACCTGGGTTTGTCCCCTTTTCTACATCAAACCATGTTCCCCATTCATCAATGATCATGCCAATACGCTTTTCTGGATCATATTTGTCCATAATGGTGCCATGCTTCATGATGAGCTCTTCTATAAACAGTGCTTTTTTCATCGTGATGTCCCATTCATCCTCCGTGAAGTCAACAGCAGAGCCTTTATTATCAAACCCGCCTGGATGAACATAATAGTGCAGGCTCAATCCATCCATTAACGGAGCAGCCTCACGCATCAGGACCTCCGTCCAATTAAAATCATCTACATTGGCACCTCCAGCAATTTTGTACAAGGTATTCTCCCCGTAGTTACGGCAGTATGTTTGATACTGACGATACAAATCAGCATAGTATTCTGGGCGCATATTACCACCGCATCCCCAGTTTTCATTGCCCACACCAAAGTATTTCAGCTTCCACGGCTCCTTCTGACCGTTTTCCTGACGCCAGTTTGCCATTGGAGATTCCCCATCGAATGTCATGTATTCTACCCATTCAGACATTTCCTGGACAGAGCCACTGCCTACGTTCCCACAAATGTAGGGTTCGGTCCCTAGCAGTTCACATAGCAGCATGAATTCATGTGTACCAAAATGATTATTCTCCACTACTCCGCCCCAATGGGTATTCACCATCCGCTTGCGATTCTCAGCAGGGCCGACTCCATCCTTCCAATGGTATTCGTCTGCAAAACAGCCACCAGGCCAGCGCAGGACAGGAACATCAATATTCTTCAACGCTTGCAGGACGTCATTCCGGATCCCCTTCGTATTCGAGATACTAGAATCTTCTCCAACCCAAATTCCTTCATATATACAACGACCCAAGTGCTCAGCAAAGTGGCCGTAAATATTTTTGTTAATTGTTCCTTCCCCTACATCTGTATTAATAATAATGTTGTTCATTAAAACTCCTCCATTTATGGTTACAGTCTATGCTTCGTTTCCTACCTTAATTGTCTTTTTATCTAGCGCTGTGAAGACATACATTGCGGCCCACATCCACATGATTGCGATTACGCTAAATAGAAAAAACGGAATGAGCGCAGGGTATTCAAGAGAAAGATAAATACTAATAAAACCAAGTATCCCGATGCCAATCGATATATGCACCTTTGAAAAGCCAATAATGAATGCATTTTTTAAATGCTGTAAAATATTCGTCTGGTAATGTGTTAAGAGCGGGAAGCTCCAAATAATCACTAGAAGATACACGATGATGATAAAGTAAAAGGCAAAGGGAACAATGAATGAAACCGTTTCTTGTAATCCCTGTAACACGCGGTAATTGACGTAAAGCAAGGAGCCAATCGCTGTTAATATCCACCCTAAAGCATTGGCTGCTTTAAATTCACTCGTATACCCCTCTTTAAAGGTTTTCCATATCTTTATATCCTGTTCACCAGAGACCCATTTTCTGGACACCCCAAGTGCTGCAATAGTAGCTGGAAAGACACCAGCCACTAAGAAGCCCCTTAAAGAGAACAGCAACCACAACATGTTTACATACGCCAATCTAACAATCCAACTCATCATTTTTTCTAAAGTTGTTACCATTCCATTCACATTCACCTTGTGCAACCCCCTCTTTAACTACCTAACTATCCTTTAACGCCACCTACAGTAAGACCTGACACAAAATAGCGTTGGAAAAAGATAAACAAAATAATAATTGGAATTATGGTCATAACTGAACCAGCGATTAACACATCGTAATTGTTTCCATAAGGTGTCAGCAATGTAGCGAGACCTATTGGTAATGTGAACATATCGTTAGACCGGAGCACGAGCAATGGCCACAGGAAGTTATTCCAGCTTGCAAGACCTTGCAAGATTGCCATTGCTGCCAACGATGGCCCCATTAGCGGTAACATAATCCGAAAGAATATCCCATACTCCGTAGAGCCGTCTATTCTTGCGGCATCCATTAATTCCTTAGGTAGTCCAAGCGCATATTGTCTAAAGAAAAACACGGCTACTGGAGCTACCACCAATGGTAAGATGACAGCAAAGTATGTATCGATTAATTGTGTACTTATCATCATACGGAATAATGGAAGCATTAATATTTCAAACGGTACCATTAAGATAAATAGCACGAGGATAAAGAAAAGGTTTTTTCCTTTAAAATCGTACAATGCTAACGCATAACCTACCATGGACGAAAAGAATAAGGAAAGGACGATCGTAATGGCTGAGATTATTAAACTATTTCCGTACCAGGCCCAATACTCAGAGGCTTGCGTAAAAATATAAAGATAGTTATCTAGTTGTAGCTGGTCAAAACTTACACTTAAAGAAATACCATTTCTCATCAATTCAGAAGAAGGCATAAAAGATGAAATGACAAGACTTATAATAGGAAACAGCGCAATCAACGCAGTAATGAATAAACCAATATTAATAGCCCATTTTAGTAAAGGAAAACGCTTTCTACTCAATCTACTCATCCCCCTTTTTGAAAGCACCAGTTAAGATGAGGTTAATAATACTAACGACAAAAATGATGAGCATTAATACGACACCTACAGCTGCTCCGAAACCAATATTATTTTGCTGAATACCTTGTTGATAAATATAGCCTACAACTGTTAAACCAATATTTCCGGGCGAACCTGCTTCCCAAAATACAAAGCTTTCCTCAAACATTCTAAAGCCGTTAATTATCGTGATCGTCGTTACGAATATAATGATTGGTTTTAATTGTGGCAGGGTAACATACCAAAATTGCTTTAACTTGGATGCTCCATCAATTTCCGAAGCCTCATATAATTCTGTTGGAATATTTTGCAATGCTGCCAGAAAGTACAACATGTTAACTCCTATCCACCTCCAGGAAGCTAGAAGTACCATTAAAAACATCCCTGACCATGCAGTAAATCGCCAGTTAACAGATTCCATTCCCAAAAATCCTAAAATTTGATTTGCGATTGCTGTATCTTGTTCTCCAAACATCAAACGAAAGATCATACCACCAACTATGGTTGACGTAAGGGCTGGTATAAAGAAAGATGCCCGAAAAAAAGTCTTCATCTTAACAAACTTGGAATCTAAAAATACTGCCAATAACATGGGAATGATAGTCAATATAATAACCGTTAAGACCACATAAATGGTCGTATTGGTTAATGCTTTAAGAAACGTGCCATTTGTAATCCTAGAGTAATTTTCCAACCCGATAAAGGTTACCTGTCCCGGTAGTACACTTTGGAAGCTCATGATGATCCCTTGTATAGCTGGATATAAGGTAAGCACAAGAAACGTAATAATAAATGGTGAGACAAAAACATATGGTACTACTTTCTTTGAATTTAGGAACTTTAAAAGTTTATTCGGTCCTTTGTTCTTCCCTTTAGGTTGCGGTCCACTTTCATTTGGATGCCGCACCTCGTTTTCTACTTGTAACTGTACATTGCTTGATGCCGGTTCCATCGTTTCCCCTCCTTAAACCTTGATTTTTAAGCGTTTACATTTTTTAAACGGATCATATTCCAGGATGCCTTCGATAATCTTGTTTCCAATACACCATCGTTTATTTTGGAAGAACCACCTTTGTGTGGCGTGACCTTTTCACTACCTGGTTTATTTGTTGCCTTTAGGTCCTCATTCTCTAAAACCACATGTTCCAATACTTGATATCCTTCAAAGGACCTTACATCCGTCGTAACTGAAATACTTTCCTGCAAATTTTTATTTACTAGAAAGAGAACAACTTCTTCCGCTTCTTTTTGATAAACAGCTGCACAGTCAATATAATTAACATCCGTGAAGTCTTTTGAGTCATATTTTGGTGAAGAAAGGATTGGTTTCAGTGCTGTCCCACGTCCATATAAGGATGTGTACATATATGGATAATAAATTGTTTGCTTCCATGATCGTCCATTATTTTCCGTCATAATGGGCGCAATGACATTGACTAACTGTGCCATACAAGCCATTTTGACACGATCTGCATGATTGAGAAATGTGATTAACATACTGCCAACAAGCAACGCATCTTCAAAGTTATAGACATCTTCTAACTGAGGGGGAGCAATTTGCCAGGCATCAATTTGTTTATCCGCATCATTGGAATGATACCAAACGTTCCATTCATCAAAGCTTAAGTTGATCGTTTTTTTACTTCGATGTTTTGCCTTAATATAATCACAGGTGGACGTAACTGTTTTAATAAAGTGATCCATGTCCATTGTTTTAGCTAAATAGTTGGCGGTATCGTCCGATCTATTTCCATAATATTGATGCAAGGAAATAAAATCTATTTCCTCATATGCTATATCTAGCGTTGTCGCTTCATATTCTGGGAAGGTTGGCATTCCCGTATTTGAACTCCCACAAGCAACCAATTCGATGGATGGGTCTACGAGTTTCATAGCTTTTCCGGTTTCCTTCGCAATTCTTCCGTATTCATAGGCCGTCTTTTGTCCAACCTGCCATGGGCCATCCATCTCATTCCCTAGACACCATGTTTTGATATTGTGCGGGTCCTCGTATCCATGTTCTTTTCTCAGATCGCTCCAGTAAGTTCCACCAGGATGGTTCGTATATTCTATTAAGTTTCTTGCAGCATCAATTCCCCTAGTTCCTAAATTGACAGCCATCATGACATCTGTATTCACTTTTTTAGCCCAATCCATAAATTCATTTGTCCCTATTTGATTGGTTTCGATTGTCCGCCAAGCTAATTCAAGCCTTTTCGGCCGCTGACTTTTCGGCCCCACTCCATCCTCCCAATTATAAGCAGATACCATATTTCCACCTGGATACCGGACAATTGGGACATTTAATTCTTTCACGAGATCTATAACATCCTTCCGAAAGCCTTGGTCATCCGCTTCAGGATGATCGGGTTCATATATCCCTCCATAGACTGCTCTGCCCAGATGTTCAATAAAAGATCCATATATTCGGTTATCTATTTCGGAAATACTATAGCTCTTATCTAATACCATTTTCGCCTTCAGTTCATTAGACAACGCAATTCCTCCCATATTTAAGTAAGATGTAACCTATGTCCCTCTCTACATTCATTCATATGTGTGTAACTATACTACAGCATAATTGGTACGTATAAGTTGATTATATATAAACTTATTTTACTTTTCAATCATTTTAAAAAATTTGCTAGACTAAATAAAAGAACAAAAGCAAGGAGATTCTCCTTGCGTCTCCCCACTCTTGTTCGCATCTTCTACTGCATATCTCGAATCTTGTCTGCAGCCTCTTTTAAAGCTTCTTCTGGTGACTGGGCCTGTTGTCTGAGTACATTTTCCGCTACATTTGTATTGTATTCTGTAGCCACATCAGGAGTATTTTCCGTTATATTCAGTTCATGTATTTCGTCTTTAACATCTAATAGTGTGTCAAAAATACCTTCCCCAAAATATTGATAATATTTATTGTCTTCTCTTACTTCTTCACTTTCCCAAACTTCCCAGCGTGGAGGGTCAAAACCAAGAACAGTCCAAAGGTTTATGTTTCCTTCCTCTGATAGCTTTGTATAAGCAAGAAATTCTTTTGCAAGATCTGTTGCTTCCGATTGGTTTGTTACAACTGTACCTGTTCCACCCATTCCGGCAGAGCGATTGCCTCCTTCTTCCCATGCGGGCATTGGACGTATCGCAATCTTCCCTTCCAAATCTGGCATGCTATCAATGAATCTTCCCATATACCAGATTGGCGCTAAGATAGATGCTGCTCCACCATCATTCATATAGCCATAAAATTCTTCCGATTGGTTCATAGCACCTGGTGTAAGTTCTGCGATCTCTTCTTCATATATGACATCATGTAAGAACTGAAGTGTCTCAACATTTGTTTCATTATCAAGCGTTACATCGCCATTCCCGTCAAAAAAGTCAGATTTCCGTTGAGAAACCATTGGCCAAAAATCCATTAAAAAGTCTGTTGTTCCTACGTTCCACATCACAGAATCTGTATTCTCGACAACCTGCTTTCCTGCTTCCACATAGTCGTCCCATGTTTTAATTGCATCAATATCAACGCCTGCTTGATCCATAATCTCTGTATTATAGTACATGACTGTGGCCCCTACATGTGTTGGGATTCCGTAGTAATTCCCATCCTTTGCATAAAGCTCAAACCTTGAGGAGACGGATTCATCTAAAACTGGCTCTACATATTCATTCATTGGCTCTAATTGCGGCTCCCCTTGCAGGTAGTTTGCATAACGGCCAAGCTCAATATCGGATATGTCTGGTGCCCCTTTGCCTGATTGTAAGGCTAATAATAAGTTATTGTGCATCTGATCATAAGGATACGTCTCAGCAACCAGTTTAATTGGTCTGTCTGGATTTTCTTCATTCCATCTTTCAGCCGAGTCTCGGAACAAGTCAACGTGCTGCCCTACAAAGGTCCAGTATGTTAACTCTGTCGCACCTTCGATATCTTCTCCAATGATCTCAGTTTCTTCTGCTTCACCACTTGCCTCATCGCTATCTCCTCCGCATGCTGCAAGTATTGCAGGGATAAACATGAGAACTACCAATAATAAGAACTTTTTCATTTCTTTTCCCCCTCCACTATTATAAAGCGCTTACACAATTAGCATCTGATCCTTATTTGAAATTCAATAATGAGTAATGAGTTAACGCCTCCACCCCCTATTGCCTTTTTGGACTATGAGTTCTTGATAACGCCTTCATTTCGAATCTTGTACGTACATGTTTGAAGATAGGTGTTGTTTACTTCAAACACATCACTTTGGTCTATGTTGATAAAATAGTATCACTACTACTATAACTAGTCAATAACTTATAAGAATATTCCAAATTAACTTATACGTACGGAAATACAAAAATGGGTCTCTTCGAGAGTTAAAAACGAACTACTCTACTTCTACGCTACATTTAACAGTTGTCTCGCCCTCTAGCATCTCTCCAGGTGACCCAAAGTATGGTGTTCCATTTGTTCTCCAAAGCAAAGGCTGTATCCTTGCATGACGATTATGGTCGTATAATGGATTTCCAGTGATCTTCTTGTACGGTCTTGCATGATAAACAAGCAGGTCATTCCCCTCTTCATCGACTGTAAAGCAGTTATGTCCTGGTCCATACTGTTGGTGCTGCTCATTTGAAACAAAAACTGGCGTTGGTTCCTTTTTCCACGAATTCGGATCTAATAGATCGCTATTCTCATCAGCGGTAAGTAGTCCCATTACATAACGGTCATCTGTTGCACTTGCAGAATACGAGATAAATAGTTTTCCATTACGTTTTAATAGGGATGGCCCTTCATTCACATAAAACCCCTGTTGCTCCCACTTGAACTCGGGAGTTGATAAGAGAACTTGCTCCCCATCAAGTGTCCACGGGTTTTTCATTTTGGCAATGTACATATTGGAGATCGTATCCTCCTCGACTTTTTGGGCCCATACGAGATATCTCGAACCTTTATGTTCAAAAGTCGTTGCATCAAGAGAGAAGCTTTGAAAAGCCGTATTGATTTGTCCTTTTTCCAGCCAGTCCCCTTCTAGCGGGTTAGCAGAGCTCGTTTCCAAGACATACGGTCTAATCGCCCAGACGTCATCTTTATCGCCAGCAGCAAAATGGATATACCATTTACCGTCAATGAAATGAATCTCTGGCGCCCAGATATGTTCAGAAAGGATCCCTTCTTGGCGTTTCACCCAAACGGTAACCTCTTCAGCTTGTGATAAATCTTCTATTGTTTTTGCTCTACGAAGCACAATCCGGTCATAGAGAGGGTAGGATCCTGTGAAATAATAATACCCATCCTCATGCAAATAAATATACGGGTCTGCACGCTGTTCAATTAACGGTCTAGGGTATTGCTTGTAGTATAAATTTCCATCGATTTCATACTTTCCATCATTCTGGTAATCTATGTTTTCTCCACCTGTCCATTCCACAGGCATTTCTACTGTATTCCCATCTTCAAGTTCAACAGCTACCTTGGACGGTAGAACAGGCTTGGCGCCCACTGTCGTATGCACGGAGACAGGATTCACTTGCTTAACTATCAATGATACTCCCTCCCGGTTTAAAGGAGGCCACCTTACCGGGCCTCATCTTAAGAAGTGATTTCGATTGTTTTTAACTCTTTTGTTGAACTTCGCAATATCAGTTCAGGCTGATACACAATGGATTCAACCTGCTCTGGGGCGCTTACTTTATTACTATTTTTCCTTTTAATAAGATCAAGTATTGTCTTAGCTGCAGCTTGCCCCATCTCGCTTTTAGGATGCGCAATAGAGGTAAGCTTCACCTCTGATACTTCTGTATAGAAGGAATCATCGTACCCAACAATCGATAGATCATTTGGAACTTGCATGTCTTTATTACGCAGAAGATTCAACACGTTGATCACCAGCTCATCGTTATAAGCAACGAGACCCGTAATACCCCGCGTGTCCCCAAAAAACAGCATTTTCTCTAACTCTTTGATGGGCTTTGTATGCTTTTCTTCGGTATGATAAGTAATAATATTCTTTGGATTGAGTGGTATTCCGTGACTACGATGGGCCTTTAAGAATCCCTTCATCCGCTTTGTACCCTGTGTATCATCTGTTTTAAAAACGCCTGCGATTTCTGTATGTCCTAATTCAATAAGATGCTTTGTCTGTAGGAAGCCACCTTTTTCGTCATCCATCACGATACTTGTAGGCTCCAGTTCATCATAATAAGCATTAATCATGATATACGGAATGGAAAGACGCTCCAAATTAAGATAATAATTGATGTTTGGGTTGGAAAAAGCGCTTTTTGTCGGCTCCACAATCACCCCATCAAAAGGCTGACTCAGAATCTTTTCCAGTATTTCACGTTCTTTTTCATGATCGTTATTTGTACTGAAGATACTTACTTGATAGCCTTCCTGGCTTAAGGTAGATTCCGCTCCTCTAATAATAGAAGGGAAAATATAATCCGAAATATAGGTTGTAATTATCGCAATGTTTTTTCGATCTACTTGTATGGTATCCTGCTCTTCTTTTCTGTCAGCAACGAACGTACCAGCCCCCTGCTCACGATATAGCCAACCTTTTGCTACTAAATCGCCGATCGCCAGCCTAACGGTATGTCTACTGACTCCAAATTGCTTCATCAATTCACTTTCCGAGCTGATTTTTTGATGCGGTATATACGTACCGTCCAGAACATCGGATTGAATTGCTCGCTTTACCATGCTGTACTTAGTTTCCATGCAACCACCTCAACTTATTCGTATAAGTTAAGGATACCATATAAGCCTGCTATTTCCTATGCCTCTCTTAAGCGAAAACTTACCGCCAAACCGCCTCTCCATATCGCAATTGCTGTCTAATACTGCGAACAGTCGAGGTGCTATCAATAACGATGCATTCTATCTCTGTCATGTCCGCAAAATCCATCAATTGTTCTACAGATACTTCATAAGAAAATACGGTATGGTGAGCTCCTCCAGCATAAATCCAGGCCTCTGTTGCTTCACTTAATGACGGCTCTGGTTTCCATAATACCTTTGCCACCGGAAGATTCGGGGTTTCTTCTTTTACCGTTTCTGCATTAACTTCATTGACGATAAGGCGATATCTTCCCCCCATTTCTACTAGAGACGCGACAAGTGCCTTACCTTCTCTCCCATCAAAAACAAGTCTTGCTGGATCAGCTTTATTTCCAATCGACAATGGATTGACGACAATAGCTGGCTTATCTGCCGCGATCGTTGGACAAATTTCTAACATGTGGGAGCCTAGCACTAGTTCATTCCCTTTTTCTAAATGGTACGTATAATCTTCCATAAAGGACGTTCCTTTGTTGTCTGCCATAATCTTCATCAGACGCAGAAGCCCGGCTGTCCGCCAATCTCCTTCTCCAGCAAACCCGTAACCTTCAGCCATCAATCGTTGTGCTGCTAGTCCTGGAAGTTGCTCCATGCCATGTAAGTCTTCAAAGTTTGTTGTGAAGGCGTTGTAATTATGCTTGGAAAGAAATGCCTTTAACCCCAGCTCAATTCGAGCTTGCTCGCGTATTGATTCACGCACTGAACCGGACTCAACAGCTTCTGGTGGTAGTGTGTAAAGCGATTCGTACTCTTGGTATAGGGTGTCAACTGCCTCTTCTGATAGTGCCTTTATTTCTTCCACCAGATCTCCAATTCCGTAATAATCTACGGTCCAACCAAACTTTATTTGCGCCTCTATTTTATCTCCATCGGTAACCGCTACATTACGCATGTTGTCACCAAATCTGGCTACCCGAATAGATGTCCCTTCTGTCACCGCAACCGCAGTATGCATCCAGTCGCCAATTTTCTGTTCTACATCCGCGTTTTCCCAATGACCCACCACAACTTTTCTGGCAATATTCATGCGCGTCCCAATGAATCCGTACTCTCGGTCTCCATGCGCTGACTGGTTGATATTCATAAAGTCCATATCAATTTCGTTCCATGGAATCTCCCTGTTGTATTGAGTATGCAAATGCAACAAAGGCTTTTGTAGAGCCTTAAGACCTGCAATCCACATTTTCGCTGGGGAAAAGGTGTGCATCCATGACATAATACCAGCACAATTTTCATCGTTGTTGGCCTCTAACATAAGTGCTTGGATGTCGTTGGCATTGGTTAATGTTTGCTTAAATTGAATCTCATAATTCAAACCTTCTTTTTCGTTTAATCCTTTTACTATTGCTTTAGCATGCTCTTCCACTTCGAGAAGTGCCTCTTCGCCATATAAGTGTTGGCTTCCAGTTACAAACCAGAATTGATATTTCTTTTGTGTTAGCATTTCGTGTCCCCCTAAATTTTTGGTATCTCTATGAAACTGGTATTGATGGATGAAGACCATCTATTTTATTCAGTCCATCTCGAATACCGCGTAGCCGCTTCATTACATCGTTTTCGCCTCTACCGAAATAGTCATGGAGTCGGTTATATTCCTGAAAGAGCTTCTCATAGATCGCCACATGTTCTGGAATAGGTTTGACCACCTTATCCTTTACCCTTCCCATCTGTTTGGTTGCATCTAAAATATGGTCGAATCCACCATTTTCTGATCCTGCAGCAAGTGCCCCGAACATGGCTGCACCTAGTGCAGGGGTTTGTACAGAGTCAGCAATTCTGATAACACGATTGGTTACATCAGCATAAATTTGCAACAAGAGCTTATTTTTTTGCGGTAGTCCGCCACAGACATAGAGCTCCTCCACTTCTACTCCATTATGGTGGAAAGCGTCTACAATTTTTCTCGTTCCAAATGCTGTTGCTTCAAGTAAGGCGCGATACATCTCCTCTGGCTTTGTCTGCAAGGTCATTCCAAGTATTACGCCACTGAGTTCTGTATCGACAAGCACTGAACGATTTCCATTCCACCAGTCAAGTGCAAGTAGCCCTGTTTCACCAGGCTTATATTTGGTTGCCTTCTTCTCTAAAAATTGGTGGATGTTCTCGCCTGCTTCCTCTGCTTCTTTTTTCACAGTTTCTGGAACAGCCTGCTCTACAAACCAGGCAAAAATATCACCTACAGCTGATTGGCCAGCCTCATATCCGTAAAATCCAGGAATGATGCCATCCTCCACAACACCACACATGCCTTCAATTTCCTTCTCTTCCTCGCCAAGAATCATGGAACAAATTGATGTCCCCATCGTCATCACAAGTTTACCTGGTTCAGCCACACCCATTGCTGGTACAGATACATGGGCATCGACATTCCCAACAGCCACCGATGTTCCAGGTAAAAGCCCTGTTCGGGCTGCCATCTCTTCTGTCAGTCCACCAGCTCTCGTGCCAAGTGGTACAATGTCTCCCCGTAGCTTCGTTTCTTCTAGATTTTCCAGACGAGGATCTAGTGCAGCAAAAAATTCCTTGTCCGGGTAACCGTCCTGTTTATGCCAAATTGATTTATAGCCGGCAGTACAACTATTACGTACAAAACGACCGGTCAATTTGGAAACGACCCAGTCCGTTGCTTCAGAAAAACGGTCTGTTTCCTCATAAATGTCGGGTGCCTCATTAAGAATTTGCCAGATTTTTGCAATCATCCACTCCGAAGAAATCTTCCCACCATACCTCGCGAGAAATGCTTCTCCTCTTTGTTCTGCGATTTGATTAATTCTCGTCGCTTCCTCTTGTGCTGCGTGATGTTTCCAAAGCTTTACCCAGCTATGTGGATTCTCTTTAAGCAACGGATCAAGGCTAAGTGGTTCTCCTTCATGGTCCAGTGGAAGCATCGTGCATGCAGTAAAATCGATTCCAAGCCCGATGACATCTTCTGGATTAACCTTAGATTCTTTCAACACTGCAGGAATAGATTGTGTCAACACATCAAGATAATCCTCAGGGTGCTGCAAAGCCCATTCGTTCCCGAGTAGCACATTCGATTCCGGTAATTTCTCATCAATGACACCGTGTTTATATGGGGTTACATGATCGGCTATCTCCTGCCCATCAGCAACACGAACTAATACAGCTCTACCTGATTCAGTGCCATAATCTACTCCAATTGCAAATTTTGTCATGACCTTCTCACCTCATTTTTTCCTTGGCCGTAATAAGCTTCAGCCCCATGTTTTCTTAAATAATGCTTATCAAGAAGCGCTTGATTCATGTCTTCTGTACCTGGTTTCAATTGGAATGTTTTCCACCCCATTTTGGCAACTTCTTCTAGCACTACTGCGTTATGCACTGCTTCTGCTGGGTCTTTTCCCCAAGTAAAAGGTGCATGACTATGTACAAGTACGCCAGGAATGGCATTCGGATTGATATCTTGTTCCTTGAACGTTTCCACAATCACATTTCCTGTTTCCAACTCATACGCCCCATTTATTTCTCTATCCGTCATTTCCCTCGTGCATGGAACACTTCCATAAAAGTAATCAGCATGAGTGGTGCCAAGTGGCGGAATACTTCTACCTGCTTGTGCCCAACTCGTAGCCCATGGCGCGTGTGTATGAACAACTCCACCTATATCTGGGAAATTTTTATAAAGCACAATATGGGTCGGTGTGTCTGATGATGGGTTTAAATTTCCTTCCACTACGTTGCCATCAAAGTCTACGACCACCATGTCATCCACTTTCATATTTTCATAATCCACACCACTTGGTTTAATAACAATAAGTTCTTGTTCTCTGTTGACACCGCTTACATTACCCCACGTAAAAGTGACTAAATTATGCTTAGGGAGTTGTAAGTTTGCTTCCAATACTTGTTCTTTTAAATCTTCTAGCATTCTACTCACCTCTCATCTACTTAACTTGTACGTATATTTAACTTATGTGATCTATAATAATACAATTCGTACGTACAATCAATATTAATTTGAAAATTTTAAGAAGTTTTTTTAGTTTTTGTGTTAGGGAGAAGGGGTGTGGATCTGGTGTGGCATGGGGCTCTCTGGCGATGTCCTCGTATTCTTAGCCGATGTTTCTCCCCTCTCGGACGATGTACTCCTATTCTTGGCCGATTGTTCTTCCTTCTCGGCCGATGCTCTCTCTTTCTTGGCCGATGTCCCTTCTCTCTCGGACGAAGCTTTCTCTTTCTTGGCCGATGTCCCTTCTCTCTCGGACGAAGCTTTCTCTTTCTTGGCCGATGTTTCTTCCTTTTCGAACGACGCTCTCCCTTTATTTGCTGATACTCCCTTGTTTTTGCCGATGCAGTGCTTCTTTTTAACCTTAACTCAGTCAATTGTTCCCAAAATAATGAGATTGATAGTTTATCCATCCAAAAAAGGCACCTGCTATGCAGATGCCTTGGCATTCCTATTTATATCAAACACTAATATTTGCGAAACATCCCATGTGACGCTGGGTATGTATAACGAAATCCAAATTGCTCATAAAGTTTATTCGCTGGATCGTCCGCTATCAGACTTACATAGGAACCGGAATAAGTATTGCTATCCAAGTAATCCATAAGTTCTCGCATAACCGTTTTCCCTAGTCCTTTTCCTTGATAACTTGGCTTTACTACAATATCCACTACTTGAAAAAATGCTCCTCCATCGCCGATGATTCGTCCCATTGCAATGAGTGTTTCCTGATCATAGAGGCTCACTGCAAACAAGGAGTTTTTCAAACCGATGGTTGCAGCTTCCGTGGACTTTCCACTAATGCCACCCTCTAATCGTAGATCAATATATTCTTGCGGAGTCGGGGCTTCATGTAAAATACTAAAATTATTATCCATTATAATCTTCTCCTTCTGGTTATTAACATCTACCTCTTACTCAGCGCTAAGAATCTTCACACAGCTATCTCCCGCGACATCAAGCCACGTCTTTGCCATGAGCATATTACCCTTTGAATTCATATGTACTCCATCAGTCGTCAACCCAACGCCATTTTCAGTCTTTAAATATGTTAAAAATGCTTTATGAGTTGGTACTATTTTCGCCTGATACTTTTCTCCAAGCTCACGTACTATCTCTACATACGCAGAAAGCTTCTGGTTCCCCACTGCTTCTACGTCCTCCTCAATAATCGTCGGCTCCATTAACACAACTTCCATGCCACTCAGCTGCTGTAAAAGCTTTTCATAAACTTGCGCAAATTGTTCTGGAGTTACCTGGTCCATGTCTGGCTGATCCAGTTGTCGCCAAACATCATTTACACCAATAGAAATTGAAACCAGATCCGGCTTCTCCTCTAGCACATCTTTTTCCCATCTGTTCGCTAAATCTGTGACACGGTTGCCACCAATGCCTTTATTCACGACATTAAATTCCGCCGCAGGATAGGTAACCCGTAAATAGTCATGAACCAGACGAACATATCCAATCCCTAAGTCTTCTGGGTCTTCCGGCTTTCCCCACTCTGTAATACTGTCGCCGATAAAGAGTATTTTTTTCATGAACCATGCTCCTTTCAAAAGTAAAAAAGAAAACACCAGCCGCTTAATTAGCTGATGCTTGCCTATTTTACATGCGGTATACATTTAACCTATCATTTAACTTCTTCGTCTGTCCATACACATCCTGATAAATAGCAAACAATTCTTTATATTTTGCAACATTTTCAGTGTTTGGTTTATAAACTTTGTCTCTTTCCAAGAAGCGATCTGCACATTCCTGCAGGGAAGCAAACCAGCCACAACCATATGCAGCGAGCATTGCCGCTCCCATTCCTGGTCCCTGTTCATTGGACAGCTTTACAATCGTTGCCTGGAAAATATCGGCCTGCATTTGCAACCATGCTTCATTTTTACTGCCCCCACCGCTTGAAATGACGGTATCGACTATTTTTCCACTCTCACGAAACAACTCTAAAGATTCATTTAAAGAGAACGTAATTCCCTCCATCACAGCTCGGACAAAGTCCTTCCTTTTATGTCTGCTATCCATCCCGATAAAACTTCCTCGAATTATGGCATCCGCATGTGGTGAACGTTCGCCTGAAATATATGGTGTGAACAGTAGTCCATTCGATCCAACGGGAACGGTGGCAATCTCAGCTAACAGCTCCTCAAAGGATACATCCTCCGCAAAAACATCCTTAAACCAGCTTAAGCTGTGTCCTGCTGCCAATGTGACGCCCATTGTATAATAAGCGTCAGGAGAACCATGGTTAAAGTAATGTACTTTCCCACCAAATTCTTTATCCGCTTGAGGCTCATAGGAGAGGACGACCCCTGATGTCCCAATACTACAAAGCGTTTTTCCTTCCGATAAAATACCTGCGCCTATCGCGCCACATGCATTGTCAGCACCTCCCGCAAACACACGGGTTGCTGACGATAGTCCAGTTTTCTCGGAAACTTCCTCTGTTACACTGCCCACCTCTTCATGGGAATCTACTAATGGCGGGCAGAGACTAGCTTCAATGCCCAGCACATCACATAGCTCCGAACTCCACTCTTTGTTGGCGATATCCAGCAACAAAGTACCCGCAGCATCGGAATAGTCCATATGCAAGGCGCCGGTCAACCTGTATCGTACATAGTCCTTTGGCAAAACAAAAGTCTTCACCTGTGCGTAAATTTCTGGTTCGTGCTGCTTAACCCATAGCAACTTTGGAAGCGTAAATCCTTCTAGTGCTGGATTCTTCGTAATGTCCAATAACCGCTCTTCCCCAACCAGCCGGTAAATTTCCTCACATTGCGAAGTGGTTCTCGTATCATTCCAAAGGATGGCAGGACGCAATACTTTCTGCTGTTCATCCAGTAATACAAGTCCATGCATTTGCCCGGAAAAACTGATCCCTTCAATCGCATCCTTATTTCCAGGGAACTTTTCAAGCAATTCAGCAAGCCCTGCAATTGTTTGTTCCACCCAATCCTCTGGATGTTGTTCACTATATCCAGGCTTTTCCTGAATTAAAGCAAACTGCTTCGTAATCTCCTGTGTTACGTTACCGTTTTGGTCAACAAGTAGAATTTTTACGGCACTTGTTCCTAAATCAATTCCAATTACATATTTCATTTCGCACCTCTTCTTTCAAAGCAAACCTATTCTCCGGCGTAGGCTCGCAGTAAATATTGGTTGATTGTTGCCTTGATTCTTTCCAGGCGACCAGAAGAATGCGTCACTTCATTCATCTCTAATGCATGTTTTTCTAATTTATGAAAATCTGTTTTTCCTTGGACAATCTCTAACCCAATTCCATTCGTATAGCTTTGGTAGCGTTCCTCAACTACTCCTTCAAGCACGTTATCATCAAGCAACTTTTGTGCAACGCGCAGGCCGACAGCAAAAGCATCCATCCCTGCAATGTGTGCATGGAAAAGGTCCTCTGCTTCAAAGGATCCTCTGCGAACTTTGGCATCAAAATTTAAGCCACCACGTCCAAGCCCGCCGTTTTTCAGAATTTCATACATTGCCAGTGTAGTAGAATACAAGTCTGTCGGGAACTCATCTGTATCCCAGCCAATTAGTGGATCACCTTGGTTTGCGTCAACTGAACCAAGCATATTGTGTATTCTTGCATAGTGAAGTTCATGTTCAAAAGTGTGGCCAGCAAGCCTAGCATGGTTTGCTTCTATGTTGAATTTAAAGTCATCCTGTAGACCATAATTTTGCAGGAACGCATAACCTGTCGCCACATCAAAGTCATATTGGTGGGTCGTTGGTTCTTTTGGTTTCGGTTCAATTAGAAATTGGGCATCAAAGCCAATCTCCTTGGCATAATCAATGGCCATCTGGAAGAATCGGCCTAAATTATCCATTTCCAATTTCATATCTGTATTAAGGAGCGTTTCATAACCTTCTCTACCACCCCAGAAAACATAATTCTCTGCACCGAGCTCTTTCCCAATCTCCAGTCCTTTTTTCACCTTGGAAGCCGAATAAGCAAAAATATCTGCACTATTTGATGAAGCAGCACCATGAATAAATCGAGGGTGGGTAAAATTGTTTGCCGTATTCCATAAGAGCTTTGTTTTACTATCTTTCATATAATCTTTCATTAAGCCCACAATGGTATCGAGATTTTTATTCGTTTCTCGAAGACTACTTCCTTCTGGGGCAATATCCACATCGTGAAAACAGAAAAACGGGACATTCAATTTTTCAAATAGCTCAAAAGCTGCCTCTAAGCGGGCTTTTGCTAGGTCCATTCCTGTGTACTTATCCCATGGTCGTTGCATTGTGCCCGCCCCAAATGGATCGGAACCATCCATCGTAAATGTATGCCAATATGCCACACCAAATCGGAGGACTTCCTCCATCGTTTTTCCACCTAGTTTTTCTTCCGGGTTGTAGAATTTAAATGCATATGGGTTTGTTGAAGTAGCTCCCTCGAACTTAATATGATTAATATCTTTAAAATAAGTCGTCATTGTTTCACCTCTATAAGTTTAGTATAAAAAATTCCTTACTTTTGGTATGCGAGTGATTTTCCCTTGTTTTTATATGAATTATCATGATGTCATGCCCGTTATCCATATCGGCGTTTTGACCACTCCTCCCATCCATTTAGTTTATTCATTAAACAAAGTATAAATTTATATGTAAGCGATGTCAACATTATCTTTCGTCATAACTATTAATTAATCCGTTTACCTGACTACATTATATTTGTGATAAAATGGTTACACTATATTTAAGCAATAAACAATGAGGGGAATTTTATATAAAATGAAAACTGGGGACCTAACATTAGTGAAGCAGATTAATAAATCAATCGTTTTAAATGAAATTGAAAAAAAGGGCCCTATTTCCAGGGCGCAAATATCTAAAGATACAGGATTAAATAAAACCACGGTTTCTACCATGGTCAGTGAACTAATTGAGGATAAGCTTGTTAACGAACTGGGGCAGGGGCAGTCTAGTGGTGGAAGAAAACCAGTCATGCTTTATTTTAATACCCATGCTGGTTATGCTATTGGTATTGATCTTGGGGTGAATTATATTTTAGCGGTATTGACAGATTTGAGTGGTGAAATAGTAGAAGAAGAATCCACCCCTCTTTCAGGTCAAAGTGCTGAGGAAATTATGCAGGCTTTACGCTCCCTTATCCGTTCGCTAAATGAGAAATCACCTGATAGTCCCTATGGTGTTGTGGGAATAGGTATTGGCGCCCCTGGAATTGTTGATCCAGATGGTCTTATTCTCTTCACTCCATATTTAGATTTAAATCAAGTTAATCTGAAGCAAATTCTAGAAGACGAATTTAATATTCCTACCTTAATAGATAACGAGGCGAATACAGGAGCACTAGGAGAACATCTTTACGGTGCTGGAAAAAATGCTATGAATCTTATCTATGTAAGTGTCGGGATTGGAATCGGTACTGGGATTATTATTAACGGCCAACTTTATAAAGGTGCAACAGGTATATCAGGAGAAATGGGGCATCTTACAATTGAAGTAAATGGGAGAAAATGCAGTTGCGGTAACCGTGGATGTTGGGAACTGTATGCCTCGGAAAGTGCTTTGTTAACGGAAGCAAAAAAATTAGAATACTTTAAGGATACTCCTTCCATCACATTGGATCATATAGAGTCAGAGGCCAAAAAAGGAAATAAAGACGTTTTGAGGCTGTTGCACACCATTGGAGAATATAATGGGGTTGGTTTAGTCAACATAATCAACACATTTAACCCCGATATGCTTATCATTGGAAACCGAATGGCCCGCTTTGAAAATTGGATAATGAATCCGATAAAGAGTGTACTAGACGACAGACTTTCCGCTTTTCATGGTAACGCTGTGAACTTAACTGTCTCCTCCCTTGGAAAATATTCAAACGCTTTGGGAGCGTCAGCCTTTGTTATTTCAAAATTCCTGGATATAAATCGGGTTAAGGTAATATAAGTGAATGGTAGGGTAAGTAGTTTAAAAACAAGTAAAGCACTTGGATGATCTCCAAGTGCTTTACTTGTTTAAGCTGCTTCTTTGACGGAGAAACTGGTACTAACAATCATCTTCTGTTCCTTTCCTTCCCTTAGCTTTGTAAATAACGAAGGACCATTTATCCCGCCTCAACTGGCATAAAACCCCCACTTCAAGAATGTGAGAAGCAATCAAGCGTTCTAAGTGGGAGAGGTAGGGAAACCCCTACCAAATGAAGTTTCACTATTAACTATCTTCTTTCACTAGAAGAACATGCTCTGGCATGTCCCAAGAGGTCAATACATCCACTTCCTTTACACGTTCTACATTATAGGAAGAGCCATTCATGATCACAGAATCCAAGTAACCAGGATGGACCATTATTTCCAAGCTCTTTTCATCTTCTATGATTGAAACAGCGTCATCTAGGACACTGTGAGAGATATTCTTCCCATAAAAATCTACATTTAGTTCATCTGTAAAAGGGCTTATCTTCATACCAACGTATTTCCTTACAGGCAAGTCATACTCTATGGCAAGTTTTTCGATAACTGGGTGGAGTAATCTCCGTGCGTGCATGTGATGGTGACTATCTAAGTGAGTAGGAGTAAGACCACAGCTTAGGAAAAGTTCAATTTGGGTTCTCCATTCTCTCTCCACATCTGACATGCTAATATGGTTAGAGAAAAATAGATCCGGATTTCTAAAAAAATTCCCCTCTTCATCAGTTAGACTATCTACATCATGAAGTAAGGGCTTGCCACACGTTAAGACCAGATGGATGCCAACACCAAGTGAAGGATTTTCCTTTGCTAATTTTACAGCATGTTCTGTACCAGGCATATTCATCATCATGGTAGTGGAACGAACGACACCGTATTTAAACGCATCGAGAATACCATAATTCACCGCATTGGAATACCCGAAATCGTCTGCATTTACGATTAGCTTTATCATTTGACTTCCTCCTAAAAAAGCGAGTTTTTCACTTCCTCAAACTCAATCAAAAAACCGAGGCAAAAACTCTTTATGAACTTCTAGCATTTCATCTAATATCTTTTTCGCCACAACATCGGATGGTACAAGGGGATTAATGGTCATCGCAAGCATTGCCTTATCATAATCGCCTGTTACAGCCGCATCAGTCGAGATGATTTCAAATGATTTGATTTGCTGCACAAGACCCCGGGCTGCTACAGGGATATCTCCAACTGCAATCGGGATAGGTCCTTCTTTTGTGATCACACAGCTTACTTCAACTGCAGAGTCACTCGGAACACTGGCAATCGCACCATTATTCATCGTGTTCACAGGCTGAATATCGCGCTTATCATTATAGATAGAAGTAATAAGCCGAACTGCAGCATCACTATAATAAGCCCCACCCCGTTCTGCTAATTGTGGTGGTTTGATAGCTAAATCAGGGTCTTTGTAAAGCTCGAATAATTCTTCTTCAAGCTTCATTACAACTTTTGCTCTCGTTTCACCTTTTTCGTAGCTTTCTATCGACTTTTTTAGCATTTCATCTGTTTTATAATAATACATGTGATACGGACACATTAGAGCGTCTAACCCACGGATAAACTCTACTTCCCAGCCTTGACCATCAATATTTTTAACAAAACTACTATGTTCTGGATTAGATAGCATTTCGATTACCTTATTCTTAACACTGACGCCATCCAGATAGACTTCTAACCCATAAACCATATGATTTAACCCTGCAAAATCGATACGAATTCTTAAATGGTCCACTTCTAATAGTTTCGAAATTCCCATTTCCATCCCAATTGGGACATTACACAACCCAACAATCCTTCTAAAATTTGTATGGCGGAACACGGCCTCTGTCACCATGCCTGCAGGATTGGTAAAATTAATCAGCCAGGCATCTGGACAATGCTCCTCCATGTCTTGAATAATATCCAAAATGACAGGGATTGTTCGCAGCCCTTTAAATAACCCGCCAGGTCCGTTTGTTTCTTGGCCGATGACGCCATGTTTTGCCGGGATTCTTTCATCCTTAGCACGCGCATCCAAGAGTCCTACACGGAATTGGGTCGTTACAAAGTCCGCACCTTTTAACGCTTCTTTACGATCAAGCGTAAGATGAATAGCCATCGGAAGTCCCGCCTTTTTCACCATACGCTTCGCCAGATTCCCAACAATATCTAATTTCTCTCTTCCAGCCTCAACATCCACAAGCCATAGCTCGGAAACAGGAAACTCCTCATATCGATTAATAAATCCTTCAACTAACTCCGGGGTATAACTGGAACCTCCACCAATGGTGACAATTTTTACTCCTTTACTCAACAAAATTCCTCCTTCTATTTCTCCGCGAGTCTTCGGTGAACTTCCATGATTTCACTTGCCAGATCGGTAATCGTCATAGCATTCATAAAATGATCTTGGGCATGGACAAGCAACACACTAACCTGTTTAAACTCACCCTTCGCTTCTCTTTGGATTAAATCCGTCTGGAATCGGTGCGCTTTTCCCAGTTCCGTTCTGGCTTCCTTTATTTTTTCAGATGCGGATATGAAATCCACATCCTTGGCAAAGCGTATTGCTTCCATTGCACAACTTTTTGCATTTCCACCATGTAAAATAATATGAAAGCTTATTTCTTCCGTATTCATATAAATCCTCCTAGTTCGTTTCCTCTGCCGCTTTTTCTTCTTTTACTTTCATCGTGTCCCAAATCTTGAAAAATGGTAGATAGATGAGTAACCCGATGAAAATATTAACCAGTTGCAGAATCGAACCCGCTAGACTTCCCGTTGCTAAATACCCTCCTATAACCGGTGGAGTCGTCCATGGCACTGCAATACCAATTGGTTTTGGAACGAGGCCAGTTGACATCGCAATATAGGTTGTAAGAACAATAACAAGTGGTGTTAGCAAAAACGGAATGATTAACAATGGATTTAACACAATTGGCATACCGAAAATAATCGGTTCATTTATATTAAAAACTCCAGGACCTACGGATAACCTGCCAAGCTGCTTCATCTGTTTACTTTTCGCCCAGAACAAAATCGCAATAACGAGCGCAAAAGTCGCACCAGATCCACCCATAAAGACGAAAATATCAAAGAATTGTTTAGTAAAGATGTTCGGTAAATCGGCTGCAGCCATCCCCTCCTGGAAAGCGATACGGTTTTCATCCATTTTTGATAACCAAATCGGATCCATCACGCCACCAACAATGGATGCTCCGTGAAGGCCTGCAACCCATAAGAGGATAATTAGTGTAACCGCCACCAAAGAACCCGTTAAACTTCCGCCTACTGCACTGAGCGGGGTATAAAGTAAATCACCAACAATGTTATGAATGCTTTCAAATGGTGTTGCCTCAATAATTAAACGAACAATCCATACAATAGCAATTACAGCAAACCCTGGAACAAGTGCTACAAACGATTTGGCCACTGATGGCGGAACTCCTGCTGGCATCTTAATGGTCAAATTTTTGCTAACGACCCAGCGATAAACTTCCGTGGACAGTATCCCAATAAGTAATGCTACGAATAGCCCTTGACTCCCCATAAGCGCTGCGGGGATTACACCGCCCACTTCATATGCAGTGTCAGATCCCTCTGGTGTAAACATGGTTGTATAAGGAGTGGCGAGTAGAAAAGCTGCTAAGGAGATAGCACCTGCTGTTAACCCGTCCAATTTATATTTCAAAGCTAAGTTGTAAGCAACACCAATTGAAGCAACAAGTGCCATAATGTCAAAAGTCGCAGAAACCGGGTAGCCTAATTTGTCCTTCCACGCGTCGCCAAATATATTAGCCATAAACCCTTCATACCCAGGAATTGGAATGAACATCAAAATTAAAAAGAAAGAACCAATAATAACTAAAGGCATGGTAAGGATGATACCATCTCTTAGTGATTGCAAATGTCGTTGGCCAGCAATTCTCCCTGCAACAGGCATGAACTTTTCTTCTAAAAATTTCGTAAACCGATTCATGTCGACTCCCCCTTATTTTTCCTTTAACTTTAAGGCATATTTGACGACGTTTGCTCCGTTCATCATTCCATAATCAACGGATGGAATGACATCAATTGGAATATTGTTTTCTTTTGCAACAGGCGTTAACTGGTTTAACATATAACGAACTTGTGGACCTAATAGTAAAACATCTGCTTCCTCAATATGACTTCCTACCTCATCAGCACTTACAGCCAAAATTTTCCCCTCTATTCCTTGTTTGGTAGCATACTCTTCCATTTTGGTTACTAATAGACTAGTAGACATCCCTGCAGCACAGCATAATAAAATATTCATCAATACTCCCCCTAAAATAGAATGAATTCCAAACAACGTGATATAGAAACGCTTGTATTGATGTCATTATATTTTGTAAGCGGTAACATTATGCTTTAATTAATTTTATAGATTGAGAGACAGGAGTTCATTGCTTCCCACTATAATGGTTATAGGGAAGTAACTCGCGTTTTCAAGAAAAAATAGTAGATATGTAGAATTACTTCAAAAAAGAGACATTTCATTGACCACAAAAAAAGCACCAGTTTTTCACCAGTGCTTTAATCGTTTCTATTTCGCCTCTACACTACTCCAATTAGAAAACGCTCTAAATTGAGATTGATAGACGATATGATCTTTTGTGAATTTGGTTGGACTGTCAAGGCCTGCAATGGCTGCCAACTCAAACAATCCTTGCCTTAAGGTAACTAAATAATTACATACCCGATATTTCTTCTCTTCTATAACCAATGCTTCCTGCAGCTTTTTATCTGTTGTTGCCACCCCAACGGGACATGTATTCTTATGGCAAACTTGCGACATAATGCACCCCGTACTAATCATAAACCCTCTTGCAATATTGACCAGGTCTGCACCTAAGCATAATGCCATTGCAATTTTATCAGGGGTGAGCAACTTCCCTGAGGCAATAATATTAGTCCTGTGACGAATCTCAAATGCTTCCAGGCATTCATGTACTAAGGGAATGGCAGTAAAAGCAGGTAAGCCAACTGAATAGGCAAGCTCGTAGTAAGACGCGCCTGTTCCACCCTCTCCTCCGTCTACAGTGATAAAGTCTGGTACAATATCATTTTCTTTCATAGCTTTAACTAGTTTCTCAACTTCTGCTTCATTACCTGCCACAATCTTGAGACCGACAGGCTTACCTCCGGATTCACGGAGTTCTTGCAGAAACTGTAACAATTCCTCCGCTGTGTTAATACCAGGAAACCTGTTTGGACTGTCGATGTCTTTTCCTTCTTCTACATTTCGTACTTCCGCAATCTCCTTGGTGACCTTCTTCCCATCAACATGGCCGCCTCGCGTTTTAGCTCCTTGTGCGAGTTTTAGTTCAAAGGCTTTTACTTGGGGTGTTTGCGCCTTTTTCTTAAATTCCTCAAACGAAAAATTCCCATCGTCATCTCGCACCCCAAACAAACCAGGACTTATTTGCATGATGATATCTACACTCCCTTTTAAATGATAGGGAGATAAACTTCCTTCCCCTGTGTTCATCCACGTGCCGCCTGCCATTCCTAACCCTTTTGAAAGGGCAGTAATTGCATTTTCACCAAGCGAGCCATAGCTCATCGCTGATTGTCCGATGATTCCTTTTAAGTAAAAAGGCTCCTTAACCGTGTCTTCACCTAAAATTACCCGCTCTTCATCAGGTAGAAACGCCGGCTGGATTTGCGTTTCTTTTCGTTTTTCCTTTCTACTAAACAGGTTTTCTTCTTTCACCTCATAGATATGTGTCGTAATGATAGGTTTATTCTCTACCTTTAACTCCCTATCTGTTGCGGGAAACATACTGTTAACCAGGTAATAGTCGTTCTCTTTAAAATCTTTCTCTGCGCCATACCCCAATAAGCTTGATTGGTATTTCCCTGCTTTATTCACATATTCGAATTGTTTTCTATTAAATGGCTTTCCTTCTCTATCGTTGTTAAATAAGTATTGTCTTAACTCAGGTCCCATCTTTTCAAGGATATACCGCATTTTGCCTAAAAGCGGATAATTTTGTAACACAGAATGCTCCTCTTGTTTTCTATCATGCACATAAAGCCTAATGATTAGGAAGACAGGGACAATAATTACAATCGCTAAGAGGCTTATTAAGATAATCGCAAAAACATCATCCATTTTCTACTACTCTCCTTTATATAAGACATCCAGCTATTGTAAGCAAACGATCTAATCCCCTCTGATCAGGAATTAGATCGTTGATTTTAGCTTAAAATAGTCGTTTTAACACGGTTTTTAATGGTGGCATGTCAAAGTTTCCTTCACCTTCCATGAGCTTTTTCCACATATGCTTGGAATAAGATCTTGCTTGATTCCATTCGATTTTGCCTGGTAATGGAGCACGTTCTTTTATATCCACATCAATAATAGTTGGTTTATTATTCGCTTTTGTGGCCTCTAGTGCCGCTTGCAACTCTTCTTGTGTGGTAACTTTATAGCCTGCTCCACCACTGATTTTGGCAAATTCCGCATAGTTCATGCCTTGCAAGTCTGTTTGATACGGAATGTTGCCCATTTGTTCTTGTTCATATTTGATCATACCGATTTTTTCATTGTTGAAGACAAGGATATTAATTGGCAATTGGTACTTAACGGCTGTAAGGAAGTCCTGCATCCCCATGGAAAATCCACCATCGCCACAAATTGCCCATACTTGTTTTTCCGGGTTGGTTAATTTTGCTGAAATGGCACCTGGTAAACCACAGCCCATTGTCGCTAGCCAGCTTGAGATAACGAAGTCCTGGTTGGTCATACGGAAAAATCCTGCGAACCATGACGTGACATTTCCTACGTCAACGGAAAGAATCGCATCGTCTTCCACAAAACGATTTAGTTCATGCATGACTTGTGGACCTTGTAAGGCTTCTCCTTCTTTTGCCTCTGCAATCTTATCTAAATGCTCCCACCAGTTCGCCATGTTTTTTTGACATGCTTCTAAGAAAGAACGATTTTTCTTATAAGTTAGCTGCTCATTAAACCGAGCTAATATTTCTTCCGAAGAACCGACAAGCCCTACCTCTGTCGGATACCATTTTCCTATTTTCGCAGGATCAATATCGATTTGAATTGCCGAGATATCATCAGGCAAGAAATCACGATAAGGGAAACCTGTTCCGATTAAGATAAGCAAGTCTGTTTCTTCCATTGCTTCATAAGATGGTTTAGTTCCTATTTGTCCTAAATTCCCTAAGTTATAAGGATGCTCATCCGGGAGGACTCCCTTACCACGTAGAGAGACGACAACAGGGGCTGCGATTTTTTGTGCAAATTCTTCTAGTTGTTCCCGAGCAGAAAGCGCTCCTTTACCAGCAAGGATGACAGGCTTTTCCGCTTGCTGTAACAGTTTAGCAGCCTGCGCAACGTCCTCCTTATCAGGGAATAGTCGATAATTGCTTTGAACGGTTGAACGCAGCTTATCTTTTTTAACAGATTCTTTAAAAACATCATCCGGAATCGTTAAGACAGCCACTCCATTATGTGTAGTCGCTTCTTTAAAGGCCTGTTTAAGTAATGGTTGCACGAGCTCACCAGAAGTTACGCGTTTGTTAAACACCGCGACATCATCAAACATCCGCTCCAGATTTACTTCTTGAAAATTGTCTGTTCCGATTAGATCGTGGGAAACTTGCCCTGTAATGACAACTAAAGGTGCGCCATCTTCCCTTGCATCATACATTCCGTTCAATAAATGGACAGCTCCAGGCCCGCCGATTGATAAACAAACGCCAACGTGATTCGTCAACTTGGCTTCTGCCGAGGCAGCAAGCGCACCGACCTCTTCATGTCGAACCTGGATAAACCGGATGTCATCTTCTGCTTTACGCAATCCTTCAATTAAATTATTTACAGAATCACCAGGATATCCGTATACATGCTTAATATTCCAATCTTTTAAAATATCAATAACCGCTTCCGATGCTTTCATTGATAGACTCTCCTTCTATACTGCTTATTGTTGTTAATGGCTATATAATCTCTACCCTTTCACAGGTGAATAAAACCTTACTTAGTTACTTGAAAAAACGTCGGTCGAAAAATTGGGTTGACAAATCAAGCTATTCTGTAATACTATATACCAGTAATAAGTATTACAGAGTACTAACACGTAAGACATAAATGAGCAAAAAAGTATCGAAACACAAAAGAGGGATGAAATTGGAAAATATTACAGAAATGCTAAAAGGAGTGCTCGAGGGTTGTGTGCTTGAGCTTATAAGTCGCGGGGAAACGTACGGCTATGAAATCACCCAGCACTTGCGAGATCTAGGCTTTACAGATGTTGTGGAAGGCACGGTATATACGATTACAATAAGGCTCGAAAAAAATAATCTAGTGAACATTGAGAAAAAAAAGTCCACTGTTGGGCCGCCGAGAAAGTTTTACACCCTTACCGAAGCAGGCCGCGAGCAGCTTGATCTCTTTTGGGAAAAGTGGGGTTTTGTCACAAACAAACTTGAAGAACTTAAAACGAAAGAAATGAAAAGGAGATGACTAAAATGAACTTCTTTGAAAAAATAACCGGCAGTGATATGACTAAAGAAATGAAAAATTTTGAAACACGAGCTAAACTCCTACCAGTTGAATATCAAACTGCTTGGGAAGAGATCAAAAATAATCTCTGGGTTCACAGTGATTTTACCGGACGGAACCTAATGCCGATTCTAGACAGCGCCCTTGAACTACTTGAAGTGACAGCAGCAGATGGCCAAACCGTCGAAGAAGTACTAGGTAATGATATTAAAGGCTTCTGCGCAGCACTTGTTGGAGACGACGGGGGAAAAACATACAGAGATAAGTGGCGTGACCAACTCAACCAAAACGTATTAAGAAAATTAGGAGGGCTTAAATGAGTATCAAAAAAATAATCGAAGGTAAAAAAGAATGGAGAGCCCATGTTTCGCGTGTCAAATCACTTCCCCAAGATTACCAGATCGTCTATAAAGAGATCCAAAAATATCTTTTTAAAGTCGGTCCCGTTGAGCTGGGTGAAGGTATTGGATTGCTATCTGAAATTCTCGCCTTCTTTGATGAAGGGGTAGCTGCAGGCAAGGGTGTGCTTGAAGTTACAGGAACAGATGTTGCTGCATTCTGTGATGCGCTAATTGAAGACTCCAAAACATACGCGGATCTCTATCAAGAGTCGGTCAAGCAAAAAATTGATAAAAAGAAGTAATTAAATTGAGTCTCATAAGCCGTTGGAAAAGTGTACATTCAATAGATCATTAAGGCTGGGTAGTTGGTTATAAATTCGAGTTGTTAACCTTCATTATTCAGTTTTATTTTTAGACCAGTAGTCAGTATTACTGCATACCAGTAACACTAAGTAGATAGATAGTAGCAATCTAACTCTATATGCTATGTCTACAGGTTATAGGCAATGTTCCGAATCACTGGTTTGCTAGCCATTTTATAAGGAGGAAGATAAATGAGCACTACTGCGATTTCAGTAAAGGGCCTTAAAAAGTCCTTTAAAGACAAAGAAGTGTTAAAAGGATTAAATTTTGTAGTACAAAAAGGAGAAATTTTTGCTTTGTTAGGATCAAATGGAGCGGGTAAGACAACAGCCGTGAACATCCTATCAACACTGCTAAATCCGGATGCCGGTCAAGTAAATATTAGCGGGTTTGACGTTCAAAGACAAGCCGATCATGTTCGCCAAAGCATCAGCCTAACAGGACAGTTTGCGGCATTAGATGGCATGCAAACCGGGCGGGAAAATCTGGTGATGATTGCCAAGTTGCGGGGAGTTTCCAAGCCAACTCAAATCGCTAACGAACTACTTGCAAGATTAACCTAACTGATGCGGCCAACCAGCGTGCAGATAAGTATTCAGGGGGAATGAAGCGTAGGCTTGATATCGCTATGAGCCTAATTGGGAAGCCTGAGGTGATTTTTCTCGATGAACCAACCACAGGACTTGACCCTGAGGCACGGATTGAGGTATGGAATACCGTCAAGGAGCTTGCCAACGGGGGTACGACCATCTTATTGACAACTCAGTACCTTGAGGAAGCTGAACAATTAGCGGATCGTATCGCGATTCTGCATGGCGGAAAAATCATTAAGACTGGAACCCTTGCCGAGCTTAAGGAGATGTTTCCACCAGCAAAAGTGGAATATTTCGAGAAGCAACCAACATTGGAAGAAATCTTCCTCGCCATAATCGGCAAAAAGGAGGAGATTTAAATGAACAGGAAAACAGGGGTGTTACTAGGGCGTTTAATGCGTACCATCATGCGTAGCCCAGATACAATTATCACAGTGGCAATTACACCAATTATGATGATGTTGTTGTTTGTCTACGTGTTTGGCGGAGCGATAGAGACAGGAACCGAAAATTATGTTAATTACCTGTTACCGGGAATCTTGCTGATCACGATCGCATCAGGTGTCGCTTATACTTCTTTGCGTTTATTTACTGATGTACAGAGCGGGTTGATGGCACGTTTCTTTACCATGCCAATAAAGCGCTCTTCGATCTTGTGGTCACACGTATTAACTTCAGTTGCTTCCAACGCGCTTACTGTCTTGGTAGTTATACTTGTCGCACTCTTAATGGGCTTTCGTTCGAACGCTAACATTATTGAATGGCTCATAGTTATTGGGATAATCGGACTGTTTACATTGGCTTTGACATGGCTGGCAGTCATTCCTGGATTAACCGCAAAGTCTATGGAAGGGGCAAGTGCATTTTCGTACCCACTCATTTTTCTACCGTTTATCAGCTCAGCTTTCGTTCCAACGGAATCCATGCCTAAAATGATTCGTATATTTGCTGAAAACCAGCCAGTGACTTCAATTGTGAATGCTATCCGCACTCTTTTGTATGATGGCACTATCAGTAATGATATCTGGATTGCGCTTGTCTGGTGTGTCGGTATTATGACCATCGCTTACTTCTTCGCCGGTAAAGTATTCAAGCGTAAGTTAATATAATTCGAAGAGAGTGTAATCTGGATAAAACCGAAGTTCTGTTAGTAGCAAGGAAATGATAATTTGTTGAAAGCCTAATCCTTATTTTTGGAAGGACTAGGCTTTCAAACTTCTGCTACACACCGAAACTGAACGAGGTACACAATTTAGAACATCCACTGGCAACATGGCCTCCTTACACTCCATCCTTAACAATTTGTCTCCTCGCCCTTTACCATTTTGCCGCTTTGATCATCAATATAAACCGTGCCAAACTCACAAGCTGCATCAATTTCCCACTCCACTTTCTACTCCCCAAAACTGTGACTCACAGCGTTTATTTTAACTTCTTCACTACCTCGTGTATGATTTTCTAAAACAATAGATACAGCCTCATCTTCTGATATCTTAGGACTATCACAGCTAGTGAAGATTAAAAGTATAAAAGCAATTATGATCATAAAGGTTGATTTTCACACTTTATAATCCCCCTCTTTATGCTAATTTCAATATTACTTCTTTAGCCCGCCTTCCTCCTATCTGTATAGATCACTTTAAAGTTGTCTTTAGCTGCTCATTCTTAACTTCCAATATATACTTCTTATTCCATTTACATAAAAAGGGTAGCACGCCATAACCAGTGAGCTACCCTTCTTGAAAAATACCTACTCCTTCATCGACCCTGAAGTCAATCCTGACACAATTCTCCGTTGGAAGAGCAGCACCAATATTACAATCGGAATCGTCACAATTACCGTTGCTGCGGAAATATCGCCCCATGGTACAGAATATTGACTCTGGTACATGGAAATCCCTACTGGAACGGTGCGCCATACATCATCACTGTTAATCGTCAGGGAGAAGAGATACTCATTCCATGCTGCGATAAACACGAGGATTCCTGTCGTGAAGACTCCTGGCGCTGCCAAAGGAAAGATAATTTTCCGGAATGTTTGGAAGGGACTTGCTCCATCCAATTTAGCAGATTCCTCTAACTCGAATGGAATCTTTTTAAAGAAGGTTGCCAGTATCCAGATCGATAATGGAAGACTGATTGTAATATAAGGAATTACTAATCCTAGATAGCTGTTTCGCAGACCCAAATCTGTTACTAAATTAAAGATTGGGGAGATAATCGCGATCTGGGGAAACATGGATGCGGCGAGAACTATTCCAAGTATGAGACCCTTCCCCTTTATTGGTAGTCTTGTCACAGCGTATGCCGTAAAAGCTGCGAAAGCTAGTGATACAATAGTTGTTAGACCAGAAACGACAAAGCTATTTAGCATATACCTTAATAATGGGCGATTTGTCAAAGCTGCATCATAGGAATCCAAGGTCGGCGATGTAGTAAACCATCGGAAGGATGAAAAAATCTCTCCGACAGGTTTAATGGAGGTTAAAAAGACCCAGATAAACGGAAACATGACGAGAAAGACAAAGGCTGTCAAAAAGATATAAAATCCGATTCCTGCTTTTTTATTCATCTGTTTCCCCTCCTCATTTTGTACGACCTGCAAATAGATCGGATCCGATTAATTTTACAAATAGAAAACTAATGAGCGCTACACATAGGAAAACGATAACGGAAAGAACCGAACCTTCTCCAAAATTCTGCTGCGCAAAGAGTGTTTTATAGGCATAAACCGAGATAGACTCAGTCGCATTCGCCGGTCCACCACCTGTTAGCACATAAATTAAGTCAAATACCCGGAAGGCATCCAAACTTCTGAATAATAGTGCCACGAGAATAGAAGATTTCAAGAGTGGTAGGGTAATGCTCCAAAATTGCTGCCATTTATTCGCTCCATCCACGTTTGAGGCTTCATAGAGCGGTGTTGGTATGGTTTGGAGCCCTGCCAGAAGCAGCAAAGCCATATACGGCGTTGTTTTCCACACATCTGCTAGGATGATAGAGAACATTCCTCCATCTGCAGTGGATAACAACCACGATGCACCTGGAATAAGGTTAAATACCTCCATGTAGTGGGCCACAATCCCGGATTGCCCATCATATAAAAAGCCCCACATCATGGCAGCTACTGCTGTCGGTATCGCCCAAGGGATTAATACAGATGCTCGGACAAGTCCTCTCCCTTTAAAGGCTCGGTTGATTAACAGCGCTACTGCAAGCCCGATTACAAGCTCAAGCGCTACGGTTACGACGGTAAAAAATGCCGTATTACCTAAAGCTCCCCACATTCTCGAGTCTTTCAAGTATTTACCGTAATTCGCTAGTCCAATAAAGTTTGATTCTAAAATATTTTCCGATGTAGCACCTAGTAAATCAGCAGTCTGTGTGATCGTTGACGCTACTTCTTCATTCGGCGCCTGCTCTGCGGCAGTCATTAACTCTTTCTGTGCATTGGTTAAAGCTTCCCTGTACTCCGATGCAAAATCATTATCCAAATCGGCATATTTGAGCTCATTGTCTCTGACAGGGGTATAGCTTGCTAACATTTCATCAATCTTTTTGACCTTTTGCTTCATTTCTTCATCCTGAATCAATTCCGCATGAAATCCTTCAATATCTTCTTGTATCGCTGTCGCTGTGGCAGCTAATTCTTCATTCTCACTGCCCAACGTTTCCAGCTGGCCTTCAATATAAAAATGATTATCGACATAGCGTTCTAAATCAATTGTGGCTCCTAACATCAATTGTGACCTTGTGGGGTCGTTTAGCCTGTAATCAAACAAGCTGTTATAAAAGGATTGTGCAACCGGCCATAGTACAACTGCAATAACTAATAGAAGTGATGGAAGCACCATGGCATAACCGAGCTGTTTCTCATTAAGTTGAAAGCCACGCCGATTGTTTTTTTTCATCCTGATCCTCCTTGCTCATGTTTGCTTAATAGAAAAGCAAGATGGGCAACTTGCTCCTCATCTTGCTTTATTCAGGTTACTCCGCCATGGCGGCTTCCATTTTCTCCTGCATGTTTGCAGCTGCATCTGCTGCAGACTGTTCACCTGTCAACGCTTTTGATAATTCAATTTGCATAATGTCAGAAATTTCCGGATAAATTGGGGATACTGGACGCGGTACTGCTGTTTGCAATACTTCTCTAAATTCCGGATTAGCGAATAATGAACTAACTCCTTGAACCTCTGGGTCGTCATACAATTCAACTAATGTAGGAGCACGTCCCCCTTCAACAGCTGAGATTTTTTGCCCCTCTGGACCAGAAATAAACTTCACAAATTCCCATGCTGCCTCTGGATGCTCTGAATAACGGTTAATCATCGTCATCCAACCACCAAGCGCTGCAGCACTTCCTTCATCACCGGCTGGAAGCATTGCCATTTCCACATTACCTACAATTGCGGAACGTTCTTCGTCATTGGATGAAGCCATCATATACGGCCAGTTTCTTGCAAATACCGCTTTCCCTTCTATCCAAGCATTCTCTGTTTCGGTTTCCATGAAGTTAAGAATGTTATCAGGTACAAAATCTGAGCCAACTACTTCCTGCATTTTTTCGATTGCTTTCACTGTCTCTGGGCTATCCACTACGACATTATTATTTTCATCCACGACCTGCCCACCATAGGACGCAATATATTCAATTGCATTTGTAATTAATCCTTCATATTGAGCAGATTGCATAAGATAACCAAACTCTGTTCCTTCTTGCCCTTGAAGTTCTTTTGCCTGGCTAATTAGTTCATCCCATGTTTCAGGTGGTTCTTCTACAATGTCTGTACGATAATAGAATACCCCTGCATCTGTATATTGCGGCATCGCCCATTGTCTGCCATTAAATTTCCCTGCGGCAACTGTGCCTGGGAAATAAGACTCCAAATCTATGCCATCCTTTTCTATGAAACGATCCAGCTCTAATGCATAATTCGCTTGGGCAAATTCTGCTGGCCAGATTACATCCGCGTTAAAAACATCAATTTCTGTACTTTGCGAACTGAATGCGGTTACATACTGGTCATGAGATTGACCAGTGTCTGCTGGCATCTCCCGTTGTTCCACTTTAATATTAGGATGAGCCTCTTCAAATGCTTTAATGACAGCATCTGTTGCTGGTGACGTATCCACACCACGTGCATACACGATTGTAACCTGTTCATCTTCTGTTGCTTCCTCTGTGTTTTCACCAGTATCTGTGCTGTCTTCTCCATCAGTGTTTGATGTTTCTTCTCCTTCACTATTACATGCTGCTAAAAATACTGCCAACGAGATAACCAATAATGACCAAATGACATAACGTTTGAACTTCATCTTTTAACCCCCTTGGAATGGTAAACATCTTCCATAAATGAAAACGTTTACATTTGACTTTATAATATACACTGCCGCCCATTCTGTCAACCTGTTTTTCGAATTTTTAGTGAATTAATTTTGTATGGATTAGAGAATTAATTAGTCATCAACACATACCAACTAAAGAAAGAATTAGTTACGGAAGAAGCCTCCCTCCGAATTTATCACCTGGCCTGTAATCCATGCTGCTTCATCGCTCGCAAGAAAGGCAATCAATCTTGCAGCATCGTCTGGCAGTCCAATTCGCTTTGTCGCAAATTTTGGTGCTAAATCCTCTTTTAGCTCCTCTGACATCCAGCCAGTATCTGTCGGACCAGGATTAACGGCATTCACTGTAATGCCAAGATTTCCGATCTCCGCTGACAAAGAAAGGGTAAACGCAGAGATGGCTCCTTTTGTTGCTACATATGCCAGTTCTTCCAGCATGGGACCCTGCGCTTGGCCTGAAGTCATATTAATAATTCTTCCAGCTTGCATTTGCTTTTTCTCAAATCTGCGGGCAAATTCGACACATAACAAAGATACTGAACGGATATTTACCGCATAGTGAGCATCCAGCGTCTTAGCATCCAGCCGCTGGTAGCCATCTCGTGTGGAATAAGCTGCATTATTCACTAAAATACATGGAAAATCGAGCGCCTCCTCTGCTGCGTTTAGAACCTTTATTGCCGCATCAGAATTTGCCAAATCAATCGATGCTGCTTCACACCGTACGTCATATTGCGTGATCTCTGCTTTAAAATGTGTCTCCCATTTTTCAGAGGCTTGCCAATGTGTAAAAAATATATCATGCCCAGCTGCAGCCAATCGTTTGCAGGCTGCTGCCCCGATTCCATCTTCATGGCTAACCCCTGTTACCAATGCCGTTCCTTTTTTCATATGATTCTCTCCCTTATGTAGAATCTCGTTTTATAAGCTTATGCTCTAGTACTCTACTATTTACAACAACCCCACTGATTTCATCCATAATCATCTCAGCTGAAATACAACCCATTTCATACATTGGCTGAGCAATCGTTGACAATGTTGGAAACGCCATATCCGAAAACGTAATCTTATCAAAACCAATAATGGCTATATCCTCTGGTACTTTTTTCCCCAATCTATGAATCTCCTTTAATGCCCCAATCGCATAAACATCTGACACCGCAAACACGGCAGAAGGCCGATCGTTGAGCTGTAGGAGCGTCCTGATTGCCTTTTGGCCAGCTCCAAATTGGAGATGGTCTGCATTGTAAACCCACTCATTAAGAATTGGTAATCCGTGTTTCTCCATTGCCTTTTCATAGCCATTCTGTCTTTGTCTGGCATACAAAAAGCGTTCATCAGAATTAATTAGCGCAATTTTTTGGTGACCAGACTCGATTAGATGTGTAACAGCATCATATGCTGCTTGTTCATTATCAATCGTCACATACGGAATAGGGCTCTCTGTGTCATATTCACTGCACTGGACGACTGGGTAGCTCTCTGCCAGCTCCAACAGTTTATTTTTATTTACAGAGGGGTCCATGGATATAATTCCTTCGGCAAGCCTGTTGCGAAGAAGGTTGAAATAAATGGCTTCCCGTTTCGGATTGGAATCCGTCTCACAGAGTAAAATATTGTAGCCTCTTGCAATTGCCGTATCCTCGATCCCATTAATAATTTCTGTGTAAAATGGGTTGGAAATACTCGGAAGCAGTACAAGCAACAGATTGCTTTTTGAGGTTCTTAGATTTCTGCCCAATACACTAGGTGCATAGTTTAACTCGCTAATCGCCCACTCTACCCGCGTCCTTGTTTTCTCCGCTACACGCTTATTCTCATTCACCACTCTGGATACCGTCGCAACCGAGACCCCAGCTAACTTCGCCACATCATGAATCGTCACCATATCCCACACCCATTTCTTTTTGTAAACGTTTTCATTTATCGTAAGTTGAAATCCAAATTGTGTCAATAGGTGAATAGGAGTAGAATGGGATTTTTTTCTTGGTGGGTGGTTGGAATCAGGTTGGTTCTTGGGTGATATTTCTTCACTCTTGGGTGATACTCTCTCATTCTCGGCTGATGTCTCCTCGTTCACAGGTGATGTGTTTTTGCTCTCGGGCGATGCCTCCCCGCTCTCGCTGATACTATCTCACACTCAGGCGATGTTCTCTCATTCTCGGGCGATACTCTCAAGCTATCGGCTGATATCCTTCCGTTCTCGGCTGACTCTCTCACACTCAGGCGATGTTCTCTTGCTCACGGGCGATGCCTCCTCCTTCTCGGCTGATACTCTCTCGCTCTCGGGCGATGCCTCCTCGCTCTCGGCTGATACTCTCTAGCTATCAGCCGAAACACCCTCTTTATAAATATGCTGCAATAAACTCTAACGTTTTATCCGTGTGGCTATTCATACTCATATCATGTCCAGAGAAGGGATAGACTTCGATGTTTTTGGGAGCATGTATCAAATTATACACACCATAGCTCGGCTGAGGTGGGCAAATAATGTCACGTAGACCAATCGCGAATCGTGTCCGGCAAGTTATTTGCTCTACTAGATTGACATGGTCAAAATACGACAGGGTTTCATAAACCTGATCTGTAAGTTGCGGATTCTGCCGCAGGAAGTTCTCGACTATTGTTAAAGAGCCTTCAAATTTCTGCTCCATTGCCAGAGGGATATCACACATGTTTGGCATATCCGCCACGGCAAGCTTAGGGCGATCATCCAATGCAGCCGCTGCAAGCGTGATTCCTCCGCCCATACTACCGCCAATCACACCAATGCGTGCAGCATCTATCTCCTTCCTCGTACAGAGAAAGTCGATTGCTCTGACAGCATCTATATATACATTCCGGTAATAATATTCGTTTTTATCTAATATCCCTTTCGTCACCCAGCTACCAGTTACATCTGAAGAATAAAGCGCAGCATCGCCACTTTCTCCATGACCTCGGCTATCAACCGCCAGCACTGCGTACCCTTGGATCAGCCATTGCATATACTGTGCAACAGATCCTTTATTCACTCCATACCCGTGAAAGAATAGCAGACAAGGCAACTTTCCTTCTGCATTCTTTGGCAATAGGTAGTGGGCGTGAATCGGTGTACCGCCAAAACCCTGATAAACAACATGCTGTACTTTGACTTGTTTAATAGGATATTCTCTTTCTGTTATGGAAGCTGATAAGGGCTGTTTGCTTGATTCTAACAGGGACATGGCCCAGAATGCCTTATGATCAGATCGCTTTGTTGATGTAGGAATGTAGGTTTTCAATTGTTCTACAGTTCTTTGAATATGTTCCATTTTTCTCGCTTCCTTTCATCCTTGTTTCGACAGATAGCCAAAAAATATTACCCGGGAAATAAATAGCGAATTCTGTTTGCAATATTTCCGCGAATCACGGTTTTATTTGTCCCTATTGAACTGCTGACAGCTCTTATTTCTAATCACGCTTCTATATATAAGGTCAATGTTGTTAGAGATAGCATTTGCTCATCTTTTAGCGAATGGTTTGATTAATTCAAAATTCCACCAGCTTAATTCTTTGTTACTGGTATACTTTTAACTTTTTAAACCTACAAAAAAACATCCTTTGCAACAATTTGATAAAACATAGATTTCCATCTGCCTCAAAAGGGTAGTATACTAAAAGCAGGATGTTGCGAGAGGAGAATCGAATTGCAAAAAACGTTTTCAATTAAGACAACACGTCACGCAGATATGCTCGACATTACGAGCAAGTTAGAAGAATGGATTTATGAAACAGGTGTCGAGGAAGGAATCCTCGTCGTTTCCTCCTTGCATACAACAGCGGGAATTACCGTCAATGAAAATGCGGACCCTGATGTAAAAACGGATATGCTTATGCGCCTTGACGAAGTTTATCCATGGGATCATGCTAAGGACCGCCATGCAGAAGGGAACACAGCTGCCCACTTAAAAACAAGTACAGTCGGCCATGCCCAAACGCTGATCGTTGCTGAAGGGAAATTGGTACTTGGTACATGGCAGGGTGTCTATTTTTGCGAATTTGATGGCCCACGCGAAAGAAAATACCAAGTTAAATTAATAGCTGCTGATTAGAAATTTTATGTTTTCCTAATAACGTATTAGAAAAAGCATGGCCACCCAAAAGAGCCATGCTTTCTTTATTATGAGAGACGAACAGAAGTCCCTGTTTCACTACTTTTATAAATGGCTTCAATAATGCGAGAGACTTCAAGTGCCTCTTCTGGTTTTACGACTAGCTCAGCATTCCCTAAACAACTATCGACAAAATTATGGGCCTGCGCGATACCTGCCTCATCTTCATTATGATCAGCTTTCGTTGTCGTTGTCATGAAGGTTCCGTGTTTTGGCTGATAAAATTCCAATGGATAGAGATTGAGACCACCGTCAACGCCAGAAATGCTCAGGTGTCGTGTGTCTTCCTTGATATTTGCGGACCATGAGCACTCTAAAAACAAGGACGCTCCATCTTCAAATGTAATATAGGCTGATACATGGTCATCCACATCAAATGTTTCGGTATCAAATACGCCCCAATCATTTATTTGATTAGGTGTTTTACTAAGACGGTTATATGTTCTGCCACTAACTTCAACAGGTTTTGGACCATCAAGCAACCAAAGGGCTAGGTCAAGCATATGACAGCCATAATCTATTAGACTACCGCCCCCTTGTAATTCCTTGTTTGTGAAGACGCCCCAGCCAGGAACTTTACGACGACGCATTGCTTCCACACGGGTTACAAGTGGATCGCCTACTTCTTGATTAAGTACTGCTTTTTTGGCCACCTGTGCTGGTTCTGTGAACCGGTAATGGTAAGCTATAGCTAATTTTTTTCCTGACTTGCGGGAAGCATCAAGCATGCGCTGGCATTCCTCTGCAGTCATAGCCATCGGTTTTTCACACAATACATGAACTCCGGCTTCAAGTGCAGCTACCGCGATGTCTGCATGAAACTTATTCGGTGTACAGATCGTTACAGCATCCACCAGATCAAACAGATCCGTATAGTTATCAAATACTTGTGTGATGCCAAGCTTTGATGCTACTTCATCTGCCCTTTCTTTATTCACATCCTGTACTGCTGTGATCTCGACTTTCTCTTGCATTTGAAGATATGCGGGGATATGCCTGCCCTGCGCTATCCCGCCTACTCCGATAATTCCCATTTTAAGCATGTATGTTAACCCCTTTATTTAAAAATAAGCAAGCACAAAATTATGGCTAAGAACTGTTCATTGACAAGAATGGTCACGTTCATCTCCAGCCCCCAAAATAGGCGCTAGAGCTTTTAAATTATCCGCAAATTCGCTTTGTTTCAGCTGATTCTAACGCATTCAAAATAACTTCTAGTGATTTCTTTCCATCTTCGCCATCAATTGGTGGTTTTGTGTTTTCCGTAATACTTGTAATAAAGTGATGGATCACTTTTGAGGTCGTCTGTCCACCAGCATCATTTGTTTGGATACCACCAAGCTCATACTTCACAACTTCACCGCTCACATACTGTGCAACTAAGGAGAAGTTCGGGTCATCTTCCAATCGAAGTGTTGCTTTTTCTCCGTAAATAACCGTCGAATTGTCCTCTTTTGCGGAATATGCCCAGCTTGCTGCCAATGTTCCTACAACCCCACTGGCAGATTTTAAGATACAAACGGCATTATCGTCCACATCAGAGCCTTCTTTTGCTGAGCTTTCTACAAATCCCGCAACTTCTGTAAATTCTTCCCCAAGCAAGTAGCGCATAAGGTCAGCTTTATGAACACCTAGATCGCCCATTGCACCGATAAACGCTTTTTCCTTTTGAAAGAACCAGCTATCTTTTCCGTCTACGCTCCATCCTTCTGGTCCACCATGGCCGAAAGCAGTACGGAAGCTGTATATTTTTCCAATCTCGCCTTGCTCAATTAATTCTCTTGCCTTCTGATGTGAAGGTACGAAACGCTGATTATGCGCGATCATGAGCTTCTTCTCGTTTTTGTTAGCTGCATCAATCATTTGCTGCGCTTCCTCACGAGATGTCGCCATTGGCTTTTCACAAAGCACGTGGCATCCTGCTTCCAGAGCCGCGATGGATACTGGTGCGTGTAAATAGTTAGGTAGACATACACTCACAGCATCAACTTCTTCTTCTTTTAACAGTGTTTCATAATTTGTATAAGCAGTTGCTCCGTACTTTTCTGCTGTTGCTTTTGCTCGTTCCTCCACAATATCGCAAACTGCCGTGATTTCGACTCGTGGCTGTAGATCATACTCGATTAAATGGCGATGCTTTGCAATGCTTCCACATCCGATTACTGCTACTCGAACTGCTGTCATGTTATTTTCTCCCCTTTATTTCTTTGTAATTTCCTCTAATGGCTGGTGGTTTCCACGTACAGGCTCCGGTGTATTTGTATTAGCTGCCCATTTCACGCCATTGATAATAACTTTTTGAATTTCCTTATTATGGTAAGTAGGATATGTTTCATGTCCAGGTCGGAAATAGAAGATCTTCCCACGGCCACGCTTAAAGGTTGCTCCACTACGGAATACTTCGCCACCTTCAAACCAACTAATGAATACTAATTCATCTGGTGCTGGAATATCAAAATGCTCTCCATACATTTCTTCTTTTTCTAACTCAATGTATTCCCCAATGCCTTCCGTAATTGGGTGGGTCGGATCTGCTACCCATAGTCTTTCTTTTTCATCCGCTTCTCGCCATTTCAAGTCACAGCCAGTACCCATTAGCTTCTTAAACACTTTGGAAAAGTGAGCTGAATGAAGCACAACTAACCCCATGCCATCAAGAACGCGTTGCTTCACTTTTTCAGCGACCTCTTCGGAAACCTCTTCATGGGCCATATGTCCCCACCAAACTAAGACATCGCTTTCATTTAAGACCTCATCTGTCAATCCATGCTCTGGTTCGTCAAGCGTTGCTGTTTTTGTATCATAACCTGCTTCTTCTAGAAAAGATGCTAGTTGTCCATGGATTCCTTCTGGATAAATCTCGGAAACTTTCTCATTTGTTTTTTCATGGCGATTCTCATTCCAAACCGTTACTTTCATTTTTAAAAACTCTCCTTCTGTCTAAATATAGCGCTTACTTTTTATTTAACTATAATTATATCATTTTCTTTAAAGCTTCTACATTTTTCTTTGCACTAACTAATGGGTCACCTATGAAATGCTCTTGTTCTACTATAAACCACTCCACATTGTGATCAAGCCCTGATTGAATTAATTTATTCATATCTAGTGTGCCTGTGCCTATTTCAGTAGAGATTTTATCTCCATTTTCTACTTTGATGTCTTTTAAATGAAGTGAGATACAACGTGTTTTATAATCACGGATAATCTTGTTCGGATCATGTCCTGCATAGGTTGCCCAAAAGCAATCTAGCTCCATTTTCACCAACTCTGGATCGGTATTTTCAAATAATAGTTCAAATCCAGTCGTTTCTTCTATTCTATCAAACTCAAAAGCATGGTTATGATAGCCAAACTGAAATCCTGCTTCTTTCAGCTCTTTCCCAATTTGATTAAATAATTCTGCTGTTTGTAAGTAGCCCGCTTTATTTTCACGCATGGAGTCGGGCAGGTATGGACAAATGATTAACTGATTCTCAATAGCTTCATGGTAGCGCATAACCTCTTGCAGGTTATTTTGTAGTTGATCGATAGGTACATGCGCCCCAGCTGGTCTGAGCGTTGCTTTATGGAGCGTCTTTTGCACATCTTCTGCTGATGCATCATAAAAACCAGCAAACTGTACGCCTTCATAACCGAGTTCTCCCACATCTGCAAGTAATTTTTGAAAGTTTGCTTCAGCAGAATCCCTTACTGTATAAAGCTGTAATCCGATTTTCCCCATATGATCCTCTCCTTTTCTAATAATTTTAGTTTAACAGATGGTCATCCTGGGTAATAGTATAATACCCTTAAAACCTTCCCTTTTTAAATAATGTAATGAAGAAAACCGGACGATACCAGTATGGATCGCCCGGTTTTCTTTTTTAGATCACGGCTTGTATGGAGTTAACGCACTTTGTATTACACTTCTTACACAAATACTTCAATTGTATTGTCATCCGCTTCAAGTGCTTGGTCTAACTGTTCACGAGGGATGCGTATTCCACCCGCACGGTATGGGTTAATAAGCTCTGTTGCTTCACTAATCGCACCATTAATTAGAACTTGATGCTTCTCAGCATTTAAGTGGTAAACGAACGTTACAGGCTTGCCATTCCATGTATACGTGAAGCGCAGGCCATCCAGACGATCAGGTAGTACAGGATCCAGGATAAGGTCGCCTGCAAATTGACGAACGCCTAATGTATTGGCAATCAGTTGGTTCATGTAGATCCCCGGGCCGCTTGAGTAAATCCGCCAGCCACCTTTCACCTTCACAGAACCGTCTCGTAATTTACCAAATTGCTCCTGTGCTTCATAACGTGTCTTAAAGTCCCCATCTGAACTACTAAAGTAAGCATTGCTCTGACGCAGCTCTGCGTTTGGCACCACGTCTTGGATCGCGATCGGGTTAATCACAGCCAATCCATCCCATGTTTCGTCACCATATCCGAGCTTCGCCATCGCTTCTACATACCGAATATGTGCGTGAACATATTGAAGGCCAATTTCTCGACCAAAGTTGGATGCCTGCTCTGCCCGCTTAAAGTGTGTGCTCACACCACCTTTATAGTTTGCTGGGCGGTTCATTAAGCGAACACCATCTGGGAAGAAAAGATGCTTTTTGATAATGTCATAATGTGATTCTGCCTGTTGTAATGTAAACAACTCACTAATGATACTTTGTTGCATAGGCAGCAGTCGATAATTAATTCCGGTTTTTTCATCGGTAGGGTGCAGCATTCTTTCCACTTCCCCTGGCTCTTCCATGTAAACAAAGCCTGGGATAATGTCTGTTTGCATTAGGAAGTCATTGAAATCACGCTTGATTCCTTCTACCAATTCCTGTGTTTTGTTTGCTGTTTCTTCATCCACATCTTTCAATACATTTGTCATCTTGCGTAAAGCTTCATACGTCAGCGCAACAGTCCAGCTGCTTGCCATGTATTTCTTCAAGTTCTGATTTGCAGGCTGTAGTGTATCGTCCCAATCCCCATCATCATATGCTGACAAATACGTATCATGTAGAAAATGTGTTTTGATGTAATCCATTTCTTTCTTCAAATGATCAAGCAGTGTTGCTTTTTCTTCGGTAAATTCATACGTACTGCGGTCTGTATACGCAATCTTTTCCTTTAAAATTGCTGTATCGCCTGTTGCCTCAATATAATCACATACGACTTTCATCGGCCAGACGATAATATCTCCATGGCTGTCATCTTGTTGAATCTTGTTATATTTATCAAACATAAACCACTGTGGCCAGTTACCCGTATCCTCATATTGGTGCGCAAAGATTGTCTTAATGATATCTCTTACCGTTTCATAGTGCTGGGTTGCCATGAAATACTCGGCAGGTCCTTGGCTGATATCCCTTGTTCCCCAAGCAGCACCCCCGTATTGCTCCAGTCCGTGCGGGACAGAGAAATGTACCAACATATTATGGGTATACCACCATGCAAGGGTATTTACCTTCTCTATTTCTCTTACATCCTGCTTGTTTTTCTGTTCTAAATGGAAGCCTTGCATGACTTCTTTGTAATAGGAACGATAATCTTTAACGACGTCTGTAAACATGTTCGGGGCAGGATGGCGCTTTTCGCCATAAAGATCACCAGATATGGTCATCGTCCACTTAGATGTTGCCTGTAATTCCAGAACCACAAGGGAAGCACTGCCAGGTTCAACATTCTCAGCGAGTACCCTTTCATCTTTTACATCGATTTCGGTCCCCATAACCTGCATGGTATACGTGAGGTCTGGATACGTTTCTTTACTACCTGCTTCCGCACTTGCCGTGAAGGTTAGCATATTGCCGTTAGTAGCAAGCTTGTATGGAACTTCAAATTCGTTGTTTTGCATCGTCGCCTGGTTTGTCACAAGGAAGCGATATGCCTTCCCTTGTTTTGAAGTCACATCAAGTTGAACATCTGCTGCATCAACCATTGTAAAGGTGGTAACCGTCACAACATCATCCTGTAGCTTGTAAATCCAGCGGGCATAGTTAAAGCCAATTTCGAATAAGGAAGGCATTGTTAGCAAACGGAACTCCTCGTCTACCTCTAGATAAATTCGTTGCCCAGAAGTCTTCATTCGATTTAATGGATTTCTAGCATTGGACAGCATTTTATTCATATTCGTATTTCCAATGGAAATTTGCGAATTAAACAATCCGTACATATAGACGTTGGTTGTGATGGTCGTATCTTTGACCACATCATTATGACCACTCATTAAAATATGTCCATGTGGACGCTCAACTGCTAATTCCTTTTGTTGCAATACTACATGCTCATGAGTTGGCGTGAAAAAGGAAAGAAGACCCGCTTCCGTTTTTTCCTCAAGGCGACGTTCAGGATAGTAGGACGTAACTTCTGCTTCTGTCAGTTCCTCAGCAGCCAGTGGCGAACCAATTGTGTTTGCTTTTTGGACTTCCGGAAGTGCTGTACCTTGTCCTGCTTCCTCAAGATTGTCCCACGCTTGTTGTACAAGGCTCTCTGCAACTGCCTCTGTTACTGCCGTTTCATGGTTTTCTTGAAATAGTCCGTAGAAGACAAATTGTTGCTGATCATTTAGTTGTAATTTTTCAGATTGAAGTGCTGTATAAGCAAATTCATATTGATACACTTCGTTTGCCAAACTCTCCTTGTTCAAGACCTCAGGCTGATTTGTTTTGCGATAGCTTTTCCCGAAAAATTGAAATCCGTCTGTCGAGTACCCGACTGTTTTGCCAAGTGCCCCTTGCTGAATATATGGGAAACCACTTTGCATTGGCTGGTTTTGTCTTGTCGCAACCGTGTAGCCATTTTGATTTTCAAATATTTTATGGTCCATGTACTGGGACATATAGGACTCATTAGAGCGGACTGCTCCTTTATCGGCAAGACCTAAGTCTTGTCCGTAAACAAGGTCCACTTCTTTCCCTTCCCCTTCTAACTCTACATTCCAAAACCACATGTTGTCTGTCGCCAATTGGAAGGTGACGGTGTAATCGATCCCAGCAGCCTCTCCCTTCCACTGCATGCCATTCTCTAGCTGGCTAAATGTACTAGTTGATGCCACTCCAAGCAATGGAAATGCTTGTATTTCATTTGTTGTGTGCACTCGTAAGTAGATATTATTTAGAGAGCCATCAATTGGGTTCGCCATAAGCTGATTTATCAGTGTTTCGTTGTGCGTTACTTCGAAAATATCCCCGCTGTTTAGGAACGTAACCTGAAGATCTCCTTTTTGCATGGGGGTGTAGGTATTAGTTAGCTTCATGAAGCATTCTCCTTTTTCTTATGTCTAGTCACTATATGGAATCGCGTTGGAAGAGCCCGATTGTTGGGCGATGTTCTTGCGTTCTCGGCCGATGTACTCTGTCTCCAGGGCGATGTTTCGGAGCTCGCGACCGATATTTCTGCTCTCTCGGGCGATGCCTCCGCAATCTCGGGTGGTTTTTTCACTCTCAAAACCGATGCGTTGTGTCTCAAGGGCGATGTTTCTGCTCTCTCAAGCGATGCCCCTTCGTTCGCGGCCGATGTCTCCGCGCTCACGGCCGATATACCATCGTTCTCGGCCGATGCATCCGCTCTCCCGGCCGATGCACTCTGTCTCTTAGCTTGTTCCCGCGTTCACGGCCGATGCGCCGCCCACTCATTCTAATCGGGCCCTCTTCGCTTTTCTATTCTAATTCAAAACTCTGTGCTTCTACCTCTGCACTATTTGGTCCTACATACACCACAAATTCGCCTGGGTCACTTGTGTAGCTTAGATCTGCATGATGATAACGCAGTTGCTCTTCTGTGATTGTAAATTGGACTGTTTTCGTCTCGCCTGGTTCTAGATGGACCTTTTCGAACCCTTTTAACTCCTTCAATGGGCGAACTACTTCGCCTACTTTATCTTGAATATATAATTGCACAATTTCTTCGCCTGCTACTTTTCCAGTGTTGGTTACGTTAACCTGCGCTGTGAGCGTTTCGCCCTTTTTTATTGTCTCACGAGAAAGGGAGAATTGGTCATAGGCATAGGTCGTGTAACTAAGGCCATATCCAAATGGGAACATCGGCGCATTCGGGCTATCAAGATACTGCGATACATAGCGAATCTGCGCATCCGGAGCTCCTTTTGGTCGGCCTGTATTGAAATGATTGTAGTAGACAGGTACTTGTCCAACATTGTCTGGGAATGACATGGTTAATTTACCTGAAGGATTCACTTCCCCGTAAAGTAAGTTTGCAATGGCAGCTCCGCCTTCCGTGCCTGGGAACCATGCCTCCAGCACCGAATCGGTTTTATCAATTACGCCGTGTAAATCTAGTGGTCTACCATTAAATAGCACTGCTACAGTTGGCTTTCCGAGTTTTACAATCTCTTCTACCAATTTAAGCTGTGGTGCTGGTAGTTGAATAGTTGTTCTTGATCCTGCTTCTCCACTCATTTCCGAAGCCTCGCCAAGTGCAAGCACGACTACTTCTGCTTCGCCTGCTAATTTGATAGCTTCTTGTAAGTCAGCATCTTCCCCTGTTTCAATGTCACTACCTTTAGCGACTATAACTTCTTTATTTAACTTTTGCTCGATCCCGGCCTTTACCGTAATCGCATCGTCGATTGAACCGAGGAAAGACCATGGCCCGAGAATATCGTTTCCTTCAGCAAATGGGCCGATAAGGGCAATCTTTTGCTCTTTTTTCAAAGGAAGAACACTGTCATTCTTCAAAAGGACAGACGATTTAGTGGCAAGCTCCTGTGCTGTTTGGCGATGTTCGTCACAGCGGATTACTTCTTTTTCACGTTCTTCGTCAGCTCCCCGATACGGGTTTTCAAATAAGCCTAATTTCTGTTTTAACTCAAGCACACGCAAGACAGCTTCATCTAATAGGCTTGCATCCACTTTTCCTTCTTCAATCAATTCCTTGAGATGACTGGCATACGTTGTTGTCATCATTTCAATATCCAAGCCTGCTTTTATAGCTTTTTCGGCCGCTTCTTTCGCATTTGCAGCAACACCGTGAGGGATAAGTTCTTTCACAGCGCCCCAGTCAGAAATCAGGACACCATCAAAGCCCCATTCCTCACGGAGAAGATCACGCATCAAAGTTTTGTTTCCGGTAGCGGGAATGCCATCAACCGTATTAAATGCAGTCATGACCATTTCACTTCCTGCCTCCAGTGCAGCTTTATAAGCAGGCAGGTAATATTCTCTTAAATCTCGTTCTGACATATTGACTGTATTGTAATCACGTCCGCCTTCTGCTGCACCATAAGCAGCAAAATGCTTCACACAAGCAGCGAGTGTGTCCGTATTATTTTTTAGATCATCGCCCTGGAATCCTTCTACTTGAACTCTAGCAAATTCTCCATTCAGATAAGGATCTTCTCCTGTTGACTCCATAACGCGTCCCCAACGTGGATCGCGTACAAGATCGACCATTGGAGCAAAGGTTACATGTATACCTGAAACAGCTGCTTCCTTTGCTGCGATCTGCGCACTCTTTTCTGCAAGTTCCAAGTCCCATGAGCTACCTATTGCTAGTGGCACCGGAAAAATTGTCCGGTATCCATGTATGACATCCGCCATCATTAAAAGTGGTATCCCCAGTCTATTTTCCTGTAAATGGCGTTCTTGGATTGCTTTTATTTCTTTTGCACCCCATGCCCCGAGTACGGAACCTGTATTTTCCACTGTTTCATCCGTAACGTTCATATTTACCATCGGACCGGTAATTTCTCCACTGTTGGTTGCACCTTTAAAGAATGGTGTTGCAAGCTGCATGAGCTGTGCTACTTTTTCATCTGTTGTCATTCTACCTAATAAATCGTGTAAGAATTGATCTGTCATATGTCTTCCTCCGTTTCAGCATATTATACAACTTTCGTTGGCTGAGATTTTTTGAAAAGCTTGCATACGTTCTTCTTATACTTAGGATTTCATAACTTTAACTACTTTCTTATTGCTTCCTAGCTAAAAATTTAAAAACTTAGCTTATCGCCAAGCCTTCATGGTTCTAATACAGTAGGGATGTTTTCTACTTCCCTATCTGCCAAAAAATAAATTAATAGTTGCAATCGGTTTCAAATACTACTATAATCGATTTGTAGAAACGTTTCAACAAAAACATAGAATTTTCAACAGGGGAATTTTATTCTCCACTCCTTAATAACCGCCATAACAACAAGAAGAGATTATAAATTCACGTTAAGTGAGTATTTTTTAATCTAAACTTGAAAACGATTTCAAAATGTTTTATGCTTTTTTTGAAGAAACGTTTCAATAAAACTCTCTGAACAAGGAGTGATGGTGTAACTAGCCAGAACATGGAAGACTCTGAAATACTTCATTATAATTAAAACTACTATATTTAAGGGGTGTACGTATGAAAAACAATAAATATGCATGGCTTACAGCAATTTTGCTAAGTGTGGTACTTGTATTAGGCGCTTGTTCATCTGATGATGAATCGAGCAGTGGATCCTCAAGTGATTCGGATACTATTTCCGTTTGGACAATGACAAGTGGATTAGAAGAATTTGTAACAGAGTATGAAGATGAATCTGGTGTAACTGTTGAAGTACAGGCAATCCCTTGGGATAACGCCCATGACAAACTCCTAACTGCTGTAGCTTCAGGTAATGGTCCGGATGTTCTACAGATTGGTACAACATGGGTTGCAGAATTTGCCGAAGCTGGAACATTCCTTGATATTTCGGATAAAATTGATGACTATGACAACTTAGCAGCTGACAATTTCTATGAATCTGCTGTTGAAACAACAAAATATGAAGACACTACGATTGGGATTCCTTGGTATGTTGATACACGTGCTTTATTCTATCGTACTGATTTACTAGAAGAAGTCGGATACCCAGAAGGTCCACAAACATGGGATGATATGGTAGATGCATCTCGCCAGTTGGCTGATCGTGGCGATGGACAGTATGCCATTGACTTACCTGCAACAGATCCGCAATTCCCGTTCTTATTAGCATGGGAGCATGGTTGGAATTATGATATGGATAAAGGCTCCGCAAGCTTTGATGATCCTGGTTTCAAAGAAGCAATTGAGTTACACAATCTTTTCTATAGTGAAGAACTTTCTCAAACTGGAGAAGGAAAAGAATTCTTCCAAGCGTTTGAAGATGGCTCTAAGCCAATGTTCTTCAGTGGCCCTTGGGATATCAAAACAATTACCGAAAGAGCTCCTGAGATTGAAGGTCAATGGGATGTTAAAGTGATGCCTAAAGCAGAGAACAACAATTCTATGATGGGTGGCGCACACTTGGCTGTTTTCAACAACTCTGAAAAAGTAGACCAAGCGCTAGATTTCATTAACTGGATGGCAGACCCGGAAACACAAGTAAAATGGTATGAGGAATTTAGTGAACTGCCTGCAAACCTAACTGCTTGGGAAGATCCTGCATTAACAGAAAACGATATGGTTGCGACGTTTGGTGAGCAATTGAAATCAACTCAGCCACTTCCATTAATTCCTGAATATGAAAGATTAGGTCAAGAAATTCTGAATATGCTTGAGCAGATTAACCGTGGTGGCGCGGATATTGATGAAGCATTAGAGGATTACAAAGCTGAGGCAGCACGCGTTCTCGGTGAATAGCAGATAAGTAAAATCCAAGAATAGTAAAAATAAGAGTTAGAGTTTATCAGCGCTACGGCATGATAAGCTCTAATTCTTAAACCAATTGCGCTGAACGTATTCGAATGAGCCTACAGCTCCGTATACGCTCAGCGTTTTTCTATACTTCAGTGGATTAGCCCCTCTCCTTTATACTATCTTTTCCCTCTATTTACTTCTTCTTAGCCAGTCTGGAATATTCGATAGCAAATCTGCTAATCTATGCTTTGCGAAAAATGATAGAAAAGGAGGAATTTTTTCTTGCAATCGATTTCAAAACACACTATAATCAAATTATAGAAACGTTTCAACAACTTAAGTTTTAGTAAGGACGTGGAACGGGTTCATCATATATTACTTATAACGATAACAGTTAGGGGAGTTTCCTCACATTTTTGCTGATTTGTTGAAAACGATTCCAATATTTCGGTTGCATCGGTTAAATAGAAACGTTTCAACTTATCTAAACTTTGTTTGGACCCAACTCCTGCCAGTATGTAGATCAAATGCACACAAGTGAGAGGAAATCCTAGACCTTTCGACATGTCAATTAAGGGGTGAACGTAATGAATCGCTTTAAAAGTAATTTAACACCATATTTCTTTATTATGCCTGCTGTTATACTACTCGGTATATTTTCTTTCCTACCAATCCTTGTTTCATTAGTTATTAGTTTTACGGATATGAATTTAAGCGGGCTAGCAAACTGGTCGCAAATCAGTTTTATCGGCTTCGATAACTTTGTCCAGTTATTCCAGGATGATGTTTTTCTTAAATCGATGGGTAACACTTTTATTTACGTTATTATTGGGGTGCCTTTGGCAGTAATTAGTTCCTTTGTCATCGCACTACTATTAAAACTTGTATCTGACTGGATGTCCACGACTTTCCGCGTCATCTACTATGTTCCTTCTGTAACAAACATTGTAGCGATAGCTGTTGTGTGGAGTTTCCTCTACAACCAGGAATACGGACTTTTTAACTATCTATTGTCTCTTGTAAATCTAGACGCTATTCCATGGCTAGAGGATCCATTTATTGCTAAACTTTCCTTGATTGCAATGGCAGTTTGGAAAAGTAATGGTGTCAGCATGCTGATTTTCCTTGCAGCACTGCAGTCTATTCCTAACATGTATTATGAAGCAGCAGACATTGATGGCGCAAACCGCTGGCAGAAGCTTACCAAAATCACACTACCTTCTATGAGCTTTGCTACTTTCTTTGTTGTGGTTACAACACTAATTGGCTGGTTACAATTTTTCGAGGAACCATTTGTTATGACAGAAGGTGGACCTTTGAATGGTACAAATTCACTTGCTCTATTTATCTATCAAGAAGGTTTCCAATACAGTGAATTTGGCTATGGTGCCGCAGCATCATTCGTTCTGTTTATCATTATAATTCTAGCAACACTTTTACAATTTAAACTAAGAAAATCTGAAGATAATTAAGGAGGCGGCTTCCATGGATTTAAAAAATAATTTCGAACGTGCCATTATCAACACGGTCCTTTTCATTGGCGGTCTGCTTGTATCATTGCCATTTGTTTGGATGATACTTAGCTCATTTAAGAATGAAAGAGAAGTATTAAGTATTCCGCCGACCTTGTTCCCAAATGCTCCAACATTTGAGCATTATATAAATCTATTTACAAATTTGAACTTTGACGTTTACTTAGTCAATACATTGGTCATCGTCTTTTTCTCCATGATCGGTTTACTGTTAAACACAATGGCCGGTTATGGCTTTGGTAAGTTTCAGTTTAAAGGAAAAGAAATTTGGTTCGCAGTTGTGCTTCTTACCATGATGATACCTGGTCAGGTGACCATGATTCCTACGTACTTAATCCTAAACGAAGCTGGCTTAACAAATAGCATGACAGGGATTATTCTTCCCGGGTTAATCGCAGCATTTAATATTTTCTTAATTCGACAGTTCATGGTAACCATTCCAGATGACCTGATCGAAGCAGCCCGTCTTGATGGGGCTGGCGAAATATATATTTTCCTTAAGTTGATTATTCCGTTGGCAAAACCAATCCTTGCTGTACAGGTTATCCTTACATTCATCGGTTCATGGAATAGTTTCCTATGGCCATTGATTATCGCCAATGACGAAAAATTGTACACGTTATCGGTAGGTCTTGCACTACTACAAGACCAAAACGTTTCAAACTACGGCTTGCAGATGGCAGGTTCCACCTTTATGGTTGTTCCTGTACTCATTATCTTTATCATCTTCCAGAAACATATTGTGGAAGGGTTCAACGTATCTGGTATAAAATAAAACTTTACCCGGTAGAGGTCTTACTTCCCGTTACGGCGGGATAAAATAACTAAACGATGGACAGTTGGAGACTCGCTTAGCGGCGAGCCTTCTTCTTTCCTAATCGTAATAGAAAGGAAAAATGACATGGCGCTATTTCAATGCGAATTTTCGTCAGAGGTTTTATCACGATCTGTTTCCATGAACGTCATTTTACCACAGCCTTCCTTTAAGGATGGCGCTACAGGAAACAAGAAATATCCAACCTTATTTCTTCTACATGGCTTCAGTGACAATCACACTGCCTATCTTAGAACTACATCTATTGAGCGGTATGCCGCTGACAAAGGGCTTGCCATCGTTATGCCGGGCCTTGATAACAGCTATTATACAAATATGGCTCATGGCGGTAAGTACTGGACATTTTTAACGGAAGAGCTTCCTGCTGCCGCCAGATCTTTCTTCCCCCTTTCTGAGAAACGGGAGGACAACTTTGTAGCAGGTCATTCGATGGGTGGCTTTGGTGCATTGAAATGGGCTTTGAATTTCCCGGATCGCTTTGCAGCAGTAGCTAGCATGTCTGGTGTTACCGATATGGTATACCATTTAGCAAATGTTAGAAAAGAGCCTGGTGACAAAAAGCGATCATTGGAGCTCGTTTTTGGTGAAGAGGATGTCAGCAAAACAGAGAATGATCTAATCCATAAACTGGAGCGGTTAAATGAATCATCCAGTGAAAAACCAAAGCTTTATCAATCTTGTGGGACAGAAGACTTCTTATATGAACATAATTTACGGTTTCATCGTATATGCAAAGAAACGGACCTTGACTATACGTACGATTTCGGACCTGGAGACCATACTTGGGAGTATTGGGATGATAAGATTCAGGACATATTGAAGTGGCTCCCTATTCGGTAAAATTCAGGTAATTCCTAGCATATAATGTATGATACGATGTTAGTAATGAATCGTTGGAGGAAAATGACATGGCAACTATAAAAGATGTAGCAAAACGTGCTGGGGTCGCAATATCCACTGTTTCCTACGCCTTAAACAACAGTCCAAGAATAAGTATGGCAACAAAGAAAAGGGTTGAAGAAGCGGCGAAAGCATTAAACTATAAGAAGAACGGCTTTGCTTCTGACTTAAAAAGAACAAAGACAAACACCATCGCACTGCTTTTGAGCGATCTTTCTGGACCCTTCTATTCAGACCTTATCCAAGGGGTGCAGGATGTCACATCTGCTAATGGGTATGATCTAATAGCTTGTAGTTCGATAGGCGGCGCACAATCGACTGCAGTAAAATTCCTTACAGAAAAACGTGTAGATGGAGCGATTATTCTTGCCCATAATATTAGTGACGCTATTACACTTGACGCAGCACAGCACGGCTCCCCACTCGTTGTTCTTGATAGGTATTTGGAAGATGAGTCTATCTACCATGTGGAAGTGGATAATATACATGGAGGCTATCATGCTACAGAATATTTAATCAATCATGGCCATAAACAAATTGCTTTTATTAGCGGTCCAGCAGCCTCTCACGATAACGTGCAACGGTATAAAGGGTATCGAAAGGCATTAGAAAACTACAATATTACCTATCAATCAAAATGGGATATTGCCAGTGATTTCACACGGGAGGGCGGCTACCGGGCAACAAAATTGCTTATCGCGCAGCGGAACCTTCCTCAAGCCATTTTTTACGCGAATGATGAGATGGCAGTCGGCGGACTTCAAGCTTTTAAAGAAAACAATATCAGCATTCCCGATGATATTTCCATCATTGGCTATGATGATATCCAATTATCCGAATATGTCTCTCCACCGCTAACAACCATTAAACAGCCAAAATACGAGGTTGGCGCCCTTGCTGCACACCTCATCTTTCAACTGTTAGGCGGCGAAAAAACAGATAACCATTACAAGCTTTCAACAGAGCTTGTAGAGCGCGAATCTGTGAAGCATGTGAAAGAATAAATTACGAAAGCTCTAACCTTGTGGTTGGAGCTTTTTTTGTGGGGGCGGTGTGTTGTGATGTTGGTGCTTGCTCTCGGACGATATGGGCTCATTCTCCGGCGATGTCTACTTATTCACGGGCGATGCTGCCGTTCTCTCAGACGATATTCTTTCATTCTCCGGCGATGCTGCCGTTCTCTCAGGCGATATTCTTTCATTCTCGAGCGATGCGCTCACTCTCTCAGCCGATATCTTCTCATTCTCGGGCGATGCTCACTCTTTCTCGGACGATATGGGCTCATTCTCCGGCGAAGCTCACTCTTTCTCGGACGATATTCTCTCATTCTCCGGCGATGCTGCCGTTCTCTCAGGCGATATTCTTTCATTCTCGGGCGATGCGCTCACTCTCTCAGCCGATGCACCCCTCTAAACGACTCCCCCAATCCCAAAACAAAAAGCTCCTCACCAAGGAGGAGCTTTCGCCTTCATCTACATCTATGCTTTTAATTGTTTTATTTCTTCTAATTGCTTCATAACACTTTCGACCAAAGGACTTCCTGCTTCTAAGCCTGCTACAGATTGTAGTGCTTGTTCATATCCTTGCTGTGCTATTTTTTCTTGCAATTCTACTGCTTCAGCATCCTCATCAAATTGATAGGAAAGTGCTGCAGCAATTGTTTTTGCTAGAAATACTGGTTCTTTTCCTGTTGTTTCTAAGTACACGCTAGCAGGGCGAATAAGGCGATCTTTTGCGCCGAGTTTACGAATTGGACCACGGCCTACACGCGTTACTTCATCGGAAATATACGGGTTTTGAAAACGGCCAATAATTTTCTTGATATACGTCTGGTGTTCATCTCTATCAAACCCGTAAGTTTGAATCAATGCTTCACCTGACTCATTTAGTGTACCGCTTAGGATCTCTAGTACTTTTTCATCGTGCATTGCTTCATTAATGGTTTTGTAGCCCATGTAATGTCCGATATATGCAGGTACAGTATGCCCTGTATTAACCGTGAACAACTTACGTTCAATATACGGTGTTAAATCTTCTACAAAGGTAATGCCGTCAATGTTTGGAACTTCACCTTTGATTGCAGAACGATCTACCACCCACTCGTAATATGGTTCTACAGATACTTCAAGCAGGTCCTCATTAACCTGGTTCGGTACGATACGGTCAACTGCTGCGTCAGGGAAACCAAATAGCATAGCCATTTTTTCCTGTTCTTCTGCTGGTACGTGATCCATTACTTTTTCTTTCAATAGGGTACTTCCACCAACCATGTTTTCACATGCAATAATATTCAGCTCCGTTGGATTGGAAGCTAGTCGTGCACGTAATCCTTTGGCAATTAACTCTGCGATAATTGGCAGGATATTTGGCCCAACAGCTGTTGTTACAATATCAGCTTTTTCAATAGCGGCAACAACACTATCTGGATCTTGCATACTATTTATCCCAGAAACATTTTTCACAGTCAACTGTTCTTTGTTTTCTGCAGCCAAAATAACATTATACTGTTGTTTATTGTTTAATTCCTCAATCACTTTATCATTTACGTCGACAAATGTGGTGTGATAGCCTGCTTGATAAAGTAAGGCGCCAATAAATCCACGCCCGATGTTTCCTGCTCCGAAATGGACGGCTTGCATTTAGTTCACCTCACTGAAAATACGGATGATCTCTTCTTCTGAAGAAGCATCAAGAATGGTTTGAATGTTTTCTTCTTCTGAAAGTACAATCGCAATTTTAGATAGGACCTCCAAATGCTCGTCACCTTTACCAGCAATACCAATAAGAACTTTAACAATATTTCCATCGCCAAAATCAATGCCTTCTGGAACTGTTACAACGGAAAGACCAGTTTCTGTAACCATTCCTTTTGCATCCTCTGTACCATGAGGGATGGCAACGTTATTTCCCATAAAAGTGGATGTCAATTCTTCACGTTCTAACATCTTATCAATGTAAGAAGCTTCTACATAGCCATTATCTGCTAGGATACCACCTGTGTAACGAATTGCCTCTTCCTTGCTGTTTAATGATACATTTAGTTTAATATTGTCTTTGCTTAATACTTCTTTTGCCATAGCTTGATGCACTCCTTATAATAATTTTTTTTCGTTTAGTAATTTTTGAAACTCCTCTATAAAAAGCTGCTTTATCGCTGCTTCTTCCCCGGATTCAAACAACTGAATCCGCTCCCTGCCCTGGATGATCATCCCACTTAATAAACTCATGACCTCCAACGCTTCCTGTTCTGTCTCTTCTGGTGCCAGCATGAGCAGGATAGTCTGCATTTGCATGTCCTGATCATCCATCCCCTTTACGGTTACCGGATGTTCAAGATGGTATACCGTGAAGCTCGGCCTGTTCACCCCATTTGATCTAGTGTGATACAATCCTAACTTCGTTTCTGGTATCCCAAGTCCACTCAGTTTTTCACGTTCTACAAGCATTTGAAAAACTTGATTAGGATCAGAAAGGGCTCCCTCCTGTGCCAGCTCTGTGCAGACGATATGCAGCATATCTTTCGTAGTTCGTTTTTCCGCAAGGATCTTTATCGAAAAATGATCAAGGATCTGTAACATGACTCGAGAATAAACCTCGGCGCCCCGAAGCCTCCCAATAAATTCTTCTGCAGAAGTAGCTGTTGAAATCATGCCTTGTAGTTCTCTATTAACTGGCTTCTTAGTTACGGTTAACTTTTTTTGTCGGATCGCTTTCTTAATCCGGTGTACTTCTTGCTTTGTAAGTATTGGAGAAGCCAAGATATACTCTCCATCAAAACCCTGCAACGGTATAGTCGACACGATAATATCATAGCCACCTACCGGCAATTCCTGCAGATCAAACATTGATTTATTATCCACATGTCTAATCTCGGGAATGCGCTGTTGTAAGGTTGTGGCAAGCATTTTGGCCGTCCCGATTCCGCTTGAACAGATAACAAGGGCATGTAAGTCTTTCTTGTTATCGTCATGCAAAAGGATGGCGGCAAAATGGAGTACCAAATAGCCAATTTCATCGTCTGGAAAAGAGATGCCTGGAAAAACTTCCAAAACACCAGCCCGCACGATGTCAAAAAGATCGCGATAGTCATTCATGATCTCTTTTAAGAGTGGATTTTTTATATTCATTTCCTGTTGCAACCGATACATGGTCGGCTTCAAATGTGCTACTAGGTCATTTAACATGACCGCATTTTCCGCTAAATCCACATTCAATTGATTTCCAACATGGTCTATAAGAGCTTTTGCTTTAAAAGCGATATCCATACTTGTATCTTCAATGAGATAGTTCTGATCAGCACGTAGCTTGGCACCTAATAAATGCATCGTGATATAACCGATCTCATCCTCTGGGATGGCCATATCCAATGATACTTCTAAATCCAAAAGCATTTTCTTGGCTATCGCAAATTCCCTTGTGCCTTGTAGCTGCTTCCAGGACGTTGGATCAAAGCGGATCTTTTCTCCTCTTTTTAAACGCTCCATCGCCAAAGCCAAGTGGACAACCAGTCCCACATAGGCACTATCTGCCAAGTCATTAGGCAGTTCATGTCTCGCCTGTTCCACTCTTTCTTCAATAACATGCAGCTTATCAGCATCCACTAGACCAAGTAATCGATTGGAGATTTTATCTGTTTGTATCCCTGATTTTTTCTGGATGTTTTGCTTGATTAAGCTAATAAAATCATAAGGCTCCACATATTGGGAAATCAAGTTACTGATCGCAGCGCGTTTACTTGCTTCTTTCCCGGTGATTTGAACACCTGAGCCTCTTTTTCGGATAAGCTGCAGATTGTACCTCTCCAGTTCCGTTTCAAGCTGATCAAGGTCATTTCTTACGGTAGCAGTTGTCACACGTAATTCGCTGCTTAATGCATACAGTTTTATTGGCTCTTGTGCCTCAAATAAAATGGAAAGAATGACTGCCTGCCTTTCTTCTGAAGAAAGGTCAAGCTCCGCTGTTTGCATCAACTCTTTATTTAATCTGTCTTTATCTTCCTTTTTCCCTTCAAGCGAAAGCCCTACACCTGCACGCTTTACTAAATTTAGCTGGAATTCCTTTGCCAAATCCTCTAGTTCTTTAAGGTCTCGGTGAATGGTCCGCTCACTAACATCGAGTGTCGCTGCAATTTCCTTCACTGTTATCCCTTCATATGCCTGAAGTAAAACCTGAAGCATCCTCCGAACCCGCGCTGTGATATACAAGCCATTCACCTCCCTTATAGTGTCGTATTAAATTAACTTTGCGGTTATCGAGCAAGTTGGCCGGTGTATCGGCCGTATCGGCTGGGATATCGACCGTTGGCACGTGGTATCAGCCGTGCGAGCCTCAACTTCGCCCGTTAGACTTCAACCATCGGCCGCGCGAGTCTCATCTTCGCCCGTGAGAACTACGTCATCGGCCATGCGAGCCTCAACTTCGCCCGTGAGATCTACATCATCGGCCATGCGAGCCTGAACTTCGTCCGTGAGATCTACACCATCGACCAGCACACATCCCGTTTCGACTTTTAAAAAACATAAGAGGGCAAGGAGTTACCCCCTGCCCTACTTTTTATCTTACTACTTTTTTAGTCTCTCTACCAATTGATCATATTTTGGACTGTTTAAGAAGTTCTCCACAGAAATATGCTCAGCTGTTGGGATCTTTTCTTTTGCACGATCTGTAAGATCTTTATGCGTAATAACGATATCTGCATCATCCGGGATCTCGTTAATGGCATGGTTATTAACATAAATGTCAATGTCAGCTTTCTTAAATTTGTTCTTCAATAAAGAAGCTCCCATTGCACTTGAACCCATACCTGCATCACACGCGAAGATGACCTTATCAACCTCTGCTGCGTCTTTTTCTGTATCGACTGGCGTTTGATTCAATGCATCTGCCTCAGCGGTTTCACCGGCGTTTAATGTACCAGCTACAGAACTTTTCTTCCCTTTCATGGCTTCCATTTGGCCAGTAGCTTCTGCTAAGTCTTCTTCTGATTTGCTTGTTTTCAAGATTACGGAAGCAATTAAGAAGGAAACAATAGCGGCTACAAGTACACCAAGTGTTACACCAAGATAGCTATCTGGTGTTGCCATAGCGTAAACAGCGATAATACTTCCTGGTGAAGCTGCAGCTCTAAGCCCTGCATCGAATAAAGATAGTGTGAACACACCACTCATACCCCCACCGATTACTGCAAGAAGTAGCATTGGTTTCATTAGGATGTACGGGAAGTAAATTTCATGGATACCACCAACAAATTGGATTAGTGCTGCACCAGGAGCAGAGCCCTTAGATGCACCTTTACCAAAAATACTGAAAGCAAGCAAGATTCCAAGACCTGGTCCTGGGTTTGCTTCCAATAGGAATAGAATTGATTTTCCAGCTTCTGCTGCTTGTTCCACACCAATTGGGCTTAAGATACCATGGTTTATTGCATTATTTAAGAATAGGATTTTTGCAGGTTCAATAATAATACTTGCAAGTGGTAGTAATCCTGCACCAATAATCGCTTCAACACCAGCAGCTAGCCCATTATTTAGACCTTCTACAACTGGACCAATTGCTAATGAAGCAAGTATAGCAAGGATTGCTCCGATAATACCGGAAGAGAAGTTGTTGTAAAGCATCTCAAAACCGGATCTTACTTTATCTTTAAACAAATCATCAAATTTCTTCATAATGTAACCAGCAAGTGGTCCCATTACCATTGCGCCGAGGAACATTGGAATACCTGCACCAACGATAACCCCCATTGTTGCAGTTGCCCCGACAACCCCACCACGTAGATCGTAAACCATTCGACCACCAGTAAAACCGATCAGTAGCGGTAGTAAGTACGTAATCATTGGATCAACCATCGCCGCAAGACTTTCATTTGGCGTGAAGCCATCTGGAATAAAGAAGGCTGTAATAATCCCCCACGCAATAAATGCGCCGATATTTGGCATGATCATGCCGCTTAAGTAACTGCCAAAGCGTTGTACCTTGGCGCGAAAACCTTTCTTTTCTGCCATTTTCGTTACCCCTCTCTCAAATTATAATGAATAAATAAATGAAAACATTTCACAATCCTAATTGTATTCCCCAAACTCAAGTAGTACAACGTAATCTAAATACAACTTTGGCAAAACACTTGTTGACAAAATTTGTGGAAGATGGTTTGGGGTATGTATGGTTAGTTGGGGATACGATTGTTGAGGATTTAAGTCATGGGTTAGTACCTTTCGCCTGAGAGAGTTTCTGCATCGCCTCTGAACCCGCACCTTCGCCCGTGAGAACTACTGCATCGCCCGTGAGTCCGCACCTTCGCCCGCCAGCAACACTTTATCGCCCGTGAACTACTACCTCCTCCCAGGCGTCCGACTAGCGTTATTTTCCCTTAACCTCTTTTATGTATACAAAAAAACGCCCTTCTCGGACGTTTCTTAATATATATCCCCTATTGTTTTAACCTTGCTCTGGATAAAAAAGCACTTTTCCGTACGATTCTTTTCGATTTATGATGCGATCGAAGGTTTCCGGTCCTGCTGATAAATCCAGGCGATGACTAATGATTGGTTTAATTTGAAGTTGGCCTGTTGCCATATAATGAATTGTCGTACTCCACTCCCTGCCCGGAAATGGAGAAGAAATGGCATTCCATGAGCCGTATACGTTTAATTCATTGCGAACGATTTTTTCAAAAAAGAAGCGCTCAATATTTATATCCGCGTACGGGATACCCATAAATACGACCTCGCCGCCTTTTTTAGGTAAAGAAAAGATTTGCGCTGACGTTATCGGTGATCCCGCTGACTCTACGGCCAGGTCTACTCCTGTGCCATTTGTATGCTCAAGAATTTGTTCATGTGCTGGTTTATCCAGCGGATTAATTAGCACATCTGCCCCCAACTCTTGCGCCACACTTAATTTGGCAGGATCGATATCAATGGCGTAGACTTTTTTCGCTCCAAAGATTTTTGCCCATTGCACGGCCAACAACCCAATATTTCCACAACCCATGACGGCAACTTCAGCCCCTGGCCTAATTGTTGTCCGGTAAAAACCATGTACAACAACAGCGGAAGGTTCTACTAGTGCTGCACTCTCAAAATCGACTTCATCTGGCAATGGTAAAACATTCTCTTCTGGTAATTTAACAAATTCCGCATAGGCACCAGGGTGTCTCGCGCCAATTACTGTAAGCTTTTCACATCTAGCAAGCTCTCCCTTTTTACAGCTTTCACATTCCCCGCAATAAAAAGTTGGACAAGCCGCAACACGGTCTCCTGGCTTTACAGTGGTGACGTTAAATCCAACTTCGACTACCTCGCCAGAAAACTCATGCCCGAAAATCATCCCTTCGACATATGGTCCCAGCTTGTTATATCTAGATATGTCAGAGCCACAAATCCCGACTGCTTTTACTTTTATAATTACATCATCTGTATCTGTTATAACTGGTTTTTCTGCTTCCTCGAAGCGAATATCTTGCTTCCCGTAAAGTTTAAGGGATCGCAATTCTCTCACCCTTTCTCCATTACTTTAACTCGCTGCTTTATCCTTCTTCTTTGTTGTAAGCTTAAGAAGCACAGCACCTATTAAAATCGTGTTAAAAATTACCTGATATTCAAAATAAAAACTGGAAACGGACCGAAATGGACCAATCATAAAATCCAAAAATGTATCCATCATATAAATCACCTTCATTTCCATTAATTAGTCATAGCCCACTGGTACCTGGGGCTCGATTTATCCCGGTGCAACCGTCCTTAAGACTCCCACTTCAAAACAAGAAGTGAAACCGTGGTGTTTAAGTGGGTGTAAACGGACGCTAACACCCCGATTCGTTCAACTAACAATCAGTGGGGGAAGAATGAAAACCCCCACTGATTGAAGGTTCACTTTATTCTACCGGCGTCAGTAACACTTTAATTGCTTCGCCGCTTTTAATAGCCTGATAAGCCGCATCCCAATCTTCAATGGTATATTCATGTGTTACGAGTGACTTCGCGTTAACACTTCCGTTATTCATCAGCTCAAGAGATGGTTCCCAGTCTGCTGATTTTTGACTTCTGCTACCGACAACACGGATTTCTTTTTGAATAATTTTCTCTAAGTCAAAGGAAATCTCTGGTTTAGCGAACAAACCAACCTGGCCGTATTGGCCTTTTTTGCGCAGTAGATCAAGTGCCTGCTTCGCTGCAGGAACTGCCCCTGAACATTCAAAAACAACATCGGCGCCATAGCCGTCTGTTAAGCTATTTACTAGTTCTTTAATATCCTGCTCTTGGGTATTAACGGTATAGTCAATGCCCAATTCTTTCGCTTTATCGAGACGGACTTTATCATTCGTTAATCCAGTGATTATAACGGTTGCTCCCTTACTTTTAACAACCTGTGCGGTAAGCAATCCAATTGGACCTGGCCCAATCACAACCACTACATCACCTTGGTTAATTTCTGTTTTGTCCACAGCGTGGTAGGTACAAGCCAATGGCTCTGTCATTGCTGCTGATTGAAAATCAACGTTTTCCGGTAACTTATGAACGCTTTCTTTTCTTGCAACGAGGAACTTTGCAAAGCCACCATCCTGCTGTGTACCCAAGCCTTTTCGATGATTGCAGAGATTGTAGTCACCTGTTTTACAATAAGCACACTCTCCACATATATAGAACGTTGTCTCTGAGGTAACCCGATCTCCAACCTGGAATTCAGTTACACCTTCTCCGACATTTACAACTTCACCGGAAAATTCATGTCCTAAAGTAACAGGAACACCCACTTTGTAATGTCCTTCATACGTGTGTATATCTGATCCGCATATCCCTGCATACTTCACTTCAATTTTCACTTGATCTCGACCAGGCTCCGGCACGTGCTTATCTTGCACTTCCAAATTGCCATAGCCCTGTGCTGTTTTCACTAGTGCCTTCATGCTAATTCCTCCCATGCTTGAATTGTACGGTTAACCCTTAATTAAATAAGGAGAAAAATTTATAAATGACATAGTTTACGATGTTTCCACCTTGGTCAATACTTGAAATTTGTGCAGAGCCTTCTGGCATATTGAAATCTGCATTCTCCGCCATTTGGGTAAACATTGGTGCGACATCTGTTGCAATGTATAGCGAAATGGCAATCATCACAGTTCCTACGATGACAGAATGCACGATATTCCCTCTTGCAGCCCCTACAATGAATGCCACAATAAATGGAATGGTTGCCAAGTCACCAAACGGCAGTACTGCGTTCCCTGGTAGAATGACAGCTAAAACGACTGTGATTGGTACGAGAATAAGAGCAGTAGAGATAACTGCAGGATGTCCTAATGCAACAGCTGCATCTAGTCCGATTAAAATTTCTCTATCTCCAAATCGCTTATTTAACCATTCTCTTGCTGATTCAGATACAGGCATTAGCCCTTCCATCAAAATCTTAACCATACGTGGCATCAATACCATAACGGCTGCCATCGCCATTCCAATTTCAATCACATCACCAACACTATATCCGGCAAGTGCACCAATCGCTGCCCCGAGGAATAGTCCGATGAAAATAGATTCGCCAAAGATACCAAAGCGTTTTTGAATAGTTTCAGGATCTGAGTTCCAGTTCTTAATTCCAGGTACTTTTTGTAACCCTTTAACTAAGAAGATTCCTGGTGCATAAGAAATCGTACTTCCTGTAGCGATCGATACGCCTGGTAGTTCATAAAACTCGCTCATCATTGGTGCAGTCCAGTCCGCAACCTTCAAACAAACGATTTGGAATAGAACCGCAGCGATCAATCCTTGAATAATACTGTCAGAAATCGCATATACCATTGCTGCCATAAAGGTATAATGCCAGAAATTCCAAATGTCCACGTTCATGGTTTTGGTTGTTTTCGTCAATAACATGACAACGTTTACAACAAGGCCTAGTGGAATAATAAATGCTGCTACCACAGATGCCCAAGCAATCGAGGACGTTGCTGGCCAGCCAACGTCGATGACATTTAGCTCAACACCAAGCCGATCTACCATTCCCTGTGCTGCAGGACCTAAATTTAGTACGAGTAAGTCAATAACAAGGAAAATCCCGACAAATGCTACTCCAATCGTTAAACCGGAACGAAAAGCTTTACCTGGTTTCTGCCCAAAAAATAAACCTAATAGAAAAATTGCAACTGGTAAAATAACCGTAGCTCCTAAGTCAAGAAAGCCCTGTATAACATCAACAAAACCTTGCATGGTTCATCCCCCTCAAACAAATAATGTTTGATCCCGGAAGAACCGGGATCAACTATGAATTATTTTTTTAGTTCCTCTAAAATTTGTTTCTTTGTATCTTCTACACCAATTCCTGTTAGGAAAGCGCGTGCATTTATTACCGGAAACGGATACTCTGTTTTTGTCATTGCAGTTGTAACAAGTAAATCAGCTGTATCAACATAGCCACCCACTTCTGAAATTTTGATTTGCACCAAATTTACTTTCAGATTGTTTTCTTTTGCCATCTCTTCAATCGCACCATTCACTACAGTAGATGTCGCAATTCCAGCTCCACAAGCTACTAAAACCTGTTTCTTTTTCTCCATCTTACTCACCTCCTTTAAAGTCGAATTCTAATTTGTCTGCCAGTACTTGCATGACAGCAGCTTCACTTGCTGCTTCAACGATGGAAGCCAATGTAGCCTCATCCTGAAAGATTTGCATCAGTTTTTGTAAAAGTGACAATTGATCATGCGGCTTATCCATCGCTAGCATAAAAACTATTTTTACAGGCGTGGTTTCCTCGTCGTCACCCATTACGCAAAAATCTACTGGGTCTTTCAATACCGCAACACTTATCGTTTTGCGATTTACATGCTCTACGTCTGTATGCGGGATGGCAACTGAAACCCCTTTTGTAGGAAGTCCTGTAGCAAATTCTGCTTCTCTAGCAATAATTGCGTCTGTAAAACTATCCTTTACTAACCCCAGTGTCTGAAGGTTCTGCCCCATCTTGGTCAGCACCTCTTCTTTATTATCTGCCTCCAAGTTTAGGAGAATAATAGAATCATCAAAATACATCTCACTCATGTTGTGCCCCCTGTTCCTCTCGTTAGTTGGTTGCGTATTTTTGTATTATATTGACAACCGTTTCTTTATCTGTTGCTTCTATCAGCGCTTTTTGGTCTGCTTCATTTCCTGCCAGCCTCATCAATTGCATTAGCGCTTTCAAATGTTTTTTCTTATCCACCGCTGCAATGATGAAAATCAATTGAATCGAATAATCTTCTGTAAAAGCTACCCCTTTTTTTAATCGAAGCAGGCTCATAGAAACATCGTTTACCCCGTCTTCTGGTGTTGCATGTGGAATAGCAAGGTTTGGCCCAATGACGATATATGGGTCTTTTTCTTCTTCTCCCACCATTGCCTCTACATATGCGGAATCAATTGCCCCTTTTCGAAGCAGTGGAGCGGCCCCAACTTTTAATGCCGCCTCCCACGAGGATGCAGAATCCCGCAGTGTAATGGTTTCAGGTGTTATAAAATCAGCTAGTGTCATGGCAGGCTCTTTGTCCCTTTGCTTCCTTATTGCATCCGCTTCATCACGATGCAAGTAGCGGTAAAGGTCTTTAGAGAGCTGCACTTCATTGGTGATCTCTGCATGATTTTGGACAATTGCTAGAATTTCCTCAACATCAAGGTCTGATGCGATATAGCCATGAACCTCTAGCATTACCTGTTTGCGTAATCGGGCTTTTTCTTCTGTTTCCATAAAAGAACTTGTAATAAATAATTTCTTATCTGTCTCGAGTGCAATGGGAGAGAACACTAAATCATAAGCAAATGGATATTGTTGAAACTCCCGTACAGACAAGGTATCCAGAAAAATGAATTCTGGGAACAACTCCTTCAGCTGACTATACATCAGTCTGGAAACGGAGATCCCTTTTGGACAGACAACAATCGCTTTGGTTTTCTCCTGAATGCTGTCCCCCTGCTTTGACAGCCACCCACCAATTAACATGGTAAGGTACGTCGTCTCACTTTCCGGGATGGGCATTCCAATTAGCTCAGCGAGTGGTTCCGTTGATTTTTTTACAAGATGATGCAGTTCCATAAATTCCTGGCTGACTGTATGCTGCATATCACTAAGCTCTGAAAGCTGGTATTTAATCCGGTAATATGCTGGCTTCACATGTAATAACAATTTGTTCAGTAATTGCTCGCGATCTCGAATAGAGATAACGGCTCTTCTCTCAAACAGGCGAAGCATATCATCTAGCGCTTCCATTAAATTAGGAATTGCTTCCTCTGTTAAAAATTCAGACCAATACACATTTGTTGTTAGTAAATAAAGCGTAATAAATAGTCGTTCTTCCATTGGAATGTCTGCAACGTCATAAAGGATTTCTTCTGTTGCATGGTATTGCTTGGTATCCGATAACTCTTCATATTTGATATAGAAGGATCGGATCAAATTTCCTTTTTTAATCCGACGCGTTACGAGAATCAGACTATACGGCATGGTTGCCATTCGATCATCCGTAAACTTCAAATTCAGTTTCTTTTCAACGGACTCTATTCGCTGGGTAATTTCCTTTACTTCCGCTGCCTTAATATCTACTAGACGGGAAAGAAGTTCTGCTCCGTTTTTCAGCCTAAGGATTTTTTCCAGAACATGTAGAAGCAATTTGCGGATCTGGAATTCCTCACCATCTAAAACATAGCCATCTCTTCTAGTATAACGGACTGTTAATCCGTAGTTTGATATAAATTGCTGAGCTTGCTTTAAATCACTCAAGATTGTATTTTTGCTCACCTTTAGCTCGCTAGTGAAGTGAACAAGAGAAAGATCTTCCTTACTAAGCAACATCATGAGGATCATATGCATTCGTTGCTCTTCCGATAGAATGCTAGTATCTTCTTGTTTGGATATTTCTCCCTTAGAAAACGTCGTGAAAACAGATTGATCAATAATGAAAAAACCTTTTTTCGTTCTTTGAATTTCCGGGAGCTTTTCATCCGTAAGCCACTCATTAATTTTCGTGATACTGTATCCCAGCTGCCTTCTTGTCAGGCCATACTTTTGTTCAATATCCTTACTTGTAACACTTGGATTACTTATCAGTTCCTCAAGAAGTTTGTTGCTGCGGTTATCAAGTTTCATGATTAACCCCTCTTTCAAAATTAATTGTAGCACCGTATTTCAACTGATGAACACGCTTTCATCGCAAATATGTGGAACACATTTGTACATTATTGTGATTTAAAAAGCAAAATACCGCCAGGATACATAGTAGCGTTGGTTTCGGGAATTGTCGAATTTAGTCGAATTGAGCAAATATGATTGAGGGGGCGGGGGGTTTGGGGCTTTTGGTTTTGGGGCGGTTCTGTGTATCGGGCGATGTTTTACTTCCCTAGGGCGATGATAACGAATTCTTGGCCGATGTTTACTTTTCCTAAGGCGATACTCTCCACTTCTCGGCCGATGTTCCTCACCTCTATGGCGATGACGATGAATTCTTGGCCGATGTTCACTCCCCCTAAGGCGATACTCTCCACTTCTTGGCCAATGGTGGCACTGCACTGGTGATGATCCCACGCCCCCCTAGTTAATATTTCCCAAAAACACGCTTAAATTGGAAGGATTTTTGGGTTATATCAAGAATGTATTATTAAAACAGAAAGGTGGGATTAACATGATTGGTAAACAACGCTTAAAGTCTTTTTAACTTTTAGCGTACGAGGCCTTATTTAGGAGGCTAAAGAAGGAGTATAAAGATAATGAAATATTCCTCCAAGATTATGGAAAGTATTACGCAGGATATTTAGGAGAGAAACGAGTAGACTACACGCTTTCGAATTTCCGTGATGAAAATATATATATTATCAAGGTTCTTCGTTTTACACAACTACAATCACTACTTTCAAATTGATACACTCCTGATCACTCCCTACAATTTAGTAATTCTAGAAATTAAGAATTTTAGAGGTGAACTAAGGTATGACTCACATCAGAAGAAATTTACGCAACATTTGGATGGTAAGAAAACCGTCTATAAGGACCCCATTCAACAGGCAAATACGCAAAAGAGAAACCTAGCATTTTGGCTACAAAACTTTTCAATCAGCCTTTCAATAGACACGCTAGTCATATCGAGTAACCCAGCGACTTCCATCCACAACATTCAAGAAGGCCCACAAATTTACAACCAACTTATACACTCCGAAAGTCTTCATTTTCACCTTGATAGAATCTTTGAAGAATATAATGAAAAAAAGATAAACCATTTTGAACAAAACAAGTTATACAAATTACTACTTTCCCATCACACCCCTCACACACCGAACCTTCTTGAAAAATACCAAATATCACCTGACTTTTTAATTAACGGTGTTCCTTGTCCGAAGTGTACAGATTCCAAAATGCAGAGGAAAAAGTATAAATGGCTGTGCCCTAACTGTAACAATACTTCACCTTCTGCACACAAACAGGTTATCTTAGACCATTTTCTATTATTTAAATCTACCATCACCAATCAGGAGTGCAGAAAGTTATTGGGGATTTCCTCTTCCAAAACAGCTTATCTTCTCTTAAAACAATTAAAATTAGAGGAAACTGGTAAGAACAGTGCAAGAGAATATCATGCTCCTCCCATTGATACGTACCCTCAAGAGAAAGCCATCCCATTCACAAGTAATAGCATATTTATATAAAGTTAAAACTCCGTGATAACTGCTCTAGGGTGACAAGCTCTCACTCTTAGCTGATAATCTCTTGCCCTAGGCTGATACCCTCTCGCTCTCGTACGATAATCTCTCGTTCCCTGCCGATATCCTCTGGCCCTCGGCTGATAATCTCTCGTTCCCTGCCGATACCACCCCCACAAAAAACCGGAACTTCCCTAAAAGGAGTTCCGGTTTCCTTCATTCTCTCAGTTTTCCTGGTAATCCATGAATTGATTCGATGAGCAGGTTTAGTTTTCCTTCAATGCGGTGCAACAAATAAAAGGTGACGGCAATGGGAAAACCGACATCTGTCAGCAAGGGAATCCATGTTTCCATTTGAATACCTCCAATCCTCTCGTATACGCTCGCTCTCCCAATCCATCCTTCAACCTGGCAACCAAGTAGATAGAGAGAGAGTCACGCTCACCCCGCTACTTTTAAAAAAGCAGACCAGAGGCATGGCCACTGGTCTGCTCCCAATCCAATGTTATAGTTCAAGATCGATTTCTTCTACTGTTCGATCGACCACGCGGGCGCTTTTCTTAGCAACGATGTCACCACCAGTAGATGTGAATGCATTTTGGGTGATGATCTCATCCATTGCTGCATTGACAGCTTCTGTGTCAACTGGTTCAACAGGTTGATCCAGTGAGTACGTGACTGTTTTTCCATCAAAGTTAGTGAATTTAAGCTCTAGTTTTTTCATTCCTTCCCCTCCTTTCTTTTAATGTTTGCTCCCATTATTCCTCGATGATATCGGAGCTGTCATTTCGTTCAATGTTGTAAAGTGGAAGCTCCTGTAAAGCTGCTACTGCTGTCGCAATGGCATACAGTTGATCAGCAGTGGCTGATCCTTTCACATTGGTAAAGCTTTTTGTCTTGAATGATGGATTGCCTGAATCTTCGTCAATGCCATTTTCAAAAACAAGCCGTAATGAGGAATTCATTAATTCTGCTACTGCCATGTTTGTCACCTCCCTTCACCCTAATAATCGAATAAAAGGACCATGAGGGGGTGAGGACAAGAAAAAAACACCTCCTTATTAGGAGAGGTCTGGCTATGATAATTTTCTTTTGCGTTCAAAATGCAGATAGTGTAATTCATTTTCGTATGTCACAATGTTCTTTTTTAGTCTGACTAAAGCTTGCTTCTCTTCACGAATTTTCTCTTTAAGATTCCGGATAGTGTTTACTAGTTGGTCGTTATTAATTGGGGATTGATTGGCTTGAACTTCTTCTAAATCTTGAAAACGCCAGACTTCTGGCCGCTTTTCCTTCCAGGTGGAGTATACTATTTTGGGGGTCAAGTGGTTAGATTTAGTTAACTTGTATTCTTCCATATAATCATATAAATGGGTGAGACTTAAAGCCAGTCGTTCTATTTCATTTCGCTTCGCTTTTAATTGTAGCCCCAGTCCATCAAGCGTATTTTCTGTGGCGGTAATTTGCCTGTCAATTACTGAAAGAGAACTCATGTTTTACACCTCATCAAACAATGTGTCGATTATGATTGGTTTCATTCCTCATTATAGGGGATGTACCTCTTTCTGATAAGAGTATATATAACTGAATTTTCCCTCATATATGTCGAATCGGGGTAGTTAAGAGTAGGTATATTGAATCATCTTCATCTAATTTAATGGAGAAGAGCCAAGAATTCCTCCCCCTGGCTCTCCCCAAAAACACAGGGAATTCCACTTCATCCTCGCCCCTACATAAGGGGATGCGGTGAAAATCCTTCTTATACATCCATCACACAACGAAAACCAATATTTCCTGTCGAGCTATCAGGGCTATTTGCAGTTCTGGCGGCAACCCGGTAGCGATTGCAATAGCTATCATGACATAGATAAGAGCCTCCGCGCATGACTTTGCTTGTCCCCGTCTCTGCGCCTGATGGGTTATCCTTTCCACCACGCTTATGGATATTGGTCGCAAACCAATCGGAACACCATTCCCATACATTCCCTGCCATGTTGTATAATCCATAGCCATTTGGTGGAAAAGAGGCTGCCGGGGCTGTTCCTACATATCCATCTTCTTCTGTATTTTCTTTAGGGAAATCTCCTTGCCAGATATTACATTGATGCTTTCCTTCTGGTGTAAGTTCGTCTCCCCATGGATATGTTTTCTGCTCGAGTCCACCTCTGGCGGCATACTCCCACTCCGCTTCTGTAGGAAGTCTTTTCCCAGCCCACTCACAGTATGCCATGGCGTCGTTCCAGGAGACATGGAGGACTGGATGGTCCATGCGATCAGCTATATTCGAATCCGGCCCCTCTGGCTGATCCCATGTTGCTCCTTCTACCACAAGCCACCACGGTGTCTGCGCAACTTTTTGTTTCACTTTTTTTGCCGTGGCCTCACTAACTAGTTTATAAAAGACAAATGACCACCCATATTGCTCCGCCTCTGTTCGATAACCCGTTTCTTCTATAAATCTAGCAAACGATGCGTTCGTTACCGTATGGGGATCGATATAAAAAGAATTCACCTTTATATTACGAATTGGCCCCTCCCCATCTTCAGGAAACCCTGCCTTTTCCTGTGTACCCATTAAAAACTAACCGCCTTTAATCAGGATCATGTCCTCCTGGGGATTAGTCCTGCCTGTTTTCCTGAAAGGCGTACGGACAGGATCCGACTTTTTTATACTTTCCCCTCTAGATGCCGCACAGCATCCGCGAACTTCTGTATTCTTCATTTATTTCACCTATCCTACTAGACCGTTTCATTATATTGTTCTCTTAATCTCTTAAGCTTGTCCTTCAATTCGATCACCGTCTCCGCGTATGCCGGATTGTCATATTCATTTTTTAATTCAAGCGGATCCTTCTCTAGGTCAAACAGCTCCCATTCCGGCTCTATTGGTTTTGGAACCGCTCCAATGACATCAAGTGGATCACCATAATAATAAATAAGCTTGTACCGATCTGTTCGTACCCCATAATGGGCGGTTACATTATGAATCGTTAAATGTTCCCAATAACGATAATATACTGCATCGCGCCAGTCCGCTGGTTTTTCACCTTTGGCAATTGCTCGGAAACTTTCCCCCTGCATCTTCTCTTTTGCCTCCACCCCACAGTAGTCCAAAAAGGTTGGCGCAAAGTCATTGTTAATAATCATGTCCGTGGATGCCTCATCTGGCCTAATCTCTTGCGGATAGCGCATTACAAACGGCATCTGCAAAGATTCCTCAAACATAAACCGTTTATCATACCAGCCATGCTCTCCCAAAAAGAATCCTTGATCAGAGGTATACACAACAATCGTATTTTCTGATAGACCTTCTTCATCAAGGTAATCGAGCAGCCGGCCAACATTATCATCGATCGAGACGACACAGCGTAAATAATCTTTAATATAGCGTTGGTATTTCCAATCCTTTACCTCTGCAGGAGAGAGTCCCTCTGGTGGTATTCCTTTTACATCCTCTTCATTCAAGTCTTCAATGCGCATGTCCGCTTTCTTTGCTGCATTTGCCCGGTTAGCATAATCATCATGATACGTCTCTGGTACGGGAAACTCCCTATCAGCAAATAAATCTTTATATTTTTCAGGTGGATTCCAAGGTCGATGTGGCGCTTTATGATGCACCATCATCATGAAAGGCTTTTCATTTTTTTGTTTACTTAGCCAGTCTAACGAGAGATCGGTCACAATATCTGTGGCATATCCCTCTCTCTTTATATCTTCCCCCATCTCGTTCATCACAGGGTCGTAATAGTCTCCCTGATCCGGAAAGACGTTCCAGTAATCAAACCCCGTTGGATCACTATACCCGCCTTGGCCTAGGTGCCATTTGCCAATAATGGCTGTTTCATATCCATTTTCCTGTAGGAGTTTCGGAAACGTCTGCTGTCTTCCATCAAATGGCTCTGACAACCCGCGCACCCCATTTTCATGGCTGTAATTGCCTGTCAAAATTGTTGCCCTGCTTGGCGCACATAGTGAATTGGTACAATACACATTATCAAAACGCTTGCCTTCCTTTGCAATACGGTCAATGTTTGGCGTCTCAACTAAAGTCTTGTTGTACGCACTAATTGCTTGTGCTGCATGATCATCACTCATAATAAATAAAATATTCGGTTGCTGTGACATGTTTATCCTCCTTTTTGTAAACTGTTTATTCAAGTACTTCTCCCTACTAAAATGTCGCTATCTGTATTGCCTTGGTTTAACACCTTCTGGATGCGTAGCAATTAGCTACATTTATTAAGGCCATATTCCGCAATAACTCGTAACAACTTCATTATAGCTCGCATTTATAAGGTGATTATCCATTGCGAATTTTATGACATTATTAATTATATCAAAACATGTACACTCTATCAGGTAAAACGGCTTTTCTGATTAAATGTAACTTCTACTGTATCAAAAACAACTCCATCATATATCAAATAGATATTTAAAAATTATGCAGCATTAATTGCTCCTATTTTACTGCAGTCTCGCCTTATTAATGCGGCCCCGTATATGGTATGATGTGTTTAAGTACCATATACGGAGGGGATTACCTGTGAAAAGAGTAATCACGTACGGAACTTTTGACTTAATTCATCCTGGACACATCAATATTTTGAGACAAGCTAGGGATATTGGCGATTTTTTAATAGTAGGTATTTCTACGGATGATTTTAATAAGATTAAAAACAAACAGGCATACTATACATTTAACGAGCGAAGAACTATATTGGAATCTATTAGGTATGTTGACATGGTAATATCTGAGAATTCCTGGGAGCAAAAGGTTGAAGATATTAAAAAGCATAATATTGATACTTTGGTGATGGGAAGTGACTGGGAAGGTAAATTTGATTATTTAAAATCGTATTGTGATGTTGTATATCTCCCGAGGACTATGGGAATATCCACTACAAAGATTAAGGCTGATCTACGAGCTGAAAATAAAAAATTGTAACCTTTTTCTGTTTCATTCGTCTCATATTGTAGTAGGGAAGATGACTCATTGAAAAGGCAAAAAATACATTTACGAATTAATGGATTCATAGTAAAATAGAAAATGGTTTCTATATTATGAATGATTTCTATCAACTTGTTAGTAACCAAAGGAGAACAACAAAAAATGGATAATAATAAACAAGCACGTACTCGTGTTGTTAAACGCAGACGGAAGAAAAGGCTCCGTAAAAGAGCTTATTTTATATTAATACCTGCACTAGTTCTTTTCATCGCACTTGGCTATTTTACTTACCTTTACACCAAAGCTGATTCTGTATTCTCTGATTCCTATCAAGACGATGGAAGAGAGAAGTCGGATTTACGGGAAACGAAAGTGGATCCCACAGAAGATAATGTCTCCGTGCTCATTATGGGTGTGGATGAGAATGAACACCGAGGAAATGAAGGTAGTTCTCGCACAGATGCTTTGATGGTTGCTACGCTTAATAAGGAAGATAAGAGTGTAAAGTTATTAAGTATTCCGCGTGACTCTTATGTTTATATCCCTGAAGTAGGATATGAAACAAAGATAAATCATGCACACGCTTATGGAGGACCTCAAGCTTCCATAGATACAGTTGAAAATCTGCTCGATATTCCAATTGATTATTATGTTAAGGTCAATTTCCATGCCTTTGTCGACGTAGTAGATGCATTGGGTGGTATTACAGCAGAAGTACCATATGAACTCACAGAATCTAATTCAATGGATAAAAAAGGCTCCATTCACTTGATGCCTGGTGAACAAGAGCTGAATGGTGAAGAAGCACTAGCATTAGCTCGTACTAGAAAGCTTGATAATGATATTGAACGTGGGAAAAGGCAACAAGATCTTATTAAGGCAGTTGTAAGCAAAGCTGCTTCAGCTGGTTCTGTCTTAAAGTACGATGATGTTATTGAAGCTGTTGGAGATAATATGACAACTAATATGTCCTTTGATCATATGAAGAGCTTTATCTCTTATGGCACTAGTGGTTCTAAGCTTGACATTGAAACACTTACTCTGCAAGGTCATGACTACCAACCAGCAGGCACGTATTATTGGCAATTAGATCAAGCTGCTTTAGAAGAAACTAAGGCCTTATTACAACAACACTTGGAAATAACAAAACCTAGCTCTACAGTAAACGAAGATGCCGAAGACGGCACAGCGCAAAGCGCGGAAGCAAATACTTCGTCGAGCACAAATTAATTCTATAAAAAACTGCTAATCCTCTAGCGATTAGCAGTTTTTTTCATAAGAAAAACGTACACATTTTCATGTGTGTACGTTCTTTCAGTTATTTAGTAAGTTTTTTTATCCCTAAGATACTTTTACAGCTATCAAGAATAGGCTGACGATTATGATATGTCATTCCAGCTAATTCAGCAATTAGTTGAATCCCAAGAACGATGACAACAAACGTCACCAAGGAAGAAAGCAACGTAGCACTATTAAACACAATTGCCATACACCCAAAGAAGATACTAAAAGCATAGATAATTAAAACAGCTCCCCGATGAGAATACCCCATCTTCATCAATTGATAATGGATATGCTTGTTATCAGCCGTAGCAATACCCTGATGATTAATCGACCTACGTATAATGGCAAGGATCGTATCAAACACCGGAACAGCGATAACGATAATAGGAACAATAAAACTAAAGAATGCTACATTTTTAAACAAACCGAGCATGGCTACAATAGCTATAGAGTAACCAAGGAACAGAGCACCAGTATCCCCCATAAAGATCTTTGCTGGGTGAAAGTTGTGATAGAGAAAGCCGACACAACTACCAATTAATATTGTACATAGATAGACAACAACTAATCTGTAATCAAGAATCGCCATTACAAGAATACTAGAAAGTCCAATCGCAGAAACCCCTGCCGCAAGTCCATCGAGCCCATCAATTAGGTTAATCGCATTGGAGGCAGCAACAATCCAAAAAATTGTAAGAACAATGCCCAAAAAATCGTTAAAGTAGACCGTCCCTATAAATGGTACAGTTAACTTTTCAATAACAAGCCCCGAAGAAACCACAACACTTGCTGCAGCAATCTGACCTCCAAGCTTATATAAAGCTCGTATAGCAAAAATATCATCGAGGATACCTGTCACTAAAATAATTAGTGCTCCAATTACGATGGCATTCATCTCCGGAGAAAAGGGCTGTAAGTATATAAATCCAGCCACTACACCAATAAAGATCGCTAAACCACCAAGACTTGGTATTGGAGCACAATGGTTTTTTCTATCATCTGGGACATCTATTAAATTTAATTTAGTTACTAGTTTAATAATGATCGGCGTAACAAGTAATGTCGTTACACAGGATATAATAAAAGCGAGAATTAATTCTGTTATATTCCACATATGTTCACCTGCTTATATTTCTAGTTATTTGACAAACTCTAGTATATTTTAACATATATCATTATTAAAATGTATACCCACAAGGTAAAGAAAAAAAACACCTGACAACAGGCGTCAGGTGTTAAAGTGTTTCGTTTACTTATACTGTACAATATTAAATTTCAATAACGGATTGTCTAGCATATCATACATATTTTTAATATTGGTTACTTGCTTAGTTGCCCAGGCGATATCTGTTGCATACTGCGGATATCCTGGATTAGCAGGATTCCATCGCATCTTATAAAGCGTATTTTGTTCATAAGAATTATGAAGATAACTTTCACCTATAAACTTGGCGCCACCTCTTATTGCTTTTTCTGGTGTGGTCCACCCTTCTTGGTATGCTCGAAAAGCACCTTGCCTATGAGCATCGCCATCAATAGCACCAATACCAAACATGTTATAAACTGTTTTAATATTTACCAATCCTTTTTCGTTACTAGAAGTAACGATCTTTAGGTTTCCGGAGCTATCCTTACCAACGCGCGTTCCATTTGCTAGCGGGGAAGTTCCATGTCCTGTCTCCAATAAAGCATGGGAAATTAAATAGATTTCATTAACTCCATGCTCTTTACCACCATCGATAAAGGCTTGACCTTTCCCGGTTAGGACTCCCTTACCTACAAGAACTCTATTAAGCTCAGTTGCTGAAACCTCTACACTTTCAGATAATACAAGATGCTGGAACTTATCATTATTAGTTGGGTCAAGATAATACTCTACATCTGCTCTAGTAGGATTTCTCCAAGCATTATAACTTATTTTATGCCATGTTTCGCCTTGTTCCAAAATGTTTACTACCGTGCCCGCTGGAACCGTATCATAGACGTGACTAGCATTACTGGCCGCAGACCGGATGTTTACCCGGGCTGTGGTCACCGCTGCTAAACCATTTGGTTCAGCGAGTGACGAATGAACATAAAGGATCTCTTCATTGTACCTTATTTTATACCACTTGTTGCTGCCTGAATAAGTATCTCCACTAACCGTACTAAGAACCGTTACAGCCGTTCCATTACTCAATGTATATTTCACATTTGAATTATCCTTTAAACTTGCAGACGTTCTTACGTTTACACTGCTTCCAGTAATAATCCCTGTTTCAGTAATATCCACATAATTGCGGTGAATATAAGCTGGATCGTTTCGGTACTTATCTGTTTGCTGAAGTTGACTCATTTGCTTGTTCAATGCTTCTTCAAGCGTGACGTCATAACGTATAACCGTTTCGACTTCCCTTGACTCGAAGGCTTCCTCTAATACACTTAATGTTATCGGATCTGCAATACCGCTAACGGCGAGGCCTTGGTCTTTTTGGAATTGTTTAAGTCTTGTTTCGGTATAACTACCAAAATACTCTGTCTCACTAATTCCATCATATCCTAATCTATTTAATTTCTCTTTAATAGCAGGAATTTCACTATGACGCTTACCCTTTTGAAATGGACTGTTAATGATATCCGCTATTTTTGCAGAAGTTACAGAATCTATAATTCCATTATCAACAAGCCCGTAGTGTGCTTGAAATTCTTCAACCTTTTGCTTTGTAAAGCTACCAAATAGCGTTGTTACGCTAATTTGACCAAATCCAAGCCTGTTCAGGTCTTCTTTGAATTTAATCATATCATCATGGCGCTTTCCATGCTGGTAAGGGCTAGTATAGACATTATTAAGCTTTTCAAGAGTAACAGGATCTGCAATTCCATTAACTTTTAATCCATAATATTGCTGAAAGTCTCTTACTTTCTTTGCAGTAAAAGAACCATATAGATCAGTTACTAGAATATTACCGAATCCGACACTATTTAACTTCTCTTTTATGTTACTCGTTTCATTAGTTCTTTCTCCTTCTTGAAAAGGAGTACTAAGAAAATCGTCAAGCATAGTAAGTGTTTCATAATTTGCTTTTCCTGTTTCTTGTAAACCATAGTAGCTTTGAAACTCGCTTACTCTTCTTTCCGTAAAGCTTCCATAGTAGGTTGTAACGCTAATACCATCAAAACCAAGTTGGTTTAAACCCTGTTTCAATTCAATGAATTTACTATGAGTTTTGCCCTTTTGGAAAGTAGATTCAAGCACTTCATTGACCTTTTTTCGTGTTTGCTCATCTGCTATACCACTTTCCGGGAGTCCATAATGACTTTGGAATTCTCTAACCTTTTTCTCTGTGTAGGAGCCATAATAGTCAGTAACTGTGATAGATCCAAAGTCAAGCCAGTTTAATTTCTCTTTAAGAGGTATAATTTCGTCGTGGCGCTCACCTTCTTGGAAAGGACTAGAGAGTAAATCGTTAATTTTGTTAAACGTCGCATCATCCGCTATTCCGGTTACGTCTAAACCATAGTAACGTTGGAAGTCTTTTACTCTCTTTTCTGTAAAGCTACCATAATAAGTAGTGACAAGAATGTTGCCAAACCCTAATCGATTAAGATCTTCTTTTAAATCGATAATTCCTTCATGTCTTGCACCTTCTTGGAAGCCAGCTACTGATAACTCTTCTAATTTTTCACGCGTTATTGGATCAATGATTCCATTCACTACTAATCCATAAGTCTCTTGAAAATCACGTACTTTTTTCTCTGTAAAACTTCCATAGTACGCTGTAACAAGAATGTTACCGAAGCCTAACCGATTTAATTTTTCTTTCAGTCCAGGTAGCTCTTCATTGCTTTCACCTTGTTGAAACGGTGTGGAATCCAACTCATTTAACAAGCTTCTTGTTGGCTCGTCAGCTACTCCATTTTCTACTAAGCCGTAATAGGACTGGAACTTTTTCACCTGTTTCTGGGTGAAGCTACCATAATAGTCGGTTACTGTAATTTGACCAAAACCAAGTTTATTCAACTTTTCTTTCATTGGAATAATTGCTTCATCTCTGCCCCCAAACTGGAAGGGACTGGAGACTAGTTCATCAAGTTTATCCAATGTTTCTTGGTTAGCTGTTCCTGTTTCTTCTAAGCCATAGTAGCCTTGGAAATCCTTTACCTTCTTGGTTGTAAAACTTCCATAATAGTCCGTAACGAGAATCTTACCAAATCCTAAGGAATTCAGCTTTTCTTTCAAGTCAATAATCGCTTCATGGCGATCACCTTCCTTGTAGCCTACCTCCAATAATTCATTTAACTTTTGGCGAGTGTACGCATCAGCTATCCCATTAGGTTCTAAACCAACAAATTCTTGGAACTTTTCTACCTGTTTTTTCGTAAAGGAACCATAATAAGTAGTTACCGTTATGTAACCATAGCCAGCCTTATTTAGTTTCTCTTTCAATCCGACTATTTCTTCATGTCTTTCCCCATATTGAAATGGGCTTTCATACACTTCGTCCAACTTTTCAAGAGTTACTGTATCTGCTACTCCTGTTACCGGAAGACCATAGTTAGACTGGAAATCTTCAACACGAGTTTTTGTCCAGTTCCCATAGTATTCTGTCTCTAAAATACCGTCAAAGCCAATTGCATTAAGTTTCTCTTTAAGAGTGATTACAGAGGGGTGACTCACTCCTACTTCCAACACTTCTGGAGTTTCAACCGCACTCTTTTGCATGACAGAACGTTGGGACTCTTCTTGCTTCACTTCCGCTTCGGCGTCTGTTTCATCAACAGGTTCTTCAGTTACTTGTTCTCCTGATAGATCATCTTCAGCAAGGGGCTCGCCTCTAGTTGAATTACTTTCTTCGACAGAATTAGGATCTTCAGAGGAGTCTGATGGCTGCTCAGTAGTCTGATTCTCCTCTGTTGTGGCTTTCTCATCTGCAACAGTTTCTTCTGTAGCTTCTGAGTTACCCTCAACAGATTCATCTTCTACTACCTCCTGACTATCCTCTTTCACATCCACCGTTTCCTCGGCTGCTTCTATGTTTTGTGGACTAAAGTGGAAAAAAGAAAGAACGACAACAGATGCTATTAAACTATTTCTACTCTTCACTTTAGTTTCACCTCCTTTATTAAATTTGTGCTACTATTCTAGTATCGTATTAGTATTAACAGATATCAAGCCTTTTTTGTATAAAATTGTCACTTTTTGTAGTAGTTTCTATACACAAAAGAAAAACCCTTCTGGTATATTTCCAAAAGGGTAACTAAAATTATCTTCTCTTTAGACCAAATGATTTTGCAATAGCATCTGCGGTTATTTCTCCTAACCAATCCCTGTAACTGCTGTTTTTCAATAACGCATTTTCTACTGTGTTATCGATAAACATATATTCCAATAATAGTGCTGGCATGTTGGAATTCCGTAGAACGCTAAAGTTAGCTTCTTTCATTCCCCGGTCTTTTATTCCTAGCTTGTCACGAAGATAGGTATGAATATCTCGTTGTCTTTCTCTTGTTTCTTCTGAGACTTTCCCATCGTGAATAAATGTTTCAAAGCCATTTGCACTTCCGTTTAATGCGTTCGTGTGAAGACTTACAAAGTAATCCGCTCCCCAACTATTCGCCATGGAAGCTCGATCTTCTAACTCAATAAACTCGTCTGCTGTCCTAGACATTCCTACAGTCACACCATAGTATCTGGAAGAAAGATACTCGGAAGCACGAAGTCCAATATCAAGCACAACGTCCTTCTCTTTTAAACCGTAGCCTCTTCCACCGGGATCATGGTCGCCATGCCCGGGGTCCAAAAATACTTTAATTATGCGTTTTTCTATTTCTTTTCTTGTAATCTTATCAGCTATTCCACTAACTGGTAGTCCAACATCTCTCTGAAATTCTTTCACTTTCTTTTCTGTAAAGCTACCATAGTAGTCTGTCACCTTAATTGTACCATAACCAATCGCGTTCAAATTCTCTTTTAAAGTGACAATGCCACTGGCTCTTTTTCCTTTTTGATAGGAAGTACTATTAAGTTTATTCAGCATATTTAACGTCGGTTCATCAACTAAACCATTTTCTACTAAACCATAGTGTGCTTGGAAGTCCTCTACCTTCTGCTTTGTGTAGTTTCCAAAAAATGTTGTGACCGTAATCTTCCCAAATCCTAAACGATTTAGCTTTTCTTTCAAACCAGGTGTATCCTCGTGACGTTGTCCGACTTGAAATGGAGTATTATAAACTTCCTCTAAATACTTGATTGTAACTGGATCAGCCTTTCCTGATACAGGTAAATCGTAATATTGTTGAAAATCACTTACTTTCTTCTTGGTATAAGTCCCAAAGTAACTCGTTACTTGGATATTGCCAAACCCTACAGCGTTTAGCCTTCTCTTTATTTCCTTAATCTCCGAATGTCTGTCTCCATAGCTGTAATAACTATTTGCAGCTTTGTTCAGTTTGTCAATTGTTTCCGCATTGATCCTTCCAGTAACGTTCAGGCCATAGAACGTTTGGAATTCTTTTACTTTCTTCGTGGTGTAAGATCCGAAATAATCCGTCACTTTTATTTTTCCGAATCCTAATTTGTTTAGCTGTTCTTTAAATTCATTCATAACAGGATGCGAATCACCCTGCTTAAATCCTTTATTATATAAACCTTCTAAACTACTTCTAGTTAGAGCATCAGCTATCCCCGTTGGTTTGAGACCATAGAATTCTTGAAATTCTCTTACTTTTTTGGTCGTAAACGCCCCATAGTAATCGGTTACTTTTATGACACCAAAGCCAAGTTTATTAAGCTTCTGTTTTAATGCTGGGATGTCTTTATGGCGCTCTCCTTGTTTAAACGGTGTAGCCATCAACTCATCCAGCTTGTTTCTAGTTGGGTCATCCGCAATGCCATTTTCCACAAGGCCATAGTAGGATTGGAAGTCTTTTACCTGGCTTCTTGTAAATGCACCATAATAACTCGTAATTGTTATATGGCCAAAGCCTAGAGCATTTAGCTTTTCCTTAATCGGAATAATCGCGTCATCTCTGCCACCGTATTGGAATGGCGTGTCCATTAGAGCATCCAGCTTATTTAAGGTTTCCTGATTAGCTGTTCCTGTTACTTCTAAACCATAATAGTTTTGGAAGTCTGTTACTTTTTTTGTCGTAAAACTACCAAAATAATCTGTAACGAGGATATTGCCGAACCCCAAGGCATTTAGCTTTTCCTTCATGTCGCTAATCGCTTCATGACGATCACCTTCTTGATAGCCTGCCTCTAGTAATTCGTCCAGCTTTTGACGTGTATAAGCATCAGCAATTCCATTCGACTTTAAGCCAACATACTCTTGAAATTGTGCTACCTGTTTTTTCGTAAAAGAACCATAATAAGTAGTTACCGTTATGTAACCAAAGCCAGCTTTATTTAGTTTCTCTTTCAAGTCAACTATTTCTTCATGTCTTTCCCCATATTGAAATGGGCTTTCATACACTTCGTCCAACTTTTCAAGCGTTACTGTATCAGTTACTCCTGTTACCGGAAGTCCATAGTTTGACTGAAAATCTTCAACACGATTTTTTGTCCAGTTCCCATAGTATTCTGTCTCTAAAATACCGTCAAATCCTATTGCATTAAGTTTCTCTTTAAGGGTGATTACAGAAGGGTGACTCACTCCTACTTCCAACACTTCTGGAGTAGTTTCAATCGCACTCTTTTGCATGACAGAACGTTGGGGCACTTCTGGTTTCTCTTCCGTTTCAGCGACTGTTTCCTCATCAGAGCCCTCTTTTTCTTGTTCCTCTGACGGCTCAGTCTCAGGAATGGGTTCTGCTTTATCGGTATCATCATCTTTGTCAACAGTATTAGGATCCTCGGAGGATTTGGATGACTGCTCTGTAGTCTGTTCCTCCTCTGTTGTAACCTCTTCTTTAGGAACAACTTCTTCCGAAGAATCAGCCGTATCATTGGCCGTTTCTTCCTCAGCTATTATTTCCTGATTATCTGTCTTCTCGGCTGCCTGTGTGAATTCTGGACTAAAGTGGAAAAAAGATAAAAAGACTACAAATGCTATTAAAATGATTCTGTTCCTCACTTTAGTTTCACCTCCTTGATGTAATTTGTGCTACTATTCTAGTATCGGTTACTCAGGGAGGTTTTTCAATACCTATTATCATGTATTTAAACTTTATGGCGAGGCAAATTCACATACCTGATTCACTTTCGCAATTTTCCAACCCATCGTAAAGGCCTTGTCACCTTCCAGCTAGTACTTTGTATAAGAGTGGAGTATCTTTTCTTGTAATAGTTCACTTCTTTTTGCAGCATTTTGTTACGCTTCATATATAGATCTCTTTGCTTTTCAGCTTTTGTTTTTACCTTTTTGGCGGTTAGATCTTTCTTTAATACGTTTTCTACTATGAATTTGTAATAGTTACTTCTTAAGATAGCAACTTCCGCTTCCAACGATTTAGTGGCCGGTCCGTCATTTACTTCAAATAGATACAAGCTTCCATCCCTATCCACCCCTACATCTAAACCTAGTGACATAATATGGGTGCCTCTAATTTCCTCTATTTTGTACGGCAAAGTTTTGGAAATCCTTACAAAACTTTGGTATATTGGCTTCCACTTTTCACCATAAGTAGCTTGAAGAAATTGCTTAACATCACTTATGCCGCCTCCTTGATTGACATTTGATATCACACTTTGGCCAATTCCTATCCTTATATAGATCTTTGCACTCTCCCATTTCCCTTGTCCATTTTTTTCTACGTGGACACGACAATCAAATGGGTCACCTTGTAATGTTCGAGAAGAAACATGCTTTTGAACGATGAATGACTTATCCTTGATATTTTCTTCAAAGAATTCATCAAATTCTTCTTTTGTTAAAGACCTCTTTTCCTTTTGATAGCCAAGCGTATATACACTATCCTCACCATTTTCCTGACCTAATATATAGACTCCTCTTCCACGAATCCCTTTGATAGGTTTCATGACAACAGAGCTATGGAGTTTAAGAAATTCAATAATTTGATCAGAACTCTCCGCTTTTTTTGTTGGTATTACTAAAGCGGAAAAGCTTTCATCATTTTCCAGCTCTTGTTGTAAGCGATACTTACTAAGAACATTACTACGATCATCTGATAGGAAGGTTTTTTCCTTTAAATATGACATTGTTTCTTTGTTTTCTTTCTTGAAACAATAAGGAACAACGTCTATAAAAGCTGGGATATTTGTTGTTTTGCTAACCCATTTATTATTAACAAACATTTTTCCGTTAACTTTATCATTTTTTTGATCTACGCTATTTGGCGTCAGATAGATAATCTCGATATTATGATAATGCGACATCATGGTGGTTAATTTAGCTAGTTTAGTTGGTTTTTTAAAGTTTGTCATTATTCCAATAAGCATCGTTTCACTCCTAGTTCTTTCCTACATTCCTTATTTTGGTTGGTACATGCAATACATTTTATCGTCATAGTATATAATAATTAACTGAGCTAGATAAATTTATAGTTAGTTTTCAAGTGATTTATTGAACAACAAAGAATCCGAATTAACCCAAACTTTGTTTAAGATTCGGGTTAAAGTTCGGATTTGCTTTGAAAAGAATAATTATGCGATCTTAGCCTCTACACCGCTTTTCATGCAGTATCTGCTGCTAATTATTTTGCGCCGTAACTATCTCAAAACCAACTTTGATAGGTTGGTGCTCATTAAGTTCTATATCTGATTCTACTACATTTTTTACTTGGGACTTTTTAGATCCCTTATAACATAATTCCTTAAATGCCTCTACTTTTCCCTTCTCTTTCCCAAAAATAGTAACCACTATTTTGTCTTTGTCCATTTTAGTTGAAGAACCATAAAGACCTTTTCTAAGAGCTTGTCTTCTAATCCAGTTCATGTAGCCGACCTGCTGTACTTTCCCCTGAACTACATACTCCTTCCCATATAATTCTCCTAATGGTGTGTTTGTAATTTTTAATTCTTCAACAGCCCAAGTTTTTAATGGCTCCAATGTACTATTGTAATCAAAATAGAAGTTTGACCTATTTCCTCCAATTGTTTCTGGAAAATAATAATCAATGATGGCTCCTGCAACATCTTTAGCTTTTCCTTCTAATGGAAACAGATGAAAGCCAATTTCTGCTGTTGCGTTGATTTCAAGTACTACTCCCTTATCATTAGATTCAGGGTCAACAATAATATCTACTCCAGCATGGGGGATAGATGGCAAAGCCTTAAGTGAATCAACTGCTATTTTTTTCACTTCTTCGGATAATTCATCCGTTGCTTCGATTGGGTCTCCTCCTGAAGATAGATTACTCTTCTCCCGTAAGTAGATCAACTCATCTTTGCCGGGTACGCTATGTAGATCATAACCGTCTTTTTTCAACATGTGTTTTACTTCATAATCTACTTTTATAGGTTTTGGAGCGAGATATGGGTTTGTCTTTCTAAACTCGTTTTTATTTTCAATTAAAGTCTCGATTGAATTAACCCCATCACCTAATACGTTTGCAGGTATCCGGTTCGTAGCACCAATGACCTTGTCACCAACCACATATATACGATATTCTTTCCCTGGGTAATATTTTTCCAGCAGTATCTCTGTATACTTATAACGTGACTTAAAATCTTTAACTGCCTCTATAAGCTCTTCCTCATCTTTAATATTTGTATAAACACCTTTTCCCATACTTCCATTCAAAGGTTTTATAACAACTGGGTAGCCAAATTGCGCTGCATAAGCAGTCATATTTTCATCATTTATATCAACAATTTTCCCTTTAGTGGTTGGAACATTACTCTTTATTAGTAAGTCCTTTGTTTTCTCTTTATTTTGACAAATTCTAACAGACTTATTAGAAACTTTGTCACCTCTTGATCTAAAAAAGAAATGGTGCTTATTATCCGTACTGAGAGAGAAAAACTTTCCATGTGTACTACTGTTTAGCCTATCCATCTTACATAAATGAGATTCATCACTGTACCATTTAAGATTTAATCCTCTTCTCCAGCCTTCTAACGCTACCAAATAAGAGCATAATTTAAAGCCTGTTATATCCGAAACTACATTCTTTGTTACATAAGGAATTAATTCGACCTCTTGATTGTCTTTCACTCTGAAACCCTCCAAAAATATATGAATTATTAACTAATATAAACTCATAGCAAAATTATCATAACAGAAAAACAAACTTATGTAGATTAAAATCATATTACATTCTAAATAAGGGTCCAGATCAGGCTCAATTGGCACTAAAATTTAGGAGTTGATACAATTAATAGGGAGAGATTATAGCTGTTTTAAAAATGTGCATGATTAAAGAAGTTTTTCACCTGGCTCCATCTGAAGCTACCTAACTTTTCTTAAAAAGAACAACCTTCTGTGGCATGGAATTTAGCTTAAAATTGTAATTATACTTTTTATAAATTTTCGAATTATAATAGTAGTACAAATAAAAGAGACCAAAAGAAAACTGGTTGGTTTAAGGAGATGTATCAATGGATATATGTTACATGCGAAATTACAAAGAACCCGGAAAATTTGTAAGCTTACTTAGCAAGGCAGCGGCCTACTATGGTGTACGGGTCATATACTGCCATCCTACTGATGTAAATATGTCAAGTAAAACAGTGAATGGAAAAATACTTATTAACAACAAATGGCAAGAAAGTGAACTACCATTGCCATACCATATTGATCTTAATACATATTGTTTTAAATATAAGGAAGTTACCAAGTTTTTGAAAGCTAAATGCTTTTTACTTTCTAATGGTAGTTATGGAACCAAGAGCAAAGTAAATAAACAGTTAGAGGAAGATGGTGAATTCAAACATATTTTAATACCAACAATAGAAATAGACTCCTTCTCAGGCTTTTTAATCCATTTAAAAGAGAAAAAGAACCTTATTCTAAAACCTAGAATAGGACAAAAAGGCGAAGGAATTTACCTTGTCTCCTATTTAGATAATAAGTATATGATTACTGAGAGAGAAACAGAGACTATTGTAAGTCTTGAGGAGCTTGAGCAATTATTCACAGAAAAAATTAAACCAAAGCGGTATCTATTTCAAAAATACATTCATTCGAAAACCGTTGCTGGCCATCCATTCGACTGCCGCGTGCGACTAGAAAAGGATGGGAAAGGGAAATGGCAAGTAGTAATTTTCTTAGTTAGAATTGGGATTAATAATAAAGTAGTTTCAAATATATCTCAGGGCGGTAGTATTAGTAAACTTACTCCTTTTTTAAAGGCAAATTACCCATTGGATTGGAAGGAAATTAGAACTTCTATTAAAGACATCTCTACTAGATTACCTGACAAAATTGAGAAGATCTTTAAAAAGCATAATGTTTCTATGGGGTTAGATTTAGGTATTGATAAGGACGGTCAAGTATACTTATACGAGGTGAATTCGGCGCCTGGGATGCGATTTGCAGAGGGAGAAATAGCTAATCTTAAAGCAGATTACTATTCCTATCTACTAAATTCTCAAGATGCCAACTAAATGTTGTATAAGACATAGGTAATATTCAGTTTTAAAATCATTATGTGATACAATAGCTTTATGTATTTATAAACCTTAATGTCTTTTATTGACTAGAAAGGATATGCAAATGAGTAAACAAAGTGAAATTTATTTAAACCATTTAATTGATTGTATTCCCCCTAGAGCAAATAATTATATGCTCAGCACATATAGCATTATTCTGGAGGCATGGCGGAGAGGTATCGAAGTTTCTATTAAAATTGTAAAAGAAAAATCAGGTACTATTGAGCCTTATTACTCCCTGAAAAATGGAGAGAAACTTCATAATTTCAGCGTCACTAGGGGAGATTTAGTATCTGTTGAAGCTAAAGAGTTAACAAAAAACAAAAAAACGACAAAAGAATACTTACAAAAAAACAATGTTCCCACGCCTATTGGGAAAGAATTTACTGATGTTGCAGAAGATGAAGAGATTATTCAATATGCAAACGAAATTGGCTATCCAGTTGTAGTTAAACCATTAGCAGGAACTGGTGGTAAAGGTGTAATGAGCAATATTCAAAACAAGGAAGAACTAGTCGAAGCACTCTTATATGTTAGACAAAAATTAAAGTATTCCCATGTCATACTCGAAAAGTACTTTGAAGGATCTGATTATCGACTCTATGTTCTTGATGGTGAAGTAATCGGCGCTATTAAACGTGTTAGAGCGCATGTGATTGGTGATGGTAAAAGGACAATTCAACAGCTAATTAAAGACAAGAATGAAGAAAGGACAAAGCTTCCTTCACTGTCTAATCGTCCAATTAAAGTGGATTCTGAAACAAACACACTTTTGAAAAGAAGTAACTATACACTACAATCTATTATTCCAGAAGGCGAAATCTTCTATTTAAAAACAAAAAATAATGTTTCTGCTGGTGGAGACTCAATTGATGCCACAGATCAAATTTCAAGTAACATTAAAAAGATAGCAATTGAAGCTACAAATAGCTTTCCATCATTACCTCATTGTGGGTTAGATATGATTGTAGATGAGGAAAAAGATACTGGTGTAATTATTGAATTGAATTCCCGAGCTCATATCACACAGCATCTTTTCCCAATGGAAGGTAACGCACAGGATATCCCATCATATATAGTGGATTATTATTTCCCTGAGACAAAGGGTTATAACAGGGAGGAGGCAAATAAGCTCTATATAGATTTCGACTTTGTTTATAACGCTTGTTTGTCAAGGTCAGCAGCCGAGATTAAGCTTCCTAGAATCCCTAATAGCCCACTCGTCCTTAAAAGATATGTCATTACGAATTGCTCAGACAATAAGAAATTTGCTCTGAGAGTTCATAGATTGGCATACAATAACCAGGTGAACGGGTATGTAAAAGCTCTTTCAGACGGGAAACTGGCAATCATTGTTGGTGCGAATAGCAATAAGATTAAGCAGTTTGAGAACCAACTTACTAAGTATATTGATAAGAACTTCTCAAGTATCAAAATGGAAGAGAAAAACAGAAAAAGTCCTATAAAGCATGGCTTCTATATTGATGCGGATATCCAAGAAATATCGAGTAAATCCTCAGCTAAAAATAGCACGATTGAATCGTATGCAACTAAGTATAGTGAGTTAAAAACTGATTACCAAAAACTTGTTCGTAAACTAAGCGAACACGAGCAATCGGAGAACTTGTCCCGTCTTACAGAAAGGCAAAACAAGCAACTTAAGAAACGGTTGCAACAAATGGAGGATAGCACCTCTTGGAAGGTTACGAAGCCTATTCGAAAGCTTATGGAATTACGCAAACGTTAAGACAGCATAAAGAAAAAGCCCGTATCTTAAAAAGGAGATATGGGCTTTTTGCTTTGGAAAACATTTTCTCTATTTTATATCAATTTCAGGCATCCAGTCTTTAAACCTATTCGAAATTTCACTATAAACCTCGAGTGAATCAAACTTTCCATGTTCTGTTTCGATATAAGGGTTTTTTTCAATAAACTCTAATAAGTTGTGCATTTGGTAGCCCTTTTTCCTGTTAGCATCCACATAGGTAAGCTTTAGGCTTGGGTTCAATATTTCTATACCAGCACCACCAGCCTTTTTCTTTATATCTAGTGACAGTGCACCACCTATTTGTCGATATAACCCTTTTTGTCCTGAATAAAAGTTACCCAATGAGTAAATAACAAATGTTTTCTTACCTCGGGAATTTAAAATCCATTCAGCTGGTTGAAGAACGTGTGGATGATGGCCAATTATGATGTCTGCCCCTGCATCAGAGATAGATGCAGCAATTTCTTTTTGAGCAGCTACTGGGTATAATGGATACTCTCTACCAAAATGCACGGACACAATAACCACGTCTGGATTTTTCTCTTTTTTTACTCTTTCAATATCTTGTCGTACAAACTTGGTTTGTCCTTTAACGATCGTGTTTAGTAAATATCCTTTACCTTTTGGTGCATTATTCCCTAATGTAACAGCAGTATAAGATAAAAAAGCGCATGTTATACCATTTTTTTCTATAATTCTTATTTCCTTTTGGTCCGCTTTTGATTTATGAGAACCAACATACGGTAACCCAATTTTATCAAGGTTCTCAATTGATTTTAAAGCGCCTTCTTCACCTAAATCCATTGTATGGTTGTTTGAATTGGTAACGATATCTGTACCGAATGATTTTAAGTTTTCAGCCAGCTCTACGGGATTATTGAATTTAGGGAACGACATCAACCCTAATTCTTCCCCGGCAACGAGAGATTCTAAATTTACCACTGAGATGTCTCCAGATCTTAAGATAGCTTCAGCAGGAGCCATTTTTTTTGTAAAGTCAAACTTACCTGATTTATCTTTGCTAATATTATATATCCGCGAATGTAATAACACATCTCCAGTAGCGACTAAGTTAACCTTTGACATAAATATCCCCCTTCTCTTTTGGGTTTAATATAAGATCTTACCAAAAAAGTTACTTCTTGCTTCTAACCATTGCGCCAACTTTACGCAATGGTTCCGTATACTTCCATGAGGTACTTTGCTCAATATACCGGTTGTCTTTTTCCAGTCGATTCTTTTGTCTCGTAAGATTGGTAATTTCCTTCTCCATCTTCCGCAGTGCATGTTGAACTGATTTAAGACTGGAAGTATTATATCGTTCGTTAATTTCAAAACCAATCGTGATTGGCGACTCATACTTCTCTTCCTCAATTTTCTCCACCTTAGATCCCTGTGGATATTGGGTTATTAGTTTTTTAAATTCAGCGATGGCTGACTTATCTGGACTACCAACGATAATTTCAATTTCATCAAAAACCATGTTGTTAATGGCACCGTGTAAATTTAAATTCATAGCCTGCTTTTTAAGAAAACGGTGGTAGCTATTTTTCTGCACATCCCCCGAGACGACAAATCTTCTGATCGTTAGTTCTCCCATTGGTGCAGGGCTTACTTCCACTTCTAGGGCAGAGCGGTTCTCCAGAGGTTCTAATATCTTGATTAGATCAAAGTAAATGTTTGACCTCGACGTATCGATCCCTTTACTTTCAGGAAAGTAGTAATCAATAAGAGCACCTGGTATATTCCTTGCTTTCCCTTTTAGAGGATATAATGCACCACCAATTTGGGCGGTCGGGTTTAATTCGATTACCACAGCAGCAGCATCAAGGTTTCTATTCTCATTTACAATTATATCTACGCCACCGTGATAGAGGCCTGGCACTGCTTTTATAGCATTAATTGCAATGGTTTTAAATTCTTCAGGCATTGTGTCTGTCACATCAATTGGATCTCCACCTGAAGATACGTTTGTCTTTTGTCTTAAATATATTTGCTCGCCTTTTTTCGGCACGCTTTCAAGCGTATAACCAGCTGCTTGGATAAACTCTAATATCTCAACATCCATTTCGATCAAGCAACTATTTAATCTGGCATTTTTTCGACGTTCCCTATTCTTTAAACCAATAAGTTCATCAATTGTATGCTCACCATCACCAATTATATTAGCCGGCACCCTATTATAGGCTGCAATGACTTTATCCTCTACAACATAAATACGATATTCTTTCCCATCTACATGCTGTTCTACTACGACTTCCGGATAATCTAGGTCATGACGAACGTACTTAATCGCTTTTAACAACGCTTCATCGCTGTTTATATTCGTTACCACTCCATTCCCTAGGCTTGCATTTGTTGGCTTCAGGACTAAAGGGTAATTTAATGTCTTACTGTACGTAATAATCTCTTCATCAGTTGCATCTTCTTCAAAACCTTTACCAAGTGGCACAGGTACACCTGCTTTCGCAAGCCACTCTTTTGTGTCATCCTTTTCTGAGCCTATTTCTACTGCGCTACTGGTAACTTTATCACCACGTGTTCGAAAAAAGTAATGTGTTCTTTCTTCAGAACTAAGCGAGAATAACCTTCCAGGAGGGTTCACACCAAATATTACCATGTCCTTATAATGCTCAGAATCCTTTGTATACCATTTAAGCTTCAACCCTCTTCGCCAGCCCTCTAAGGCAACAGCGAAAGCGTCCAGCCTTGTTTTTCTCGCATTTTTAACAATCTCATTTGGAAGTTGAGGCAAATGAATGCCCTGTTGTTCCTTCATCATGATTCCTCCCGAATAATTAGCTCTGCTTGTTTTTCTTGAAGATAGATCCTAGTACGCGGATCGGTTTTGCTGCTTTCCAAGATAAACTCTGTTGATACTTTCTATTTTGTACTTCTGCTCTTTTAATTCCATAGTCAAGCAATTCTATTTCTTGTTTGTATCGTTTTAAGTCTTCTATTTGTGTTTTTAAATCTGTTTTTATTTCAAACCCAACTTTGATTGGTTCGGTATGCTCTTCTTCTCTCACATTAAATACTTTTGCACGTTCGTCATCTTCCCAGAATGCCTGCTTAAAGTCATTCACCATTTCTTGATCCGTTCCACCAACCACAACTTCTATATTGCCATCCTCCAAGTTCATTACAAAGCCATGTAAGAACCTCTCAAACGCTTGTTTCCTTAAGCCACGATGGTAACCAATTTCCTGAACCTCGCCGCTCACTATATACCTCTTTGTAAACAGTTTTCCCTTAGGTGCTGGTGTAACAGTAGTAACGGATGCATCTCTTGATTGCAGTGGGTCAAGCACGTCATGGAAATCAAAATAAGCTTGCTTCTTATTCATTTGCTGATCCACTGTTTCTGGAAAATAATAATCAATAATAGCAGCTGGTATATCACGTGCCTGTCCTTTTAGTGGATATAATAATGCTCCAATTTGCGCAGTAGGGTTCAATTCGATTACCACTCCTGTTTGAGTTTGGTCGTCTATTATTAAATCAACTGCACAATGAGGCAAACCTTCTACAGATGCAACTGCTTTTACTGCACTCTGTTTTACACCTTCAGGCAAATCATCCAATACATCTATCGGATCTCCCCCGATGGATATATTGCTTTTATCGTTTAAAAAGACTTGCTCCCCATTAGCTGGAACTGTTTGCAATGCAAAGTCGTGTCTGCCTATAAAGCTAACGAGTTCTTGATTTATCTGTATCGGACAACTTATTAATCTGGGATTCGAGCTTCTTTCCTCGTTCTTTAAATCAATTAGATCCTTTATGTTGTGAATACCATCACCTTGCACATTAGCTGGTATGCGATGAATAGCTCCAACTACCTGGTCTCCTACTACATACAAGCGGTATTCATTACCCGGCACATATCTTTCTAATATAATATCTGTGTAATTGTACCTTTCTTTTATAAAACTGAGGGAATGCTCCAACTCACCGGAACTTGTAATATTAGTAATGACCCCTCTACCAAAGCTTCCGTCGGTTGGCTTGATGACTACTGGGTAGCCAATCGAATTTGCATACTCTACTATGTTTTGCGTTGTATTCTCTGCAGTGAAGCGACGTCCTTCTGGTATGGCTACACCTGCATTTGCTAAGACCTGTTTTGTCTCATCCTTATCTTTTCCAATACGGACAGCTTCGTTTGAAACACGATCCCCTCTTGTTCGGAAAAAATAATGCGTTCGATCATGGGAACCAAGAGAAAATAACTGACCTGGATTATCGACAAACCATGTGGTCATCTCTTTAAATTTCTCCGAATCCTTCACATGCCATCTAAGGGTTAAACCGCGTCTCCATCCTTCTAAAGCAACCGCATAGGCGTCTAGCAAATAACCATGGGCGTCTGCTACAATTTCATTTGTAAGATGTGGTAGCCATTCTGTGTTCTGCTCTTCCATTTTCTTTACTTCCTCCCAAAACGAAGACGATTATTTCGTTATTGCTTTAATAGTAGTTCTTTATATTTTCTAAACTGCTTTCCATTAAGCAGGTCATCTGCCAACCTACCTTGGGCTTGTAAAAATAAATCACCCAAATATGCATCTGTTTCTTTATCAAATTCGTCATAATTTCCCGGTTTTGGTGTGAATTCCCCAAATACCAATCCCTGTTCTGCCCGGAGAAAGTCAATTCTAATAAAAGGTGCTGGGATCTGTTCACTTACTTCACACGCCATTTGACTTTCTTCTGAGGAAACGCCTTGTCCCTGAAATGGGGCTTCATCATACTTGCCTGTTCTAATTCTCTCCCCACCTGGCGTCCACCAACAATATTTCGTTTCAGGATATCTTACTATTTCTAAAACTAGCCCTATTTTACCATAGAAGCAATAGAACTTAATATCGCTAGCTATTCTATTTTCTTCAGCATTCTCAAGTATGAGCTCTTCTGTAAACCATTCATTTTTGTGTACCCAGCCCATCATGACATCTTCTTGCATTCTATTCAATAAACTGTCCCATTTTGTCAGTTTTTCTGAACGCTTGACGTCTATTATATCATTTAAATGGTGAATCAGGTATACACCTCGCGAACCAGCCCCGTCTACAGGTTTTACTACCATGCCTGCTTGCTGTGGGAGGTTCTCAATTCGGTAGTTTTCCTTCGAATTCCATGGCCTTTTTACATGCAGTGCGTCCATAAAATGATAGGCTAGCTGTTTATCATCTAGTAACCATTCCGGCAAATCTCCAGCTAGCTGCATTTGCCTCATTCTCATTGTTAGGCTCGCCCTAAAAGAAGCAGTCGCAGATAGAGATATAGCCTCTTCCTCTAGTCCGGCTCTCACCATAAATTCTGGGATCTCCTCTGCATTCAAGCCTTTAAGAGCCATGTTATAAACAAATTTTTTGTAATTATCCTTCTCGTTCTGAAATAAACGTGCTCCATAACGTAATGCCTGTGTATAATTTGCGTTGTGCTTCTTCTTCTCTTCAACTACATATTCAAGATAGTCAACAAGTGTCCCTTCCCGCTTCTTGGCCCGTAACCTATCTATTAGCTCATGGCTTTTCAGCGTTCGATCATCAAGTAACTGATCGTCTATCAATGCTCTTGCCTTATAGAGCTGTGACTTTGCAAGGGTTAGCTCTTCCTCTAGCCGTTGTATATCCTTATTTTTCTTTTTCATAAAAGACATCATCTGATTTAGTTTTCGTAAAGGGGCGAGATACTTCCAACTTCTGCTGCTTTTAATATTTTTCAGTTCTTTTTTATATGCTTTGTTTTCGCTCTCCGCTAAGGTTATGTCAGCTTCTTTTTTTATTAACTGCTTCAATTGTTCATCTTCTGTAGAGGGAGAGGTTGGAGCTGTTTTATTATTATTATTATTGGCTTGTGGGTTTTGCTTATTCTCTTTCACTCTTATCAGCTCCCTCTTCAAACTTATTATCTTGTCGGACAACCAAATCCGTCAAATGCGGAACGAAAGAATTAGCTCTCCCTGTAATATACCAGTCCTTTTTTGACAATCTTATATATTTTAGAACTGCAGGGTAATCCTGTTCAAATACTCGCCTTTCTTCTTTCGATTTCGGATACCAATTACCACGATGACCAAAATAACTCAAGGCTTGTTGGCTACATTTCCTCATTGAGTTAATTGGCTTTCTTAGTTTTTTTACCTTGTTAAAAAATGTACGATCTATGATGATGGTAACCGTACTGGCAGTCACTTCTGGGACAAAGGTCTGCTTTTCTAATAATACCTCAGCTTTTCTTATTAAAACCACTTCACAACTTACTTTCTCGCCGTAAACGATCAATGGAATATCCATTTCTTTCATTATGAAACGGATCTTGGGACTAATATGTTTGGATATGGCGATGTCAAACTCATCTAGTTGCAAAAGAGCTACATCATAATTCTGGCCTCTTAGTTCTTTTATTTCCTTTATAATGTCGTTTAACTGTTCTTCCGAATACCGGTAGTCACAGGCAATGATGATATCATAGTGTCGCTTTTCGTTCCCTTGTTTAACCGCCTTCATTGCATGAGGAATAGGAAAAGGCCTCTCCTTCTGTTCAAGAGGGAAATATAGAGAGTTTGCCTCTTGGTGAAAATAGCGAAACGCCTCCGCGTATTCTTTACGAGCCCCTTTTAAGTGACCACTATAACCAAATTTATTGCTCCCAGTTAATGAATTTTCTGTTTGTCTTGTAAAAGATAAAGGGCCTTTATCCAAGTTTATTACTGAGTTCCTTCCGAACGCTTGCTTAAGCCTACTAATAAATTCGCTATCTCCTGCAAAGCGGACCTCATCCCAGTAGCCGATTTTTTCCAACACAATTTGCCGTCTAAACATCAGAGAAGACATATTAGGGAATATATAGCTCCCTGCCATCCCTCTTCTTGTAAACGTCAAATCTTCGTGAACCCTTGCCTGTTGGCTCATATTTCCCACAATGTCTTTGTTATTTAGTAAATGCTTTACCTGAAGTTCTATTTTCTGTGCATGTGACCAATCATCCGCGTCGTTGACCGTAATAAATTCACCTGATGCGTGGGTTAGTCCCCTGTTCCGACATACATATGGGCCGCTATTAACCTGATTTTGATATAGGGTTATGTTATTATTCTTTTTAATATATTCCTCAACGACTGTTACGGTCTGATCTGTACTTTTATCATCCACTACAATAATCTCTAACTTTGCCCATGTTTGGGAAATCAAGGAGTCTAGAGTAGTAATAATTGTTTTCTCAGCGTTAAAAACAGGCACAATTACACTAACAAGCGGAGTCTCTCCTTGTTTTACTTTAGACTTGTGGTTTGTTTGCAGCCTGTCATAATCTGTTGGCTTTTGACTAGGAGACAACGAAACTTCCAGCAGGCTATACGCTTTTAGACACTTGTTAATCCAAGCAATTCTGTTAGGTAACTCTGATTCAAGGTTTGCTGCTGTTAAGTAATTATCTGGGTGAGCCCCTCTTTGCATGAGTGATTGCAAAGCAATCTGGACATCTTCTTTTCTATGTAATCTGAGCAGCGTCTCCATCTCTAAAATATCAATTTTTCGTAGTGTATCGGAGTCCGTCTCCCTATCCCTGGCTGCTTCTACAAAATTTAGTGCAGTTTCGGCAGCGAAGGCTGTGTTTCTATTGGCAAACCAAAGAAGCAGCTCCCATGCCGCTTCTTTCTTTAGGTAGCGATTTTTAGTTGACGAATACATAAGTATTAGCTCGCTAATTATCTTTTCTTCAAAGCCTAAGCTATAGAGATAGTAGCTATAGCTCTTTAAGGTGTTTTTCGCTTTTTTCTTTTTATAGGCCTTGCTGTAAAGCTGCCTTCTATCTCTCCTGCCGAGAATATAAGCAATGGCTTTACGAATCGTTTTTTTTATTTGGTTGCCTGAAGTAATAACTCCAAGCACGCCTCCTGTAAGCTGATTAAATTCATATCTAGTCTGGTTTAATTCCTCTTTTAATGATTCATTTTCCTGTCTAATCTCTTTAACTCGCTTGTCCATTTCCATTAACTCAGCCTCGTATAAAGTAGAAAGCTCTTGCATCGCTTCTTTTGTAACTTTGTCAGTCATACTCTCTACGTTCCTTTCGGACGTCCTCAGCTTGGTAAATAGCTAATCCTGGGATGCTGTCAGCTAAACTTTCTTTAATCGATTCAGAAACAGCATACCACTTTGGCGCTTTCCCAAAGTATTTCACCACTTTAGTTTCCCAACTTTTGATTGCTCTTTCTTCCGTGTCAACGACTTCTGGCAATTCATTAAGCACAACATAGACTGTGTCTGCATTTACTTCTGGTATATAATGTTGCCACTCCTCTAATACGAGATGGTTTATTATAAACAGTTGGTCTGCATTAATCTTTTCACCGTAAACAAGCATTTGAACCTGTTCTCCATCCATAAGATTTCGAAACTCTCTGCTCACTTCCTTTGGTAAAGCAAAATCGTAGCTGTTTAGCTGTATTAATCCTATTTGTAGGTCCTGTCGCTTTAGTCGCAATATTTCATTGGTCAATTCCTTATTTTTTATACGGAAATCTGTTGCAAACACAATATCAAATGACCGATCTTTCGTGCGTTGTGGCCACATCGGTACAGGGACAGGGAAAGGCCTATTTGTTTGTGGATACTCGTAGTAAAGGGAAGCAGCTTGCTCGTGATGTGCTTCAAGGCTTTCAACATATTCTCTGCGCACACCCATAAAAAAGCCATTATAGCCAAAAGCAGAACTACCTGTTAATGAAGTCACAGATTGCCTTGGTAAAGATAATGGTCCTGTTGGAAGATCAGCATACGCCTGTTTGCCGAAACTTCTAATAATCCTTCGCTTAAATTCCCCGTCGGCCGCAAAGCGAACACTATCCCAATAGCCAATCTTCTTAAGTACTTGTTCTCTCCTAAACATAATAGAAGACATGTTTGGAAAAATATACTTTCCTGGGGTGCCTCTGCGATAAAGCTTTAATTCCTCTTCTGTGAGTCTCGAATGCTCAGAAGTATTTGCTATAATTTGATTATTACGAAGAAGATGTCTTACTTGCTTCTCTAATTTCTCTGCATGTGACCAATCATCTGCATCATTGATAGTCACAAACTCTCCTGTTGCTTCTTTCAAGGCAATATTTCTAGCAACATATGGGCCACTATTAACAAGGGTGCTGTACAGTTTAACTCTTGAATCCTGCTCAACATATTTGTTAACCACTGCGGTGGTATTGTCAGGACTGCAATCATCAACTACCAGCAATTCGAGGTTCTTCCACGTTTGAGACAGAATAGAATTAATTGCTGTACTAATTCCTTCCTCTGCGTTATATGCTGGCAAAATCACAGAAACTTTCGGATAATCATTAACGCTACTAGGAATGTCGAGGGTTTTCAGTCCATCATACTTATAATTTCCTTCATGGTCCGGCTCAATAGTAATAGGAGCTAGCTGATACATCTCCATTACTTTATTAATATAATGAATCCGTTCTTCTATTTTATTTTCGAGATTTGCAAGGGCTAGGTACAAATCGGGATGCTTTTGTTCGTGAAGCAGTGCATGTATTACTTCCTTCGCATTCTCTCTTTGGTCTAATAGCTCATAACATTCCGCTTTAATAACCGCTATTCTCCTACGTTGATCCACGTCTTTTTCTTTTTCTAACTCAGGAGTGTAAAGGAGGGCTTGTTCGGCCCCTTCTTTTGTCCCTTTATTAATATGCCATAAGATTAACTCCCAAATAGCAAGCCTTTTAATGAATGGATCCTTTGTTTTCTCAACGAACCCTTCTAACTCCATTAAACCTTTTTCAACAAATCCAAGGTTATAAAGGTGATACTTGATCATCTTTAGTTCTTGTCGTTGCTCGTTTTTTCTCCCACTTAGAACTTTGATTAACAGCTCTTTAATCTTTGGAGAAAATAAACTTCCGAGAGCTTTTCTTTGTTTATCCCCCAATAATGTATAAAGAACCCAATCTACTGGTGCGACTAGTATTTTTTTTAGCCTTCCCATCCAAGCATCCCACCTATCCTACACATTCCTAGCTGTCATGTAGTAATCTTATTTATTAGAAACGTCGGTCTTCCCCTGTATATCTTGCTTCTTATTTCGATTCTTGTTTTTCAAATTCGCTTTCTTTGCTACACCCTGTGACTCTCTATATTTAGCTACCGCTTCCTCAGCAGAGCCATCAAATTTCACTTGGCCCTTTTCCATCCAAATCGCTCTTGTACATACCTGCTCAATGAAGCCCATACTATGAGAAACAATAATTACGACTTTAGCATGGTTGATCATATCCTGGATTCGCTCACTTGCTTTTTGCTGAAAAGCCATATCTCCTGTCGACAATGCTTCATCTATTATAAAGATATCTGGCTTTAAGATAGCAGCAATACTGAAGCCAAGACGTGCCTTCATTCCACTGGAATAATCCTTGACTGGTTTATTAATATTTTTACCTAGACCTGAGAACTCTACAATTTCATCGTATTTTTCCGCTACCTTTTGCTTTGGTATTCCTAAAAGCATAGCATTCAAGTAGATATTATCACGTCCATCCAGCTGGGCATTAAAGCCTGTACCATATCCAAGTAACGCCGATGTTTCCCCTTGAAGTTCAATCGATCCTTCATCAGGAAAGAGAATCTTGGTCAGCACTTTACAAAGCGTACTCTTACCCGCTCCGTTATGACCGATAATCCCAACTACTTCTCCTTCATTGATTTCAAAGTTCACATCTTTTAAAGCCCAAAATTTACCAGTACTTAATTTAAATGAAACACTTAAGTCTTTTGCCTTAATCACTTGGTTGTCTTTCACATCTGCCTTTGTTTTTTCAAGTTGCAGATTTCGTTGCTTACGCGGAGGCCGAGCAGGTGCTGTTGCTTTATAACGTTCAATAATTTCTTTTGGATCGCCTGACTCTCTCACTTTTCCATTTTCGAGCCACAGCAATCTGTCACAATTTCGCTGGGCATAACGCAGGCTATGTGTCACAATAATAACCATTTTAGCCCTTCCCACTAACTCTTTCATTTTCTGTGCAGCTTTGCGGCTAAATTTAGCATCCCCTGTATTCAATGCTTCATCAAGTATTAAAATTTCAGGTTGAAAATGGGACGCGACACTAAAGCCTAACCTTGCCTTCATCCCGCTAGAATAATACTTCATTGGTTGGTCAAAGAAATCCTCAAGGTCTGAGAATTCCTTTATATCATCAATATAGTAATGTATTTTTTCTTTTGCTACTCCTAACATCATTCCATTTAGAAAGACGTTTTCACGACCGGTTAGTTCTTTATTAAAACCCATGCCAAAGGAGAACAAGGCGGTGACATTACCATCAACCTTAATCGTTCCCTTATCCTCCTGTAAAATACCGGATATAATTTTACTTAACGTCGTTTTCCCAGCACCATTCGAGCCGATAATTCCAAGAATCTCTCCCTGGTGACCAGTAAAGTTTATGTCCTGCAATGGCCAAACCTTTTGCTGTTTTTCTCGGTTTGCTTTTCCTTGAAAAACACGGAACAAGAGCGATTTATAGTCATCTCTAACCCCGCTATTAAAAGAAACCCCAAGGTTCTTTGCTTTTATAATATTTGTCGCATTATTTTTGCGTTGTGATATTTCATTATTACTACTCACTGATAGATCCCTCTTTATCACTCTAACCAACTATAAGGTTTAGAGAGCTTTTATAATTTTGTGCTCGTTTTTACTATAGTAGTAAAGCATGTACACAACTACTGCTGAAGAGAGCAGTAGAATAATAAATAAACCTAGGAAATCTGGTAGGCTCTCATACATAAGTACATCCCGATAGGAATTTACAATTATTGCAATTGGATTATAATCCACGGCCCAACTAAACTGTGTACCTTCAAGTCTTCCCCCTACCCAAATAATTGGTGAGGCGTAGAAAAAGATACGGGTAATATACGTAATCAGATTGTCTATATCACGAACAAACACAGTAATATACCCAAGAAATAGCCCAACAGCTAGTAAAAAGACTGTCTGAACCAAAATAATAAATGGTAGGAACACTGCCTCCCATCCTGGCATTACTCTGTAAATCGCCAAAAAGATTGCAATGACTACAAATCCAAAGGCAAAGTTAAATAACTGTGTTAAGGTAAAAGACAATGGAAAGATGGATTTAGGCAAATAAACCTGATTAATGATTGAGCTGTAGCGCATTATCGACTTACTTGAGCTATTAATGCTTGAACTAATACATCTCCATACCACAAGTCCAATTACTAAGAAAAGTGGAAAATTCGGTATATCCCCTCTTTCCAAAATAATAACAACTAAAAAGTAATAAACAAGCACGTTCAATAACGGATCCAACAGCCACCAGAAATAACCTAGCCAACTATTTCGATGTTCCGCTTTTAAGCCGGATTTTACTAAGTAAAATAGCAAATCCTTTCTTTTTATCATTTCCTGTAAATATTTTTTCATCAATGTATATTACACCGCCTGCAAATTATAATAACCATGTTTGTTATTATAATCTTAAATTAATAAGTATTTATTTCAGTATTTGAAGCAGCCTTTAAAGTTTAAAACAACTCAACCCATCCGCTTCCGGTAAATAATCTGTCTCACAGAATTAAACGCATAGTTAACAAAATACCAAATGGCTTTCCATAAAGGCTGTGCTTCAATATGACGATAAACATGCCAATTGCGTTTTGCAGCCTTTATTTTGTTACTGGAGATAGAATTTTCCACAAGCCGATATTTCGCTAGCACTTCTGGCAAGCCATAAGCGAGATGTCCTCGCTTTACAATATGAAGCCAATATACATAATCTTGACGTGTTCTTATATTATACATCTTAAGATCGCCTATTTTTTCTTTATCAAGCATAACAGTAAGGCATCCCATTACACAATGCTTCATCAAACGACTATAATCTACCTCTAAAGGGGCTTTTGAAGTTGCATTAGTTAACGTGCCATCTTCCTTCATCCAGACATACTTTGTGAAAGAAAAGTCAATATCTTTCTCTTGCATAAAAGCAACCTGACGCTCGAGTTTTTCAGGCATCCATAGGTCATCACTATCTAAAAAAGCTATATACTTTCCCTTTGCCAGCTCCATCGATTTATTTCGTGCAACAGCAGAACCGCTATTTTCTTTAAGTATGTGAAGTTTTATTCTTTCATCTGTTTCACTCAATTCTGTAATGTATTCCACAGTACGATCCTGTGAGCAATCATCCACTATAACCATTTCCCAATTTGTATAGGTTTGGTCTTGAACGGAGCGAATGGTTTCCTTAATAAATCTTTCTGCATTATACGAGGGCGTAATAACAGAGATTAAAGGTTTTTGATTATCCATCAGTATACCTGCCTCTTTTTTGATTTATTAAGAAGTCATACCATGTAACCAGTTTATCTGCCTGGCTATCCCAATTCAATTCTGATTTTACAGCTTGTTTTCCCTTTTCACCCATTTGCCTTGCAATCTCTGGATTTCCCCTCAAATATTCAATTGCCTGGTTAATCTCTGCGTCATTATAGGGGTCTACTGTAAGTCCACATTCATATTTTTTGATAAACTGCTTCCACACTGGAAAATCAGAGCAAATAACGGGCAACCCTGCGGCCATGTATTCAAAAAACTTGGTAAGCTCTTTTTTCTTGTAATGCTCGGTCGGTGGAAAAAGTGCAATTCCAGCTAGCCAATTTGAGTTGACATACGCATCCTCTATTGCTTCCTTTTCAACGAAGGTATCGATCCCTACGAAAGATAGCCTGTCTTTTTGTTTACCAGCCACTTCTTTCATTTCTTCCGCTAGATCCTTTGGACATTTTCCAATAAAATGAACTGCTACATGTTTATTGATTTTTGGTAACTTTGCGTGCTCTATCGCCCCGCGTACATGGGAAACATTTCCTGTATATAGCACTTTATCCTGAATGGTTCCTTGATCACGCCTTGCGTTTAATAATTTATCATTTGTAGTTGGATAGTTTAAAACTTTTATGCCAGAAGGATAAATATCCTTGTAATATTTTTCAGCCAAGCAAAGGTCCATCTTTCTTATTAATATCTTTTCCATAATCCGATACGTAGTAGCAATCAACTTTTTGAAAGGCTTTGGTAAATAATCTTTCTGGAGAATGCTTGTAATATAGTCTTCATGGATGTCAAAGATTACAACATTGTTCTTCTTTTTCAATAGCCATCCAACTGGCAATAATTCTGGATCATGAAAATGATAGACATCTGCCTCTAAGTCTTTTGCCTTTTTATATGCCTCTAAAGACCCAAGCACCATCCGTTTTATTCTGCTAGTATACGTTTTAATTGGAATATGGTTTATTTGTCTGTTTGCTGTAGATTTTGAACTTGCCTTTTGCGCGATTAGGGTTACATCATACCCGGCTTTCTGTAGAGATGTGCACTCTTTATGATAAATTCTTGGGTCATATGGATGGTGGACAGTAGTTAGATGAACAACCCGACCTGTAAGAGACATCTGTTACACTCCTCTTTTTTTATATTTATTTTTTGCGTAGTATTACATTTGCAAACACTTCTTCATATTGTTTTACAATTTTTTCTGCTGCGAACTGCTCAGCACGTTGGTATCCTTTTTGAACAATTTGGTCTCTTGAAGCTTGATCTTGTGTCAGGATGTCTATTATCCTATCTGCCATTTCATTCGCATTTCCAACAGCACACATTGCCGCGTACTTGCCACCAGCTAACACTTCTTGTGCACCCGGCTTACAATTCGTAGAAACAATCGGTGTCCCTACAGCAAGTGCTTCCCCGAGAACATGGCCAAAACCTTCTCGCTTTGAAGAAAGCACAAAAACATCTGATTTCTTAAAAAAGATATAGGGATTCTTTTGAAATCCTATAAAATGGATGCTATCCGCTACTCCTAGGTTAGCTGCTTTTTGCTTTAGCCTTTGTTCAAGATCACCTTCGCCCATAATTACTAAGCGCGATGCCAACCTTTCTTTTACTTTCGCAAAGGCTTCAATTAAAGTAGCGTGATCTTTATCATCAACCAGTCTTCCTGCTGTGACGATGGTCTTTATGTCATCTGAAAAGAGATTAGAATAATTTTCAGACAGTTCACTACCCTCGGCCGCAGCTTTAATGCCTTTTATGTCAATTGGATTGTATATTACGTTAATTTTTCTTCCTCTCACTTTGTACCTTTTTACAATATTCCCCTTTACGCCTTCAGATAATGCAATAACGCGAGTTGAGAATTTATAGAGCAAACCATAAAGCCTTAGCTTCAAATCTGTTTTGAAGTCCCCTCCAAGATATGCTGCTTCTCTCACTACATTTTTAGCGTTCGTAAAAGAGACTAACCTAGCTAAAATGGCAATCGTGTTATAATTTGGAATGGTGCTAAAAACAATGTCAGCTTTTTCCCTACGGATCAGTTTGGCCAGGGGTAAAATAGCTGACCGTAGCCGCTTAGTGTGGAGCTTTATAAATCGGATATCCTCTTTTAAATAACTACCATAATCCGCGTCATAATTTAGTGTAACAAGCAAGGGAGAAAATTTTTCCCGATCTAGATTATTTATAATATTAAGAAATGTCCTCGCAGCACCGCCAGAACCCATTCGATAGATAAAAAACACGACTTTCACTTTTTTCATAATCAGCCTTCCTTCATGGATCGCCAGTATAAAAGTATAAAATTAACAATATAAAATTATACCATAGTAAATCTAATAAATAAATTGTCAAAATAGGTTGCGAATGAGTCATTAAAAAGCTTAGAGCTTGTTTAAAAAGATAGTAATTGAACTAAAACATTCGCCATTTTAAAAAGCATAATGAGGGTCTAAGACGTGAAAGGTCTCGTCTATTAGATTTGGGTGGAACCCTCTGGTGTTATTCTGGGTCTCTTAATTCCAGAAGTAAATATTCTTTTTGTCAAGAAACTATTATACACTATAAAAAAGAGCACTTCTAAATCTATAGATTTAGAAGTGCTCTTTGCCTATTCCTTTTCAACTGGTCTACCTATAGAATGATACACAATTCCCGATCCAGCCATTTGTTTGATGGTAAAGCAGTTTCTGCCATCAAATAGAATTGGTTCCTTCATAAGCTTCTTATATGCAGAAAGAGGGAACTTCTTAATTTCTCCCCACTCCGTCAGAATTATTGCTAGGTCAGTCCCCTTTAAGGTCGACTCTATATCCGAACAGTATTCTATCTCACTCGATAGTACCTTTTTCGCATTATTCATGGCAACAGGGTCGTATGCACGCAGAACTGCCCCTTTTTCTAAGAGCCGCTGGGTTATCTGGATCGAAGGAGCGTCTCGCATATCATCCGTATTTGGCTTGAAAGCAAGTCCAAGCACAGCAATTTTTTTACCTGAAAGATCAGGATAGTTCTCCAAAACTTTATCTGCAATGATGCCCCGCTGTTTGTTGTTTACTGAAATAACGCTATCAAGCAAAGGCATTTCATAATTTACTTCTTTACCTATCGAGATGAGCGCATTTGTATCTTTGGGAAAGCACGAGCCACCAAACCCTGCACCTGCATTTAAAAATGCCCGGCCGATCCGCTTATCCATTCCTATCCCATCGGCCACTAGGTCAACATTAGCACCAAGCTTTTCAGAAAGATTCGCTATTTCATTAATAAAGCTTATTTTCGTTGCCAAAAAGGCATTGGACGCATATTTAATCATTTCTGCGCTTTTTAGGTCTGTCTTTACAATAGGAAGTTGAAAAGGAGCATTTATTTCTTCTAGAACCTCTAGGGCGCGTTTGCTATCTGAGCCAATTATAATCCGATCTCCGTTAAATGTGTCAAACACTGCAGTCCCTTGTCTAAGAAATTCCGGGTTAGAAACAATTTCAATTCCCACTCCAGAAGCTACCTTTTCTTCAACTCTACCTTTTATATATGAATTAGTACCGACTGGCACTGTGCTTTTCGTTACAATAATGACATCCTGGTATAGGGATTCGGCTAGAGAATCACAGGCTTTATTAATAAAGGTTAAATCAGCAGATCCATCTTCTCCTTGTGGCGTACCTACTGCGATGTAAATAATGTCTCTATCCCTTACCCCTTCATGATAATTTGTAGTAAATGTTAGGTTACCACCCTCCAAGTTATTTTGAAGAAGCTCTGTCAGCCCTTCTTCGTATATGGGACTGATTCCTTTGTTTAAGGTATTAACCTTCTCTTCATCTACATCAATGCATATAACTTGATGTCCAATTTCGGATAACGTTACACCGGTAACGAGTCCGACATAGCCTGTTCCTATTACTGCAATTTTCATAGTATGACACCTCTATTTTCTTTCTAAGTCAAACAACTTGGATTCCATATATGCTCTCACATCTTCTTTTAAATCATCACGACGTAATGCAAAGTCAATTGTCGCTTTAATAAAGCCTAATTTTCCCCCAATATCATGCCGCGTTCCATCAAAGCTGTACGAATAGACGGGTTCTGTTTCATTTAGCTTTTCGATCGCATCTGTTAACTGGATTTCGCCATCTTTCCCTGGAGCTTGGTTATGAAGTATTTTAAAAATATTCGGAGTTAACACATACCTTCCCATAATAGCAAGATTTGATGGAGCGTCTTCAATAGAAGGTTTCTCAATTAAAGAAGCTATCCGGCGCACAGAATTTGTATAATCTTCGCTATTTAATGGCTCAATAATACCGTATTTTGAAAGATCTTCCTCCGGTACTTGTTGCACCCCTAAAACAGAATGCTGGCGTTCTTCAAATACGTGCATTAATTGACCAAGACAAGGCTGCTCTGATTCAACAATATCGTCTCCTAACAGTACAGCAAAGGGCTCATCTCCAATAAAACGTTCTGCGCACATGATGGCATGCCCTAAGCCATTTGGTTCTTTTTGCCTTATATAATGAATATTAGCTAATTTTGAAATAGACTGTACCATTTCCAGCAATTCAGTTTTTTGTTTTCTTGCTAGTGTCTCTTCTAGTTCATAGGAAGTGTCAAAATGATCCTCAATTGCTCTTTTGCCTCTTCCGGAAACAATAATAATATCTTCTATACCGGAGGCAACCGCCTCTTCCACAATATATTGTATGGTAGGTTTATCCACTATTGGCAGCATCTCTTTAGGCTGCGCTTTCGTGGCAGGTAAAAATCTAGTTCCTAATCCTGCTGCCGGAATGATAGCCTTTTTCACCTTCATATAAATGTCTCCTTTATCCTCTTCAGGTCGATAGTTAGTGAGCTTTTTCGTCAACATTAGTTTATCATATGCTGTATAGCAGTCCAATTTTTACTCCAAAATAATCGTAATAGCTCGATTAAAGATGTATAATATAGGTAGCTTGTGATGACTAGTTCTATAAATTGCGATTACCAATATGGTAATGAAAGAAGGAAGGTTATTAGTATGAGTTTATTTACGAGAATACAAAACAAAGAAGAAAAAATATCTGTCATAGGGCTAGGGTACGTTGGCCTGCCATTGGCTATTGAATTTGCTAAAAAATACGCTGTTGTAGGTTTTGATATAAGCGAAGAAAAGTTAAATCAGTATCGAAATGGTTATGATGTTACTGATGAAGTCGGAGATGAAATAATTCGTCAAACGAGCATGACATTTACGAACAAGGAAGAAGACTTAAAAGAATGTAAGTTTCATGTAGTTGCCGTTCCAACGCCTATAAACACAGATAAAACACCTAATCTCAGCCCTGTTATCGGCGCAAGTGAAACAGTTGGCAGAAACCTTACAAAAGGTTCCTATGTTATTTATGAATCGACTGTTTATCCAGGAACAACAGAAGAAGTGTGTATTCCAATACTCGAAAAGGTATCAGGTCTGAAATATGGTGAGGATTTCAAGGTTGGCTACTCTCCAGAGCGAATCAATCCTGGGGATAAAGTGAACACCCTCACTAAAATCGTCAAGATTGTCTCCGGCTCTGACAAAGAGGCGCTAAGAGAGATCTCGGATGTTTATGGTTCTATTATCGAAGCTGGAATTCATGAAGCAGAGTCCATTAAAGTTGCAGAAGCAGCAAAAGTAATTGAGAACTCTCAACGAGATATTAACATTGCCTTCATGAATGAGTTATCCATGGTTTTCAATAAAATGGAGATCGACACAAATGCTGTGCTTAGAGCAGCCGGGACAAAATGGAATTTCTTAAAATTCACTCCGGGCCTCGTGGGCGGACATTGTATTGGAGTAGACCCATACTATTTCACCTATAAAGCGGAACAATTAGGATATCATTCTCAAATTATTCTTTCCGGTAGAAAGATTAATGATGACATGGGTAAATATATCGCAAGCAATATTATTAAGAAAATGATTAGATCAAAGCAAAACATTGATGGAGCAAAAGTAGCCATTCTTGGTATAACGTTTAAAGAAAATGTTGGAGATGTACGAAATACTAAAATAATTGATATTATAAATGAATTGAAGGAATACGGCGTTAACGTTCTCGTTCATGATCCTGTTGCAGAAACAGAGGCAGTCAAAGCCGAATTTGGAATAAACTTGGTAAAGCAAGGTGACCTTAACAATCTTGACTGTGTCGTATTTGCTGTCCCTCATGAAGAGTTAAAACAAAACTATAATTTAGATACAATCTCTCCACTTTTCAAACAAGACCAAAAAGTCCTAATTGACGTAAAAAGTGTCTTTAAAAGGGAAGAAGCTGAAGAAAAAGGCTTTACTTACTGGAGTTTATAAATTTATTCATAAGAAAAAACGCATTCTTAAGAGGAATGCGTTTTTCTTATGGTTTAAGAAGGGGAGCATATTACGTCCGATTCTTTGCTTCAATCTCTTTTGAACCGGTAATGAGATAGTTAAGTTCTTCTTCTGGTATTTCATTAAACTCTTTCCGTTTCACAAGGTAGAAGATTAGACCCAGTACAATCCAGGCGCCTAGCGCGATTCTAGACTCAATTCCTAGGAAAGCTGGTGAACCCGGGATTAGTAGCAAACCGAGAAATACGAGGCTTGCTAGCATTCCAACAGCAGCAATTACCTTTTTCAATGGCGAAACGGTATGTTTTTTCTCGTTAAACGTAGCGTCTTTTTTCGTTTTAAACAAGGAGAACGCAGTATAACAAGTATAGAAATACGCAATGGTCACCCCAATAGAAGACATGTCAACGACCCAAAGCAGTGCTTCACGGCCAAACCATGGAGCAAGCATGGCGACAATTACTGTAAAAATAATCCCAACATATGGCGTTTTATGCTTTGGATGAAGCTTAGAGAATGCTTCAGGTAATATTTTCGCACGGGACATTGCGAACAGTAATCTACTTGAAGAAATGATGAAACCGTTAAGTCCAGTGAACACACCCATTGTTAAGGCAGTTACCAGCAAGACGAGTCCCATTGTCCCCAATAGTTCTTCAATAGCAGCACCCGTTCCCCAGACATGGGATTCCGAGACCAGTTCTTGCCATGGGCGAATCATAGCCGTAGCGATGATCATCAAACTGTACAGCACTGCTGCAAAGAAAATGGCTAAAATGATTAATGAGAAAGCTTTTTTGGAGGAAAAATGAAATTCCTCTGCAGCCTGTGGGACATTGTCAAACCCAACATATGCCCACGGCGCAATTGCTACAATCGAAATAATTGCCGCAAATGCCGTAGTATCAGACGGGAAAAATGGCTGAACATTGGACAGTCCTGCTCCTGGTTGCCCTCCCACCATAAACGTTATGGCTACAATACTAAGAATCATAATTGTACAAAAAACAAACTGCATACGACCAGATATACCACTACCACGGACGTTAAAATAACCAAACGCGCCTAATGCTACGGATGCAATAATAATTTCCATTCCATAAACATCCCAGCCCGCAATTTGGTATAAATGAAGATTTTCTATAAGTGCAGGAAAAACAAATTTAAACATTAACGCAAACGCCGAAGCATTTAAAGCTACAATACATATGTAACCGAGCGTTAGAAACCAGCCGCTGATGAATGCGTGGGTTCTACCAAGACTAATAAAAGCATAGGCAAACTCCCCACCAGATACTGGAAAACTTTTAATCAGAAAACCGTAGCTTACAGCGATCAACATCATTAATATAGCACCAATTCCAAAGCCGAGGATAACTCCCATTGGACCGGCAGTGGTCATCCAGGTTGTAGGCTGTACGAATGCACCCCACCCGATTGACGAGCCGAGGGCGATTGCCCATACCCAATGTGCCTTTAATGATTTTTTCAGTGTCGTTCTTTCTTCCATAATTGGTCTCCTTAAATATATTTTGGCAGTTACTAGTTTTTTCTGCCATTTAAGAAATTATATCAAATAAATAATTTCTAAGCTATTTTCGCATACGAAAGCATAGCATAGAATTTGATAAGATTTAGAGGTATTTTACCATTTAAACTTCCCTAGCTGAAATTACAAGCAATTTTATTTATATTTGACTGAATTTAAAATATTCGTCTCCCTAATTGCAAAGTTAAGTGTGGGATAGAGGGAGGACAAGATGATTTGATGAAGGTTTTGGTCGATTGCCCCTCCAACTTGGTTGATTGATTGTGCTTCCTAGTTGATTCGCTCCCGACTTGGTCGATTTATTATGCTTCTTGGTTGATTCGCTCCCAGACTTGGTTGATTAATCTCCCCCACTCAACCGATCTGCTCACCTCTCTCGTTAACCCTACTTTCCCCAAATAAAAAAACCAGCACCCAATTATAAGGAATGCTGGTTTTCATCATTACTTATCCGAAAAGATTCCAAAGTTTGCCGATAAAGGAGAATACTCGCTCAAAGATATAACCTACTAAATCATACTTATCTTCGTCTTTATCTTCATCTTTGTCTTTTCCTGGATTCTTTTTCACTTGCTTTGTGATCACCACTTCTTCCACTGTCTCATGCCCGGCAAGGTCTACTACTTTAAATTCAAATACATTCTCTCCATCTTCTAGATTGAGTTCAATGTCTTCGATTTTTTGTTTAAAGCTTTTTTTGCCGTATGGTGTTGAGAGGTCGTGGCTAAATACGTGATTGCCATTCACATAGAAATTAATATCATCAAAGTTGTCTTTGATGGTTGCTGAAACTGTTATGCTATCTTCTTTTGTTTTCTTAGGAGCTTTTACTTTTAATGTTGCTTCTGCTGTATCAACAAAATACCTTCTGCCGATTTCCGTTTCATTTCCTGCGTTGTCTACTGCCTTAATGTGACGGAAGTAGAAGTCATCCTTTTTGTGTGAAAGGGTTAAAGAGAAGTCATAACGATCTTCCTCTTCGTTATAAACAAGCTCTGCTTTTTGCCCATCAACTGTTACTTCTTTTACACCAGATGCATCTGTTACATAACCGGAAAAGACTACGTCTCTTGAATCATATGCCTCTAATAACTCCGGTGTTAGTAAGTGTAAATCTGGTACAGTTGTATCTGCAGGCTCTTCAACTACTGCCTCTTCTTCTTGCTCATTGCCTGCATAGTCTGTTGCCACTACAGTTACAGTGCTATCTTCATCATAGTCTGTTAACTCATGCTCTGTGACACTTTCTGTATAAGGTGTTTCCAGTACGGATTCACCGTCAACCAATACATCCCATGTAGCTAGCCCGCTTCCTTCTCCATCATCTACAGCAACGGTTAATACTTCGCCATCTTCATCAATGGTCGCATCTACTTCAGGTGCAGTTGTATCAAGTAGTACTGGCAGATCCAATGTTTGCCATTCAGCGTCTTCATAATCAATGACTGCTGCTGCCTGTAGATAGTACTGTCCATCTTCTGCCAGCTTGTTGTTGATCTTTCCATCCCAAGCCCGGTCACCAGACAGGGAATATTCAGGTGCTCGTCCACCATCATAATAGTTTTTACTAAGATCTGATTCCAATCGTATCGTACGTACGACCTTTTTGTCTTCATCAAGGACGTTAAATTTTGCTTCCTTCGCATTTCTCAGGAAGGATAAGATGAGCAATGCGTCATCTTGGACTCCATCACCATTTGGTGAGAAGGCAATCTTTTCTGGGTCTGTTTCACCGGTTTCTAGGTTTTCACCAAGGAAACCATAGCTATCATCCCCTGTATTCGTAACAACTCCTGTCATGCCATAGAACGTCATTGCATCCCACAATGGTGTATCAAAGATTGGGGCATCATCCCAAGAACCTTTGAAACCAACATAAGGAACTGTTAATTCTGGATTTGTGTCAGTAGGATCTGTAAAGGTAACAAACCCTTCTACCCAATACCCATTTGTGAAAATTTCTGCTAGTGAAGCATCGACTTCACTAAGATCAACGCTTACTTCAAGGCTGACTTGGCCGTTAGCTGGCACCTCTACTGTTGATAAAGCTTCGCCGTTTACTGTAGCAATATCGCCAAGGTCATTTCCACCAAACATATTTGGTGCAGTGACAAGGACGCCACCACCATCAACTGGTGTATCTGTCTGTGCATTTGCAGAGACATCATACGTTACTGCTTCATCTGAATAGTTCTCCGCAGTTAGTTCAAACGTTACTTCATTATTATTAATCTCTTTTAACGCTACTTTTGCTTCATTCGATGCTGACTCTGTTACCACAACTGGCGTTGATAATGCAGCATGGATTTGCATCAATCCTGCACCTTGGCGTCGTGGTGATACAGGCGCACCATCAAAATCGACTGGTTTGGAAGTATTTAGCATTAAGTTTTTCGCTTGGTTAACGCGATTTGCATTTCCATAGCCAAACTCCTCATCTACACGCTGAAGTACAAGCGCACTTCCGCCGGAAACATGTGGCGCCGCCATGGAGGTTCCACTCATCAATCCATATTGATTGTCATTTAATGTGGAAAGAATTTGACCACCTGGTGCTGTGATTTCTGGTTTAAAATCAAGGTTTGGTGTTAATCCCCATGAAGAAAATGCACTCATTTTCCCAGCATCTGGGTTATCCATTTTTGTCATTTCTCCATTAAATGATACGGTAACAGCTTGTCCATTTTGAACCGCTTCTGCAAGCAGGTCTCCATCACTCTTTAGCATAAATAGATACGGAATTGTGATAGAAGGGTCTGAGGCCATATTTACAATTCCATCTGTGTTGTTGTAAACAATTACCCCGGCTGCCCCTGCATTTTGGGCGTTGAGTCCTTTTTCTGTGAAAGCAATCTCCCCACGTTGAATCAAGACATATTTACCTGTAACATCTTTTCCTTCAAAGTCTTCTGGAAGCCCTAGCCCAGCTTCTACGACTTCATATGCTTCTCCGTCTGTCGAAGGGAAAGTATCCCCTGCAGATAGAAACGCTGCTGTTCCTGCTTCTTCATCAATGCTATATTGCAAAGCGTCTACTTCCATAAATGTGTTCTCATAAGACGCTACTTGTGTAGAATCATTTGCCACACCAGGCGAACCACTTACCCCATAATCAGGATTGGATGCATATGGATAAAAGAAACCATCTGCAAACAGTGCTGAGTTACCAGCAGAAATGGACATTAGAATTCCATTGTCTACTGCACGAGATACAGCGCGTTGCTCAGGAGAATCCGCATCAACATACCCGGATGGTGAACCAAGGCTCATGTTTAATACATCGGCACCAAGCTTGATAGAATCATCAATTGCCTTAATGTAAATATCACCATATGTTGTTTGTAGTTCCGGATCATTTCCGAAAACTTTTAATGCAAGCAATTGTGCTTCGGGAGCAATCCCAAGAATACCACCGTTATCCTCGTCACCATTCGCAGCAACTGTTCCACCTACGTGCATTCCATGATAGCTTGCCCCACTATGGATTTCGCGCACTTCATCATTTTCATCCATGTAGTTATAGCCATATGGGACTTTTTCCGTATAATATTTTCCAGGAAGCCCTTCATTACTGATTGTGTCCTGAACAAATTCTTCTGACAGTCCACCCTCAACATCATCGGAAAGGACCATATCCTGGTGCGTATAGTCAATGCCAGTATCAATAATACCGACTACCATACCTTCCCCTTTATAACCATAATCTCGCCAAGCCTTTTGTGCTTCAACTAGTTCTTTACTGTACTTCATTTCCGGTTGGACTTCTGGTTGTTCATACTCTGTCACGATAGAAACCGTTTTAACATCAGGAAGTTCTCTAATAAGCTCTAGATCGCCCTGCTTTACTTCCGCACTAAAACCATTGACGACCGTAGTAAACTCTTGTAAGTATTTTGCTTCTACTTTCTTTTTCTTCATCTCTTCTTTTACTGCCTTTTGTTTTGATTTGGCAGCTTTAGTTAATTTCTGCTTCTCAGATTCGCCCATTGTATTAAACATGATACCGCGTTTCGTTGCTTTTTCAATTGGCGCTTCGTCATCCATTTCAACGATTACCCGAACTTGCTTATCAGGATCCTCAGTTTCCTTCATTTCTGTTGTTTTGGCCTTGTCCTTTTTCTTCGCATTCTGTGGCAGTGTTTTTTCCGCTGCACTTACCATCGCAAAGTTACTAAAGACCATTAATACTGCTAAAAATATAATGGCAATTTTCCTACGCATTTCTCTCCCCCTCTAAAATAGTAATCTACTAAATAAAAAGTTCCTCCTTCTCTGAATGTTTCGTGACATAATATTCAGATATTAATATCATACAGAAAACAAGACTATCGGAATAGCGCCAATAGTCCTGGGTAAAAAGTCTGTTTATTCTAAATTTAACTATAATTTTTATCCAATTATACCTCGTTAACAGTTCATTATGTATTAAAAAAAGGAAGTCCTTCTATTTAATTGAACGCACAGTGTTGCTCCATCTAAAGCACTACTAGATAAAGATAGACATTCAAAAACCCGACACCTGCACATTTTCACAGTTGTCGGGTTTTGTTTCATTATATAATCGCTTTAGAACCAGCTATGGTGGAATACCCCTTCTTTATCTTTCCGTTCAAAGGTATGGGCACCAAAATAGTCACGTTGCGCTTGGATAAGATTTGCTGGAAGATCCTTACTACGGTAGCTGTCAAAGTATGCAACAGCACTAGAAAGCGTTGGAACAGCAATTCCATTTTTAATTGCAACGGCAACCACTTCACGAAGTGCTGACTGATAGCCTTCGACAATTTCCTTGAAGTATGGATCAAGCAGAAGATTTTTCAATTCTGGATCACGGTCATAGGCATCTTTGATTTTTTGTAGGAAGTGGGCACGAATAATACAACCTCCGCGCCATATCATGGCAATATCGCCATAGTTTAAGTCCCAGCCATTTTCTTCAGACTGTGCACGCATTTGGGCGAAGCCTTGAGCGTACGAACAAATTTTACTCATATATAAAGCTTTGCGAATTGCTTCAATAAGCTCTTTCTTGTCCCCATCATAAGCTTTAGGTGTTGGTCCTGAAATAACACCGCTAGCATGAACGCGTTCTTCTTTTAATGAGGAAATGTAACGAGCAAATACAGATTCTGTGATCAATGGAAGTGGCACCCCTAAATCAAGGGCATTTTTACTTGTCCATTTTCCGGTACCTTTTTGGCCGGCTTTATCAAGGATAACATCAACCATTGGTTTGCCTGTTTCTTCATCATTTTTTGTGAAGATATCAGCTGTTATTTCAATTAAATAACTGTCAAGCTCGCCTTTATTCCATTCGGTGAATACCTTGTGTAACTCCTCTGCTTCTAATCCCAATACATGCTTCAAAATAAAGTATGCTTCTGAGATTAATTGCATGTCACCATATTCAATTCCATTATGCACCATTTTCACATAATGGCCGGCGCCATCTGGGCCGATGTACGTGGTACAGCTGTCGCCATCTACTTTTGCTGCAATAGCTTCAAAGATTGGTGCGACTAAATCATAGGCTTCTTTTTGGCCACCTGGCATGATAGACGGGCCTTTAAGTGCGCCTTCTTCTCCACCTGATACGCCTGTACCAATGAAATGAATACCAGATTCACTCAAGCTCTTATTACGGCGGATCGTATCTTCAAATAACGTGTTTCCTCCATCAATTAAGATATCCCCTTTTGCCAAGTGGGGTTTCAATGATTCAATGGTTGCATCCGTTGCAGGACCTGCTTTCACCATTAACATAATCTTACGAGGTTTTTCCAGTGACTGAACAAATTCTTCAATCGTTGTGCTTCCGACAAAATTCTTTCCTTTTGCCTCTTCGTTTAAAAACGCTTCTGTTTTCTCTGGTGAGCGATTAAACACAGCAACAGAGTAGCCTCTACTTTCAATATTTAAGGCAAGGTTTTTTCCCATTACTGCCAAACCTATAACGCCAATTTGTTGTTTTGCCATTAGAATTCCTTCTTTCTGTTAAATATATCTATGCTTTCTCTAGCATATACTACCTAAAGGTATTACGTCATCTAATCAACCTCTGAGAATCTATTTTCTAAGTTGTACTTATTTTCCGTAATTATTCAACCCTTAGATTTTTGTTTCTTGTTAAATAGTCTCCCGATTGAATCAAGAACTGGGCGCTTGCCACCCATCACAATTCCTGCAAGCTCCGCAAAAATATGTAATAGTGCCAAAACAAACAGCGTAATTACAAAGGAAATGGTGATATTCGCATTCGAGAACAAGATCGCCATGGCTCCAAACAAGGCACTGAACCCATAAATAATGAGTACCGTGGTGCGGTGACTGTATCCTGCATGAAGCAACTGATAATGAACATGCTTATTATCCGCCATCATAATATTTTCTTTATTATAGGCCCTTCTTACAATAGCAAATAGGGTGTCGAATATTGGCACTGCAAGTACAATAATTGGAATAATAAAACTGAACAGGGCGATATTTTTAAACAAACCGAGCATCGACACGACTGCAATCATATACCCCAGGAAATTTGATCCCGAATCTCCCATATAAATCTTTGCTGGGTAAAAGTTATGAAATAAAAACCCTAGATTGGCGCCGATTAATACAATACTTAAATAGGCAACAAGAAGTTGGGCATCGATAACTGCCATGATAAAAATGCTTATCAACGCAATTGTTGTGACACCAGTAGCAAGCCCGTCCAGGCCGTCGATTAAATTAATCGCGTTCGTAATCCCCACGACCCATAATACCGTGATCAGCACACTAACAAAGCCCAATTCGACTGTACCGAAGAACGGCAAGGTAAGTTTTTCAATGATCAAGCCAGATGAAACAAGAAAAGAAGCAGCAACTAATTGGCCTGTTAGCTTAACTACTGGCCTGATACTGAAGCGATCATCCAAAGCACCTGTCAAAATGATAACCAGTGCACCGATTAGTATTTCTGGTAGATGTGGGTGGCTAGGCTGTAAATAAAGTGCACCCAAAAACGCACCAAGGAAGATAGCAATGCCCCCAAGTCTTGGCGTAACTTTTTTATGTACTTTTCGGTGATTTGGCAGATCCACTGCCCCAATGACGTTAGCAAATTTTATAACGGGATATGTTAACACAAGGGATGATATGGCTGCGATAAGAAATGCGATTACGAAGTCGACATAATTAAACATAAATTTCTCCTATAATTCATGATGACTGACCCTTCTATTTTTCCGTAGAACTTTCCTAGATTATATCGAAAAAAGTAAGCTTCAAGCAAGTTTCTTTTTGGAAATAATCGCTCACTTTATGTAGTCCCACCAAAAAGTGAGTCATATGCTTGCTTTTATCTATTATTATCCCCCTCTGCAAAACCGTGAAAAAATGAAACATTCAACCTGTTAAGCCGTACTACAACATGTTGTTGAAAGGAGGTGGATAAAATGGTGGCCTATTACTTTGTCGCAGCTGCTGTTCTGGCTGCATTACCAATTCTCACTCTTTATAAAGTATTAGTGGGAAAACTGAAAGAAGAACCTGCAGCACAAGCAAGCATCCAACAGAAATTTTTTATCAGTGTAGCACTCAGCGAAACAATCCCGCTATTATTAATTGTGTTCGGGTACATAAATCTTACGCCCGTTAACTCGATGGAAGAGTTGTATATTCCCGGTCTCATTGTTCTCTTCATTATGGCTTACGCTGTTTTCTTTATTTTTCTACAACGCAATGTAGATGTCACACCAGAGGCTAAGCCGATTGTACAATCATTTACACTGATTAGTTTAGCTTTGGCTTTAGGGGTGCCAATTATTGCATTAGTTTCTTTATTTATGATGATGCCATAACAGGAAGCCTAATTTTTTCCTATCAACCTATAAGTGAACACCATTTTGGATCTGGTTTGACCTATTAAAAAGCAGGGTACCTTCTACAAAAAGGAGGGACCCTGAATGGAACCTAAATTTAAAATTTACCATAACGACGAACATTTAAGTGAAGCGGTTGATAAACTCCGTAACGATGGTATACCTGATGATGATATCTATATCCTTTCTATAGATAATGATCATGATCGCAGAGCAAGAAAGGATACCGATGCAAATAAAATCGGTGTCAAAGTAACCGGCGTTAGTACGGCACTCAAAAATGTTTTCAAAGGTAAAGGGGACACCATACGTTCCAAACTAAATGAGATTGGCTTTGATAAATCGAAGTCTGAACAATTAAAAGTTGAATTGGATAAAGGGAAATCCTTACTTGTCGTAACAAATCAGGAAAGTATAGATATTTAATTATCAGTGTAGACGTCTACAGAAGAGTTAAGATTAACTCTTCTGTAGGCTTTTTTTATCCCGGTGCAACCGTCCGTAAGACTCCCACTTCAAAACATGAGGTACCGTGATGTTTAAGTGGGAGTAAACGGACGCTAACACCCCGATTCGTTCAACTAACAATCAAGGGGGGAAGAACAAAAACCCCCCCACTGATTGAAGTTTCACTTTATCTCCATACACAAAGGTGTAACGAAAAAGTAACCTTTGTCATCTTTTTCGGATTATCCCCCATATTATCCTCTTTCTATATTTCAAAGATGTCTAGCGAAGAAATAATTGATGTAATATTTGGTATTTATTTAAAATGTGCCTTTATACCGAGTTTCACCCGAGTCCCGTAAGGCTATAGATAACAAACTTCATAGCTAATAAATAAGATCCCCAGAAAGGAGCAAGCAAGTGTGTGACAAGGAGAATAAAACAGTATCCAGACACAAGATGGAACAAAAGCAGCAACCATCGGTCCCATATACTCTTGCAGGAGGAATAATAGGAGCTGGTTTTGGCTTCTTAGCCAGTCCGGAAAATGGTAAAAGAATCGTTAACCGAATTGGTCAATCTTCCGTGCTAAAAATTGCTGGACGGGAAGTACTGCGGACTACCCAGGACATGCTGACAGAGCAGGCGATGTTAGCTTTACGCCAGAATGCAACAGGCTACATCCAAAAGTACACCGACAAATTGCACGAACCAAGACAGGAAACCAGTCCAAATACGTTGGAGAACAACCAAGATCCTTATCAAGAAAAATACGAGGAATTAAAAGAGGAAAATAAAAACCTCCACAATAATCTGCAACGGATTGAAGACAAGTTAAATACTTTACTTGAGGTGGTTGGGAAGGATGACCAATCACGTAAAGGGGGAATTTAATGGCAGATGTAGTCAAGAAAACAGTTAAAAAGGTTGCAAAGAAGGCACTTGAAAAAACACCTGATGCGATCCAAGAGAAAGCAAAGGACAAAGTGCAGGAAAAAGCAACAAACCTTATGAAAGATAAAGTAGAAGAGAAAGCAAGATCACAAGCAGAAATGGCTGCCAACAAGTTAAAAAAAGTCAAAGAAAATAACAACAAGAAAGTTCATTCACGAGCAGAAACAGCGAAGGAAACGATGCAGGACAGTCTGCTGGCTGTTCGGGACAAATTGAGTGATGCCAAAGAAGCCGGTGAAGCATTACAGGAGAAAGTAAGTAATGGCAAACGTACCAAAGGTCGAGCTCGCACCTTAAAAGGGCCGAATGATATAAAAGGTATTTCCCACATCAAAAGCATCAGTAATCTTAAGAGCACGGCAGATATCAAGAAGGCAACAAATTTGAAGTCACCTTAAGGATATGAAGACATTAGGTTCAAAATAATCGATTGCGAAAGGAGAATGAATAATGGCAGTACAAAAGAGTACAGACAGTTCTAGCTTAGCAGAGGTTATTGACCGAATTCTTGATAAAGGGATCGTAATTGATGCCTATGTGAGAGTTTCCGTAGTAGGTATCGAGATTTTAACAGTGGAAGCAAGAGTTGTCATCGCAAGTGTCGATACGTGGTTGCGCTATGCAGAAGCTGTTGGGCTACTACGGGATGACGTTGAGGAAGAAGGCTTACCAGCACAGCAGAATGAACGAGATGCTCAGTTTAGTATATAAGTCCGTGTTCAAAGGACTGATAAGACGCAATATTCACTTGGAGAACAGTGGGTTGATGCCTACTGTCCTCCCCTTATTCAAAGGAGTTGGAGGATGCAATGGCTATTAAAGAATTAATGGATAATGTAGCAGAATTTTTCAGAGCAAACGTTGCTCCCCCTCATAAAATTACATCCGTAGAAAAAGGAGAAGATAATGGCTGGAGAGTAACAATCGAAGTGATCGAAGAAAAAGAGTATATGAGAAAATACGCAAAGGATGAAATGCTAGGTATTTATGAAGTCTTTTTAAATGATGAAGAAGAGGTAACCTCATTTAAGCGCCTAGATATCCGCTACCGAAGCAAGATTGAATAAAGGATGCCTTTGATGGTATGTAAAGGAGTGACGGATAAATGGTCGAAACAGAACAAACCGGAATCTATATTTTCTGTGCAGTCCAAACAAGCGAACCAATTGATTATGGCACTATCGATATTGACGGAGCTCCAAGGGATACCTTCGCTGTCCAATATCAGGATGCGGCGATGATCGCCTGTGAAGCTCCTATGAAGATCTATCACCCAAACAAGGAAAATTTGATGATGCACCAATCAATGGTTTCAAGAGTGATGGAAGCGAATGATACAGTCATCCCTATCAGTTTTGGAAATGTATTCAAAACGGAGAAGGATGTACAAATATTACTTGAAAACCTTTATAGCCAGTTCACTGAAATATTTCCAGAGATTAAGGGGAAAATTGAAGTCGGTTTAAAGGTGATTGGAAAAAAAGAGTGGCTAGAAAAGAAAGTACAGGAAGATCCTGAGCTGGGGAAAATGGCAGTGACCACAAAGAGCAAGTCAGCCGCAGCTGGGTACTATGACCGTATAAAGCTTGGTGGAGCAGCGAAGAGCTTTATCACGAGCCTTAGACAGGATGTACAAAAAAATATTTACCATCCACTTAAATCCCAGGCAACTGCAGCTACTTCGAATGAGACACAAGGGGAGAAAATTTTATTAAATGCCTCCTTTCTAGTCGACCGTGAAAAAGAAGAGCAATTCGATGAACTGGTCAGTGAACAGCATGATCAGTGGAAGGATAAAGTAGACTTTCAATACACTGGTCCATGGCCAGCCTATAACTTCATTAATATTCGTCTAAGTGTTGAGGAAGCCTGATGCTTGTCTCAGGGTCTATTAAAACCATTATCGGTATAGCCAAGAAAGTACAGGAAGAAGTCGATAAGGAACTTTATGACCTACCGACAATACAGCAAAAGCTCATTCAACTACAGATGATGTACGAATTGGAAGAAATACCTGAAGAAACGTATAAAGCGAAAGAAACAGAATTACTTTTTCGTTATGAAGTGGCTAAGAAAAAAGAAATGGAACAGTGGGAAGCACTTACGACGCAAAAGGAAGAGGATTAAAATGAGCAACCTAATTTATTTATATGGCCTTGTGCCAACAGAAGAAATTGAAAAGGATTCTTTATCTAGCCTGACAGGTTTTGACGGAGAAAGCAGTTTATATTCGTTACCAATGGACAACATAACGGCCATTGTATGTGCGTTACCTGCAGATGGTTATAATGCTGCAACGATTGAAAGCAAACTAAACCAAGACATGGAATGGTTGCAGAATAAAGCATTTCATCACCATGAAACCATTACAGCACTTCACCAAAAATATACGTTTATTCCATTAAAGTTTTGTACAATTTATGAGGATACATCGAACCTTTACGAAACAATCAGATCAAACAAAAAACAGCTTACTGATTCTTTTCAAACCCTTCATGATAGTGAGGAATGGACCTTAAAAATCTATTGTAATGAACAAAAGCTACGTGAATCTATTAAACAATCAGATCCTGCGATTGAAAAACAGAAGGAAGAAATATCTAATCTACCTCGAGGCAGACAATTCTTCGAAAAAAAGAAGATTGATTCCCTTGTTGGTAAACAACTCGATCAAGAAAAAGACAGATTTGGAGAAACCCTCCATCGATTAGTAAAAGACGTTGTAACAAACTATACCGTGAAGAAAAACTGGAACAAGGATATGACAGGGCTGAAAGAAGAGATGGTTTGGAATAGCGCCTACTTGGTGCCTAAAGAAAAAGTAGAAAACTTTATAAATGTCATTTTGAGGTTTGAAAAAGAGCAGGCAGACACGGTGTGGAGAATTGAAGCAACAGGACCTTGGCCAGCATATCATTTCTCTGATTTTTCTCAAAGTGAGGCTAAAAGTTATGCCAACAACTCGTGAAACAATAGCCAATAAAGAAGTAGGCTTGATTGATATTTTGGATGTCATCCTCGACAAAGGGGTTGCCATCAAGGGTGACTTAATTATTTCGATAGCAGGAGTTGATCTGGTATATCTTGATTTACGTGTGCTAATAGCCTCAGTAGAAACACTTGTCCAGTCCTATAATCACCCAGAGGTTACCTCAGATAATTTCGACAACCAAAGGAGGGATTTGCTCGATGCTACAGGACAGCAAACAGAGTGGACGAATTAATCTTGATCCAGACAGTGCCCAAGACGGTCTTGCCCAACTTGTTATGACCGTCATAGAACTTTTAAGACAAGTAGTGGAACGGCACGCAATCAGACGGGTCGAAGGCGGCACTTTAACTGATGAGCAAATTGAAGATCTTGGCATTGCCCTTCTGAATTTAGAGGAAAAAATGGAAGAACTTAAAGAAATATTCGGTCTGGATGCCGAGGATTTAAATATTGACCTTGGGCCATTAGGAAATCTTATGTAATAAAGTGAAACTTCAATCAGTGGGAGTTTTTATTCTTCCCCACTGATTGTTAGTTAAACGAATCGGGGTGTTAGCGTCCGTTTACTCCCACTAAAAACTAATGGTTTCACTTCATGTTTTGAAGTGGGAGTCTTACGGACGGTTGCTCCGGGATAAATAGGAGGGCTGCTATATGCCTGTCGAACAACAACTGCAGCATGGCAACGGACCTAGTAATCTTGTGGACGTCTTGGAAAAAGTATTAGATAAGGGCGTCGTAATTGCCGGTGATATATCCGTAGGCATTGCCGATGTAGAACTGTTAACGATTAAAATTCGGCTTATTGTCTCTTCGGTTGATAAAGCCAAAGAAATAGGTATGGATTGGTGGGAAACAGATCCATATCTGTCTTCCAAAGCCACAGAAAAAACTACAGCTTTAGAACAAGAGAATAAACAATTGCATGAAAGGCTAAATGCATTAGAGGATAAATTGTCCAAAAATGAATCTACAGCACAGTCAACAGGAGGGGAAAAATATGACCAAGGATAAAAACGCTAGCGATAAAAAAGGTGGAGCCATCAAACGAGCGGCAACCGGAGGGGTTGTAGGAGCAACAGTTGGTTATTTATCCGCACCACAGAACAGGAAAAAACTTATGACTAACTTAAGTAAGGAAGTGCTTGTAAACAAAGGAAATCAAATAGGCTCCCTTACAAAAGAAAAATTAAGTACGTTGAAGGATACGGGAAAGGAAAAATCGACGAACGCGTACCAAAACATAAAAGACTCTACGACCAGTCTATTAAAGAAAAGGAAAGATGAAGATAGTAATACAGGTACAGATCAAGAGGAAGAAGAATCCGTCGAGTTACCAGAAGCTGATGATGAAGAAGAACTTCAGAATACTGGCGCGAGAAATCAAGAGTATGATGCATTAAAAGAGGAAAACGAAGCGCTACAAACTAGGCTGGATAATCTTGAAGAAAAAATGAATCAGTTCTTGGACGCTCAACGTAACGAGGACAAGGGAAGTCAAGATGATAGCGAAGATCAAGAAGATATTGAAAGCCAGGATGACAACGAAAATCAAGAAGATAACGAAAGCCAGGATGACAGTGAAGAGCAAGAAGATAATGAAAACCAAGATGACAGCGAAGAGCAAGAAGATAGTGTAAGCCAAGATGACAACGAAGACGACGATGAGAAAGACAACGAGACAGAAACAGAGGATGAGAAAAAGTCTTCTCCTAAGCTTAATGCAAATAAGAAATCCAATAAGGGAAAAAAGGCTTCAGGAAGTAAAAAATCCACAAAGAAACCTGATAAATCTAACAGCAATACAAAATCTACAAAAGCGAAAAAGAAATCTGCTGATTCTAGTGAAGATGAGACCGATATTGAAAGCAATGACGACACCTCTTCCTAGGCATAGAATTTTGAGCAAAAAGGAGAGATATGATGAGTGAATCCTTGATGAAAGATAATATACTATCCTATTTTGTGGTAGCTTCCAATAAGCATGATTTTAATCTCGATATTTCCTTGCTCGTAAATGGAGCACTCGTTTCAGGTACTTTAATCTCTGCACAAGATTATTTTCAAACATTAAGCAAGTCTTTTAAAGACGGGAATGACGTTTCCAAAACCGTCGGTGAACAGCTAGCAAAAACGAGCGAATCCTTGGCATCCCAAGACAATCCTAATCAGCCTGAATATATTCATTTGAAAAACTCGCAAATCTATTTCGGGGGAAATAAGCCTACACCTTCAAAAGGAGATATCCTATGGAGAGGAAAATTAAGTGAAGTAGACAGTTTTTTCCTAGGAAAGATCACCGAATCTAAAAACACGAGTAGCAGCAAGTAGACAGATAGTATACACAAAGAGGCAGAACCATCTTACCGAACAGATGGTTCTGCCATTAACTGCTGCTTCTTATTCTGTTAAAGCAATTGCCTGTTCAAGCACCTTATCTCCCCGAATCATGCCATAGGCCATCTGATCGATGATCGCTACTTTGATCCCTTTTGGCTCAAGTTGTTCTTTTATTTTCTTTTCTAAATACCTGACCTGGGGACCGATTAGGACTACGTCCAGATTATCCAGGTTGTTTTTTAACTGGGATTCTGCCAGTGCTTCGATATCGGCCTCCAACCCTTTATCTTCGGCAGCGCTTCTCATTTTTTTAACGAGCATTGATGTTGACATGCCAGCAGAGCAAACAAGAATAATTTTCATTTATTTTTCCCCCTCGATTTGTTTCATCTTTTCATACATATCTATCATCTCATTCGCTAGATCTTTCACCGTCATCGCCGTCATCAAATGATCCTGTGCATGAACCAGAATGACAGATATGTCACTTTCCTTTCCCCCTGCCTCATCTTGAAGTAGTTTGGTTTGAACGTGATGTGCCTCTGTAAAAGCTTCTTCTGCTTCTTCAATCTTTTCTCTAGCTGCTGTAAACTGATATTTCTTGGCTAGCGCAATTGCTTCCATTGCATAGGAACGAGCGTTTCCAGCATGCAAAATGATTGTAAACGAAAGCATTTGTAGTTCTTCGACTGTTTCCTCCATCTTTCATCACCCTTCCATTCGTTGTTTAAGCGCGCGTACTCCCGCCATGACAAACGGAATATACATGAGTACGGCGAGTGTCAGGTTAAATACTTGCAATGCAATTCCTCTCCAGCTTCCTCCTGTTACAAGGTATCCGCTCAATATCGGCGGCGTGGTCCAAGGCAGTATGGCAACTGTTTTAGGGACAATTGCTGTAGCGAGGGCGACATAAGAAGTAACCGTTAACGTCACTGGTATGAGAATAAACGGCAGTAGCATCACTGGATTTAACACGATAGGTAATCCGAAAATGACTGGTTCATTAATATTAAACAGCCCTGCCGGCGCTGAAAGTTTCGCAACTTCACGGTATGGATGGTTCTTTTCATGCCGGATAACGATAAAAATTGCAAGTAATAATGCTATGGTCGTCCCGGAACCACCCATGAATACAAAGGAATCTAGAAAAGGCTTGGTTACAATATTTGGCACATCAAAGGCTGACATCCCACTTTGAAATAAATCAAGGTTCTTTTCAATCAGGGGCAAGTAAACGGGCTCAATTACAGAACCAATGATATTCGTACCATGTAACCCGAAGAACCATAACAGATGGTTCAAAAAGGACACGACCATCGCTGCTGGCAATGTATTCCCTAGCCCTTGAAGTGGCTCCTGTATTGCATTAAAAATCATCTCAAAGATACTAATCTCCGCAAAAAAGCTTATTAATGCTTGGAATAAACCCACGATAATAAGAATAATCGATGCTGGGATCAGTGCTGTAAACGATCGTGCTACGCCATCTGGCACCCCTTCCGGCATTTTTATTGTCAGCCTTGACTTGATAAGCACTCGAAATAATTCTGTTAGAACCAATGCGAGTATAATTGCTACAAATAACCCTTGGGCTCCAAGCCATGCAAAGTTCAGCCCCCAGTCAGGTGTTTCCGGCACGAGCATGATATAAGCAGCAGCCGAGATCAATCCTGCTGATAGTCCGTCAATTTCATAGGACTTAGCCAAATTATAAGCAATAGAAAAAGCAATTAACAGACCTAGAACAGCAAATGTTCCATTCCATATGCTCCCCCCTACCTTCTGCCAGTTACCGTCTCCGAAAATTCCATTCAATAATTCTACTAAATTGAAACTGCCAAATGGCGGAAAATTATTAATTAGAATGCCAAGTGATCCAATAATAATTAGGGGCATAATGGCTACAAATCCATCCCGGATTGCTACAAGGTGACGTTGTGCCCCAATACGTCCAGCTATTTCAATAAACTTTTGCATAAACTTATTATTCATTCTAATTCCCCCTTGAATTAAATTGTGGTAAATAAGCTTTATGTGCTTCCAGCAGTTCGTCAAGCAGTAATTTGCTGCCCTCTTCCTCCCTGACTAGTGGATTCATAAGCATAGCGGTATACGCATCGTTGTAGTTTCCGGTCAGGCCTGCTCGAATGACAAGCTCTTCAAATGCTTTCATTTCATAAATCAAACCCTTTACTTGCGCTGGTAACTGGCCAACTGCAATGGGTTTTGGCCCATCCCCAGTGATTAAGGCATTCACCTCAATAACTGCATCATGAGGTAAATCTGGTATGGCCCCATTGTTCATTGTATTAACCGTCTGCACATCTCTCCGATTATTATAAATGGAATCCATCAGGCTGCATGCAACATCACTATAGAATGCCCCTCCTCTCTCTTCTAATTGATTAGGCTTTTCTCGTAAATCGGGATCTCGATATATGTTAAACAGCGATGTTTCCAGCTGTTGTACAACCTCCGCTCTTGTACCATTTTCCTTAAATGCTTTCATGTCTTTTTTCAAAACTTCCTTCGTTTGGAAATAATATTGATGGTAGGGATTTGGCAATAGGCCGACCGCTTCAATAAACGTTTTAGACCAGCCGAGATTCACAATATTGGCCGGTGAGTAATCCAGTCCCTGTCTTAGCTTTTCCAGCACTTCTGCTGTTCGGTCTTTTCCTGAAACGTTCACCTTGCTCCCAAACACAAAATGATTCATCCCGACAAACTCTATTTGCACAGTATCCGGGTTTACGTTTAGTATTTCTGCCGTGGATTGACGCATGTTAAACGGAATATTACAGACGCCAATAACTTTCTTATGAGGAGAATGCTTTAACAACGTCTCCGTAATGATACCTGCCGGATTGGTAAAATTGACAATCCAAGCTTCCGGGCAAATAGACTGTACATCTTCTGCAAGTTCCATCATGACTGGAATGGTGCGTAAAGCCTTGAAAATTCCTCCTGCTCCATTTGTCTCTTGGCCAATAAAACCATGACGTAGTGGAATACGTTCATCCTTCTCCCTTGCTGCCAGTCCTCCCACTCTGATTTGCGTGGAAACAAAGTCCGCGCCCCTTAAGGCCATTTTGCGATCAAGTGTCCAGGACAGGTTAATCGGGAGCTGTTGCTTCTCTATCATTCGTTTGGATAGCTCCCCCACAATCTCCAGCTTTTCCTTCCCTTCTTGCACATCCACCAGCACGATGTCGGTCACCGGAAAAGATTGATGTCGCCGAATGATCCCTTCGATTATTTCAGGTGTATAACTTGATCCCCCGCCGATAATTACAAGTTTTAGTGACATTCCAATGATCTCCTTCTCTCTTTAGTTAAAAAACTTTTCTCTCAATCTGCTACTCTCTTTACTATATGATTGCGCTTACTTGAAAATGTATCATACAAATTTTTATTTGTCCATACAATATAAAATATATTGTTATATTGTAGTTACAATAATAAAATATTGTCATTATATGTATCATCTTGTACACTTTACTTATAGAATGTGTGAAGGAGAAAGATTATGGACAAAAATCAGTCACTACACGCCTTTATCAAAGAAGAAATTTTGAACCGGATTAAATCCGGTCATTATAGAATGGGAGAAAAGATTCCCACCGAACTGGAGCTTTGCACAGATTTCGATGTTAGTAGAACAACAGTTAGAACAGCCTTAAACCAATTGACGTTGGAGGGCTATCTGGCTCGTCATCAAGGGAAAGGTACATATGTGGCAGATCCTAAGGTGAAACAAACTTTATCTCAGACTGTGAAGCGTTATAGTGATCAAGTTGCTGTACAAGGAAAGCAGGCAGAAATCTCTGTCCTCGATATTCATGTAGTCCCAGCTGATGAAAACCTTACAGGAATGCTGGATATAGAACTTGACGCTGCAGTACAACGAATTGAAAGAGTTCGGAAGGCAGATAAAGAGCCGACCCAGTATGAAATTTCCTATATCCCTTGGAAGGTAGCACCAGGAGTTACAACGCATCATGCCGAGACATCGCTATATGCTGCATTAAAAGATCATTTTCAGGTACAGATTGCCAAAACCACGGAGCACGTGGAAATTACGTTTGCAGACGACCGAATCTGTAAACATCTACAATGCGAACCGGGTATCCCGCTGTTTTATATTGAGACGGTTGCGGAGGACAAGGATGGTAATAAAATTGAGTTTTCCCGTTCCTACTTTCGGGGAGATAAAACAAACTTTGTTATTGAACGAAATTATCATACAGAAACGTAGTGGAGGAGGAATGGGTATGAAGGTTCTGTTTAACGCGGATGATTATGGACTAACAAAAGGAGTAACAGATGGCATTATCACAGCTCATACGAAGGGTCTAATCAGCTCTACGACCCTCATGATGAATGGGCTGGCCGTGGATTATGCGATAGATCAAGCAAGAAAGCATCCAAAGCTTAAGGTAGGGATTCATTTAGTTCTTACCTGGGGAAAATCATTACGTTCTGGGCTGAAGCAAATTACAGACACACAGGAAACGTTTCGTTATAAAAATACCTACCGAGAAATGGAAGTACCCGACTTACTGGAAGTCGAAGCAGAATGGCGTGCACAGCTGGAAGCATTTCAAAATACCGGACTCTCCCTTCACCATATTGACAGCCACCATCATGTTCACGGATGGGAACCGCTACGCGAACTTGTTCTATCACTTGCAAAGGAGTATGAGGTGCCAGTACGCTACGCTCCTTCATTAAAACAGCATTCAAGCTATTTGCTCACAGAAATGCTTTGGTTGGAATTTTACGAGGATGGGATTACCTCCAATCTCTTCGACCAGCTTAAAAATGAGAACGCAGCCAGTATTGAAGTCATGACACACCCCGCCTTCGTAGATGATGCCTTGCGTCACGAAAGCTCTTATACCTTAAAACGAGAAGAAGAATTGGAGGTCTTATGTTCCCTCCACGTACCCGAATGGGTGGAGCTTCTATAAGATTAATAGTTTAAAACAGCAGTCTGAATGGTAGTCTGCTGTTTTTCTCTACTTTAACTCTTTCATTTGCGACCACTACCCCTTATACTTTTATCATACAAAGTGAACCTTTATTTGGTGGGAGGCCTACTTCCCTAAATGTTAGTTTTACGAATCGGGGTGTTAGCGTCCGTTTACTCCACTAAAACATCACGGTTTCATTTCATGTTTTAAAGTGGGAGTCTTACGGACGGTTGCACCGGGATAATTTTAAAGAAAGCGCGGTAATCAAATGGATGAACGGAGAGTAATTTCCAATGTATGTATGCTCGCTGGAAAGATTATGCTGGAGAGTGGTGCAGAAACCTATCGTGTAGAAGATACGATGAATCGAATGGCGGCTGCTTTTCAATTGACTGAGGCAGAAAGCTATGCAACCCCAACTGGGATTAATTTTTCTACCGACAGTGAGGAAGCCTCCCACTTTCGACGTATCTCAAAGCGTTCAACAGATTTACATAAAATAGCAGAAGTAAATAGTATATCTCGGCAAATTGTGGCAGAAGGACTTGATCCACGAGAAGCGCTTCTATTATTAAAAGGCGTTTCTTCTTCAAAAGAACAGTATCCATCCTGGCTTCTGATTGTAGCTGCTGCTTTTGTTAGTGGCAGCTTTGCCATTATGTTTGGTGGACAATGGCATGATTTCCTGCCAGCATTTTTAGCTGGTGGAGTTGGATTTGCTGCAATGGTTGGCTTTGAGAAGCTCATTGAGACGCGCTTCTTTGCAGAGTTTTTCGCTTCCTTTGTTATTGGCGTTCTTGCGGTAGTTTGTCTACATTTTTCAATTGGAATAAACCTGGATAAGATTATTATCGGGGCTGTTATGCCACTTGTGCCTGGCCTGCACATCACAAATGCAGTAAGAGATCTTATGGCTGGCCACTTGGTAGCAGGGGTCTCTAAGGGCGTTGAAGCGATGCTGACAGCATTTGCTATCGGGGCAGGAGTCGCTGTTGTCTTTGCCTTTATTTAACAGGAGATTGACTTGAATGAGGTGTTTTTTATGATATTCGCACAATGTATTACTAGTTTCATAGCCGCCGCTGGCTTTGGCATTTTATTTAACGCCCCGCGAAAAGCCCTTATTCAATGTGGGCTCGTTGGCATGTTCGGTTGGCTTTTATATTATATTTTAGTAGCAGAAGGAATTGATGTGGTACCCGCCACAGTTTTTGCGGCGATGCTCGTTGCAGTACTAAGCCATATCTGTGCAAAGCTATACCGCACCCCCATTATTATTTTCAATGTTTCTGGAATTATTCCACTCGTACCAGGGGGCATTGCTTATGATGCGATGCGTAACTTTGTAGAAAATGATTACTTTCATGCGGTTCAGTTATCCGCAAAAGTGATGCTGCTTGCTGGTAGTATTGCCATAGGTCTAATGTTCTCAGAAGTAGTCAATCAACTTTTTCGTAAATCTTGGGATTGGTTAAAACCATAAGACAGTTCACTTTTGCTGTATAGGTTTCAAGCTTATGTAAAAGCTAATCAAAAGAGCAGAATGACTGTAGAAAACGTTCGTGCTCTAGGGGTATATTACGCCTTTCATTCAGATCTAATTTTCGTGCTAGTGTATCGCATCGGTTTGATTAGTTGATTTATCATTTTTTTCCTTATAGAATTATGTATTATCTCAAATGAAATGGAGAGGCTTTTTTTGACTAACCTACACACACCTAAAGCAGTTATTGTTATCTTCGGCGCAACAGGGGATTTAGCGAAACGAAAGCTCTTCCCTTCTATTTATAAATTATATAAGAGTGGTAAAATTGGCGACGATTTTGCAGTCGTTGGCTTGGCAAGAAGACCATGGACCAATGAGGTATTTCGCACAAATGTCAGGGAATCTCTGCAAAATGCACTCTCAATGGAAGAGGATGCGGAAGAGTTTACTTCTCATTTTTACTATCATTCGTTCGATGTAACACAGGCTGAATCCTATACGGAACTTAATGGTTTAATTACCGACTTGGAGTCTACATATAAAACGGATGGTAACAGAATCTTTTATTTGGCCATGGCTCCAGAATATTTCGGGTCTATTGCCCATCGCCTTGAAGAATATGGCTTGAAGAACAGCGATGGCTGGACACGTCTTGTCATTGAAAAACCGTTCGGTCATGATCTTAAATCAGCAAAAGAATTGAACAAGGAAATTCGAGTAGCATTCAATGAAGATCAAATCTATCGTATTGACCATTATCTAGGCAAGGAAATGGTACAAAACATTGAAGTAATCCGCTTTGCAAATGGTATTTTCGAACACTTGTGGAACAACCGATCTATTTCCAATGTGCAAATTACATCTAGCGAGGAGCTAGGTGTAGAAGAACGCGCACGCTATTATGATCATTCTGGTGCCGCAAGAGATATGGTCCAGAACCATATGCTGCAAATGGTCGCATTGCTTGCAATGGAACCACCAATTAAATTGACCACTGATGAAATACGCTCTGAAAAAGTAAAAGCATTGCGCGCATTACGTCAGCTCGAGCCAGAGGAAGTGGACGAGTACTTTGTACGAGGACAATATGGCAAAGGAACGATGAAAGGAAATGAAGTAGCTGGATATCGTGAAGAAGCTGAAGAGCTTCATGATTCCAATACGGAGACATTTGTTGCCGGCAAGGTAATGATTGATAATTACCGCTGGGCTGGTGTCCCTTTCTATATTCGTACAGGAAAACGGATGGCGGAAAAATGCACAAAAATCGTTGTAGAATTTAAGGATATTCCGATGAACCTTTACTACAAGGAAGAGGCGGAAAAGCATCCTAATTTGCTTGTCATTAACATTCAGCCAAACGAGGGCATCACATTATACCTAAATGCTAAAAAATCTGGTATGGGATCCATGGCAGAGCCCATTCAACTCTCATATACGAATAATGGTGTTAGTGGTATTAATACGCCAGAGGCTTATGAAAAACTCTTATTTGATTGCATGATTGGGGATACAACCAACTTCACACATTGGGATGAAGTTGCCCATTCTTGGGCTTTCATCGACACCGTCCTAAATAGATGGCAAGAGGTGAAAGCAGACTTCCCTAACTATCCTTCCGGCTCTATGGGTCCTGATGCAGCAAACCAGCTGTTAGAAAAAGACGGCTTCCATTGGTGGGATGTAGCGAAGAATGAATAGCTTGTGAAGTGAATAAACAGCAGTTCCGTGTTAGACGGGACTGCTGTTTATTGTGTGGTGGTTGATGAAGTGGTGCCTTTGGTGGGCAAGGCTTTCTCTCGCGGGCGATACTCTGCTCGTCACTGGCGATGTTCTCACTTTCTCAGCCGATACTCTCTTACTCTCGGGTGATGTTCTCTCACTCACGAACGATACTCTCTTACTCTCAGGCGATGTCCTACCTCTCACGGCTGATACTCTCCTCCTCTCAGCCGAAGTCCCCTCTTGCACGGACGATGCTCTCTCACCCTTCTAACAACAAAAAAAGAGCTCCTCGCCATTAGGCGAAGAGCTCTTATCCTATTCAATTAAGCCTTTTTCTTTTTTTCTTCTTTTTGTTATTTTTAATGTTAAATCATCAAACAGGGTGTACACTACTGGGATGAGTAGTAGTGTAAAGATACTTGAGACACCAAGTCCAAAGATGATGGTTACTGCTAGCGGTTGTTGTGTTTCCGCTCCTTCCCCTAGTGCAAGGGCAAGTGGAACCATTGCTAGGATAGTTGTTAATGTTGTCATCAAAATTGGGCGCAGTCTGCTTGGTCCTGCTTCTAAGATTGCTTCGTAACGATCTTTACCGTTTCGTCGCAAAATATTAATATAGTCTACCAGTACAATGGAGTTATTTACCACAATACCGGCGAGCATGATAATCCCAATAAATGCTGGGATACTTAATGGAATCCCTGCCACAAATAATCCTAGTAACACCCCGACAACTGTCGTAGGCATTGCAAACATAATGATTAATGGGAACAGGAAGTTTTCAAACTGAATTGCCATTACCGCGTACACGAGAAAGATAGAAAATACTAGGGCTAATGCCAGATCACTGAATGATTCTGCCATATCTTGGGCTTGCCCGCCAATGGAATAATTATAACCATCAGGTAAATTCATCTCTTCTAATGCTGCTTCAACATCTGTGACTACGCTCCCGAGATCACGACCCGAAATGTCACTGGTTATATTCAGCTGCGGTTGTTGATTTTCCCTGGTTAATGCTGCAGGTCCCTGCATGCTTTCAAGGTCCGCTACCTCTTCAAGTGGAATAACAGCACCACTTGGTGTTTGAATTTTAGTATCTCGTAAATCATTAATACTTGAGCGTTCGCCCTCAGGGTAGATCATGGTAACATCCATTTCCTGGCCTGCTTCACGATACTGTGTGGCTACTTGGCCAGTAAATTGTAACTGGATTTGTCCAGAGACTTGATCCTGTGTTAATCCATACATTGCTGCTTTTTCTTTGTCTACAACAATGTTCATTTGTGGGATGCCCTCATCCGCCCCACTTTCTGGATTATACACACCTTCTATATCAGAAATTTTGCTTACGACTTGATCTGAAAGCTCTGTTAGGACTTCATGCTCTGGGCCGTTTAACTGAATTTGAATCGGGTCCCCGGATCCCATTCCTGAATCCATAGAGCTAACGGTTATTTCTGCCCCGGCAATGTTCTGCAGGACATTATCCATATCTCGCACGATATCTGCAGTAGCTTCCTCACGTTCCCCTGATGGTGTTAACTGCATCGTGTAAGTGGCTGTATTACCGCCACCGCCTCCAATACCGTTACCTCCGCCAATGCTGACATAATTGGTTTCAATATCGCTTTCGAAATCTGTAAGTTTTTCATTCACTTGATCTACAATACTTTCGGTATGTTCAAGCGTACTTCCTAACTCTGTCTCGACTCGAACTTCCACTTGGCCTTGGTCTGCCGATGGAATGAATTCTGCCCCAATGAATGGGATAAGGCCTAAACTTGCTACGATCGCTAAGATTGATGCGATAACGGATGTTTTTCTATGACCAAGCACCCATTTCAGTACACTGCGATACTTTCCGTTTATCCAGCCTAAGAATCGGTCAAACCAGTATCTTCTTCCGTTATCCTCCATTGCTTTTGAGAGCAATTTGGATGAAAGCATCGGTACTAGCGTAACTGCCACAATCAGTGAGGCAATTAACGAGAACGATACCGCTAAAGCCAATGGCGTAAATAGATCGGAAGCAATTCCTTCTACATAAATGATTGGCAAGAATACAACCAATGTTGTCGTCGTAGAAGCAATAACGGCTGGTGCCAGTTCAGATGCACCCTTCGTTGCTGATTCAACTAGACTGTACCCTCGCTTACGGTAAGAGTATATGTGCTCTAGAATAACGATGGAACTATCCACCATCATACCGAGACCTAACGCCAATCCGCCTAATGTAAGGATATTTAGTGTTTCTCCTGTAAAGTACATCAATGTAAATGTTGCAATAATGGCGATTGGAATCGATAATCCAATAACCAATGTCGCCCGGACACTCTTTAAGAATAGCAACAAGATAAAGATGGATATAAGACCTCCAATGATAATGTTTTGTACAACTGAATCAATTGACATCTGAATAAAGTCTGATGTATCAATGATCACGTCCAATCCAACATCTGCTGGCAGGTTCTCCTTTATCTCTTGTAAACTATCTTCCACAGTAGTGGCTACATCTACAGTATTACTATCGGTTTTTTTGAGAATGGATAACACAACAGAAGGCTTTCCATTTACAAGTGTGGTACTCGACTCCTCTTTAAATGAGTCTTCCACTTTTGCAAGGTCTTCTACATGTACTGTGCTACCGGATTCTGTTTGGATAATTGTTTTTTCAATATCTTCTATCGATTCAAATTGTCCGGTCATTCGAAGCTGTAGATCCTTATTCCCTTGTTCCACAGTTCCGACAGAAGCATTTTGATTCGTGCTCCCGAGTGTCTGGGCAATCGTTTGGGCTGTTACTCCGTATTGCTGCAAACTTTCCTGGTCTAAAATAAGTTGAATTTCTCTTTCTTTGCTACCTTCAACCGTTACAGAACCTACGCCATCTTGTCTTTCCAAAAGAGGAACTACTTGCTCATCCGCAACTTCTGTTAAAGAGGCGGTGTCCTTCCCTGTTAGTCCAACCCACATGACTGGTAGTTGATCAGGATTAAAACGCATGATTCTAGGCTCACCTGATTGTCCAGGCAATGCACCGCTAACCTGATCGATACTTTCCCTAACGTCTAACAATGCCTGATCGAGGTCTGTTCCATTACTGAACATCATCACAACCAAGGACGAACCAGCCTGAGATTGTGACTGTACTGTTTCGATACCTTCTACTGTACTAACCGCTGATTCGATTGGCCGACTGACCAAATTCTCTACTTCTTCTGGCGCAGCATCTTGATAGGATGTAGCTACCACAGCCACTGGTAAATCTATTTTGGGAAATAGATCGATCGTTAGACTTCGCAAAGAAACTACTCCTAGTGCAATGATTGCCAGCACAATCATGATAACGCCAACCGGGCGCTTAACGGATGTATTTACTATTTTCAAAACTTACTCCCCTCCCGTGACGCTCACTTGGTCACCATCAGTAAGCCCTAAATGGCCACTTACTATAACTTGGTCACCCTCTGAAACATCACCTTCAATTGCCGTGTTCTCAGATTGAGTTTCTCGTACCGTTACGACTACCCGCTCGGCTTTATTGTCTTTCACAAGAAAAACAAAGGACTCTTCATTCTCTTCGTTTACAGCCTCTGTAGGTACAATAATTGCATCACTAATTGTCTCTTCTGGGATCTTCATGGAGGCAATCACGCCAGGGAGTAAATCCTTTTCCTCATTATTAAGAGTTGCCTGTACTGGGTACAACCCATTTTCACCAGGCATTGAATCCACAGAACTGATTTCTACCTCGTATTCCTTATCAGCTGCCTCGACTTGATGTGTGTCTCCTGTTTTCAAAAGGCCGACGACATCTGACGTCACGGTGAAATTAAGTTTTAATTCAGCTAGGTCCGCAATAACCGCAAACGCTTCTTCTGCACTTACCATATCTCCCTCTGCTGCGCGAAGTTGTGTCACTTCACCATCTCGGGATGCTCTTATATTTTGGTTACCTGCTGGCGTGGATAAGGTAGCAATCAAATCATCCTCTTCCACCATATCTCCATTTTCTACTTCTAGGGAATCTACCTCGCCTGCAGCTTGCAACATAATCGGAGATGTTGAACTAGCCGCTGCCCTGCCATATAAAGATCTTTCTATAACAAGATTATCCTTCTTAGCTTCCTGTGTTTCTACAGGGATAACCCTTTTTTCCTCTTCTTGATTTGTATCTTCATCCTGATTACAAGCAGCTAAGACTCCAATTAATAAAACTGCTGTAATACCTATCATCCATCTTTTCATGTATGTAGCTCCTCTCCATTCCTTCACAATTTATTGTAAAAGTTTAATGCCTGCAATTTTGCTTAGCATATAACTTTCTTTTTTTAAGGTAGGGTGATGATTAAAATGTGCAAGCAATCCTTGGATAACAACTGCTTGACGGTCCTCTTTCTGAAATTCTATTTCCAATGCTTTAATCGCTTCGCCTAAACGTCCTATTTCTTCTTCTGACACTGAAAGATCAGAAAGCTTCCCTCTAAGCGTGGCAAATATCTCTTCAACAGATGGCATGTTTTCTTTATTATCATCTTGACTATATTTTTCAGGGAGCTGTCTAACAGTAACTAAGGCCGTTTCTTGTCGTTGTACCATTCCCTCCATTAGATCATCAAGCCGTCTGACAATGAAGGCACCTGCCTCCTCCCTTTCAATCGATACATGATCAAGCACAATCCACTTAAAGTAGCCATCTAGCAAACCACCTAATTGGATAATTAAATCAATTAAGAAGGGCTGTGCAGTCCCACCATAGATGGCCGTAATATTTTCCTTGAGCCAATTAAAATTTTCTACTTTAAAGTGTTCCATCAATTTATCTGTATTTTCACCGATCGAGATGTTCTCTCGTATTAACATCATAATACTGTCCTTAGACTTATATAAGAAATCAAATAAAACCGTTATTTGATTGGCAAGACTTTCTCTCGGATCCTCATTTTCGGCCTTAACCTCATTCATTTTAACAGACAAGTTATGATGAAAATATTCAAAAGAGGTGGAGATAAAATCCTCCTTTGATTTAAAGTGAATGTAGAAGGCACCTTTTGATATACCGGATTCACTAGCTATTTCTTGAATGGATGTATTATAGTATCCTTTCTGGGCAAACAGTCTCATTCCACTCTCTATCAGCTTCATCTTTTTTTCATTCATTTAAACACCTGTTCCTTTGTACGATTACCTATATAATTAGTTTCAGTTATTTTAATGACTAACTGGTCAGTCATTTTATATTCCTTTTAAGCTTACTAGTTTAAAGCGTCTTAACACAAGTTTTAGGATGTGTCTATTTTGTGACAAACAAATAAGTGCCATGGAATCATGACACTTGTATGGTGAAATATCATATTTTTTTGTGACGTCTTGACTATTTCAGTCTATAGGAGCAGGAGCATCTCTCATTAAGTGGACGGAAAGGCATCTCTTCCGAATATGACGCTACGATTTAAATGTACAATAAGTTGGCTTGTCCTTTTATACTGCATATCAAAGGAGTTTTCTGTTGTGGAAACGTAGATGCCTGTCCCATCTAAAAAGGAAATATATGTCTTATCCCCTTGCTGTTCATAGGAAGCAATCTGGTGGTAAGAAATCCACACACAATCTTTGTTTTTGGAAGAAGCAGTAGGTATCATATACACACCTTCCTGTGGAATTACAGGGATCGGTAGCTTACTCGAGGCTCTAAGGATGTCTTTCACTGACTTCTTAATTCCTTCACGGCTAGCACCGAATATCAGACAATTATTGTCGATAATTTGTGTTGGAGTATGAATAGAATGTCGTTCTCTACCCATTTCATAGATTAAAGATTTGTAATAGGACGATTCATGGCTAATAATTGCTTTTGTTTTTGGTGTAATAATGTACACGGATGTTATCGTTTCTCCCATCTCTTACCCCTTCCCCTCAAAGCATGTATGTGTCTATTTTACTATGGATTAACATGATTTGGTATTCATTTTTTCTGAATTTTAATTTATTTTTAATATTAGTCAATAATTATGCAGTATTCTATGAGCCTCTTCCTCCTTTTCACGGTAGAATGTTTTTGTATAAGAAAAACGGGAACAACAAATAATGAGTTTAATATTTGTAAGGAGGACTAATCATGGCAGACAAACAAGAACGCAGAGAAAAAACTGACGACATTACAAATAATCATAAGGATAGTGAACAAGACTCTCAGTTACAATCTGGAGATATGGAATCAGCTCAAGGCAATGAACAAAAAGAAGAGGACAAGAAGAAAAAGGATAAAGATTCTTAAGATCGTAATACAGGTAAACTTCCCCATATTTTGTATGCTATAATGGAGTTAACTTAGTTTGGGGGGATTTACGTGGATATTGCAGCACTCTCCATGGCAATGGCTAATCAGCACGTTCGCTCTAATGCTGGTATTGCCGTCATGGACAACTCAATGAAAATGATGGGCCAGCAAGGACAAGGCCTAATGAAAATGCTCCAACAAGAAAGTCCTGTTGCTCCACACCCTTCTCTCGGTAAACAAATTGACCTAAAAGGGTAAGGGAAATTGACAGGATATAAACTTTACTTCTGTCAGAAAAGCGTGGCTCTCGCACTAAGCGAATAAAGCCACGCTTTTTTTAGTTCTGTAACAAAAGAAAAGCAGAATCACCTTTCTATGATCAACCTATGGTTTTGTACCGCCACGGCAATCAACAAAGTGCTCTGCTTTTAAATACTAGATGTAATTGTAAGAGAGAAAGTTATTGGCTTCCTGCTCCCATGTTTTCTTCTTCGTCTGTTTTATTCTCGTCTTCCGTATCCATGCCTTGATCTTCCTGGTCTGTTCCTGGATCTCCCTCCATACCGGAGCCGTCACCATTCATACCATCTTGATCATTTGTATTGCCGTTATCTTCTTCAACTGGATTCTCATTGTTATTATCATCTTCCTGGTTCATTGGAGCCTCTTCATCAGCAGGATCATTTCCATCATCTGTTCCACATGCTGCAACCAAAGAAATGGCTAATAACGGAGCACCTAACTTTAATAAAAACTTCTTATTCATTTCATTTCCTCCTTTAAAATGTATGCTATCGCGTTTAGCATAACCATTTTAAAAGAAGTGATACATTTACTTTTAAAAAATATCCCGGTGCAACCGTCCGTAAGACTCCCCCTTCAAAACATGAAGTGAAACCGTTAGTTTTTAGTGGGAGTAAACGGACGCTAACACCCCGATTCGTTCAACTAACAATCAGTGGGGGAAGAATGAAAACCCCCACTGATTGAAGTTTCACTTGATTTGATGAAAGTTTTTATTTGGAGCAACCTAATAGCAACGTTACGTATTATTTTATCGCAAACGTAATTTCTGCTTCGCAGGCGACTTCACCAGCAACCTTTGCAATCCCTTTTCCTTTGCCAATTGGCCCTTTTAATCGGGTGATTTCCACTTCTAATTCAAGCTGGTCACCAGGTCTTACTTGTCGTTTAAATCGGCATTTATCTACACCAGCAAGAAAGCCGATTTTCCCTTTGTTTTCTTCCATGCCAAGCATCGCCATTGCGCCAGCTTGTGCAAGTGCTTCAATAATTAACACTCCTGGCATAACAGCATATTCTGGAAAATGCCCTTGAAAGAATGGTTCGTTGATACTAACGTTCTTTAATGCTTTTACATTTTTTCCCTCTTCCATTTCTAACACTTTATCCACTAATAAAAATGGGTAACGGTGGGGAATCGTCTCTTTTATTTGTTCAATTTCCATGTTTATTCTCCTATCTTTTAATGGGGTTATGTATATAGTATAGCAAAGAAAAGTTTAAAACCGTTCAAAATAAGGTATTAATCAAAGTAAACCAATTAATAATAAGCAACAACAATCGAAAGGAGGACAACCTCATGCTTTGGACCATTTTAATTATACTACTTATTTTATGGGCTATCGGCTTTGCTTTTGATGTCGCAGGCGGATTAGTGCATATCCTACTTGTAATTGCCCTGGTTGTTTTAATTTACCGTCTCGTAACAGGTAAAAAAATAACCAAGTAACGAACAAAAGCGAGAGGGCCTGTGGATAGGGAACGCCGACTAAAAGCGACCCGTCCTGGGTGAACGTCGCCATGACCCGGGTCCTCCGGGCCTCCGTACGAACTGCGCCTGGCCATGCCAGGTGGCTCCGTGTTGCCACGCAAAGTGGCGATTTTAATGGAGCATTCCTATGTAGGAGATAAAGGAATCATGCCCTGCAAAGAGGGGATGTCGGCGTTGGCCGGCAAGGCCGGTTTTAGTCGACCTACCTTAAGTAACAGTCGATGATGACTTTCACCTTCCAGGTATAAGTGCGACTAAGCCTCTGGTTAAAACCGATCGGCAAGTCTACTTTATCGCAAAGCGCTAAGGGAGGTCGCCTAGTTTCTGGCTCTCGGAGCTAGACGGTCAGAAGTGCAACGTACCGTTTTAGAATTTAATAAATAACTAAAAAAGCATTTCATCCCGGGTAGGATGAGATGCTTTATTCCGTTTTGGTGACAATATCTATAATGTGTCGCCATGTTTCAGTTTTCAAGGCGTCTAAAGGCGTACCATCTCCTATTACGCCATAGCCGACCATAAGACCAGCAACGAGAGCGATCATAGCAAAAAGCAGGACGACAATGATACGCAACCAAATTGGGAAAATGCGCAATCTTGCTCTTTTTTTAGTTTTAGCGCTACTTTTCTCAGCTTTTTGCTTCTTTCTTGATTGTTTGGACTCGTTTGCTTCCACTGTTGTCTCTTTTTTCGCACCCTTTTTAAATGCTTTTCGGGTTTGCTGCTCCATACCTTGTTTCGCCTCTCGTTCGGTTGACATGGTTTGTTTCTCCCTTACTTCCTGATATACACGATTCGCATGTGCTTTCCTAGCATTTTACCATAGGATAGCATTGCTTAGATAGTGTTATGACCTAAGTTGGTTAATCAACCCAGACATTTGATCCCCCATCGAAATGGTTCGTGAATTAAACTGGTAAGATCGCTGTGTTGAAATGAGATCAGTCATTTGTTTAGAAATATCCACGTTGGAATTTTCTAATGCTCCACTTTTCACTAGATTTTGGGTGGCAGGATCTTGTACTACTTCATTCATAGCAAAACCCAGATCAGCCAAATTAGGGAGCCTAAACCCATTTTCCCCTGTCGCTTCAAGTAAACGTGGTCTTACAACCTCTACGACATCGATAGTACCAACATTCTCCACCTGATTCCCACGCTTAACAGTTATTTGCCCAGATTCATTAATCGAGATAGAATCAAATCCTTCTGGAATCACAATACTTCCATTCTCCCCAAGTACTGGATTACCTTCACTATCTGTCAGCATAACTGCTTGATTATTGTTTACTGGGTTTAAGTAGAAAGCCCCATCACGGGTATAACGGGTTTCCGCTGTCCCATTCTCTGTCACTTGCACCTGATAAAAATGGTTATCTTGTAACAAAGCTACATCAAGCTCTCTCCCTGTTTCCTTTATACTACCCGTAGTAAAATCCAAATTAATGGAGCCAAGCTTGGCCCCTGATCCTACACGGATTCCATCTGGAGTTAGCCGACCTTCAGCTCCGGCTGGGTCTGTCATATTATCAATTTGCTGGAATAAAAGGGATGAAAATTCAGCTTGCCGGCTTTTATATCCTGTTGTCTGGCTATTTGCCATATTATTCCCAATTAAATCAAGTTTACTTTGTAGCTGATTCATTGTTACTGCTGCTTGGATCATTGTTCTAGACATATGTTCCTCCTTATCCGACCTATGCTAGCCTTCCTATCTCACTAACTGCTTTCCCCATGCTCTCATCATAGGCCCGCAGTACACGCTGGTTCGTTTCGAACAGTCGGTAGGATTCCATCATCCGTGTCATCGACTGTAGAGAATCAACGTTTGACTGCTCAAGAAAGCCTTGTTGAATGGAATAGGTAGCATCAGCTGGAACAGCATCTGCATCGCCGTTGTAAAGGCCATTCCCCTCTTTCGCTAAACCATTGGCATCATCTGTATAGGAAATTCCAAGTACACTTTCTCCAGCTTCTGTTTGAACAAGACCGTCTTCTGTCACGGTAAATTCCATACCATTGGTCTGAATTGTGTTCCCTGCCTGGTCAAGAACGTAATACCCCTGATTTGTTACAAGGAAGCCTTCTCCATCCACCGTAAAGTTACCATTTCTTGTATAGCGAACATCGCCATCTTCGTTCTGCACGGAAAACAAGAGAGCACCAGCTTCATCAGGTAATGTACCATTTACAAGGGCCAAGTCTGTCGACACTCCTGTTTCACGTACATCCCCCTGCATGAAGTTAGGAGCTGCTTCTTGTACATATACTCCGGTGTTCAATGGCCCAATTGGGTTTTGAACAGGAAGATTAAAAGAATTGGAGGTTGGGATGGTTTGGCCGCCCATTTGTTGCATCAGCATCTCAGGAAATGCCTTTAGAGATGTCTGGTCAGCTTTATATCCAGGTGTGTTGGCATTTGCAATATTATTAGATAGGGCTTCCTGTGTACGCTGTTGGGCAATCATCCCGCTCGCTGCAGTATAAAATCCTCTTAACAAACTGCTCTCCTCCTTATTTTTAGGTTTTATCATTTTTAATAATGGGTATAGTTATTTATCGGTTCATTCTCCATTGTATTTAATTACTTAAACGACTTTTCTGCGTTCAAGCTTATCAATATTTTCCAGCATGATGCCTGTTCCTTTAGCTACACAATGCATCGGCTCATCTGCCACTAAAACTGGTACTTTCAATTCTTCAGCAAGTAGCTGATCAATACCATGAATCATTGCACCACCGCCAGTTAAAATCACACCTCTGTCAATAATATCAGCAGAAAGTTCAGGAGGCGTTTTCTCTAAAACAGATTTTGCGGCTTGTACAATAAGAAAGACAGATTCGCGTAATGCCTCTTCGATTTCGGCTGAATAGACAGTAATGGTTCTTGGCAAACCAGATACCATATCACGTCCACGAATTTCCATTTCTTCATTTCGAGAATCTTTGAAGACGGTCGCAACATTTATTTTAATATCCTCAGCTGTCCGCTCTCCAATGAGAAGCTTATAATGCTTCTTTATGTATTGAAGAATTTCGATATCAAATTTATCCCCAGCCATTTTAATGGATTCAGAGGTAACAATATCTCCCATTGATAAAACAGCTACATCTGTTGTACCACCACCAATATCAACGACCATATTACCGCTTGGTTGGAATATATCCATTCCAGCTCCGATCGCCGCTACTTTTGGTTCTTCTTCTAGGTAAACCTTCTTTCCACCGGATTTTTCTGCTGCTTCTTTAATTGCCTTTTGTTCTACCTTCGTAATATTGGTAGGGCAGCAAATTAGCATCCTTGGCTTTGAAAGGAATCCTTTTACACTAATTTTATTTATGAAATGCTTTAACATTGCTTCTGTTACATCAAAGTCTGCGATTACTCCATCTTTTAATGGACGGATGGCTTCAATGTTTCCTGGTGTACGCCCAACCATGCGCCTTGCTTCCTCGCCAACTTCGAGTACTTTTCCAGTATAGCGGTCCATCGCAACAACTGATGGTTCATCTAAAACGATACCTTTTCCTTTTACGTGAATTAAAACATTGGCAGTTCCAAGGTCAATTCCAATATCCCTAGAAAACATGAATCAAGATCCTCCTACTTTAAATTACTTCATTTTTTACATATTCCTACTAGAGGTTGCTCAAAGAGTCCGGTAAAAATGACACATCGAATTTCTTCGTTGGCTTGCTTTTGCGTCCTTCACGTATTAATTACATACGTTCCAGTAATCAAAGCTACGCCGCCTCGAACTTCGACACACAGGACGTGTTAGTGTCGGCATTGCAACAAATCTTTTCGATGGGGCGAGTTAGTGCAGCCCCAGGACGTTGCGATCTTAGCCGACCTCGGTCCTTTTTTATCCTCCTTTTGAGCATGGACTACTAATATTATATTTTACCACAAAGTTCAACAATTAACTGCATTTTATTAGAAAAAATTGGGGGATTTATGGGGTTTTTGTGGAGAAGCGTATCTGCCTTATGGAGCTATTCGAAGACCAGGTTTGCCAACCTTTTGTTCACGTAAATAGGGAGAAAACAAACCTGCTTAGGCTTATTTTCTCCTCCAACTTCATATAACCAAAAGCGAAAGAATTGATCCCTATCCTACCGGCTTTGGTTCCGTCTCTTTTACTTGTGGTTCAATCTTGTACTTTTTCCTAGTAGCTTCTCCTCCTCGCAAGTGTCTAATCGCCTTGTGATATTCGAGAATTTCCTTCACCTTTAATGCAAGATCAGGATTAATTTGTGGCAAACGCTCTGTCAAATCTTTATGGACAGTGCTTTTAGAAACACCAAATTCTTTTGCTATCACGCGGACTGTCTTTTTCGTTTCCAATACGTAATTCCCTATCCTGATCGTTCTTTCTTTGATGTAGTCGTGCACACCGTTCGCCTCCCTATGTTGGTTAGTTCCGAGGTGTCTATTGAGACAAGGTGTTCATCTTAAGTGGCTCACATTGGAGTACTTGTATTCTGTTGTTGTTTCATCATTATGTATATTGAAGCGAAAGGGCCGTTACACCTTTTACCCAATATTAACTTAATATTCTGTAATTTATTCCTATAAATCGGGGACTATTTGGATAAGTAACGTTAAGCCACACAAGCTCTCACCTCAGAGACATTACTGAATGCTTGGTTTGTAACATTTTATTATTCAATTGAAGGGTTTATGATTAAAATTGTATCTTTGTAAAAGAGGACAAGCAGTATTTTTCGAAAAAACATCCGTTGGGGAATTTAAATAAGTAAAATAAAAAAATAAGAACAATTTAAATAAAATAAGGCTCAGCTTTTCTTTTATCAATTCAAGCATAATACTGTTGATCTTCCTACGTGAATCTCTCTCTTTTTATCTACTTTAACTTGTTGTTAATCCATATCCCCTAATCCAGGGTCATATGCAAGCCTATCTCCTAACCCTGGATTATATGCATCCATATCACCAAGACCAGGATCGAGCGACAACGAGTGGTGCGTAGATAGAGTACCAGAAACCAAGGAAAGCATAACCGTTAAAACTGCCATTAATAGAAAAGACTTAAACTTTTTCATTTTATTGCCTCCTTAAGGAATTTTAGCAGTAAAAGAAAAAGCTGAACCTTTTTAAACAAATAGATAGTTACTTGAGATGACTGAAGTGAGGGATGAAAGAATGATGGATGAGGGGTGATATTTCCCCCTCAGTCTTACAGTTTCTTTAGCAACGAAAGTGGTAGTCTACTAAAGAAGTAGTCACTCCGTTTTTCAATAAAAAAGTTATAGGATTGAAGAAGTAGGTTTTTATCTTGTTTGGCTTTACCAAGGTAATATAACTGGAAGGGACTGTCTAAAGGTAGGTCATCTAATAGCTCAATTGCCCTTTGAGTGTTTCCTTTCGCGATTTCTATATGCGCCTGTTCACTAGGGTCTGGCGATGATATATTTTCAACCTGATTAAAATGGGCGGAAAGGAAGGGAATATTACGCTCCTTCACAAGCTTTACTACTTTATCCAACTTGTGCTGTTTGGCAATCTTTACCGCTTCGGTAAGATGGTACATTCCCTGGAAGTACGTATCAAAGGTATAGGATAAACCTAGTTTTATATGCATGCTCGCCATCGTTCTTGGATTTTGTGTTTGGTTCAAAACCCTGAAAGCATATTTTCGGGCCATGATGAGCTCGTTTCTTGTAAGGTGATAGGTAAGCAGAATCTGATTAAGTCTTATTTTGAAATAAGAAAGCAACAGCTTGTCTTCCACAACCGCGAATAATTCAGGTTGTATAGCGAGGAAATTTCCTAACCTGCTGAATTGATTTAACTCGTAATACGTTGTAACTTTAAAAAATTCTACCAGGCACTTTAATTCAGGATCTTTTGTTTCAATATGCTTGATTCTTAGAAGTGATTCATGGGGAGTATACTTTTTAAGCCTTCGATCCAAAATGTTTTGATAAACAGCTGCCCACATTCGATTTGTGGAAGTTGGGGATTGGCTATTTTTCTCAATCAGGACTTTTAGGTCTTTATAAAAACCATTCATATAAAGAAACTCCATTCCCTTCTTGAGAATGTCATCCGAATTTGATTGTAAGCACCATTTTCTCGTTAATTCTATTACGGTATCTTCAGGGTGTTCATGGTAAAGTATTTCCATAAGCTCTCTTAGTGATAGGTTATCTTTCTCTTTATCTGAGATAAATATTGAAGGCGTAACCATAGTAGGGAATCTCCTTTCTACCATCCTTTTACCGTTTTACTTAGAAGAAGATCACTATTTTATTCGCTAATTATCAACAAGATATTCTATTAATGTTTATAATAACACATTTCACCCCCTGTAAATTGACGATCGTTCGACAAAATTCGCAGGGATAACATAGCATTCTCGTATATAAGGAAGTTCTTATATTTAAGAAACCAAAAAAAGATCCTGGACTCTATTAGAAGTCCCAGGATCTTTCCTTAAATTAATTATGCACTCTCGGATGAGTCGGTCGCATCATTTGTTTCTTCGTTAGATGTCTCATCTTCCTCTTCATCTGCAGGAGCGTCTTCTTCTGTCTTATCTTTCTCATCTGCATTTTCTTCTGAAGCTTCATCTTCGACAGCCTCATCTTCAGATGGTTCTGTTGTCTCATCGGACTCTGTGCTATCTACCGCTTCTTCTGTAGCGCTATCTAGGCTACTTACCGGCTGATTAAAGAAATCCTCTGGGTTTACATGCTTATCTTCTTTTCTAAGTTCAAAATAAACGTGTGTTCCACTAGCTTGTCCAAACAAGTTCTTACCTGCAGTTCCTAGTTTTTCACCTTGTTTAACTTCTGCGCCTGCTTTTACACTTACCTCTTCAAGACTAGCATAGTAAGTTTTAACATCGTTCTCATGCGAAATCACGACAACATTTCCTAAAAGCGGATCTTCTTTTACTTCATCAATCGTTCCAGTCAGTGCAGAGACAACTTCGAAAGCTTCACCTTCAGCTGTTGCAATGTCTACACCTGTGCTTTGATAGTAACGGTTGTTGTAGAGAACCAGAGCATTTTCTTGATCCTCTTGTTCTGCGTTGTAATCATAGAATTTAGTTACGATTTCTGCTTGTCCCTGATCCGCTAATGGCATTTGAATAATCTCTTGCTGTTCTAAAACAGGCTCTGCTTCTTCATCATTTGGTGTCGGAACATAGTTTTCCTGGTCTTCCTGTGCATCAGGGACCTGGTTTTCCGTATTCTGATACCATACAACAACGGAAAGAAGCAAGGCAGCAATTGTTAAATAGACTGCTGGAAAAAACCATTTTTTCTTGAAAATACGGCTCCATTTGTTTTTTGAAGCTTTGTTTTCTTCATTCATTGATCATCACCTCAACAACCATTCTGATCAGAAAACGGGATATCTATACATGAAGAGAAAAAAAATTTTATGAATTGATGCATTTTATTTAAAAAGACGGGGATAGTAAGAGGTTCATCCATTCAAATGTTAGAGATTTTTAGGGCAAAGTTGTGATTGAATAGAGGTACTCAAGACCTCACAGTTGATACTGCAACGCTCTCGGCTCATACTTCGACACTCTTGGCCGATACCAATGCTCTCTTACGATACTTGCTCCGCTCACGAATGGAAGTAATCCCATATAAAAGCAAAAACCCTCGTCTATTTCACAACGAGGGCTGGTGCTGTATCTGTTACAGTACTAATTTCAACATCCTTATAATAATGATTCACAATATCTTTATAGGTTTTCCCCTCCTCAGCCATCCCATTTGCTCCATACTGACTCATGCCAATGCCATGGCCATAGCCTTTCGTAGTAAAGATAAGATGATTATCTTTTTGTTCTATCGTAAAGTCGCTTGAACGCAATTCCAGCTTCTCCCTTACTTCCCGCCCGCTAAATGCATCCCCGTTTATCGTCAGCTCCTGCACCCGTTGCCCATCTGTTCTGGTGATCTCGATTGAGAGCGCCTTATCAGACGGAAGCTTTGTAGCAAGTGCTTGCTCGACTTGGTCGATCGAATAGGTTTGCTGGTCAAGGAATTTAGGTGTGTTTTCATCCCAATGGCTTTCCACACTGCGGAGATATGGAAGCTCATCCTTCCAATAATCCTCTGAGTTCTCTGTAAAGCCGTTACTAGTGGAGAAAAATGCTGGTGTGATCAGTTCCTTCTTATAGGTAAGCACCTCTCCTTTTGTCGCATTCACTGCTTCTTTGATTTTATTCATTTTTTCCTGGTACTCATCACCAAACAGCTTTTGCAATTCTGCTTCATCCTTATAAACCTGGTGCTGGACAGTATCCGTTACATCTGCCTCCTCCGTTATATCGCCATGCAACTTGTAGTTCACAATGTAAGTCCTTGCTGCGAGGGACTGTGCTTTCAATGCTTCCATTTCGAATTCGACTGGCATTTCAGAAGCCACCACTCCGGCTACATATGTCTCCAAAGGAACGTTATCCACCTTTTCTAAATTCGAACGCATGACAGCTACCGAAAAGGGTGAAGATTCCAACTCAACGGATTCCTCTGCCTTCTTTTCCTGACTTGTTGTTTCATTCCCTGTAGCATCCCCAAACGTTACAACTATTACAGTAGGAATAAGCAAAATAAGGCAGAAAAGACTTGTTAGGAGGATAGCTGTTGGCAGCTTCCATTTCTTTGGTTGCTTCCCCAAGTAGTGATTCTTTTTACTTTTTAATAAGAGGTTGTTTTTACTCATCTCTTTCTTGGGAGCTTTCGTTGTAATGGGTGTTTTCTGCTTCGCATTTATCCGCTCTTGTATGGTTTTCTTCTTTAGTTTGTTGGTTTTACCAATTTTATAGTGTCCTTTTTTCATCACAATCCCCCATTCTTTGTGGTTTATGTTTCATATTAAATCTAGCAATCCCACTATTAAACGTATACAAAAAGAGATAGCAATAGAACTGAAGAATTAAAAAAACCTACGCATTTTTACGTAGGCTTTTCCTTCTTTATAACCGTTCCTTTTCGTACGTTCTTCTTAACGTTGGACGGCTGGTTCCTTTAACGGTGTTTTGTTTTCTACTTCATTATTATATAGATGACAAGCAACATAATGGTCTTGTTCAACTTCCTGCCAAGGAGGCTTAATTTCTGAGCACACTTCCATTGCAAAAGGACATCTAGTTCGGAAAACACAACCACTTGGAGGATCAATCGGACTAGGCAGCTCCCCCTCGAGTATGATACGTTCCCGGCTTTCCTCAATATCCGGATCAGGAATCGGTATAGCCGAAAGAAGCGCTTTTGTGTATGGATGTAATGGATCATCATATAATGCCTTACTTGATGTAAGCTCCACAAGATTACCTAAATACATCACACCGATTCTGTCAGATATCTGCTTTACCATAGAAAGATCATGAGCAATAAATAGAAAAGTTAGCCCCTTCTCTACTTGCAGCTCTTTTAATAAGTTGACAACCTGTGCTTGTACGGATACATCAAGTGCAGAAATTGGTTCGTCAGCAATAATAAACTCTGGTTCTAAGGCAAGTGCTCTTGCTATTCCAATCCGCTGACGTTGTCCGCCACTAAATTCATGGGGATACCGATTGGCATGATCGCGGTTTAATCCCACTTCTTCCAGCAGTTCATATACCCGCTCTAACTGTTCCCGTTTGGATTTAAATAGACCATGTACTTCCATTGGTTCAGCTATTACTTCACGCACAGTAGAACGGGGATTTAGAGATGCATATGGATCTTGGAAGATCATCTGCATCTTCCGGTAAATTTTGAATTTTTCTTTCTCAGTTAGGCTGTGTACATCTAATCCGTCATAGATAACATCACCTTCTGTTTTCTCGTAAAGTCCCAGAATAGTACGACCTATGGTAGATTTACCACAGCCAGACTCGCCTACCAATCCAAAGGTCTCTCCTCGGTTGACATAAAAGGATACGTCATTGACTGCTTTGAGAACCTTCCCTTTTCCTACATCAAAATGCTTTTTTAACTGGTTGACTTCTAGTAGTTTTTCGTTCATAGCCTATGTCCCCTCTGTATCGAGCCAATAACGTTTTGCAGCACAAAGCTCTTTTTCATAAATAGTACCAGCCAGCTCAATAATTTCAATTCCTTTTCCAGTCTGTGGTGAGTGCAGCATCTTACCATCACCGTAGTAAATGCCCACATGATGCAACCGCCCTTTTCCTTCTTCATAGGCAAAGAACAGCAAGTCACCTGGCTTTAATGCATTGAATGGAACGTCAACACCCGATTTGGCTTGATCCCCAGCATCTCTGGCAATCTGGTAACCATTCGCTTTATGGGCAGCATAGGCGAGTCCAGAGCAATCATAGCCGTACGCACTCATTCCACCCCAAAAGTAGTCGAGTCCCGTATAGGCTTCCACCGCTTCCACGATTGCCTTGCCATTCCCCTTTTCTAATCCTTGAGCTGACGGAAAGACAGTAACCTCCTCAGATTGTAAGAAACGATTCCCATGTGGTGTTTTCACTTCAACCCGGGTACCTCCGACCTCTACTACTGGTAGCATTGTAAGATAGCTAAGCTCTATCTCCCTTTGACCCGCTTCCGTTTCTAACCAAGCCTTCTTGCTGATTACAGCTACAGTATGCTCAGATTGCCAGTCTTCTTTATCAACCTCTAGTAATTGTATCCTCGGAACCCAGCCTGGATAACCGCGCTCGTCTTTCTTCGATGGTTGATCGGGGATCACAACATGTGCCCAGTCCCCTTTTGTCTCTGTTATAATCACTGGCTGTCCATATAGTAATTGGCTTTGCACCCTATTTTCATCGCATAAAGCTAAATTTTGTTCATAGGTTAGTTCATTAATCCATTGCTTTACATCAGCTGGTACTGTTACCCCCAACCTATCGATATCGCGAGCCGAGTTTGGAGAAGTCCATACGGTAGCAACCTGGACTGCCGTTACGTATAATGAATCGGAAAATTGATCAAACGATTGTTTAACCATGATTTCGCTCCTTTCTGCCTTTATCTCACTGTGTTTTTTGATTGAATAAACTTTTCATTAATCCCTATTATGCCAAGGCCTGGATCACTTCCCAAGTTAATGGTGGACTGGTCGTACGCAATTCCTCCTTGGAGGATATCACCTGTAAGCATTAACGGGGCGTCAAAATCATATCTCGTTATATTAGGCTGACTTGCTGCAAAATGGGCAGCTGCTGTAATCCCTATCTTTGTCTCTATCATACTGCCAACCATACATTCCACATTGTAAATAGCAGCTAGCTTTGCTATTTTTATAGCCTCGTGTATGCCCCCTGCCTTCATTAACTTAATATTGATGAGGTCCGCAGCTCTTGTTTCCAGTACCTTTTTTGCATCTATTGCGGTAAAGACACTTTCGTCAGCCATAATTAACGTGTCGGTATGACTGGTCACATGTCGCAATCCCTCTAAATCACTCGCTTTGACGGGTTGTTCCACTAACTCGATATCAAGACCGAGATCTTCCATCTTTTGAATAGCGCGGACTGCCTCTTTCGCCTTCCAGCCTTGATTTGCATCCAAACGAATTTTCACATTGGGGCCAATTTGTTTACGAATTGCCTGGATCCTTTTTATATCGGTTTCAATTAGGTCCTTGCCTACTTTCACCTTTAATATCGAAAAACCATCTTCGACATAAAGCTGTGCGTCATGTGCCATCTCTTCTGGTGTGTTAACACTCACCGTATAATCGGTTTCCATGCTTTTTTTGTATCCACCGAGAAAAGAAGATAGTGCCATGCCTGCTTGCTGTGCTAGACAGTCATACAAAGCCATGTCAACAGCCGCTTTGGCACTATAGTTACCGATGAGACCCTTTCCTATCATTTCAAATATATGTTCTCGTTGATCCAGCGAAGCTCCGATTATAATTGGCTTCACGACCCCATTAATCGCAAATTCCATTCCTGCCAGGCTATCACCAGTAATAACATGGGTTGGCGGAGCTTCTCCCCAACCTGTAACCCCATTATCACACGTTATTTTCACTAAAACCGTTTCTGCAACGGTAACCGTGCGTAGTGCTGTTTTAAATGGCGTATGAAGTGGAATAGCAGCTCGAAAGGTTTCTATACTGTTAATGTTCATAAAATCTCCTCCAATTCCTTAACAACACCTGGGTCTACCTTAAGTGTTTTCTCCTTACTGGAGAGCCTTGCATTCACACCGAGTGGCACAGCAACATGTGGGAAACAGTGCCCAATTTTAAAGCCTGAAAGCACAGGTTTATTTAGTGCATGAAAATATTCATTCAAAACCTCAGTTAGTGTAAAACTAGAATCAAGTGTCGATGCACCATTTGCGAAATCACCAACAACGAACCCAGCAGCATCTGCAAGCTTTCCCGATACATGCAGCTGGTTCAGCATCCCGTCCACCTTGTATGGCTCTTCCCCAATGTCTTCAATAAGGACAATTTTTCCTTTTGTATCCATTTCAAAAGGGGTGCCCAGTGTACTGACTATTAAGGAAAGGTTGCCGCCTACAAGTTCCCCTTCTACTTCACCAGGCGAAATAACGTGTAGGGGTGATAAATGCTCCGTGTATGTGAAAACTTCTGGGTTAAACAGTTGATTAAAGCGAGAAGCGGTTAGTTCATCGAAATCACGCTTAGCAATATCGGATGTGGCCATTGGACCATGGAAGGTTACAAGACTTGCGTTCTGCCGTATGGCTGTATGTAAATACGTAATATCACTGTATCCCCAAAAAATTTTAGGGTTATTCTTTATAAGCTCATAATCTAGTTTCGTGGCAATTCGCCCTGTTCCATATCCGCCACGCGCACAAAGGATCGCTTTAATACTAGGATTGGCAAACATGTCATGAAGGTCATCCAATCTTTCTTGATCGGTTCCAGCAAGGTAGCCATTTGTTTTCTGGACGTGCTTGCCAAAAACAACACGGAGCCCTAGCTGTTTTAAGAAGGGAACGGCTGCTTTTAGCTTTTCTATATCGATTGGCCCTGCAGGTGCAATTATTCCAATATGATCCCCTTTTTGCAGCTTTTCTGGACGAATCATGGTAACCCCACTCTCTTTTATTTTCATCATTTATGTAAATATCTACTTGCTATAAGAAGCGTTAGCGTTACTCTTATTCCAATCAAATTAACCGTTGGCAACCCTTGATTGCCCTAACAACTATGTATGTAGAAATTAGCTCCTTTACTGGTAAGTCGTAAAGGAGCTAACTCTTTATTAATAAGGTGAATAGGAGCCTTGATGCCGCCGATTTAGGAACAGCATCGCCCGGCTTTAGCGCTCGGAGTCTAGTGAGACTTTCCTTATCATGTTTTCCTTATATTACTCGCTTTTATCTGCCCATTTCAGTTCTACGTAACCTACTGGGTGACGTACAATGCCTGAGACAGAATCTTGGTACATATGCACCTGGTTATAGTAATGGATTGGGAAGATTGGCATTTCTTCAGCTAACAGCTTTTCAGCTTCATACATATACTCCCAACGTTTTTCTTCATCTGTTTCTGTTTTCGCATTGGCAATTAACTCATCATATTCTTCATTTGACCAGCCAGTTCGGTTCATAGAAGAATCTGTGATAAAGCTTTCCAGGAAGTTTACAGGATCGCCGTAGTCAAAGATGAATGAACTTCTTGAAAGTTGGTGGTTCAATGCTTTCTGGTCATCTAAGAACACACTAGCTTCTGTATTTTCTAGTACAACGTCAATGCCAAGGTTGTCTGTAAACGCGCTTTGCAGTGTCTCTGCAATGGCTTTGTGTGATTCGCTAGTACTGTAAGATAGTGTAACTTCAGGAAGCTCGTCATAGCCTTCCTCTTCCATTCCTTCTTCTAACAGCTGTTTTGCTTCTTCTGGATTAAATTCAACCAAGTCTCCATTTTCATCACGGAAGTCATTGCCAGAAGGACTTTCAAATCCAGGTGATACGAAGGCTGTTGCTGCTCCTTCACCATTTTTCGTTACATAGTCAACGATATCCTGCTGGTTAACAGCCAAAGCAAATGCTTTACGGATTTTTGCATTTTGGAAAGGTTCCTTCGTTACATTAAAACGGTAGAAATACAGACCTGCTTGATCTTCAATTACAACACTATCTTCATTAATTAATTGTTCGGCCATCTCAGATGGAATTTCGGTTACATCAAGTTCTCCTGATTCAAACATCTGATATTCCGTATTCGTGTCATTTACCATAGCCCAGTGGACTTTATCTAATTTTACTGTGTCAGCATCCCAGTATTCTTCATTTTTAACGAATACCATCTCACTGTCATGCTCCCATGAATCCAAGGCAAACGGTCCGTTTGAGACAAAGGAATCAGCCTCAGCAAACCATTCCGGGTTTTCTTCTGCAACGGCTGCGTTTACAGGGAAGAAGGCAGGATTAGATATTACATGTAGAAAGTATCCAGTTGGTGCTGCCAATGTTACTTCAAATGTTTTCTCATCGACTGCTTCAATTCCTAAATCTTCAGCGGATCCTTCTCCACTGTTGTACGCTTCTCCACCTTCAATAAAGTAACCTAGAAACGCTGCTGCTGAGCCAGTCTCTGGGTTTAAGAGACGTTCCCAAGCAAAGACAAAGTCCTCTGCCACAACTGGGTCGCCATTAGACCAGTTTGCATCTTCACGTAAGTGGAAGGTATAGGTTTTCCCATCATCAGATAGATCCCAGCTCTCCGCAATCGCAGCTTCTGGGGTATCCCCTTCACCTAATCGCGTTAGACCTTCCATTAAGTTATTTAATGGGTTCCAAGAAACGGCATCAAACCCTACTGCAGGGTCAAATGAAGTTGGTTCTGTCCCGTTATTCATGTATAGAACTTTTTCATCTGAAGCTGTGTTTCCTTCTTCTCCAGTGTTTTCCTCACCTTCGTCCGTTTCTGTGCCTGCGTTCTCATTGGCAGTACACGCTGCTAAAACAAATATCGCCATAGCAGCCATCAGTAAAACAAGTAACTTCTTTCTCATCCTTATTGCCCCCTCTGTCTTATTTTTCGGCAGTAGCCAATAACTGCTTTGCCCTTTCATCCTGTAACCAGCAATCTACTTCGTGTGAAGTGGATCGCACCGTTGTTACGGGGTAAACTTTATCACACACCTCCATGGCGAATGGACATCTTGCTGAAAACGGACATCCTTCAGGAGGTGAGAATAAATCAGGTGGTGTTCCATCAATTGGCGTCAGTTTCTCGCCTTGTAGGTCTAGTCGTGGCACTGAATTTAACAGCCCCTTTGTATAGGGATGCTGCGATTCGTAGAAGATCTCTCTTTTGTCCCCGACCTCGATAATCTTTCCGGCATACATCACAGCAACACGATCAGCTATTTTTGCTACAACACCTAAATCGTGTGTTATTAAAATGATGGACACACCAGTTGCATCTTGTATTTTCTCGAAGAGCTCCAAAATCTGCGCCTGAATGGTTACATCAAGTGCAGTGGTAGGCTCATCTGCTATTAACAGCTCTGGTTCACAAATTAAAGCCATGGCAATCACAATACGTTGGCGCATGCCTCCACTAAACTGATGTGGATACTGTTTTAGACGTTCAACTGCATTAGGGATCCCAACAAGCTCTAACATATCAAGCGCCTTGGCCTTTGCCTCACTTGCAGAGATCTTTCGGTGCTGCTGTAGTCCTTCCACCAATTGCGTGCCAATCGTTAATGTAGGGTTTAAGGCAGTCATAGGGTCCTGGAAGATCATCGAGATGTCTACCCCTCTAATCGATCGCATTTGTTTCTCTGTCAATCTCGTAATCTCTTTCTCTTTGAATCGAATCGAGCCATTGGATATTTTGCCAGGAGGATCTGGGATCAGTCGCATAATTGCATTGGAGGTTACACTTTTCCCACACCCTGATTCCCCTACAATGGCTAAAGTTTCCCCTTTATTTAAATGAAAATTGACACCTCTTACTGCTTTTACCGTTCCACCATATGTACGGAAGGTTACATGAAGATCCTTTACCTCGAGTATTTTTTCCATCTTGTCACCTACTTCCTCAGTTTTGGATCCAGGGCATCCTGTAGTCCATCACCTAATACATTAAATGCAAACATGGTAAAGGATATGAAAAACGCTGGAAAGAACAGTGTCCACCAATTACCAGATAAAATCGCCCCCAGCGAATCATTAGCCATTACACCCCAGCTCGCATAAGGTGCTTGTATACCAAGACCAAGAAAACTCAGAAATGCTTCTGCGAAAATAGCACTTGGAACAGTTAATGTCATCTGGACAATAATTGGCCCCATCGTATTTGGTAGCAGGTTTTTCCTGATAATCCGTGGCGTTTTGGTGCCGAACGACTTGGAAGCGAGGACAAATTCATAGTTTTTAATTTGCAGAACCTGCCCTCGCACAATTCGAGCCATTCCAACCCAGCCCGTTACGGTTAACGCAATAATAATCGTGGTCAAACTTGGACCGAGTACCACTAACAAAAGGATGACGACAAGTAAATATGGCAGACCATATAGCACTTCAATAATACGCATCATGATATTATCTGTGCGTCCACCTTTATATCCAGACAGTCCCCCGTAGATGATCCCAATCGATAGATCAATAAGTGCTGCCATTAAGCCGACAAACAAGGAAATGCGGGCTCCATACCATGTACGTGTAAATACGTCCCGCCCTGCATTATCTGTTCCAAACCAGTGATCAGATGAAGGTGGCTGGTATTGGTTTGGCAAATCCTGCTTGTTTACCTCATATGGAGATAGAATTGGACCAAATATTGAGAAAAGCGTAAGTAAAATTAGGAAGAGCAGTCCCGCCATGGCCAATTTGTTTTTCACTAGTCTACGCCATGCATCCTGCCAGTACGACAAAGATGGGCGCGCAACCGTTTCAGCAGCATCGGCATCTTTCCCCTTCCATTTGAACCACTCATCAGGGATTGTTGCAGGAGATTGCTCCATTTTGTTTGGATCCATGTTATGCTCCCCCCTTTTTGTGCAGCTTAATTCTAGGATCTAAAATACCGTATATGATATCTACTAGAAAGAGCATAAATATCAAAAAGCCACTATAAAACACAGTCGTCCCCATAATAACTGGATAATCCCGCTGGTTTATACTTTCCACAAAATACCGCCCCATGCCAGGAATAGCGAATATTTTTTCGATGACAAACGTTCCAGTTAAAATACCTGCAAGCAATGTCCCCATAATGGTTACCACAGGCATTAAGGCGTTTCTCAATGCATGCTTTAGGACAATTTTCCATGGCGAAAGCCCTTTTGCTCTTGCCATCTTAATATAATCCTGTGTAAGCACCTCTAGCATAGTGGAACGCGTGAGACGAGCTATAATTGCCATTGGCCCTGTTGCTAGAGCAATAACAGGTAATATCATATGCGCTGGACTTGACCAGGTAGCTGGTGGCAGAATGTTCCAATCAACAGCCAGTTTTTGAATTAGTAATGTGGCAAGCACGAAGTTTGGAATTGAAATACCGAGCACCGCTAAACTAATTGCCAGATAATCAATGATTCCGTTATGTCGTAAAGCCGCCAGAATTCCAAGAATAATACCGGAAAGCAAAGCTACGACAATCGTAATAATCCCCAGTTCAAATGATATAGGGAATCCTCTTCCAAGCAATTCATTTACCGTTTGGTTCGGTTGTTTAATCGATGGTCCAAAATCAAAGGTTACAATTGATTTTATGTATAAAAAATATTGGACATAGTAAGGCTCGTCGAGATTATAATGCGCTTCTAAATTTGCTTGTACCGTTTCATTTGTATTCCGTTCACTGTTTAGTGGCGAACCTGGGATCGTGATCATTAGAATAAAGGTAAGCGTAACAATGACCCAGAGTGTAACAGCCATAATCAGTAGTCGTTTTGCTATGTATTTCAACATTAACGCCTGCCCCCTCTAGGAAAATGTTGTATTCATGGCCAGCTCTGTCATAACAAGCATTGCCTGGTATGCTTCCTTGATATCCTTAGCCTCATAACGCACAATTGTCGTTCCTGGCTCTATTTCAGTACCTGGCATTAGGTTAGCCCATTCCGCCTGTCCAAAGTTCGTAAACTCTATCCGGAGTACCGGGCGGTCTGGTGGAACGAGCGGCTGTATTTTCTGCCTATTCTGTAGTGCTGTTTTAACTTGTTTTGTTAGGAGTTCCCCTGCCTTCTTCGGCGAAAGACTTTTAACCGAAGAACGAGAAATCGATGTCTTCACCGCAGCAGTGGTGATACCTTCAACCAGTTCTTCTGCTTCCATTGCCGCCTGATCATCTCCAGCAACCATTAGCAATGGAACATTATAGTAGCCTGCTAAATAGGCATTCAATCCCATTTCTCCGATTACATGGTCATTAATAAAAAAGTTTCGGACTGCATGAATCATTGCATGTGACATGACACCAAATTGACCTGCCCTGGCATGGTAACCAATAAACATGGCACCATCAAAGGAATCGTCAAGCCCTTGCATCATAGAATAAGGTTTTACTTCTCCTGTGATCAAATAGGCTTCTGGGTGAAGAGCTTCAATTAATAAGTTATTCATTTTAGAATGACTGTCATTAACCACTATCTCTGTGCATCCCTGTTGGAACGCTGATTCTATGACATAATTTGTTTCCTCGGTCATGATTTTTCTTGCGCGCTCATAGTTATGCTTACTGGAATCAACATATGTATAATCAGGTAGACCAGTAATTCCTTCCATATCTACCGATAAATATAACTTCATGGTGTCTGCCCCTTCTTTTTGTATTGTTAGTAATTTTCTTTCAATTTTAACATATAATTAATAAAATTTAAAGACAGAATTATGACAAGATTAGTCATAATGCAACAATCAATAATAATTTGTGCTTTTAAGAATGAGGGCAGGCACCTATTGAATAATTTGGGCATATAAAAACACACACGCACCCAGCATTTAGTATGTATATATTCGGTAGTAAAGAATACTAAATATACTGAATGTTCATGATAAAAAATGAAGGTACACAAAAAGCAGAAGAAATAAGTTCCTCTGCTTTACGTTTTTGGATCTAGTATTTGATTATATTATGAAAGTTTTGCTACATAGCCATCTTCTTGAAAGTCTTCCTGTGCAAAGGTTTCAACTGAATCGCCATTTTCATCTACTCGGTCGATATCAGCACCAAGTGAAGCAAGTTTTCCAGCAAAGTTTACATAGCCACGATCAAGATGCTTTAATTCCGTAATCCTTGTATAGCCGTCTGCGCGTAATCCAGCTAAAATTAGAGCAGCAGCAGCACGAAGGTCTGTAGCAGCTACTTCGGCACCTTGCAGGTCACTTGGACCTTCAATAAATACACTGCGCCCTTCAATTTTCATTTTTGCATTCATACGACGGAATTCTTCTACATGCATAAAGCGGTTTTCAAAAACCGTTTCCGTAATAACACTTGTACCTTCTGCGCATAACATGAGTGACATCATTTGGGATTGCATATCCGTAGGGAAGCCTGGATGTGGCAATGTTTTAATATCCGTTGCTTTCAGTGATTTCGGTCCGATTACCCGAAGGCCGCCGTTCTCTTCTTTTATAGTTACTTCCATTTCTTGAAGTTTTGAGATAACAGAACGTAGATGTTCACTTTCAGCATTTTCAATTAGAACGTTACCTCCAGTGATAGCTGCTGCAACCATGAATGTACCAGCCTCTACTCTGTCAGGAATGATTGCGTGTTCCGTACCATACAATTTTTCGACACCTTCAATGCGGATCGTTTCTGTTCCCGCACCTACTATTTTCGCGCCCATTTTATTCAGGTAGTTAGCTAAGTCTACGATTTCTGGTTCTTTTGCACAGTTTTCAAGAATGGTCTTTCCATCAGCAAGAGCAGCTGCCATCATGATATTTTCTGTGGCACCAACACTTGGCATATCGAGGTAAATTTTAGCACCTTTAAGACGCCCATTTACATGCGCTTCTACAAAACCATTTCCTACATGTACTTCTGCTCCCATTGCCTCGAAGCCCTTTAAATGAAGATCAATTGGACGTGATCCAATAGCACAGCCGCCTGGCATTGCTACATTCGCATGGCCATAACGTGCTAGCAATGGTCCAAGCACGAGTACAGATGCACGCATTTTTCGTACGTATTCAAATGGTGCTTCCGTCTTTAATTTTTTTGAAGCATCTACTGTTACAATATTATTTTCAAAGTGTACTTCAGCATTCATATTGCTTAATACTTGGTTTATAGTATATACATCAGCTAGTTCAGGGACTTCTGTAATAACACTTTTCCCTTCACTTGCAATAAGGCTTGCGGCTAGAACAGGTAATACGGCGTTCTTCGCACCTTCCACTTTAACGGTGCCGTTCAATTGGTGTCCGCCTCTTACGATGATTTTTTCCATATTTCAAATCTCCTTCAGATCCAATTTCATAATATTAATATTCATTTATTAGGATAGGTGTTCCTATCGTGTAAGTAAGATGTCCTTCTGCATTCTCAGTGACAGCTACTTGTATGTTCATTGTTGCGTTTTCTAGACTAATTTTCTGGGTCCATAGTGGTGTATACCCGTAGTAAATAAAATTATGCGATAAATTTTCGTTGTTGTCGAATTGTACTGTTTCTTGTTGAATGTTAAATGTTTTTGTTAAATCTTTGAAAAAATAATCACTACCAATTATAGCATCATCTTTAGCTGTTAGACAAGCGAATGTTTGTGCCATATTCGTGAAATATTTATTCTTTACTTTAGTTATCTCATTCACGTACAATTTCTTCACGGCTTCTGACCAATCCCTGCCTTCTATTACTGCAATGAGCTCTGCTTTGCCACTATGCACAATTACATTATAATATACGTTTAACTTGCTAGGATTCTGCGTGTCAGCAAGTGAATAGTTTGTACTATTTTCTGTTTCCTTTTTTGTTGCTTGTAAACCCTCTTTTTTCATTTTTGTCATCATTTCAGTAGCATCTTCTTCTGAAATCTGTTCCCGGACTGTGACGCTCCAGTCATCTATAGGTAATTTGATGGTTTCTGTATAATCGGCTATATCAAGTAACGCATCGTTGTACTCGGCCATGGTAACTGTCTTTGTTGTTAATAATAAAACAAATAATAGAATTAGTGCTGTTTTCCTCATAAAAAAACCCCCTGTACATACTATAGTATCTATAGTATGTACAGGGGAATCTACTAACATACAGTACAATTTACGACAATATACAAGATTACTAGTCTTCTATACTGTCATCCTGTTTAGAACAGGTAGATCAGGTCGCTTGACCATTGAAGAATTTCAAGAAAGAACCGGCTGACTCCAGCCCCAACTACAATGGTTACAAGCAGCAATAGTACTCTAGCTTCTGCTGCTCTCCCTTTTCTAATTAGCGGGTCAAAGTTTATCGCCTGAACTACTCTCCAAGTCAAATAAATGAATATTAAATGAGATATCATACTAACTATTGCCAACTGTCCTATTGAAAACATATATACCACCTTATATAACTATTTGGTTCCCTATCATCAATTTATTTCCGGCAATTTCCCGGGAAATACGACATAATAAAGCACAAGACAATCTTACAGGATCGCGGAGACGATTTCCAGTTATGAGCAGAAAAACTGCAGCCTGCTGTTACAGCCAACAAGACTTCCCTTAAAAAAACGCGCATTCGCCCACCTTAAAGCGAATGAGTACGTTTCTTCCTATACTTGGAACTTCAAATTTTAACTACGTCATCATTGCTTCATAACTAAAATTTATACATCCTAACGTGTTACATAGTTAAAATCCCTCACAACGTATATGTCGCGAGGGATTTTTATTTTAATATGCTTATTGACCAACGTCCAAGCGATTTAATGCTCTTTTGAGTGCTAATTCTGCCCGTTGGAAGTCAACATTGTCCTGCTTAGACTGTAATCTGCCTTCTGCACGAGATTTCGCTTCTTTTGCTCGTTCTATGTCGATATCTGCAGGCAATTCAGCAGATTGAGCAAGTATGGTTACTTTATCAGGTCTTACCTCCATAAAGCCACCGTTAATAGAAAGCCTCTCTATCCCATTCTCACGCTTTAATCGTACAGCGCCAATTGATAATGGGGCGACAAGTGGAATATGGCCTGGTAGAATTCCAAGCTCGCCAGTTTCTGCTTTACAGCTAACCATTTCAAAGTTATCTTCCAGTACTGGACCATCAGGAGTAACAACACTCACAGTTAGTGTTCTCAATGTAACCCCTCCTTAGACCGACAAGGAGTACGTACGATAACCATATTTTCAATGGCTTCTCCTCTTCCTTGCCTGTGTCTTTATTGCATGCCTTGTGCTTTTTCAACTACTTCTTCAATGCGCCCAACTAAACGGAATGCGTCCTCTGGAAGGTCGTCATACTTCCCGTCTAGAATTTCTTTAAATCCTTTTACCGTTTCTGCAACTGGTACGTAGGAACCTTTTTGTCCTGTAAACTGTTCCGCAACGTGGAAGTTTTGGGACAAGAAGAATTGCACACGACGGGCACGAGAAACGACAAGTTTATCTTCATCGCCTAGTTCATCCATACCAAGAATGGCAATAATATCCTGTAATTCCTTGTAACGTTGAAGTGTACGCTGAACTTCACGTGCTACTTCATAATGCTCATCCCCTACAACCTCAGGGTCAAGAGCTCGAGAAGTAGATGCAAGCGGATCTACCGCAGGATAAATACCTTGCTCAGATAATTTACGATCAAGGTTGGTTGTAGCATCTAAGTGAGCAAACGTCGTAGCTGGTGCTGGATCTGTATAGTCATCCGCAGGTACATAGATTGCTTGGATAGATGTTACGGAACCTTTATCAGTGGAAGTAATACGCTCCTGAAGCTGCCCCATTTCAGTTGCAAGTGTTGGTTGGTAACCAACCGCTGATGGCATACGGCCAAGTAGGGCTGATACCTCAGAACCTGCCTGTGTGAAACGGTAGATGTTATCCACGAAGAATAGTACGTCTGCACCTTGTTCATCACGGAAATATTCAGCCATTGTTAATCCTGTAAGTGCTACACGCATACGTGCACCAGGTGGCTCGTTCATCTGTCCGAAGACCATTGCTGTTTTAGCAATAACGCCAGAGTCCTTCATTTCAAAATATAGGTCATTCCCCTCACGGGTACGCTCGCCAACTCCTGCGAATACAGATAGTCCACCATGTTCCTGCGCAATATTATTAATAAGCTCCTGGATAAGTACTGTTTTACCAACACCGGCTCCACCAAACAAACCGATTTTACCACCCTTAATATATGGAGCAAGTAAATCTACAACTTTAATTCCTGTTTCTAGAATTTCTGTTTGTGTTGAAAGATTTTCAAACTTTGGCGCCTCACGGTGAATCGGATCAAGCTTAATGTCACTAGCCAAAGGCTCATCAAGATCAATATTTTCACCAAGGACATTAAACACACGACCAAGGGTTGCTTCCCCTACAGGGACAGAAATTGGTCTTTCTAGGTTTTCTACTTCCATACCACGCTTTACACCATCTGTAGATGACATAGCGATAGTACGGACACTTTTATCACCGAGATGAAGTGCAACTTCTAATGTTAGGTCGATCGCTTGAATGTCGCCTTCCGCCTCTGATTTCACTGTTAACGCGTTATAAATAGCTGGAAGCTGTCCGTCTTCGAATTTTACGTCAACGACTGGTCCCATTACTTGAGTAACGTGTCCTTTGCTCATCGATTTCCCTCCTATCTTACTTGAAAGAACCCTGTTTGATTTCCATTACATAGCTGAAATCCGGGTACCTTTTATGCAATATATTTCTTATTGGCTAACTATTCAAGTGCTGCTACGCCACCAATAATTTCCGTGATTTCTTGTGTGATTGCTGCCTGACGTGCACGGTTATAAGATAATGTCAGATCACCAATTAGTTCATCGGCATTATCTGTAGCACTTCTCATTGCTGTCATACGTGCAGCATGCTCACTTGCCTTCCCATCAAGCAGGGCGCCATAAATTAGGGCTTCTGCATATTGTGGTAAAAGCACGTTCAAGATCTGCTCTTGATTTGGTTCATACTCGTACTCACTTGTTGAGCCGGTTGCTTTCAAATCCGTAATTGGTAGCAACTTCGTAGTTGTTACCTGTTGAGAGATAGCACTTACGTAATGGTTATAGAATATGTTCAGTTCATCAATTTCCCCATCAATGTACATTTGCACTGTTTCTGAAGCAAGTTCTTTAATTTCTGAAAAATTAGGTTGGTCTGCTATGCCAAGAATACTCTTCGCTACAGGTATTCCTCTTTTTCTACAAAAATCGTACCCCATACGCCCTACGGCGATAACCGTGTATTCATCTGTGGACTGATGGTTTTTTTGAATTGTTTGGTACATATTCCTTAACACACTACTGTTGTAGGCACCAGCAAGTCCTCTATCCGAGGTGATAACAAAATATCCCGTTTTCTTGACTTCACGCTTTTCCAGCATAGGATGCGATGCGTCTGGGTTATTTGCCGCAATGCTTTTCACCACTTCTTGTATTTTTTCACCATATGGAACAAATGACTTCGCATTAAGTTCTGCCTTGCTCATTTTAGAGGCAGATACCATTTCCATCGCTTTGGTAATTTGCTTTGTCTTTTTGGTGGAATCAATTCTACCTTTTATATCTCTAAGTGATGCCAAGCTCTTTCACCACCCTTTCATAACAGAGATAGACACAGGAAGGAGGAAAAAAGCGTGATCATACTTCCTTCTCCAAACACTGCCTGTGCTACATCTGTTCATTATTTAAAAATTACTGTATTCCTTTTAACTACTCTGTAGGCAGAAATGTCTTTTTAAATTGATTAATTGCATTGTTCATATCTTCTGCTTCTGGTAAGTTCCCTGTTTCACGGATTGATGTAAGCAATTCCTTGCCATTTTGATCAAGCCATACATGGAGCTCATCCTCGAAACGTGTGATATCTTCCACTGCAATATCATCCAGGAAGCCTTTCGTTAGTGCGTAGATAATCATAACCTGCTTCTCTACAACCAACGGCTTATGTAAGCCCTGCTTCAATACTTCAACTGTTCTTGCTCCACGATTAAGTTTAGCCTGTGTTGCTTTATCTAAATCTGATCCAAATTGTGAGAACGCTTCTAGCTCACGGAATGAAGCAAGATCAAGACGAAGTGTTCCTGCTACCTTTTTCATTGCCTTAATTTGGGCAGATCCCCCTACACGGGATACGGAAAGACCAGCATTGATTGCCGGGCGGACACCTGAGAAGAACAAGTCGGATTGTAGGAAAATTTGGCCATCCGTTATCGAGATAACGTTTGTAGGAATATAAGCAGAAATATCGCCTGCTTGTGTTTCTACGAATGGCAATGCAGTTAATGAGCCACCACCTAGTGAATCATTTAACTTTGCTGCACGTTCAAGTAAACGAGAGTGTAAGTAGAATACATCACCAGGGAAAGCTTCACGGCCTGGCGGGCGGCGTAATAATAGGGAAAGTTCACGATATGCAGATGCCTGTTTAGAAAGATCATCATAAACAACTAATACGTGCTTCCCGTTATACATAAATTCTTCTCCCATTGCCACTCCTGCATATGGTGCAAGGTATAACAATGGAGCAGGATCTGACGCACCAGCGGATACAACGATTGTGTAGTCAAGTGCACCATAGCGACGGAAAGTTTCTACTGTTCCTCTTACTGTGGACTCTTTTTGACCAATTGCAACATAGATACAAATCATATCCTGGTCTGCCTGGTTCAAGATCGCATCAACCGCAACTGTTGTTTTACCTGTTTGACGGTCTCCGATGATAAGCTCACGTTGTCCTCTACCGATTGGAACAAGGGCATCAATTGCTTTAATCCCTGTTTGCAAAGGTTCATCAACTGATTTACGGTCCATTACACCAGGAGCAGCGCCTTCGATTGGGCGTGTTTTAGATGTTTCAATTGCTCCTCTACCATCGATTGGTTGTCCGAGAGGGTTTACCACCCGGCCTACTAATTCTTCTCCAACCGGCACTTGCATAATTCTACCGGTACGGCGAACTTCATCGCCTTCTTTGATTTCTGTATATGGTCCAAGGATTACGATACCTACGTTACTTTCTTCTAGGTTCTGCGCCATTCCCATAACACCATTTGAAAATTCAAGAAGCTCCCCGGCCATTACGTTGTCCAGTCCGTGAGCACGTGCGATTCCGTCACCGATTTCAATAACTGTGCCGACATCACTTACTTCAATATCTGAATCGAAATTTTCGATTTGCTGTTTAATCAAATTACTGATTTCTTCAGCTTTTATGCTCATACCATTTCACCCCTGTCATCATTTGTTTGCAGTTACAATATTCCGTTCGATTCTTCTTAGCTTTCCACTAATAGAGCCATCATATATCGTGTTCCCCATACGGATTTTGATTCCACCGATTAAGGAAGGATCCACAACATTATGAAGTTGAATGGCGGATCGATTAAAGCGTTTAGCGAACGAAACTTCAAGCTCACTGCGTTCTAAATCCGATAATTCACGAACAGAGTATACTGTAGCTTCTGCAATTCCTTTTGCATCATTTACTAAATGGATAAAATGATCAATAATGGATGGAATGATCTCAACTCGATGTCGTTCTACTAGAAGCTTTAATGTATTTACGACATCTTTATGTAGACCTTGAAACACTTCATCAAGAAATTGTTTCTTCTTCGCATTATGAACACGAGGATGCTTTAGGAATGTATAAAGATCTTTATTACGTTGGAATACTTCTTTGACTGTGCGGAACTCTTCAACGAATTGTTCTACCACAGTTTTTTCATTCGCAAGTTGAAAAAGAGCGTCGGCATATCGCTTGGCTGCTACTGCTTCACTCATAGCTCTTCTCCTACCTCTTTAATGTAATCATTAATCAGTTTCTCCTGATCCTGTGTACTAATTTCTTTTTCGATTACTTTGCTTGCAATTAGTACAGATAAGGATGCCACTTTATCTTGTAAAGCCTGAAGGGCTTTTTCTTTTTCGTTCTGGATATCCGCTTGTGCAGCATGCTTTATTCTGTCTGCTTCGGCACGGGCAGCGGCGATAATATCCTGTTCTTGTCTTACTCCAGCGTTTTTCGCGTCTTCAACAATCTTTTGTGCTTCTTGCTTTGTTTGTTTTAATTGCTCAACAGCTTCATTTGATGCTTTTTCTGCTTCTTCCCGACTTTTTTCAGCTGCTTCAATTTCCCCAGCAACGTAATCTTCACGTTTTTGCATCATGTTCATTACAGGTCCCCAGGCAAATTTCCTTACTAGAATAAGCAGGATAAGAAAGAAGAATAGTTGTGCTAACATATCTACAACATGAAAACCACCAAGCGCTGCATAAATCATGGAATATTCAGTGAATGCTTGCACAGGATTCACTCCTTTCACTTATATTAGTGAATATATAAATTTACTAAACACGTTTATTTCATGTTCAGGCACAAACAAGGCGAAGGGTCTATGGAAGATGATCTTCGCCGTTTATTGTCAATCTTTCTTTACATTACCATTAGTGCAATAACTACTGCGATAATCGGCATTGCCTCAACCAAACCTACCCCGATAAACATAGTTGTTTGAAGTTGACCTTTAAGTTCTGGCTGACGAGCAATCCCCTCAACTGTACGACTCACGATTAATCCGTTACCAACACCAGCGCCTAATGCGCCTAATCCTACTGCGATTGCAGCTGCTAAAGCTCCCATAATATAAATCCTCCTCAAAATTGTTATATAAGTTTTTTCATAATCTCCAGATCCAGTAGATGGTCTACTAAAACTGGCTAATTACCAAATTAATGCTCTTCACTAACCTTGTGCGACATGTAAACCATTGTCAGCATTGTGAAGATAAATGCCTGAATCCCGCCAATAAATATACTGAATCCTTGCCATGCGAGAAACGGAATTGCTCCCCCAAGGAATCCAAGCCAACTTGACGTTGTCAAACCTACTAGTAAAGCTAACAATACTTCCCCTGCATACAAGTTACCAAACAAACGCAAACCGAGTGTTAGCGTATTGGAAAACTCTTCTACAATCTTAATCGGGAAAAGCGGCCACATTGGTCGGAAATAATCTTTCACATATTCTTTTCCACCACGCAGCTTTATTCCATAGAAATGAGTTAGTACAATGACCATTGCTGATAGTGTCAATGTAATTCCCGGATCAGCTGTTGGTGATTTCCACCAAAGATCATGTCCAACTACTCCGTTCGTAATAACCCCGAGCATATTTCCAACAAGGATATATGTAAATAGGGTTAACCCTAGCGGAAGAAATAGTTTTCCAGTCTTCCAATCCATCGTGTCATTGATAATCCCTTTCACAAAGTCAAGCACCCATTCCATGGCGTTTTGTGCCCCCGTTGGCTTCATTTGCAGTCTTCTTGCACCAAGGACACAAAGTACAAATACAATGACTGATGTGATAAACATCATCAAAATATTTGATAGATTAACACTTAACCAGGATATACCAAATAAATTCTCAATTATTGGTGCTCCATGATCCACCTTACTCACCCCTCTTTCAAACATTACTCCTTCTTCTTGTACACAGCAAAATCTATCATAATGACGAAATAGGATGTCATTAATCCAATTAGTACGGCAATGACGTGAAAAATATCTTCATAACGAAGAGCGACAATAATGGCTAACGCTGCTCCTGCAAATCGGGAAACAGTGCCTAAACCTCTTGCAGTCTGCTTTTTAGCTACCGCTTCAGTAAAGTCATCTATTTTCTTTTGCAACATATAGAGGTTATAAAAACTTACAACTGTACCTAGAAGTAGCCCCAGGAAAACACGAGAATACGGCGTAAACCCTGCTCCAAGCACCCATAACGCTAGAAGATAGAACATGTACTTTCGTTGACGTATACTCATTTTCCTATATTGCGACATAGTTCCCTCTTCTCTCGTAAGTTTTCCAATTATGCAGTTAGTTTTTCAGGTAAAAGGTCCTCCCTTTAAGAACCTTTGTCGCCAATAATTGTGCTATGCTGTGATTTTTTCACAATCATTTAACTGAAGTAAAAACGTGTATTTCATCTAGTGCAAGATTATAGGCTTTAAACGGCAGGCTATGTACATTTTGTTATGCCAAAATATAAGTATTGCAAACCTATGAAACCCCTACCATTCTACACTTAGCAAGTGTACAATAGCCCACCCCTATTGTCAATCGGTTTTACGGATGTTTATCCTTAAAATGACATCCAATTTCTGTAGATATTTTTGATAGATTTCTATTTTCTCCAGAGGTCCTTATTTAAGGAGAAAACAGGAGAATAATTTCTCTTTCAGGCTGTGAAGGTGGAAAATCTTCTTCACTAGCCTATTGGTGAATGCTGTATTCGGAAAACAGCATTCACCAATAGCAGGTTATGGAACATTCGCCAGGTTATGACAAAATTTTTCCTGCCTCTTCTTCTTCGGTAAGCATTCATGGCTTCCTCATGCTGTGAAATTCTTTACGGAATAAAGTATAAGGGTTACGTCTTCCATAAAGCTTCCCCTCCATTATATAGGAAATTCTGTGACTATTAAGTGACATTTTTGTGAACGATGAAAGGAATTCACCCTTCACCGTTTAATGTCTAATGATTAATTCTGTCTGATAGCTTTCCGTGGATCCATCATCCAAACGAACCGTTATAAACGCCATGTATTCTCCCGGGGCTCCTAATTGCTTCTTGGTTAACTGTCCTTCATTTTCTCCAGTTTTAACTTCGTCTAATTCCAAAAGGGTTCTTTCAAACATTAAGCTATCCGGATCGTACAAATCCACCTTTGCGCTTTCCGCATTCTCAGCGAGGTAAAGTTTATAAATGTATCCCTCTTCCGAAAAAGGCTTTAAAGCAAATTCAAATCCCATTGCTTTTGGATTATCAGCTGTTTGGTTAATGAATAAATAAGGAAGAAGATAGCGATTGCCTCCTTCATCTACCGTTAGCCAACCTTGATGCACACCTTCTTCTAATTGGTTAGAAGTAATTGCCAGCCGTACCGGGACCGCTTTTTTTTCACCTGGTTTCAGGGCGAATCTTTGTGGCAAACTCCATTGTATTCCCCCTTGCTTCTTCGGAATAGTAAACGTGTAGCTTTTTGTTTCATCAGATTGGTTTGTGATAAATAGCTGTTTTGTTTTTTCTTCCCTATACGTTGTAAATTTTCCATAGGCTAACGCAGGATCATTGATTATGGTGGTTGCCTGGATTGCCGCTTCTGGGTCCATTACACCTGATCCTTGCATAATGGGAGCTACAGCTTTATCATCCTGCTGCATTTTCCAAGCGGTCGTCTTTAAAGCACCAATAATCTGGTCATTGGACCAATCAGGGTGCGCTTCTTTCATTAAAGCAATAGCTCCCGCTACATGAGGTGCTGCCATACTCGTTCCTTGCAGAGCCTGGTAACCGCCAGGAACCGAGCTCATGATGTTGGTCCCTGGAGCAAGTACGTCAGGTTTAATGTCCCAATTAATTGTAACAGGTCCTCGCGAACTAAAGTCTGCAACCGATGCAGGGAGCTGTTTGTACTGTGTTTCCAGTTGCAAAGTGTTTTCATCAGCCATTTGTTGTAGCCACTGTCCGTCTTCCTTGGAAATAGAGGCTACCGGAATGGTAATTGGGGCGTCAGCATTGTTTATAGAACCCTGGAAAGTCCCCTCCTCACTGTTTGCAATGAGTACTGCAATAGCGCCATCTTTTTCTGCCTGTTTTGCCATGTCATAAAAAGGAATTTTCCCACGTTGCAAGACAGCAATTTTTCTGGACAGATCTTCTCCCTCTACAGCTATTTTATAAAATGTATCCAAATTCCATGGCACAGATCCTACCATAGAGATGATTCCTATCTCTTTATCTTCCCACCTCGCATAAAGATAGGGATTCCGTTTGGCAGGACTTGTGGCCCCAACTGAGATAGCCTTCGATGCTGTTGCAGGTGATCCAACAGTCCAATCGGCTGGACCATTATTTCCATTGGCAATGACTACAGCCACGCCTAATGCTGCTGCACGATTTACCGCAACACTTGTCGGATAATCCGGTCCATTTACATTGTTACCTAACGAAAGATTCATCACCTCTACGCCATCTTTTACTGCCTGTTCCATTGCCGCTATTACTTGTACCGATGTACCACTCCCCCCAGGTCCAAGAGCTCGGTAAGCATAAATTTCGGCATCGGGAGCCACTCCCTTTAATTCCCCATCTGCGGCAATAATTCCAGCAACGTGCGTACCATGCAGTGTAGGAATGCCCTGGTTAGCTTGCGTTTCCATGGGATCATCATCAAGATCTACCAAGTCATAGCCTTTTACATAATTCGCTTGTAAATCAGGATGATTATAATCTATACCAGTATCAATTACCCCAACCTTTACCCCTTTTCCTGTGTAGTGTGTGTTATTGAAGACTTCTGGATAAACAGCATCCTTTGGCAAGGCGTCTGCCTTTAGTGAGCTGTTCCTTGTCTTATCAGCTTGGTACTGTTGCACCGAGTGAATAGCTTTTACAAAGGGGAGTGTTTCCATTTTGGCAAGTCTTGTTGGGGTTCCTCTGATAGCTAATCCCTTAAATAACGTTTCATAGGAGGCAACCACCTCCACATATGGGTGGTGTGCCTCTATATATTCCTTATGTACTTGCGGATCTCCAGTAACCTCAATGATCAGCGACTCTGTATCATCTTTCTCTGCCACTATCGTTTGTGGATATGGTAGTAATAAAACAATAATACTTATAATGGATAAAATATACCGCATTCCCAACCTCTCCTTTTCAGATTAGTTTTTGAAAAGAAAGGGAAATTTATGCATATACAACATTGGAAAGTAAACACACTCCAAAAAAAACTACGCTTTCCGCGGGCACGGCTTCGGGCCAACAGGAGGTTGGTCACGAAGGCGTTGCCACAGGACGTGGCGCTCTTAGCCTTTGTTCCTATTTACTAACTTCCGGGGCTTTCAGACTCGCGCTATCCCCGCTGGAGTCTACGTATTTTTCACCGTTAATTGTATTTTAGCTTAAAATAAAACGATAATCTTAAAACCGGACGATTATCGATATCTTGGCCTAGAGTTACCACCATGTTAGATTTCGAAAAACGTCCGGTATTTTATCGCTGTTTATTCTTAATTACTTTCTTTCACTTTATTTAAAGTACTTCACAATTTCATCAGCTATTCTTTTTGAAGCTTGTCCGTCACCATAAGGATTTGAGGCTTTCGCCATTTCCTTGTGTGCCTTGTCATCAGAAAGAAGCTCGTTTGCCATAGTGAAAATGTTTTCTTCATCTGTCCCAGCAAGCTTTAATGTGCCAGCGGTAATACCTTCTGGTCGTTCGGTCGTGTCTCTTAACACAAGAACAGGTACACCAAGGGATGGAGCTTCTTCTTGTACTCCTCCAGAATCCGTGAGAATCAAGTGCGCTCTTGACGCAAAGTTATGAAAATCTACTACGCTAAGTGGTTCAATTAATTGAATCCGCTCATCATCACCCAAGATGTTTTTTGCTGTATTTTGTACGACTGGATTTAGATGAACAGGATAAATAACATGGATATCATCATGTGTCTCAACCAACCGTTTAATAGCCCGAAACATCTGCTCCATGTTAATCCCAAGGTTCTCCCTGCGGTGGGCTGTCATGAGTACCAATCGTTTATCACCAATTGCTTCGATAATCGGACTAGTATATGCATGATCGACTGTTGTTTTTAATGCATCAATCGCTGTATTCCCTGTTACCGAAATCCGTTCAGCTGGCTTCCCTTCATTTAGAAGATTCTGCTTTGATTTTTCCGTTGGCGAAAAATGAAGATCTGCCATTACACCGGTCAATTGTCTATTCATTTCCTCCGGATAAGGGGAGTATTTATCCCATGTACGCAGACCCGCTTCTACATGGCCTACCGCAATCTGGTTATAGTAAGCAGCAAGCGATGCAGCAAATGTAGTTGTTGTGTCACCATGCACGAGTACGATGTCAGGCTTCGTTTCCTTCATCACCTCATCAAGACCTTCTAGCGCTCTTGTGGTAATCTGTGCAAGCGACTGCTGCTTTTTCATGATATTCAAATCATAATCTGGTGTGATTTTAAAGATTTCCAGCACTTGGTCAAGCATCTCTCTGTGCTGTGCCGTAACCGTAACAATGGAGTCAAATTCTTCTGCTCGTTTTTGCAACTCTAAAACAAGCGGAGCCATCTTGATCGCTTCTGGCCTTGTCCCAAAAATGGTCATTACTTTTATACGATTCTTCATGACAAGCACTCCTAACCCAGTTTATCTATTTCGTACCAAATAAACGGTCTCCAGCATCCCCAAGACCTGGAACGATATAGCCTTTCTCATCAAGCTTTTCATCCAAGGCACCTAGGTAAATATCAACGTCTGGGTGTTCTTCTTTAATCATTTCTACGCCCTCTGGTGCTGCAATGAGACACATAAGACGAATGTTTTCCGCCCCACGCTTTTTCAAGGAATGAATCGCATCATTTGCCGAACCACCGGTTGCAAGCATTGGATCAATCACAATTAATTCACGTTCATTTATATCTGATGGTAATTTAATATAATATTCAACAGGCTGAAATGTTTCCGGATCACGATATAGTCCGACATGACCAACTTTTGCAGCAGGAATTAATTTTAAAACCCCATCAACCATTCCAAGACCTGCACGCAATATCGGAATGAGGCCAATTTTTTTACCTGAAAGCACCTTCGCCTGTGCTTCTACTACAGGTGTGTTAATTGTCTTATCCTGCAGGGGAAGATTTCGTGTGATTTCGAAAGCCATTAGCATTGCGACTTCATCGACTAGTTCACGAAATTCCTTTGTTCCTGTGTCCTTATTCCTTATGTAGGTCAATTTATGCTGGATTAACGGATGATCCAGTACGAATACGTTACCCATTTTGCCGATCACTCCTTTAGAATTAATACATCCTTCAAATTGTACTGAAAAATAGCCATGCTTTCAAGTAAATAAGAAAAGCTTCTTACATATCCATTATCTATTCACATACAAATAAAAGGATGCCCAAAAAGGACATCCTTTATCTTATGCATAGAGAGGCAATTTAGATGTTAGCTCTGCTACACGTTCCTTCGCTTCGTTCAACTTTGCAGTATCTTCATGATTTTTTAAGGTTAGTGAAATAATGGAAGCAATTTCCTTCATTTCTTTTTCCCCAAAACCACGAGAAGTGACAGCAGCAGTTCCTACACGTACACCACTAGTAATAAAAGGACTTGCGGTATCAAATGGGATGGTATTTTTATTTGTTGTAATTCCAATATCATCAAGTACTTTTTCCGCAACCTTACCGGTAAGGCCAAGTGGAGTAACATCTAATAATAATAAATGATTATCCGTACCACCAGAAACAATGCGTACTCCCTCTTCATTTAATGCTTTACTTAGGGTTTGTGCATTCTGGATAATTTGCTTAGAGTATGTCTTGAATTCATCACTTAATGCTTCTTTAAACGATACAGCTTTCGCCGCAATAATATGCATGAGTGGCCCACCCTGCATTCCCGGGAACACAGATTTATCTATTTTCTTTGCGTACTCTTCTTTACATAAGATCATGCCGCCTCTTGGCCCACGTAATGTTTTATGGGTTGTGGTCGTAACAAAATCAGCGTAAGGTACTGGGCTTGGATGCAGGCCTGTGGCTACAAGCCCAGCAATATGCGCCATATCAACCATTAGATAAGCCCCTACAGCATCCGCAATTTCACGGAACTTGGAGAAATCAATAATACGAGAATAAGCACTCGCACCTGCGACAATTAATTTTGGCTTTACTTCCATAGCTTTTTCAAGCACGGACGCGTAATCGAGCTGTTCGGTTTCTTTGTCTACACCGTAATCTACAAAATTGTACAAGGTCCCACTAAAATTCACTGGGCTACCATGTGTTAAGTGTCCACCATGATTTAAGTTCATCCCAAGCACTGTATCACCTGGCTCAAGCACGGTAAAATAAACAGCCATATTTGCCTGTGCACCAGAGTGCGGCTGCACATTCACATGTTCTGCGCCAAATAAGTCTTTAGCACGGTCACGCGCTAAATTTTCCACCACATCGACATGCTCACAACCACCATAATATCTTTTACCTGGATAGCCTTCAGCATATTTGTTAGTTAAAACAGATCCCATCGCTTCCATGACTGCTTCAGAGACAAAGTTCTCCGATGCGATTAACTCGATTTTTTCCTGCTGACGGGTTTTCTCCGCCTGTATTGCCTCAAAAACTTCCTTGTCTGCTTGTTTTACATGCTCCATACGTAAAGCCCCCTATGTAAATTTATTTACAGCTAGAATTAGCTTGTATATGTTCATAGTGTGCACGATGACCGCCAATGAGTTTAGGTCTAGTCATGGCAGTGGTCACCCGTGCCTTACCAACAAATCGTTGCTTAAACCTTAATGGAACAGCAACATGCTTTAAGTGCATCCCAATCATCGTTTCTCCAATATCCATACCAGCATGAGCCTGTACGGCTTCTACTACAACGGCGTCTTTTAAATGGCGGAAGGCGTAAGTAGCCATTGCTCCCCCTGCTGTTCGAACAGGGACAACAGATACTTCCTCCAACTGTAGGTGTTCCATCACTTCTCGCTCCATGACGAGTGCGCGATTTAAATGCTCACAGCATTGAAAAACAGGAAAAATACCCGTTTTAGCCTGCAAATCTTTTACCGACGCAAAAACAATCTCTGCGATGGTGTCACTTCCTGCTGTCCCAATTCGCTCTCCAGCTATTTCGCTAGTAGAACAGCCAATGACGAAGGGAAGATTTTTCCGCAAATACTTCCCGTGGTTCCACTCCTGTACGATCTCTGATAACTCTGCCTTAAGGTTGTCATAGATTTCCGTCATGTTATCCACCTCAGTCTGTATCTTGTTGACGTTTAGGCATCCTTGCCTTCATACGTACCAATTTTCCCAATACGATTCTCATGGCGACCGCCCTGAAATTCTGTTTCAAGCCAAACTCTAGCAACTTCGCGAGCAAGGTCAGGACCTATTACGCGCTCTCCGAGCGCCAGCACATTCGAGTCATTATGCTGTCTAGTAAGTTTTGCCGAATACATATCATGTGTTAACGCACAGCGAATGCCTTTTACCTTATTGGCTGCAATGGACATGCCGATCCCTGTACCACAGATAAAGATTCCACGATCAAATTCCCCATTCGCTATTCGTTCGGCTGCAGGTAGGGCATAATCAGGGTAATCAACCGATGATTCACAGCTGCATCCTGTATCTTCATATTCAATGCCCATTTCCTCTAATAAATCCTTTACTACATTGCGTACTGTCATGCCAGCATGATCTGCCGTGATAATTACCTTCACCGTGACCTCATCCCTTCTATGTTGGTATGTGATTTCCTTTTAAAGTATTTTAGCTTCTTTCCTAGTTAATCTTCTTTTTTAGGAGATCAATATATTTATCCATTTCTTCTAGTGTTTTTTGGTAAACTTCCACACTTCCACCAAATGGATCCGATATATCATAGTTAATTAGCATCGCTTCTAGGCTTCTTATATGCTGAAGATCGTCTGCCAAGAAGCCCCTAAGTTCTTTATCTAGACGTATGTTATCTAGTTTATGTTGGTTCTCTTGGATAAACAAAGATCGCTTCTGTTCATAATCTGCATACGCTTGCTTTAGCTCATTCCATACTTTTTTATCTGATTCTGAAACATATTCTTTCAAGGTAAAATACTTTTCCTGGTAGCTTGGAAACGTCATAATTAAGGATTGTTTATGCTGGGTTGTCATGGTCATTACCACGTCAGCCCAATGCAGCAAGCTGTCGGTAACAGGTTGGGAGACATGTTGAAGCTGTATCCCACGGTTTCTTAATACCTCTACTGCATTTACATTTGCCCGTTCTCCAGCACCTGCATAAACCCCTGCTGACTGTACCTCTGCTTCAGGTATTTTGTGTTTAACAAGCGCCTCAGCCATCGGGCTACGACATGTATTCCCCGTACAGACAAATAATATCTTCATAAACGAACCTCCGCTGAAAAACGTGCATACGCTCGTTTTTTGGCGAACGTGTACGTTTTTCTTATACTTGGAAATTCAAAATTTTAACTACATCATCTTGCTTTCTAGCTAAAATTTTCGCTTTCCTAACGTGTAAAACTTCTCTATTCTAAATATAGCACATAACAGGATTGCATGTCAGTTCCATAAGGAAAAAGCATCGAAGATAACCACAATTACTAGACAATAAAAAAGCCCTGGTATTTAAACCAGAGCCTTGGCGTTTACAAGTTAGCCAAATATTATTTTTATACCAAATGCTACTAAGATACTGCCACCTAGAATCTCACTATATGCACCTAGCAAGCCACGGACCTTTTTCCCCAGCAACATCCCTGTCCACGATAGAAGCATACTAGCTACCCCAAACATAAATAACACGAGAGCTGTTTTAACTCCAGACATCCCAAGACCTAAACCAACAGAGAAACTATCAATGCTAATACTGAAAGAAAGGATTAAGAGACCTGTCCCAACTGGTTCTATGACTTTTTTCAATTCATGGTTGAAAGCAGAAAACAGCATTTGAGAGCCAATTCCAACTAACAAAAGGCCACCTAATAAAATGGTTATCTGCCCAATTCCTTCTGAAATAAATTGCCCTAATACAATCCCAATAAACGGCATTAAAATATGAAAAATACCAACGACAATGCCAATCAGGGCTATTCGTTTTAGACGCAGCTGCTGCATTCCTAGGCCAAGCCCCACAGAAAATGCATCCATACCAAGCGCGAAGGCTAGAAATAAAATTGAAATAAATTCACCAACATATCCTGACATTAAGATCCCCCTTGAACATGCTTCTAAACTATATGCATGTCCAAGAGGGATTATGAGGACAACCCAATTATTTTCTACTTAATATAATCGCTAGCAGCTTTTTTTAATCGGTTCATGACAGCCTGTCCGATCCCTTGCTCCGGGAATGCTTCACAAAGAATAAGGTCTACATCATGTTCATTAAACATGCGTAAGGCATCATATAAAACAGCAGCAACTGCCTCCATGTTAGCGCCCAAGTCTTTTTTTAGATCTGCTTCTAGTGCAGCCACTGTCTTGCTAGCTGCCATCACCCCCACACGATGACCTTTTTTCATTTCCGCATCAATCACCTGTTGGAATTTTTCCGAAGACCCTTCCACTAGCCATAAAGGAGCATCTGGTGAATAATGCCTGTACTTCATGCCTGGAGATTTTGGACGCTCCTTATCATTCGCTAAACCAGGATCGATCATTACTGTTCCTACTATTTCTTCAAGTTGTTCCTTTGTAATTCCACCCGGGCGTAGAATGATGGGGATAGCCTGTGTACAATCAAGCACTGTCGATTCCAATCCGACACCAGTGGTTCCGCCATCGAGTACACCAGCAATCCTTCCATTTAAATCTGCCCACACATGATCTGCAGAGGTTGGACTTGGCTTTCCAGATAAGTTTGCACTTGGCGCAGCGACAGGTACAGCCGCTTCCTGCAATAATTTCAATGCTATTGGGTGATTAGGCAATCTTACCCCCAAGGAATCAAGCCCTGCAGTCACATTTTCAGCACAGCGGCCATTACTCGGCAATACGAACGTAATGGGGCCAGGAGTAAATGCTTCAAGCAGTTTATCCACATAGTTTGGGATCGATGTTACAAGCTCTTTTAGCTGCTTCGGTGTCGCAACATGAACAATGAGGGGATTATCCTGTGGACGCCCCTTCGCTTGAAATATCTTACTAATCGCTGCTTCGTTTGTCGCGTCGGCCCCTAGTCCATAAACTGTTTCCGTGGGAAACGCAACAGTTTCCCCAGCCTTTAATAATTCTGCTGCAGACTGTATTGCCTCTTGTTTATCCTGTTGAAAATCTTTAGCATACCATCGTTTCGTATCCATTCATGTCCCTCTTTTCCTTCCCCCATTTTATTAGATTCCCTCCTATTTCGCAAAGCCTCATGTTCTGTAGCATCGTTGGTAGTGCGGGAACAAGTTTTCCACAAATGGAACGAGCGACTTTTCCACAACAGCAACAGCCCGTGGTTATCCACAGGCTATCCCCTTTATTTAAACTATTCTACTTCATCAAAAGAGAAGTTATGAACAGAAATTCTAACTTATGCACAGTTTTTTAACAGGTTATCCACTGTTTTTGTGGATAAGCATAGTCTTATTCAAGAAACATGGTACAACCACCAATTTCCCTCATCTCTCTTGTACTTATCCACGAACATCTTTTCCTTCTGTGGATGGAATTGTAATGCTTCCAATAGAATATCCACTACAGGTTGGTGACTGTGTACATAAACACTTTTAGCCTGTTGCTGCTTTGCTAAGGTTAATATTGCCTCTACTAGAACAGGAAGCTTGGAAGCGTTCGTTTGGTTTATATATAATTGCTTTAACCAATAAATTCCTTCTTCCATTGTTTCTAAAGAAAAACAACCTACGATTTCGCCCGCGACTTCAACAACATAACCTGCTCTTACTAAACTAGCTTTATTAATGCCTTCATTCTTCTCTAGAAACTGCTCTACCTTCTTCATATCCATTTGATTTGCTGGAATTAGATTCATACTCGATCACCTCTACTATTTTTAATAGAATCTGTTATATTATTCTAATGTATGCCGAAATGAAACGATTATGACCAACCAAACCATTCAAAAAGGAAAAACTTCACCTCTGTTTTTTCCTCCGCCACCTGAGGTTCCTCTTCCGTCTCTTCCTCTGCCGCTACAGTAGTTCCATTTGAGAAATCAAGGAAACAAAGGGGTGGGAATAACACACACCACCAATTATCGCCCTTCCCTTCACCTATCGTGATAAGCACTGCTTCATATTCTCCTGCTGGATACACATAATCTCCATAAAGCTTAGCAGGAAAGGTTATATTCGAACCATATTCAACTTTAAAGGAGTCGTTAGAACCTTCTTCCTTTAATACGTCTTTTACTATTTCATTTATTTCAGGGATTCGATCTTCAATTAAATTACGAGCTTCCTCAATATCCGTTATTTCGGCTACCCATTCTGTAATGACTTCATTCACTTCATCCCGTACCATTCTCTTTAACTCTTGGTCTGCATCACGATCACTGTTAGCCAAAATCCTTAACCTGATTGCCTCATCTGGAATAACCTGATAATTTGCTTCACCCTGCTTTTCTTCAAGCTGACTCATTCCTATTAAAGGAAACGTTATAAGTAATAAAATAAATATAAAGACGATAAGTACTAGTTTCTTCATCATTCAATCTCCTTCCTACTGTGGGTACTAGCAACAGTATGGGCAGGCCTAGAAGATTTTAAACTAGTAAACTGAATTTGTTTGAAAATAGAATGATAGATATAGTCTTTCTTATATGTATTGGGAATAGTTGATGGGCGATGACGTGCAGTTCAGCTATGTTTTCTTCTCAAAAACCACGTCATTCATAAAGACACAAAAAACAGCCCACTTTTAGAGGGCTGTTGAAATAATACGGTCCTTTCCGTTTATATCCGTGATGGTTCTCACTTGATAAGAAGGGAATTCCTGTTTGATTAGAGTCGTAACTGCATCTGCCTGTGAATGACCAATTTCCACTGCCATCATTCCTTCAAGCTTTAACACGCCTTTTGCCTGCTTAACAATTTCTCTATATGCCGCGAGTCCTTCTTCCTCTGCAAAAAGCGCTAACTCTGGGTCAAAGTTTTTCACGGTGTCCGATAAAGTAGTTGCTTCTGACCGGGCGATATAAGGAGGATTCGAGACAAGAACATCTACGACCACATTTGCATCCTGTAGAGGCTGTAGAAAATTGCCCTGTAAAAAAGTCACTTCAGCCCCAAGCTGCGTTGCATTACGCTGAGCTACTGCTAATGCTTCGTGAGAGATATCTATCGCATAAACCGTCGCATTCGGTAGTTCCAAAGCGAGCGTAATGGCAATAATTCCACTCCCTGTACCTACATCCACAATGTTAAGGGGGGCGCCTGCAGGTACAGAATGAAGTACATGCTGGACTAGTTCTTCTGTTTCCATACGTGGGATCAACACATCAGGACTAACATTAAAGTCCCTACCATAGAAGGACTCCTTCCCAATCAAATGTTGGATTGGAACTCCAGTATGTGCATGCTCCTTTATATCCTTTACATAACGTTCTAAAAGCGCTTCTGGAATAGCCTCTTGCATATCCGCATAAAACTGTGCGCTCCCTTTCCCAAGATGATGCTGCAAAAGTAATTGCGCTACTCTCGCCTCGCGTTGGCGCTCTTCCAAAAAAAGAGAAGCCCAATTGAGGACTTCGTATTGTTTTCTGTTATGCATGCTATTCACCAATTTGCTCCAATTTTTTCGTTTGTTCTTCTACCAATAGAGCATCAATAAACTCATCCAGCTTTCCTTGTAAGATCTGGTCAAGCTTTTGAATGGTCAAACCAATGCGATGGTCTGTAACCCGATTTTGTGGAAAATTATATGTTCTAATACGTTCCGAGCGATCACCTGTACCGACAGCTGACTTACGGTTCTCATCAATTTCTGCCTGGGCTTCCTGCTGGTACTTATCATAAATTCGTGCACGTAACACTTTCATCGCTTTTTCTTTATTCTTAATTTGCGACTTTTCATCCTGGATAGAAACGACAACTCCTGTTGGAACGTGAGTTAGTCGTACTGCTGACATGGTAGTGTTAACACTTTGTCCACCAGGTCCGCTTGAAGCAAAGGTATCGACACGAATATCTTTTTCGTTGATATCTATTTCCACTTCTTCAGCTTCAGGAAGAACAGCAACCGTAGCAGTAGAAGTATGAATACGGCCACCAGATTCAGTTTCTGGAACACGTTGTACACGATGTGCACCATTCTCAAACTTCAGCTTGGAGTATGCCCCATTTCCATTTATCATGAAAATAATTTCTTTGTATCCCCCAACACCTGTTGTGCTTGCTTCCATGATTTCAGTTTTCCAACCATATTGCTCTGCATAGCGTGTATACATTTTATAAAGATCTCCTGCAAACAAGGCTGCTTCATCTCCACCTGCAGCACCACGAATCTCCATGAACACGTTCTTATCATCATTCGGATCTTTAGGCAATAAGAGGATTCTCATCTTCTCTTCTAGCTCTACCTTGGACTCCTGCAATTCTGTAATTTCCATCTTCACCATTTCATACATATCACTATCAAGATTATCGTCAAGCATTTCTTTCGCATCCTGAAGCTGAGAAGTAGTGTCCTTGTATTCGCGGTATGCCTGGACCACATCCTCCAGTCCAGATTGTTCCTTGGAATACTCACGTAGCTTTGCCGTATCATTTATGATTTCAGGATCACTTAACATTTCATTTAATTTATCGTAACGGTTTTCTAATGTTTGTAAACGATCTAACATCACGGTCACCTCTTTCAGATTAACAGTATAATTATAGTATACTCATGTAAGAAGGTCAAAATTATATTCAAAAGCGGAGAGCACACGTTTTAAGGAAGGCCGACTAAGAACGCCCCATCCTAGGGCAACGCCGGCATGACCCGGATCCTCCGGGACTACGTACGAACTGCGCCCCGAACTTTGGGGTGGTTCGACCTGTCGAACATTCCTACGGAGGAGATAAAGAAAACACGGTGAACCGCAGGGAACCGATGTTGCCTTATTGTACGGAGGTGAGGGAAGTTACGCTAGTCGCTGTGTGCTCGGAGCTAGATGATCAAAAGCGGAGAGCGCCTGTAATAAGGAACGCCGACTAAGCGCGACCCATCCTGGGTCAACGTCGGCATGACCCGGATTCTCCAGGTCCTATTGAAATCGCTCGCACGCTTGCCATGAAAAAAGCGCCTAGATAGGCGCTTTTATTTTAATTGGTTGGATAACCCGGATAGAATTTGATTTTTCGGCTTATTTGGCACCTCGTGATGGTGACGGCAGCGCGGCTCATACGATTCTGATGCACCGACAAGTATGATGGGATCATCATAGGATGCAGGGTTGTCATTAATTAGGCGTTGCGTACGGCTTGCAGGAGATCCACAAACCGGGCAAATTGCATTTAATTTGGTAACCGATTCGCTTAATGCCATTAATTTAGGCATCGGTCCGAATGGTTCACCACGGAAATCTGTGTCCAATCCAGCTACAACCACCCGAATCCCTTGATTAGCAAGTTCTTCTACTACTTCCACAACATTTTCGTCAAAGAACTGTACTTCATCAATCCCAATAATGTCCACTCGCTTGTCCACAAATTGCAACATTTCATCCGAGCTTTTTACAGGACGGGCAATAATCGACGTCCCATTATGGGAGACAACGGATTCCTTATCATACCGGTTGTCGATGGCGGGTTTAAATACACGCACTGTAAGATTAGCATAGGTAGCACGGCGAACTCTTCTAATCAGTTCTTCCGACTTCCCAGAAAACATACTCCCACAGATTACTTCAACCCAACCACTTTGTTTCATCACGTACATGAGCGACGCGCTCCTTTCCAAATTGTTATGTATATAAAAGTAAAAAAACAGGCAAATTTATAGACGATTTGCCTGTTTTTCTGCATAGAATGTGTGCCTGTCCTGATTAAAGAACAGGCTTTTCATTCCACATATTAATTCATATTATATTTTTTCTTGAATCGGTCTACACGTCCGCCGACTTTGTCAGCTTTCTGTTTACCAGTGTAGAAAGGATGAGAGTCTGAACTAATCTCAACACGGATCAATGGGTATGTGTTACCATCTTCCCATTCGATTGTTTCTTCTGAGCTTTGTGTTGAACCACTCAAGAATTTAAAATCTGAACTAGTATCAAGAAATACTACTTTTCTGTATTCTGGATGAATATCCTTTTTCATTTCTTCCACTCCTTTTTGCCCTGGATCCTTCGAAACAGAGTTATTGTAAGAGCCGTCATAGGTGCAATACCTTATCAAAACTCACATAAAAAGATTATAACAGTCAGGGTATTTGATTGCAATAGTGAGCAACTAAAATTTTATTTCCAATCTAAGGGGATAACTACCTTTTCGTTCCCTTGCGCTTCATTTCTTCATCCATCTGCTTAAAGAATTCCTCATTATTTTCCGAAGCTTTCAATCTTCTTAAGAAGCGTTCAAGAAATTCATTGGAATCCTGCATTGTTTTACGGATGGCCCAAATCTTATCTAAATGAGCTTTATCGACTAGCAACTCTTCTTTCCGTGTGCCCGAGCGAAGAATATCGATGGCCGGGAAAATACGACGTTGTGCAAGATTGCGGTCAAGGTGAAGTTCCATGTTTCCGGTCCCTTTGAATTCCTCATAAATGACATCATCCATTCTTGAGCCCGTGTCCACCAACGCTGTTGCCAGAATTGTAAAGCTTCCACCCTCTTCAATATTACGAGCTGCCCCGAAGAATCGTTTTGGCCGATGGAAGGCCGCAGGGTCAATACCACCGGATAATGTACGCCCACTTGGGGGAATAACAAGGTTATAGGCTCTTGCAAGTCTTGTAATACTATCCATCAAAATAATAACGTCCCGCTTATGCTCCACAAGGCGCATTGCTCTTTCTAGAACAAGCTCAGAGACCTTTATGTGGCTTTCCGGTACTTCATCAAAAGTTGAACTTACTACATCAACATCAGGATGTACAGAACGCTCAATATCTGTTACTTCCTCTGGTCGTTCATCTACAAGCAAAATAATGAGCTTCGCTTCAGGATGATTCTTTGAAATACTGTTGGCAATCTCTTTTAACAGTACTGTTTTACCAGCCTTTGGTGGTGCTACAATAAGTCCCCTTTGTCCAAAACCAACTGGGGTCATTAAATCAATGATACGTGTGGAGAGACGACTCGTTGGATTTTCCAATTTCATAAAGCGGTCTGGATACAATGCCGTCAATGCCGGAAAGTGAACACGCTCTTTTGCTGTTTCAGGATCTTCCCCATTTACTGCATCTACGTGTAACAAACCATAGTAACGTTCATTTTCCTTCGGTGGTCTAACTTTTCCTGATACTTTATCACCATTCCGCAAATCAAATCTACGAATTTGCGATGCAGATATGTAAATGTCTTCTGCGCTCGGAGAATAATTTATTGGACGTAAAAAACCAAATCCTTCTGAAGGAATAATTTCCAACACGCCGTCCATAAATAAATAGCCATCCTTTTCAGCCTGCGCCTTTAAGATTGAAAATATCAATTCTTTTTTGGTTAGCTTTGCATAATAGGATACTTTGTACTCTCTCGCTAAGTTATAGATTTCTTTTAATTTTAATGTTTCCAAATGAGAGATTGTTAATGCTGCCATAAGATCACCACGCCTATTTGTTTTTAAATAAAAATAATAATTAAATAATTGCTTTGCACAGCGGAAGGCCTTCTGTACAGTTATATTTTAAATTGAGAATTGCACACTTCTTTAGTTGGAAGGTCTAGCTTCGTAGAAATGAAGAAGTTACTGTAGTTGGATTTGAAGATCATATCCTTAATCTGTATTAAGCATATTCCATATTACTCTTTTGAATACTATTATTCAACTCTATTTTTTAGGATTTATTAATTTAATAGAAAAGGAAGCCGAGATGGTATGGCTTCCTCTTATTATATACTAAAGATAGTTTACCCATTATATAGCAACAATACACCTTATCCTTTGATTACAAGGCGTATTGTTGCATCGTCTACTTTCATCTAACCATTAGAGCAAATAAGATTCCAGTATTATTCTCTATAAAGTTGTCCACCAAAATGTTTAGAAAGAGGGCAGTTAAGAAAGGCCCTCTTTCTAACATTATGCTAAGAATTCTGGAATTGAATAATTTCTTGCTCGGTCATTTCCTCTCGCCAAACCTTGGCTCCAAGCTGGGTAAGCTTCTCTGTGAAATGATCGTATCCTCTATCTATATGCTCTAGCCCCGTAATTTCGGTGATTCCATTAGCCATAAGCCCTGCTATGATAAGAGCTGCTCCTGCTCGTAAGTCAGAAGCTTTTACTCTCGCTCCTTCCAATTGTACCGGGCCAGATACAATGGCAGAACCACCTTCTACTTTAATGGCGGCATTCATACGTCTAAGTTCATCAATATGCTTTAAGCGAGCCGAGTAAATCGTATCCGTAACCACACCGGTATTCATTGCTTTGGTCAACAAAGAAGTAAACGGCTGTTGCAGATCTGTAGGAAAACCTGGGTAAACCAACGTTTTAATATCAACACTTTTCAAAGGATTTCTAGGTGCAATAAATAGCTGCTCATCATTTTCCTCTACTGTGACACCCATTTCTCTCAGCTTGGCAAGCAGTGACTCGAGATGCTGTGGAATGACATTATCAATGATAACCTCTTTCCCTTGAGCTGCTGCAGCAATAGCATAGGTTCCAGCTTCGATACGGTCAGGAATAATTGTATGTTTGCAGCCTTTCAACTCAGAGACCCCTTCAATTCGAATCACGTCAGTACCTACACCTTTGATTTGGGCACCCATACTAGTGAGTAGTGTTGCAACATCAATAATTTCGGGTTCCTTGGCGGCATTTTCAATAACCGTTCTGCCTTTGGCCTTAACTGCCGCAAGCATAATATTAATGGTAGCTCCAACACTTACGACATCGAGATAAATTCTTGCTCCCCGTAATTCGTCAGCACGCAAGTAAATTGCACCCTGCTCATTGGTCACTGTAGCCCCAAGCGCCTCAAATCCTTTAATATGCTGATCGATCGGACGCGGTCCAAGGAAACAGCCACCAGGAAGGCCAATAACTGCTTTTTTAAATTTACCAAGCATCGCACCCATAAAGTAATAGGAAGCTCTTAGCTTTTTCACTTTTCCGTTTGGCAATGGCATTGCAATCATATTTTCTGGATTAATATGAACTGTTTGCCCGTCCCAAGAAACCGACCCACCGATCTCCTCAAGTAAATCACCTAATGTGTAGACATCCGAAATCTCCGGTAATCCTTCAATGGTAACCTCTGAGTCAGCAAGGATTGCTGCTGGCAGCAATGCTACTGCGCTGTTCTTTGCTCCACTAATACGTACTTGGCCATTTAATAGATGGCCACCTTCTACTAACATTTTCTGCATGATAAAAAAACCCCGCTTTTTTGACGTACAGGACGTACGAGTACCAGTATAGTTAGAAAAACTACTCGCTCATTTTTCAGAGCCGGAATACGTTTTTCTTATACTTAGAACTCCCAGATTTTTACTACGTCGAATTTGCTTCCAGCTAAATTTATAGCTTTCCAAATGTGTAACAAGAAGTCCCTCTAAAAATGAAAGGATAAACAGCTGCAGTTAAAGAAATCGGATTAGACGACTTTCCTACAAGAGTTGTAATACACATTTTTAGAAGGACTTGGATTTGCTGGTTCAAAGTTACACGTTATATTGCTTTTTTAGATTGTGCACTAGTTACCAATTTTATGCAATTATTTTTTATTCCAGTCTGTCAGAAACTTCTCAATGCCTTGGTCAGTCAATGGATGTTTGACAAGCTTTTCTAATACATTATATGGAATCGTTGCAATATGCGCTCCATTTAACGCTGCATCAATCACATGTAATGGGTGACGAATGGAGGCAGCAATAATTTCTGATGGGATATCATGACGGTCAAAAATTTCTGCAATGGTTGCAATCAAATTCATTCCGTCATGCCCAATATCATCTAGCCGTCCAAGAAATGGCGAAACATAAGATGCTCCAGCCCTTGCTGCTAATAAGGCTTGGTTTGCGTTGAAGATCAAGGTAACATTCGTTTTGATATTAAGATCACTTAAAGCTTTAACCGCTTTAAGACCTTCTAGTGTCATCGGAATTTTCACCGTGATATTCGGAGCTATTGCTGCAAGTTCCTTGCCTTCTTGAATCATTCCTTCTGCATCTTCAGCAATTACTTCTGCGCTAACCGAACCTGAAACTTCTTCTGTAATTTCACCAAGTCTGTCATGAAAAGAAATTCCTTCTTTCGCTACTAGGCTTGGATTGGTGGTAACACCAGCCAAGATGCCAAGTGCGTTAGCTGAGCGTATTTCTTCAATGTTGGCTGTATCAATAAAAAATTTCATTTTCAGTCGCCTCCATTCTCCCCATACTAGGAATTCAGTTTAACTTTTTACGCTTGGTTAGAAGAACCAAACTCACGCATTTTGCCAATAACTGTTTGCTTAATAGCTTCCGTACCAGGTCCAAGATACTTACGTGGGTCATACTGATCCGGTTGTTCAGCAAGTACTTGGCGAACAGCTTGTGCCTGTGCGATTTGGTTTTCTGTATTTACATTTACTTTAGCTGTTCCGTAAGAAATAGAACGCTGGATATCTTTCGTTGGGATACCAGTTCCACCATGAAGTACAAGTGGCAATTCAATTGTCTTAGAGATCTCTTCCATTTCAGCAAAGCCTAGGTTAGGTTCGCCTTTATAAGGCCCGTGTACAGAACCTAGTGCAGGTGCCAAACAATCAATTCCTGTTTCGTTAACAAGCTTCAGACATTCTTTCGGGTCAGCGTAAATAACACCTTCTGCGATAACGTCATCTTCTTGTCCACCAACAGTTCCCAACTCAGCTTCAACAGAAACACCATGGATATGTGCAAGTTCTACTACTTTGGAAGTAACTGCAATATTTTCTTCTAGTGGGCCGTGAGAAGCATCAATCATAACTGATGTGAAACCAGCATGGATTGCTTCAGCACATTTTTCAAAGCTTGAACCATGGTCAAGATGGATAGCAACAGGTACTGTTGTTTTATATTCCTCCATCAAAGCTTTTACCATTGTTACAACGACTTTAAATCCACCCATATATCTTCCAGCACCCTCAGATACGCCAAGAATTACCGGTGATTTTTCTTCTTCAGCTGCTTTAAGGATTGCTTGAATATATTCCAAGTTATTAATGTTGAACTGTCCAACTGCATAACCTTTGGCTTTTCCTTGTTCAAGCATTTCCTTCATTGATACTAATGGCATTACTATGTCCTCCTCTGAGATGAATAGTTTCATCTGCATTAAATAAGTTTTAACTACACTATAAGAATACCAACAACAACACCGTGGCGCAACAATAGTGGCTAAGAACCCAACGTAATTTTAATAAGTTCTTGGACATCCAATATGTTGAAAGGCTTTGCAAGAACATGCTTAACATTAGTATAGTCGGTAATTTCCCCTTTAACCTGATCGGATAACCCACTCATCACAATGACTGGTACTTCAATATGCTGTAATTCCATTTGTTTTAAGACTTCCCCACCGTGCAAAATGGGAAGATTATAATCCAACAAAACAAGGCTATATGTATTCTTATTCAGTTTGTCTAACGCTTCTTTCCCAGATACTGCCGTGGCCACACTATACCCTTCTCCCTCAAGTATATCTGTTAAAAGCAAGCGAATTCCAAATTGGTCATCGACTATTAGGATCTCTTTTTTAACCACATAACACTACTCCTTTCTATTCAATTACCCGTCTCCTCTAATGTATATATTTCGCTAAAAACCGGAAATATCCTTCCTATTTTCAGAATTTTTTATCGCGGTAATACTTTCCTATAATATGTAACAATTCCCACACTTAGTGTAGATCCTTTCAGTTCTTCATAAAATTTACACTAAAAACAAAAACCGAATAGCCTACGCTACCCGGTCATTTGCCAAAAAAGGGCTATTTTGTCTGGGATTGATTTTCCACAGATGCCCCAATGAAACCTTTGAAAAGAGCTTGTGCTCTCGTCGGACGAGATGTGAATTCAGGGTGGAACTGACATGCTACAAACCAAGAATGGTCTTCAATTTCAATGGTTTCCACCAATCTTCCGTCAGGGCTTGTACCAGAGAAAATAAATCCTTTCTCAGCCATCTGCTCTCTATATGCATTATTGAACTCATAGCGGTGACGATGACGCTCTTCAATGTAATCTTCCCCACCATATGCTGCTTTTGTTTTTGTTCCGTCCTGTAATTTACATGGATACAATCCAAGTCTTAATGTTCCACCAAGATCTGAGATGTCCTTTTGCTCAGGCAGAAGGTCAATGATCGGGTATGGCGTAGTCGGATCGATTTCTGCAGAATGTGCACCTTCAAGACCAAGAACATTTCGCGCAAATTCAACGGTAGCAAGCTGCATACCGAGGCATATTCCAAAGAAAGGCACATTATTTTCTCTAGCATATTTAATGGCCTCAATTTTCCCTTCAATTCCTCGATCACCAAAACCACCTGGGACAAGAATTCCATCCACATTATCAAGTGCTTCATGCATTTGTTCTTTATCTAGTTTTTCTGAATTAATCCAGTGAACCTTAATGTCTGTGTCATAAGCAAAGCCTGCATGCTTTAATGACTCTACAACGGAAATATAAGCATCAGGAAGCTCCACGTATTTTCCAACAAGACCAATGTCTACTTTTTTCGAAAGCGATCTTACTTTGGTAACAAGTTCTTTCCAGTCATTCATTTCAGCAGGCTGGCAATTTAAGCCAAAGTGGTCACACGTAATTTGATCAAGATTCTGTTGCTGTAAGGAAATTGGCACCTGATATAAGGTATCTGCATCCATCATTTCGATAACAGCCTTTTCGTTAATATCACAGAACAAAGCAATTTTTTCCTTCATTTCCTTGCTTATTGCATGTTCTGTCCGAAGTACAATTACGTCAGGCTGGATTCCTAATGAGCGAAGTTCCTTTACACTGTGCTGGGTCGGTTTTGTTTTCATTTCGCCTGCAGCTTTAATATATGGAACAAGTGTGCAATGGAGATACATGACGCTATCCTTGCCAACCTCATTTTTAATTTGACGAATGGCTTCAAGGAAAGGAAGCGATTCAATATCCCCAACAGTACCGCCAATCTCTGTGATAACAACATCCGCTCCTGTTGCTTCCCCAGCGCGGAACACCTGATCTTTAATTTCATTCGTAATATGCGGAATAACCTGTACAGTTCCTCCCAAATAATCCCCACGACGTTCTTTACGGATTACAGTAGAGTAAACCTTTCCTGTTGTAATGTTACTAAATTTGTTTAAATTAATGTCAATAAAACGTTCATAGTGACCTAAATCTAGGTCCGTTTCAGCTCCATCTTCTGTAACAAAAACCTCTCCATGCTGGTATGGACTCATTGTTCCTGGATCCACATTGATGTATGGGTCGAATTTTTGAATCGTTACCTTTAGTCCACGGTTTTTAAGTAAACGGCCCAGTGAAGCAGCAGTTATTCCTTTTCCAAGCGATGAAACCACACCACCGGTTACAAAAATATAATTCGTCATCCAACTACCTCTTTCTATCATTTTATTCATTGCCTATATGGCATTATTAGGAAACGCTCGGGAATTGTATTTTCTATCTACCTCTTACTGTGCCTCTATTTCACATAGGTATGCTAATCCATACACACGTAGATGGTTGGCATCAGACAAATGGCACTATACGTATACAAAATAATAAAAGCGCCTCCCCCACTAGGTAGGGGAAACGCTTTGAAAGTTAATTTAAAGAGCCCAATAAGAATTGTACCCATCCTCTATCAAAAAGTCAAGATAGATTTCTGGGGCGTAAAGCTACTTTTTATCTTTGGTATCTTCCTCATCAACATCTTCATCATCGGCGTCATCTTCATCTTCAAGATCTTCTTCCAGATCAGCATCAAATTCATCTTCTTCATCGTCGTCGAAGTCATCAGCCATTTCCTCAATGTCTTCATCCACAATATCCAATTCCTCTTCGACCAGATCTAATGACTCTTCTTCTTTCTTTTTCTTCTTCGTTTTCTTTTTCTTTTTCGGTGCAGCAGCTACTTCTTCATCCATTGTTTCTACAGGGTACCAGCGTTTCAATCCCCACACATTGGAACCGATTGTAATAAAGCGACCATCCACATTTAAGTCTGTATAGAACTGGGCAATGTTAGCTGCCTTATCCGCATCAGAGAATTCCTTTATGTCTGCTATTTGCTCAAAAACATCTTTAAAATTCATCCCTTTTTTCTCATCAAGCATTATAGCATTTGCCAGTTCAATCATTGATAACTTCTTGCTCTCTTCGTGGCTATAGTTCTTTAAGCTCACGGTAACGCACTCCCTTTACTTATATATTCAAGGCTTAATCAGCCCAATGCATCTTCATTCTACTTTTTCCATTATGAAATGGTAATAAAACTCATTATACTATAAACAAGAATAAGGTATAAAGTAAAATGTGTCCTTATGTAATTTAAACTGTTAAATTTTAGCGAATGCCATTTCCATCTTGGCCTTCCTTGCAACAGCAACAAGAACCGTATCCTTCATTATAAACAAATATCCGGGCTTTATGCTATAGCAAAAAAGAAAAAGGCGTGTTTTTTCTACTTCCTTTCACGCCTTTTTCTTAAGTTCCTCATCGTGATTCCTTTATCTCCTTAGCAGGAATGTTCGACAGGTCGAACACCCGTAGGGGCCGGCCGGGTCATGCCGGCGTTGCCACAGGACGTGGCGTTCTTAGTCGGCCTTCCATAATACGTGTGCTCTTCGCTTTCGTTTCGGCTAGCTACGAGCACACAGCGACTAGCGCAACTTCCCTCACCTCCGTACAATAAGGCAACATCGGTTCCCTTAAGTTCACCGTGTTTTCTTTATCTCCTACGGCTCAGTCCAGTTCGTACGTCGCTAAACGTGTGCTCTTCGCTTTTGTTTTTACATATTCCTTCTATATTGGCCGCCTACTTCGTATAGGGCGTTTGTGATTTGGCCGAGGCTTGCTACTTTGACGGTTTCCATTAATTCCGCAAAAATGTTGCCACCAGAAGCTGCGACTTCCTTTAGTCGCTCTAGCGCCTGATTTGTGCGGGCACTATGCTCATTTTGAAAACGAAGCAGTTCTTTAATTTGATGTTCTTTTTCCTCTTTGGAAGCACGAGCAAGCTCCATGGAATCGATTTGATCCTCTGAAGGTGGATTAGGATTTAAATAAGTGTTTACCCCAATAATAGGTAGTTCCCCTGAATGTTTCTTCCCTTCATAATACAATGATTCCTCTTGAATTTTACCGCGTTGGTACTGTCTTTCCATCGCACCTAGAACTCCGCCACGGTCATTCATTTTTTCAAACTCTTCAAGAACAGCTTCCTCTACCAAATCTGTCAGCTCATCAATTATAAAGGCTCCTTGTAGTGCATTTTCATTTTTAGCAAGCCCATATTCTTTATTGATAATCATTTGGATTGCCATCGCTCTTCGAACAGACTCTTCTGTCGGAGTAGTGATCGCCTCATCATAAGCATTGGTATGCAGAGAGTTCGTGTTGTCTTGAATGGCGAGCAATGCTTGTAAAGTGGTGCGAATATCATTAAAGTCAATTTCCTGTGCATGCAGAGAGCGCCCTGATGTCTGGATATGATACTTCAACTTTTGACTGCGTTCATTCGCTCCATATTTGTCCCGCATTGTAATCGCCCAAATCCGTCTTGCAACCCTACCAATAACCGAATACTCCGGATCTAGTCCGTTAGAGAAAAAGAAGGATAGATTTGGCGCAAATTTATTTATATCCATTCCCCGGCTTAAATAATATTCCACATACGTAAATCCGTTTGCCAGCGTGAAGGCGAGCTGCGTTATTGGATTGGCACCAGCTTCTGCAATATGGTAGCCAGAGATAGATACAGAATAATAATTCCGTACATTTTTATCAATAAAGTATTGCTGGATATCCCCCATCATCCGTAATGCAAACTCCGTGGAAAAAATACATGTGTTCTGCCCTTGGTCTTCCTTTAAAATATCTGCTTGAACGGTCCCCCTTACGACAGCGATGGTTTCTTCTTTTATCTGTGCATATTCCGCTTCCGTTGGCTCTCTGCCCTGCTCTTGTTTAAATTTATCCACCTGTTGGTCAATTGCTGTATTGAAATACATTGCCAAAATAATTGGTGCAGGTCCATTGATTGTCATGGAAACAGAAGCTAACGGACTTGATAAATCAAATCCCGCATACAGCTTTTTCATATCATCAAGGGTGCAAATATTCACCCCACTCTCGCCGACTTTCCCATAAATGTCAGGTCTGTGTGCAGGATCTTCTCCATAAAGGGTAACTGAGTCGAAGGCAGTCGAAAGTCGTTTTGCTTCTTCATTTTTTGATAAATAATGGAACCTTCTATTTGTCCGTTCTGGAGTCCCCTCACCAGCAAATTGCCTTGTCGGGTCTTCTCCCTTTCGTTTAAACGGAAAAACACCCGCTGTAAATGGAAAAGAACCAGGTACATTTTCTTTCATTAACCAATATAGCCGCTCACCCCAGTCTTGAAATCTCGGGAATGCCACTTTTGGTATGTTTATACCTGAAAGGGATTCGGATACAATATCCATTTCTATTTCCTTATCCCGTACTTTGAAGACCATTTTATCCTTGCTGTATGCCTCTTGCATTTCTTCCCAAGAGTCAAGCAGGCGCTTGGATCTGCTATCCAGTTGTCCTTCATGGTATTCGATTAACTTCTGTAGACTTTCTTTAGAAGATTCCTCCTCAACCATTTCCGCTGCTGCTTTTAGTTGATAAATCTTTCTTGCAACATCGCTTTGTTTTTCTGCATGTTGATGATAATGGCGTACATGTGTCGCAATTTCTCGAAGGTAATGTCTGCGTTCATTTGTAATAATCATATTTTGCTTTTCTGCGATTACATGACGTTTGAAATCAGCCTCGTCTGCCCAGTCAAATTTTTCATTTAACGTATCAATAAGTGAGGCAAATAAAGCATTTGTCCCTGCATCATTAAACTGGCTGGCGATTGTCCCATAAACAGGGAATTTCGTCTTGTCCTCATGGAAAAGCATATGGCTACGCTCATACTGTTTACGGACCTGATTCAGTGCATCTTCTGAGCCTTTTTGTTCATACTTATTAATCACAATAAAATCGGCATAATCAATCATATCGATCTTCTCTAACTGAGAAGGGGCACCGAATTCTGCTGTCATGACATACATGGAGAGATCCGTCACATCCGTTATGGCGGCATCTCCCTGCCCAATCCCGCTCGTTTCTACAATAATAAAATCATAGCCTGAAGCGCGAACCACATCGAGTACATCTTGAATAGCTTTTGATAATTCACTGTGGGAGTCCCGCGTAGCTAGAGATCGCATGTAAACCCGTTCTGAGAAGATTGCATTCATTCGTATACGATCACCCAGCAAGGCCCCTCCTGTTTTTCGCTTTGTTGGATCAATGGAAATAACAGCAATTTTTTTATCAGGAACCCCATGTATAAATCGACGGATAAGTTCATCAGTCAAGGAGCTTTTCCCGGCTCCTCCTGTTCCGGTGATACCTAAGACAGGGGTCTTACCGTTATTCTTTTCCCTCAGTGATTGTAAAACAGTCTGCTTTTCATCTTCATCAACTGCGGTATTTTCCATATACGTTATAAACCTGGCGATTGCCTGACGCTCTCCCTTAACAAGTGCTTCCTGGTCCTTCTCCGTATCAATTGGTGGCAGGTAGTCACACTCTCTAAGCATCAAGTTAATCATTCCTTGCAGCCCTAATTCCCGGCCGTCCTCTGGGGAAAAAATTCGTGCTACGCCGTAAGCATGCAGTTCTTTAATTTCACGTGGGATGATGACACCCCCACCGCCGCCATAAACCTTTATATGATCTGCACCAAGCTCTTTCAATAAGTCGACCATATACTTAAAATATTCTACATGCCCACCCTGATAGGAAGACATCGCGATCCCTTGTACATCCTCTTGGATTGCAGCATGCACAACTTCCTCCACTGATCTGTTATGTCCAAGATGTACCACTTCTGCTCCACTCGCCTGCAAAATTCGTCGCATTATATTAATCGAAGCATCATGCCCGTCAAATAAACTGGATGCGGTTACAAAACGAACTGGATGTTCCGGTTTATAAATCGTCTGATCCATGCTTTTACTTCTCTCCTTTCTTAGGTGCCCCAATCGATAAGGAACGCAAAATAAACTGGGTCTGCCGTTCAATATATTCTTCCAAGGTAAATTGCCGTTGCAGCATCCAACGACGAAAGCTCCACATTTGTCCTTGAATAAAAATGTTATTTGCCATAAGCATTGCATCCTTTGATGAAATGCTTTCTTCCGGCAAACAGGTCACAATCACCTTTTCTAACATTTGCACCATTTCTCTTTCCTTTTGCAGGACATACTCTTTCGTGTCCTTTTTCAGTGATTTCACTTCTTGGTACATAATGACAATCTCTTCCTGCATTTCATCCATTAAACGAAAATACGCTTCGGTTACGGACACAAGCTTTTCAAGTGGAGAACCATGGACATTAATGACCTTCTCAAGTCGTACTTGGACCTGGTCATAGATAGAGTCACACACAAGAAACAAAACGTCTTCCTTTGTTCGGATATATTCATAAAGTGTGCCAATACTGAAGCCTGATTCTTTGGCAATTTCTCGAGTTGTTGTTCGGTGGAACCCTTTTTCTTTAAACAGGTTAAGGGCACCTTTAATCATTTGTTTGCGCCTTTTCTCTACTAACCCTTTATCTTTTACCGCTGAAAAAACCTGCTCCTCGGCCACCGAGCACCCCCCCTTCTCTTCAGCAAACGCTTTTTTAGGCTTTGGTCAACATACGACCAATGACGAGCCGCTGAATTTCATTGGTTCCCTCGTAGATTTGCGTTATTTTGGCGTCCCGCATATACCTTTCAACAGGATAATCTTTGGTGTAACCATACCCGCCAAAGACTTGCACTGCCTCTACCGTGATTCGCATTGCTGCATCACCTGCAAATAGTTTCGACATAGCAGAAGCTTTCCCGTACGGAAGGCCCTCGGATTCCAACCAGGCCGCCTGATAGGTTAATAGTCTCGATGCTTCGACCTCTGTCGCCATATCTGCCAGCTTAAAGGAGATTCCTTGATTCGTTGCGATCGGCTTGCCAAACTGCTCTCTTTCCTTTGCATAGCCAACAGCTGCATCCAGTGCACCTTGAGCAATGCCAAGAGCTTGGGCCGCAATCCCGTTTCGTCCACCATCCAACGTCGTCATGGCAATTTTAAATCCTTCCCCTTCTTCACCAAGCAAGTTTTCCTTTGGTATCCGACAATTTTCAAAAATAAGCTCTGTTGTCGGTGAAGAGCGAATTCCTAACTTCTTCTCTTTTTTCCCAAAGGTAAACCCGTCCGTGCCTTTTTCTACGATGAAAGCACTAATCCCTTTATGTTTTGCATCCGTGTCTGTCTTAGCAAACACAATGTAAATATCTGCTACACCACCATTGGTGATCCATACCTTGCTGCCATTTAAGATGTAATTGTTTCCATCTTCCTTTGCTGTCGTTTTCATCGAAACAACGTCACTTCCGGCACCCGGTTCTGACAGCGCATATGCACCTAATGCTTCTCCTGTGGCCAGCCGCTTAAGAAACGTCGTTTTCTGCGTTTCATTGCCGTATGTATAAATCGGCCAGCTTGCCAACGACAGATGTGCTGAAAGTGTTACGCCTGTTGAGGCACATACGCGCGATAATTCCTCTACTGCAATACAATAGCTGACATAGTCTGCACCAATTCCGCCATACTCTTCAGGCCATGGAATGCCTGTTAGGCCAAGCTCTGCCATTTTGTCAAAAATCTCCCGGTCAAATCGTTCCTCTTCATCTCGTTCAGCAGCAGTTGGCTCCACTTCTTTTTCCGCGAAACTACGAACCATTTTACGTAGCATTTCTTGTTCTTCGGTTAATTGAAAATTCATTGCTTCATCCCCCAATCATTTCTTTAACAATTCTTTGGCAATCACCATATGTTGAATTTCGTTGGTTCCTTCGTAGATCTCCGTCACCTTAGCATCTCGAAAAAGTCGCTCAGCAGGATAATCCTCTGTGTACCCGTAACCACCAAGTACCTGCACCGCTTCAATGGCGTTTTTCACAGCTGTCTTGGATGCAAACATTTTCGCAATCGATACTTCTTTTGAGCACGAGACACCTTCTTGCACCAGGGAGGCTGCTTGATAGGTTAATAAACTTGCCGCTTCAGCAGCCGTCGCCATATCAGCTAATTTAAAGGCAATTCCCTGATTTGCTGCAATCGGTTTTTGAAATTGCTGGCGTTCTTTCGCATATTCTGTGGCAAGTTCGACCGCCGCCTCTGCGATCCCCAACGCCTGGGCAGCAATCCCAATTCGGCCAACATGAAGGTTTTTCATCGCTATTTTATAGCCATCCCCTTCGTTACCAAGCAACTGCCTCTTGGAAACCCGACAATTTTCCAATGTTAGTGGTACGGTGGAGGACCCATTGAGCCCCATTTTCCTTTCTTCTTTTCCAATTTCAAGTCCTGGCATATTTCGTTCTAAAATGAAGGCACTAAGCGCAGTAGAACCCTCTCCTGTACGAGCAAACGTAATAAAGGTATCTGCATGGCCACCATTTGTAATAAATACTTTTGCCCCGCTTAGGATGTAATGATCGCCATCCCTCTTAGCTCTCGTTTTTATACTGGAAGCGTCAGAACCCGCGCTAGGCTCTGTTAATGCAAAAGCTCCCAGGAATTCTCCACTAGCCAGTTTCGGCAAATAATATTGCTTCTGCTGATCAGTCCCAAAATAAAGGATCGGATTCGTTCCAACCGAGGTATGCACAGAAAGAATTACACCCAAGGAAGCGCTTACTTTAGAAAGCTCATGAATTGTTCTTACATAAGAAATAAAGTCCATCCCACTTCCACCATATTCCTCTGGTATGGGGATGCCGAGTAGTCCAAGCTCTGCCATCTCCCCAATAAGTTCTTTAGGAAATCGATGCTCTCTTTCCATGCGTTCTATCTCTGGTGCCACCTTTTTTTTTGCAAAATCGCGTACCATCTTGTGAAGCATGGTCTGTTCTTCCGTAAAATGAAAGTCCATCTCTATCCCCCCTGTCTATCCTGTTGTTTTTTCATATTGGTAAAAGCCACGGCCAGTCTTTTTCCCAAGCCAGCCTGCCTGGACATACTGCTTTAACAAGGGACATGGTCTATATTTACTATCAGCAAACCCTTCATGTAGCACTTCCATAATGTATAGACATGTGTCTAAACCAATAAAGTCAGCAAGCGTTAATGGGCCCATTGGGTGATTCATACCAAGCTTCATTGATGTGTCGACATCCTCTACTGTTGCTACCCCTTCATATACGGTGAAGATCGCCTCATTAATCATCGGCATTAAAATACGATTAGAGACAAATCCTGGATAATCTTCTACTGACACAGGTACTTTTCCAAGGGCTTTAGCAAGCTCTTCAATTTCTTTAAAAGTTTCATCACTTGTTTGCAAGCCACGGATTATTTCTACTAACTTCATAATGGGTACCGGATTCATAAAATGCATGCCTATCACTTGATCTGGCCTCTTTGTTGTTGCTGCAATTTCTGTGATGGCGAGAGACGAAGTGTTCGTAGCAAGGATAGCATGCTTTGGTGTGATTCCATCTAACTCTTGGAAGACTGCTTTTTTAACCTCCATCTTTTCCACAACCGCTTCAATCACAAGATCACAGTTCGCCGCGTCCTGTAATGACGTAGAGGGCGTTAACCTATTTTGTATAGCTGTTTTCTCCCCTTCTGTCATCCGCCCCTTTTCCACTGCTCTGCCAAGCAGTTTTCCAATGGACTGGAGTCCTTTTTGTACAGCTTCTTCCTTTTGATCGTGTAAGAAAACTTCTAATCCTGCCTGGGCACAAACTTGTGCAATTCCAGCTCCCATTTGACCTGCACCTACTACAAGCACTTTTTTGATCATGCCATCCCTCCTCAATTTATGTAATGAAAATTAGGAAAACTCATGTTAAGGAACCATGATACCCCCGGCTTCCTTTTCCCCTGGGGTATTATGGTTTTTTTCTAGACACAGCGCAGAATACGGCGCTCTTCGCTTTTGTTCGGCTAGCTCCGATCGCCAAAAACTAGGCAGCTTCGAGCACACAGCAACTAGCGCAACTTCCCTCACCTCCGTACGATAAGTCATCATCGATTCGTTTATCTCCTACGGCTCAGTCCAGTTCGTACGTCGCTTAACGTGCGCTCTTCGCTTTTGTTTATTGTTTTGGGACTTCAATGAGTACTGCGTCGCCTTGGCCGCCACCACTGCAGATTGCTGCGATGCCTAGCCCTCCACCACGACGTTTTAGTTCATAGATTAATGTTAGAATAATTCTAGCTCCACTCGCGCCAATTGGGTGCCCTAGCGCAACAGCTCCGCCATTGACATTCACTTTTTCCGGGTCAATTCCGGCTATTTTACCACTTGCCAATGATACTGCAGCGAATGCCTCATTAATTTCAAATAAATCGATGTCGTCCTTAGAGTGGCCCGTTTTTTCTAAAATCTTGTTAATAACAAGACCAGGCGTTTCTGGGAAATCTTCTGCCTCGACTGCTACTTCTGCATGACCGAGCACGTAGGCCATTGGTGCTTTGCCCATTTCCGTTGCTTTCTCTTCAGACATAACGACAAATGCACATGCGCCATCATTTACACCAGGTGCATTTCCCGCCGTAATTGTGCCGTTTGGATCAAAGGCTGGACGTAAACTAGCAAGTTTTTCTTGCGTAGTATCTCTTCTAGGCGCTTCATCTGTGTCCACCACTAACGGATCACGTTTGCGCTGTGGTACCTCCACCGCAATAATTTCGTCAGTAAACTTGCCATTGTCGATCGCTTCTACAGCACGCTGATGACTACGATAAGACCACTCATCCTGTGCTTCTCGGCTTAAATCATGTTTACCTGCTGTGGAATTGCCGTAATTCCCCATATGTACCCCTTCAAAAGAGCACGTCAGACCATCATGAATCATCATGTCTTTTACTTGTTTATCACCCATTCGATTTCCCCAACGCGCATCTGGAAGAAAGTATGGCGCATTACTCATGCTCTCCATTCCACCTGCAACAATGATCTCTTCATCTCCTAGTCGGATTAATTGATCAGCAAGTGTCACACTACGAAGACCAGAGGCACATACCTTATTAATTGTCTCGGTTTTTACATTCCATGGTATACCAGCTTCTCTCGCAGCCTGTCGTGACGGGATCTGCCCTTGCCCACCTTGAAGCACGGTTCCCATGATAACTTCGTCAATCTCAGGACCTTCCATTCCAGCTCGTTCTAAAGCAGCTTTTATTGCTTTACCACCCAGTTGGGATGCGGTAAATCCTTTAAGTGCTCCGCCAAACTTACCAAATGGCGTTCTCGCTCCAGACACAATTACAGATTTTCTCATTATCACTACCACCTTTTCTTCTATTTAAAAACGGCTTATTAAACTATCATTCCATACCAAGTAGCTGGATGGAAATTGATTGAACGCTCGCTCAGATTACGTGCATGAAAGAAGAAGGAAGTCTCCCTTCTTCCTCTCTGTCATTTTACCATAGTTATGTTTTCGGATTACGCTGTTTTGCTTTCTGTTTCGGTAAACACAGACAATGCCAGGATCTCTGCAACATCCATTGTGCTTATATCCTCTTCAACATTTTTCGCTTTCGTTCCATCACTAAGCATCGTCAAACAGTAAGGACAAGCGCTGGAGATCATCGTCGGTTGCACAGCAATAGCTTGTTCGGTTCTTGCCACATTGATCCGGTTTCCAGTCGTTTCCTCCGTCCACATCAAGCCACCACCTGCACCACAACACATACCATTCTCTTTATTACGCGTCATCTCTACTAACTCAAGACCTGGTATGGATTTCAAAATTTCTCTAGGTGGATCATACACCCCATTATATCTTCCTAGATAACAGGAATCATGATAAGTGAGTCTTTGCTTTATTTCCCGCTTAGGGGCTAGCTTCCCTTCCATTACCAAATCGTAAAGCATTTGCGTATGATGATAGACTTCTGCTTCAAACCCAAAATCGGGATATTCATTTTTAAAGATATTGTATGCATGCGGGTCAATCGTCACGATTTTAGTTACACCATTTTTCTCAAATTCTTTTATATTTTTCTCCGTAATCTCTTGGAATAAAAATTCATTTCCAATGCGCCTTGCCGTATCTCCAGAATTTGCTTCCTTGTTCCCAAGAATTGCAAATTGGATGCCTGCCTGGTTCATAAGCTTGGCAAAAGCGAGCGCGATTTTCTGGCTGCGGCTATCATAAGCCCCCATCGAGCTAACCCAGAATAGATAGTCAAATTCCTTCTCTTCTTTTTTCAGTTCTTTTACTGTTGGAATATAAGCTGTCTCATCAAGTTCCCGCCATTTCACACGGTCCTTTTTCGACAGTCCCCATGGGTTTCCTTGACGTTCAATATTCATTACAGCACGCTGTACATCTTGATCCATTTTTCCTTCTGTCATAACAAGATAGCGGCGCAAATCAATGATCGTACCAACGTGTTCATTATTTACTGGACAAGCATCCTCACAGTTCCGACATGTCGTACAACCAGAAAGCTCTTCTGCTGTAATAACATCGCCAATTAAACTAGCATGTTGCACTGTGGCTGCTGCTTCTTCATTTGAAGTAGCTTGATTTCCTTGTGTACCTGAAAACGCGTAAGCTGGAACCCAAGGTGATTTCCCTGTGACAGAAGCACCTTTTTCTGTTAGGTGGTTCCGTAGTTTTACCATGATATCCATCGGGGAAAGCATTTTGCCTGTTCCAGATGCTGGACAGACATCGGTACAGCGACCACATTCTACACATGCGTAAAAATCTATCATCTGATGTTGTTCAAAGTCCTCTATCTTCCCAACACCAAAGGATATCTCTTCCTCGCTTTCCTCTGCTTCCTCATCAATATCGAAATCAAGTTTTTTCAGCTTACCCGGCACCCGTTTACTAAGAAATACATTTATCGGGGCAGCTATTAAATGGGCATGCTTGGATTGTGGAACGTAAACAAGGAAGGACAGTAATGTAATGGTATGAACCCACCATGCAATGAAAAAGACAACCATTGCAGCAGTTGGTGACATCCAACTAAATGCTCCTGCTATTAAACTAGCAATAGGCTCTGTCCATGTCATTTCATGACCGTGCCAGATTTGCGCCATTCCGTTTCCAACAAGCACTGACACCATTAAACTACCAATAAAAATAAGAACTAGACCTGCTTTAAATCCGCGCTTCAAACGGACAAGCTTTTCCATATAACGACGATAAAAAGCCCAACCAACAGCAACAAGAATCATCAACGTTACAAGCTCTTGGAAAAATACAAAGCCTGGATAAAAGATTCCAAACGGCAAATGGTTGCCCGGTGAAATTCCTCTTACAATAAAATCAATGGCACCGAACTGAACAAGAATAAAACCATAGAACATCATGACATGAATCGTGCCAGACTTCTTATCTTTTAAAAGCTTTGATTGCCCAAATACAATTTTACCTATCCTGCGAAACCGCTCTTTATACTGTCGGTCAAACTCTGATTTTTTCCCAAGTCGAATGTACGCTATCCTAGTCGCTACAACTCTAGCGAATAAATACAGGCCATATAGTGTGATGGCTGCAAAGGCTAATCCGTTTATTAGCAAAAATGTCTCCATTATCCGCTCCCCCTCTGTCATTTCTTTGTATGTCTCCTATCCCCAAAAGATGTTAGCGATTTCATTTTTGTGAATAGTGAAAAATAAATACCTTCTATCTCTACTTTAAACGATGAATGATCATTCAGTCAACTTAAATTCTGTAAAATATTCGTCATAAGGGACAAGATACATCTGCTTCTAATTAAAGCCACAATCTGACATTTTGTTTAATCTGATATTTGTTACTTGCAAAGTGGACTCCAGCCTTTCTCAGACGATACTCTCGCATTCCCGGCCGATGTTCAGCCTTTCTCAGGCGATACTCCAGCATTCCCGGCCGATGTTTAATCTTTCTCGGACGATGGTCCCGCATTCCCGGCCGATGTTTAATCTTTCTCAGGCGATACTACCCCATTCTCTGGCAATGCTACCATGCTCTTTATTGCTAAGCAAAAAGCCGAGCTGATCAGCCCGGCTTTTACTATATAAATTATCTTACATTACATTTTTTCTGGTGCAGTAACAGCAATTAACTTTAATGCGTTTTGCAATACGGTTCTTACTGCTTTCATCAAGGCTATACGCGCATGTGTCAGCTCTTTATTAGATTCGTCTAGAACCTTTTCAGCGTTATAAAAGCTGTGTAACAATGTCGCTAGGTCATACACATACTGTGTGACTTTATGAGGTGTTTGCTTTTCTGCCGCATCTGCAACAGTTTGCGGGAATTCACCAAGTTTTTTCAGTAGGTCTACTTCTTTCTCAGCTGTTAGCAGACTTGCATCATAGCCCGCTTCCACCTCGTATCCCTTGCTTTCCGCCTGCTTCAGCATTGTACAGATCCGTGCATGGGCGTATTGTACGTAGAATACTGGGTTGTCATTGGATTGTGAACGCGCTAAATCCATGTCAAAATCAAGCTGTGAATCATTTGAGCGCGTTACAAAATAGTAACGAACGGCATCGACGCCCACTTCTTCCATTAATTCTCGAAGTGCTACTGCTTTACCTGTCCGTTTACTCATACGTAGTTTCTCGCCATTTTCAAATAGGTTAACCATTTGTATGATTTTCACATCAAATTTTTCCACTGGATAGCCTAATGCCTGAATGGCTGCCCGCATTCTTGGAATATAACCATGATGATCGGCGCCCCATACATTAATAATTTTATTAAATCCACGATCCAGTTTGTTTTTATGATAGGCAATGTCTGGAGTTAGATAGGTATAGCTACCATCCTGTTTCTTCAGAACACGGTCTTTATCGTCCCCGAAATCTGTAGTGCGGAACCAGGTCGCATCATCTTTCTCATACACATAGTTGCCGTTTTTCAATACATCAAGTGCATCCGTAATTTTATCATCCTTATACAAAGAACGTTCAGAGAACCAGTTATCAAAATGCACACGGAATTCTGCTAAGTCTTCTTCAATTTTACCTAGTTCATACTTTAATCCATATTCCTTAAAGAAGGCCAGACGCTCAGACTGTTCTTTCTCAGCCCAGCTTTCGCCATGCTCCTCTGCTAGCTTTTCGCCAATCTTAACGATGTCTTCACCGTGATAGCCATCTTCAGGCATCGCAGCGTCTTTTCCAAGTGCCTGGAAATAACGCGCATCGACTGACAATGCCAAGTTATCAATCTGGTTTCCTGCATCGTTAATATAATATTCGCGTTCCACTTGGTAGCCAGCAGCATTTAGCACATTACAAAGTACGTCTCCAAAAGCTGCGCCACGAGCGTGGCCTAAATGTAGATCGCCTGTAGGATTAACCGAAACGAATTCTACTTGAACCTTTTCACCTTGACCAGCATTTGTTCTTCCGTATGATGCTTGGTCTTTTAGAATGGTTGGAATGATTTCACCGAGAAAATCATTTTTCATGAAAAAGTTAATGAATCCAGGACCAGCAATTTCCACTTTTTCGATGGAAGCTTTTGTATTGTCTAAGTTAGCAGTAATGTCTTCTGCTATTTGTCTAGGAGCCTTTTTGGCAATTCTAGCCAGCTGCATCGCAATATTTGTTGCAAAATCACCATGTGCTTTGTCTTTTGGTTTTTCGAGAACAATCGAAGGGAGCTCCTCTTCTGTCGCTAGTTCAGCTTGTATGACAGCTGTTGCTATTGCTTGTTTTAATGTTTCTTCCGTTTGGGCCAACACGTTCATTTGGCACCCTCCTCTATAATTGTAAGTTTGATCTCATGGCTACGTTCATCCTGGCCATTTAATTTAACTGTGTAATCTATTTTTAAACGCCCTTCAGAATGGTCTGTGGGTGCATTATAGCTGATTGTTTGGGTAGATGTTTCCATATGCATGCTACCATAAGGGTGCTTCAGCATATTTTCGGTAATGTGACCTTGCTGAAATTGCTGATTCATACTAACATCACCAGTTCGCTTAATACTCACTTTATCTGGCTGTATGGTAATCAGATTTTTTGTCGAAGAACCATTCTCGTCCTGCTCTTCATAGCGCAGCACATCCAACTTGCCTTTTTGAAAAAATTCGGCCGTATGCTTCATCTGGCTTTTTTCCACATTTCCATTGTCTTCAATGGAGGTAGAAAGCTCAATCATGACTTGCCGTCCTTGTTGTGTCATCAAATCTCCTCAATCGTAAAAAATCATATAATGACCTATTATATCGTTAATCAGGGGGGAAATGCCAGAACTACCTTCAAAATTCCTGAATTTGCATCCTATTGAAGGCGGCTGGAATGTTGATTGTACTTCTCGCATAATTAATTGAACTGCTTACGTAGAATGGTTAACCAGGGGTTTTAATAACCTAACACACCGAAATAAAAAGCCTCCACCCGCAGGTAGAGGCTTTAATTTTTATTTCACCCAACCGAGCAGCATTTCACGCACAAATTTGCTTGCTGCAATAGCTGTCTTTTCTGAATGGTCATAGGCTGGTGCAACTTCTACGAGGTCTGCTCCGATAACCTTCACTTCAGACTCGGCAATCAGTTGAATTGCTTTTAGCAACTCTTTGGAGGTAATTCCACCAGCTTCGGCTGTACCGGTACCTGGAGCAAAAGCAGGGTCCAATACATCAATATCGATGGTGACATAAACCTTTCGTCCTGCAAGCTGTGGTAATGCTTTTGCTAATGGGTCCGCTACATCATACTTCGTCATATGCATGCCGCTTTCCTTAGCAAACTGGAATTCTTCTCGCATCCCGGAACGAATTCCAAATGAATAGACGTTCTCTGCACCAAGCAAGCCACAGATTTTTCTTACAGGTGTTGAATGGGATAATGCTTCCCCTTCGTATTCTTCACGAAGATCGGCATGTGCATCTATATGAATTACCGCCATATCCGGATGTACTTCGTGCATTGCCTGTATAACTGGCCAGGTAACTAAATGCTCTCCCCCAATACCAAGCGGGAATTTCCCATCTGCATTAAGCCTTGTCACATACTTACGAATCTCGTCCAAGCTACGCTGGGGATTGCCAAATGGTAGTGGAATATCTCCTGCATCAAAATAGGAAACTTCCTCTAAATGCTTGTCCATGTACGGGCTGTATTCTTCCAGCCCAATAGAGGCCTCTCGAATACGTCCAGGGCCAAATCGTGAACCAGGGCGAAAGCTCACTGTCCAGTCCATTGGCATGCCGTAAATGACAGCCTGTGCTTTTTCGTAATCATTTCCTGACATAATAAACACTTTTCCTGAGTACGCCTCATCGAATCGCATGGAATCCCTCCTCTATTTCAATAAATCTGACACAAACCTTGGCAACGCAAAGGAAGCGGTATGCAGTTCTGGTGTGTAGTATTTCGTTTCGATTTCATGGAAACGTTCTGGCTTCACTTTTAGCGGATCGTGTATTTTGCTTCCCATTGTAAATGTCCACAGCCCACTTGGGTACGTAGGAATATTAGCAGTATATAGCTTTGTAACAGGGAAGATCTTTTTCACATCATGGTATACCTGATGAATGAGGTCCGCTTTAAACCACGGGTTGTCCGTCTGTGCAACGAAAATGCCATCATCCTTTAAAGCATCCTTTATCCCGCTGTAAAAACCTTCTGTAAAGAGGTTAACCGCCGGGCCAACAGGCTCTGTGGAATCCACCATAATGACATCAAATTCACGCTTGCTGTTTGCAATATATAAAAAGCCATCATCGACTTTCACTTCTACTCGCGGATCATCCAATGTTCCAGCAATGGAAGGCAGAAACTTTTTAGAGTACTCGATTACCTGCCCATCAATTTCAACAAGTACTGCCTTTTCGACAGATGGGTGTTTAAGCACTTCACGAATAACCCCACCATCTCCTCCACCCACAACAAGGACATGCTTCGGATTAGGATGGGTAAATAATGGAACGTGGGCAACCATTTCATGGTAGACAAATTCATCCCTCTCTGTTGTCATGACCATATCATCTAGCACAAGCATATTGCCCCATTCTTCTGTTTCTATCATTTGTAGCTCCTGGAAGTCCGTTTTCACAGTAGCTAGTGTTTGTTTTATTTTTGCTGTAATGCCAAAATTGGCTGTTTGATTTTCAGTAAACCACATGCTCATTTTCTTCACTCCTTCATCTATCAAGACAATAAAATTATAGAGAATTTCCACAAAAAGACAAGCTTTTTCTCACATTTTGTTTAGATCTTTTTATCTTTTCCCATACTGATAGAAATGCACACATACTGGAGATACGAATCATGGGAAAAGGAAAGTATAACTTGGGGTCAAAACTCCTATTAAAATTAATCGTGTGGCTAGTGGCAGTTATCCTACTTGGAGCAGGGGCCATCTACCTTACTAGTTTCCTGCTTGGTCCACCAGATTTGCAAATGGATCAGAATACCATTCTTTATAGCACTAATGAAGAAGTGATTGGAGAAGAACGTGGACCGGAATACCGGCAATGGGTTGAACTGAGCGATATGTCAGAGGAAATCATTGCAGCCACGCTACTTACCGAGGATCAGAACTTTTATAATCACCATGGTTTTGATTTGAAACGTATCATGGGGGCAATTGTAAAGGATATCAAAACATGGTCGCTCAAAGAAGGTGCCAGCACTTTAACCCAGCAATATGCAAGGAATCTTTATTTAACCCATGAAAAAAGCCTCACCCGAAAGGTCAAGGAAGCATTTTACACAGTGCGCCTTGAAATGTTTTACTCCAAAGAAGACATTCTGGAGGGCTACTTAAATTCTATTTACTACGGTCACGGAGCATATGGGATCGAAGCCGCTAGTAACTATTTTTTTAATAAACCCGCTACAGATTTAACGGTCGCTGAAGCAGCGATGCTAGCAGGCATTCCAAAGGGACCAACCTATTACTCCCCTCTAAACGATGAAGAAAGGGCGCGAAATCGTCAAAAGCAAATATTGACCAACTTGCTTGATAAAGGGTTCATCGATCAGAAATCTTTTGATTCGGCATTGCGACAGGAATTAATCTATGCTAAAAACAGCCCGAGTAGTCAGGTGAAAATCGCCCTCCATTTTCAAGATACAGTTATCAAGGAAGCCGCTAAGCTACTAGGCAGGAAACAGAATGAAGTCCGGGCAGGCGGTTATTCTATCTATACAACACTTAACACCCAACAGCAAAAGCTACTCGAACAGCAAGTAGAGAAGACAGTACAGCCTGAAACAGAACTGGAGATAGGTGCATTAGCGGTGGATCCTAGCACGGGTGGGATTACTGCCATGCTTGGTGGCAGAGACTATAATCAGAGTCCCTTTAACCGAACAACATCGGCAAAGCGAATGCCTGGATCTTCTTTTAAACCTTTTCTATATTATGCTGCACTTGAAAATGGGTATACGCCCAATACAATGTTGATGAGCAAGCCAACTAGCTTCGAGTTAGCAGATGGCAACGTGTACCAGCCAAGCAACTTTAATGGCTATTATGCAAATGAGCCTATTACGCTAGCACAAGCTATTGCTTTGTCTGATAACGTATATGCGGTAAAAACAAATATGTATCTTGGCCCAGAGAGGCTTGTAGATGCTGCAAGGGAATTTGGTATAACGAGTAAGCTCCCTGCCGTCCCTTCCCTAGCACTTGGGACAGCAACTGTAAATGTGAAAGAAATGGTCACAGCCTATGGCATGCTAGCAAACGGGGGCCATGAACTTCAAGGACATACTATTGAAAAAATTGTCGACCGAGAAGGGAAAACCGTTTATGAACATAATATGAAAAAGGGAAAGCAGAAACTCGACCCAAAGACCACCTTTCTCCTTACCCATCTCTTGACTGGTATGTTTGATAGTGAATTAGATGGCTACATGTCTGTAACTGGGGCGTCTGTTTCAGATCAGCTCTCCAGGATTTATGCCGGAAAGTCCGGAACCACCAATTCTGACAGTTGGATGATTGGTTATAGTCCATCTCTAGTAACGGGGGTGTGGGCAGGCTATGATGATAATCGGCCAATGGAGAAGGTCGCAGAATCTGCTTATACCAAGCAAATCTGGGCAGGATTCATGGAAGCAGCACATGAAGGCCTTCCAATAGAAAATTTCACTGCACCGAGCGGTGTTGTTGGAATTCCTATTGATCCTGTAACAGGACTGCGAGCAACACCCTATTGCGAATCAAGTCGTGTCATGTATTTTGAAAAAGGAACAGAGCCAGAGGGATACTGCACGGAACATTACCATCAAGAAGATAAAAACGAAGAAAAAAGCATGGTGGAACAATTATTTGATTTGTTTCGGTAAAAGAGTTTACGCAAAGACCATAAGCTGAGCTTCTTGCCCTTGTATCTATCTCCCGTTCTTAAAACTCATGCCATTCCGTGCCCTGGAGATTGGTAGACCTAAAAAAAGACAAAAAGAAGCTGATTCCTCCCATCCGATTGGAATCAGCTTCTTTTCGTCCTAGTAATACATGAGTTAGCCCATGTATACATATTTTACAAATTTCAGTACAAAAGCGCAAGCGCCTGTAGTATGGTACATCGACATAAGCCCGACCCGTCCTTGGGTCAAGGCCGGCATAAGTCGCATCCTCCAAACCCATGTACAATTATACTTGTATTGTTTAAACATTGTCACAAAATCGCCACTTTTATCCCGGAACAACCGTCCGTAAGACTCCCACTTCAAATATGAAGTGAAACAGTGATGTTTAAGTGGAAGTAAACGGACGCTAACACCCCGATTCGTTCAACTAACAATCAGTGGGGGAAGAACGCCCCCCCCCTCTGATTGAAGTTTCACTTTATGTCTTTAAATCGAGAGTACTTCTTTTAATTCATCAGTGGAATTAGCCCACATGTCAGGGTCAAATTCAACTAGGAAATCCTTTAAAAGCTTTTTAGATTCCTCATCCATATGCTCTAAAACAATCTTACCTTTTAGGGACTTATCCATATGGGTAACGTGCTCTGGCATAGATTTGTACGCTCGCTTAATTGGACGGTCCACCCTGATTTCACTACCTGCGACACCAGCATAATAGGTTCCATTTTCGTTACGCTCTACATTTACCCAGACAATCCAATAAAGCAAACCGTTCGGGACTTCATCCTTGTTCGGCAAGAACTTAACACGACGCTCAATATCACTTCGTCCATGCATTGCCCCCATGTCGACATAAGCTTTCTTTTCATTGGGGTCCACAATAACAGGTGACATATTCTCCAAACTGATCGTGCCGGCGCCATAACCACCGTGCCCGTCTGTTGAATCGTCCTTTATAATAGTAAAAGCGTTTGGTTTCTTCTTGTTTGAAGAGTTATCAGAACTCATTTCTGGAATCCTCCTTTTTCACTCTTGAATCCCATTTTAGCACAGCAAAAGCGTTGTTTCATCTTAACTGTTTTCATCGCTTATAGAGGCGATAAACGTAATGGCCTCTTCTATCTCATCATCGGTATATTTTTGCTTCGGCTTTACGGTATGCACTTTCTGGATGTTTTCTTCAAGTGGTAAATCATCAAAATAGAGCATTGTTGCCACAAGCTCTAAGAAGCGAGAGCTTTTACCTTTTAGCATCGCTATTTTATTCCCCAAATCAGGCATATCCATAGCAAATTGATCTAAAAAAGACTGGCCGTCATCCGTTATAGAGTAACGATATTGATAATAATTGCTCTTATCTTCCTTTTCCTCTTGAATGAAATGCAGATTACATAGCTCTTCCACACGTAATGTTAATTCCTCTGAATAAGGACCATAAAAATGGAACTGGAATTTCTCCTCGAACGGCAGCTTGCACTTCTGCAGAATATATATCATTTTCTGAAGCTTTTTACGGCCTGTTACCTCGTTTGCTACAGAAAAAAACTGCATTAATTTAGCGTGATTCGTTAGCATCTGTTAACTCCCCTTGCCCGTATAAAATTTCTTTTATCCGTGTTTTCTTTTCCTCGTCAGGCAGACTTTCAAGTAAATCCTTCGGGAAATATAATTTGTGATCGGTTCTTTTTTTACCTGAAATGGATTCCACAATATCTGAGTGGCGTGAAAGCTCCTTCAAATCACCATTTGGCATAAGTAAATGGATAGGCAGTCGTTCTTCCTCTTCTCCTGGACGGTAAAAGTCATATGGCAAATCAGATGAAGAATCAACAACAAGATAGTATTCTGGATCAATTCCTGCATCAGAAAATAGCCTATAGAGCTCCATCCATTCCGCCATTTGTAGATTTGGATTGAACTCAACATACTTAAATAATCTTCTGTTCATAAACCGCTCACAAAGGTCACGTAAAATCTCGTCCTCTTCTTCCTGCCAAAGCTGGAAATAATACGACACGATACCCTCATCAAGCTTTAGGTACTCATCTAATTTCACGTCACCTGTAAAAAAGGAAATAAAGTGAGTCGGCTTCAGTTTGAAGTCAAATTCCTTTGTTTCATACAGATATTTAGCACGATGAAGAATTTTTGTAAGGATAACCTCTGCACTTCTTGTCACAGGATGGAAGTACACCTGCCAGTACATTTGGTATCTACTCATAATGTAATCTTCTACTGCATGCATACCCGTCGCTTTTATGACAACCTGATCCTCTATTGGTCGCATGACCCTTAAAATCCGTTCCATATCAAAGTGGCCGTAGCTTACACCTGTGAAATAGGCATCTCGTTGCAAGTAATCCATTCTGTCTGCATCTATCTGACTTGAAATCAGGCTAACGACAAGCTTATTTTGATACGTTTTGGCAATGACATCCGCCACTTTTTGAGCGAAGCCTTCCTCAACCTGTTCCAGAATCTCATGAACCTTTGTTTCTCCCAAAATTATTTTTTGGGTATATTCCTCGTGATCAAGCTTAAACACTTTTTCAAAGGAATGGGAAAAAGGCCCGTGTCCTAAGTCATGAAGTAAGGCTGCACAAAGACATAGCAATCGCTCGTCATTATTCCAATGCTCTCTCCCTTGGAAGTTATAAATAATTCTTCGTACAATCTCATAAACACCAAGAGAATGGTTGAAGCGACTATGTTCTGCGCCATGAAAGGTATAATTTGTTGTGCCGAGCTGCTTGATTCTGCGCAGTCTTTGAAACTCTGGAGCTGCAATCAAGTCCCAAATCACCCGGTCCTTCACATGGACATATCTATGTACAGGGTCTTTAAAAACTTTTTCTTCTATCAATTGCTCGTCTTTATATGCCATTTATTTTACAACCCGTTTCTGTTCGTTCTTATAATAGTATTATTATATAATAGATAAGCATGATAAAAAAGAGATGTTTCTAATTCTTAAAGAAAGCCTAAACGGTAAAGGAGTACTTATGAAAAATTGGAAAGATATTATCCGACACCAAACATTCCGTTATATTGACCATGCAAATCAACCAACCTTTCATGGTGAAACATATACTGCAATGACCTCCTTCGCTATCGATGATGCGTTGGCATTATCGGTAAGCGACGAGCAGTCCCCACCTGCTGTTCGACTATGGGTACATGATGAAACAATTGTCCTAGGGATACCCGATGGCAAGCTTCCCTATATAGACGAGGGTATTGCATTTCTTCAACAGGCTGGAAAACAAGTCGTGATCCGCAATTCGGGAGGGCTTGCTGTCGCTCTAGATAAAGGGGTATTAAACATTTCCCTAATACTTCCGGGTGTAAAGCAACTCTCCATTCAAGACTGCTATGAAGCCATGGTGAGCTTTGTTCAGTATATGCTACATGATCTGACAGACGCTATAGAAGCTTATGAGATTGTACAATCCTATTGTCCTGGAGACTATGATTTAAGCATAAACGGCAGAAAGTTTGCTGGTATATCACAAAGGCGTGTGAAGGACGGCGCCGCCATTCAAATTTACTTAGATGTAGAAGGAAACAGTAAGGAACGCGCAACACTGATCCAGCAATTTTATGAAATTGGTAAAAAGAATGAGAAGACTTCCTTTAGTTACCCAAATGTCGACCCAAGTGTAATGGGTTCCCTTTCTGAATTACTCGGAATTGATTTGACGGTTCAAGATATGAAGCAACGTGTCACCCAAGCATTGGCAGCTTTCTCAGAGAATGTTGTGACGATGGATTTCTCAGATGTAGAGATATCCCATTTTGAAAAGAGATTAAAACAAATGCACAAACGCAATGAAAAAATTCAATAGATGGCATTATTCTATCCTACTTCGGCCATAACGGGTTAAGGTAGGTTTTTTTATCCCGGTGCAACCGTCCGTAAGACTCCCACTTCAAAACCTGAAGTGAAACCGTGATGTTTAAGTGGGAGTAAACGGACGCTAACACCCCGATTCGTTCAACTAACAATCAGTGGGGGAAGAACGAAAACCCCCACTGATTGAAGTTTCACTTTATGGCGAAAACATTTCCCTCCCCAAGTATGGCACAATCCGTGGCTTTGATATGTTAGGATAAGAGAAAAGAATTGTAGTCGCTTTCACTTCAAGGGGGGGATAGTATTCATGTCTGGAATCTCCATCTTCATCACTTTTATTTTGTTAGGAACACAGCTCGCGAATTATCTGATTCGACAACATTACAATATCGAAGAAGAGAAACAACCTATCGACCACAGACAAAAAATTTTAAAGCGCATTTTTTTATTCCTGCTTATCATGATTGTAACTCTTTTATTCATTTATTCTACCTTGCAATTAACGTTGTTAATAGCAATGGGCGCTTCCATATTCTATACCGGGTACCAATCTCTTGTTGAATATAAATATGCCCAAGAAGAAAAACAATATATTTTTCATTTTGTCCGTATGATTGGATTTGCTATTATCTTTATCAGCATTCTTTTTATTACACAACGAATTATTTCTATTGAGGAAGTCGTACAAGATGAAGAACTATTCGATCCTGGAAAGGTCGAACAACTGGAGATTGAAAACTTTATGTGGAACGGGGATAGAACGAATGAACGGATGATTACCATAGAGGATTCACACTTGATCAATCGTTTGTTTAATACGCTGTTTACCCTAGAGGTTCGCAAAAATCTAGAGGCTAATGAAGACTGGGATGAGATTTATAGTTTAAACATGCAAGATCAACCTATTTATTATATTGATGTTAGTGAGAAGTTGATCAACATCGGCTACACAACCTACGAAATCGTTGGTCAAAATCCTATTTATGAATTGCTTGAGGAAATGGAAGTGGATTGGGAAGAATCAGCATACTAACATTAGGAACCTATTTTATCTATAAAAAAACAGAACAGTTCGAAGCAGGTGCTCCGAATCTGTTCTGCTTTATTTATTTTAGCTATTTATTACTCAGCTGCTTGTGCAGCAGTGATCAATGCAAGTTTGTACACATCATCAGAACTACAGCCACGTGATAGGTCATTTACAGGTTTATTCAACCCTTGTAGAATTGGTCCCACTGCTTCCATGCCACCAATACGCTGGGCAATTTTGTAACCAATGTTCCCTGCTTCTAGACTTGGGAATACAAATACATTAGCATCCCCCTGAATTTCTGCATATGGTGCTTTTTTGCTTGCAACACTTGGAACAAATGCAGCATCAAATTGGAATTCCCCATCAATTACAAGAGATGGATTTTTTTCCTTAGCGACTTGTAAAGCCTCTGTTACCTTTTCTGTTTCTGGAGACTTAGCTGATCCTTTTGTTGAAAAGCTTAGCATTGCAACACGTGGGTCAACGTCAAATAGCTTTGCAGTTTCCGCACTCTCTACAGCAATTTCAGCAAGGTCTTGACTGTCTGGGGTAATGTTAATCGCACAGTCTGCGAATACATATTTCTCATCATCGCGAACCATAATGAACACACCGGAAGTTTTTTTGATGCCTTCCTTGGTTTTGATGATTTGAAGTGCTGGACGTACCGTATCCGCTGTTGAGTGTGCAGCACCACTAACAAGGCCATCTGCCTGGTTCATATAAACGAGCATCGTTCCAAAGTAATTTTCATCAAGTAGAATCTTTTGAGCATCTTCTTTGGTTGCCTTACCTTTACGTCTTTCGACAAACGTTTCCACCATTAGATTGAATTCCGGAAAATCATTTGGATCGATAATGGTAGAAGTAGACACGTCCACCCCTGCTTCTTCTGCTTTTTGCTTCACAGCGGCGCGCTCTCCAATTAAGATGGGTTTCAATACGCCTTCCGCTCCTAGTTGGCTAGCAGCCGTAAGAATTCGCTCATCTGTGCCTTCTGGGAACACAATGCTTTTGTTGTTTGATGAAACTCTTTCTTTTAATTGATCAAATAATTGACTCATGTTTCTTAACCTCCTGATTGCTTGTAGTTAAATTCTAGATGATTTGCATAGTAAATCAAAGAAATTGCTCCTGATGACGGAGTCTTTTTTGACAGACCTATGACAATATATCAAATTTCGAGTGATTTCGTCATCTCATACACAATCTATGTCATGAATATCATTCCCTAATTATGCTATAGTAAAAACATACACATAACAATTATAAATTTAAGGAGAGATAAATATGGTCGAAGCAGTAGAAACCATGGATGGCTGGTATAGTTTGCATGACTTACGTTCCGTTGATTGGAATGCCTGGAAACTGGCTACAGAAGATGAACGCAAACAAGCAATCGACAGCCTTCACAAATTACTCGATAGATGGGAAGCTGTAGAAGAGGCGAAAGACGGCAGCCAGGTTCTTTATAAAGTACTTGGTCAAAAAGCTGATCTCATGTTTATGTTCCTTCGCCCCACTATGGACAAGCTTTCTGAAATGGAAACAGAACTTAGCAAGTCTAAAATGGGTGAGTTTTTGCTACCAGCCCATTCTTACGTATCTGTTGTAGAGCTTTCTAAATACCGTGAGTCGAAAGACGGGATTGATCCAGAAACATTACCTGAAACGCAAGCACGTCTTAAGCCTATTCTTCCTAAATGGGAATATATTTGTTTTTACCCAATGGATAGAAGACGCCAAGGTGATGAAAACTGGTATACATTAGAAAAAAATGTGCGAGCTAAAATGCTTTATGAACATAGCAAAACAGGACGTAAATATGCAGGCAAAGTGAAGCAGATCATTACAGGCTCAATCGGCCTTGATGACTGGGAGTGGGGTGTTACCCTATTTGCACACGAACCACTTGAGTTCAAGAAAATCGTGTATGAAATGCGCTTCGATGAAGTGAGCTCCAAATACGGCGAATTTGGTGAATTCTTTGTAGGAAACCATCTTCCAAAAGAGCATCTTCGGACCTATCTTTCCATATAAATAGTTAAAAATGGGCTTGCCTAAAAGTCGATACGTCGATTAGGCAGCCCTTTTCTTTTAATTTCTCTTCTTTTTCTTTTTGCATATCTGCCCACTTTCCTACATATCTATTAATAGTGAGTTTTGCACCAAGATTTTGCGGAAATGAGGAATGCCTATCAGATAATATCTGTCCACTCAGAAGTTCGATGGAATGTAGGACGTTTTAAGGCACACTGTAATGCCAGCAATGGATTGACTACAAGTCATCCGGTCAGGTGGCCTTGAAAATAGAAGTAATTATTAGGAGGGATTTGCATGAGTGAAAGTCAAGAAAGTCAGGAAAACCAACAAGCACCGCAAGGAAATCAATACCCAAGTTACCCATATTATTATTACCCAACGGCATCCCCAGCATATTACCCTGTCTACAACACACGCCAACAGTATCCACAACAAACCCAGCAGACACAGCAGCAAATGCCTACAGGATCTGAGCAAGGTATGCTTCCACTACAAGAATCTTATATTGAAAATATTCTACGTTTAAATCGTGGCAAGCAGGCAACCGTCTATATGACCTTTGAAGGAAATAGCCAATGGAATGCCAAAGTCTTTAGGGGAATTATTGAAGCTGCAGGTAGAGATCACATTATTTTGAGTGACCCACAATCAGGAAAACGATATTTACTACTTATGGTTTACCTTGATTATGTAACGTTTGATGAAGAGATCAATTATTCTTATCCGTATGGTAATAACTCTTCCATGTCCTCCTATGCACCAAGATAATAGATTGATAAATTGGACTGCGATTTCGACATTTAATAAAAAGGATGACCGGGAAGCTGCATCCCTAGGTCATCCTTTTTCCTAATATTATTCAACTGCCAAGCAAAGGGGTGATCATATGCGGCATCCGCTAGAAAAAATTATCCGCATCGAACTGCTAACCATTGCGCTTGCGTTGGTCATCGGTCTTATTTCCATTATCCAAAGTTATCTATTTCTCACAATAGCAAGTCTGTACCTAGTTGCCTTCAGCTTTGGTTGTTCCGCACTGTTGGAATGGCAATCTCACCAGGCTGCTCAAGGTGCTAAACATGCATTGCGCGCTTTCCTTTTATTCCTGCTTGCAACCTACCTGCTTTTTCAACTATAAATATTTTACGATGGCTGTGCCGATAAGCACCCAACCTACGAGAAAAGCTACGCCACCAATTGGCGTAATCATGGCAAACGTCTTAATAGACGTAACGGAATAAATATAAAGACTACCAGAGAATAAAATAATCCCTGCAAAAAACATGGAGCCTGCCCATACAAGACTACCACTTGTGAACTTAGCCATTAGCAAGCCCGTTACAAGCAATGCCATCGTATGAAACATTTGATAGGTGACTGCTTTTTCCCATGTTGCTATGGCCTTCTCTGATATTCTTCCTTCAAGCCCATGTGCTCCAAAAGCACCAAGCGCGACTGCTAAAAATCCATTAATTACTCCTAGTAGTAAAAATACCTTCATTGCTTTATCCCCTCTCTCTTAAAAGTCAAAGATGGAATCCCCGTTTCCTTCATCATCATCGAGTAATTTATGTTGCTTGTTCGATGGTTTCCCTGTGGCATCTTTCCCCATCATTGCCTTTAGTTCCTCAGTTGAAATATCATCTATCTTTGTTGTTGTATCAGACTGTGTTGTCTGCTCATCCTCTAGGAATAAATCGCATAATAATCTTACACTCCGTACATGCTGTTGCACGATGCGATCATCATATTTATTTGCTTTCGCCTGCTGTAATTCCTTTATCATCTTTTGTATGATGGTTTCATTTGCAACCGCCATCACCATCGCTCCTTCATTAGGTTCATTCGTGCATTTATTATAACACGAGCTAACTAATCGAGAGAACTAAAGCGAAGCAAGTCTAAATTCAAGCGTCCGGTTGTATTTTCCCCAAACTAAAAAACCTTGGATTTCCAAGGTCCCATGTAAAAGAATTAATAATTATTTATAATTTCTTCTTGTTCTGCCGCATAGCGATCATACACCCATTGCAAAAACTGCTCTTCTTTATCCTCAAGCTGTCTGCCCAAACTGTTTGTGGTATCTTCACATATTTGCAAAAAGCTCTCCATTCCGCTACGTTCCCCCCAAGCGTTGACACTTTTGGTCTTGAAGCTATTGTAACCCGTTTTTCTTGTATTGGCAACAAGTAAATCGTTAATTCGCTGAATTTACAGATAACTACTGTTTCTGACATTTCACTTTCGTTTTATTATGACAATCTTTTATCGAGTTGCAGTTTTTGCCATCATATGCTAGTAGCCTACTACAATCAAACGGTCCGATTATAATAAGTATGGTAAGTAAACTATCCCAATGATAAACACCCAGACAATATCAACGAAATGCCAATAGTAAGAGAAAATGCTTAGCTTTTCCGTGAAAAGTGTTAGTGGTATTTGTCGAAAATATTGCGCAAACAGAACAGCCATCCAGCCAATTCCAAACGCCACATGTGCTGCATGGAGACCTACTAGCACATAGTAAGACGACATGAACACATTCGCCCCCATTCCGTGTCCCTCTCTTACAAAGCTTGCAAACTCATATACTTCAAAGCCTAGAAAAATAATAGCAAATAACATCGTTATCCCTAAACCTGTTAAAAAGAAAGCTTGCTTTTCACTCTTTAAAGCCCGCTCTCCTAACCATAAAGTACCACTGCTAGATAAAAGAAAAATAGAGGAAAGAATGACAGTTTTAGCTTCAAACACCTCAGACGGTTGGGGACCATTTGATGCAGGTGTGAAGATTAAATATGTCGCAAAAAGCACCGCAAACATAATTGCCTCCACACCCAGATAAATAAAGAACCCCATTTTTTTATCATTAAATAAAGCTTGTTCAGCACGATTCATCCTATTTCCTCCTTCCATAATGGACTTCACGTTCATCCTTTAATGAACGGACTACAAGCAGTGTAAATAAAATGAAGGCAGATAAAATAGACAGCCAGTACCAGGAAAAGGTAAGACCCAGTGACAAAAAGAAAAGTGTCATGCCGATAAGGAAAGGTAAAATAGATTGCACCTCAAGAGGTGTTGCTCGTACTTGATCCGTTACAGGCATCTTCTTTCCAGCCGACTTTGCAAACCAAAACGAATCGATTCCTTCTACAACAGGCATGGGATCAAACGTATGCTCAGGCGCTGGGGAAGCTACACTCCATTCCAGTGTTCGACCATCCCATGGATCATTTCCAACCTTTCTGCCTTCTTTGTATGTCTTATACACATTCCAAATAGCAAATAACATGCTAATCCCCATCAAAAACGCCCCGACTGTACTCATAAAATTAAGCTCTGCTAATCCGCCTGAATCATCATAGGTATAAACCCGGCGCGGCATTCCCTCCAAACCAGTGATATGCATAGGGAAAAAGGTTAAGTGATAACCAATTAAGAAGGTCCAAAAATGCCACCTACCTAGCTTTTCGTCCAAGATATATCCGGTGATTTTTGGGTACCAGTAATACAACCCAGCAAATACACCCAAAATAGTTGAGGCAATAATTACGTAATGGAAGTGTGCTACTACAAAATGCGTATCATGGAATTGAAAGTCTGCTGCCGATACGGAAAGCATCACTCCTGTTACACCACCCATAACAAAGGATGGAATAAAGCCTAGCGAAAAAAGCATCGGCGTTGTAAAACGAATAACACCCAACCGCATGGTAAATAACCAGTTGAACACTTTAATTCCAGTTGGTACAGCAATTAACATAGTCGTAATGGCAAAGAATGTATTTGCCATTGGACCGAGACCGACTGTAAACATATGATGTGCCCACACCATAAACCCTAAAAAGCCAATCAATGCTACAGACAGCACCATAATCGGGTAACCGAAAACTCTTTTCCTTGAGAAGGTTGAAATAACATCAGAAAAGATACCAAATGCCGGAAGGGCGAGAATATAGACTTCCGGATGACCAAATATCCAGAACAGATGCTGCCAATAAATCGGATTACCCTCTGTTCCTGAGAAAAAGCCTGCGCCAAATAGCCGGTCAAACATTAATAAGTAAAGGGCAATGGCAAGTACAGTAAAAGCGATTAGGATTAAAAATGAAGTAATTAAAGATGTCCAGGCAAACAATGGCATTCTTGTCATTTTCATTCCCGGGGCACGATGGCGCACAATGGTTACAATTAAATTCAGAGCTGTAAAAATCGTCCCTAACCCAGAAATCTGTAAACCAAATATGTAAAAATCACTTCCCGCACCTGGTGTGAATTGCTCTGTTGATAATGGCGCATAGCCTGTCCAGCCAATCTCGGGTGTCATATTAAGAAAGAAGGAGATATTAAAGAATATTGACCCGAAAAAGAACAGCCAGAATCCTACTGCATTTAAGAATGGAAAAGCAAGATCCCTTGCCCCAATTTGCAAGGGTACGACTGTATTCATTAGACCTAAAAGAAGTGGCATTGCCACAAAGAAAATCATCATCGTACCATGTGTTGTAAAAACCTCATTGTACTTTTCACCTTGAAACACCCAAAAATCATTATTAGGAAAAGCTAGCTGTGTGCGGATAAATAATGCATCCAACCCAGCTCGAAAAAAATAAATAATACCAAATAGTATATAGAGGATACCGATTTTACGGTGATTGGTCGTCACCATATACTCCCATATAAGCCCTAAACTTTTCTTCTTCAAGACAAAAAATACCACTATAGCGCCTAATAGGAGGGTGAAAACCCATGCTGCAAGAACATCTGAAGGCAACATAATATTAATCCCAAATAAAGTAAATTTCATTTGTACCACCCCTGCATGACAGTTTACTTTTCATTTAAATAGCTGGCATACTCGTCTGCTGAAACAACTTCGGCTTCAAACTTCATATTTGTATGGCCCAGCCCACAATACTCCGCACATTTTCCCTCGTATGTACCAATTTGCGGATTCTTAATTTCATATACTAATTCCCTATCAGGCATGACATCTACCTTACCACCAAGCCTTGGAACCCAGAAAGAATGAATGACATCCTCTGATTTCAGATGAAGGAGGATTGTTTCCCCTTCCGGAATTACCAAACGGTTTTGTTCCGTTTTCCCGTTTTCGTGCTCAAACGTCCAGTTAAATTGTTCTGCCGTCACTTGCACCGATGTTCCCTCCTGTTCGGATTCCGTAGATAGCACAGGCGACTGGTCATATGTCATCATAATGGTGGGAACAGCTAATATTGCAAGCAAGAGGAGCGGACCGATTACCCAAGCTATCTCCAGCCCCTTATTCCCTTTTACATCAGGTGGAATATTATCTTTTCTTTCATCCGTATACCGATACTTATAGACAAACCTTATAAATAGAATGGAAACAATTAATACAACTATCAACATTAAGGCAAAACTGTATATGATTAAAAATGCTTGATCATCCGCAGTGTCACTTCGCGAATCTAATACCTTTATATTACAGCCCGCTAATAGGAGTAAGAAGGGTATTATCAGAAGTCTTTTCATACCTATCACCCTTTTTTTGTTGTTGGAACAGAAGCGCTTGGTGCTGGACATCGTTATTTCTGTCAAAGAACGACGCCAGACAACAATCGCATAAAGTGAAACTTCAATCAGTGGGGGTTTTCATTCTTCCCCCATTGATTGTTAGTTGAACGAATCGGGGTGTTAGCGTCCGTTTACTCCCACTAAAAACTAACGGCTTCACTTCATGTTTTGAAGTGGGAGTCTTACGGACGGTTGCACCGGGATAAACGCTAACCATTTCCCTATCTGACAGCCCCTTAAACACAGAAGACAAGATTGAAAACGTTAGAAAAACTCACATTCCCTCGTCCTTTAGCGAATGTGTACGTTTTTCTTATACTTGGAACCTCAAAATTTCAACTGCGTCGACTTTGCTTCCTTGCTGAAATTTTATACTTTCCTAACGTGCAAAAAAGGTCGAACGTACTCTATTGAGTAATCGTTCGACCTTTAGCTATTTTGAGATTGATCTTCTATTAAAGTTCGCTATTCTGCCCAAGCTTTGTTTCTAGCTCAGTGATTCTTGCGCGAAGTTCATTAATATCTTCTTTTGTTGCCAAACCAAGGTCTTTCGCCATTTTTTGCGTTTGTTCATATTGCTTTGCGCTCCACTCGTCTTTTTTCATTTCTCCCTTGTCCATGTATGTTTGCATGACAGATCTTGCTTCATCTTGGGAAAGTTCATTCTTATCTACTAGTGCTCTCAACCTCTGGTCAAGCTTTTCTTTGCTTGTTACAGCTGCTCCTATTCCTAGTAAAAATCCTTTTTTTAATACTTCATTCACTTGAAACACCCCCCTCACTGTTCCGACCGTAGAAATCGGTAATGGCGTATCATACTAAGCCCTAAACCTGCGAAGCAGACAATAGAACCCCACATGAGGAATATGCTAGCTGTTGAGCCAAGATTTGAACCAAGCAGGCTAACACTCCCACTAAATACGCCTAAAGAGAATAACATGATCTCCAGCACAAGAAGAAAATGATGCTTAAGCTTCATTTGCTGCTTCTTCTTGTCCCATTGCCTATCCTTTTCCCCATTTTCCAGCCAATTTAACATCGCCCTAGGAAAAGAAAAGACCGGCTGAATTGTATCCTTTGCGTACTGTTTGTAAATCGACTCAATAAGCCGCCTGCCACCAAACCACTTTTTGACTTTTCGCTTTACCCACTTATCCAACTCGACATCCGGATAGATAGCCAGTAAAATCCCAAGGACGATAGACATAGCTCTACCCAGGTAAGCATATTCTGCAGACAGCTGAATTGGTTGATCCTTTATAAAGATTCGAATGTCTTCTTTCAGCTGTTCCATTGTATGTGCATCCAGCGTTTTAAATGATCCATTTTGATACATCTCTACCGTGTGCTTAATCATTTGTTTGAGCTTTGCTCGGTTTGCATTAGGCAAAATAAACTTCATATCGTCAAGGACGTCAATCACCCGATCATAGTCATCCATTATTACATTTTGGATAATTTGCTTAAAATAATGGATATCTTGGTTGCTCACTGACCCGATCATACCGAAGTCAATAATAGACAGAGTACCATCCTTCTGTAGGAGTATATTCCCGCCGTGTGGATCAGCATGAAAGCTACCTTCGTTAAGAACTTGATCAGCGTAAAAATCAAATAACCGCTTAGCTGTCTGCTCTACTGAAATATGATTTCGATTCATAAAGCCAATATCAGTTACCTTTGCACCATCCACCCATTCCATAACTAGAACCTTTTCTGTACATAGATGCCGATAATAATCTGGTATATGAATGTGCGGGTATTCTTTAAATCGGTCTTGGAAGTACAGTGCATTATCTAGCTCTTGATGAAAATTAAGTTCTTGATCCATGACCGTAATTAACTCTGTATACAACGATTTGAGATCAGCTTTTCTTCCAAATGAAGTGAATACAGACAGGATCCAAAAGACGATGCGAAGCGCGATAAAATCCATGTGAAAGATTTTCTCTATTTGATAGCGCTGCACCTTAATGGCTACCTTCTCCCCATTTTCTTTTAACGTCGCAGCGTAAACTTCTCCAATAGAAGCAGAGGCGATAGAATCTTCATCAATATAGTCAACCACTTGATCAACTTCAGTACCCCATTCATCCTCAAGTAAGCTTTTTGCATACGAATAGGGCATGGGTGGTACTTTATCGACAAGACCACTTAATTCATTAATAAAAACTTGTGGCATAAAATCGGTCCTTGTACTAAGGAACTGTCCGACCTTTATGAGTACACCACCTAGCTGAACAGCCCGTTTCCGATACTCTCTAGCTTGTTTCATTAACAACCTGTCCCATTTCTGCCTTGTCCGCTCATCCCAAATACTATGTATAAAATGGAAGGAGTATATTTGCACCAGAAACTTGCAGGCCATCCAAACCAAAATGCTGCAACGATAAATAAGATTATAATTTCTCTTGTTTCGCAACGTAAACACCTCTGTTATCAATACCCTACTTTGTCCTTGAATAAAACAGGTTTTACCGTACCAGGAAAAAGGAATAAAAAGATAGAGTAATGCTCTCTTGCTAAGTGGCTATAAATCTATAAGGAGTTTTATCAGAAAAACGCACATTCACTTTTAGCAGATCTGTACGTTTTTTTATACTAGACGCTTCAAAATTTTAACTACGCTGTCTGCTTCTTAGCTAAAATTTTATATTTTCCTTATGTGTAAAAAAACACAAAAACGCATAAATATTTGTCGAATCTAATATACTCGCTTATAATACAAAAGGGAGTTTCTCCGGTGTTATGCTGTTTAAAAGGTCTCACTCCTAGATAGCTGTATATTTCGTAGTCTAAATGAATGCATAAGAACATAGTAAATACAGGATGACTGCAAAATCTAACAAACCTATATAGGAGGAACCTATTCAGAAAATTTATGTTTCCTAGGTGGTATTTATATGAAAAAAAATCAATACAGAATTAGTGATCATATTAAGTTTATTATTCCCTCTTTAATTGGGGTATTTCTCTTCATGTTCCCGCTCAAAACCGAAGATGGGGTCACCATCCCAATTGCATTGTTGGCAGGGATTGTGCAGGATGCTCTTGCAGGCCGTCTTTCCGCCATAATGATGGTTATTATTGTCTTAACCGCAGTGTTTACCTTGATAGCTAAAATGGCCGGTAAGGATGCCTTACAAAAGACGCCCTTCTTTCAACAGCTATTTTATGTAAGTCTATTTTGGACGATTACCCGTGTGATAGCAGCTATATTCGCAGTGATGGTGTATTTCGAACTCGGCCCATCATTTATACACGGGGCAGATACTGGAAAAATGCTGCTTGATGACCTGCTTCATGTACTATTTGCAGTCTTCTTGTTTGCTGGATTGTTTCTTCCACTCTTAATGAATTTTGGGTTACTCGAACTTGTCGGTACGATGATGACCAAGATTATGCGTCCATTGTTCAAGTTACCAGGAAGAGCTTCTATTGATTCCCTCGCTTCTTGGATTGGCGATGGGACAATTGGTATTCTACTTACAAGTAAACAGTACGAGGAAGGAAATTACACCAAGCGAGAAGCTGCCGTGATTGGAACGACATTTTCGATTGTATCCATTACCTTCTCTCTTGTCATAATTGGCGAAGTAGGACTTCAACATATGTTCGTCCCATTTTACTTAACTGTTTTATTTGCTGGTTTTGTAGCAGCACTTATTATGCCTCGTATCCCCCCACTATCCAGAAAGGCGGATCGTTATATCGATCCTAACTCGGACGGAGTTAGTGAGGAGATACCAGAAGGTTATAATGTCTTCACTTATGGTTATAAAAAAGCGATTGATAGAGGTAGAAAGGAAACAAGCTTCTACCGATTTATTAAAGAAGGCTTACAGAATATCCTTGATATGTGGATGGGTGTAGCACCTGTCGTAATGGCTTTTGGGTTGACGGCATTAATTATTGCAGAAAATACACCGCTCTTTTCATGGCTCGGGGTTCCATTCATCCCCTTACTAGAGTGGATGCAGGTCCCATCAGCCACTGCAGCATCTGAAACCATATTAATTGGTTTTGCCGATATGTTTTTACCAGCAATTCTAGCTTCTGGAATAGAGGAAGAAATAACGCGATTTATTATCGCAGCATTATCTGTTACCCAGTTGATCTATATGTCAGAGGTTGGGGGATTATTATTGGGGTCTAAGGTTCCTGTATCGTTCAAGGATCTTGTAGTAATTTTCTTGCTCCGTACACTCATTACCTTACCTGTTATCATCTTAATAGCTCACCTTATCTTTTAAGACAGCAAAACAGACGGCCATTTAACGGCCGTCTGTTTTTTATATTAAAAGGGGGTATCATATATATACGTTTTAATCGAGAATTTGTTTCGTTCATTTGACTAAAATAACTTACTCTTTGATAAATAAGACATTATCCCTAGCTTTAATGAAACTTACGTTTTAAGATTTTGTTTTAGAATGGATGCTTTTCCTTCTATCACTGGCTGCCATAATCCCAGAATCGGTCTACTTGAAAGTAGAAAGACGAGAGCCAGTGATAATGCTGCTAATCCAAGAAAATCATGCAGTCCGTTAATCTGAAACACGTCTGCCTGACGAAAATACTGGATGAAAAAGCCGTGCAGTAGGTATACATACAATGTACGTGCACCTAATTTAGTCCAGTTATAGTGTGCTTTAGGAATCCATGCCAACACACTGACGACCATGATAGCTGCCGTAATATAAACTAGCAAGCGAGCAAGTCCCCCATACTCTGCCATTCCCAGATCACCATATGATTTAGAAGCAAGAAGCCAGCCGGAGTTAAACTCTGGCATAAAGTAAATACTTACAAATACAGCACTCATAATGACAAGAGAAGCTATTTTAACACTTTTATGTTTTAAAAGCATGATCTGCTTTTCAGTCAAAAAGTAACCGATTAAGAAAAACGGGAAGAATACAAAGGTTCTTGACAGGCTAAAGGTATGACCAATTTCGCCAAAATACCCAATGATTAAACCAATTTGCAAAGCAATTGCAATACTTAACAATGGAGGCATTTTTTTAAACCAATATAATAAAAGGTGCCAACTGAATAGGCTAAACAAAAACCATAACGCCCAGTGGGGACTAAAGAGATCTGTCTGCCATCCTGATTTCCCTATTAAGAAGTAATAGCCGGAGTACAATACCTGAAAAATCAAGTACGGCACGAGCAGCTTCTTAACTAGATTTATAATATAACTGAAGTTCCCTGCGCCTTTAGCAAAAAAGCCAGACATTAAAATGAACGCAGGCATATGAAAGGTGTAAATCCAAGAATATAATGTGCTCATTTCTCTTGATCCATCAACGAAAGGTTGGATCATGTGGCCGAATACAACGAAGAAAATTAAAACGACCTTCGCATTATCAAAAAAAGCATTTCTTTCCATATCTCTCATCCTCTAATAGTTAAATTAAGGTTGCATATTTCACTTTACCTCTTTTTCTATAAAAATATATAGGTTGGCCGCCGATTTTATGTAGATGTTAGGAGCGTGTAAATGTTTTGCAAAAAAGCCTTCAAACTGTAATGATCATGGTGCAATTTTCCACATTTTCAGAAAGTACCGTCTCGCGTTCTATTCTTTCTACACATAGTTGTTCGATAAATCAAAAAACCTCCCCTACTATTGTAGGCAGAGGTTAGTTAAAGGAAGCCTTGTTTTATGTTGCAGTTTTTTTCTTGGTCGTACTTTTTACTTTCTTGGTCGGTTGCTTTGGTTTTGGTTTATCCTGCTTTGCACGATCAAGTGATGCCTGCAATGCGTCCATCAAATTCGTTGCACCCTCCGTTGTAGGCTTACCTTTCTCCGTTGCAACTGGAGTTGTCGTTTCCTCATTATTTTTCTTCTGTTCAATAAGTTCCAACAGGGCTGTGCGATACTCATCAGTATATTTTTCTGGCTCAAATACCGTCGTTAATTGCTCAATAAGCATTTTGGCAGTATCCAGCTCTTTCTCCGAATTAGCTGACGCTTCAGGAACATTCGGCACATCCGCTACATTCCTTACCTCGTCTGGATAATGAATGGTCTCTGCGACCAAGGTATTTTGGTAAACACGAATCACAGCTAGCTGCTCTTTAGATCGAATGATCATTTTAGCTACCCCAATCTTACCTGTTTCCTCTAACGCATTCCGTAACAGGCTATATGCCTTTGTACCCCCTTCATTCGGGGAGAGGTAATAGCTTTTTTCAAAATAAATGGGATCAATTTCCTCTAATTTTACAAAGTCGACGATCTCCACCGCTTTATCCTCTTGCTCTTTCTGCAATGCTGCTAAATCTTCTTCATCAAGAACAACAAATTTATTTTTTGCATACTCGTAAGCCTTTACGATCTCTTCTTGCTCAATTGGCTTATCACATACTGGGCAAACTTTTTCATACTTAATTGGTGATTGGCATTCCTTGTGTAACTGACGAAGCCTTACATCCTTGTTCTCTGTTGCAGCATGCATTTTTACAGGAATATTTACTAGCCCGAAGCTTATAGTACCTTTCCACATAGTGTGCATCCGAATTCCTCCTTTTTCACTAGTTTGCCGGAAGTTGTATCGTTTTATCCAAATTGTATGTTTTTCCAATGGAAAACGAAAACTATCAAAAAACATTCATCCATTATGAAAGAGGGGTTGGGAAGATGGCAGTAATGAAACCGATAGCAAGCTCGGATATACCAACAGGCGAAGAATGGCTGTATGAGATAAAATATGATGGTTTTCGTTGTATATTGCATTGGGAGAAAGGCAGGATTCGACTAACAAGTAAAAATGGAAAGAATCTGACGGAGAGCTTTCCTGAGATTGTAGAATATTGCTTAGAGCACGAGTCAACTGTCGCTAATTTTCTCCCGCTCATTCTAGACGGGGAACTTGTCGTATTGAATACTGATTACCAGGCAAATTTTGCGCTTGTTCAACAACGGGGTCGATTAAAAGATTCCACAAGGATAAAGCAGGCTGCAGAACAGCGACCGGCTTCTTTCCTCGCTTTTGATATTATCAGTTTGCATGGGGCTTCTATAGAGAAGGAACCGCTAATGAAACGAAAGGGAAGCCTTGCTACTGTTTTTAAGCAGATAGGCAAGGCCAAGCCTCTCTCCTTTGTGCCCGCTCATTCTAATCCTAAGCAACTATGGGAGATTCTTTTTGACCATAAAGGGGAGGGACTGATTGCAAAACGAAAAAATAGCACGTATCAAGTCGGAAAAAGCCATCGTGATTGGTATAAAATTAAAAATTGGCGAAAGTTGCATGGATTCCTTACCGCATACGATTCACAAAATAACTACTTTTCCGTTGGTATATATCAAGACGATGAGGTAAACGAAATTGGGAAATGTGCTCATGGTCTGAGAGAAACAGATTTTGCCACATTAAAAGAATTGTTTCTAACAAATGGCGAAAAGAGAGGTGCTTTCTATTATCTCCCCCCAGCTATTTGTGCCCAGATTCACAGTTTAGATTTATACAAAAATGAGCTTCGCGAACCGGCCTTCGCTTCCCTTCTCCCACATGAGCAGCCTTCTGCGATGACAAGAAAACGATTAAAACTGGACATGGCAATGCTCCCTGAAACGATCGAACTGACGAACACGGATAAGACTTTTTGGCCTAAACCAGGATATACAAAAGGGGATTTGCTCACATATGTAAGGGAGATTTCGCCTTATATGCTCCCCTTCTTAAAGGAACGAGCCTTAACGATCATTCGGTCCCCTGATGGCGTGGAGGAGGATTTCTTTTACCAAAAACACCTTCCAGAATACGCGCCTGATTTTATAGAGCGAATACCCGCTGGGGATAATGAATTTCTCCTAACTTGTGAGGGTCTTGATTCACTCATGTGGTACACCAATCATGGCACGGTAGAATACCATGCCCCGTTTCAAAAACGGGATTCAGAATATCCTGCTGAAATTGTGTTTGATTTGGACCCACCAGATCGAAATAGTTTTCCGCTTGCCATAGAAGCAGCTAGCTTACTAAAAGAATTACTTGATCAGCTTAATTTAATATCATTTGTTAAAACATCTGGAAACAAAGGGCTTCAGATTTACATTCCGCTTCCTGAGAAAAGTATGTCTTATGAACAGACTGCCCTTTTTACGCAGGCAATGGCCTGGACGATTGAAAAGGCCCAACCTAAAAGCTTTACTACGGAGAGAATGAAGAAAAATCGTGGTGGGCGTCTATACATTGATTATGTTCAGCACGGAAAAGATAAAACAATTATTGCGCCATACTCTACCCGTAAAACAACAGAGGCGACCGTTGCCACCCCCCTCTTTTGGAATGAGGTCAAGGAGGGGCTATCACCCGAGCAATTTACGATAAACAATGTTCCGGGACGCGTAAAAGAGCTTGGTTGCCCTTTTTCAGATTATCAACTTGCCAAGCAGAAACAACAAATTGAATCGATTCTTAGATTGATCACATGATTAGAAAAACTCGCGTTCTTCTCTTTTAGCAAATGTATACGTTTTTCTTATACTTGGGACTTCAAAATTTTAACTACGTCGTTATTGCTTCCTAGCTAAAATTTTATACTTTCTTAATGTGAAATAAATAAAGCCGAAAGACCATTCAAGTAATACATTACGAATGATCTTTCGGCTCTCACTTTATATTTACTTAACAGTTTTTATATTACAATGATGTGTTTTCTTCAATTGCGGTTTTATCATTGTACGTTTTAAGATTTAAGGTTTTCATGATTCGTGAAGTAATCGTTCCAGAAACCATTGCACCGTTAACGTTAAGTGCTGTACGACCCATATCAATTAAGGCCTCTACAGATATTAACAAACCAGCTAATGCAACAGGCATATTCATAGAAGATAGTACAATTAGTGCTGCAAAGGTTGCACCACCACCAACTCCAGCGATACCAAATGAACTAATACCTATAATTAATACAAGCTGTAGGATGAACATTGGATCTAGTGGATCAATTCCCACAGTTGGCGCAATCATAACAGCAAGCATGGCAGGGTATACACCAGCACAACCATTTTGCCCCATTGTTGCCCCGAAGGATGCTGACATGTTTGCCACTCCTTCATTTACACCAAGCGAATTTCTTTGAGCCTGAATATTTAATGGAATCGTACCAGCACTTGAACGAGACGTGAAGGCAAATCCTAATACAGGTATCACTTTTCGTAAATAAACCATTGGATTTAAGCCGAATACACCAACAAGTACAAGGTGAATGATGAACATGACAGCTAATGCAACATAAGAAGCTATAACAAATTTACCTAATTCTATTATTCCAGCAAAGTCTGTACTTGCCACCGTATTTGCCATTAATGCAAGAATACCAAATGGTGTTAAACGTAGGATCAATGTAACGATACGCATAACAACTGCGTAAAATGAGTTAACAATTTTAGTAAATGTTTCAGCCTGTTCAGGATTCTTTCTTCTTACCCCGAGCACTGCAATTCCCACAATAAGCGAGAAGATTACCACAGCGATAACGGAAGTGGAGCGTTCCCCTGTCATATCAAGGAATATATTTGATGGAATAAAATTGAGAATTTTATCTGGAGTAGACTGTGCCTCTACATCACCAAGTCTCTCCTCAAGCATAGACCCACGTTCACTCTCTGCTTGACCTGCTTCAATTTGTTCAGCACTAAGATCAAAGACTGTAGCTGTGAGAATTCCAACTAATGCTGCAACCATTGTTAAAGAAATTAAAGTCCCGATAATCCAAGCAGACATTTTACCAAGCTCTGCTGTCTTTTCCAGATTAATAATGGACTGAATGATGGAAACCATAACAAGTGGAACAACGATCATCATTAGTAATCGTACATAGCCACTACCTACAATACTGTACCAACCCGTTGTTTCGGTAAGCACCTCCGAGCCAGCACCATAAATTAATTGCAACACCGTACCTAGTACTATTCCTAACCCCAAACCAGTGAATACTCGTTTTGTAAAAGAAAAATGCTTTTTTTGCATCCAAATAAGTAAACCGATGATTGCTAATAACACGACAATGTTTAATACAATATATAAAACATCCATTTTGTTGCCTCCTTTTCCTCCTGTTTAGTGTCTATCTACACCCTAGCTCAGACTATCCTCTAATTGCGATAAGTATCGTAATTAGGTAATTACCTAAATCCAGTCTATGCAGACGGATCTTCTATCGTACGTTATATTATATATAATTCCGATAAAAATAGTATGCTTTAATAAGATACAATGCATCATACAAAGTGTCAAGGGATTAATTTCATTGTTAAAATAGCTAAAAGGGAATGAGAGAAAAATACAACAGATATAGTATTTTAATTAGACAAAAACCGCACGAGCAATCGAATTTAAGAAGGTATTCGAACTCGTACGGTTTATATTTAATTTCTAGCCTAACGTTGGTTCTAATTCGACGTCTACATTCCCTTTAATAGCTCGTGAGATCATACAGCTTTCTTCAGCCTTATCAACTAACCGTCTAAGCTTTTCCTGCTCCCTCTCTGTTGCGGTAGGTTGTAGGTACACGGTTGGTTTATGGACAATTTTCTTATAGGTTATAACGCCGTCTGTTACATCAACATGTCCTTCAGATTCAAGTTCCATGTGTTTCAGAGGAAGACTGGACCGTTCGATCATGGCAGCGAGCGTTATAAGATAACAGGTGGCAGCTGCTCCTAAGAGCATTTCATCCGGATTTGTTCCTATACCAGGGCCATCCATTTCCTTCGGTATAGAAATTTTGGTTTTTAGATTTCCTGCTTCAATAAATCCCTCACTATTTCGTCCGCCAGGCCAATCTGCCTTTAATTGAAATAGATGTGTTGCCATAAGTATCACCTCTTTTCCATACTACCAAATTAACTTTATAACAAGGGAATAATTTGCTTCATGCCTACAGAATACCGAGTAACACCTCTCCACCTAGGACCCCAATCACGACTACTGCCCAGGCAGGAATTTTCCAAAATTGCATTAAAGCAAATAATATCACCGCTAAGGCAAAGTGCTGACTACTTAGAATCGCACTAGTAAACACTGGATTATAGAAGGCTGCAAGTAATATACCAACAACACTAGCATTCACACCAATTAACATACCCTGAAAGGATTCCTTTCCTCTTAATTCACTTAAAAAAGGCAAGGCACCAATTAGCAGTAGAAAGGATGGAAGGAAAATGGCGACTGTTGCGAGAACCGCACCTAGTATTCCTTCCATCATCGTACCTATATAAGAAGAAAAGGTAAATAGAGGACCTGGTACTGCTTGTGCCATCCCGTACCCGGCAAGAAATTCACTTCCCGTTAAAAATCCAGGAGGAACGATTTCCTGCTCTAACATTGGTAACACTACATGTCCCCCACCAAATACGATGGAACCAACTCGAAAAAACGTGTCGAATAGTTGAATATAGGCGTTTGACACAGTTTGCGCAAGAATAGGAAGCCCAATAAGCAGCATAGCTAGCAAGCTAAGTGATAAAACACCCTGTCTTTTCGTAATAGAAATGGTGAATGTTGATAATGAAGACTGCTGTCCCTTTCTGAAGCCTACATAACCGATAAGCGCCGCCATTACTATGACCCCAATTTGCACCACAGCAGATGGGAACATTAGCATAATAAGCATGGCCACAAGGGCAATCCCCATTCTTGGCCTGTCCGGCGCTAGTTTTCTTCCAAGACCAAGAACTGCATGGGCCACCACTGCTACCGCTACAACCTTCAAGCTTGCAATCCAAGTTGTATCCCCTAATTGGAAATTCTGATAAAACATTGCAAATAAAACAAGGATCAGCACTGATGGAAGGGTAAAGCCAAGCCAAGATACAATTCCTCCAAGTAAACCACCGCGCATCATTCCTATTGCAATCCCGACTTGACTGCTCGCTGGCCCAGGAAGAAACTGACATAATGCAATAATGTCTGCATAGAGCTTTTCATTTAACCATTTGCGCTTATCTATGTACTCTTCTTTAAAATAAGCCAAATGCGCCACAGGTCCACCAAACGAAGTAAGGCCAAGCTTTAGTGACGACCTTAATATTTCCAGCTGTCTTTTTTCTTTCTTCATACATACCTCCAATAAGAATAGTTAGAATAAAAATACCATACTTTATATTAAAGTTAAGCGAAATTTACATAAACTTTACATCAAAGGTTTGTTGGCACTCTTTTGGTGGTAATGTTATACTAAAAAATAGGGAAAGCAATATGATGTGTCTTCCTCTAAAAGAAGGATGGAACGAAACGAATGGAAAAGACGTTAGAGACCACTTTAGCCAGTACTATTGGCAAACTACTTCGTGATAATTTTGGGAAGGGACCTGGCTCGATATATGTAAGTGTCGGCAAACCCTTTATTACGATGTATTTAAGAGATTTTTTAGCCCCAATGGAAAATGTGTTATTAAGTCAGGACAATCCATTACGTGTACAAGAAACACGTGATGCACTAATGAATAAACTTATCCCAGAGATTCAAAATATTATTGTTGCGGAAACAAATGAACAAGTTAAAGGCATTTATTATGACTGGTGCTTAGATAGAAAGACTGGCGTTATCTTCGCAGAATTTGTTTCTAATGAGGGTTATGAAAATAATCGACTTGAAGACTATCCAGAAAAGGATGGCCTACACGAAGAAATTAACCGATTCACAGAACAAGCACAAAAGGTACCAGAAAAGCTTCATTCTTATAAGTTAAATTCACGTACCATTGTGTCAAAACGCGATAAAATATTCGTGGAGATTGAACAGGAGTTAATACGTTCTGGTTTTAATGAACAGCTTCGCTTAGCTAAAAGGAAACTAGAAAAAAGCCTAATAAACAAACCATACCTCGAAGCAGTGCTTGGTTTAACAATAGATGACATATTTGTCGATTGGGATTTTTCAGATGACGCAGGATACGTTATATTAATATTAAAACCAACTAAATAATGGTGGGAATGTCTGGACAATAGTGCCAAGAGATAAGCCGAAAAGGAATCTTTCTTCCTTCTCGGCTTTTTTATTTTCATTTAGATAGCAGTGATATACAAAAAAATATTCATCGGCGTCTGACTGAAAGTGCTTACGTGTTTTAGGAAGGACTACTCAGGAGGGATACGACATGTTCAAAGTGATGGTAATAGGAAAAAACAGGATTCGTGCATACCTCGCAGAGAACGACAAAATCATTACATTCTCAAATTACAAGGCTGCCGAGAGCTATATAGAAAGGATTTTGCAAGCAGATATCTTACCAGACAACTATTCATTACAAATTGAGAAAATGAGTAGCTATGTGCAGCGTCCGTTTAGTAACAGCAAATGAAGGAAGCAAGGTAATTCAAGAAGCCATGCCCAGCTATAGGTTATGGGTTGTTGTTAGCCGCACTACCTTCCGGGTGTATAAAACCGCGGATGCAAGGAAAACGAGAGAACTTTTTGTAGCCGAAAAAAGCAGTCATCTCTATAGAAAGATGACTGCTCTCGTCTTGCCTAGTTATTTGTATTATCTTTAACTTTCTCGACCGTACGTCCAGAGACGAACCAACCTACAACTGCAATCCCTACCAATACTACATAGAAAATAGCCTTCCATAAAGTAGAATGTGGGAAATCATGTGGAATCAACGCAATATCCTCATGCGCAAGCACGATAAGTGCTAGCTTCACACCAACCCACCCAACGATGATGAATGCGGCGATTTCCAATCCAGGGCGTTTGTTAAGTAAATCAACAAAAATATTCGCTGCAAAACGCATAATGATAAGTCCGATCATTCCGCCTGCAAATATAACAATAAATTGCCCTGTATCAAGACTCCCTATTGTTCCAAGACCCGTTGCTGGAAGTGCCACAGCCAAAGCTACGGCTGCCAAAATAGAATCGACCGCAAATGCCAAGTCAGCAAATTCTACTTTAAGGACTGTCATCCAGAAGCCACTGCCTTTTGCCTTTTCGGATTCTTCTTGTTCTTGGACCTCTCGCTTTGGCTTTAACTTGTCATACAAATGTTTAATCGACATAAACAATAAGTACAATGCCCCTAATGCTTGTACTTGCCAAACGTCAACAAGAAATGAAATAACAAATAGTGAACCAAATCGCAGCACAAACGCTCCAGCCAGACCGTAAAATAATGCCTTTTTACGTTGCTCTTCCGGAAGATGTTTCACCATAATGGCAAGCACTAATGCGTTATCCGCAGCTAATAATCCCTCCAGACCAATCAGAACAACTAGTACCCATAAATATTCCAATAATAAATCTACTGGCATGTTTTTTCTCTCCTTTTTATGATCCTACCAACAGATAAGAACATAAAAAGACCCTTACCTGTTAGTGGTAAAGGTCTCGCAAACAACGTCCGTTGCCAAAATAAGCCGGAGAATATTTCTCGTAATGACGACTTAAATTGTACAGCTACTCCCCTTTAGGAATATTACTTTCTTTATTAAAACGTTTTATGACCAAAAAGTCAATAACAATAGACCCTACCATATATCTAATTATGGAAAAAACTGCTTTCTTTGCGGCTTTTTATACATATTTTAGGTTGCCCTGATAGGCTTTCGCTATACGATCTTACTTATCATTCTCTAAAATAACTGCAATTTTATTGTCCATTGTTTCTTTTAATGCAGCCAATTTCTGCTGGCTATCTTCTTTACTGTCTGTGCAAACTCCATAATAACATTTGATTTTTGGTTCTGTACCAGATGGTCGTAATGTTACCCAACTATCATTATGAAGAATAAACTTGAGCATGTTTTCTTTTGGAAGCTCGATGGTTTCTGACTTCTTCCCTTCTCCGTCAAGAATAGTGCGCTCACTTACCAAATAGTCCTCTACCTTTTCAATTTTGTAGGAAGCTATTTCCTCCATTGGTTCATTTCTAAAGCTTTCCATAATAGTAGCAATTTGGTCTGTACCTGCTTTTCCTTTCAAGGTCAGGGAAGACATGCCTTCAAGGAAATAACCATGCTGTTCGTAAAGGACATCCAATGCTTCCAACAATGTTTTGCCTTGTTGTTTCCAATAAGAAGCCATTTCACAAGCCATCACAGCAGCCTGTACCGCATCTTTGTCCCTACTCATACTACTAATTAAGTAGCCATAGCTTTCTTCATAGCCAAAAATAAAGGTTTCCCCAGTTGCATCAAACTGATGGATTTTCTCCCCAATATATTTAAATCCAGTTAATGTATTGATCGTTTTCACATTGTAGGCGTCTGCAACAGCTCTTCCTAGTTCTGATGTGACCACTGTTTTGAGCATTCGTGCACTTTTTAAGATCGTTTGGTTGCTGTGAGATAAAATATAATCGAGAAGTAATGCGCCAAGTTGATTCCCTGTTAGCACTTGGTACTCTCCATCTTCTCCCTTAGCAGCGACCCCTAAGCGATCTCCATCAGGATCTGTTCCAAGCAGAATATCAGCATCCATTTTCTTACCTTGGGAAATTGCCATCGTAAATGCCTGGTGCTCCTCCGGATTGGGCGAAGCTACCGTTGAAAATTCTGGGTCTGGAACAGCCTGTTCTTTTACAACTTCTAGCTGGTTAAACTGTAATTGTCGCAAGCCATTAACCACAAGGTCATTTGCTGCACCATGTAATGGAGTGAAGACAATCTTTAAATCTTTTTCGCTATCTTGTTCTTCTAAACTTAATTTTGAGATCAGCTTTAATTGTTCCAAATAAGCATTATCAACTTCATTGCCAATCCAATCTAACAATTCCTCTTGCTCTAGGTCTTTCTTTTCCATAACTGGAACAAGCAATTCATCCTCAGTCTTTTGGATTTCCTCAATTATTTGTTCAGCCTGGGACGGTGTAATTTGCCCACCATCCTCATTATATACTTTAAAACCGTTATATTCAGGAGGGTTGTGACTTGCTGTAATCATCACACCCGCTACTGTCCCAAAGTAACGTACCGCGAATGACAGTAACGGAGTCGGTCTTAACGACTCAAATACATGTGTTTTTATCCCGTGTGCCCCAAGTACCTTAGCTGTTTCAACCGCAAACTCCTGTGACATATAACGAGAATCGTAAGCAACTACTACACCGCGATCTTTCACATTCACAGTATTCTTTAGAAGATAATTCGCAAGACCATTTACTGCTCTGCGCACTACATATATATTCATTCGATTTGTTCCAGGCCCTAAAACGCCCCGCATTCCGCCTGTCCCAAATGTTAATTCTTTATAGAAGGCATCTTCCAACTTTGTCTTATCATTTTGCAAATTCGTTAGCTCTTGTTGCAATGATAAATCAAGATTTTGAAAAGAACGCCACTTTTGAAAACTTTTTTCCCAATTGTACATGCATTTTTCCCCCAACATATGTATAGATGTTCAAATTCTAGCACATTTTTATTAATTATTCTATTCGTATAGACAAGGTGTTTAACCTATAGGAATTTAGGTTAAAATAAAACTTATATACTGCTTCCTATTTCGTTAATAAAACGATAAACTTAAATATATATATATTAGATTACGAGAGTAGGGTTAGATTTGGTAAATAAACGTTGGTTTCAGGTTTTAGTATTCTTTATATTAGTATTTCTCTTAATCCTCTTAATTTCCGAAACGAATTTTGTATTCGATCCTGTATTTAAATACTTGGGTGCTGTAGCGCTCCCTCTTATCGGCGCAGGTATTCTCTATTATTTGACAAAGCCTTTAATGCATTTATTCGAACGCTTTCGTATTAATCGAATTGTATCTATCTTTCTAGTATTCTTTGTCATAATACTGCTTGGCTTTCTAGTGTGGATCTACATCGCACCTATAGCCCAAAACCAGTTCAAAAACTTAGCTGAAAACATACCGACTATGGTGAATTGGGCACAAGATATGATTTCTTATTGGCAAGCTAACCAAACAATGATTCCAACAGAAGTAGATAACGCCATTAGCAACTTTACAGATAATCTACAATCACATATTGAAAATGTGTTAAATTATCTATTTGGATTTATTGGACAGTTAATTTCGGTTATCGCCGCTCTAGTACTGGTACCATTCTTCTTATTTTTTATGCTAAAAGATGGTGATCGACTCGTACCCTTTATTACGCAAATCTTTACAAGGGAAAAAGCAAAGAATCTTCGCAGCCTGCTTGGCAAAGTTGATGATACTCTGACAGCTTTTATCCAAGGACAGCTGATTGTAAGCTTCGCTGTTGGTGTTCTCTTGTTCATAGGCTATCTTGTCATCGGGTTAAAATACTCTTTAACACTCGCGTTATTCGCTATGATCATGAATGTGATACCTTTTATTGGTCCATTTATAGCAGTGGTGCCTGCACTAATCGTTGGTGCTTTTCAAGATCCGCTTATGATTGTTTGGGTATCTATAGTTATGCTAATAGCACAGCAAATTGAGAGTAACTTCATTTCACCAAACGTAATGGGGCGTGCGCTTGATTTGCATCCATTAACAGTTATCACCGTTATTCTTGCTGCAGGTAGTATCGCTGGATTTGTAGGTATTCTCTTTGCAGTACCTTTCTATGCGGTAATTAAGACCATAATCGTTCACTTTTATAAGACTTACCAGAAATCAAAGGATACAAAAGAAGATTCCCTCATATAGAATAGGAAATATTTCTAACAGGCACACCAACAAAGTTGGCAGTGTCTGTTGTTTTTTTATCTTTAACACCCACAACCAAGCATTTCACAAACTACTTACAAATGTAGCAATTATTAGATTTGCCTTGTTTTGTAAAGGGGAAATCAGCTACACTTATTAGAGAGGTGATACGGATGAATAAACAAGCATTGGAAGCTAAATTGGATGAGTTAAAGTCAGACTATGTGCGTATTCAAAGTGATATGGACAAGCTTGAGTATGTTCGGGGACGTGTCTCTTCAGCTGAGGAGCAGCTAATCAGACTGGAAAAAGAAATTGCAGACATTCGTGAAAAATTGGATGAAGCCTAAATATAACGTAGAGAACTGCTAGCAAGCGGTTAATTGTTTTTTATTGTAAACAAAGAAGAGTGGGTACCTTTTTATGGCACCCACTCTTTCTTAGTTTTGATTCCCGTTATTGTTATTACGATTTGTTTCCAGTTTTGCCTGTATTTTAGCTTTTTCCTTATTTGGTGGTGTCAAACTTACGATGGTATCCCCTACTACCGGGACAGTGCGCATTTCTTCTGAATAAAACTTAAGTTGACCAGACGGCTTGATTAAATATAAAAATACGGTAGATGGATCTTTATCTTCTACATATTGTTTATAATTATATTGTGCCGTTAACGTAGTCTGACGGAAAATATAATGATTTGTCATTTTATCCGTCAGATCATCCATTGAGAATTTTTTATCGAAAAGGATTCTTCCGCCTACCTTAGAGACTATCTCTGAATTCGTACTTTTCCCTTCAACAAACGGACTAATCTTAAATACATTCGTCCTTCCATACTCTGGCATAAACGTAGTACAGATAAGGGAATTATAGGCACGGTCGTCTGTCGCCGCAAGCAGATATTCATACGGAATGGTATCCAGATTATATTCTGTTTGCTCTGACAACATATTGCCATGATAGAAATTCAAACCAGATTCTCTAACCTTGCGCAATCTTTCCCATGAAGAATCTACAATGATAACTGGAAGCCCTGCTTTTTGTAATGATTTACCAAGCTCAACAGTAAATCTGTTAGCACCAACGATTAATGTACCAGGCTTTCCTTCCATTGACAGATGGAGCTTTTTAGCCAGCCATCCAATTGAAAAACCGTGGGCTAGTACGGTAAAGAACACTAAACCAAAAGTGAGGGTTGTCAGAATTCCTGCATCTTCATAACCAGCTTCTTGGAGAACCCCACTAAAGTACCCCGAGACAGTAAGTGCTACAATTCCCCTTGGCGCAATCCAACCTACTAGCGCCTTCTCATTAAAGGATAACCCTGTTCCAATTGTCGAGAGAAAGATCGACAATGGTCTAACGATAAACATCATAAGAATGACGTACCCAATAATATTCGGGCTAAAAATTTGCAGAAGGGTTTCCAGTTGTAATGACGCTGTCAGCATAATGAAGATCGTGGAAATTAAGAGAATGGATATATTCTCCTTAAAGTGGCGCATATCCGATATGGAACTTATCCCCATATTTGCTAATGTAATCCCCATCGCTGTGACGGACAGAAGGCCCGTTTCATGCATGATTTCATCTGCACCTGTGAAACAAAGAATGACGACAATTACAACAGCCGGTGACTTTAGGAATTCTGGAATATGTCCTGTTTCAAACATCCAGCCCATACCACGGCCACATGCCCAACCAAATATTATGGCAAACAGGGAAGCAGCAAAGAATAGTAATAGTTTTGTACCATCAGGATCATCAGCAGTCATAAATGAGATAATCTCGAAAGCGAATACTGCCAGTAAAGCCCCGATTGGATCTACAATGATCCCTTCCCACTTTAGAATCTTTGCTGGACGTGGGTTAAGTTTAGATTGACGTAGTAAAGGCATAATAACAGTCGGACCTGTTACAATAAATAAGCCTCCAATTACAAATGCTACTGCCCAAGACAATCCTGCTATATAATGCGCAGTCAGGGATCCTAGAATCCAAGCAATGAATGCCCCAATAGTGGAAATGCGGAATACGGGTTTCCCCAAATCACGCAATTCTTTAAAACTAAGATTAAGACTGCCTTCAAATAGTATGATTGCTACAGCAACGGAAATAATGGGACTATATAAACTGCCGAAATCTTCTTCAGGATTTAGTATACCTAGGATTGGACCAGCTAGTAGACCCGTAATCGACATTACAACAATTGCCGGCATACGATAACGCCAAGCAAGCCATTGAGAACCAATCCCGAGAAGACCGATCAGCATAACTTCAAATAATAGTGACGGAACCATGTCATCCCCCCTATAGGATAGCGTGAATAATAGTGTGACTTACTTTTCCACACTTTGTAATTCTATATTAATAAGGACATTTTATAGGTCTATTAGGAGAAAGTAAACAATTTTAAACTTATATTTTACTGCCAATGTTATGTACACGTATTCATTTAATTTAGAAAAGCTGTAAAATCTAGCCATTGACAGCGAGTTTCCCTTCTTGTTACGATTACCTTTGTTTTGCTATCCAAAGTCTGGAGAGCACCGTACGTTAATCCGTTTTTTTGACATGAAATGTCCTTTTTTGTCAGATAATACAGATTAGAAAAACTAGTATTAACTCTTCTTTTATGGAAGGTGAACGTTTTCTTATGCTTAGGGCCGCAAAATTTTAACTTTATCGTTATGTTTTCTAGCTCAAATTTTATACAATAAATAATACAAAATGCAGTTCTTACCAGATGCCCTTTTCTCAGAGGTTCGACCTAACCATCCTCTAGAGAACGGGGCACAACCTATTTTTCTCCCAAGGAGTTATTTTTAATGAATAAGGATAATATTATTATTGGTTTTATGCTATTTGCTTTATTTTTTGGTGCGGGAAATCTAATATATCCTCCTGTCCTCGGGATTGAAGCGGGCACAGCTTATTTTACCGCAATTAGCGGATTTGTTATCACAGGGGTTGGACTCCCCCTTCTTGCTGTGACCGCCATATCCTACGTTAAAAATGATGCAAGGGAACTTGCAGACAAGGTGCACCCCTTATTTGGTTTGATCTTTACATCTGTAGTTTATTTAGCAATTGGGCCATTTTTTGGTATCCCTCGTGCTGCAACCGTAGGCTATGAAATGTCTATCGAGCCATTTAAGACTGGGTCCCTTTCACTCTTAATCTTTACTACTTTCTTTTTTATACTCGTATTTATATTTAGTCTTAACCCTTCGAAGGTGGTAAATCAGATTGGCAAATACCTGACACCACTGTTACTGTTGGTTATTACTGCCCTCATAGTTGGGGGGTTCTTTCTATTAAAAGAGCCACTTGGTGAACCTAGCGGTAATTACAAAAGCAATCCCTTTTTTAATGGATTTGTAGAAGGCTATCTTACCATGGATGCTATCGCAGCACTTGCGTTTGGTATCATTGTCGTTAATGCTTACAGGGAAAGAGGGATCCATAGTAGTCGGGCCATTGTAAAGGAAACCTTGAAGTCTGGTTTGGTGACAGGAATTGGCTTAATCGCAGTATACGGATCAATTGGCTGGATAGGCGCGAAGATGGGCCAACATGGCTCTTTTGATAACGGAGGAGATATCCTGTCTTTTGCTGCTGACACCATTTTTGGAGAATACGGTGTTATTCTTTTAGGTATTATTGTTACCCTAGCCTGTTTTACTACTTCAATAGGTCTAGTCGTTGCATGTGGGCAGTTTTTTTCCAAGGTAACGCCCATTCCATACAAATGGCTAGTATTGATTGGAACGACTGTTAGTTATATTATCGCCAACCAAGGGTTAAACACTATTTTAAATTTTTCCGTCCCCGTGTTGGTATTTATCTATCCGATTGCCATTGTCTTGATTGTCCTTACTTTCTTAAATAAAGTGTTTCACGGTTCTCCTTATGTGTATCGTTTCGCCATTCTTTTTACAGCCTTTATAAGTCTTTACGATGGCTTAAAAGAGTTTGGTGTGCCGCTAACCTGGGCTAACCCATATGTTGCAAAACTGCCTTTTTTCGGTATTGGACTCGGTTGGATTTTACCTGCGATTATTGGTGTATTCTTAGGTTTGATAATCACACAAATAAAAGATCAAAAGCGCTAAAGCACGAGGCTGTTTCATTATCTGGAACAACCTTTTTGTGCATATAGCGGACGAGCAGCAATCCCTATATTCCGATAAAGTGAAACTTCAATCAGTGGGGATTTTCATTCTTCCCCCACTGATTGTTAGTTGGACCAATCGGGGTGTTAACGTCCGTTTACTCCCACTTAAGCATCACTGTTTCACCTCGTGTTTTGAAGTGGGAGTCTTACGGACGGTTGCACCGGGGCAAAAATCACTTCTTTATCCACGAATATGTGATAGGATATTTTTAGAGGAGGAGCGTTATGATGGCACAAGAACAAGAAATTCTGCAGTCTTATTTTGGTTATGAATCCTTTCGCCCTGGGCAAAAGGAAACGATCCAATATGTCTTGCAGCAACGTAATACCCTGGCTGTCATGCCTACCGGCGGCGGGAAATCCCTTTGTTATCAGGTTCCCGGAATGGTGCTCGATGGCACAGCCATTATTATTTCCCCATTAATCTCATTAATGAAGGACCAGGTAGATGCCCTCCAATCACTAGGGATCCCTGCTACATATATAAATAGCTCGTTAACCACTGAAGAACAACAGCAACGCATGCAAGATATTGCGGCAAAGCGTTATAAATTTGTTTACGTGGCTCCAGAACGCTTTGAATCATCCTTTTTCATCAATGTAATACGACGTATTCCTTTGTCTCTTATTGCCTTTGATGAGGCACACTGTATCTCTCAATGGGGGCACGACTTCAGGCCAAGCTATCGTTCGATTGTACCTAACTTAAGGAAGTTACAGTCCGTACCTGTTTTGATCGCCCTAACCGCAACAGCAACAGGAGAAGTGATTAAGGACATTCAGCAAATGCTGCATATGGACCATGTTATAAATACAGGTTTTGAACGCGCAAATCTGAATTTCCATCTTATAAAAGGAAAGGACAAGCCTACCTACATACGCTCGTTTATTCAAAAACATGAGGACGAATCTGGTATTATTTATACGGCAACTCGAAAACAAGCAGACGCCTTACATGAGCAATTGACCAAACGAGGCGTTTCGGTATCAAAATATCATGCTGGATTAAGTGAGACAGAACGGAAACAAGCCCAGGCTGCTTTTATTCATGATGAAACTACGGTCATGATTGCGACAAATGCCTTTGGGATGGGTATTGATAAGTCAAATGTCCGTTATGTTATTCACTATGCCATGCCTATGAATATAGAATCCTATTACCAAGAGGCAGGAAGAGCTGGACGGGATGGAGAGATGAGTGATTGCATCCTACTCTTCTCTCCTCAAGACATTCAATTGCAGAAATTCCTAATTGAGCAGTCCCAGATGGAAGAAGCAGCAAAGCAAGGCGAATACAGAAAGCTACAGGCAATGATCAATTATTGCCACACCCACAGTTGTCTGACTAACTTTATATTAGACTACTTTTCCGATATGCCTTCACGCGTGGGATGTGGTCGCTGTAGTAATTGTCTAGAGCGCCAAGAAAAAAGTGATATAACAGAGGAAGCTCAAAAGATTCTTTCTTGTGTCAAACGTATGGGGGAACGATTTGGTGTAGGAATGACCGCCAAAGTGTTAAAGGGATCCAAAGATAAAAAGATAAGCCAGTTTCAGCTTACCTCGATCTCAACGTATGGCATCCTTTCCTCTTATACTGAAAAAGAACTGACCGAGTGGATCCACTTTTTGATTGCAGAGCAACTGCTTGCTACAGAAGAAGGGAAATTTCCGGTGTTAAAACTTAATCAGCAATCCGTTGAAGTGCTGAAAGGAAAACGACCGGTATGGATGTTTACTGCACCTATTCCTCAATCTGAGGAGACAGACTATCATGAAGATTTATTTGCAGCGTTACGTGCACGACGGAAGGAATTAGCAGATGAAAAGAACGTTCCACCATATGTCCTCTTTTCTGATGCTACACTGAAGGAACTAAGTCGTTACTTCCCTGTTACGAAAGAAGATATGCTAACCATTAAAGGGATTGGCGAAAAAAAATACGAGCAATATGGAGAAACCTTTCTCCAAGTTATACAGGAATGGCGCCAAGGTAATCAAGATGTAACAGAACGGGTACGCATTTCGGATACTCCTCGAGCAAAGCCACGCAAAGAGAGTGAGGAAGGTCCTAGTCACCTTGTTAGTTATAAATTGTTCCAATCTGGCAAGTCTATAAAAGATATTGCTGCTATGAGAGACCTTTCTAAGCAAACTGTAGAAAGCCATTTATTTAAAGCGTACAAAGATGGACACCCCCTCTTATGGCAAATATTTTTCAATGAAGAGGAAGAGGCAAAAGTCCTTGCAGCACACCAGCAATTAGAAGAACCTAAACTTAAAGAGATAAAAGAAACACTCGGTGATAGCTTCGACTATACCAAAATCAAAGCAGCCCTTGTGAAAAACGACAGGATGTAAAAATATTTAATAGATTGAGTCATGCATACCTAATTTTAGAATGAGAGTAGAAAAAAGAAATTAATTAGCAAAATCCGGACATATGCGCATATGTCCGGATTTTGCTGTTTTTCATTTAGAATAAGCTCTAGCGAAGAAAAATACGGAGACTCCTGTGGGAAGAGCACGAGTCCGAAGAACCCGGAAGAAGCGTTATTTGCTTCTGAGGATTCTAAGGCCGTGCCCACGGAAAGCGTAGTATTTTCCGTGGCGCAACCAGTTATCTGTTCTCTTTAGTTACTTTGCACTCTACTTAAAAAAAGAGGTACATTTCCCCCCGAAATCATTACTCTATCTTTCTCAATCTTTCTGAAACGACTATTTTACATTTAATGCCCATGTACCATTACGGAACACGGCTTCTGTCGTTCCATCAGCAAGAACACCGTCAATATCAAGTTGCTCTGAGCCGATCATAAAGTCAACATGTGTAAGGCTATCGTTAACGCCATGCTTATCCAATTGCTCCTCATCCATTGCAGAGCCACCCTTCAGGTTTGTCGGATAGGCTTTACCTAACGCAATGTGAACCGAGGCATTTTCATCAAATAGCGTGTTATAAAAAATCAACCCAGACTGGGAAACTGGTGATTCATGTGGTACTAACGCAATCTCACCAAAACGTGTTGCCCCTTCATCTGTAGCGAGTAAATGCTTCAATGTGTCTTCCCCTTGTTCTGCTTTAAAATCGACAACTTTTCCATCTTTTAATGTTAAGCTAAAATTATTGATCAGGCTACCACCATAATTCAATGGCTTCGTGCTAGAAACTGTACCATTAACCCCGTATTTATGCGGCATAGAAAAAACTTCTTCTGTTGGCATATTCGGGTTAAACGTAGTTCCGCCTTCTGTTACAGCAGACCCACCTTTCCAAATATGTCCTTCTGGAAGTTCCATTTCTAAGTCTGTTCCAGGCGCTCTAAATAAAAGTTTTTTATAATCCTTTTTATTTAGGATCTCGCGCGCTGCTCTCAATGTCTCATTGTGGGCATCCCAAGCAGCTGCTGGGTCTTCTTGATCAACTCTTACAATCTTTACAATAGCGTCCCAAAGGGCTTCTACTGCATCTTCTTTTGTTTTGTCAGGGAAGATTTTTTGCGCCCAATCACCTGTCGGGATAGAGATAATAGACCAAGCAATTCGGTCGTTCATTGTATATTTGCGGAAATTTTTCATAGCCTGCGCTGCAGCCTTATTTGCTTTTGCTACTCTTGTTGGATCAATATCTTTAAGCAAATCGGGATTTGTAGAACGGATATTTAATACCGCTGCGCCATCCTCAGCAAAGCTGTCATGTAATTGGACCTTCCAATCTGGATAGGACGCAATCACTTCATCTGGTGCATTTTCATATTTTAACAAGGTCAGTTCATCATCCACCCAATTAATATGTACATCTTTAGCGCCCATTTCATAGGCTTTACGGACAACGATCTTAGTGAAATCCGCTCCCTCTAATGGTGCATTAATCATTAACGCTTGGTTTTTTTGTAAATTAACTCCTTTACGAAGCGCTAATTCTGCATACTTTTCTTTTGTTTGTTGACTAACCATCCTTCTACCTCCAATAAATAAATAAATTTCGTATACCGTTATTATTTCATAAAACGAAAGAAATTACCAAGATAACTTTTCAAATAGTGCGACTATACACCCCCATTCTCCTCTCTATTTACGGCCAATAAGAGTTGTGTTATGATAATAAGAAGGTAGTTACTTTTTGTAATTAATGTAGACTTATTAGCTTTAGAGCATATCGTCGTAGAGTGAGGTGATGATCATGGAGAAATTATGTCCACGTTTTGAAAAGGCAATGGGACTTCTTAGCACACGCTGGGTTGGTTTAATACTATCTGATTTGCTCGGTGGGACAAAGCGTTTCTCGGAGATGGAATCTGACTTACCTATTAGCGGACGATTACTCTCTGATCGATTAAAAATGCTCGAAAAAGAAGGAATCGTAAAGCGAAATATTTATTCAGAGTTCCCTGTTAGAATAGAGTATTCTCTTTCAGATAAAGGTAAGGCTCTTGAGCCAGTGATACAAGAGATTCAATGCTGGGCCGACAATCATGTTACCGAAGAAGAATTGAATACAGAATGTGAGTAAACTGGACGGCATATGCCGCCCTTTTTTATATGCTAGGAAAGTATAAAAATTTAGCTAGGAAGCAATGATGACGTCGTTTCTTCACACTGCTTGTAAAGTATTTCACCACCAACACAGACAAAAAGCCGATCGACTTCGAATGATAGTTTCGAATCACGATCAGCTTTTTCTTTAATATTGCTTTTTCTTTATTTATCTTTGTCAGAGCTCTGATCTCTACCCCAAAAAGCGATTCCGTCTTCATCGTCAAGTGTATCCCGATAGAAGACAGGATCCTTACCAGCTTTACGTTGTGTTATATAATCCTGTAATACCCGGTTGGCAATCTTAAATAACCGCGTTATGGCATAGAGGTTAATAAGTGCCATTACTGCCATGGCCAAATCAGCCAGGGACCATACCAGATCAAATGCAGCGACCGCTCCAAATACTACCATAAGCAATACAGCTGCACGGTAAAGAAACATCACCAAACGACTGTTTTTAATATAGGCAATATTACTTTCTCCATAATAGTAATTCCCTAAAATAGAGCTGTAACCAAACAACAGAATAGCGATGGCAATAAATGTACTTGCCCAATCACCTATATGGAAAGCAAAAGCGTCTTGGGTTAGCTGAATCCCGTCAAGATCTCCTTTCCCTTCATAACCACCTGCTGTGATAAGAATGAATCCAGTAGCACTACAAATAAGGATCGTATCAACAAACACACCGAAGGCTTGAATAAACCCTTGCTTTGCCGGATGTGTTACCTCTGCAGTGGCAGCAGCGTTGGGCACACTACCCATACCAGCCTCATTGGAAAATAAGCCTCTTTTAATTCCCATCATTATCGCTGCACCAAATCCACCACCAGCTACTTCACGAATACCAAATGCGTTTGTAAATATGATCGAAATCATATCAGGTATTGCGGTGAAGTTAGTTAAAAGTATATAGACAGAAACTAAAATATAGAGGATAGCCATTACTGGTACGATGACTTGAGACACATTGGCAATGCTTTTAATTCCGCCAAATATGACAATAGCCGTAAAGACGAATAAAATACCTGCAAGCAAACCTTTATCTAAATCATATTGTTCAGAAAAGGCTAAACTAATCGTGTTGGATTGTACCGAATTAAAGATAAGGCCGTAAGTGATTGTTATAATAACGGCAAAAGCAACAGCTAACTTACGATTTTTTAATCCCTTTTCCATGTAATAAGCTGGTCCGCCTCGATATTGATTTTTCTCTGGTACTTTATAAACCTGTGCCAACGTACTTTCCACAAACCCGGAAGCTGCTCCAAGAAGCGCGATGAGCCACATCCAAAACACCGCTCCTGGACCACCTGCAGCAATTGCTGTAGCAACCCCTGCCATATTACCTGTTCCGACGCGTGATGCCGCACTAATGGCAAAGGCTTGGAATGCAGATGTCCCCTTTTTACCAGACGCGCTTAACGTTCGTTTGTCGAAAAGGACCCGGATCATTTCTGGAAAATAACGAAATTGGACAAAACCAGTTCGAATGGTAAACCATAAACCAAGACCGATTAAGACCACAATTAATATGTAGCTCCATAGAACTTCGTTTACCTCACCAATAATATTTTCTAATAACGCCATGTGATTATCCTCCTTGTTGTGTTGGTTGCTTAGGGTTCATATACCCCTTTTTTCGACTATGCGAACCTACAAACAACCAAATCGAAAAGAAGCCCCGTTATAAAGGCTTCTTATCTCTCTTTGTTCCAAGGAAAACTTGTACCGAATTCCTCCGCCAGCTCCTTGGATTGCTTTCTTCTTTCTTTACGATGGGCTGCACGAAGAGCCCCATTTTCATGAAGCTTTTTTTCATGTTCCGTTACAGGGTAGACTTGCGGAACCGGTATCGGAGTCCCTTCTTCATCAATCGCAACAAAGGTAAGAAAAGCAGTGGTACACACTTTTCTTTTGCCAGTCAGCAAATCCTCTGTTACAGCCTTCACAAATACCTCCATGGACGTATTATGTGTCCATGTTACAAAGGCTTCCATACAGATGGAGTCGCCTTCCTTAACAGGCTGCAGGAAATCTACTGAATCCGTAGAAGCTGTCACAACTAGTTGCCTAGCATGCCTGACAGCAGCAATTGCGGCCACATCATCAATATGGGCCATCAGTTTTCCTCCAAATAGGGTGCCATGTGTGTTCGTATCTGGTGGTAATACATGGGATGTCTTTACTGTTAGCGATTCTGAGCATGGCTTTCTATTCACAGCACTTCCTCCTTTATATTCCTTCATTATAAGATTAATCGTTTTAAAACGTATTGATATATATTACCACAAGTCATTGCATAGGCAAAAGCCCGTCCCCATCTCTCTTTAGTATTTTACAAAACAGGTGATAATAGTCGTGAAATAGATTCTTTAAAGCGAATCCCTAGAGAACGCTGGTCATAAAGCTTTTTCGTCATTTGTGTCGAGTGTTCAATATCATTGTTAAATGCCTCGGCTAGCCTTTCGGTTACCTCTTTATCATAGAGAAATGCATTCACTTCAAAATTTAAACGGAAACTGCGAACATCAATATTTGCAGTTCCCACAGAGGCTATTTTCCCATCTACTACTATGGTTTTAGCATGCAGAAAGCCATTTTGATAAATATAAATCTCTGCTCCTGCATTTAATAAATCACCAATGTAGGACAGAGTTGCCCAGTACACAAAAGGATGGTCAGGCTTATTCGGGATCATAATCCTTACTTTCACCCCTGACAGCGTGGCAATACGTAGTGCGTCTCGCAAACTGTCATCAGGAATAAAATAAGGCGTCTGAATATAGATATAATCTTTGGCTGACATGATCATTTTAAGATAGCCATTTTTAATTTGTTCCCACTCGGAATCTGGGCCACTGGAGACAATCTGAATTCCGACATCTCCCTTATGGCTATGGTTATAGTATCGTTCATCATAAAGAATATGATGTCGTGAAGCCTGATTCCAATCTAGTATAAATCGTGTCTGCATATTTGTTACCGCATCTCCGCATATTCTTAAATGGGTGTCGCGCCAATATCCAAACTTTTTGACTGTACCAAGGTATTCATCTCCAATATTAAATCCCCCAGTATAACCCACCTTCCCATCAATAATGGCTAATTTACGGTGATTGCGATAATTTATTTTAAAGTTAATCTTGGGTATCTTTGGCGGAAAAAAGGCTTCTACTTGAGCGCCAGCCCGGCGAAGTCTTTTTATGTATCTGGGTTTTAGGGTTCTGGAACCCATGTCATCATAGAGCACCCGAACTTCAATTCCCTCGTTTGCCTTCTTGATTAATACATCTGCAATTCTATCTCCTAGTTGATCACTTCTTAAAATATAGTACAGAAGATGTATGTGATCGGTAGCTCTCTCCATATCCTGGATTAAAGCATCAAACTTCTTCTTACCGTCTGTAAAAATATCCACGGTATTATCTTGTGTAAAAATAGCATCATCATTGCGTAGATGTAGATATACTAAATCTTCATACTCCGCAATTTCCTCATGCTTAAAGCTAAAGCTATCTCTTTCCAGGGCCCGCAATTGGGACTGGACAGCAGTCTTTACACCGAGACGACTTTTCGTGTCCCAAGTGAAAATTCTACGTTTACTTATTGGCTTTCCAAAAATTAAGTAAAGAAAGAACCCGATAATCGGAATAAACAATAATACCATTAACCACGCCCACGTAGAAGTGGCATCCTTTCTTTCCAAAAAGATAATGGAGATGCCTAGCGCAATATTAAAAAAGATAGTTAGACCTAATAATAAGGATATGATTTCCATATGTAAGGCTCCCTCCAAAACTCTGCTCACGGTCTAAAACGGATCATTTATATAATATAGCACATCTTTCTACAAACCGTCATATGGGTACCATGCACCTAACCCATCTTATATATTTACCCTCCGAGCTTGAAGATTATGCCAGAAAAAATGACAAGCAAATAACGCCTAATTAAAAACAAAATCGGAGAAGCCGAGAAAAAACCCTCACAGAGTGCCTCTGCAAGGGTTAGCCATTCTATATTTTACTTAGTGCCTGTTCCAAATCATGCCAAATATCTTCCCATGCCTCTAATCCCGCTGAAAGCCGTATAAGCTGATCAGTTATCCCCATCTCAATACGAGTGTCTTCTGGGATAACCGCATGTGTCATTGTTGCCGGATGCTCAATTAATGTCTCCGCATCCCCTAAGCTTACTGCAATTTTTATAAAAGTGAGATGGTTAAGCAAAGTTTGTGCGTCCTTTTTTGAACCATTAATCTCAAATGAGAGAACCCCGCCGCCGCGTCTCATCTGTTTATCAAAATGCTGCTCCTTCATCTGGGCACTAAATGGATAATAAACAGCTGATATCTTGGGATGGTTCTCGAGCATACTTGCAATCTTTTCTGCATTATCACAATGCCGGTCCATTCGAATAGGCAATGTTTTCATACCCCGAAGGAGCAGCCATGCATCAAATGGAGAAATAATGCCTCCAATATCTTTCTGTGTAGTCATGGCAACTGAATCAAGAAACGCTTTCTTGCCCACTACTAGACCTGCTATCACATCACCATGCCCACCAATATACTTGGTAGCACTATGAACTATGATGTCACAGCCAAGTTCCAGTGGTCGCTGTAAATAGGGTGTGGAGAATGTATTGTCAACAACCACAGGAATATTATACTCCTTTGCTATATCTGCAACCATCTTAAGATTAATAAGCCGGATCGTTGGATTAATTGGTGTTTCGACATAAATACATGCTGTTTCTGGTTTTATTTTTTCTCGGATACTCTCTTTTGTATCCATTACTGAAAAATCATGGCTTATCTGGTACTTCTCTTGTAGCATAGATAAAAGACCATAGGTACAGCCATAAAGCCCCGAAGAACAAAGTATATGATCGTTTGCTTTAGTAAGCGAAATTAGCACTGAAGACACAGCAGCCATTCCTGAAGCAAAAGCTAGACCACGTTCAGCCTGCTCTAATGAAGCAATTCTTTCTTCTAGAATCTTTACAGTCGGATTCCCTAGCCGAGAATAAATGTAGCCCTCTTCCTCCCCTGCAAACCGCCTTTCCCCTTGTTCTGCGGTAGCAAATGTGAATGTGGAGGTCTGGAAAATAGGTGGTGTCAGACTCCCCAGCATATCCTTCGCGTCATAGCCTTGGTGGATAACTGCTGTTTCGATATGTTGATCGTCTTTCTTCACAAAGATCCCCCCTGAAATTATTTCTTATTCTACTACTATCTTATTCTATTAACACTCTTTTTGAAAGCGTTTTCTTTTAACGGAAATCATGCTTTTTGCTTTTTAGATCAGACTCTTTTAAAATGGAGTTTATTTGATAAAAGAAGTTTAGGACTTACTGCAGTTACATGCGGGACAAATTTGTATAGAAAAGAAGGGTTGGCATGGACGCAAAACAGGAACAAACAGGCATTCTACTTACTGCAGGGGCATATTTACTCTGGGGTTTTCTACCGATCTACTGGAAGGCAGTGAATCATGTATCTGCGGGTGAAATTCTCGCACACAGAATCGTATGGTCGTTCTTCTTCATGCTAGTACTCATTGCTTTGCTAGGAAAGTGGCCAACCGTACTCAAGGAATGCAAAGCCATCCTGGCCAACAAAAAGCAATTAATTGCTGTGATTTTTGCATCCATTATGATTACACTCAACTGGCTGACCTTCATTTGGGCTGTGAATAGCGACCATGTTCTTCAAGCAAGCCTTGGCTATTATATTAATCCATTAATTAGTATATTACTCGGTATTCTCGTTTTAAAAGAAACCCTGACAAAAAGACAGCTAGTTTCCTTTATTCTTGCAGGTGCGGGTGTTTTATTTTTAACAGTCAGCTACGGGGTTTTCCCTTGGGTATCCTTATTGCTCGCAATGAGCTTTGGGCTATATGGATTATTTAAAAAGAGATTAAATGTAGGAGCTTTTGCTAGTTTAACAATTGAAACAATGTTTATTACACCAATAGCTATCCTATATTTACTGATTATCCCGGAAAACATTTTTCAGGCTAATACTTTCTTCACGACATCCACCTTGCTACTCATTGGCGCAGGAATAGTTACAGCGGTTCCGCTACTATTGTTTGCAGGTGGAGCAAGAAGAATTCCGCTAGCGATGATTGGGTTCCTCCAATACATAGCCCCGACCATTATGCTGATTCTCGGTGTGTTTGTATATAATGAAACCTTCACTACTGCTCATTTAATCGCATTTTCTCTTATCTGGATAGCCCTAATCAACTATATGCTATCAACTTATTTCCCTTTTCATAAAAGGACGAGAGATTAGAGCGCATGTCACTTAACAAGAGGTTCCTGCCTCTTGTTTTTTACTATACAATTATTTTCAATAAACGGTTGACAATTGCGTATAGTTGGTTTTATAATGTGAATAATTTAAAAATTAAATCTCTTATCAAGAGTGGTGGAGGGAATAGGCCCTGCGAAACCCGGCAACCTGAAAGCAAACCTTGTTTGCTTCCGATGGTGCTAAATCCTACAGATCATCTTGGATCTGGAAGATAAGAGGAGGAACGTGAATGATACGCCCTCTTCTTAGGAAGAGGGCTTTTTATATTCCCCCCTCCTCCCCCAGACCGGTTACACTGCAAACTGCAGTCTTACATCGAAAAACTGTTGACTGGCAGTCCATAATCTTAAAGGAGGAATTTACATGTCATCATTTACTTACCAACAGGATGAAACAACGTTACTTCACGGAGGACAGGTGCCTGATCCATCTACCGGGGCAAGGGCTGTACCCATTTATCAAACAACTTCTTATGTGTTCAATAATACGGAGCATGCACAAAACCTATTTGGTTTATCAGAGGCGGGTAACATTTATTCACGGATAGGGAACCCAACGGTTGACGTATTTGAACAACGAATTGCCCAACTGGAAGATGGAGTTGCAGCTGTAGCTACGTCATCAGGTATGGCCGCAATATCCTTTGCAATATTAAACATTGCCGGATCTGGAGATGAAATTGTTGCAGACAGCAATTTGTATGGTGGTACCTACAACTTATTTGCTCACACGTTGCCGCGCTATGGAATAACTGTAAAATTTGTAGATGGGACCGATCTTGAAGAAATCAAAAATGCTATAACAGACAAGACAAAAGCTATTTTTGGGGAAATCATTACAAACCCTAGTCTAAATATCTTTAATGTAGAGGCTGTATCAGCCATCGCTCACCAGCATGGCATCCCGCTCATTATTGATAACACTTTTGCACCGTACTTAACCAAGCCACTTACTTGGGGAGCGGATGTCGTTGTCCATTCAGCTACAAAATGGATCGGTGGACATGGAACAACAATTGGGGGCGTAGTAGTTGACGGTGGCCGTTTTAATTGGAACAATGCGAGATTTAAAGGTTTTACTGAGCCTCAGGAAAGCTATAACGGGTTACGTTTTATTGATGTCGGGGCAGCCGCCTTTGCGACAAAATTACGCGTAGAGCTTTTACGTGATATTGGAGCTTGTTTAAGCCCACAAAGTGCCTTTCAGTTGTTACAGGGACTGGAGACATTGCATTTACGAATAGAAAAACACACTAAAAACGCTCAAGAAATTGCTGCATACCTAGCCGATCACCCTGCTGTTGAGTGGGTTAACTACCCAGGTTTACAAAACCATCCCTCTCACCAGCTAGCTAAAAAGTATTTGAAAGACGGATATGGTTCCATCATAACGTTTGGCATAAAAGGTGGCCGGGAAGCTGGCCGGAAACTGATTGATTCCATATCACTATGGTCACATGTAGCAAATGTGGGGGATGCGAAGTCGCTCATTATCCACCCTGCCTCGACAACCCATCAACAGCTAAACTCAGAAGAGTTGAAAAGCTCCGGGGTGTCGGAAGAGTTAGTTCGGTTATCTATCGGGTTAGAAGCTACTTCTGACCTGCTAAGCACATTGGATGAGGCGATCAATCAGGCTGTTGGTAAAACAACGACCCAAAAACCTTCGGAAAAAGATGCAATAGAATGGCTTGTAAGATCACCATTCGACCGAAGTAATGGGACAGTAAGACAAAAAGCAATCGCAGTTTACACTGCAGAAAACAATAGAGAAGTGAACAAAACAATTGAACAGCTTAAAGCACTCGGATTCCTTGTTCCAACAATCCAGCAGGAAATCAACGGAGAAGAGAATCGTTTTACTCAGTTAGCAGATGTACCTTATCAAGTAGACGCTGTCTATGTAGATCATAACGTCCTTCCATCTGACACTTTAGAACAATTCATAAATAAGCAAAGCAGTATCTTATGGGTACGTTATCCAGAGGGCCATACACAGCTTATTGAAAATGCTGAGGCAACCGGGATTACAGTTGTCTCTGGAAACACCCCCTATGATGAATTCGTCCGCTTACGGGGAGGGCTTCGTGAGAGTGTGATTGCAGGAGTGTGAGAATGGAACTTTCCCGGGAGGTTATCTTGTGATGAATGAATCAACCAAAGCACTACTCTTCAAGGTTAAGGAGGGTGTTTTATGACAAATTCCCAGAGGACGGTCCCTACTATTGGGAACATCTCCATAGGACCACTCCTCCTCACTTCTGGGGAGCTGCTTGAGGAGGTTTCTCTCCGTTATGAGATTTCGGGACCGGAGGGTGCTCCTTTTATTCTTGTATGCCACGCCTTAACAGGGAATCAGCATACAATTGGAAATGATAAAAATCCAGGCTGGTGGAGTGGTCTTATTGGCGAGAGGATGTATGTTGACACAGACGCCTATCAAGTGCTTACCTTTAATGTACTTGGTGGTTGTCATGGCTCAACAGGTCCCACCACTATTAATCACAAAACCAAGGCGCCCTACCGAAGTCATTTCCCTGACATCACGGTTAGAGATATGGTGCATGCTCAACACAAAGCATTGACAATAATGGGTATCCACCACCTGGCAGCCGTGATTGGAGGGTCCCTTGGAGGTATGCAGGTAATGGAATGGGGACTCCTCTATCCTGATCAAATGGATAAACTCATCGTCCTTGCCTCTACTCCAGTGTTTACAGACTACGGGATTGCTTACAACCATATTGCTGAAACATCCATTAAACAGGACCCGGCCTGGAATAATGGCCAGTATGAATCGAATCATTCTTTAAAAGGGTTGGAAATTGCGCGAATGATTGGCATGGTTACCTATAGAAGTGGTGCCTTATTCAATCAGCGTTTTGATCGAAAAGGCAATCAGCTTAAATATGATGTTAGTAGTTATTTAGACCACCAGGGGAAAAAATTGACAGAGAGATTTGATGCGAACAGTTATTTGACGTTGCTCCGTGCAATGAACGATCATGATATTGGAAAGGACAGAGGTGGTTGGGAGGTTGCCGCAAGAAGCATGAAGCCTCCCCTGCTTGCAATCAGCTACGATAGGGATTTGATTTTTGAGCCCTCCTTCATGAAACAGTTCGTAAGCGAAGTGGCAAATGGAAGTTATTTTCACGTAGATACAGAATTTGGCCATGATGGTTTCCTTACAGAATTCAATAAATGGGGACACGTGGTCGAACACTTTCTAAACAATTAATATAATAGCTTACAGAAAAACAGGTTTATCCTTCTGCAAAATGGGGGAAAATAAACATAACCCTTTTCTTTCACCTATCGCCTTTTAAAAGGCGATTTTTCTTTGATGTTAAAAGAAAAGCTCAAAGCGTCGTTTAGACACGTACGAACTGCGCCTGGCCATGCCAGGTGGCTCCGTGTTGCCACGCAAAGTGGCGATTTTAATGGAGCATTCCTACGTAGGAGATAAAGGAATCATGCCCCTGCAAACGGGGTATGTCGGCGTTGGCCGCAAAGGCCGGTATTAGCCGACCGACCTTAATTGTCGAATCGATGATGACTTTCACCCTCCGGGTATAAGGGTGACTAAGCCTCTGGTTTTCACCAGTCGGCAAGTCTTCTTTATCGTTGGGTGATGCGTGAAGCCGCCTAGTTTCTGACGCTCTGAGCTAGACAAAGAAAAGCGAAGAGCGTATGAATGAAGGAAGGCCGACGAAGTTCGACCCGTCCTGGGTCAATGTCGGCATGACCCGGATCCTCCGGGCCCACGTTGCTCTTCTAACCTAGTGTTCCTACATAACATACAAAAGAAGTTGTCCACTTCCTAAATGACGGAATTCATGAGATAATCTAGTGTGATATTTTAGAAGTACTAGCCTGACAACATGTAATACAGGCCTATCTTGCATAGGATAATATGAATCCAACAAATTAATCTGTTGGAACTTACACTCCCTGACATGTTAAATAAATTTAAACAGCTAGGTGTGGGATATTGATGAAAAAACGTAATGTAATAATACTTATTTCGCTGTCCGTTCTTATTATCGGTATCGGCATGGTTGTTATCTATTCTTACCAGCCTAACTCGCAATTTAAAGATGTAACTATTATGGAAAGCGAACTGCCGGAAGAAGAGAAAGAGGACCTTGAAAAAGAAGAAGAGGAGCAGACTGAACAAGAGTCAGCTAGCGAAACAGAACAGAAGCCCCTTTCAGAAATCGTTGTTAATGTCGTAGAAAGCACCTTGGAGTTCTTTTCATTAAGAGAGACACATGTAACGGCCATCGGTGATTCGCTCACCCAGGGGGTTGGCGCGACAAATGAACAAGGTGGTTATGTCGGAATATTAGACCGTTCCATTAACGAGGAAGAGGAGCTTGTAGCATTTGATAACCTTGGTATACGCGGTAATCGCTCAGATCAATTACTCTCTAGGTTAGAAGATCCCGAGGTAGTCGACTCCATACATCAGTCAGACATAGTCCTCATTACGATTGGTGCGAATGATATTATGCAAGTGGTAAAAGAAAATTTCACCAACCTAAAAATGGAAAACTTTGATGAAGCACGGGACATGTATGAAGACAGATTAAGAAAAATCTTTTCTAAAATCCACGATATTAGTCCGAAATCTCAAATATACTTGCTAGGTTTTTACGATCCTTTTAGTAAATATTTCCGAGAAATTAAGGAGCTAAGCGTTATCGTAGAGGAATGGAATGGTACCAGTCGTAAGGTCACCGAGGAGCTGGATAATACAATGTATATTCCAACGACAGATCTTTTTGAAGGGTCAGAAGCTGATCTGTTTTCCGAAGATAACTTTCATCCCAATGACAAGGGATATAAACGGATTGCTAAAAGGGTTCTTGAATATCTAACAAGTGAAGAAGGATGAAAACAATGACAGATCGAAAAGAACGTAGGAAAGTAAAAAGTAAATGGAAAAAGTTATTTTATAGCTTATTAGCGATAAATGTTGTAGTGGTAGTCATCCTCCTTGCGCTTATCTTCTGGCCAGTCCCTGATGCTTCCTATCCAGAAAATGAGGCTACATCTCAGGACGAAAGCTCAGAATTTGTTGTAAGAACGACAAAACAAAATCTTAATGACCTAATAAACGCTTATACAGACCAATTATTAAAGGGCACGAGTCATCATTACCGTATCGAATTAGACGAGGATGTGCACCTGATTGGAGAACTTCCTGTATTCTCCGCAACGGTTCCGCTCTCTGCGCACCTAGAACCATTGGTACAGGAAAATGGGGATATTATATTGAAGCAAAAATCGATATCCATAGGGTTACTTGAATTACCGAATCGAAAAATAATGGAGTATATTGGAAAGTACCTTCCAATGCCAGACTGGGTGACCGTGAATCCAAAAAAGGAAGAAATTTATGTTGCCGTTACAGAAATGGATATTCGAAGTAATTTCGAAGTTGGTGTAGAGCATATCGATCTTGAGGCAAATAATCTTGCTTTCCGTATCCGAATTCCTTACCAGACCTTAGGAATTGACTAATGTTGTTGGGAGAGGGAAAAGTAATCGTAATTGCATCCTAATTCTCTCCTAACATAAAAAAACGAGCAATAGCTCGTTTTTATCGAATAACAAATCGTTTAACTTTAGAAGATAATAGAAAAATAAATGATTGCTTTTGCTCTGTCTGTGTTCCTGTTACCAAAGTTTGCTCTTGTCTCATTAAATGACGTGGATAATGTTCTAATTTCCCTTGGTAAATTAATTGCATGCCTTCCAGAGTTCGTAAATCACCAGGCCTTATAAAATGGGATGGTTTCTTTACCTGGATTGTATTTACACCCTCTAGCACTGTCGCCACAAATTGTGAGCAAAACAGGGCGTTTTTACGATTTATTTTAATATGAAATAATACGCCAAAAAGTCCAATGAAATTATATCGATAATTATCTTTCTTTGCTTCAATTTCTTTTATGTTTTTCATGATCTGTTCGCATTCTTCTACTGAAACACTACAGCTGTAAACAGCACACTGGGAGTTTCTTAGAAAATCACTTGTTACGTCTTCTTCTACAAAACCTCCAATAAAAGGGTTTCTAGGACGTTTTCTTCCAAAGCTATATACTTGTCTCAGCTCTCCATCAAGAGAAATGGAAACGTGGTTTAGCGATTGCCGTGTACAAAAGTTTATGGCTTTTGCCAAGTAAGTACCTGTATCAGTAAATAGCAAATAAATTGTTCGCTCTTGCAAATCAGTCCCCCCTCTCCAATCTTACTTCTCTCTATATGTTAAGATGCTTGTTTCATAATCCCTTTTTATCTACTATTGCAAAAAACGAACAAATATACAAGTAAATTTTTAGAAAAGATTACTTCCTATTATAATATATGCGTGTTATACATTGACGAAACCTCTTAAATACCGTAATCTAACTGTGACTGCAATTTCATTTTTATTGGAGGAATCGGTTATACATGATTAATGTAAATAATGTAAGTTTACGATATGGAGATAAAAAATTGTTTGAGGATGTAAATTTAAAATTTACACCCGGCAATTGTTATGGCCTAATTGGGGCCAATGGTGCAGGTAAGTCAACGTTTCTGAAGGTTTTATCGGGTGAAGTTGAAGCCCAATCCGGAAATGTAAGTCTCTCACCAGGAGAAAGACTTGCCGTATTAAAACAGGATCATTTTGCTTATGAAGAACATCAAGTGTTGGAAACAGTTCTGATGGGTCATGAGGAACTATATGCTGTCAAACAAGAAAAAGATGCTATTTACATGAAAGGCGACTTTTCCGAGGAAGACGGTATGCGTGCAGCTGAACTAGAAGGCGAATTCGCTGAAATGAATGGTTGGGAAGCTGAATCTGATGCCGCTGTTTTATTAAAAGGACTAGGCATTGACGAATCCCTTCACATGCTACAAATGGGCGACCTTGCTGCAGACCAAAAGATTAAGGTACTCCTAGCTCAAGCTTTGTTCGGTAATCCAGATATTCTTCTACTGGATGAGCCAACAAACGGACTAGATATTCAAGCAATTCAATGGTTAGAAGAATTTCTAATCAACTTTGAGAATACTGTTATTGTAGTATCACATGACCGTCACTTCCTAAACAAGGTATGTACACACATAGCGGATGTCGATTTTGGTAAAATCCAAATTTATATCGGGAACTATGATTTCTGGTACGAATCCAGCCAGTTGGCTGCACAAATGGCACAAAATGATAACAAGAAAAAAGAAGAAAAAATTAAAGAATTACAAAGCTTTATTGCCAGGTTTAGTGCAAACGCCTCTAAATCTAAGCAAGCAACATCAAGAAAGAAAATGTTGGATAATATTACATTAGATGATATCAAACCATCATCACGTAAGTATCCATACATTGCTTTCACGCCTGAACGCGAAATTGGTAATGATCTTTTACGTGTAGAGGGGTTAACAAAAACTGTTAGTGGTGTGAAAGTCCTTGATAATATCAGCTTTACAATGAATAAGGATGATAAAATTGCCTTAGTCGGTAAAAATGACATTGCAAAAACAACGTTATTTAAAATCCTTGCAGGCGAAATAGAGCCAGATGAGGGTACGTATAAATGGGGTGTAACAACATCTCAGTCCTACTTCCCTAAAGATAACGCTGCTTATTTTGAAAACAATGACCTACCATTAGTTGACTGGCTTCGTCAATATTCACCAGAGGATGAAACAGAAACATTCCTTCGAGGCTTCCTTGGAAGAATGCTGTTCTCTGGTGAAGAAGCACTTAAAAAAGCAAGCGTCCTTTCCGGTGGTGAAAAAGTGCGTTGTATGCTTTCTAAAATGATGCTAAGCAATGCCAATGTCTTAATGTTAGATGAACCAACTAACCATCTTGATTTGGAATCCATTACCTCTTTAAATAATGGACTAATTAAATTCAAAGGTTCCATCTTGTTCACGTCACATGACCATCAGTTTGTGCAAAGTATCGCAAACCGTCTAATTGAAATCACACCAAATGGTATTGTCGATAAAGAAATGAGCTATGACGAGTATGTTGCAGATAAGAAGCTTCAAAAAGAAATTGCTGCAATGTATGCTGGTTAATCTGTTACACTAAACATGAATCGGAGCGAATAACGCATCAAGCGTAATTCGCTCTTTTTTTACCTTAAATACTCGACTTTTTTTGTCAAAGTTTGCCTCCCTAAAAAACACCCCGAAAGATAGTGCCTACCTTTCGGGGTGTTACTTATTGAATTCTTATTGTTTTACAAGCTTCTGTTCTACTTTTTCCAGCATTTCTTTTGTCATTCTATCAATATCGTAATCTGCTTTAAATCCCCATTCTTTCGAGGCAACAGATGAATCTATGCTATTCGGCCAGCTGTTGGCGATATTTTGTCGGACTGGGTCCACATCATAGCTTAATTTGAAATCTGGTATATGCTTTTGGATCGCTGTTTCGAAGTCCTCTGGTGCTGCAGATATCGCAGAAATATTAAAAGCGTTACGATGCTCCAATTTAGTAGGATCAGATTCCATTAACTGGATAATCGCATTTAGAGCATCCGGCATGTACATCATATCCATTTTTGTGCCTTCGCCTATATAAGAGTGATAGGCCTTCTTTTTAATTGCTTCATAATATATCTCCACGGCATAATCTGTGGTTCCCCCGCCCGGAGGTGCGACATAAGAAATCAGGCCAGGAAAACGTACCCCTCTCGTATCCACACCAAAGCGGTGATAATAATAATCAGCCAATAGTTCTCCTGCTACCTTGTTTACACCGTACATCGTGGTTGGACGCTGAAGCGTGTCCTGTGGAGTGTTATCTTTTGGTGTAGATGGTCCGAATGCGCCGATTGAACTAGGCGTGAAGAACTGCAAATCCAGCTCACGCGCTACCTCAAGAGCATTTACAAGACCACCCATATTAATATCCCATGCGACCTTTGGATAGACCTCCGCTTTCGCAGACAGCAATGCAGCCAAGTGCATAACTGTATCCACATTGTACTTGTTTGCTACTTCATGGAGACGTTCAGCATTCGTCACATCGACAATTTCAAAAGGGCCGTCATTGTGGTCTCCTTCTGCTTCTCGAATATCTGTACCAATAACATTATCCATGCCATAAGTCTCTCGTAGTTTGCCCAAAAGTTCGGAGCCAATTTGACCTAGGGCCCCTGTCACTAGTATTTTTTTCATTTTTTCAAACCCCTCATCTTCGTTGATGCTAGATTATGCCCATCTCTTTTCCTACTTTTTGGTAAACCTTCAAGGCGTTATCCAGCATTTCTTTCGTGTGTGCAGCAGTTGGCATGTTACGGACACGCCCTGTGCCTCGTGGGACTGTTGGAAACACAATGGATTTTGCATATACGCCTTCTTCATAAAGTCTTCTGCTAAATTTTTGGGTATCATTTTCATCTCCAATTACACACGGGGTAATTGGTGTTTCACTATTTCCAATATCAAAGCCTAATTCTTTCAAACCGGCTTTCAAGTAATTGGCATTTTCCCATAGTTTTTCATTAAGTTCCGTGCTTTCCATTAATAACTCGATAGCTCGGGTACTTGCAACTGCATCTGCTGGTGAAACGGCTGTGGAGAAAAGAAATGGACGAGAGCGAACTTTCAGCCAGTCAATTAAGTTTGCCTTACCAGCGACATACCCACCGATAACGCCAATTGCTTTAGAAAGTGTTCCCATTTGGAAGTCCACCTTATCCTGCAAGCCGAAATGCTTCACTGTTCCGGCGCCTTTACCAAGTACTCCTGAGCCATGTGCATCATCCACATAGGTGATCAGATCAAACTCCTCTGCAATTTCCACAATCTCAGGAAGCTTGGCAATATCGCCATCCATGGAAAATACTCCATCGGTTATTACCATTACTTTATTATAATTGCCTGATTCTGTTGCCTCTTTTGCTTTTTGACGAAGATCTTCCATATCAGAGTGATTTACACGGATTATTTTCGCCTTAGATAGACGGCAACCATCAATAATAGATGCATGGTTTAGTTCATCTGATAAAATAGCATCATTCTTATCCATAACAGCTGAAATTGCTGCCATGTTACAGTTAAAACCAGATTGGAAGGAAATTGCCGCCTCTGTACCTTTAAATTCAGCTAGCTTTTTTTCTAAATTTAGATGGAGGTCCAATGTCCCATTAATTGTACGTACAGCACCAGCTCCAACACCATGCGAGTCTACAGCATCTTTCGCAACCGCTTTCAGTCTATCATCTGTTGCAAGACCTAAATAGTTGTTAGAAGACAAGTTCACTAACGACTTTCCATCAATGTTAATTTCCGGGCCGTTTGCACCGATTACTGGATCAATTTCATTATATAATCCACGTTCTTTAAGTTCAGCAATATTTTCATTTAAAAAGTTATTTAGTATCTTACTACTCATTACTTTTTCCTCCTTATATGGCAACCACATGGATTTATTGCACTTCTTCTTCACTTTAAGTTTAACACAAAGCCAACTAAATGTTTAATGGAAGTAGATACCTGCTAAATAGTCTAACTCTTCTAAAACTCTTACAAATTTGTAAGAATTACCTGTAAAAATGTAACCAAAAAGCATAGCTAAGACTAACATTCTCGATTATACTTAAAATATAAAGTGAACCTTCAATTGATGAGGGGATTACTGCCAATCAAGGCGGGATAAATAAATTAGTGGAGGCATCAGCATGAAGAAATTACTTGTAGCCTTATTTGCAGTGCTCATCGTTGGGTTTGGCGTAATTGGTTATACTCAAGTCAATGATGACGCAACAGAAATAGTTGACGAAAACTCACATTCTATTAGTATCCAATCTTAGATAATATATATGTTTAATATAAAAAAATAAAAGGAAAACATCTACTAAACGATGCTTTCCTTTTATTTTATAAAGCTTATATTTAATTTTAATTGTTTACTTATTCAACAACAGTAACATCTACTGTACGTACGCCCCAGTCATAAGCGGCATCTTTATTTGGTACGTGCAAGTCAATTTTATTACCTTTAATTGCACCGCCGATATCGGCAGCTGTTGCATAACCATAACCTTCCACATAAACTTTAGAACCAAGTGGAATTACATTAGGGTCAACAGCGATTACTTTTGCATCAGGATTTTCATTTAAATCAACACCTGTTGAAGTAACACCAGAGCAACCATCACAATTTGCAGTGTACGCAGTTGCTGTTACAGAGATAGTTTTTCCTTCTGCTTTTTGATCGGAATTTGAAGTTTGTTTCGATGTTTTCTCTGCTTTGGCTTCTTTCTCTTCTTTATCGGCTTTAGCAGTGTTCTGTGTAGTTACTTCTTTTTCCTTTGTTTCTTTCTTTTCAACTTTGGTAGCTGGCTTGTTTTCCTCTGCAACGTTTACACCCTGAATTTTTAACTCTTGTCCAATTGTAAGTAAATCAGAGTCTAACTCGTTCCAGTCTTTCAAATCTTCTACCGTAGTATCAAACTTTTTAGAAATACCAATTAACGTATCTCCTTTTTCTACCTCATACATTTCATTAATAAATAATGTTTGTTTTGGTAGTATCACAGTGGATTTTAATTCATTTATGTCAACTAGATCGTCTACGGTTGTGTTATATTCGTCTGCAATGTCCCACAGGTTGTCTCCGTGTTTTACCTCGTACTCTTCTGCTGAAACAGTTGTTGCAGCAGCGCCAGCAATAATAATGCCTGTTGCGAATGAAGCTACTAATTTTCTCATTCGATAGTCCCTCCTTGAATTTCTGACATTGACTATCGTACCACACGGGTAGAGCCAATGCAGTTACAAGACTTTTAAGAGTCTATTACAAGCATTACCAAAACTAGCCTCAAATATTACAAATATAATAGATTTGTGTCAAATTACCTATATATCTCACTAGTATTACAATAGATTGCTAATATATCGTATCTTGTTACATAAATGCACAACAGAAAAGAAGAGGCCAGGACAAAGTTATTTACGCAAATGATAAATCCAAAGGAATAGTGATTGAAAAACCACTTCAGAAATATACTTCGCTTTCCATGGGCGGCTGGTGAGCCTCCGGATGCTCCGCATTCCGGGGTCTCGCCTAGGCCTTCCTCCCATAGGAGTCTCCGTATATTTCTTACGCTTATTCTAGCTATCCTCCGTCTTTTGACTAAAACTTTCAGTTATGTCCCGTCCTCTTCTATCTATTAGTTAGCCTGTTTTTGTTTGTACTCTTGATTGTACTTATCATTATACAAGTGGCATGCAACCCAATGCCCTTCTGTATGCTCTTGCCATTCTGGTTCCACTTTAGCACATGACTCCATAGCAAATGGGCATCTTGTTCTAAAACGACAACCGCTTGGTGGGCTTACAGGGCTTGGTACATCTCCTTCCACTATAATACGCTCGCGGGAACGCTCTACTTCTGGGTTTGAAATAGGAATAGCACTTAGTAATGCCTGTGTGTACGGATGCAAAGGCTCTGCGTACAAATCATCACTTGGCGCAATTTCTGCCATTTTCCCTAAGTACATAACCCCTACCCGATCGCTGATATGTTTTACCATGGACAGGTCATGAGCGATGAATAAGTAGGTAAGCCCATGTTCTTTTTGTAATCTTTTAAGAAGATTAACAACCTGTGCTTGAATAGAAACATCCAGTGCAGATATCGGCTCATCAGCTACAATAAATTTAGGGTCTACTGCCAATGCACGGGCGATACCAATACGTTGTCGCTGCCCTCCACTGAACTCATGGGGATACCTGTTTCCATGTTCACTGTTGAGCCCTACTGTTTCTAGCAATTCATTTACCTTGTCCATTCTTTCTTTTCTTGAATGAGCCAGCTTATGGATATCAAGCCCTTCGGCAATAATATCCTTAACCGTCATACGTGGGTTTAATGACGCATAAGGGTCTTGGAAAATCATCTGCATATCCTGGTTAAACTTCTTTAATTCCTTTTTACGTTTCTTCCCATGAACGTTTTCGCCATAAAAGTCAACTTTGCCTTCTGTTGCCTCGTATAATCGCATAATGGTTCTTCCTGCAGTGGATTTCCCGCAACCAGATTCCCCTACAAGTCCAAAAGTTTCACCTTTATAAATATCAAATGAAACACCATCGACAGCTTTCAATATATTTTTTCTATCTAGTTTAAAATGCTTTTTTAGATCCTTTATTTCTAGTAATTTTTCTTTGCTGCTATGCATGTGTCTTCACCCCTTCAACTCTTGCAGATTGAGGTGGTTCCACATCAGGAGCACGCTCATCTAGCAACCAGCAGGCTGTTTTTTGTGTTGCAGAAACATCGGTATATTCCGGCATGTGATTCTCACAAACTTTCATTGCATAGGGGCAACGGGTAACGAAAGGACAACCCTTTGGAGGATCCTTTAAATCTGGTGGAGACCCTGGTATCGCCTCCAATTCTTCCTCTTTACTATCTAGACTTGGCATTGAAGAAAGCAAGCCCCATGTATATGGATGTTTTGGTTGATAAAAGATTTCATCAACATTCCCTGTTTCTACAATTTTCCCTCCATACATTACAGCAACCCTACTCGCCGCATTCGCAACCACGCCAAGGTCATGTGTAATGAGAATAATAGCTGTTCCAGTTTTCTTTTGGATTTCACGCATCAGGTCAAGTATCTGCGCCTGGATTGTTACATCTAAAGCCGTGGTAGGTTCATCAGCTATCAATAGCTTTGGATCACAAGCAAGCGCTATTGCAATCATAGCCCGTTGCCTCATTCCCCCCGAATATTGATGGGGGTATTGATTAATTCTAGTTTCTGGATTTGGAATACCAACAAGTTTTAACAACTCAACCCCACGATTATGGGCTGCTTTTTTCGACATATTTTGGTGCTTAATCAGGCCTTCAGCAATTTGCTTTCCAACTGTCATAGTTGGGTTTAGAGATGTCATTGGATCCTGAAAAATCATACTAATGTCTCTTCCACGAATCTCTTCCATTTGCTTGTCCGACTTATCGACAAGATTTTCGCCATTAAACATAATCGAACCGCTGGTAAATTTTCCGGGAGGCATCGGAGTTAATCTCATAAGTGATTGTGCAGTTACACTTTTACCTGAACCAGACTCTCCGACAATGGCCAACGTTTCCTGTTCATGTAGGTCAAACTCTACACCACGGACCGCCTGGACTTCTCCTCCATACGTTTCAAATGCTATCGAAAGGTCTTTCACCTCTAATATTTTACTCATTTGTATCTTCCCCTTTTCTATCTTTCTTTCGGATCTAGAGCATCTCTCATTCCATCTCCAATTACGTTAAAAGCCAGCATGGTCAAACAAATGAAAAAGGCTGGAAAGAATAGCTGGAATGGGAAGTACTGAAACGATGCTAATGCATCAGATGACATGGTTCCCCAACTCGCAAGTGGTGCAGGGACACCAAGTCCAAGAAAACTAAGGAATGCTTCTGTAAAGATTGCAGTCGGAATAGTTAATGTTAACGTAACAAGAATCGGGCCCATTGTATTCGGCACAAGATGTTTAAATAGCAATCTTACATTACTCGCTCCAAGAGACTGGGAAGCAAGTACATATTCCTCAGACTTTAATTGCATAACCTGTCCTCTAACAATTCTGGCCATATTTATCCAACCAGTAATTGTCATCGCTATAATCAGCGTCCATAGGCCCTGTGGAAGTATTACCATTAGCAATATTACAACAAGAAGATATGGCACACCGTATAGAATATCCGCAACACGCATCATATACTCATCTACTTTTCCGCCAAAGAAGCCTGCAATAGAACCCCAAATAATTCCAATAATAAGGTCAATCAAGGCTGCCATTAGTCCAATAAACAACGAAATTTTGGCACCATACCACGTTCTTGCAAAGATATCCCTACCAAGGTTGTCTGTCCCAAACCAATGTTCTGCAGAAGGTTGTTTGTTTGCGCTTAAAAGGTCGTTTGAAAAATAATTATGTCCTGATATCGGTCCGCCAATAAAAGACATGATTCCTAATAGAATGATGACGACCACGCCAGAAAGTGCGAGTTTATTCTTTTTAAAACGACGCCAGGCATCCTTCCAATAGGAGTTACTTTCTCCTGCAATTTTCTCAGCTTCATTTTCATCCACGTATAGTGGTTCGAAATCTGAATCCTTCAATTGTGTTTGTGCCATTACGATTTGCCTCCCTTGCCAGTAACCTTAATTCGTGGATCAACGAGACCATACAATAAGTCCACTAGAAGAATTGATATAAGTAGTAGTACACTGAAGAATACTGTCGTACCCATAATTACTGTGTAATCACGATTCGTTACACTCTGTACAAACTCACTGCCCAATCCGGGAATACCAAAGATACTCTCAATAATAAAACTTCCCGTAAGGATGCTAACAACCAGTGGCCCCAAATAAGATACTACTGGAAGTATGGCATTTCGAAGTCCGTGTTTGTATGTTACTACTTTTTGGCTCATCCCTTTGGATTTTGCCGTCTTTATATAATCCGAATTAAGTACTTCCAGCATACTGGAACGCATAAGTCGTGCAATAAATGCGAGTGGTGTCGTAGCAAGTGCCACGGCAGGAAGGATAGAATGCCAGAATGAATCAAATCTAGCAACAGGTAACGCTCCCAGCTTTATAGCAAATATATACTGAAGAATAGTTGCCATTATAAAGCTTGGAACCGAGATACCTAGTACCGCAATTACCATTGCCGTATAATCACCAAACTTGTTATGCTTTACGGCCGCAATAACCCCTAGTAACACGCCAATTGATAAGGCGATAAGAATAGCTTCCAGACCTAGTATTAGCGAATATGGAAAGCTCCTTGCTATAATTTCCGTTACATCTTGACCAACATATTTAAAGGAAGGACCAAAATCAAAGGAAAAAGCGTTGACCACATAATTTATATACTGTACGTGCAATGGTTCATCTAACCCATATGCTTCGTTCATTTGTGCCTCTATTGCGGGAGTCAATTTTTTTTCGGCTGCAAAGGGCCCACCTGGGGCGGCTTGCATCAAGAAAAAAGTAATGGTTACGATTAAAAACAAGGAAACAACAATGTAAACAAGTCGTTTCAGCAGATATCTAGCCAAATGTACACACCTCCACTTTTCTTTCTAAATAAACGCAGTATTTAGTTAATTCCAAAATTAAAGAGGGTGAAATGTTCACCCCCCCCTAAAAAGTACCGAGTCACCCAACATTTTGGTGTCAGATACACAGCTGATAAACAAAGCTCTAGTAAGAGCTTCGCTGTTTTGTTCATTATTCTTTCTAGGAGTTTAATAGTCGTGTTGTTATTTTCTGAAAATTTCTGTGTTAAAAGATATGGGGAGTATAGGGGTATATAATTTATATACCCCTATACTCCATTATTGTTTATAATCTTTTTTTACTCTTCTGTTAGATAACCCCACTTAAATTGTACTCCTCCAAGTCCAGAAACTTCGATATTTTTAACATAGTCTTTACTTAACCATGCGTTTGTATAGAAGTATACTGGAGCAATTGGCATCTCATCCATAAACAGCTTCTCTGCTTCACGTAAGATTTCTTTACGTGCATCAGCATCGCCCTCTGTTCTTGATTGCTCAAGTAGATCGGAGTACTCTTCGCTCTCCCAATTTGTATAGTTATTTCCACCAACTGATTGGAAGATTTCAAGGAAGTTGATCGCATCGTTAAAGTCAGCTAACCAACCCATTCTTCCTGCTTGGAAGTTTCCTTCACTCATGCTGTCAAGATATACGTTCCACTCTTCGTTATTTAACTCAACATCTACACCAAGATTTTCTTTCCACATATCCTGTACGGCCTGCGCAATTGCAGCATGCCCTTCATCCGTATTATAAGATAAACTTATTTGTGGTAACTCATCCATACCTAATTCTTCCAAGCCAGCTTCTAAATATTCTTTTGCTTGCTCAGCGTTATTGTCTTCAAAATATCCTTCTTCATTTTCTTCCCAGATTGATGGAGGAACTAATGCCATTGCAGGCTGTTCTTCACGCTGCGTAATACTTTGAACAATTCCTTCACGGTTAATCGCTGAAGCAAATGCTTTACGGATATTTACATTGTCAAAAGGTGACTCTTCTGTATTAAATGCATAATAGTATACGCCTGCTAGTGAAGATAGATTTAACGATCCGTCCTGCTTCAAAGATGGAATTGCTGGAAGTGGTAATGAGCTTGTTGGATCCCCTGCCCAATCCAATTCTCCATCATTGTACATTTCAAGTGCTGTATTGGCATCGTCAACCATATACATGTTAATTGTTTCAAGTTTTACAGTTTCGGCATCCCAGTAATCTTCATACTTCTTAAGTACTACCTGATCTTTATGTGCCCATGATTCCAAAGTGAATGGACCATTGGTTACGTACATGTCAGATGCTTCCTGAGCCCAGTCATCATTACCTTCTACGACGTTGTGATTAACTGGATAATAAGTATAAAATGCTGTTAGATCAAGGAAATATGGAGTTCCTTGGTTTAGTTCCACGACAAGTGTTTTGTCGTCTTCTACCGTAATTCCTACATCATCCAAGGGTGCTCCTTCTTCTTTTGCTGCTTGAGCTCCTTTAATTGGATATAGCTGGTAAGCATAATCAGTATCTGCATGGTCAGGATCTAGTACCCATTTCCAAGCATATTCAAAATCCTGCGCTGTTACAGGGTCACCGTTTGACCAAGTTGCATCTTCACGAATTTTAAATGTGTATGTTTTTTGATCATCTGAGACTTCATACGACTCAGCCATTGCTTCTTCCACTTCGCCATCTTGGTTAATTCGCATTAGACCTTCGAAAACCTGATCAAGTACAGCTCCGGAAGTAGTATCCGACGCGGTTCCTGGATTAAGTGAAGGTGGCTCTGTTTTTATGTTTATATCAAATGTTTGGTCAGAAGCAAGCTTCTCTTCCCCATCTGATCCTTCTGAATTATCTGAACTGTCTTCCCCTGCATTACTGTCTCCACTGGATTCATCTCCCGAATCATCCCCGCTACACGCTGCTAATAGAAGACCTAAAGCAAAAACCAAAGTTAATAGCAAAAACCATTTCTTCTTTAACATTCTTTGACCCTCCTAATTCTTCTCTAATTTAGTTAACAGATAATTCTAAATTACCTATAAGCAAATTATACTACTAATTTAGAATTATTTCACTATTTTTTGTGCAAAAAAATAGTATTGTTAGATATTTTAAATATTCAATATTTTTTGATTATCCACTAGAACTATTGCTATTATAGGGATTTAGACTGATAGAATTCAAACTTTTTCACTTAAATTAATTTCATAATTTACTCTTTTAAAATACAAGGAACCTTAGAAAAACTCGCATTCACTTGTCCTTTAGCAAATTGGAAAGTTTTTCTTATACTTGGAACTTCAAAATTTCCACTGCGCCTTCTTTGCTTCCTTGCTGAAATTTTATACTTTCCTGACGTGTAAAAAAACTCCGATTATCAAAAATTGATAACCGGAGCCTTCTATCTAACTAGACTAATTATGTGGTAGTTTCTCTCTAGTGAAACTTTTATACAATATACTTTGCTTTGTATTCTGCAAACTCTTTCTCTGAACTGCTGACAAAATGTCCTGGTGCTACTTCACGCATTTTTACCTCTTCCTCTTGCTCATAATTATGCTGACTAGCGTCATAAGTTTTTCGCACTCTTGACCGCTCGTAATCAGGGTCTGGAAGCGGAATAGCTGAGAGTAATGATTGCGTATAAGGATGCATGGGATTACGGTATAAATCCTCTGCTGGTGCAAGTTCAACCAACTTCCCAAAATACATAACACCAATACGGTCACTTATATATTTAATCATAGACAAATCATGCGCTATGAATAAATAAGTTAACTGTTTTTCTTTTTGCAATTTCTTCAACAGGTTGACTACTTGCGCTTGAATTGATACATCCAAAGCCGAAATTGGCTCATCAGCAATGATAAATTCAGGATTTACCGCTAGTGCGCGGGCAATCCCGATCCTTTGTCTTTGTCCACCAGAAAATTCATGTGGGTAACGGTTGGCATGTTCACGATTTAGACCTACTGTCTCCAATAGTGAGTAGACTTTTTCCGCCCGATCTTTTTGTGATTTGGCAAGACCGTGGATATCCATTCCCTCTGCAATAATATCAGATACCTTCATCCTTGGGTTTAATGATGCATAAGGATCCTGGAAAATCATTTGCATTTTTTGGTTAAATTCCTTTAACTCAGAACTAGATTTTTTCCCATGAACATTAACACCTTTATACAGAACCTCGCCATCTGTAGCATCATATAAACGTATTATCGTTCTTCCGGTTGTCGATTTCCCACAACCAGATTCCCCAACTAGCCCTAATGTTTCCCCTTTGTATATATCAAAAGTTATATCATCAACAGCTCGTACTTCTTTCGGTTTTCCAACATTAAAATATTGTTTAAGATTTTTTACTTCCAATAGCTTTTCTGTCAAATCACTCTTCCCCTTTCAAAGAACCAGCTTTTTTCGCTTGGAATTTAGCCATTCTTTCTTTGACTGCACTAGGCGGCTCTACTTTAGGTGCATCGGGATGTAGAAGCCAAGTAGAAGCGAAATGGGTGTCCGACACTTTGAACATTGGTGGTTCTTCTTCCAAATCTATCATCATAGCATAAGGGTTTCTTTGAGCAAACGCATCACCCTTAGGAGGATTAAGCAAGTCTGGTGGAGTACCAGGGATTACATACAGCTCCTCGTCTGTACTATCCAGGCTTGGCATTGAGCTAATTAGCCCCCAGGTATATGGATGTTGTGGATTATAAAATATTTCATCCACTGTTCCGATTTCGACAATTTTACCACCATACATGACTGCTACACGGTCAGCAACATTTGCTACTACCCCTAGATCATGCGTAATAAAAATAATCGATGTCTCTATTTGTTTTTGTAGATCTTTCATTAAGTCCAATATTTGGCCTTGTATCGTAACATCCAAAGCAGTGGTTGGTTCATCTGCAATCAGTACTTTGGGAGCACAAGCGAGTGCAATTGCAATTACCACACGCTGTCTCATTCCTCCAGAGAATTGATGCGGATATTGCTTTAGGCGAATTTCCGGTTTGGGAATTCCAACTAAATCCAACAATTTAATTGCACGTTCCTTTGCTTCCTGTTTGCTTAACTTTTGATGTTTTAATAAAGGCTCCATAATCTGCTTTCCTATTGTCATTGTAGGATTCAAAGAGGTCATCGGATCCTGGAAAATCATTGAAATATCCTGGCCACGCACTTTTTGCATCTCTTTTTCCGATGCTTTGGTAAGATCTTTACCATTAAAAAGGATGTTCCCAGCTTTTATTTCAGAATTCCCTGGGGGTAGCAAGCGCATAATAGACTTGGTTGTTACCGATTTACCAGAACCTGATTCTCCTACAATCGCAAGCGTTTCTCCTTCATTTAAATCAAAGTCCACTCCACGGATTGCCTGTACTTCTCCTGCAAATGTATGGAACGATATATGAAGATCTTTCACTTCCAATAGTTTTTTCATATCCATTTCACCTCAATTTTAATCGCGCATTTTTGGATCAAATGCATCACGAAGTCCATCTCCAATTAAATTACATGTTATTAAAATAATACAAATCACAATACATGGAATAACCATTAAGTGAGGCAAGAATTGGAACGTTTTATATCCGTCGGAAATTAATGTACCTAGGGATGCTTCTGGTGCCTGTAACCCGATTCCAATAAAACTTAGAAAAGCCTCAAAGAAAATAGCACTTGGTATCGTGAACATCGTGTTTATAATAATAACGCCTGACAAATTTGGTAATAAGTGTTTAAATAGCAACCTATTGTTTTTGGCTCCAAGTGTTCTTGAAGCTAATATATACTCCTGATCCTTTAGTTTTAATACTTGTCCACGTACAACCCTAGCCATTCCGATCCAGCCAGTGATAACCATGGCAATTGTAATTGACAAGATACCAGGATTTAAAATCAACAACATTAAAATTACAACGATCAAATTCGGTATGCCAGAAAGCACCTCTAGGATTCGTTGCATGACATTATCAACTCGTCCACCTCTGAAACCAGAAATCAAACCGTAAATCACACCGATAATCATATCGATAACTGCTGCTAAAAGTGCTATATATAATGAAACTCTAGTTCCCAACCAAGTACGAGTGAATAAATCACGTCCAAGGCTATCTGTTCCAAACCAGTAATAATCGTCTATGTTGAGATCATTATATTTATTTACTTCTTCCCCACCAATTTTCTGGGTACCATCAAATATCCCTAATTTCTCTAAACCTTGGATACGAGGCGCAAGGTTGTTTCTTGTAACATCTTGTTCGTACCCATCGTGAGGAGAAAGATGCGGGCCTATTATAGCCATTAGAACCACAAGGGCCAAAACAACTAAACTAATTAGTGCACCTTTATTCTTTCTAACACGAAGCCAAGCATCTTTAGCAAACGAAAGTTGTGGTTTCGCGATTCTCTCATTATCACCACTCTGCTGAGGAGCAGGTGCAAACCGGTGCTTTTCTATCTCTTCTGCACTTTTTGTCATGATTTATCCCCTCCAGCCAAGCGGATTCTTGGATCAATGATTCCATAAAGTATATCGATAATTAAAATGATCACTGTCAACAAGAAAGCAAAAAACAGTGTTGTCCCCATAATAATTGGGAAATCATTTGTTTGAATGGATTTTACAAACTGCTCACCAATTCCTGGAATAGCAAATATTTGCTCTACAACCATGGAGCCGGTCATTAATCCAACGGCCATTGGCCCTAGTACAGTTATCAGGGGAATGAGCGCGTTGCGGACAGCATGTTTGAAGGATACTTCCATTCTGGAATTACCTTTTGCTTTAGCTAATGTGATATAGTCTGACCCTAAAACATCAATCAGTTCCGTTCTCATAAAACGAGCTGCTGTTGCGATAGGGAAAATTGCTAATGCAATGGTGGGCATGATCGATGAGGAAAATCCATCCCATGAAGCGACGGGGAGCCATCCGAGCTTAACTCCTATTACGAATTGAAGGAGTGCTGCGAATACAAAGGATGGTATAGATTTTCCAAATACCGCCAAGAACGTACTCCCGTAATCAATCCACGTATTTTGGAACATTGCAGCCAGTACACCAAGTAAAACACCAATGATTGTTCCTACTAGCATTGCTTGAAAACCAAGCTGTAATGATGGTCCTACTCGATTTGCTAATAGGTGCGTTACAGATTGATTGTCAAATTGAAACGATACTCCCAAATCACCTTTTACAATATTGATCATATAATTCGCATATTGTATAGGTACCGGTTGATCCAAGCCATACTTCTCATTTAAAATCTCTCGCTGTTCAACTGATAATTTTTCTTCATTTTGAAATGGGGTACCAGGCAGAAACTTCATTAAGAAAAATGTTACTGAAGCTATAATAAACAACGTAATAACTAGAAAAATTATACGCTTTGTAATATACTTCGCCATCCTGTTTCCTCCTAAACACAAATAAATGAAAATTTTCTAAATAAATGGGCACAAAAACGGATAAAAGAGAGTATATGAAATACCCTCTTTTACCATTTTGCTGGTTATTCTTTTAATTACTTGTCTTACTTTTCAATTGTTACATTTTTAAGTGAATAATCTGGGCCAAATAAATGTTCTTCTAACCCTTTTACATATGGTTTAATCAGTGTTAATCTTCCGCGTTGGTAAATAGGTGCAACTACCGTATCCTCTTGAACTAAAAGTTTTTCAGCTTCTAACATTACTTCCCAACGTTTAGCAGGATCATTTGCATATTTCACTTTAGCATCGTCAATTAACTGATCGTATTCTTCACTTGAATAACCTGTATTATTGTTTCCACCGTCTGTAACATACAAGTCAAGGAAGGTCATTGGATCTAGGTAGTCAGGCCCCCAACCATGCATTACAATATCGTAATCTTGCTTCGTCACTGTATCAAGACGTACTTTAAATGGTACATTTTTCAGATTAACAGTTAGACCTTCAAGATTTGTTTCCAATTGATTTTTGAAATACTCAGACGTTTTTTTGGCATTTTCTGTATCATCACTTAGATAATCTAGGTTAAGTTCATCAACGCCTAATTCTTCCAAGCCTTTTTCCCAATACTCTTGAGCTTTTTCTACATCATATGAAATTAAACTTCCACTTTCTTCTCTGAAGTCCTCACCAGACTCCGGATTTTTTGCCAAGCCTCTTGGCACATAACCGTCAGCTGGAACGGAACCGTTAGATAGTACCTGTTCAGTATAAGCCTCTTTGTCAAAAGACATAGCTAACGCTTTACGAATATTCTCATTAGCTAATGGAGTTTCTTCACCATTACGTTCTTGGTTAAACTTCAAATACCAAGAGCTTCCTTCTTCAAACGTAGCAGCATTCTCGTTACCTTTGTACTGTTTCGCATATTCAGCGCTTAAGGCAGCTGTACGATCTGCTTTTCCAGTTTCAAATAAGTTAACCGCTGTACCTGGTTCTTTAGAAATCTGTACATTTACTTCATCTAAGCTTACGTTTTCTAGATCGTAATATTCGTCATTTTTAGCATATTTCCAATTTAGGCCTGTACCATCCCACTCTTCAAGTACAAATGGACCGTTTGCTAGCATATTGTCACTATTTGTACCAAAATCGTCACCTTTTTCTTCAACGAACTCTTCATTTAATGGTAAATATGTTCCAAATGCAAGTAATGAATTCAAATACTCAACCGGTTCTTCAAGAGTTACCTTTAATGTATAATCATCAGTGGCTTCTACACTCAATTCTTCTGGATCAGCTTCTCCATTTATGATCGCCGTTGCATTTTCTATAATTCCAGAAAACATGTAAGCATATTGTGATCCAGTATCAGGATCTACTGCTCTTTTCCAAGCATAAACAAAATCGTTTGCAGTGACTGAGTCACCGTTAGACCATTTTGCATCTTCACGCAATTTAAAAGTGTATTCCTTTCCATCTTCACTTATTTCAGGCTCCCCATCGGCTATTGCTGGGATAGGGTTATCATTTTCATCTAAAATATATAGACCTTCCATTGTTTGTCCAAAAACAATAAAGCTTGAGGCATCTGTAGCTAGTGCCGGGTCGCCAGTCGGAATTTCTGCTGTTTCTATCATATTTAGGACTTGTTTTCCTGACTCTGAGGAATTGTTACTATCTCCTCCATCACCACTGCCAGAATCTGAACCAGAGTTACAGGCAGAAAGTACTAATCCTACTGTTAAAGCTAAAGCAATAATGAGATAATATTTTGACTTTTTCACTTTTTACACTCCCTTTTCTTATTCACAATAGTTATTATACAAACAAGGAAATTAATTGTAAATTGTCTTTTAATTCGATAAAATTTGACATTTTACGTCGCAAAATAGGTAAAACTGGCGTGTTATAAGGGTTTATAAGGGGAATCTTCAAACAATTTTCGACAAAACCAGCGCTTTATTTCATAATTTTTCCAATATTTAAAATACCAAACTTTTAAAATATTGCTATTTACTGGTAATTTAATTAACGGGACTTTAGTCTAGCTTGTGTTAACAAGGACCCCCTTCTCTTACCCTTATTTCTTTGTCCAATAATAGGATTTATAATTTTTTAACTAACTAGTGATATAATGATTCATATATTCTTTTAAGGAAGTTGATAATATGTTAAAAAAAATCTTGTGGTGGATGGTAATATCACAATTATTAATCCTCTTGTTCTCTTTTATTTTTTACAAAGGGCTTAACCTTCTGTCCTATACAAATGTCTCCTTTGTTGTTGGTACCTTCTTCATCCTATATTCATTAGCTGGCTATGTGTTGAAAGGCCGGTTTTTTGATATTGTGTTTTATAGTTTTCAGCATTTTTTTAGTCGTATGCATGATAAGGACAGGCGTCCACTATCAGAACTCGTACCGCAAAACTACTTAATTCCTTTCATAGTAGGTGTAATAACAATAGCTGTAATGCTTTGCACTTTATTATGGTATAACCTGTCTTTTTAAGCATGCGTAATTCTGAAAAACGCGTGGTTGGTATCCATAAAACAAAATAATCACAATAAAAGCACTCATAGCCCCGCGAGGTCAAGAGTGCTTTTATTGCAATATTTAAAATCTGCTTTTAAATGGTTTGATCATTAGGTAGAGATGGATAAGTGCACAAATGCATTATGCGTCAAGCCTTCTCCTTGCCCACTTATTTATGGATAACAACGACTTTTGTTACACATCCCCCAATTATATCTAGTTAAATAAACCTTTTATCAGGTTACTTAGAGATTGGAAGATTTCTCTGAAAAAGTTTCCTACCTTCTCCCAAAATCCCTCATCTAAGCCGAGTTCATCAGCTTTATCTTTAATTGTTGAAGCAATATCCTCTAATTGATTTTTTACCTGATCAAAATTTATATTAAGGTCACGCATTCTATTAAATAAATCAACTAGCATTTGTCTATCCGCATCACTTAAAGTGATGTTCAACTTGCTTAATTGATCTTCAACAATTTGTTCAACTTCCTCTTTTGTTGCAGGGTTTTGCTCTGCAATCATCTTCTTAATCTCAGCTAACAACTCACTTACTTTCTCTTGATCCATGCCTTCTTTTTCCGCAAGATCTGTAGCAACATCGAGTTCGTCACTAGCTAATTCCATCCGTTCCTTGTCGAGCTCTTCTCCCTCTACATCATACGCTTTATAAATACCTGTCAAAGCAGAATGACCACTAACCTTTACAGGTGAGGCAACATCAACGGTGGCATTTTCAACACCAGCAGTAAGCAACGCATTGGCATACATTTCCTTTGTTACTTCCGTTATATTTTCTGGTGTTACAATATTGATCGTCAGACCATTTCCTTCCTCTTGCCGCACTATCTTTGCACTTGAATACATATTGGAGTGCACATCACCGTTAATATATTTCGCTATATCCTCTCCTGTAACATTGTATTCTTGTACTGCTGTAGCATCAGCAACCTTTAGTAGGCTTCGAACCTCTTCTCTCTGTGATTCCGATAAAGTGTCCCCATATACAACAATTGGAGCTCCAAGCTTTTCATTAATACTGTCTGAATCACTGGCACCACTATCGGCCATTACTTGTACGGAAGTTCCCACCATAAATAATGCAATAAGCATAAGAGTAAATATTTTTTTCATCGTATATTTTTTCATCTTCGTTTCCCCTTTTTTCTTAAGATAATAAGAAGGTTGTTGTGCGAGGGTCCAACTCCATGTGGCTGTCTGCACTTCTCTTTAGCATATGCCTGTCCATTTGGCAATATCCCTTGTAACTATTATACCTTTTTCGGGTATAAATGAATACAGTTGAATTGTTAAGAAAAAGAATGCAAATAACTTTAAACAAAGGGTAAAATAAGATATATTTAGGGTAACGAAATAAGTTTAAGAAAGAAGGGCATTGCAATCATTGATCAGAATAGTTTAGTAAAACGAAACTTAGCTATCATGTGGTTAGCTAACTTTTTTATTGCCGGAAGTATCACGATGGTGCTGCCATTTATCTCTTTATATATAGAATCAATGGGGAATTTCTCTGATGCTTATGTACAGAATTGGTCAGGATGGATTTTTGCTATAACGTTCGTATCTGCTTTTCTCTTTTCGCCGATCTGGGGGAGAATAGGTGACAAATACGGCAGAAAAAGAATCCTCATTATATTAGCCATCGGATTAGGTTTATCTGTATTTTTAATGGGCTACGCCACAACAGTCTGGCAGCTTTTTTTATTGCGTTTATTTATGGGTATCGTAACTGGATTTATTCCAATGTCACAGGCATTCATTTCTACACAGACTCCTAAGGAAGTTGCTGGGAAGGTCTTAGGAACCCTGCAAACCGGGAGTATTACAGGAACGTTAATGGGTCCATTACTCGGTGGGGTCCTTGCAGATGCGTTTGGTTATGCGAGTACCTTTAAATGGGTATCTCTAACCGTATTTCTTTCTGCTATTATTGTTTTCTTTGGCATTAAAGAACTGAATTTGAGAATTTCTGAAGATGATTCGGATTATAAATCCTACTCGAGTAAAGAGGTCATACTTCATATTATAAGTAAACCTGTCTTGCTTGTTGTTATGTTGATTTCCGTACTCGTTCAAATAGCACACTTTAGCATTCAGCCGATCCTGTCTTTGTTCGTAGCCGAAATACATGGTCCCGCGAGTATTGCTTTCTTTTCTGGCATGGCCTTTTCAGCAGCCGGGCTCGGTAACTTACTCATGGCCAGAAGATGGGGCAGGTTAGGTGATCGAATTGGCTATATTAAGATTCTCATCATCCTTTTATTCATGGCAGGGATAGTCTACTTACCTGGTGCATTTGTTACAAACATCTGGCAACTAGTTGTACTAAGATTTTTGCTTGGCATTTCAATTGGTGGCATTATACCAGTACGTATAGCATATATAAGGCAGGAAGCACCACTTTCCATGCAAGGAGAAGTGCTCGGCTATAACACCAGTTTACGCTTCCTTGGAAACATTATTGGTCCCGCGTTAGGCGGAGCGCTGTCGGGATTTTTCGGCTTCTCTTCTGTTTTTCTTGTGACAAGTGTATTACTCATTATTAGTGGCATCATCATGCTTGTGACATGGTATAAACATGAATATAGTGGAAGACACAATCATTCTTTTTCCGCCTCACGACATTAACTAGTTAACCACCTTTTACTGAGTAGATTTTTAAAAAACGCATGACGCTCTATAACATCCCAGGGAGCCTTTGCCCACTTGGGATGTTTTTTATTGTTAACTTCTAGATGGCGTGGGGGCTACTTGCTCCATTTTGATCAGTAATTATGTAATGAATTTGTACCTTTTTATTTTCTATAATAAAAGGTAGACTGTCTTTATTGTCCTATACCAAATTGCATTTATTCAGCCATTAGTTAATGGATATATTCTTTATTTTGAAAGGAAAGAGGGGTCTGAATGAAAGAAAATAAAACGAAGCATCTCACGTTGTTCGCTCTTACGTGGCCTATTTTTGTAGAAATACTCCTGCATATGCTGATGGGAAATGCCGATACACTTATGCTCAGCCAGTATTCGGATAAGGCTGTTGCTGCTGTTGGCGTATCCAATCAAATACTCTCTGTTGTAATCGTTATGTTCGGTTTCGTAGCACAAGGGGCAGCAATATTAATTGCACAAAACCTTGGGGCGAATCGCAGCAAACAAGCCGGAGAAATTTCTGTACTTTCGATTAGCTTAAATCTCTGGTTCTCCCTTCTATTAAGTGTCGCACTGTTTCTTGGCGCAAAAAGTATCCTACGTATCATGGACCTTCCAAATGAAATAATGGGTGAAGCTACAGCCTACATGCAAATTGTTGGGGGACTTATTTTTGTTCAGGCACTCATTATGACGACTGGTGCTATTTTACGAAGCTATGGACATACAAAGGATACGATGATGGTCACTATTGGTATGAATATATTAAATGTGGTCGGAAACTATTTCGTTATCTTTGGACCTTTCGGATTTCCTGTCTTTGGTGTAGCAGGTGTGGCTTACTCCACCGCCATTAGCCGTTTCATCGGTTTTGTTGTACTGTTATTACTTCTTATTAAACGTACGCAAGGTGAGCTAGACTTTTCCCGATTTCTTCGTTATCCAAAGCAGCATGTAAAAGGGTTACTGCAGATTGGTATCCCATCTGCCGGTGAACAGCTTTCCTATAATGCTAGTCAAATGGTTATCACATACTTTGTAGCACAGCTTGGTACTGTAGCTATTACAACTAAAGTATATGCCCAAAACATCATGATGTTCATTTTTCTCTTCTCGATTGCCATCGGTCAGGGAACCCAAATTTTAATTGGCCATATGATTGGCGCAGGGAAGATAGAAGATGCTTATGAACGTGCGATTAAGAGCCTGCGAATTTCTATTTTCATTTCCTTGGCAACAGCAGGCATCGTCTATATACTGCACGACCAGTTACTTGGCATTTTCACAGACAATCCAACCATCCTTGAAACTGGTGCCTTCCTTCTCCTTATGACTGTCATTTTAGAGCCTGGAAGAGCGTTTAATTTAGTAATGATCAGTTCATTACGAGCTGCTGGCGATGTAAAGTTCCCCGTTTATATAGGCATTGCTTCCATGTGGGGAATCAGCGTAACGTTTGCATGGTTCTTCGGGATCTTTTTAGATCTTGGGCTCATTGGAATTTGGATTGCGTTTATCGCGGATGAATGGCTGAGAGGAGTCTTTATGTTACGTAGATGGAGGAAACGTCACTGGGTCAGCATGAGTTTCGTTGATCGAACAGAGCAATAAACATCGAGTTGGTTAACTACGTATACATTGCTATCTAGCCAAACTTTTCTACATTTCCAGCAAGGTACAAAAACCAAACGATTGATTTCTTTTTAAATATATGCTAAAACTAACAGAGTCCTATATTAGGATAGAATTTCAATAGAAGGTACGTGATCGTATGGGTATAGTCGTAGTTGAGGTCTGTGACGGAAATGCAATCACTACAATTAATATAGAAGAAATTTTGGAAAAGGAATTTCCAGAAGTAGCCGTTTTGATGAACGAATGTTTATCTTTTTGCGGTTTGTGCAGAGTAAAACCATATGCACTTATTAATAACAGACGCATTTTCGGTAACACACCTGAAGAATGTTTAGATAAAATACGAATAGCTATAAAAGAAGAACTGGCCGTTTATCAATAATAGCCAGTTCTTTTTTATGAATATAAGCGCGGGTTCGTTACTAGTGAGCGAATCCGCGCTTTTCTAACCATAATATGACAAAACAATTTCCCGGGAAATATTTCGTCGGATTTTATAAACTTGCTTTATAAATTTCGACAGCATCCTCTTGGGTTAGCTTCTTAAAGTTTCCAAATTGCGGACTTGCTACAACCGTCTTTTCAGCCATTTCCTGAACACTATTTTCTTCAATATCGTAATCTGCAAGCGTTGCTGGTGCGCCAATGCTACTCCAGAATGCTCTTAACTGGTTAATTCCTTCTAAAGCTACTTCCCTGTCAGACTTCCCAGATGTCTCTACATCAAACACCCGGACTGCCATTTGCTTGAAGCGACCTTCGTTCTTTTCATCAATTACATGCTTCATCCAGTTCGGGAATAAAATTGCCAATCCACCACCATGGGGAATATCATGCACTGCTGAAACGGCATGTTCCAAGTTGTGGCTTGCCCAATCTCCTCTGAATCCCATGTTCAACATATCATTTAAAGCAAGGGTTCCGCTTAGCATAATCGTCTCACGGTATTCGTAGTTCTCCATATCTTCCAACAGTTTTGGAGCAGTTTCCATTACTGTTTTTAGTATTGACTCACAGAATCTATCCTGAATTGGTGTGTTAGTCGTTTGATGGAAATAGTGCTCAAGCACATGTGACATCATATCAACAATGCCATATACTGTTTGATCCCGTGGCACGGAATACGTATGGGCTGGATCCAAGATAGAGAATTTTGGACTTGTGTACGGGGGCCCCCATCCATGTTTTTCGTTTGTCTCCCAATTGGTAATAACAGAGCCACGATTCATTTCTGAACCGGTTGCTGCTAAAGTAAGGATTGTACCGAAAGGCAATGCATCTGTTGCTTGTTCTTTCTTAGTCACAATGTCCCACATATCTGTATCTGTTTTAGCACCTGTAGCGATAGCTTTTGTGCAGTCAATTGTGCTTCCGCCACCTATCGCAAGCAGAAACTCAATTCCTTCAGTCTTACAGATTTCTACCCCTTTACGAACAGTAGAAATTCTTGGGTTTGGCTCCACTCCAGCTAATTCGAATACTTCTGCATCAATTCCATCGAGCTTTGTTAGCACACTATCATAAATTCCGTTACGCTTTATGCTTCCACCGCCATAGACAATAAGCACTTTTTTTCCATATTGTGCAACCTCGTTAGGCAGTGCATCCATTTGACCTCTGCCGAAAATTAACTTCGTTGGGTTATGATACGTAAAGTTTTCCAAAATATAAACCTCCTATTATTTGCGATAAACGACGACGTCCATTTCTACGAGGACATCCTTCGGTAAACGGCTAACCTCTACGGTAGCTCTTGCAGGATATGGTTCAGTTAAGTACTTTCCATAAATTTCATTTACGGTTGCAAAGTCATCCATGCTTTTCAAATAGATCGTAAATTTTACGACATCTTCAAACGTGACCTTTGCTTCTTCCAGTATGGCACTTAAATTTTGTAATACTTGCTCTGTTTGACTTTCAATTCCTTCTACTACCTCACCGGTTGAAGGGTTAATCGGGATTTGCCCTGAAACATAGATAAAATCGCCAGCCTCGATTGCTTGAGAATAAGGACCAATTGCAGCAGGTGCCTTATTCGTGAATATAGCCTTCCCCATAAACTTTACCTCCTTTTGATTAGATGTTGTCTGTTCATCATATCATGTTTCACTGGGCTTCTGCTTCTATGACGTCTCGATACCCCATCACCGCATTAACATAGTAAATGTCTCCATAGCATGCATCTAGCTCCCGCGAGCCTTCTCGCAAACAACGATATTTTTCTTTATCCGGGTCCTGTTCATACATATACTGTGAAAAGTTGATGGCGGTCTCCTGTGAGTATTCTCCAGACCGTTCTTGAACAAAATCAATAAAGCCTAAACCGAAATTATAGGATTGAACAGCAAGCTGCACATCCCCGTTCGCTTCATCTAATGTTTTGGAAAAATATGAAACACCTTGTTTTATTGAAAGCTCTGGATCCTCAATACAGTTTCTTTCACCACAATAGCTTTCAGATGCCTGCATAGGATCCTGACCTCTCCCTCCAGATTCCTGCATCATAATTCCCAGGATGACATCCATATAGTCTTCGACACCGTATTGCTCTGCATACATTTTAACTAAAGGTTGGTATTGTCTGATTTCCTCACTAATCTTTGGCTTCCTACTATTTTCTGTAATATTGCTTTTCTCACTCGTGAAAAAGGAAAGAATCAAAAATATCCCACTAAATAATAAAAATAGTATTGTCGCACGTTTAATTGCTTTTATGTGACGTTTCCTTCGTTTCATGGGAACGTCCTTTCAAGCTTTTGCAAGAAGATGCCAACGATTAAACCGTATAAGAGATGCCCGAGTATCCAATAAAAGATAGCGAAATAGTCAAGAAGCGCTGGGGTCCGGGTAGAGAAAGCGGTTGTCCCATAAAGCAGAACACCTATAACACCATTGGCCAGCACATATGGGAAGACACGATGTTGCATGCCCCATCGTTTGAAAATAGCATACAGGACAAAAACAACTATTATGGATATAATAATATGCAAGATAAGTTCGGTTAAACGATGCATATTCCATTCCTTTAATAAAGGAATATAGTCAACATTTATTAGTAATGTATATACATTTATAGTAGTTATAATTTGAACGACCCACAAGAATCCCCCTAAAAATAAACCCGAAATGATTCCTATGAATGCGAGACTTAAACGTTTCATATTTATCCTCCATGCTTTTTCTTAAACAGTTCCTTCTTCCTCCATCCGCCAAACTGGTAATACAAATAAGCAACCAGACTGCTGATAAGAAAACTACTCCCCATCCCAATCGCAATACCTGTTTCACCTAGCATTCCTGAAAAGAACGCTGTTAATGGATAGCGCAATACCCAAAAGGATAGTATGTTTAATGCCAATACCTGATACATTGCACCGGCTGCGCGCACGATACCATTTAAAATAAAATTTATGCCAAGAAACGGGTAGCAAAAGGCAATGATTTGCAAATAAGTGGTACCAAAGACTATGGATTGAGGATCATCAATAAACAATCGAACACCGTAATCTGCCAGAAGAAATACAAGGAGCCCAACTAAGAGCATAATCGTAAAATTATACAAAACACCGTATTTAGCAATCTTATTTACCCTGCCCCAGTCATCAGATCCGATGTTTTGTCCGGCCATGCTACTAACAGAGGTGCCGAGCGCATGTGCAGGCAGCATGAGAATACTATCGAGCCTTTGTGCAGCGCTAAATCCAGCCACTACACTAGGACCAAACCCTGTTACCACACTCATAATAGCTGCCACACCTGCAGAAATAACGGCCATTTGTAAGCCAGAAGGTATACCGAGATTTAAAATCAACTTAATTTCATGCCTCTGCGGCAGCTTAGGTACAGTAAAAGGCACTAGTCTGCGATGTAATATGAATACCAACCCAACGATAAAGGAAATTCCTTGGGATAAAATAGTTGCATATGCTGCACCTTCGACCCCAAAACCGAAGTAACTGATAAATAAAGGATCAAGGATGATATTTAAACAAACTGCTGTTACCACGAATAACAGTGGTGTCTTGCTATCACCCATAGAACGTAATATAGTACCGATGAAATTGTAGCCAAATAAAAATAAAATCCCAAGGAAATTAATCCTTAAATAACTTGCAGCCAAGCCCATCATCTCTTCAGGTGTGCCAAGAACGGATAGCAGCCAATCTGTCAGGAAAAAACCTGTAATACCTAGACCGATAGAAATCATTGCTAATAATACAACGAAGGCGTTGAGATAATTTTCCAACCCAGTTGCATTGTTCTTGCCTTTTTGTTGAGATAAGATGGTTAACGCCGCATTATTCATTCCTATAACAAAAGATAATACGGTAAAGACGATCGTACTTGACACTGCGACAGCACCAAGTGCATTAGCGCCTAGCAGATTCCCCACCCATAAACTGTCGACAACCTGGTAAGACGTCTGAAGCAGATTCGCCAGCATGATAGGTCCAGAAAAGAGTATGAGCTGTTTTAATATATTTCCCTGTGTAAAATCATGCTGTCTCTTCATCCTTCTTCCTTCTTTCTTTTGTGCTTCACTCAATTTATGTGATTTATCCCGGTGCAACCGTCCGTAAGACCCCACTTCAAAACATGAGGTGAAACCGTGAGTTTTTAGTGGGAGTAAACGGACGTTAACACCCCGATTCGTTCAACTAACAATCAGTGGGGAAGAATGAAAACGCCCACTGATTGAAGTTTCACTTTATCTATTTTACTATACTCCCTACTCCATAGTAACACCGCAGAGCATATTATTAGAAAAACTCGCATTCGCTCGTCCTTTAGTGAATGTGTACGTTTTTCTTATACTTGACACCTCAAAATTTCAACTGAGTCGACTTTGCTTCCTTGCTGAAACTTTATACTTTCCTAATGTATAAACGTGAAAAGGTGACCGAGCTATCGAGTTAGCCGGTCACCTTCTTCTACACATAATGGTCGAAAAGATCAATCACTTACTTGTTGTTTCTTATCTGTCTGATTTCCTTTTTTCCAGACAAGCTGCATAACAATCATGGCAATAAATGCTCCTAGTCCGAATAAGTCTGTATTCCCTTCTGGATAGATGAGGAATAGCCCTATTACCACTGATACGATTCGCAGTGTCCAGTGCAACTTACGGTACCAGAATCCAATTAAGCCAGCCCCTATAGCAATCATCCCACTAATTGCCGTAAATAATATCCAAATAATTTCCCAAAAGTGGGTATCAATCATTAAGAGCTGTGGCTGGAGGACGAACATGTACGGAATAATAAACGCCCCAATCGCTAATTTCGAAGCATTTACCCCTGTTCTAATTGGTTCCCCACCAGATATACCCGTTGCCGCGAATGCAGCGAGTGCTACAGGCGGCGTGATATCTGCCACGATACCAAAGTAGAACACAAACATATGTCCAGCTAAAACAGGAATTGCTACTTCAAGCTGGTCATTTAATGCCAAGATTGCAGGCAATGCAATTGTAGAAGTAATTATATAATTTGCTGTTGTTGGCGATCCCATCCCCAAAATAATGGAAGCGATCATCGTAAAGAATAATGTTAACAACAATTGAGCTTCGGGTGAGCTTGCTAGAGAGCCTGCAACATCTACAAGGCTGTTTCCAAGCTTCAAACCAAGGCCCGTTTTGGTTACAACGCCCACGATTATCCCTGCACATGCAGTAGCTGCAGCAACCCCTAATGCGGTCCTCGCACCAGATGTTAAGGCAATCACGAATTTTCCTGGGGTAATCCGTGTGTCTGCTCTAAATAAACTAACTAGGACAGTAATTCCAATCCCGTATAATGCGGTCCGCTCTATACTATAGCCTTGGAACAAAAGAAGAACAATTGCCACAATTGGCAAGAGCAAATGTATCTTTTTCAATACAGATTTCTTACTCGGTATTTGTTCTTTAGGTAAACCATGAAGTCCCATTCGCTTTGCTTCCAAATGTGTCATAATCCAAATACCAGAGAAGTATAGAATAGCTGGAATTGTTGCTGCCTTCGCGATTTCCCAGTATCCAACGCCTGCAAACTCAATCATGAGGAATGCAGCTGCCCCCATTATCGGTGGCATAATTTGACCACCCGTTGAGGAAGCTGCCTCCACCGCTCCGGCGAAGTTTGGTCGGTAGCCAAGCTTTTTCATCATTGGAATGGTATAAGAACCCGTTGTAACAGTATTCGCTACAGAGCTTCCAGAAATCGTTCCATTTAAGGCACTGGAAAAAATGGCAACCTTTGCAGGTCCGCCTGTACGTTTTCCAGCAAGTGCAATCGCAAGGTCGTTGAAATAATTCCCTACGCCTGTTTGGACAAGAAATGCCCCAAATAGTAGGAATAAGAAAATATACGTGGAAGATACTTGTAACGGTGTTCCCAGGATCCCTTCCGTTGTAAAGAACATGGAATCAATTAGCTGTTCAAGTGATAGACCACGGTGCGCAAGTCCTCCTGGCATGTCCGGTCCCAGCAATGCATAAATCATAAATAAAATAGCAATGATTGTAATTGGAAGCCCAACTGCTCGTCTTGTCGCCTCTAATACCAGAAGTATGGCAAGTCCACCAATGATCACCTGCGCCTGGTCGATTCCACCAATTTGCTGAACTAGCGTGTCATAATATACCGGCCAGTATCCACAAACGATGATTGATAATAAAACGAGAATATAATCATACCAGGCAACCTTCTTTTTATTTCCCTTCTTCTTACTGGCAGGAAACAAAAGAAAAATTAGGGATAGCGCAAACCCTAGGTGAACTGTTCGCTGAATATATGCTGTATATTGGCCGAAAGCACCTGTATAGAGCTGAAATAGAGAGAATGCAAGTAACCCAAAGAAAACAACTTTGGCAGCAACACCACCTAGTTTTCTTGTATTTGCTTCTGCATCATATTTTTGTAATAACTCTTCCTGGTTTGTTTCGGTTAGGTTTTCTTTCGTTGAATCACTCATGGATTCTCACTCCTTTCATAGACTGCCATAGTGAGAGTTTCTCTACCTTTAATTTAAACCATGCTCCTGGCTCAAAATATTCGTTAAAGTAAACGAGATGTTCATCGTTCTCTCCCCAAACGAGGCGGTTTTCTGAGACCGTTTTGCCGTTTCTTACATTCATAGAAGGAAAGATATTGTCAAGGTCTGTTATATGGTATTTTCCATCCTTATAGTCAAACTTCTCCCCTTCTTGAGCATTGGAAGGCATTCCAATCCCAAACTCTTCGTAAACAATTTCGTACTGTTTAATATCGTGGTTTTCCATAACGATGTATTTTTCTACCACATCTGTCAGGTGTATGGAGTGTGTAAATATAATTTGAAAGGTATCCTTTTCCTGCACTGGAAGAAAGGCCTCAATCTCCTCTGTATTTTCTTTATAAAATACAAGTGCTGTTCGGAAAGGAACAAATAGAAGTAGAGAGAAAATTGCGAGTAAAAAAATTAGAATAGAAACTTTTACCTTTTTATTGTGCTTCATCATTATGCCACCTGAAATCTTAAAGAATTACGCAGAGCAAACATCCACTCTGAACTTATACTTACATAACATGAAAAAACGGAGCGACCGACGCAACTCCTGACTAAAGGATTCACAGTCGGCCGCTCGTCACATCATGTTTATCCTGCATGTAACTGGCAGTATGAGCCTAACGAAAGAAAAGGAGAATGCTTGTTAGACATGTATCCAAATCTTCCCTAGAACGTTATAGTAAGGGACTACAGGTTGCTTACTCAGCACTTACTCCTACTTCATCAAAGTATTTCTGTGCACCTGGGTGTACGTCAATCCCGATACCATCTAGAGCAGAATCAGTTGAAATAAACTCTGCTTTTGCGTGCGCCATTCCATCCGTGTTTTCGTAAATCGCTTTCGTAATATCGTAAACAGCATCTTCGGATAAAGAATTGGTAACAGCAAGCATTGCCAATACAGCAACTGTATTTACCTCTTCTGCCTGCCCACTATATGTTTCAGCTGGAACCGCATCTGCTGCATAGTAAGGATACTCCTCAACTAGGGCATCGACTTTTTCCTGGTCAATCGGAACAATGCTAATATCAACAGTAGCCGCTAGCCCTTCTACCGCACCAGTTGGTGTACCAGAAGTAATGAAAGCTGCATCAATATTTCCATCTTGGATCCCACCAGTTGATTCACCAAAATCTAGATTCTCTTGATTAATATCATCCATCGTCATCCCATGGATTTCTAAAATCTGTTCTGCGTTAACGAATGTCCCTGAACCAGGTGCCCCAACAGAGACCGTTTTGCCTGCAAGATCCTCAACTGATGCAATACCTGAATCGGCAGTCGTCACGATTTGGATTGTTTCCGGATACAAAGAACCGATTGCTGATACGTTGTCTACAGGGTTGCCATCAAAAGAATTAACACCGTCAATTGCATTTGCGGCTACGTCGGTTTGAACAAAAGCAAGCTCTGCTTCGCCTTCCTGAAGAGAAATCATGTTATCAGCAGAAGCATTTGAAGATACTGCATTTGTTTCCATACCTGTTTCGTCAGATATGATTTTGGCCATTTCGCCACCAAGTGGGTAATATGTACCACTTGTGCCACCTGTTAGCATTTGTAAAAACTCAGGTGTTTCTCCACCTTCAGCAGAATCACCATCTCCATTATCAGCCTCGTCATCTCCGCCGCAGGCTGCTAGGAACAAGGCAAGTACTAAAATCATAGCAAATGAAAATAGATAGTTTTTCTTTTTCATACAAACTCCCCCTTATACTCTATAGTGAATTATATTTTACAGTTGAATCTATAAAGTTGTCAAACTCTTCCCAACTCAGAGACTTTTTTTCTCCCTTCAAATTTGGCTTAATACATAGATTTGACACCTTTTAGGCCCCCTATTTTGTACCAATAATTTCTAGTTTTATACAATACTAGACTACCACATTATCGGTACATCTTGTGTCTAACCTCTTTGCTTTCTTAATATAATTATTATTATTTTTAAAATATTATGATATATTTGAACGAGTACTATATTACTTTTAAGGAGTTGATGAGAAATGATGCACGTCCCGATGACCGTTGGAGCTATGATGGAGCATGCAGAGAAATTTTTCCCTAAAAAACTTGTGCACTCCCAGACACATGACAAGCTACATTCGTTGACTTACAAAGAGATTGGCGAAAGGGTCAGAAAATTGATGAGCGTGTTTGCAAAACTTGGTGCTAAGAAAGGAGATAAAATTGGTACCCTTGCCTGGAACCACCACCGTCATTTAGAAATTTACTTTGCTGCACCTGGTATGCATGCAGTATTGCATACTATTAATATTCGCCTCACCCCAGAACATATCATCTACATCATTAATCATGCAGAGGACAAAATTTTATTAATTGATGAAGACATCCTTCCACTTGTTGAACTAATAAAGGACGAATTGACCACTGTTGAAGCCTTTATTGTAATGACAGATAAACAAGAACTTCCTGATTCATCCCTACACCCATTGTACTCCTATGAAGAATTACTCAGCACCGGAGATCTCGCATTTCCTTTCACAAAAGAAATCGATGAGAATGATCCTGCAGGCATGTGTTATACCTCAGCCACAACGGGCAAGCCAAAAGGTGTCACATACTCTCACAGGGGCATTGTACTGCATAGCCTCGCACTAGGCTTAGCAGATTCAGCAGCGCTATCTGAGTCTGATGTATCCATGCCTGTCGTGCCTCAATTTCATGTTAATGCCTGGGGAACACCTTTTGCCTGTACATGGTTTGGTTCTACACAGGTATTGCCTGGTCCCCATTTCACACCAAAGAGGTTAGCGTCTTTTATAGAGAAATTTCGGGTTACCATATCTGCTGGAGTTCCAACAATTTGGATAGGACTTCTACAAGAGTTAGAGGCTGGTGACTATGATACTTCCAGCTTAAGAGCAGTACTATGTGGGGGCTCGGCTGCACCTTTTGGCTTAATACGATCATTTGAAGAAAAATTTAATATTCCTTTCTATCATGCATATGGAGCAACAGAAACAACACCATTGGCAACTATTTCACGATTGAAGAGCTACCAACAAGCGTTGAGTCAAGAGGAAAAGATAAAAGAGCGTTCTAGACAGGGTATCCTTGTTCCAGGCCTTGAAATGAAGGTGAAAGGTAAATCGGGAGACATCGCATGGGATGATCAGGAAATGGGAGAATTGCTTTTACGCGGAAACTGGATAGCAAGTGAATATTATAAAGATGATCGCAGTGACCAAGCATTCCATGACGGATGGTTCCATACTGGCGATGTCGTGACTGTTGACGAAGAAGGGACAATAAAAATAGTTGATCGTACCAAAGACTTGATTAAAAGCGGTGGAGAATGGATTTCTTCAGTTGAAATCGAAAACGCTATCATGAGCCATCCGGATGTTTTGGAAGCAAGCGTCATCGCTATTCCAGATCCAAAATGGCAGGAAAGGCCTATTGCCTGTGTTGTACTAAAGGATGGAATAAAAGAGGAGGGCACCAAAGAAAAATTACTAGCCTTCTTAGAGCCACAATTTGCTAAATACTGGCTACCCGATGATATTTTATTCTTAAAAAACATTCCAAAAACGTCTGTCGGTAAGTTTCTGAAACGTCAGCTGAGAGAGGAAGTTAAAACCTATTACCAAATAAAGTGAAACTTCATTGGTGGGGGTGTCCCACAATTGTTAGTTGAAGAAATTGGACCTTTACTGGCAGTTAAGGCGGGATAAAACTTCGCTTTTTGTATAAGAGGCTGGGACATAACGTCCCAGCCCCTTTCCTTCATCCCCTTGTCCCACTATCTTATCCATAAAACCATTAAGGTAAATTTGAATAAGCTATTCTTGACAATTTTTCGAAAATTCAATACTATATAACTAATTATTAAATGTTGTTGCAGTTTTCAATTTCGTTCTACCTACAATATTCCTAGTTTCCCATTAGATAGGACTATTGATATTGTTATCACTATCTATATTTTCTATCTGATACTTTACTTGGAAAGGATAATGATTGTATGAATCTAGATCAGCTTAAAACATCTATCCGTGAAGAAATCCATGAAACGCAAGCACATTACTCTGTCCTTCTTACTTCAGGCGAGGGAAGCTTAGCCATTAACGAACACCAATTACGCCCAGCTGCAAGTCTTGCCAAGATTCCAATTTTGATCGAGGCATGCCAGCAAATAGAAAGTGGTCGGTTACATCCTGACAAACTTGTCTACATAGAGGAAGAACAGTTTGTAGGAGGGTCTGGCATTATAGCCTATCTTACAAATTCCCATATATATAGCTATATGAACTTAATTGAACTTATGATGATCGTATCTGATAATACTGCTGCCAATGTTCTGCTCGAATCACTGGGAATGGAATCAGTTAATAAAACGATAGAGCAGCTTGGCGCAAAAAATACAGTCTTACAGCGGAAATTCATGGATACGAAAGCACAGCAAGAAGGACAAGAAAATTATACGACTGCCCTGGATATGGTTACGTTATTGAAGGCAATTTCCGAAGAGGAGAACCATTACATAGCTAGTAAAAGTAGGAAGTTTATGAAGAGTATACTAGCTAAACAACAGTTAACGAATAAACTTGCGAACTACTTAAACCCTAGTATGCCTGTAACGATTTTCCATAAGACTGGTGAGTTATGTGGTGTAGAACACGATGCTGCAATTCTAGAGTGCAAGGAAGAAAGGGTATACATAACTGTGCTAAGTAACGACTTACCATCAAATGCAGAAGGACAGCATACTATTGCCCAAATAGGAAAACATGCAATCGATTATGTAATAACAAGATCAAAATCTACTTTATCTAATTTTTAATAGGAGTGTCGTCATGAAGGCAAAGGTAGCGGTGTTTGGTCCAGAAAATGCGGTCATTAGAATTCAGAGATTAAAGAAGGAATTCTCCAACTACGAATTGTTCCCCTTTATCTATACAGAAGCTAAGCAAACTCCTGAGTTGTTAGAACAGGCTTTCCTATGCGATATCTTTCTGTTCACCGAGTCCATTGCCTATTGTTATGTAAAGGACAAAACAAAAAAGAAACGCCTTTCCACGATTGTAATTCATTGCGATGAATACATTCTAACTACTGCTCTTCTCCAGTCACTGTCCGATAAGCTTCCTCAGAAGCGTATTTCACTCGATGGGACAACTGAAGAAGTAGTTCAACATGTCCTTACACCATTAAAGGAGATACAAGTTGAATTATTTCCATTCTATGAAGATGCTTGGGATGGTCAAACTGTAGAAAACATAGTTGACCACCATCGCAAACTTTGGGAGGATCAAAGCATCGACTTTGCTCTTACGGCATACAGCGAAATAGCCATACGTCTGCAAAAAGAAAACATACCGGTGCGTCTTATTACGACTCCTGACCTATGCTTCAAATCTGCTCTCGATACGGTGGAAAGACGTATCACCTTTCACAACAATACATCCGTACAACATGTCATTGGATACTTCCGTTTTAAACATCTTGAGCAACTTCCAAGCTCAGTAAAAGAAATGATTCTTTTTAGAAGGCAGGCTGAATTAGACACTCTCTTGCAGAAATTTGCTACACAACATGATGCCATCGTCTTACGTAATGAGCAACATGATATGGTCTTAATCGGCTCCAAAAAGCTATTAAATTATTTAAGTAACCATTTTGGAAATTTCCCACCGCTTCGAAAAATCGAGGAACAGATTAAGGAGCCGGTTGGGATTGGCTTTGGACTCGGGCTTACACACCATCTAGCACACCAGCATGCATTACTCGCATTAGAGATGACAGCTGATGAGAAAGGAAGCTCGTGCTATATCGTCAATGAAAGTCAGGTGAGCATCGGACCTGTGGGCGTGACAAAACAAATAGACCCATCCTTTCTATACCAATCACTGATCCATAAAGCGAAATTAAACAATGATTTATCTTACAACTTTATTGAATTTATTAAGATGCGAAATAATAAACCTTTTTCCTCTCATGACGTCGCTAACTATTATAGCGTGACAAAACGAAGTGCAGAACGGACAATAAATAAGCTATTGTCCGCAGAAATAATTAAGGTAGCAGGGATAGAAAGGCCTTATCAAAAAGGACGCCCTAGAAAAATATTCGCACTTCGTTAAGATAAGAAAAGACTACATTATTGATCTTTATACCCTTTACTCTCTGACAATATGGAGATCGCTTGATCGTAGTCTTCTTCCTCTACCTTACCTTCCAATAAGTGTGTTATTTGACCATGCTCCTCTTTATTGTTATCCGAAACGTCAGCTACCCCTAGTCCCAACGCTCCAGTTCCCGTGCTCATCGTCCCTGGAGTACCCATTCCAACGATAGGAAAAGAAGCGTTATGCTTTTTTGTATCAGGTAGTTCATCAACCAAAACATTTGAGACTCGCAGTTTTTCTAATTTTGCCTTTGCTGTTTCTGCATCATTTTCCGATTTAAAGTATGCTACAAAGCTTTTTACCATCCTGTAAACATCCTTTCTTTTTGTTTTCACTATTCCCCTGTTCACCATGTTCTAACCAAAGTATGCAAAAAAGCCAAATGAATTCGAATCTCGTTCGTTCGAATGCTCATTTGGCTTTGGAAAAATTTCTATATGTTCAATAACTCACGGACGTCATCTTCGCTAAGTCCAGAAAGCATGGTTTCTCCAGGCTGGATCACCTGATCGATTAGCTCTCGTTTCTTTTGCTGGAGCTCGTAAATCTTTTCTTCGATTGTACCTTCTGCTAAGAGACGAATGACTTGAACGACATTTTTCTGCCCAAATCGATGTGCCCTCCCTGTCGCTTGGTCTTCCACAGCAGGATTCCACCATAGATCGTATAAAATGACCGTGTCTGCACCTGTCAAATTAAGACCTGTTCCTCCAGCTTTTAGCGAGATAAGGAAGACACTTTTCTCCCCATTATTAAAGCTTTCACTCATTTTCACTCGCTCTTGGGATGGTGTCTGGCCATTAAGATAAAAGTATTCAATGTTTTCTTTCTCTAGTTGCTGAATAATAATCTCATGCATGCTTGTGAATTGCGAGAATATTAGCATTCGCTTCCCATTGCCAATTGCGTTCCTAACGGTATCCATTAACTGTTCAAGCTTGCCTGATTGTCCTTCATAGTTTTCAATAAACAAGGACGGATGACAGCATATTTGTCTTAAACGCGTAAGACCAGCAAGAATTTTCATCCTGTTTTGCTGGAACCCACTTTCTTTCATGGACTGCGCCGCTTCAATTTGCAATTGCCTATGGTAACCGAGATAGAGATCCTTTTGTTCTTTGGTCAGCTCTGAAACGTGAACAGTCTCAATTTTGTCAGGCAGTTCCTTCAATACATCCTTCTTTAATCTTCGTAAGATAAACGGCCTTGTGATGAGTGCTATTTTTTCATTGGAGAGCTGTTTGAACTCTCTCTGCCTTGGCATTAAACCTGGTAGTACCACCTGAAAAATGGCCCACAGTTCATCAATTGAATTTTCTATTGGTGTACCACTTAGTGCAAACTTTCTACCAGCCTTAATTTCCCGGATCGCCTGAGAGGTCTTTGTCACATAGTTTTTAATATACTGTGCTTCATCTAGAATCAATGTTTGAAAACGTAACTGTCTGTAATATTCAATGTCCTGCCTTAGTGTTGCATAGGAGGTAATCCATACATCTTTCTCTTTTTCTTCCTCGAACCGCTGCCTTCTTTCTACAGGGGTTCCTGTCAACACTGCTACGGACAGACTTGGCATAAATTTTTCACACTCGTTTTTCCAGTTGTATACCACAGATGAAGGTGCGACGATCAAATGTGGTAAATCACTAGGCTCTGACGCGATATAAGCAATGCTCTGCAACGTTTTACCCAAGCCCATATCATCCGCTAAAATTCCACCAAGGTGATAATGACTTAATGACTTAAACCATTGAAAACCTGTTTGCTGGTAATTCCTCAGGTTCGCTTGAAGATCTTCCGGCAATGGATAAACCTGTTCCTCTGGTGACTTGAGCTGATGTAGCAACTTTCTAAAGGATGGATCATAATTTTTATTCGTTTCAATTAATGCATCTACCTGTGTCCCTCGATAAATAGGAACATGTATATTACCATCATTTAGATCCTTTTTATCTACTTCCATGTCTTGAAAGAATTGCTTCATGGAACTGAATTCTTCCCCTTCCAGAGATAGAAGGGCGCCACTATCTAAACGGTAATACCTTTTCTTTTCAATTACTGCTTGAAGGATACTGGAAACCTCTTCATCCTTCACGCCCTCTATATCAAAGCCTATTTCTAGAAGGTTAGAGGAGGATTCAAGTCGCACACTTGTATTCGGCATAGGCTCCCTATCCATAATAAAACTGCGAATTTCCGAGGTTAAGAATAACTCTAAGTGTTCATCAAGCAATGGCAAGACATAATAAAGAAAATCATAAATCTCTTCCTCTGCTTCTGCTTCAATATAGAGTTCTTTTCCATTATATTTAAAGTTGGCATATTCGATTAGCTGCATGATCTGCTGCTCTTTCTCCACATCCCGTATAATAATGATGTCATGCTCTTCCCTGCCACCAAACGGGTTGATGTAATGTTCTCCATAATAATATTCCAGTTTCCCAACAATCCAATTATCGCTCACTTCTAAATACAGCTTTGCCTGTAAAGGAAGCTGAATGATCTCTTCTGTTACTTTCTCAGAAATTTCCACTTCCCCGACTTTTTTCAATGAAGGCAATACTTCAGATAAGAAGGTGTCTGCTTGTTGCTTCGTTATTGGCAATTGTAAATCGGATAAACCAAATTGGCTTACCTGCTCGACGACGGGAATCTGCTCCTTCGAAGGAAAGTAAAACACTCCATCAGAAAAAAGAATATGGTAATGGCGTAAGTATGTGCCACCTCGAAGTTCTGGCATATTTAATATTAATTCATTCCGCTCATTTTTTGATAAAGAAAACTGAAATGGTAGCTTTTCTTGCGCTATCTCTACAGGATGATAGCTCTTCTTTATCGTATCCACCGTAAAATCGCGATTTACCAGCTCTTCAAGCAAAGCTTTCGCGGCTAATGGAGGAATGGTTATATAGCGAGTATCCTTACTGTTCCGAAAAGAAGAAAATTGTCTTTGTTCCTCATACATCTGCTCGTTGTTTAATATTTCCCGCAATGTCTCAAAAATTGCTAAGTCCTCTTGCTGAAAATAATGTTGGTCAGGGCTATAAGTAAATGCCTTTGTAAAATAATGCTCTTTTCCATCTAAAACACTATCTAAAAATAGTACAGCATCTTTAACAACATAACAGCGCTTCTCACCTGCTTTAAGTTCGAGTTGCAGGCTGTTTTCTAAGGTCCAACTACAGAAGTATTGGACTTGCATCTCCCTTTTTTCCGGAAGAATATCATGTGTTGCCGTCGTTTGCGATACATTCGTCAATGCCTGGATAAAATGATTTGTTGTTTGGTAATCAAAATGAGGGAGCGCTGGCGGGCGGTCCGTCTCTTTCTGGGAAATACCGATCAAGGTTGCTGCAACATGCTTACAGGAGCCAAATGTATCAAAAGCAGGACAATCACAATACGTATCAATAGACCCGTCTGCAAATTGGCTCATATTTATTTCTACAAAGTAGTCCTCAGACCCTTTCACGGTAGCGGTCCAGACTTGGTAGTTAAGATCGTATAAAAGATCCATTACTTTTCCTCGTTTATAATATTCCAGCCCACGCTTATAAATAATGGCCGGAAAAAGCTTTTGGATGTTAATATCGCTGAAACTTTTCAAAATACTAGCAACCTACCTTCCACCGTTCTTCTTCTCTCCATTGTAAACGAGTTCCCTCTGTTTTTAAACTATTCCCTTTCTTAAGGATAGGATGACATCAGCTATATTATACGTTTTAGTTGTTTCTATCTTATCCGCCCCTTTCACATTATCCATTCTTACAAAACTGTAAGCTACCTGAAAGAAAGATACATACCACCATTTCTCTATACTGTTTACACTGTAAATAGATTCAATAATATTGGAGGTAAGTGTAATGAGACAGTCCGTACTTGATGTACATCAATTAAATAAGATTTATGGGAAAAAGAGCGAGAAACAATTTCATGCCTTAAATAGTGTTTCTTTCGCTATGGCTGAAGGAGAGTTTGTTGGCGTAATGGGGCCATCTGGAGCAGGTAAAACCACATTACTTAATGTCATCTCAACATTGGATACCGCGACAAACGGTTCCGTTAAAATTGCTGGAACAGACATCACCGCAATGAAACAAGGTCAGCTAGCCGATTTCCGTTCAAGTCAACTCGGCTTTATTTTTCAAGACTTTAATTTGTTGGAGAATTTAACGGTTTATGAAAATATTGCCCTGCCCCTCTCCTTACAAAGTGTTGCAGTGCGAAACATTAAACCAGCTGTAGAAAGTGTTGCGACAAAGCTTGGGATTGAGGCAATTTTAAATAAGTACCCTGTCACTATTTCTGGTGGACAAAAACAGCGCGTAGCTGCTGCTCGTGCATTAGTCCATGAGCCTGCATTAATTCTTGCAGATGAGCCAACAGGCGCGCTTGATTCTAAGAATGCTAAGAGCCTAATGGAGACGATGGTCCACTTAAATGAAAATCACGGCACCTCGATTATGCTTGTAACGCATGATCCATTAAGTGCAAGCTATTGTGAGCGCATCTTGTTTATCCAGGATGGAAAACTGTATAAAGAAATTCACCGAAACAGCACCAGAAGCGCATTTCATCAGGATATCCTTGACGTGCTTGCTCAATTTGCGTCGCCGGATATGGACTAGGGGAGTGAACAATATGTTGCTAAAATTATCTTTAACGAGTATGCGAAAATTAGCAAAGGACTATTTGGTCTTACTATTTGGTTTAACAATTTCCATTTCGATTTTTTATATGTTTGAAACACTTGCCCAAAATAAAGTATTTCTTGAAGCGAATTCCCTTATTAGCTCTATTGTCTTCGTATTTCATGTGGGGACATTTATTCTTGGCATTATCACGGTTTTCTACATTTTCTACGCGACATCCTTTCTTTTATCTTTACGGCAAAAGGAATTAGGCATGTACATGACGTTAGGCGCTAAAAAACGTAAGATCACCCAGTTAATGTTTATGGAAACCTTTTTTGTCGGCTTAACTGCCCTCATTATCGGGATTGTGCTAGGTGTTGGACTATCCTATGGCATCGCCGAGCTACTTATGTGGCAACTTGACTTTCAAGGTGGAGGATTTCAGCCATTTTACTCCTCTTCCCTTCTGATAACAGTGCTATTTTATGTCGCTTTATTCTTCCTTACTTCCATTGTAAATGCTTGGAGAGTTGGCAGGAAAAGTGTGCTTAGTCTGTTGCGTTCAGGTCAGCAACAAGATCAGGTGAAAACAAGTGGATTACGTACTTTCTTTGGCGTTTTGTTATCCGTCATCTTGATTGCTGTCGGTTACTATGCAATGGTGCATATTGCAGAATTGATGCATTTCGGTATCATACTTGCGACCGTGACCATCATACCGGGGACTTACCTTATTTTTGTCTCCCTCCTGCCATACTTGGTTAAAAAGCTAAAGCAGAATCGAAATTTAAATGAAAAAGGCATTAACTCCTTTACATTAGGGCAGCTACGTTTTCGCATGCTGAACTTAATGATGGTGTTAGGAACTGTCGCTATGCTCATTGCATTGGGACTAGGAGCAATGACAGCTGGGACATCCTTTTACCATAATATCGGGATTCAGGCCTCTATGTTCCATGCCAATGATGTTGTGCTTTATGAGCCAAACGAAACCGAGAAAGAAACATTGGCAACAATGGATGTGACAGAAGAAGAGGATTACCGCTATAAGTACAATGATGAGGGAGTCTATTTTTTAAAAACAGACCTTGAAGCAGATGCACCTGAAGTTATGGCATTTGAAGAAGGATCGGAAGGTTTTTCACCTACTATTCCTGAAGCAAAATTGTCTGCGGACGAGTATGCACTATATGGCGAAGAAGACGTGACTGAATTACCAGGAAACTGGTGGACAGCAGTTAGTACAGAATTAGGGGCAGGCTCCATGTTTGGCAACAGATCTATTTTTGTTTATGGAGAATCCAACTATCAAGAGGTAAACGGAGAAGAGCATCAAGTAATAGTAGCTAAGCTTGATGATTTCACAGCCCATCTAACACAATTGGAACAATTGAATGCAAGTCAAAAAGCACTTGCAGAGAAGTATACTGGTAATCAAGTTGAACAACTTGGTGGAAAATACAGTAATTATGTTGCACTTAAAGGGTTTGCCAGCGGAACTATTTTTATGGGAGTGTTTCTTGGTATTGCATTTCTAATGATGATGGCAAGTGTTCTCATGTTTAAACTTCTATCTAGCGCTGGCGCGGACGTCCATCGTTATAGTATGCTACGCAAAATTGGGGTTAGAAAGACACTACTCGTCAGGTCGATTTACCGGGAGCTGTTTTTGCTATTCCTCTTCCCAGCCATTGTTGGGATTGTCCATGTTATCGTGGGAATGCAGATGTTTTCCTTTATTATTATCGAACCATACACAAAAATATGGATCCCGCTTACATTGTTCTTCGTAATCTATGGTATTTACTATTTCATTACAGTGCAAATGTACAAGCGAATTGTACTGCCTAAGCAGTTCTAAAGAGTTGCTAGTTAATCATAAAAAGGATGCTGAAATCGAACAGATTCTGGCATCCTTTTTAATATACGTTAGTTTTCTACATACCGAGCTCGTGCTTTTAACAGCAAGTAGACATATAGAATGATAGAAAGAAGTACAGATCCAGCTGCGGTTAAATAAATAATTGCATAACCGAATTGAAAAGCGAGCTGTCCGAATACGATAGCTCCAAGTCCGACACCTAAATCAAAAAAGGAGAAAAACGTAGCATTGGCCATTCCTTTTCGATTATCCGGGGCCTTATTTACAGCCCATGCCTGTAGTGCCGGCTGCACACTGCCGAATCCCAATCCATATAAACCTGCCGCAATAAGCAGTGCAGGAGTGCTAGGAAGCCAAGAAAGCAAAAGCATGGCAATAAAAATTAATACCGTCCCAGGCAAAAATACATAGATATGGCCTCGTTTATCATAAATTTTACCCGCAAAGGTTCTTGAGAGCATAAGAAAAATAGCAAACACTAGGAAGTATAAACCGATCCCTTCGATCCCTTTATCCTCTGCATATAATGGTAAAAAGGATGCTATTCCTCCGAATGTTACTGTAATGAAAAATAACAATACCGCTGGCTCTAGTGCTGTTTTCTCAAATATATCAAATTTCACCGTGGTAGATTTAGCAGGTGATTCTTCTACCTTTTTATACTTTATTTTTGCTGATAGTAAAAAGGCAACAAGCCCCAATGCAGCACAGATAAGAAACAACTGTGTAAAGGAAATGAGCCCTGCCAATTGCAGGCCTAATGCTGGCCCAAATGCTAAGGCAATGTTCCCTGAAAGACCAAAGTATCCCATCCCCTCGCCACGACGCTTTTCAGGAATCAAATCTGTGGCAATTGTACCTGTTGCAGTAGTAGAAAAACCCCAGCCTACCCCCTGTACAACGCGCATAACCAGTAATACTGCAATACTACTAATAATAGAGAAGGAGCCAACTGAAATAACGAAGATGGCAAGTCCTGTCATGTAAACAAATCTCCTGCCCTTCGAGTCAAGCGCATGACCGGCATAAGGTCGTAACAGCAATGCAGAAAAAGTAAAAATACCAACAATAATACCAATTAATTGATCACTCCCCCCCAGTTCATTAACAAACAGTGGAAGTGTCGGTAACGTCATTTGAAAGCCAAGAAATATAAAAAAGTTTGCAAGGCATATTAGAAAAAAGTCCTTCGTCCAGATTTTATCTGAAGAAGTTTGTGCGTTCATCGCTTTTTTTGTATCCATCATGATCGCCCTTTCTTCGATACTCGAAATATAGTATACAGGAGATAATTGGCAAAAGGAAGGAACGATTAGGTGGACGCTATAGGATTTTAAAAGAGAGTAGCATAGCAAACATACTATTGCCCACCCACTAAAAAAGCCCGGAATCCTCCGGGCTTCTCTTAATCGCCAATAACGCCACACGCGACTCGATCACCTGCGTCACCTGACGGCTGGGAAGCGTAGTCATCTGCTCCTGCATGGATAACTAATGCTGTACCATTTTCTTTGAAAACCGAATTCAGCTCCCCATTTTTTAGGGTAACCTTTTCTGCAATTATCTCTGTATTTACTGTTCCGTCCTCTGCCACTTCAATATTACGTAAATCACCAGCATGCGATCCGTCCTGATGCTCTTTACCATGCTTGGTATCCTCTGGGTTGTAATGACCCCCTGCTGACGTAAAGTCTGGTGCCTTGCATTCCCCCGTTTCATGAATATGGAAACCGTGCTCACCAGGAGAAAGTCCTTGCCCTTCCAGTTTTATTTTCATATAATCATCCTCTTGCGTTAAATTCGCAACTGCTACCACATCTCCAGCAGCATCTTTAAGGGAAACCAACACTTCCTCTTCCACTACATTTGCGACATCCTGTGTTTCCTTGTTTTCCATCTTATCGCTTCCATTGCTATTGCTGCCTTGCTCCTGTTTTGTCTCATCCCCACCACATGCTGTTAGGAATAGTACTAGAAAAGTCATAACAGAAAATATGTACATTCGCTTCACATTCATTGCTCCCTTCCTTCATTATAGCCCTATTTATTTCCATTTAGAGAGCATTTAAACGTTGGAAGTCTTGCTTTGATTGTCGGGCACAAGAAAGCCCGGGTTTCAACCGGGCTTCTATCCATTTACTAGCTCTTACCGCTGTTATCGTTTTTTGACTACGCGACAGCTAATTCTTTTTTCTCTTTCTTATTACGGCGAGGGTTATGATTTTTCAAGAATGGTACAACCCATCTGTCTAAACCAAATCTTCCGGCGTTATACCCTGCTGCTATAATAAATACGGTTAGCAAAACCATTTGTGCATTGGTGCTTACTGTTCCACTAAATAGGAAAGCGAAATTCATTGTGATTGCCATTAATGCTGCAAAGTTTGTAAAGATTCCTAAAATCAACGCTGCTCCTACAAGAACCTCACCCCACATAACCATGAAGCTGAATAAGCCTGCGTTTGGAAGAGCAACCGTTTCTAGGAAAGTCGCCCACCAGCTTTGCACAGCTGGGTGATCTCCACCAGCACTGTTAATAGCACCTTGTATAAACCCAGTTGCATCAAATTCTCCACCTGTTAGTTTTCCCCATCCACCTGTTAACCACTGATATCCAAGATATACTCTCAAGAACGTTAAAATAGCTGCTGCAACACTGCTCTTTCTAATAAAGTTGTTCATCATTTTTACCGACTCCTTTTATTTTAGAATGATTGCTCAATGTTTCACAATATATTGTGTGTTTCCTTCTTACACTTATATCTTAGCATCATTTTCCAATAAAAAAAGATGATTGCTCACCATTTCACAATTAAGACACAAAGTTATGGCAAAACTGTGTCACGGTGCGTATTACCATGATGTTTGACAGCGAAATGGGAGAAAAACCAGGCAACATGCACTTCATCCGTTTTATTTCAAAACGCTCTTGACTTCTAATCTACCTCCGACATATACTGTGTATATAAATATATACAGTATAACAGTTAAGGAGTTGTGATTATGTCAGAATGGAATCAAGCCTATCAGCTCGCTAAGCTCGAGCTACAGGCTTCAAAACTCAGTTTTATCTACGGATTTGCGCTCACGATGTTCGTAACACTATTCCTCATTACCACTTTGTCATCTTATTTGGACAATGGGTACGTTGGTTATGATTTCTTTTTCTTACTTTTATTTTCTGTTGGGGCTATATGGGCAAAACCAAAGGATTTTCAAATTCAAAAGGTTAGTGGTGTCCTCCTAGCATCACCCATTTTAATGATGCAGCTGGCATTACCTATAAAGCGTTCTGTGTTGGTGAAAAGCAGGTTTATCATTCAGTTTTTTTACTCTTTCCCATATCAACTGCTTTTCTTAATCGCCTTCTATATCTTTTCTCCAATTAACAATGTATTGAGCACACAAGAATATTTAGCTTTTGCAGCATTATGGATATTGATTGGCATATTTTTTGGATCTGCCCTGCCAGTAGCAGACGCCGGGGATACGAGTAAGCTTACTACAACAATCGCTGGGTCTATTTTTGCCAGTTTAATATTGCTCATTGGCTCATTCACGATCCTTACAACAGTCCATATCAGCACAGGCGAAGGACCCGTTTATTGGAGCTTAGTAGCGATTGAAAAGTGGCCTGTCGCTTCTCTAGCTGTTGCATTACTACTTACCGTTGGGACAATGGGATATTGGATTTCTTACATGAAAATGCGAATAGGGAAACAGGATTATCTATAAAGGAAGGATGTTTACAATGGAGTTACCAATAAGCCTTTCCAAAACTTCTCGTGAACCAATTTATCATCAAATTGAGAACCAAATAAAAGCACTCATTGCTGGTGGTTATTTAAAGGCCGGGTCTCCACTTCCCTCCATTCGCATTATGGCAAAGGATTTAGAGACGAGTGTCATCACGATTCGTCGTGCCTATCAGAATTTGGAATACCAAGGATTTATCCAGACAGAACAAGGTAAGGGTACCTTCGTAGCAGAGATTGCCAATGAAAAGAAACAACAGATTAAGGTAACAGCCGTCTATCAGGCATTTGAAAATGCCTTAGACGTCGCGCTCAGCTACGAGTATACAGTTGATCAAGTGAAAGAAATATTCACGGAAGTTATAGAATCTCGCAAGCCTAAAGGAGATGCATAAACATGAAGGCATTAGCAGAAGTAAAACAGGTCCAAAAAAATGTGGACGAATTTAAACTCGGTCCAATAAATTTATCGATTGAAGCTGGGACAATAACAGCATTAGTAGGAACGAATGGCTCTGGAAAAAGTACGCTCCTTAAGCTGATGATGAATCTGGCTAAAGCAGATGCTGGCAATATTAAAATCCACAACATGTTTGTGAACGGTCTTAATGAAGAGTGGAAAACTCATATCGCCTACCAGCCACAAACGATGATTGGTTGGGATGCCTTTTCTGGCAAAGCGTTAAGAGACTTTATTGCGCCATTATACCCGGCATGGGATGATCAGCAATTTAACGAAATTATTCAAGTCTTTTCTGTTCCATTAAATAAGCGGTTTGGAAAGCTCTCTCAAGGAATGCAACAAAAACTTATTCTTGCGTTAACTGTTGCGAGAAACACCTCCATCCTGCTTCTTGATGAACCAACAGCGTTTATGGATATTCCCTCCAAGCAAACGTTTATTGATTTACTTATAGAATGGATGGAATCAGGGGATCGTGCCATTGTCATGAGCACACACCAAGTTGACGATATTATGAAACTTGCTGACTACTTGTGCGTATTACAAGAGGGAAAATGGATGGGGACTTATGAAAAAGAAACGATTCAATATATGTATCGTCAATACTGGTTGAGGGATGCATTACCTTCAGAGTCCCTACCCGGCGAAGTTTCCAGGGAAGGAAACCAGTTTATTACAAGCAAACCTGAAGCGGTGGAAGCATACATGCGAGAACATGACCTCCATTGCGTAAATCAGAAAACGTTGGACCTTGAAGAATCCCTCACCCTATTACTAAATAAATAAGAAAAAGAAAGGAAGAGGAACATGGATAAAATGCTCTCTGTTTCAAATTTGGGCAAGGCTTTTAAAGACAAACAAGTAATTTCCGACATCTCTTTTGAAGTACACAAAGGGGAAATCATGGCTATCTTAGGCCCTAACGGTGCCGGCAAGTCTACCACCATACGTAACATTATGGGAATCATGTATCCAGATGAAGGAAGTATTCACTTTCAAAGTACCAATGGGAAGGATATTCCAAGACATCGAATCGGCTATCTACCAGAGGAACGGGGGCTATACAAAAACGTTAAAGTGATGGATATCCTTCTGTATTTAGCTGAGCTAAAAGATTATCCACTAGATAAAGCGCGAACGAGAGCACTTGAATACTTAAAAAAGTTTGACTTAGAAGGAAAGGATAAAGTCTCAGTAGAAGAACTTTCTAAAGGGATGGGGCAAAAAGTACAGTTTATTGCTTCAATTATTCATGAACCAGAACTACTTATTTTGGATGAACCATTCTCCGGGCTGGATCCTGTTAGCCAAGAATTATTTAAAGACGAAATTCGCAATTTAGCAAAAAATGGAACAGCTATTCTTCTCTCTTCTCATCAAATGAATCTTGTTGAAGAAATGGCTGACCGTTTATTCATGATTCATCGTGGAAAAAAGGTGATTTACGGGACGATGGACGACGTGAAGACAGAGTATGCCAACTTCAAATGCACCATTCATGGGAATAATGACCCTATACAATTAGAGTTACTACCAGATGTTCAGCGAATTGAAGTAAATGAGGGAAGTACCATCCTCTATTTGGATAAAGATGTTAACCCAAATCAATGGCTTAAGCAGCTACCAGAAGATTTACAAATACTTGAACTGAAAATAAACAGAGTGTCCTTGCACGAAATCTTTATTGATATAGCATCAGATAACAACCTCTTACAAGAAAAGAAAGTAGGTGAAGTGTATGCGTAACACGATGAAAGTCGCCAAATGGGAAATCAAGCGAAATATGAAAAATAAATCTTATCTTATTGGTCTTGTATTAACACCTTTACTTATTATCGGATTTATGGTGATTAGTAGCCTCTTTGATGATACCGAGGAAGAAGCCTCAGATCCGGCAACGGTGTTTGTTAACGATCAGCTTGGTGTATATGATGACATGGCAAGCACCATAGAAGAGACTGGTATAAGTTGGGATTTAATGCAAACAGATTTAACAGAGGCTGAAGCACAAGAAGAACTGGAAAACAGTGAAGAAACAGCCTATGTGTTTGTTGACCAGGAAGGCCTTGAAGAAGGGGCATTAGCTGTTTACACGTCCGAGGATATGGACTCCTTCTTTATGAGTGAGGTTCAGGTCTTAGCTGGTCCTATTCAAGCGAAGCAAATGGAAGAGCTAGGGTTAACAGAGGCACAACTTGCGGGTATTTCCCAAGGTGTTCAATTCGTCGAAGCTGGTGACGACACGGCTACAGAGACCAGTGAAGGTAGCTTAGGAGGAATGGAAGAAAATCCATTACAAACCTTGGTACCTGGAATCTTTGGTGGCTTTGTCCTATTATCTGTTGTCTTTACAGGAATGGCTATTTTCCAAAGTGCTTCCCAAGAAAAAAAGGATAAGATCGCAGAAATCATCCTGTCTTCCCTAACACCAACTGAATTGATGCAAGGAAAGATTATCGGCTATTTCGTTTTGGGTCTCATTCAAACACTTGTTTCTACAGTACTTTTATTGCCAGTTTTAATGTGGCGATTGGATGAACCGCTTCTGGAATATCTATTAGTACCAGAGCTTGCCTTGTATCTACTTATTGCAATACTTGGTTATCTCTTATTCGCTTCTATCTTTGTTGGTGTTGGTGCGACGATGGCTGATGTTACAACCGCAGGAAACTTCCAAGGTTTTGTCATGATGCTCCCGTTTTTGCCATTTGTCTTTATCGGGCCTGTATTAAGTGACCCAAGTGGACTTATGGCCCAAATAGGTACCTACATTCCATTTACATCGCCTGCAGTCCTGCTGCTTCGCTTAACTACACTGGAAGAATGGCCATGGATTGAAATTGGAATCTCTTTAGCTATTCTTGCTATAAGTGTTTGGGCATTTATGAAACTGGCAGGAAAAATATTCAAAGTGGGTATTTTGATGTATGGAAAAAATGCGACACCAGGGGAAATCATAAAATGGCTTAAAGCTTAAATTATTGTAACGAGAATGGGACAAAAGTATTTACGCAAAAGATAAATTCGAAAGATTGGCCTTTGAAAAACCGCTTCAGAAATATACTTTGCTTTCCATGGGCGGCTGGTGAGCCTCCGGATGCTTCGCATTCCGGGGTCTCGCCTAGGCCTTCCTCCCATAGGACAAGGAAGACTTCGACAGCATTGCATCGCACGCAGAAAATCGTTTTTTGATTTTCAAGGAGCCCCCGTATAATTCTTACGCTTATTCTATCGTCCGTCTCTTGACTAAAACTTTTTGTTATGTCCCGATCTCGTTTTTCACATGCCAAGTTAAGATTCATTTTCCGCTGTAGTATATTGGTAAAAGGTCATAAACCCATCTAAATTACGACCCATTTCTCCATATAGATTTCCTAGGAGAATGCGTAAATCCTTCCTTGTTAGACCCTCACTCAATTGAATAAAGGAAATGCTATCCGCTAATTCTATAGCAGCATTCAAAGCGGTTTTCAAATACATTCTTGCTTCATTACTGTAGGTTTCACTAAAGCTTAGCATAATAAGCATATCGCGGTATATTGCTACTTGAAAATGCAACTCCTCTAACGTATCAGGTGTCATTCTCCATTCATGTTTGTTATGCACCAAAACCTGGTCAAAAAAGTCAAAGGCCGCTAACGCTGTAGCATATGTGTTTGTTTGCTTCTGGTTTTCATTTATTAATTTCTTATATTCTTGTAACGTGTCTACATAATGTTTAACCACAATAGGTTCCTGTTTTATTGAATAGGCCTTTGCAACACTTAAGCTCGCATAGGGAAACACCCACGTTACGGTAAGAATGGATAAGAACAAGATGACGATAACGATACATAATCGTTTAAGTAAGATTTTATAATTGTGCACGAAGTCTCCAACTCCCATTATAGGACTTTTTTAACCTAACTAGAAAGGAACTTTACTTCTAAATTACATTATGATGAATAAACTTAATTAGACCGCTACTATATACCTCAATGAATGAAACTTATCCTCCAACCACTGTTATGGTAGCAATAGTATGCAGCAAAGCTGGAAAAACAAGGAGGGTATATAATGAAGATCGCTGTGTTTCACGGCTCCACAAGAGAAAAAGGAAATACGGAATATCTAGCGTATCAGGCCATACCAAAGGATAAGGCCACCCATCTCTATTTAAGGGATTATGAGATTCAGCCTATTACTGACTTACGCCATTCACCTGAAGGGTTTCCCGACATGCAGGATGATCATTTACAATTGGTTGATCAAATGCTCGAACATGACATCATTGTTTTTGCTACCCCTATTTACTGGTATGGAATGGCCGGCCCACTAAAAGTATTCATTGATCGTTGGTCCCAAGTAATGAGGGATACGAATTATGCCCATTTCAGAGAAGAATTGGGCAAAAAGAAAGCCTACTTCATTCTTGTTGGCGGGGATCAACCAACAGTAAAAGGCTTGCCCCTTATACAACAACTGACATATATCTGCCAATTCTACGGTACAAAAGTGGGAGGCTATGTCATTGGAGAGGCTCGGAAGCCCGGAGCGATAGTGGAGGACCACCGTGCATTGGAAGCTGCTTCAACGTTAATTAGTGAACTTCAATAATTTCTATTAAAACAGCTGCCCGCTTGGACAGCTGTTTTTAGTTTACCTTCGCTTCTCTTTTCTTCCACATGTAGTAGTTGTAACCTACATTTAATGCCCCCAACACAATCAGGGCTCCGATTACCAATAGCTTGAAGCCTAGCCCTACAGGTGTAAAATATAATACAACTCCTAAAAATAGATAGGCTGGCGGGATTGTCCACAAGTCTCTAATCATCTTTCGCCTATAACTTAACTTATAATAAAATATTCGCCGCCCTTTGTCTGTTTTACTGGATTTCCTGAATACCCACGAGAGAACCAGTACAATGAGAAGCGAAAGTAAGACTGGAAGTAGGTTCCACATGGAAAATGACTCAAAGAATTCTAGTGTACGCTTACTAATACTATTCCTCCTAAATATATATCGGTTTTCTGCACGCTTTAAAAGTTCTTCTTACCTAAACATATTCTACAATGCCCCCTCCCTTTCCTGCTTCCTTCTCATTTCTACTTAACTTCTAGTCCTTCCGATTTGTTTTCTATAAAGCACGTTTAATTTCTAGCAATCTAGGAAAATACTATGCAATAATAAAGTTATTCAATTAAAGGAGGCTATCATGAAGATTAGTAAAGCACTTATTATTTTTATTGTCTTAGTCGGAACCTTTATCTCCCTACCAAAACAAGGGAGTGCAGAAAGTGGTGACGTCTATGAAGTTGGCGACATTGTATTAAACGTAAGAAGTGAGCCATCTGGTACGGGCCCTGTAATCGGCAAATTACATAAAGGAGACCAGGTAATTGCCTTTAATGAACATTATGGCTGGCTACAAACCTATTATGATGGCGAGGAAGCATGGGTTGCAGCACATTATTTAACCAAGAAAAAAGAGAACACCATTACAAAAAATGAATCTCAAGAGCTTATGGTAACAGGTCAAAGTGTTTATATCCGTTCAGGCCCAAGTACAGACTTTGCCATTGTGGGTTCTGCCACTATAGGTGATACATACAACATGGTAGAGACAGAAGCTGATTGGTACAAAATTAAACTACACGATGGGTCAACGGGATGGATTGCCTCGTGGTTAACGGACAAATCGAATAAGGCAGATTCTTCCGAAGAGCAAACCGGCAAGAAGACGGGAACTGTTGCCGAAGAGGTAAAAGGGGTTTCCACGAGCAGCCCACTTGATGGGTATAATATCGTAATTGATGCAGGGCATGGAGGAAAAGATCCTGGAGCCATAGGACTAAATGGTACGGAAGAAAAAACGGTAAATAGTCAAACAGCAAGCGAAGTTGCTAAAGTTTTACGTGCTAAGGGTGCTACTGTCATTCAAACTAGAAGCAAGGACACCTTCCTCTCACTCGACAGACGCGCAGAGATAAGCAACACCTATAATACAGATGCGTTTATTAGTATTCATTATAACGCGTTTCCCGTCCAATCGATTCAAGGCATAGGTACTTATTACTCCTCGCAGAATAAAGACCTTGCATTAGCAGAAGATATTCAAAATAAACTATCCGGTTCTCTCCCCCTCTATAACCGCGGGTTATTTCAAGAAGAGTTTCGGGTGTTACGTAAGAATAATGCACCAGCAATATTACTTGAATTAGGCTTTCTCACAAATCCTGGTGACTATGCAACCATTCAGACCACCGGTTACCACCACCAGGTTGCAGAAGCAATAGCAGACGGATTGGTAAATTATTTTCACTAAATGTAGACAGGCTGTCCTTTATGGACAGCCTATTTTAAATTTAATGACTTAGAAAAAATATATTGCTCACCTGATTTGCCATCGATTCTTCTACCTGTATCACGGAACCCGCTCTTTTTATATAATTGCTGTGCAATATCATTTGCATTATTAACTGCCAGAACAACTTCATCTATCGTTGGGAATGATTCTGCTAAAAACAAAGTGAGTAGTTCAATGGAACTTTTTGCAATACCTTTACCTTGAAAAGCCGTTTGAACAGAATAGGCACGCAATAGGATAGCATTAAGATTTTTCGAATAGGATCGTACCCCATCCTTCTCATGAAGTACGAAAAATCCCGCAGGAATTGTTCCGGTTAAAATGACTACAGGGTACCGGGTTGAATCTTCCTTACATTTTTTCAGTGCATCGATTGGATGCGCGGTATATTCTAATTGTTGTTCCGTTAGATGATACGATTGCATCTGAACCTTATTTTTAGCGGAATAAAATTGTAAGGATACCCTTTCCATTGCTTCACCTTTCATTCTCAGCATGCTTCCTTGCATAGATCATACTTAAAATAGAGTTAAACTGATGCGTTTCCACTGTGTAATTATGTTTCTGCAACCAATCAACTAGTTGTGAACGATCTGCATAATATTCATCTTCTATCGCCCCAATTGCTTCGGCATTGCCTTGTTCACGAAAGCTTTGCATGGTATGCTGCCTATGTTCCTCATTCAAAAACATGAGGTCTGCTATACAGATTTCTCCACGCCTTTTTAGAACCCGATCCATTTCTTCCAATGCTAGCAGCTTTTCGTCATCGGTTAAATGGTGTAAGGCATAACTGGAAACAACGGCATCTACCTGCATGTTCATTACTGGAAGAGCTAGAAAATGCCCCTTCCTCGTCTCAATTTCTGGATGCTTCTCTTTACAGAAAGCAAGCATTTCCTCGGATTGATCTACACCAATAACCTTTGCTCCTTTTTCTATAAACCGTGACCCCAAATTACCCGTGCCAATCCCAATATCAAGACAAATTTCATTTGGATTTAACTGAAGCCTATCGACCACTTTATTTAATGCGGTATGATAATCTTCATGGACATTAAATTTATACCCATGCATTTTAATGCTTTGGTCATAGTCATGGGCTTGGCTATCAAAGTTCCATTTATCCTGCCAGTTTTTACGCATTGCTTTCAATGTTTTCAAATGTTTTGCTAATCCAAATAAGTCGTTGGTAACGTTGTCTCCTTTTCCAGCCCGTTCTTGCATCTTATCAAGGGTCTGGATCATGTCTTTCAGCTCTAACCATTGCTCATAAAGCACGCCTCGCTGCACATTTAAATAATCTTCCACTCGCATATCCTTATCTTTTAACAAGCTATGAATCGCTTCAACAGGAATCCCTACTTCACGTAGCGACAGGATCGTACTCAATCTTACCAGGTCTTCTTCATTAAAAAATCGGTACTGATTATTCTCTTCTTTAGCAGGAGTAATAAGCCCCTTTTCCTCGTAATACCTAATTGTCCGAGTTGATGTCTCTAATTTTTTAGCTACTTCTTTTATATACATAAATCTCACAACCCTTCGTCTATTATACTAAACGTTAACGTGACGAGAAGGTAAAGCATTTTCTTTTTACCCTGTTTGCACCGTGTTATACTATAGGAAATTGTAGGTAAAGTGAGGACTAAACATGAATGAACGTTTACAGGAGCTGGCTGACTCCTGCCAGAAAAATTACGGCCTTGATAACTATTACTTAGAAAGATACCATCTTTTTCGTGACGATAACAGCAACGTAGAAAGCGGCTTTCTCTTCTCAATGGAATGGGTTCCTAGAGTCGTAGAAGGAGAAGTAGAGGAAGGGCTAAATCCTCCAGGTACTGCTGTGATTGAAATAGAACTTGAGTCGAAGAAACTACGCCACTTCACGTTTGTACAAGGTGCCAATTTAGTGGAAGAACACGTTTTTCCACAGTTAAATGACGGTAGTGAGACCATCATCGAATGGGTAGAAGAAACTACCGGCCTGGAATTCGGTAGACAGTTCCAGCTGAAAGAAGAAGCGGAAAACGGAATTCGCTTTTTGGCAGCAGCTGATAACATCCCCGTATTTCCTGTGGGTACGATAGAAGTAGTGTTTAATGAGGAAGGTCAGCTGTCCCAATTTTCCATGGATGGCAGTTTTCCACAAGAAGATCAGATTAAGTGGGAACCGTTTGCCCTTACCTCTTCTATTGTAGATCCCATTATCCTAAATCAGCTTCAATTATTGGAGATCCCTATTGAAGAGGAGGAGCGTTGGCTTCCAGTCTTCGGAACTACCACTACATTCATAACCAATGATAAGCAGCATATCATCCCGTTTGAAAAAGCAGAAATGCGGGATAGCTATGAAATCGTAGCTAGAAATATAGAATGGGACTCAGAGACGATGGAAGAAACCTTCGTTGCTCAAGAGATTGACTTATCACATGAGGTGTCTTTAGAGGAAGCTTTAGCAAACAAGCCAGACGAAAATAAACGTCCTTTAACCCCAGTAGATATAGAACGGAGTTTTGAGGCTGTAGGGTCCTTTACAAAGGAAAAATACCCAGAAGACAGTGGCAAGTGGAAGCTATATGCTATTTTCCGCGAACACGGTTATCTGATTGCAGAGCTCTGGCCTAAGGTGCAGGATAAGAAAGTGATTCAGCATAAGCTAAAGCTGTTTATTGATCCAGCAACATACAGGGTACTCAATTTCACAGATAACGAGTTTATACTCGAGATGTTTGACCATTTCTCTGAAGCGGAAGCTCTTGTGTTAACCAAGGACGAAGCATTTGAAAAATTGCATAGCTATATTGAGATCACGCCTGTCTATATTTATGAGCCTAATAGTAGGACCTATCAGCTTTGCGGTAAGGTCGACTGTTTTTACGGGGTAAATGCTGCGACCGGTGAAGTGATTTTATTAGACGAACTATAATGAAAAAGCCAAGTCACTTATGACTTGGCTTTTTCATTTTTGATGTTAGGAAACCAGTTTCAAACCAATCACTGCACCTAATATCATTGTAATAAACATAATTCTCTTCCATTCTTTTGATTCTCCGTAGAGGATCATACCTAAAATGGCGCCCCCTGCTGCACCGATTCCTGTCCAAATGGCATAGGAAATTCCCATTGGAAGCGATTTCATTGCATAGGCGAGGAATAGAAAACTAGCACCAAAGCTAATGATTAAAAGAATCAAGGCCTGCAGATTACGATCCCTGTGCAATTTATTTATCATGGAAACTCCAAGCATTTCAAAGATACCTGCTACGATTAAAGAAGCCCAAGCCATTATGATTCCACTCCTTCTTTTACATTATCCTTAGTAACTAGCTTCAGTCCCATTACCCCTGTCAATAAAATCAAAATTAAAATGACTTTAGGTAAGTTGAGTGGTACCTCAAAAAACATAAAATCTGCAAGGACCGTTCCAGTAGTACCAAACCCAACAAACACTGCATACACAGTTCCTACAGGAAGTTGTTTACTAGCCATAATCATCAAGTAAAAGCTGATATAAATAGCGATTATTGTTCCAGTCCACTCCCAGAAACCACCAGCATGTTTTAAGCCGATGACCCATAAAACCTCGAAAATAGCGGCGATTACTACTTTAACCCAGTTTGCATTCATTTTAGCCGTACCTCCATTTGTATTATAAAATGAAACTGCAATCATTGGAGGTTTTCTTTCTTCCCTCACTGATTGTTAGTTGAATAAATCGGGGTGTTAGCGTCCGTTTACTCCCACTTAAACATCACTGTTTCACTTCATGTTTTTTACGGACGGTTGCACCGGGATAAAAATAAAAATGCCCGAGAGAACTATAAAATCGTTCCTCCCAGGCTTTTATCCTTCCGTGACACAGCAAAGGCTGTGAGTTTTCTCTCGGACCAGACCAACGTTTTTCGTTGCGGAACCCTAGAAAACTTATCTCATATGCTATTACCCATTATTATATATCCCATATTAAATTAGTCAAGGTTCATCCCTTTTACCTTTATACTACACTGTCCTTTCCAATTGGTAGAGTACTATATAGAAGGAATCTAAGCTGTTTATGTTGAAGTAAGTATAGTAAAGTTCTATATTAGGATTTTAATACTCTTTACGCGTGATTAAAAGGATTGTGAAAATTTCTAAAGTGTTATAATCATCTTTAGAAAAAGACTTATTAATTCCCAAGTCATGTTAATAACAAAGGAGATATACGTTGAAGAAAATAAAGAGAAAGTGGTGGTTATACGTGTTAATTGGGATAGTTTTGTTAATCGTATTCTTTTATTATCAAAACAATTCTATCTTGATCAGTAAACATACGAAACAATCGGATAACCTGCCAGAAGTGTTTGATGGATATAAAATTGTACAACTATCTGATTTACATAACAAGTCTTTTGGGGATGATCAAAGCTACCTTGTTGAAAAAATTAAAAAGGCAGAGCCAGATGTCATTGTATTTACAGGTGATGTAATAGATTCAAGGCGATATGATGAGAAACCTAGTATCAAGTTGATGGAAAAAATTGTGGAAATTGCCCCAGTGTATTATGTAACAGGAAACCACGAATGGCGATCACAGAAATTCAATTCATTAGAGGAAAAGTTAAAAAATACTGGCGTTCACGTGATGAGAAATACAGCAGAAGAAATCACTCTAGGGGCAGAGAAAATTAGACTAATAGGAGTGGATGATCCATCACATAATAGTGGTGTTGAGTCTGACGTCGTGACAACCAGAAATTATATTGAGAGTGCTTTAAAAGAAGTTGACGATGAGGAGACGTTTCAAGTTTTATTATCCCATAGACCTGAATTATTATCTCTGTATAGTAAATATGGGATTGACTTGGTGTTTTCAGGACACGCTCACGGAGGACAGGTTAGGATTCCGTTTATAGGTGGTTTAATTGCCCCGAACCAAGGGCTATTACCCACGTATACTTCCGGTGAACACAAAGCAAACGACACGACAATGATTGTAAATAGAGGACTCGGAAACAGCCTTTTCCCATTAAGAATCTTTAACCGCCCCGAAATCGTTGTCGTTAAATTACATACAGAAGGATAAGTTTCGGTCCATAAATAAAGATGCTTGGAGATTATCCAAGCATCTTTATTTAAACTATCTTTTTACAAGTCATCAAAACCGTTTAGGTCACTTGTTTTGGTATATTGTCTTGATTTCTGTTCAAAGAAATCCGTTTTTGTACCATCAAAATTATCTACATAAGCGCGAATCCACTTCATAGGGTTCTCTAAATTCTCTGGATAAATCTCGCTTAATCCAAGCATCCGAAGCATTTTGTTGGCACGGTATTTAACATAGCCTGCCATCTCGTCCAAATCGATTCCTTCTACATCTTTTAGGACATAAGTGGACCATTCAATTTCTAGGTCAACAGATTCTTTAAATTGCTCATATACCCATTCAATGAACTCTGGGGTATTGTAAGAAGGATTTTCATCCAATGCAGCCCGGAATAATTCCGCGATAAACCGACCATGCTCTAGCTCATCCCGGTTAATATAGCTAATCATCGTTGACGTCCCGACCATTTTATTATGTCTAGCCAAATTATAGAAAAAGGCAAAGCCAGAATAGAAGAACATCCCTTCAAGTAATGAAGTGTAGACGATCGTTTTTAAAATGTTTTCCATTGTTGGCTCTTCCACAAAAGCATTGTATTGCTTCACAAGATTTTCATTTCGCTTTAGAAGAATGGGATCCTTGCGTCCAAGCTGAAATGCTTCATTCTGTTCATCCAGGGAAACAACGGAAGACAACACATAAGAATAGCTTTCATTATGCACTGCTTCCTGTTGTGCGATAACTGCCATAATCGATTGAACTGAAGCATCACTCGCATACAAAGAAAGCAATAATGCTGTGCGTGTTTGTGGTGCATCCAATGTTGACAAGAGACCAATGATTTTTAAATAGGCATCTTGCTCAGACTTATCCAGTGAAGCAAACTGTTTTACATCACTGGACATATTGACCTCATCTGCTTGCCAATAGTTTCCGATCAGTCGCTTGTACATCTTGTACCAGTGTGGGTAGGCAATGTCATTCCAGTTTAATATGCCACTGGATTTCCCACCGAAAATTCCCGTCGATTTGTTTGGGTTTAACGGCTCTAGTGTTTTAGCCTTTTTAAGCATAGCTTCTTGCATAATTAAGTACTCCTTCCACCCAGTTCTTTACTTTCTTTTCTTGGCTGCCACGGGGGGATTGTTCGATTTTTAGTCCAGCCCATTTGCTGTGATAAAATGTTGTGAGCTTATCTACTGCCTTACAGAACAGCGCATCGCCCCCAAACTGGGTATCTCCTGTGCCAAAGACAGCTACGTTTTCAGGCTTGCATCCGACTTCGAGCACAAAGTCCTTCACTTCATCAGGGGTGGAACCCATATCCCACGTAAATGTTCCAAGAAAAATAAAATCATAATGCTGCGCATCTACAGGTTGATCGATACCAATTCGGTGAATATCCAGCTGAAGGCCCTCAGCCTCCACCTGTTCTCCTATAAGTTCCGCTACCTCTTTTGTATTACTACTATAAGAAAGATACGCTATTAGTGCATTCAACTTTGACACCACTCACATTCTTCGACATCGTTGGATGTAGAACGGACATAGTAGGTTGTTTTCAATCCTTCGCTCCAAGCTCGCATATGAAGATCAAGTAAAACAGATGCTTTTATTGTATTTGGCACATAAAAGTTAAATGAAATGCTTTGATCAATATGTTTTTGTCTTGCAGCATTTTGTTTAATGGACCAACGTTGGTCAACAATATACGCAGAACGACGATAGATATCGTACGTATTATGGTTTAAATCAGGTGCCGTTGTAGGAATTTTAAAGTCCTTCTTCTCTTCGTTGTAGAAGGCCTTGAAAATCGGATCAATACTTGCAGTTGAACCTGCAATCATAGCTGTAGTAGAGTTCGGTGCAACAGCCATTAGATAACCATTACGCATTCCGTTTTCTGCTACTTCTTGTTGTAGTGCCGTCCACTTTTCATCGGTATATCCTTTTTTCGTGAAATAGCTTCCTGTTTCCCAGTTACTTCCGGCAAATGCTGGGTAGCTGCCTTTTTCCTTACTTAATTCCATACTGTTTTTAACCGTCAGATAAGCAACCTGTTCATAAAGGTCATCTGCAAATTGAACAGCTTCCTCTGTCTCCCACTTCATATCCTTCAATGCTAGAAGGTGATGCCAGCCAAATGTTCCAAGTCCGATAGCACGGTATTTTTGGTTTGTCATTTGCGTTTGCTTGATTGGCAATGTGTTTATATCAATAACGTTATCAAGCATGCGAACCTGTATTTTAATAAGGCGGTCTAAAACACCGTCAGGGACAGCTTTACCTAGGTTAATGGAGCTTAGATTACATACAACATAATCGCCAGCTTTATATTTCTTAACAATGGTATCTTCATTCTCCACATATTCTTCCAGAAATTCAGTCGGTGACTGATTCTGCGTTATTTCTGTACAAAGGTTTGAACAGTAAATCATGCCATTATGCTCGTTACTGTTCTGTCTATTTACTTCGTCACGGTAGAACATGAATGGTGTACCTGATTCTAATTGTGACTTCATGATGCGTTTCATAATTGAAATAGCAGGTACTTGTTTCTTTGTAAGAAGATCGGACTGTACACACTCTTCATACTTCCTGCGCCATTCGCCATCGCCTTTTTCTTCATCATAGAAATCTTCTAGGGAATATCCCATTACTTCACGGACTTCATGTGGGTCAAATAGATACCAGTCACCTCTGTTTTCTACCTGCTCCATGAAATAGTCTGGAAGGCAGACACCCGTAAAGATATCATGTGCGCGCATTCTGTCATCGCCGTTATTTAACTTAAGGTCAAGGAATGCTTCAATGTCATGATGCCAAACGTCAAGGTAGATCGCGATTGCACCTTTTCTTGTCCCAAGCTGGTCAACATTCACAGCTGTATTATTTAGTTGCTTAATCCATGGCACGACACCGCTTGACATGCCTTTGTAGCCTTTAATTGAACTACCACGACCACGGATTTTACCCATATAAACACCGATTCCGCCACCGTTTTTCGATAACTTGGCAATATCTGTATTACTGTCATAGATGGATTGCAGGCTATCGTCTACTGTGTCGATAAAACAGCTGGATAATTGGCCATGTGTTTTCCCTGCATTTGTTAGCGTTGGTGTTGCCACTGTCATATATAAGTTACTTAAAGCCCAATACGCTTCTGTAACAAGTTGCTCTCTTTGGGAAGATTTCTCATCTTGCATAAGATACATCGCAATAACCATCCAACGTTCTTGTGGCAGCTCGTAGATATTCTTGTCATGATCTGTTGCAAGGTAACGTGTTGCAATGGTGTGCAGCCCTAGATAATTAAATAACAGATCTCTTTCAGGGGCGATCATGTTAGCAAACTGATCAATTTCAGCCTTGCTGTATTTATCTAGCAGGTTTGATGCATAAACACCTTCATTTGTTAGTGTCTGGATCAATTCGTATAGATCTCCGTATTTTTTCTCAGGTGCGTAATGACGGTTTTCACCTGCAAGACGGTAAAGACGATTTAAATAGATTCTACTTGCTAGATATGTCCATTCTGGTGCTGCTTCATCAATATTTTCCAGCGCATTTTTAACAAGTGTATCTGTCACTTTTTCATCAGTCATTTCAGCATGAATGGCTTTTACAGCTTTTTGCTTATAAGCCTCTGTATTCACATTCAAACCATGTGCTGCCTCGTCAATTAGCTGCATTATTTTTTCTTCATTGGATAGAATTACGGTATTCACGATGAATCCTCCTCTTAATCTATGTAATTACTTCCCCTAGTTTTCTCAATATAAAACCGCTCATCAGACTAAAAATGAACGGTTTTTAACCGAGAGTAAACATGGAGATTCAAAACGTTAAGCAAAACTTGTGTTCAATAAAGTGAAACTGCAATCAGTAGGGGTTTTCGTTCTTCCCCCACTGATTGTTCGTTGAACGAATCGGGGTGTTAGCGTCCGTTTACTCCCACTTAAACATCACGGTTTCACTTCATGTTTTGAAGTGGGAGTCTTACGGACGGTTACACCAGGATAAAATTTAACTATCTTCTCTTCGGTGTTTTATGGTAAAGTAGAACGTGCGCTATTATGCTTTTTAACGTCGTTTTCGGGTGTTTTAATCATGCTGCTAATATATTATAAACTATAAAAAACACTATATATAGTGTTTTTTTCTTTACATTCACCAATATCTTGTATTTAAAGACTATCATATTGCCTAAATGAAATCAAGCAAATAAACCAACGATTGAACCTCACAAAAACCATTAATTTTTGTTTCTTTCCTGCCGAAATCTTTGTTTTTCAGCCATTTTTCAGCCACTATCTTTCTAAAAAATATTTTTTCTCTCTCAACTATTTTTCTAGTTAATAAAGAGGAGGGATTCTATTAAAACATGCCGAATGAATTTAAGCACTTATTAATGCTCAACTACCATTCGGCATTTGTGTTTCCCTCAATTCTGCTTATTTCTCTCCATCTACATATCGTCCGTGACTCGGAACGGCTATCTCTTTAAAATGATCAGCTAGATATGTTAACCCATCAAGCAACTTGTCACCCGAAACAGGTACACCATGGCCCGTTACACCATGAACTGGTTTCAGATGTACTAATTTTTTCACTGACGCTTCTGCAGCCTCCCAATCAGGGGTAAAATACCTTGGTGGCCCATGAATCTCCATTTTCTGTTGTACAACCTCCAACATATCTTCCTGTTTCACTGTTGTAAACGCATCCCCTGCAAGTAACGTTTTATCAGTAAAACGAAATGCAGAAATATGTCCTGGTGTATGGCCAGGGGTATGGATCCATTGCCAACCAGGCATGAATGGAATTGTCCCATCATGTGGTAGCTTGTGGATATGCCCTGATAGATCGACTGGTCTATTTGGGAAGAATACAGATAACTTTGCCACCATGCCACCTGACACGCTTGGATCGGGTTCATTGTAACGCGTTTCACCTGTTAGGTATGGAACTTCTAACGGGTGAGCATAAACCGGTACACCCCACTCCTCTACAAGTTCTACTACAGAACCTACATGGTCAAAGTGTCCATGTGTTAAAATAATTGCCTTTGGCTTTGCTCCTTGGCCAAACAACTGCTCTGCCCCTGCCTTAATGTTAGAGGCGGAACCTGGCATCCCTGCATCAACGAGCACCCATTCCTCTTTATCACCTACAAAACATACATTCACAATTTGGTTTGTATAGCAATGCACCTTTTCAGCTACTAATTGTACGTTTCCACTCCCGACAGATGTGAAGGGCATTTTTCTCCCTTCATTCTTGTGGTTCATATGTCCTCTCCTCCTCATTTGCTGTTGTTTATTACTTCCCTTTGTTTCCATCAGGATAAACAAGACTTGGCGCATAGTGCTTTTGGATTATTTTTCATTTATCTTCCTAGTTTATTGGGATAATTTGCTATACTATCCATAGTAAAAAGCGGGAGAGGAAACGGATGAAAAAGTGGGATGAGGCATACCAGCTTGAGCGATTTGCAAAAACAGAGGAAGAATTTGATGCGTATTATGAAGAAGAGCTAAAAAGCGATGTTGAACGTCTGGAAGCTGAAAGAAGAAAAGCAATAGGCCTGACCAAAAAGCAGGCAATGAAACTATTGCCCGCTGTTGTCGTATTACTATTAAGCTATTTCTTTTGGCCTTTTATTATAGGCTATCTATTTTTTGGCATCCTTTTTATTTGTACCTTTATTTTTAAAGATATAGAAAGAAATCGTAGGGAACTTGAAAAAAAGATAAAGGAAGAGCTTGTCACAGATATTGTGAAGTTTATTAACCGAAGATTTACTTATTCTCGAAGGAGGTACGTTCCGCAAGAGGATTTTATTAACTCGAACATTTTCGATATCGACCCAAATCGGTATAGTGGGGATGACTTTATTAAAGGAAGTGTAGGGAGCAGTGTAGAAGGAAATCCGTCGGGTAACAGACAACCTAAAACAGAACTAATGTTTTCGGAAGTTAAAGCCTCCCATGTTGTTCCATTTAAAGATAGAGAAGGTAAGAAAAAGCAACGTATCCTCCCAGTATTCAAAGGCCTCTTTTTTGTGGCTGATTTCAATAAGGATTTTGATGGGCTTACCATTGTCACCCCACAAAATGACCGGACGGTTGCGAAGAAGCAGAAAAAGAACATTAAGGATAGGTTAGAAGAGGTAGAACTGGAAGACATCGACTTTATGGATACTTTTGATGTTCGAACAACAGATCAGATTACAGCGAGATATATCCTGACACCAAATTTCATGAACAGGTTACTTTCCTTTACAACACGGGATCGAACAAAAGAGATCCCCAAACCAGCTTCATTTAAAGAAGCATCTCGGATTGCGATGAATGCACGATACTCCCCACAATTAAACTTTGTAAATCCACCTTACTTCTCTTTCAAGGATGGCAAAATGTATTTCTTGCTACCAACAGAAAAAGAGCATTTTACCTTCAGCATCTATTTGCCTTTAACGAAAGAAGTAATGAAGGGTTACTTTCACGACATTAATATTGCCCTAGAACTGGTGGATGAACTAAATCTTAATTTAAGAATTTGGAATAAAGAATAAAGCGTAACGAGGAGGGTTTGTATGGATACAGGCATGATAATTATTGTAGCTGTAGCGGTTACTTTTATCTTATTTTTTATTTTGAGCTATAACAAGATGAAGAAACAGGAAGTAAATGTGGAAAATGCTTTTAGTGATTTGGATGCTTTTTTAATGAAGCGAGTAGATGAGTTGGATAATCTGGTTCAAACAGCTCGAGTTGCAACGGATAAAGAAATGGAAGTATTGAAAGATGTAACAGCGTTAAGAACAGGTGTCATGAATGCGCCTAATATGAATGAAAAAATTAAAGCGCATAACACTCTTCAGCAAGAAATGCCTAATATTATGATGAACATGGAAAGCTACCCGGAAATCCAGTTTAATGAAAACTACCTGCATATTCAGCGTTCGATCAATAACATCGAAGAACAAATTCAAGCAGCGCGCCGCAACTTTAATGCGCATACAGGGAAGTATAATCAGCTGATTTCTACCTTCCCCCGTAATCTTATAGCCGGCGCTTTTGGTTTTACAAAGAAACCTATGTTCGAGACACCGCCTGAAAAGAGGGAAAATGTCGACATGAAAGCACTGTTTGATAGATAAGCTGAAGATCTAATTAGGACTTAATGTGCACCCCCTTAACATATTAAATAAATTGTTAGGGGGAGGCTTAGTAACCATTACAGAAAACACTTCGTTTTACCAATGGCACATTATAATCTCATGCTGTTCTTTTATCTGACTCTAATCCTTTAAAGGATTGACTACTGCAACCGTTTTGGCGGTGTATTCTCATGATGCTTATATTGCACTTCCTTGAAAAGCCCCTCTGAATCAATATTAGATTGTTGAACCTGGGCTGATAATGACGCTAGCTGGTTACGTAGCTGTTCTACTTCCTTCGTTGGCGTCATCGTTTGCAAATAAGTCTTTAAATCATCAGCCAGCTGTTGAAATTCCTTTTTTGTTACTGGCTGTGAATCTGGCTTTAAGGTGAAACCAACCTGGCCATTGGGCTCAAGTGTTGCCCACTGAACGTCATTTATTCGCTGTACGTTCTGTTGACGCAGATTCATCTCCAATTGATCTACCGTTAACCGTAGCCTCTTCAAACTCGCTTCTTGTATAACCCCATCTTTTATTAAAACCTTGGACTTACCTGTAATAAGATTTTCGAAAAAATCCCCTTTAATTTGGATAAACTCCATCGCAATTAATGTTAAAACAAGCACTGTACCGACACCTAGCGTGGTCCAAATATTCGCTCCAGCAAGTGGCTGAATTAGTAGAGAACCAATCCCAATCATAATAACTGTTTGAGCCAACGTCATTTGTGAGATTGACTTTCTACCTGCTAACCGTAATAAAAAGGTCCCTCCTAATACAATGATAATTGACTTCCAAATCCAGTCGAATTCCATCTAAACAACTCCTATACCTTCAATTCTTAGAGTTAGTTTGACACACATCTCTATTATTATGCTGGCATACTAGGAGGTCATCTTAGCAGACTGCTTAAATTGAATTTGTGTGCCCAAGTCATATTCCTTTTCAACAAAGACTTGGTGCCACTGCATGAACATAAGAATCGTCCAAAGCTTGCGGGAATAATCCCTTTTACCGGTAGCATGACGATCCAATAATTCCATGGCAACCTGCTTATTTAGCAAGTGATTCGTTTCGCTTTGATTAATGAGCTTTTTAGCCCAATCATACAGTTCATTTCTTAACCAATCCCTGATCGGCACAGGAAATCCCAATTTCCTTCGATCCACTACATGTTCTGGTACAATTCCTTCAGCTGCTTTTCTTAAAATTGATTTAGTGGTGCCAGATGTGAAGTTGGCTTCCACCGGTAGACGTCTTGCAATCTCGAATACTTCCTTATCTAAAAAAGGAACCCGAAGTTCAAGCGAATGTGCCATTGTCATTTTATCTGCTTTCAACAAAATATCACCCGGAAGCCATGTGTGTATATCGATATACTGCATCTGATGAACCTTATGGGAATTCTCCACATTTCGATACAGCGGTGAAGTCCATTTTTCATATCCAGATTCTTTATAATAGTGTTGAAGTAATTGCTCCTTATCAGCTTCCTCAAACATTTTGGCATTCCCAATGTACCTTTTTTGTAGTGGAGTCGTTCCACGTTCTAGGAAGCTTTTCCCTTTCGTCCCTTCTGGGAAAATAGCCGATAGCCGATTTAAGAGATGGAGCACTTTTTTTGGCATATAATCAAAACCCTTTAAAGATAATGGTTCACGGTAAATATTGTACCCACCAAAGAGCTCATCTGCCCCTTCACCAGAAAGAACTGCCTTGACATGCCTCCCCGCCTCTTGTGCAACAAAATAAAGCGGTACACAAGCCGGATCTGCCAATGGGTCATCCATGTGCCACATTATCTTAGGCAGTGCATTCAAATATTCTTCTGCAGTGATATGATAGCTGGAATTTTGTACCCCCATTGCTTCGGCACTTCTTTCTGCAACAGAAACCTCGGAGTAACCGTTCTCCTCAAACCCTACCGAGAAGGTTTTAATGTGCGGATTAATTTCTTTCGCAAGTGCAACAATAAAAGTCGAATCTATTCCCCCAGATAAAAAGGCTCCCAGTGGCGCATCGCTTTGCATATGTTTTTCAACGGAGTCAATGAGCACGTCTCGGACACAACGAATAATTTGCTGTTCATTCCCTATTGCCGGCTCAAAAGTTGCATGAAAATAACGTTGTTTTTTAATGGGCTCTTTCCATTCTTTTATAAAATAGTGGCCCGGCTCTAAACGGTTTACCCCTTCTGTTAGACTAATCGGATCTGGTACATACTGAAATGACATATAATGTTGTAATGCTCTTTCATTTATTGCTTGCTGTTGAGATAAATAGGTAATGCTCTTTTTTTCTGATGCCAGTATAAGCTCGCTGTCACTCTCCGTATAGTAGAATGGTTTAATTCCAAAGGCGTCTCTTGCACCATATAGTGCTTTTTCTTGTCTATCCCATATTAAAATAGAAAACATTCCCCGTAATTCTACAAAAGCATCTACTCCCTTATCTAAAAACATTGCACCAACTACCTCTGTATCTGACTTTGTAATAAACTCATAACCTTTTTCCTCAAGTTGTGAGCGTAATTGTTTAAAGTTATAAATTTCACCATTAAAGACCATATGATAGCGATCTTCTCCAAATGCCCATGGTTGTTGGCCACCTTCATAATCAATTATGCTTAATCGCTTAAATGAGAGGGCAATAGTAGAATCATAATAAAATCCATTCTCATCAGGACCGCGATGGTGAATAATGTCGCTACTAGCCTTAATTTCGTCTAAATGGTCTGGGCTAAATTGTAATGCATCCTCTTTTAATAACACCCCAACAAAACCACACATGATAACACTCCTCTTTTTATTCCACTATTTCAAAGCTCTCCAGCATATAATGAAAACGTGCTCCGTGCCCTTCTTCCGCCTCCAAGAAGTATGCCTGTTTAATAACAAACACTTGGTTTTCTCTTGTTTCGGTCACATAGTATCGGTGAATTGGCGTATCCCATTGATGACCTGTTTTGCCGGATTCGTTCGTTGTTTCCTTCCCCATCCCTTGAATTACTTCTGCTTCAATCGGCTCTGTTACATGCTCCTGCCTAACTACTTCTAATCCATCAGCTTTTATTTCTTGTTCAATATCTTGCAAAACGTCTTCCGTTGTCGTATTCTCTCTTCGGCTAATCTCCATATAAACATCTGGATAACGATCACCTAACGGCTCCTTTGTTTCGATACGGTCAGCTTCCTCTCCTTTGACCATTTTGTATCGGTCTTCGTCCACATAGATGACATAGCGTAATGCTTCATTCGTTTCCAGTTGGGTGTTACTCTCTTCCTTTTGACCTTCTATTTCAATTTCTTCCTGTTTTTCCTCTACAAACATATCTTTCAAATTTTGAATCATCGCCTGGCCAGTATCTGTCATCAGCCCGAATGTAAGGAGTATAACTGCTGCTGCTATAGTGCCTAATGCCGCAACGAAGCTCTTCTTTTTCGATTTGCTTTGGTGTTTAGCTTCAAATATATTTTGATGAATTTTGTTCCATGTTTCTTCTTTTAGTTCGGAATCAACGTGAATACGTTTTTGCATTTCCTCTCGCAATTTATCATCAAATTGTTGTTTATTCCTCATCTGCGACACCCCCCATTAACGTTTTCAGCTTCCTTCGCGCTTTATACAGTCGTGATTTAACAGTATTTAGATTCAACTCAAGAATTTCCGCTATTTCCTTTTCTGTAAAATCGTTCAGGTATTTTAATATGAGTACAGTACGGTGGTTTTCTTCCAGTTTATCCATCGCGATTTCGAGATCCTCAAAATCCACTTCATCTTCTGTGCCTGTATGCAAATAATCAAGTAATTCTTCTGACTCAACACTGATTGCCTGCTTTGCCTTTTTTCCAATATACCGCCTTGCCTCATTAACTAATAATTGATAAAACCATGGCTTAAATGGCCTTTTTATATCGAATAAGTTTATGTTTCGGTATAATTTAATAAAAACTTCTTGCACAATATCAGCTGCGTCAGCCTGATTTCCGGTAATGCCATACGCTGTCCGGAGCGAGTAGTCGGCATACACGTCATACAACTTCTTAAACGCTCGCTGATCGCCTTTTTTAATCTTCTTTATGAGCTTGCTTTCTCTGTCCATCAACAGCGCCAATCCTCCTTTTAAATAACGTTCTACTCTATATACCTTAAAAATCTCAAAAAAGTTTTCGCAGATAGCTTATTTAATTTATATTTTTATGAAAGTGAATGTATTAACCTATTTGTGGTTAACGCATTTGCTCTTCTTTTAGCAAACGTGTACGTGTCCCTAATACGTAGGGCTATTAAATTGTATACTTTCCGGAGCACAAAAAAACTGCCATAATAAGTATGCTTACTTATCATGACAGCTTTCTATTTATTCATACTGGCAAAGAAGTCACCTAAGGGGTTTTCCTCTTCTTGCTCTTGCTTCACACTCTCGGTTGGCTCTATCTCCAAGCCATCTATATCGACATCATCTAAATCAAACTCCACATCTTTCGGAAGCTGGAATTCTTCTTTCTCCGTTTGCTCCTTGGCCTCATACGTAGGTGGGTCTTCATTTAGATCATAGGCGTCTCTGTTAAGTGAAGCAAGCAAGGTTGTAGCACGCATTGGATCACTTAATAACTGATAGATAAGACTTCCGATCAGCGCTTCCGAATGTTCATGCTTAAGCCAGCTTTTTTGTTCTTTTGTTAGCTTTTGGGGGAGGGGAACGGTAATGGTTTCCCGTTCCCTTGTATGATCCTCATTTAGCCCCTTCAAGACAAATTGCGCAATTTCACTTGAAAAGTTTCTGCGCGCTGTTTCCTTTAATTGTTGTAGCTGCTTTAAAAGATAATCAGGTGTATCAGAAGGCACACGGAATGTGATCGACTGCCCTCTTTCAATTGTTTTCTTTGTCATGCACACTCACCCTACTTAGCTTTAGCTGTGGTAGTTGTCTCTTCTTTTACTTTTTCTTTTTCTGCTTTTCTCGCAAAATCTGTAACTAGCTTGTAGTAAGCATTTGCCATCATCCAGATACTCTCATTTTCATCTTCAAAGAACTCGATATTGTACCCATCAAGCTTATTATTTAATGCTTTCAGATAATCTTTAAGGACAGCAGATCCGCCTCCAACAAAATAGCAAATCTCGGATTGAGAATTTTTTGCCCATACGTTACGAAGGAATCTATATTCCTTCTTGGCGAGTTCAAGCAAAATGTGATCTGTAATATCATGCACATTTGTTCTGCTTCCCTTTACCATAATATGGTGTCTGTCATTATTTCTCGTTATAATGTCAACCACATCTCTACGGCTGTCCAGCTCTACGCCATGCTTAATCCGTATTTCTTCGCGAATTTGCTCCAATGACTCGGATACACCTAAATTGAAACCTTGTGCTTTATCGTCATCCACGTTACGATTTCGGATAACCGCAATATCTGTTGATAAACCACCAATATCCTGAATAAGAATCTGTTTATCAATTAATTCCTTGTTGATAACGTTAAGATCATTATCCATGATGAGGTTAACATAGGCAGCGAAGCCTTCTGGATACACCTTTACTTCATCAAATTTGATGTTCACTTTTTTCCCTTGATGTTTTGGCGTAATTAAAAATTCAATTTGATGCACGGAACCTAAGAGTTGGGATCTGTAGCCAACATCCTTTCCTTCTTTCACTTCACGTAATGGCAATCCAGTACCAAGTGTGTAGTTCGCATCCACTACATCATTTTTCCCTGCTTTAAATGCACCTGATTCTACTGCATCCAGCGCCAGCGACGCAAATAGCATTACAAGCGTCTGATCCTCTTCGGATTTATTACTCCCAATGTCAAGCTCTGTTGAGTTATTCGTTTTTGTAGCTAAATTACCAACGCGATAAACAACGTTGTTCTCCTCTAGGGCAGGGGAGTGTACGCGTATATGTATATTATCTAATACATCTTTTTCATCCAATTCTTCTATTCCGATAACCGGACGGTCCTCCATGTCCTGTGCAACCACATTTGGAATATAGACTTCATTCTCCATTTTTCCAAAGTTTGCTTTCAAGGCATCATTTCCTACATCCACTGCTGCAATTCTTGATTTTATCATAATAGAAAATCTCCTTTTTATATAGATAGGAAAATATAATAGTAAGACTAGCGAATCCACCAGTTCAACATTGCTTAACAGGCTTCTCGCTTTTCTTTGGCTAGCTCCATCGGCCAGAAACTATCCAACTTCGCAAATCGCCCTACAATAAAGAAGACTTGCCGATTGGTGCCAACCAGAGGCCTAGTCGCACTTATACCCTTGCGGTGAAAGTCATCAACGATTCGTCCCTCATCTTGATTCCTTTATTTCAGTTGATTCACTACAGTTGCAACGTTTCTAAACGGCCGATTTCGCTTTTCTAATTATATTAACCGTAATTACTAGGTTAATAGTTTTTTTGGAAAATAGCAATCCTACTATTTTCGCATTCTTTTATGTATACATGTGTGCAATTTTGCATTCGTTGTTATATCAGTTTGTAAACTATATTGTATACATGTTTGCATTATTGTTTACTTTTGTATACATAGTTGTTTACATGTTTACGGATAGTGTAAACATGACTTTCTTAATAAATTAATGACTAACTTTTATCATGACCGGGTATCGGAGAAAAACAAATTTATAAATTGGAGATGACAACATGACAGGATTTGAAGATTTAATCGCAACCATATCCGATTTCTTTTGGACTTATGTATTATCCGTTCTCTTAATCATTACAGGGTTATTGTACACCTTCCGTTTAAAGTTCTTTCAATTTCGGATGTTTGGGCACATCATTAGCAAGACGATTGGACAAGTCTTTAAAAAGAACAAACAAAAGGGAACCATTACCCCCTTTCAAGCATTCACTTCTGCTCTCGCGTCAACGGCCGGAGCTACAAACATCGTTGGTGTTCCCGTAGCCATTTCACTCGGTGGTCCAGGCGCCCTTTTTTGGATGTGGATGGTCGCGTTAATAGGAATGGCTACGAGGTATAGTGAGATTGTGCTTGGTATGAAATACAGAGAGAAAAATGAAGAAGGTGAGTGGGTAGGTGGCCCGCAGTACTATATACGCAAGGCATTAGGCTGGAAGACGATAGCCATCTTGTTTGCCGTCTTTCTAATGCTGGAAGCTATTCCTAGCGTTATGGTGCAGTCAAACTCAATCGCTACACAGCTTCAGGGAGCATTTAATTGGCCCGTACAAGCAACAGGCATCGGAGTACTTATTGTAATTGGAGTCATTATCATTGGTGGAATAAAAAGGATTGCCAATGTTACCGATAAACTTGTACCTTTTATGGTTTTAACCTATCTAGCATTAGCTTTAATCGTGATCATCGCAAATGTAGATCAGCTAGGAACTGTGTTTAACTTAATTTTCACCCATGCGTTCACTCCAATTTCTGCCACAGGAGGTTTTGCAGGGGCCGCAATCGCACAGGCCATCCGCTGGGGGATCGCTCGCGGGCTGTATTCCAATGAAGCTGGTTTAGGCACTGGGCCTATCGCTCACGCCCCAGCGCAGACAGACCACCCTTCAAAACAAGCTTTCTGGGGAGTCTTTAGTGTCTTTATTGATACCATCGTCATATGTACGGTTTCTGGTATTCTTGTCCTCATCACAGGTGCATGGACAAAAGTAGAGTCAGCAAATGCCTCTAGCATGATTACCGTTGCCTTTTCTGATTTCTACGGAACAACGTTTGGTGGCATATTTGTTGCTATATTCCTATTGTTCTTTGTTATTACAACGATTGGGATTCTCATATTCTTTGGAGAAAAACAAGCCGAATTCTTATCAGGTTTAACCGCAGCGAAATCAATGCGTATCGTATACCTTGTGGCAATATATATCGGAGCAATTGGTGGCTTGCAATTTGTTTGGCAGTTTCTTGATCTGATGCTTGCCTTTGTAGTCATCTTCAATGTGATACCAATGCTTTTTCTTAGCAAAGAAGTTAAAGCCATTACCGACGACTATGTTTATCGCTTCTATAAGAAGAATGGCGGTGAACCTAGCGTAACTCTCTTTACAGACAAAGAATAAGTGCAGGGTATATTAAAATCCGCATATACAACCAGTTTTATTAACGCTACAACAAAAAAGATTCCAGTTATCACATTATGATAACTGGAATCTTTTTTCTTACCAACGCACTTGTTTATTTTGTTTTTATCCTACATCTCTTTCCCAGAATCGATGTTGTTTTACAGCCTCTGTAAACCGAGAAACAAAGCTCTCCGTGGAATCTTCTGTTATTACACCAGCAGCTATGGAGGAAATACCGAGAAGTTTTAACAATTCCTCTCCCTCATTAGTAGTACCAATTGGTTTGAAATGTGAAAAGGCTTCTTTCATAAAGTAACCAGCCTTGTCCCGGAAGGTTTTGTCTTGTCTAGCACCACCTGCTACATACACGGCGTCATATAGTACAGAATCTACTGTCAGGAAAGTATTATCTACTTCAAGTTGAGGACCTTTGTCCGTTTTCAACTTTCCTAGTTTCGAAGCAATGATTTCTGGTTCCATCCCCTGCTTCTTCAATTGCTGCACGAAATTGTTCACCACCTCGCCGTTATAGCCTTCATCTAGTAACACAGCGATTTTACGCGTGGCCACGGATTTTGTACTGTTTTCCTGACTTAAGGCTGGAGAAACTTTTGTTACTTCTGAGCCACCCTCTGTAGGTTCCTTTACTCCAATGTTGTCCGCTATTTCTCTAGCCATATCTAGATTAACATTTGCAAACATGTCCACTACTTGTTGCTGAACATCTTTGCTTTGCACCTTACCAAGCTCAAAGCAAAAAGCCTCTATGATGTGTTCTTTTTCAGGTTTACTCATGCTATTCCAAAATAATGTAGCTTGTGAGAAATGGTCCTTAAAACTCCCACTCCTTGCCTTCACCTTTCTCCCTTCCATCTTCTCTTGGTAATGTTCATAGCCACCTTCTTTTGGAGCTACGGTCTCAGGAGTATTATCAGCTAGACTGTTTTTATGGTAACTTACTTGGCCTTTATTAATCGTGTGTCTGCCGTACCCATCCCGTTGATTATTATGAAATGGACATACTGGTCGATTAATAGGCAGTTCATGGAAGTTAGGGCCCCCAAGACGTATCAACTGTGTATCCGTATAGGAGAATAACCTTCCCTGTAGTAATGGATCGTTTGTAAAATCAATCCCTGGCACAACATGCCCCGGATGGAAGGCAACCTGTTCTGTCTCGGCAAATACATTGTCAACATTCCGATTTAAGGTCATCTTACCAATGATTTTTACTGGTACATCTTCTTCTGGCCAAATTTTAGTTGGATCAAGGATATCAAAATCAAACGAAAACTCTTCTTCTTCAGGGATAACTTGGACGCCAAATTCAAACTCTGGATAATTGCCGCTTTCAATCGCATCATATAGATCAGCACGATGGAAGTCTGGGTTCTTCCCATTAATCTTCTGTGCCTCGTCCCACACGGTTGAATGAATTCCCAATTTTGGCTTCCAATGAAACTTTACAAAGTGTGCTTTTCCTTCCTCATTCACAAAACGGAAAGTATGTACTCCAAACCCTTCCATCATGCGAAAACTTCTCGGGATTGCCCGATCTGACAAATGCCACATAATCATATGTGCTGTTTCTTGATTGTTTGCTACAAAATCCCAAAAAGTATCGTGTGCAGATGCCGCCTGCGGTATCCCGTTATGCGGTTCTGGTTTCACGGCATGAATTAAGTCCGGAAACTTCACTGCATCCTGAATAAAAAATACAGGAATGTTATTTCCCACAAGGTCATAATTTCCTTCTTCTGTGTAAAATTTGGTTGCAAACCCACGAACATCCCTTGCCAGTTCACCAGAACCCTTCGATCCGGCTACAGTCGAATATCTAACAAAGACCGGGGTTTTAGAACCAGGTTCCTGTAAGAACTTGGCTTTGGTATAGGGTTTCATTGATTCGTATAACTCAAATTCACCGTGTGCAGCATAGCCTCTTGCATGTACAATTCGCTCAGGAATCCGCTCATGGTCAAAATGTGTCATTTTTTCACGGAAATGAAAATCTTCCATTAGCGTGGGACCTCTCTCTCCCGCTTTAAGGGAGAACTCATCTTCGGCTACTCTTAAACCTTGATTTGTAGTTAGCTTTTTCCCTTTGTCGTCTACTCGATATTCTTCTAGTTGCTCATTTTTACTATTGCCATCTACTTTACGCTTATCACTCATGCCCCTTAGCCTCCTTAATGATAGTTAAGTCTAGTAATGTAACATGACTCTCCCCTAAACTCTACCCGGAGGATAATTGTGATAAACAACAAGGCTATCCTACCAAAAAATAATTATAATAATATTTTGAACATATTGGAAAAAAATGTGCTAAAATTAAAATGAAAGTAGGATTTTATGCCTACGTTCTAGAGAGGAAGATTAGGTATGCGACTGAAACTATTTATAATAAGTATTTTCATTGTTTCGCTGATTGTCGCACTATTGTATGGTGAAATTATAGGTAATAAACCCTTATTCTTTAAAGCAATTCTATTATACTGGCTTTTTTCTACACTTTACTCTAACCTAACCATTGTAGTTAAAAAAGGAAAAGTAAACATGGACTACGGCATCTCTTACGGTCTTTCCTTTGGACTGTTGGCAGGTCCACTTGGTCTGTTTATTTTTGAGTTTGTTCAACGCTTTATCGTCTATTTTAATCGTAAATATTCCAATACCGCCGATCCAGATGAATTTCTACATACCTTTTACAATATTGGAGCATTTACTTTAAACAACTCCATTGCGTTTTTCCTATTTCAAGCCTTGTATCCTTCGTTTCAAGTTATTCCTTTTGGATTTTGGTTATTAGTTATCTTACTTGTAATTGTGGTCTCTCTACTATCAGACCTATATTTAATTACCATATTTTCCTTCACAGGAGATATTACTTCAAAAAAAGAAGCTTGGGATTTTTTAAGAAGCCGCAGCATACTTGACATGGGGAAAACAGCATTTTCGAATGGGTTGCTCGTCCTACTTCTCATGGAACAACAATGGGAAATGGTAATTGCTCTATTTATTTTGAACTACCTTGTCAGTCGCTCTTTTATGGTAAAATCTCAAACCATCCAGCATAAATTGGAGCGAGATCAATTTGAACAAATGGCGTATACTGATTTCTTAACAGGGGTGCATAATCGCACCTATATGGATAAAATCATGCAAGAATTAAATAAGAGCGGTGAATGTATCGGGGTACTTGTTTCGGATATTGATACGTTTAAACGAATAAATGATACGTATAATCATGCGGTAGGAGACCACGTGATACAGCATTATGCTACTACATTGCAGAACAATCTCCAGGGAAATGACTGTTTAATCCGAAGTGGTGGCGAAGAGTTTACCACCTTCCTTAGGCACCGCTCATTCCAACAATGTGTGGAGCTTTTGGAAAAAATACGACTGGATGTCGAGAGCAGTCCAGTCCACACAGAATACAAGTCAGAACAGCTAGACATCAACTATACTGCCTCGTTTGGGTTATATTATTATAAAACAGGTGGTGAAACGGAGATAAAACGGGCCTATGTCTACGCAGATGATCTACTGCTACAGTCGAAAGAAACAGGGAAAAATCGGGTCACGGCAAAAAATGGTACATCGACCATGTCATTATCCGCTAGGTTTAAATAAGTCATGGCTCCTCTTATAATAAGAAAAAACCTGAACAGGTACTAAATAGCCCCGGTTCAGGTTTTTTCTTATACTGCATTGGTTTTCTTTATTTGTTTACTTCGAAGCTGACCGCAGGCTGCATCGATATCTGCGCCATTTTCCCAACGAACGCCACAGTTGATTCCCTTTTCTTTCAAGGTCTCAAAGAATGCTTGAATGGTAGCAGATTCACTGCGCTGATATTGGTTATGCTCATCAACAGAGTTATACGGAATCAAGTTAACATAGGCCAAATGGCGATGGTTGTACAGTAACTTCGCCAGCTGCTCCGCTTCTTCTTTATGGTCATTAACATCCCGTAGCATGATGTATTCGTAGGTTATACGGCGATTGGTTTTTTCCAGGTAATAATCTACAGATTTCATCAGCTTTTCAATTGGGAATGCTTTATTTATCTTCATAATTCTCGTTCTTAGCTCATTATTTGGAGCGTGGATCGAGATAGCAAGATTTACTTGAATACCTGTGTCGGCAAATTCATAAATTTTATGCGCAAGTCCACTAGTCGATACAGTGATATGGCGTGCACCAATATTTAATCCTCTATCGTCATTTACGACATATAGGAAGTCCATTAGATTTGTGAAGTTATCAAAAGGCTCGCCGATTCCCATTACGACGATATGACTAACTCTGTCCCCGTCTCCACGTTCATCCAAATGCTTCTGTACGTTCATGATTTGCTCAACAATTTCCCCGCTTGTTAAATCTCTGTTTTTTCTTAGCAATCCGCTTGCACAAAAGGTGCAACCGATATTACAGCCGACCTGTGTCGTAACACAAACAGACAAACCATAATTGAAACGCATTAACACAGTTTCGATTAGATTGCCATCTGCTAGTTTAAACAGAAATTTAATGGTTCCATCCTTCGATTCTTGTTTGATTTCCTCGTCCAAAGTATGCAACACAAAATGTTTTTCTAATAGCTCAATGGTCTGTTTGTTCACGTTTTTCATTTCAGAAAACTGACCAACGCGTTTTTTATACAGCCAGTTCCAAACTTGGTCAACTCGGAACCGTTGTTGGCCCCGTTCCATCAACCAATCAGATAATTGATCATATGTCAGTCCATAAATGGATTGTTTACTCATTTTTATATTTACCCTCATTTCCAGTAACTCCTCTTCCAGAGAAAAGAATTTACTTAAAAAGCATTGCATATTACTTACCATACTATATTACTTCATGTCGCTATCTCTTGCAAACCCAATTGAATAACAAAATAAGCACACTAATTTAAGAAAGTAGGTATATAACATGATTTTTTTAGAAACTTACTATGAAGTATAATCAATAATTACGCTACTGAAAACACTTCGCTTTCCGCGGGCACGGCCTTAGTCTCCTCAGAAGCAAAGGTCGCTTCTTCCGGGGCCTTCGGAATCGTGCTGTTCCCGCTGGACAAGAAAGGCTACGTCAGCAAAGCATCGCACGCAGAAAATGTTATAGCATTTTCAAGGAGTCTACGTATTTACATCCGCTTTTATCGATTAGGGACTATAAAAAAATGCCAGACATTATTTGAACTCTAATCACAGAATTCGTATAAAGTCTGGCATTTGGTTTACTTAGCTTCTATCATCTTATGGTAAAACTGTTTCTCCCATTAGGTAACGATCACATTCTCTTGCCACTTCTCTGCCTTCGTTTATAGCCCAAACAATGAGGCTTTGACCGCGACGCATGTCACCAGCAGCAAAAACGCCATCTACGTTCGTAGTGTATTCGCCATACGTTGCTTTCACTGTAGACCTAGCTGTTGTCTCAACTTCCATTTGACTAATAAGGTCTTGCTCAGGACCCTTAAAGCCGATGGCAATTAATACTAGGTCTGCTGGCCAGACTTTTTCTGTTCCTGGGATTTCCTCCCTTACCTTGTTGCCATTTTCATCGAAACGCAGCTTCACATTGATCGTATGGACTTCTTTAATATGGCCCGTTTCATCCCCTACAAATTTCTTTGTCATGACAGCATAGGCACGTGGGTCCTCACCAAGTACACTGGAGGCTTCCTTATGTCCGTATTCTACACGATGTATCGTTGGGTACTGAGGCCAAGGATTCGTTTCGATATCTCTAACCAGCCCTTTTTTATCATATATATCAAATTGTGTGAGACTCTTGCAATTATGCCTTACTGAGGTTGCCAGGCAATCTGTTCCTGTATCCCCACCGCCAATTACAATCACATTTTTATCTTCAGCTGAAATATAGTTTTCATCCTCCAAATTAGAATCAAGGAGGCTTTTTGTATTAGCATGCAGGAAATCCATTGCTGGATGTACGCCCTTTAACGAACTTCCTTCTACCTGGATATCACGGTGCACGGTGGCGCCTCCGCAAAGGATGGTGGCATCAAAAGATTCTTTAAGTTCTTTTACCGAAATATCTTTCCCAACCTCCGTATTCGTAATAAACGTGATCCCTTCTTCTTCTAAAATAGAGACACGGCGTTTTACTACATCATAGGAAAGCTTCATTTCCGGAATACCATAAGTCAATAACCCACCGACACGGTCGTTTCTTTCAAATACTGTTACCGTGTGTCCTGCTTTGTTAAGTTGCGCCGCAGCAGCCAGCCCAGCTGGGCCTGAACCGATTACAGCCACCTTTTTACCAGTACGTTTTTCTGGTGGCGTAGCTACAACCCACCCTTCTTCAAAGCCCTTCTCAATAATGGACCGTTCAATCGTCCTTATTGCAACGGGGGGCTCATTTATCCCTAGTACACATGCCCCTTCACACGGAGCAGGGCAAGCCATCCCTGTGAATTCCGGGAAATTATTCATTTCATGCTCTCTTTCCAGCGCTTCCTTCCATTTACCTTCATAGACTAGATTATTCCACTCAGGGATAAGGTGATAAACTGGACAGCCTGAAGTGACCCCATTTAGCTCCAATCCCACATGGCAGGTAGGGACGCCGCAATCCATGCAACGTGCCCCTTGTACTTGTACTTCCTTTTCTGTCATGGGTATTGTGTAATCATTCCAATCCTTAATTCGGACCTCAGGATCTCTCTCGTCCCTGACCTTTCTTTCATATTCCATAAAAGCCGTTTGTTTCCCCATTGATAGGTCCTCCTTTACTATACTTGGAACACGTTATTGCAGAGCGCCTACTGCTGTTACGGTTTTCGTTTTTTCTACAGGCTGCTTACTTTCTTCAAAAGCTGTCATTTCAGCCTCAAACTTGGTTAATCCGCTTTCTCTCAATGCTTTGATTCGATCTTGGATTTTCACATAAGCTTTTGGAATTACCCGAACAAATTGCGGTATATATTTATCCCAATAGGTTAAAATTCGTTCAGCATGTGAGCTATTCGTGTAAAGGACATGTTGTTGAATGTGCTGGTACAATGCATCCAGTTCTTCTTTATCCTTGACTTGCTCTACATGTACAAGCTCTGCATTGACTTTGGTGTGGAAGCTTTCGTCCTCATCAAGAATATAAGCAACACCACCTGACATCCCAGCGGCAAAGTTTCTGCCAGCTGTCCCTAGCACAACAACCTTCCCACCTGTCATATACTCACAGCCATGATCCCCAACACCTTCTACAACGATGGTGGCACCACTGTTTCTTACAGCAAAACGTTCGCCTGCTATTCCACGAATGTATGCTTCCCCACGAGATGCACCGTAAAATGCCACATTTCCAATAATGGTATTTTTCTCTGGCGGGAATGTCACGATCGGGTCTGGATGGACGATGATTTTACCACCAGATAGGCCTTTTCCGACAAAATCATTGGCATCTCCAATTAATCGTAACGTCATACCAGGCGGGATAAAAGCACCAAAGCTTTGGCCGGCAGATCCATTAAAATTCAGTTTGACTGTATCTTCTGGTAAACCTTCTTCACCGTATAATTTAGTTATTTCACTACCAAGTAACGTACCGGTAACCCGGTTAATGTTTCGGATTGCGGTAGTAAACTCCACAGGGCTCTTTTCTTCAATGGCTTTTCTGCAATTAGGAAGTAACTCTTGATAGTCCAATGTTCTTTCAATTCCATGGTCTTGCTTTATAGTCGCATATCTACCTACTTTTGCAGGAAGATCTGGCTGATAGAGTAATGGACTAAGGTCGATTCCTTTCGCTTTCCAGTGATCAACCGCATCATTTACTTCCAGTACATCTGTACGTCCAATCATCTCATTTATCGTTCTGAAACCAAGCTCTGCCATTAATTCACGCGCTTCTTTAGCAATAAATCGCATGAAATTAGCGACATGCTCAGGGTCTCCCATAAATTTCTTTCGGAGCTCTGGATTTTGTGTCGCAATCCCAACAGGACATGTATCCATATGGCAAACACGCATCATGACACAACCGAGCACTACGAGCGGTGCTGTAGAAAAACCATACTCCTCTGCTCCAAGCAAAGTGGCAAGTACGACATCGCGGCCTGTCATCATCTTTCCGTCTGTCTCTACCACAATGCGATCACGTAAGCCGTTCAGCATTAAGGTTTGGTGTGTTTCAGCAAGGCCAATTTCCCAAGGAAGACCTGTATGCTTTAAACTTGTACGCGGAGCTGCGCCGGTTCCACCATCATAGCCGCTAATTAGAACTAAATCTGCTCTCCCTTTTGCAACACCTGCAGCTATAGTTCCTACACCGACAGCAGATACAAGCTTCACACTTATTCTGGCATTTGGATTCGTATTTTTTAAGTTATGGATCAGCTCTGCCAAGTCTTCGATAGAATAAATATCGTGGTGTGGTGGCGGAGAAATCAACTCAACTCCTGGTGTAGAGCCGCGGACTTCTGCAACCCATGGATATACCTTTTTACCAGGTAAGTGCCCACCTTCTCCTGGTTTTGCCCCTTGCGCTATCTTTATTTGAATCTCGTCAGCATTCACAAGATAATGACTATTTACGCCAAACCGGCCCGAAGCAACCTGTTTAATCGAACTTCTTCTAGAATCTCCGTTTTCATCGGGTGTAAAACGGTCAGCAGATTCTCCGCCTTCCCCTGTATTACTTCGTCCACCAATTCGATTCATCGCAATGGCCAGTGCTTCATGTGCTTCCTGACTAATCGAGCCGTAGGACATGGCACCTGTTTTAAACCGCGCACAAATCTCTTCAACTGACTCTACTTCTTCAATTGGGACAGGGGTACGTTTTTTAAATGCTAGTAAACCTCGTAGTGACTGAAGATTGTTTGTTTCATCAGTCAAAAGGCTCGTATATTCCTTAAACACATCATAATTATTGGTACGACAAGCATGCTGAAGTGTATGGATCGTTTTAGGATTGTATTGGTGATCTTCACCATTTCCTCTATATTGAAATTCGTCTCCAGCTTCTAAGGCATAATTGGAGCCGCGCGCTTCTTGGAAGGCTTTCTCATGGCGCATGATGGTTTCTTTTTCAATCATGTCCATACCAATTCCACCTAAACGAGAGGCAGTGCCCGTGAAATACCTATCAATTACGTCTGTATGGATACCAACTGCTTCAAAGATCTGCGCTCCACGATAACTTTGGATGGTGGAAATCCCCATTTTCGAAAGGATTTTGATAATCCCATCCGTCACAGAGTGAACATACTGTTCCACAGCTTGATTAGGTGTAATAGCCTCTAACTCTTGCTTATCTACTAACTCATGAATAGTATCAAAGGCCAAATATGGATTTATTCCTTCCGCACCATAACCAATTAGTGTCGCAAAGTGATGCACTTCTCTAGGTTCCCCAGATTCTACAAGTAAGCTGACTTTTGTACGTATCCCTCTGCGGATCAAATGGTGATGCAACCCAGATACGGCCAGCAATGCTGGGATGGCAACCTTTTCTTCACTTACTCCTCTGTCGGAAAGAATTAACAGGGTAGTCCCTTCTGCTATCGCTTCATCTGCTTTAATAAATAGCTTTTCCATTGCTTGCACAAGGGTTCCCTCTGCTTTACTACGTTTAAATAAAGTGGAAATGGTTGCGGTCTGGAACCCATCAATTTGACGAACTCTTAATTTCTCCAACTGACTATTCGTCATGATTGGTGTTTCAAGGCGAATATGCTTACAGCTGTCAGCTTGGGGAGCAACCAGATTTCCTTCAGCACCAATTGTTGTTTCGACCATTGTAATAATTTGCTCACGAATAGCATCAATAGGTGGGTTCGTAACCTGGGCGAACAATTGTTTAAAGTAGTTATATAAAAGCTGTGGCTTTTTCGATAGCACAGCAAGCGGTGAATCGTAGCCCATCGAACCAATTGGATCTTTCCCATCTTCAACTAGCGGCTTAATAATTTTATTCAATTCTTCTCTTGTATAACCAAAAGCGAACTGCTGCTCAAGTAACTTCTTCCCCTTATATGATGGCTGGTTATTCATGACATCAGGGATGTCTTTCAGATCAATTTTATTTTTCAACCATTCTTTATAAGGTTCCTCTGAGGCAACCTGCATTTTGATACCTTCATCAGGGACTATAATCCCCTTTTCCAGATCAACAAGAAGCATCTTCCCAGGCTGTAGTCTGTCTTTATACAAAATATCATCTGCGAAAATATCAAGCGCTCCAACCTCGGAGCCTAGTACGATCATTCCACTTTTCGTTACATAATAACGTGCCGGGCGCAAACCATTACGATCAAGACAGGCACCTATCTGGTTACCATCAGTAAAAACTAGTGCTGCCGGCCCGTCCCATGGTTCCATTAATGTACTATGATATTCATAAAAATCGCGCTTTTCTTCCTTAATGGACGCATCATTCGCCCATGGCTCAGGTACCATCATCATGGCTGTATGCGCAAGGGAACGTCCTGATAAGTGAAGAAACTCAAATGTATTGTCAAAGATAGAGGAATCACTGCCATCTGCATCAATTACAGGGAGGATTTTTTCCATATCTTCTTCTGAAAAATGCTCTGATGCACATAGCTGCTCACGAGCGCGCATCCAATTTACATTTCCTCGCAATGTATTAAATTCTCCATTGTGGATGGTATATCTATTTGGATGTGATCGTTTCCAGCTTGGAAATGTGTTCGTACTAAAACGTGAGTGAACTAGCGCCAATGCTGATTTAAAATCTGGATGATTTAAATCAATATAGAACGCATCCAACTGTTCTGGGATTAGCATTCCTTTATAAACAATGGTGCGAGAAGATAAGCTACTTATATAAATGTCATCATACTCAGGAATCTTTGCCACTTCCTGTTCGATTCGCTTCCGGATCACATACATTTTTCTTTCAAACGCCATCTGATCCTTAATATCTTCTGACTTCTCAATGAAAATCTGCCGTATAGTTGGTTTACTTTTCGCTGCTACTTTTCCGATGAACGATTCATTTGTCGGTACCGGCCTCCAACCAAGAAATGTTTGCCCTTCTTGTTCAATAATCTCTTCAAACAATTCCTTGCTCCGCATCCTTACCTCATGATCCTGTGGAAGGAAAACCATTCCTACTCCATAATCACCCTTGTTAGGTAACGTAATATTTTCCTTGGCACATTGTTTTTGAAAAAAACGATCTGGGATTTGCGTTAAGATCCCTGCTCCGTCCCCTGTGCTCGTGTCAGCTGACTGCCCACCCCGGTGCTCCAAATTACAAAGAATATTTATCGCATTTTGAACAATATTATGTGTTGGTTTACCATTTATATTTGCAATCATCCCAATGCCGCATGCCTCATGCTCAAAATCCGGATGATAAAGTCCCTGCCTTTGCGGGAAGCCATTCCTTGTCATCACAACATCTCCCTTCTATCTTTAAGCGTACATTTTGGTCCTTGAAAAAGTTTATACGGGGGGATCAAACCAGGGTGGTTAGAACATCCGCATTCGCTCATCTTTTAGCGAATGTGGAAGTTAAAAACGTTAACTATGTTGACTATTCTTATATAGCTAAGATTTCTAACTTTTCTAACGTGTAAAAAAGGATAGTAGAAATATCATACCATAAATTACTTTTTAACTCAAAATTCTGATAAGTTATGTTCATGCATTTTTATAAAAATTCAGTAAATGTAAACGCTACCAAATCAACACTTTTCTTTTTTATATACGCTTACAATGTATAAAAGACAAGGGTTTTACGTTTACTACAGGAAAATTCACAAAAACTTTAAATTTATGACATTTTTCTTTCGTTTCTTTGTTTTAAATTTAAACCTTAAAACAAACTAAGTTTACCAACTTCTTTTTAAATATTTCAGTCTGTTATTACCAGAAAATTGGCAGGCTGATTAGTGGACGTTTGCTCATTTTAGACGTAATATTTCTTAATAAGAAATCGTGAGGAGTGAATATGATGACAACAAAATCAAAAACATTTCATAATATACCGCTCTCTGTCCTTGATCTTGCAGCAGTAAAAGAAGGAAGTAATCCACGAGAGTCGTTTCAAAACAGCGTACAGTTGGCACAGCATGTGGAAAAGCTAGGCTTTAACCGATATTGGCTTGCAGAGCATCATAACATGCCTGGTATTGCCAGTTCTGCAACCTCTGTCATTATGGGGCATATAGCTGAAAAGACAGAAAGAATTCGAGTGGGTGCCGGTGGTATTATGCTGCCAAACCACGCCACAATCGTCATTGCCGAACAATTTGGCACATTGGAGTCTTTATTTCCTGGTCGAATTGATCTGGGCTTAGGACGTGCACCTGGAAGTGACCAGGCTACTGCCTACGCACTAAGAAGAACACTTGGGATGAGTGTAGAGGACTTTCCTATGCAAGTAAATGAATTGCAGGACTATTTCTCAGACGAACCTGTATCACGAGTAAAAGCTGTCCCAGGTCAAGGATTAGATATTCCAATCTGGCTGCTTGGATCCAGTGACTTCAGCGCAAGGCTTGCTGCACAGAAAGGGCTCGCGTTTTCTTTTGCAAGCCATTTTGCACCAGCATACACTATACCTGCATTACGTCTTTACCGAGAAAATTTCCAGCCAACGGAGAAAATGGAGAAACCATACGCAATGGTAGGGGTTAATGTTATTGCAGCCGACACGGATGAAAAGGCTCAGTATATCGCCACATCCCAACAACAGCAATTCCTAAGTATTCGCAAAGGGAAACCGACAAAACTTCAACCACCAGTAGAAAATATGGATGAAGTATGGACTCCTATGGAGAAAGCTGCAGTGGAACAATCACTCGATCCTCGGACTACCATTATTGGTAGCAAAGAGACGGTCAGAAAAGGGCTCGAAGCATTTCTTAAAGAGACACAAGCAGATGAAATGATTATTAGTGGCCAAATATACCATATGGAAGATCGTTTACGTTCGTATGAAATTGTAGCAGAACTAATGGATGAAGCTTAATCCTTGCTAATCATTGATCATCAAAAAAAGCCGAGCAAGCATGCGCAAACTAATGCGAACTTGTTCGGCTTTTTTATAGAATCTATTATTCGTTCCTTCTTTTTAGCAACGTTTTAATCTCTGCCAATTCTTTTTGCACTTCTGCCAATTTAACATCTGTTGGTGAAGGTGTCTCCTCTCGGTTAGCCTCTTCCACATTGTTCACAATGACGCCAACAAAAAGATTCACGATAACAAAGGCGCCAAATAAAATAAACGTGACAAAATACCACCATGAAGATGGGTCCTCTGCCAAAATCGGGCGCATAACGCCACTAGCCCATGACTCAAGTGTGATAACTTGGAATAACGTTAGCAATGAATCATGCAATGTCCCAAAATATTCCGGTGCAATTGCGTGAAACAGCGTTGTACCAATTACTCCATATACATAGAAGAACAAACCAAGTAGCAGCATAATTGTCCCCATGGATGGGATTGTAAGAAGCAACGCATTTACTATTTTTCGCAGTGATGGAATGATAGAGATTGCTCTCAACACCCGTAAGACACGTACAATTCGTAGGACAGTTATATAATGAGAGCCTACCAGCACGAGGCTAAGCAAAACGATAATAAAATCAAATACATTCCAGAAGTCTTTAAAAAAGGCACCAAAGGATTTTGCCCCAAGTAATCGAATAACAATTTCTATTGAAAAGATACAGATCAAGATTAGATCTGCTATGTATATCCATTCTGCATTAGCAAAGTAGCTATATGTTGCTAATCCAGCAAGCAGTGCGTTAAAAACGATTAATATAATAATCACCCTAGTAAATAAAGGATGTTCCGCAATCTGCCCACAAAACTGTTTTATCTGTTTCATGTGTGCTATCCCCTCTCTTCATCCATTTTACTTAGTAGTGCCTCATTTGTCACTTTTAGTTTTAAATGTGCCTAAAAGGGAATCGAGAAGAAAAAGAGATGGAAAGGAAAGATGAAAGTGGAATCTTATTTTCAGACAGATTATGAAACCTCGAGAGCCGTTTTTCGCAGTCACTTAGACAAAGTAAAATCAATCTGGCCCAATGCTTCCTTAGAGACAATAAACATCGGAAATGAAGCGGATGACAACACAATTGATATCATACGTGCCGACGCCACAAGTGAAAAAGACAAGATTGCACTACTTTCATCAGGAGAGCATGGGATAGAGGGATATGCTGGTGCTGCTTGTATTCACATGTTTGTCGAGGAGTGTATAGCGCACATAGAGCCAGAAACGACTGGCATTTGCCTCGTACATGCGATTAATCCTTGGGGTATGCGGAATTTTCGCAGAGTTACGGAAAACAACATTGATCTAAATCGAAATTATATTGAAGAAGAAGGGCCATTACCTATAGATGTGAATAAAAAGTACGAAAAAGAAAAAGAGCTTTTCCTTCCAAATGGGAAAATCAAGGATATTACTGAAGAACAGAACAGACTATTTAAGACACTGACGAAAGCACTCGCTAAAGAAGGCTATGCGAACATGAAGCATGCTAAAAGCATGGGGCAATATGAGTTTGAGCGTGGTGTATATTATGGTGGGAAGGCATTAGAGGAGTCCGCAAAATACGTACGATCTTTACAAGTAGATCTGCTTGAACAATATAATCATATTGTCCACATGGATTGGCATACTGCTTTAGGACCAAGTAACGAATTAACAATGGTCGTTCCGCCAGATGAGGAACAAGACCTGGAAGAGATCCAATCACGTTATCCACTAAAAAATATTATGAAGTTTTCGGACAAGAAAGTTGTTGGGGATTCAAATCAACACTTTTATACTGTCCAAAAGAAGCATTACCCTGATACAAAGCTTTTTTCTGCTTTATTTGAATTTGGAACATTTGGCGATGACAAAAAAGCTGAACTAAGAGAACTTATGACAATTGTTTTAGAGAACCAGCTTTATTGGGAAGGTGCTGAAAAGGAATCCTATAGAAACTATATTTTGAATGAGTTTCAAGAGATGTTCTATCCTCAAGACGAGGTTTGGCGTTCTGATGTCATTAAAGAAGCAAGAATGGCAGTTAAAGTAGTACTTAGTGCCGAAAAGATACTTCCTTCTTAAGCTGCATCTCTATAAATATGGAAGATGATGCTGTTGAATTCAGCATCATCTTTTTCTTATATAATGAGCCAAAACAAGTGAAAGGATCCTGGAGGCCAATTGGTTGCTGCTTAGCCTTCAGGATCCTCACGCTTTACTTAACCCTTATATTTTCCATAATAAAATTGCTTTTAGGGTGTGTTGGAATACGCGTCATACTATATGATAAATCTTGCGGAGGGACTTCATAAGTAAGATCCTGTGTCAAGAAGGTTAAACTCGTTTGCATTAGTTCAATGGTTAACCATTCACCGGCACAACGATGACCCTTATCGTAATCTCCCCCACCCTGTGGGATAAAGTCAAAAGGACTTCCTTGCCAGTCTTTAAACCGCTCTGGTTTGAAGCGATTTGGCTCAGTCCAAAGTTCTGGACTATGATTTGTTCCGTATATATCCAAGATGACCAAGGTATCTTTTTTAAAATGGTACCCCTGCCAGTCGAAGTCTATCGCTGTTAACGCCCCTGTAAAGGGTGCAAACGGATAGTACCTACGTACTTCTTGCACAAACCACTTAACGTATTGTCCATCCTCATGTGTTAGTTTTTCTCTCGTTTGAGGAAAATCATCCAGCGCTAACGCCCCAAACGTAACAAACCGGGCAATTGCCACAATCGGCCGTAAAAGGTTCAGAATTTCAACAGCAGCGGTTTGTGTATCAAGTAGATTCCCATCAAGGTCACGATGCCACGCCACAACATATAATGGCTTTGTTTCTTCTACATACAATTCATCGTTGCGAACGCGTTCTACCATGTCTCTAATCCATTTTTCAGCTCGATTTCTACCCACCCGGCCTTTCCAGTGACGTGGGCCTGTTGCACCAAATGCATCGATCATGTCACTAAGATCTTTAGTGCGTATGGAGAGATCTTTAGCCCACAGTGGTACACCAACCCACTCACAGGCTGTTCGACACATAATCTTTTCTGCCTCCGGGAAAAGTTCAATCGAATCCATCGTTTCCCATTCCGTAGCTGATTGTTGCCATTTTTCTCGGCAAATCGCTGCTATCTTCTTCAGACTTTCCTTGGTCATAAGCGACATAAACAAGTGCTTTCGATGGCGATGGGTATCCCCATCCATTCCTTGCACACCGCCTACACCAAACAAGCTTTCTTTAATTCGCTTTGGTGCTGCCCCTTGGCGTTTAAAACGTTCATTATCATAAAATAATTCGGCTGCTTGTTTTCCACTAAGACAAAGAGCTTTTTGACCTCCCATCATGCGGGTTTGAAATATATCGGAGCGAAATCTTTGGAGTCGATTCGGAACAAAGCGATATCCCTCTCGCAATAATGCCACACTGTGGTCCATGCCTTTTTCTGTTGGTATTTGCTTACCTGAATTCACCTATATGACAACTCCTTCGCTTATATTTTTTTAGCTATTAATAAGTTTACCCATGTCTGAATTTCTGAAACAGAGCAAAGGAGATGAATCCATCGAGTGTTTAGTTTTTTTTGGGATCGTCTAGTTTGAAGCGTTTGACTGATTGAGATGCTCCTATGGTTGATTGAGCCGCGCATGTGGTTGATTGGAACTCTCCTATGATCTGGGAATAGCTTTCGTCTTGAAAAACGCTTTATATAAAAAAGAAAAGGACTGATGTCACCATCAACCCTCTCAAAATTCATCTCTATATTAACCGTTTAGTTTTGCAGCAACCTCAACGGTACGTTTTACTTGGTACTTCACTGCTGGTTCAACGTTCTCAACCATTTTCCCATCCTGTCCTTGCGTTACACTTGTTCCGTATGGGTTTCCACCTGCAGGGGCAATCGACTCATCTGTATAGCCAGGTGCTACGATAATTGCACCCCAGTGCATCATTGTAGTATAGAATGAAAGTGCTGTTGCTTCTTGTCCACCATGTGCATTTGATGCTGAGACCATGACACTGACAGCTTTGTTAACTGTTTTACCAGTAGCCCAAAGACCACCCTGTGAATCAATATATTGTTTCATTTGGGATGGAACATTACCAAAACGCGTTGGCATGCTAAAGATAATTGCATCTGCCCACTCAATATCATCAGAAGTTGCATCTGGTACATCCTTTGTCGCTTCATAATGCTCTTTCCATGCAGGATTTGAAGCAATTGCAGCTTCAGGAGCTAATTCAGGTGCTTTTACTACACGTACATCTGCGCCAGCTTCCTTCCCTGCTTCTTCTGCCCATTTTGCCATTTGATAGTTCGTTCCTGTAGAACTATAATAAATTACTGCTAATTTTACGTTTGCCATTGTTCGATCTCCTTCTGCCTTTTAAATTATGTTAGTTGTAATGTACCCAGCCTATATTTTTCACCTGCCATTACAATTTATGCAAGGCAAAATATATCATACTAAACTGCTTACTTTACGTCACTATCGTAATAGACTAAGAAGGTGAAGTCAAATAACAAGCTTATAATAAGTAAGTATTAAGGCCAAAGCACTACAAATTATTAGGTTATTTGTTGATAACTCCCCTATCAAAGGATATAATGGGACTATGTGAAGGCTTCACAAATTCACTGTAAACATTGTAAAAATCTCAAAATCTATTATAAAGGGTGAGGACGTGGGTAAGCGAATTTTTTACTTTTTACTAACGAATGTTTTAGTACTAGCAACCATTTCAATCATTTTCATGCTAATACCTGGCACATGGAATTATATTGGGTCAGATGGCACCATCCAATTTGGCACCTTGCTTATATTTAGTGCTGTTATTGGTTTTACTGGCTCGTTTATTTCACTTGCTATTTCAAGATGGATGGCAAAGAAAATGATGGGAGTTCGTGTTCTCGATCCAAATGGCGCCTTATCTCAGTCTGAGCGGGAGGTTGTCGAAAAGGTACACAGACTTTCACGCGCAGCCGGACTAATGCACATGCCAGAGGTAGGAATTTATGATTCACGCGAGGTAAATGCTTTTGCTACAGGTCCATCTAAAAAGCGTTCCCTAGTTGCCGTTTCAACAGGATTACTTCACGAGATGGACGACGATGCAATAGAAGGGGTTATCGCGCATGAAGTGGCTCACGTTGCGAATGGAGATATGGTAACGATGACGCTATTACAAGGGGTCGTCAACACCTTTGTTGTATTCCTTGCACGAATTGCTGCCTTTGCTGTTACTCGATTTGTTAAGGAAGAACTTGCACCAATTGTCCACTTCCTTGCGATTATCTTTTTCCAAATTATTTTCTCAATACTTGGAAGCTTGGTTGTTTATGCCTACTCACGTCATCGCGAATATCATGCCGATCGTGGAGGCGCAGACCTAGCTGGTAAAGATAAAATGAAGCACGCGCTCGAATCATTAAAAGCATATGCTAACCGTGTACGCGGTGATGATACATCTGTTTCTACATTAAAGATTAATGGAAAACGTAAATCAAGCATCTTCTCCACCCATCCAGATCTTAATGAACGGATCCGCCGCTTATCTTAATTTTAGATAAATTGCATACGTCTTTAAGCGAATGTGATGTTTTTCTTATACTTGAAGCAACTTAGCTTTGCTTACAGCTAAAATTTCATAAAAATATAAAAAGCCTTCTCTTTCTGAAGAGATGGCTTTTTTTGGCTTTAGAGATCCTTTTTGTATTAGAAAAACTCGCATTCGCTCGTCTTTTAGCGAATGTGTACGTTTTCTTATACTTGGGACTTTAAAATTTAGCTACGTTGTCATTGCCTCTTGGCTAAAATTTTATACATTCCTAACGTAAAATACTAGAACCAGCCCTGCTCCTTGAACTTAGAGATCGCTTCTATTCTATTGCTGACCCCTAGCTTATCTAAAATGACCGACACGTAGTTTCGTACTGTACCTGTGGTAAGATACAGTTCCTTGGCTATCTCTTTTGTGGTCTTTCCATCAGCAATGAGTTTAATCACCTGTTCTTCTCTATCTGTTAAAGGACTTTCTTCACGATACGCCATATCAATTAATTCTGGCGCATATACCCGTCTGCCATCCATAATGGTGCGTACTGCATCTGCTAACTCCTCACTAGGACTATCTTTTAATAAGTAGCCACTCACATTAGCAGAACGTGCCCGCTGAAAGTACCCACTACGTGCAAAGGTCGTTAGGATAATGACATGACAGGATTCGTCTTTCAGCTGTTCCGCTGCATCAAGTCCACTTTTCACAGGCATCTCGATGTCCATAATGCAAATTTCCGGCTGAAGGCTTTTCACCATTTTGACCGCTTCTTCCCCATTCTTAGCTTTACCGATGACTTCCATATCCTCTTCCAAATTAAGCAAGGAACCTAGTGCACCGAGCAGCATACCTTGATCTTCTGCAATGACAATTCGTATCATTCAAGTCCTTCCTTTCCCTTTTGCTGAATCACCTTAGGAACCTTTATCGTGAGGGTTGTGCCATTTGCGGTGTCAATAGACATATTCCCATTTACAAAATCCAGCCTTTCCCTTATACCCTGAATCCCGTTTCCTCTTTGTATCTCACTGTTTTCTATTGCTCCTACCCCATTATCCTGGATGATGAGCACTTGCTCGCTTGCGGTATTGCTAATTTCAACCTGGCATACTGTCGCCTTACTATGTTTTACCACATTGGTAACAGCTTCCTTTAAACACATTCCAAGCACATTTTCCACTAAAAGTGGCAACTCATTATTTGTGTCTTCTCTATTGAATTGAAAAGAAATACCCGCAGCCTCTAGAATGTGTCTTGCATGAATGACCTCATCCTTAAGTTTTGCGTTTTTCATATCAGATACCATTTCTCTAACTTCTTTGAGGGCCATACGCGCCGTTTGATTTATATCTTCGACTTCTTTTTTTGCTGTCTCTGGATCCCGCTCTATAATTTTTCCTGCCAGATCACTTTTCAACCCGATAAGGGAAAGCTTCTGGCCAAGTGTATCATGAAGGTCTCTAGCGATCCGCTGCCGCTCTTCCATTACCATCAGCCTAGAGATTTTTTGATTGGCATCTTCCAGCCTTCTCTCCAAGTTCTCCCGTTTGTTCCGGCTATTTAATGTAAGGGGAAGAAGGATTGCACCAATTATCGCGATGACGATGAATGGCGTTTGAGCAATAAACTGGGGACTTTCCATTATAAAACCAAAACTAACTGCTGAGATAGTCGTGACCAGATTAACAATGTAGAGAACGAGAAAACCTGCTTTATTTTCTATATTACCTATGTAAAATGCCAGGAATAGCGAGAAATAGACATAGCCGAAATAGAGAATCATGCCTATACTAATCGCCATTTCAATAGAAACAGAAACATACACTGTCCAACCCTTTTTAATAAAGGAAAGGCGATATGTTGCGAAAAAGAGCAGAATCATCACAATTCCCAGCAATGTTTCCACAAGAGAGGTCGATCGGAAAATAAAATAAAAAGGAAGCAAACAAAAAACAAGCCATGCAAACCCACTAAGCCCTGTATTCTTTGGGAAAATATGATACCAATTTTGCATGGACGACACCTCTTTACCTTTGCTGTTTTCTCTATACTATACCAAAAGAAGGCAAATCAAAACCCTTCAAGACATCTTGAAGGGTTTTGTATGATTACTCTTCCTGGAAGCTTGTCTTACCTGTGTTTAACTTCAGGTTAGTCTTTTGGTTTTTCAATAACGCCTTCACTTCTCTAAAGCTAACGAACGTTCGACTCGCCTCATCATATAAACGAAAACGAATTGACTGTAAGCTAGTCTTCAGTGTTATCGTCGTCGCTTTTTGAAGCGGTGGTGTGGATTCGTGGGCTTCTTCCAATCGGTAATTCGGTACTCTCGGACTAAGATGGTGAACATGATGATATCCAATGTTACCAGTTAACCATTGCATAACTTTTGGCAATTTATAATAGGAGCTTCCATCAACGGCAGCTTTTACATAATCCCATTCTGCTTCATTTTCAAAATAGGAATCCTCAAATTGATGCTGTACATAGAACAGCCAAATTCCGAGAGAGCCCGAAATAAACAGGATAGGCAGCTGGATAATCAAGAATGCCTGCCAGCCAATCGCCCAGATTAACAAGGCATATATCAACACGATTGAAGCATTTATTAAATACGTATTCATTTTTTCTTTTTTCCTTGCACCTTTTCGGTTAAAGCGATTCGAGATTAGGAACAAGTAAATCGGTCCTAAACCGAACATAACGAATGGATTACGATATAAGCGGTATGCGAGTCTTCCCCAAAATGAGGCTGCTTTGTATTCTTCCACTGTCATAACCCATACATCACCTGTGCCGCGTTTGTCCAAGTTACTGCTTGTAGCATGATGGATGGCATGGTCTCTTTTCCATTTTTCAAAGGCAAACAAGGTAATGATACCTGTGATAGTGCCGACTATTCGGTTTGCTTTACTCCCCTGGAAGAATGAACCATGGGTACAATCGTGAAAAATGATAAAGATTCGAATGACAAATCCTGATGCAACAACAGCTAATGCTAGTGTAAGCCACACGGAAACAGCTAGACTCTGATAGGCAAGAAACCATAACAAAAAGAAAGGAAGTACCGTGTTTAGAAGTTGTATAATACTAGCCCTACGATCTGAACCTGCAAAAGTTTTCACACTGTTTCTTAATTGAGCCTGTTTTTGTTTACTCATACATATCCTCCTACGTTTAGATGACGATCTATCTCTTATATATAGGATATAAAAATTAGCGAGATTTTATAAGTCATAAACGTCAAGAAGCATATATGACAGTTGTCATGTTTTTCAGGATATATTGCTTTCCTTTTCTAAGTTTGGTTGATTTAAAAAACCCGCTCCACAAAAGCAGGTTTACATGTTCTATGTTTTAGTTATTAAAGCAATCAGTTAAATGCTTTGCCGCTTCCAACAAATTTTCAAATACCAAATCTGCCTTTACCTTCTCTTTATCCCGTGTGCCGACAAGTATCGTTTTAGTTCCAGCCTCCCTACCAGCAATAATATCTGGCTCGCGGTCCCCAATCATGTAGCTCTTACTCAAGTCGATATCCCATTTTCTTGCCAAATCATGAATCATCTGAGGCTTTGGTTTTCTGCAAGGGCAATTTTCATGTGGTTTATGAGGACAGTACGCAATTTCGTCGATATGTGCATCATAAGGTTGCAGTTGTTCCTTCATATGGTCATGCACGTTATGAAGCATTTTTTCATCCATAAATCCGAGTCCAATGCCGCCTTGATTGGTCACAACAAAAATTTTGTAACCAGCATCTTGAAGCAGACGTACCCCTTCCCCTGCTCCCTCCAGCAAATAAAAGTCCTCTGGCGTGTTCACAAATTTCACTCTATCTGTTAAAACTTCATTAATTACACCATCGCGGTCTAAAAATACAGCCTTATTCATTTGAAAAACGCACTCCTTTCTCCCTATAGTTTTATCTTAAGCATGGGATACATACAGGCAATTGCATAGAGCGACATTTAACTATCAACTCAACACCGGGGGCGTTTCATTTTATGCTCACATAAAAATCCCCTCAAAAAAAGCCACGCGTAAATGCGTGACTTTTATCTAAATCATTCTATATGATCTTCACAGGCAATACTTTTTGAATCTCCGCGAAGTATTTCTGCTTATCTTCCTCTGTCATCCAGATATGAATAGTCCCATGGTCGTTATTTGTCCGAATTAATCGTCCAATACCCTGGCGTAAGCGAAGCAACATATAAGGCACATCTACATCTGCCTCCGGATTGGCCACATGCTTCCGTTTCGCCTGAAAAACAGGGTCTTTTGGTGGAAACGGCAGGGATGCAATAATGACTTGGGTCAGTGCTTCCCCTGGAACGTCAAGTCCTTCCCAAAGATGGTAGGCACAAAGTACAGCTGATTCATCAAGTTGGAAGCCTTTGACTGTCTCACTAATCTCTCTGTCCCCTTCATACAACACAGGGAAGTCCCATTGCTGTTCGTCTGCCCATTTGCGAAATGCCTTCATCTCGTGAGCCGTTGCAAACAACACCAAAGTTTTCCCATTATTCTCTTTGATGTCCTTACGAATCGATTCGAATTTCTCCAGTATATCTACCTCGACATGGCTAGACAGTTTCATTTGTTCTTCATAATCAAATGGCGAGTTAACGGAGAAGGAATCGTAGGACGTGATACCAAGGCTGTCTGCTAGATACGTAAAGTCCTCTCCTTGTGCCAAGGTAGCAGAAGAAAATACGAATGGAATGTCCTGGGAAAACACTTCTTTCCTTAACACTTCTTCCACTAGTCTCGGCATAATCACTAGACTTGTCTCGCTATCAGTTTTTTCCAGCCAGTATATACCTTCGTCATCCCGCAATAGGACCGATAATCCATAGGAGAAGAACTCCAAATATTCTTCAATGATCTTGATATGGTAGTCATCGATGGTAAAGAGCTCCGCATCGAAGACAAGCTGCTCCAGTAACTCCTGTACATTATGATGAAGCTTTTCAGCAAGAGACTTTAATTTCCCAGTGAAGGTTATCTCGTGACGTTCTGACCCTTCTACAGCAACCGCACTCTCTTCCAACAAGTCAAACCAATCATCGTTTAAACCGAGTATATCTTCAATTAAATAAAGGGATTCTTCTCGCACATCCTGTCCCATATAACCGGTCAGCACCCTGCTTAGTGCATGAAAATTAAAGCGATATGTGAGACCTTTCTGTGCAGCAAATTCTAAAAGATGCCCTTCATCAAAAACAACACAGCTTGATTCTGGAAGGAGAGGCATTTGCCCTTCTCGTTTACGTGATTCTTTTGTCCAAATATGTTCCATATAAAAGTCGTGTGAGCAAATAATTAAGTCAGTAGCATGACGATAGTATTCCCTGTTTAACGTTTGTCCACTACGATGGCGCCATTCACAGGTCGAGCACTGTTGTAATTGGTCCCACCCAATCTCTTCCCATTTCTCGTTTGGTACCCAAGGGTATTCCTTTCGATCCCCATATCGTTCAAAGGATTGCATGGATGCCCCAGTATCAAATACGAAATCAGGGATCTCATCATGTACCCGGAGAATGTCCTCATCATCCGTTTTATTCGCAATAGGATCAAGCTTTTTCATACAGACATAATTCTCTCTTGCTTTGGCAAGACGGACATCTATGTTAAGGCCTAGTGCTTCTTCTAACTTTTCAATATCGCCGCCCTTTTTAACGAGCTGTTCAATTAACGTCTCATCCGCACAGGAAATGATCGCTGGCTTTCGTTTGTATCTCGCATAACAAATCGCATATAGCAAGTACACAAAGGTTTTACCAGTTCCCACACCTGCTTCAGCGAAAATAGTGCGTTTATTCTTAAAAGCCTGTTCCAGTTGAAAGGCCATATATATTTGTTCATCCCGTAGCTCATACCCTTTTTCCGGCAGGATATCATAAAATACATCTCCAACATAATCCCCAAGCCGGTCAAAGAAATTTTCTGTCTTTGAAACAGTAAACGGAAGCGCATTTGGTTTCGTCATGTAATACTCCTCTTTTAACATGGTTTAAAAGAGTAATTATACGTGATTTAACAAGCCCTGTCACTTAGATTGTCTATTGGTAATAACTACACTAAAACCGTTGTGCAATAAAACCAGTCTTATGAAGGCAACACTTTAGTTCATTATGCAACCTTATTCCGTTAGTTTGTTTTCTATCTCATACTCATTCATTTTCTCTTCTAACCAGACGCTATACTCTGTATCTGCTTTTGATTCAAATAGCGTACTTTCGATTTCATCCTTCACATCTTCAAATACAGCTTCTTTTGCTTCCGTTTTATCCGTCACCTTAATAATATGATAGCCATAATCAGTTTCAACAGGGTCACTAATCTCTCCTATTTCAAGTTGGAATGCAGCATTTTCAAACGCTTCATCCATGACGCCACTTCCAAAAGACCCTAATTCTCCATCTGTCTCAAGTGTCGCTTCATCTGTGGAATACTCTGCAACTAATTCGGCAAAATCTTCCCCATCGTTCAGTTTTTCTAGAACTTCCTTAGCCGTTTCTTCATCTTCAACCAGAATATGGCTCGCCTCTACTTGTTCTTCAGTAGCAAAGCTCGCTTCATTTTCATCAAAATAGTCATTCATTTCTTCCTCCGTAACCGTAATACGGGGGTCTAATAATTTATTTGTAGCCAGGTATGTTTCGATATTTTGTTTAACCATCGCCTCGTCTACACCACTCGCTGTTAGTGCTTCTTGAAATGCTTCTTCACTTCCATAGGAATTAACTAATTCACTGTATTCCTCCTCTAACTCCTCATCCGTGACTTCAATGTCCTCTTTTTCCAATTCCTGCTTAATAATTTCATTTGTAATTAATGTATCTAAGGCACTTTCACCATAATCGGATAAAAGGATACTGTTTAATGCCTCTTCACTAATTTCTTGTCCATTTACTTTGGCAATATAGCCACCTTGACTTAAGGTAACGAAAAGGATGACACCTACTGCCACTAAAACTGCTACGATTGATACCCATACTTTCTTCATTCTATCTTCTCCCTCTCTTTACTCACTTGTTGTTTGATTACTTGTTAACGTTATTTCTGCAGTTCTTTGCTCGCCACCATGGTAATAAGTGATGGTTAGCTTGTCACCAACTGTTACTTCTGTATATAAATAGTTGCGAAAATCAGAAGGATCCGTAATCACTGTTCCATTTAAAGCTGTAATAATATCTGCTTTTTCCAACCCCGCAGATGCCGCTGCAGAATTCTCATCAAGAGAGCCAATAATTACACCTTCTGTTATGCCTTCAGGGAGACTCTGCAAATAGTACGGTGATACTTCGTCAAGGCTCGCCAACCCAACTCCGACATAAGGACGGACCACTTCTCCATTTGCAGTTAATTCATCAACAATCGTTGTTACCTGATTAACAGGTATCGCAAAGCCAAGCCCCTCCACACCGTCCTCCGATACTTTTAAACTATTAATCCCTACTAACTCACCGTTTGCGTTAATTAACGCACCGCCACTATTACCTGGGTTAATTGCCGCATCTGTCTGAATAACTTCTATTTCCCATTCACCTGCAGAAGTAGAAACCTCGATGGAACGATTCACAGCACTAACGATTCCTTGTGTTACCGTACCCGATAGATCCAACCCTAGAGGATTTCCAATGGCATACACTTGATCGCCAGACCTCAATGCTGAAGAATCACCTATCTTTACTGGTTCTATATCAAAGTTCCCGGAAATTTTTACAATTGCTATATCTGTTAATGCATCTGTTCCGATTAGTTCACCTGACACTGTCTGCCCATCATATAAAGTAACCTCAAGCTCATTAGCATCTTCGATAACATGATTGTTTGTAATAATATATGCTGCGTTTTCGGTCACCTTATAGACCACACCAGAACCCGTCCCACTCTCAACTGATTCCTCGGTAGATTGGCGGCTGAACATATTGCTTTGTTGCTGTGTTTGCAAGTTCACTATACCCACCACCGCTTCCGATGTCTCTGCGATTACATCTGTAATAGAAGTCGAAGTGGCAGAAACTTTATCTACTTCAATATTCGATACTGTTTCAGATGTTGCGCTCGCAACTTCTTCTGTGGCATTTTCCGTTTGAGTCTGGGTGTCCAGATGGGTGGAAAGTGTTAGGGTCAGGACTGATCCTATCACCCCTGCCGATAAAGGCTTTAATAGGTGAATGAAAGGTTTTTTCCACCTTCTTTGTTTCTTGTGTTCAATTTGATCGCTTCTATTTTCTGATTCCATTTCTACTCCTGCTCTCTATTATTTTTTAATTGGTATGTCTCTTACACGTTTTACTATAAGGGAGGTTTATGTCAGGAAAACGTCAAACAAAAAAACTACCAACAATTTTGTCAGTAGTTTTTGTATCTCTTTATAATTTTGGGTTATGCCAGCAATATTTCATCCATACTTTCGTTTATTTTCTGTAACGTTTGATAGAATAGCTCGGATTTCTCGGATCGACTCTCGCGAAAGCCAATCTGTATTAAATTGATATTCTTTCCCCCCATTTAACTTTAAAATAATAAGCGTACTTACTGAAATGTACCGTTCTATATCTTGCAATGCGATTTTCTTTCGAGGAAAGAAAAGGCCACGGAAAATTGAAATTTCCCCTTTTTCGATTGTAACGTAAGCTCTTCTTGGCCTAGTTGCATATTTCAAAAACTGAAGTAACCCAACTATAGCTGGCAAGAAGCTTACAATAAGATACATATAATCTAAGGTATCCTGCAGAGGAAAACCACGGTTTGCCTGAATGGATAATGCAACAACTCCAATTATTACTTAAGTGATGCCTGCCTTACTTCGTTTTCGCCATATTGAAATATCTGCAAACGGAAATCTCACCTAAACATCCTTTCACTTTTTGATCAACCTTCAGACTCCATAAAGGTTTTAGGCATGATCGCTGCAATAACCTCCCCTTTTGCACAAAGTGTAGCTTTTGCAAACAATTCCGTACGGACCCGCCACTTCTTAGGGTGTATCTCCTCTACCTTACCGACTGCAGTAAGCGAAACATTCTGTGGGGTTGGCTTAAGATAGTCAATATGAAGAGATGCCGTAACAAACCGTGGAGGTTCTGGCCCTTCACCTGGCTCAAAACCATTTTTCCGATGCAGGGCCATCGCCGCTGAAGCTGTGCCATGGCAATCGATAATAGAAGCAATCACCCCGCCATAGACAAAGCCGGGTATAGCCACATGCTCTGCGCGCGGAAGATAGGTCGTTACGGTATCTTCCCCTTCCCAACGCGTCTTTATTTGTAAGCCTTGTTCATTTAATCTCCCACAGCCGTAACACCAGGAATATTTTTCATCATAGGTGTCCTGAATAGCTGTACTAATTCGTTCTGCCATGAAAACCCCTCCTTTTTTCGTAGTATAGCATATAGGATATGTCGATTTGTGAAGAATTCAGTCTTATGGTGACATACGCTTACATATTCGCTAAAATAGAACTATACATATTTATTCTTTACTTAGAGATGGGGTTTTGTTATGAAGCGATTGGTCGTATTAGGTGGAGGATACGGGGGATTAAAAGTAGTTCTGGGATTATTACAGCATCAGTTACCGGAATCTATTGAGATCACCCTAGTAGATAGAAATCCATATCATTCTATTAAAACAGAGTTTTACACGATAGCTGCTGGGACATCTGCAGAGAAGGACGTTCGTTTAAGCTTTCCAGATGATGACCGCGTTCAATATGTTTATGGAGAAATTAAGAAGGTTGACACGGAAAAGGAACAGATTTCGTTCAAGGATTCTAGTAAGATTCTATCCTATGACTATTTGGTTATTGGACTCGGGTGTGAAGACAATTATCATGGCATAGAAGGAGCAGAAGAATTCACTCATAGTGTACAAACGTTTGAGAAGGCTAGAAAAGCAGGGCTTGCGGTTTGTAATTTAAAAGCCTATGGAAAAGTCTCCGTGGTAGGAGCTGGACTTAGTGGGATCGAAGTAGCTTCAGAAATTAGAGAAAGCAGACCAGACTTAAACATTCGCTTGCTTGATCGTGGGGCCTCTGTATTAAAAGCCTTCGATAGTAAAATTCAAGAATATGTTGCAGAATGGTTTGTGAAAAACGAGGTAGACGTCTTACATCATTCCAACGTGGAGTACGTCGAAAAAGATGGGGTTTGTAATAATGGTGTATGTTATGTTAACGATGTAACAATCTGGACAGCAGGTGTACAGCCGAACTACCTTGTAAGAGAACTTCCTTTTAAGAAGGATACACAGGAAAAGGTCATCCTGAATGACTATTATCAGGTGCCAGATCATCCAAACGTCTATGTAGTCGGGGATTGTGCATCGTCTGAATACTCTCCAAGCGCTCAGCTTGCTGGTCAGCAAGGGGAACAAATTGCAGAGGTTTTACTAGCTGTTTTACACGATAAAGAACCGAAAAAACCGAAGGAAATAAAATTAAAAGGGACACTAGGATCATTAGGTAAGTCCGATGGTTTTGGTAACATGATGCAGAAACCGATGACAGGCCTCCTGCCAAGACTGGCGAAGTCCGGTGTTTTATGGTTAAACAAACGACATTAGAAAAGCTAGCATTCGCTAGACTTTTAGTCACTATGTATACAAAAAACCCAAGCCGATAGTAGACTTGGGTTTCATAAATTATAATAATAGCGAGATAAGAGCTGGGGAGATAATAGAGACCACCACGGCACTCATTACCATGGCAACTGTACTCACAGATCCTTCTAATTGGCTATCTTCCATTAATGTTGCTGTACCAATTGCATGGGATGCACTGCCCATCCCAACCCCTCTTCCAAGGTAGTGATCCAAACGGAATAACCGAAATACAAGATTATGGATCATGACACCACCAATTCCAGCAAACATTACAAATACTGCTGCCAGTGGAATGATGCCTCCCAGCGTTTCCGTGACTGCCATGGCAACAGGAGTCGTAACCGATTTAGGCGTTAAAGCATAAATAATCGTTTCCTCAAACCCCGCCCATCTTGCCATTAAGACACCTGAGGAAATTCCCACTACAGCTCCCATTGTTGTGCCAACAATTAAGGGAACTAACAATTTTTTCAGGGTATTTCGTTGATTATATAAGGGGTATGCTAACGCAACAACTGCTGGGCCGAGTAAATGATTGATCCATTCTCCTCCAAGCATATACGTTTCATACGGGATTCGGAATATTAAGAGCACGCAAATAATGAGTACAGTAGAAATGATCACAGGCGCTGTAATGGTAACATTCCACTTTCTATGAACACGTACCGAAAAAACATACGCGATACATGTACCAATAATGGCGGCTATGCCAATCAAAAAATCAATCATGCTCTTCTGCCCTCCGTCGGACCAACCATTGACTAGTCGCCCCTGATATTCCCATGACTAACATCGTACTAACTAAAGCAATTAAAATTAACAATGCACCTTTTCCTGCAAATACATCATAGTATTCTAATATCCCAACGGTGACCGGAATAAAAAAGAACGCGAGATTATCTACGATAAAACGAGCCCCGTTTTCTATCCATGTAACCTTTATCACTTTCAAAGATAAAAATATAAAAAGCAGGATCATTCCTATTACACTACCAGGCACAAACAGTTGAAACGTTGTTTGAATCAACAACCCCACCTGATAAAACCCAATCAACACAATCGTATGAAGGATTATCTTTCCGAAATTTAACATGATGTCTGACACTCCATTTTTAAGCGAATATAGTTATTATAGCATCAGAAAAGGTGAGCCGTGTATGCAACTGCTCACCTTTTCTATCGCTATTTTCTTTTCCTATTTCTGAACAGTGTTGATTATCTTTTTCAGAATCTCCATTAAGATTACCGCGACCAATGATAATCCTGCTGCAATTCCCCACTCCTGAAAACCGAATGTATCTGGGATGGAAAATACATCTCTCGCAAATGGCATAATGGTGACCGTATAAAGAACTAAACATAGTGCTACCGCACCAATCACATACTTGTTACGGAAGAACCCAGCACCAAAAGCAGTTTGCACATTAGAACGTGCAGCAAAGGTTTGCAAGGTTCTGGCCAAAATAAGTGTAGTAAATGCCATGGCGATACCCATTTCATCGGAATGCTGTAAACCGATGTAATGGGATATGATAACAGCAATCCCAATCAATATTCCTCTGGTCAACACTGCTCGCATTGTTCCGCCTGAAAAGATTCCTTCTTCAATGTTGCGCGGCTTCCTTTTCATAACATCAGGCTCTGACTTTTCCATACCTAGCGCAATTGCTGGTAAGGAATCATTCACCAGATTAATAAATAGCAGTTGCAATGCTGTAAAAGGATTTGCCCAATTGAAAATAACAGCAAATAAAATGGCAATGATCGCTCCAAGGTTTCCGGCAAACAAGTAGCCGATAGCTTTCTTGATATTATCGAAAACCGTTCGACCTACGCCCACTGCATTAACAATGGAGACAAAATTATCATCCGTTAATATCATTGCTGACGAGTCCTTCGCAACGTCTGTGCCGCTCCCCATCGCGATTCCAATATCTGCTTGCTTTAATGCAGGAGCGTCATTTACACCGTCCCCAGTCATCGCTGTGATACTATTTCGCTTTTGCCAAGCTCGCACGATGCGGATCTTATTCTCTGGAGAAACCCTTGCATAAACAGAAATCTGCTCCAGCTTTTCTTCAAGTTCTGCTTCTGACATAGCATCAAGTTCCTGGCCCGTTACAGCTATATCATCCTGATTCATTAACCCGATATCACGTCCAATTGCTTGTGCGGTCGTTTTATGGTCACCTGTAATCATGACCGTACGGATCCCGGCCTTTTTTGATTCCTCGATTGATCCATAAACTGCTTCACGAGGCGGGTCCATCATGGCTGTTAATCCAATTAAGACAAAATCCTTTTCATCCTCATGGCCAACTGGTGCTTGATCTTCCTTCATGCGTTTATACCCATAAGCTAAGACGCGGAGTGCCTGTTCAGAAAAGCTTTCATTTGCTTGCTGCAGATCATTTAGCAGTTCATCTGTCATTGGCTTTTCTTCCCCGTCGACAAGTACATAGGCCGCCCGCTCAAACATGACATCTGGTCCGCCCTTGATTAGCATACGTTTTCTGCCATCAATCGTATAAACGGTGGACATGAGTTTGCGGTCAGAATCGAAAGGAAGCTCTTCCTCTCGATCATATGCTTCGCGAATCTCTTCATAGCCCCCATATACTTTATTAGCGAAATGAATTAACGCTGTTTCTGTGGGATCTCCTATCTCCTGTCCTTCCTCATTAATATAGGAGTCATTACACAGCACAGCGGTGTATAGTAAAAGTTTTTGTGCTTCATCCCAATCTTCCTTATTCTCCGGTAGCTCTGTGTTTTGCTTTCCAGGTAAATAGTGATCCATCACGGTCATCTTGTTTTGTGTCAATGTACCCGTCTTATCAGTACAGATGACACTTGTAGAACCAAGCGTCTCCACTGCAGGCAATTTACGAATAATGGCATGCTGTCGAGCCATCTTGTTTGTACCGACAGATAGAACAATGGTCACAATGGAAGAAAGGGCCTCTGGTATTGCTGCTACTGCTATGGCAACAGAGAACATAAGCGCATTTAAAATAGCTGTGGTTGTATCTGCATCACTATCACCAAACCAAATTCTACCGACTTGGACAGCAAAAATGAGAATACATAGAAGCAGAATCCCTATTCCAAGTTTCTTACTAAAACGATCCAATTTACGCTGTAACGGGGTTTGTTTTTCCTCCGCGGTTTCAATCATACCAGCAATTTTACCAATTTCTGTCTCTTTTCCTGTCCCCGTGACCACGAAACTTCCACGGCCATATACAATGAGGGAGCTACTAAATACCATGTTTTTCCGATCCCCAAGAGCTACTTCTTCATTAATCGTCCTCGTTTCTTTTTCAACAGCTTCCGACTCCCCAGTCAACATTCCTTCGTCGACTTTTAAAGACCCGCTTTCTAGCACCCTTCCATCTGCAGGAACATAATCCCCTGCCTCAAGGAAAACAATGTCTCCTGGCACGAGCTCTCGTGCAGGAATGGACTGCTTTGTGCCGTCTCTAATCACTTGGGCACCTGGCGCGGACATACTTCGTAAGGCTTCCAAGGATCCTTCTGCCTTTCTTGTTTGCACAACACTAATAACCGAATTGATTAATAGTACGAGGAAGATGATGAGTGATTCAATTACTTCACCTAAGAGCAATTGGATTCCTGCTGCGACTAGAAGGACAATGACCATAGAGTCCTTAAATGTCTCCAGAAACAGTTTCCAAATTGGATCTCTCTTTTTTTCTTCAATTTCGTTATAACCTTTCTCATCTAACAGTTGTTTTACGTCTGCGTTCGTTAGTCCGTTTTCAGACGTATTAAACTGATCCATCACATCTTCTGATTTTTTCTGATAATAGTCCATCATATCTTCCTTCCTGCAATTAGTATTGACGCGTTACGAAAATAAATGACTGTGAGTATACTGAAAATATTTATTAGAAAAACTAGCATTCGCCTCGCGCTTTAGCGAATGAGTTTGGTTTTTCTTATACTTGGACATCTTAACTAAGTCGTCATTGCTTCCTGGCTAAAATTTCACTTTCCAATGTATAAAAAAAGCGAGACCTTTGCCTATAATTAGGCAAAGGTCTCGCTGAACAGTTTACTGTCAATAAAGCCGATGGCAAGAGCCATGTAATGACGACTTTTATTATGGAAATGGTTAACCATTTCCACCCGCTACTCCCCTTTGAGAGTCATTCATCTATTGATTTCCTTTAGTTTAGCACATAGGTGACTAGAAAACAAAGCAGAACATTTAAAACCTCAATGACAGTTTTTCTTAATGAATTTGTTCCGCCCATTCCGAAAGTCGAATTTCCGTATCTTGTAAATCCTTTTTAGCTATCGTGATTTGTTCTTCCACTCGTTTCTTTGCTGTTCCACCAGCAACGTCTCGCGCATTCACTACAGCCTCTGGTGTCAGGTAATCAAATACATCCTCTTCTATAATGGATGAGAATTCTTTGATCTCCTCCAGTGTCATATCTAGTAAATACTTGTTATGTTGGATACAATGAAGCACGATCTCCCCCACTACGGCATGGGATTCTCGAAAAGCCATACCCTTTCCAACAAGATAATCAGCTAAATCTGTTGCATTAGAAAAGTCATTTCGTACAGCTTCATACATATTTTCCCGCTTAACATGCATCGACTCCATCATTGGGGCAAAAAGAGCAAGAGCCCCTTTTAATGTCTCCACTGTATCAAACATGCCCTCCTTATCCTCCTGCATATCTTTATTGTATGCTAACGGAAGGCCTTTGAGTGTTGTCAGCATACCAATCAGGTTTCCGTATATACGACCGGTTTTTCCACGTACAAGTTCGGCTACATCTGGGTTCTTTTTTTGTGGCATCATACTGCTACCTGTACAAAAAGCATCGTCTAACTCAATAAAGTTAAATTCGGAACTAGACCATTGCACCAGCTCTTCGCACAACCTTGATAAGTGGGTGGAGATAAGTGCCGCATTCCCAAGAAACTCTACAACGAAATCTCTGTCGCTTACCGCATCAAGGCTGTTCTCACATATACCATCAAACCCCAATTGATCTGCTACAAACTTTCGGTCAATTCCAAAGGTAGTACCAGCAAGAGCGCCTGCTCCAAGTGGTGATTTGTTAACACGTTTCCAGCTGTCACCGAGTCTTTCTACATCTCGCTGCAACATGAAAACATACGCTAACATATGGTGTGAAAACAGCACGGGTTGCGCTCGCTGTAGATGAGTATAGCCAGGTAAAACGGTGTCCCTATTTTCTTCTGCCTGTTGAAGCAAAGCCTCCTGCAATGCAGCCAATAACTGACTTATATCCATCAGGGCATCACGTAAGTAAAGCCGCATATCAAGTGCTACCTGATCATTCCTGCTTCTGCCTGTGTGCAATTTACCACCGACCGGACCAATCTCATCTATAAGCAGCTTTTCCACGTTCATATGGATATCTTCCTGTTCTTCACTTAATACTGCTTCCCCACTGTTTATCTTTTCTAGAACCACCTTGAGACCTGCTGAAATATCCTTTGCGTCTTTCTCACCGAGGATCGCACATTTTTCCAGCATCGCCACATGGGCTAGACTACCTTTAATATCATACAATGCAAGTTTTTTATCAAAATGGATGGACGCTGTATATTCATCGACTAACTGATTCGTTGGTTTAGTAAATCTTCCTCCCCATAGCTTCATGGTTTAACAGCTTCTTTAACATCCAAAATCGCCTTTTCAATGGCTTCATCCTTGTTCACATGCGTTTGATTTACTGTGGAATGAACCTTTGTGGGTAGTCCCCATAGTTTTATAAAGCCAAGTGCTGCATTATGATCGAACGCGTCTGCAGCATTATATGTTGCCAAGTCAAAGTCATATAATGACTGTGCCGATTCACGGCCAACCACCTGTGCATGCCCTTTATACAGTTTCACTTTTACTGTTCCAGATACGTGGGCTTGTGTCTCTTCAATAAAAGCCTTTAGAGCATTTGTTAATGGCGAATACCAAAGTCCGTCATAGACAGTCTGTGCCAACTTTTGTTCCACAATCGGTTTAAACTGCGCCACCTCACGTGGTAATGTCAGTGCTTCAAGCTCCTGGTGCGCAGCAATCAAGGTAAGGGCTGCTGGCGCCTCATAAATTTCCCTTGATTTAATGCCCACAAGACGATTCTCTACATGATCGATACGACCAACACCATGTTTTCCGGCTATTTCATTTAACTTTAAAATTAGTTTGTCTAATGATAATGCTTCCCCATCAAGTGATACGGGGGTACCTTCCTTAAATGTTATTTGGACGGTTTCAGGAACGTCTGGAGCGTCGACAGGGTTGACTGTTAAGTCATAGGCTTCCTCAGGTGCTTCTGCCCATGGATCTTCCAGTACGCCACATTCATTGCTGCGTCCCCATAAATTCTGATCTATACTAAACGGATTATCAATATCGACTGGTACAGGAATGCCGTTTTCCTTCGCGTATTTCATTTCTTCTTCTCTTGACATCGCCCATTCCCGAACAGGCGCGACGATTTTCAAGCTAGGGTTCAATGCTGTGAATGCTACATCGAAGCGAACCTGGTCATTTCCTTTTCCTGTACACCCATGTGCTACCGCAATCGCTCCCTCTTTTTCTGCAATGTTAACAAGGACTTTGGCAATTAACGGACGGGATAATGCTGAAATTAAAGGATACTTTCCTTCGTAAAGCAAATTCGACTTCAAAGCAGGTAATACGAATTGGTTGGCAAACAGTTCTTTTGCATCAATAACATAGGATTTAATCGCACCTACTTTTAACGCTTTTTCTTTAACAAATTCTAAGTCCTTCCCTTCTCCGACATCTAATGCTACAGCGATCACATCATAATTATATTTATCCTGTAGCCACTTTACAGCTACTGAAGTATCCAATCCACCTGAATATGCTAAAACAATTTTTTCCTTCCCCATCTATACAACACTCCTTCATCTTTGCTTATCTTATGAATTATTATGCAATATAATGGATAATTATTCAATAGCAAACTAACGTTTTTTTGAAAATAGTTAAAATGGATTAAACGGTTTCCGTTTTTAAAGCGCATAGTCAGTAATAAAATGCTTGTCCATGAATATAAATAGAAATGCCTGCTTTTTAAGGGACAACTTAAAATACAAAGGCCAGATAGACAGAGGGGGATAACGATGAAAGAGACCGTAAAAGAAGTTCTACTCTCTATCCTGCCTATTACGATAGTCATTACACTGTTGCAATTCACGATAATCCAGCTTCCTTTTGAACAATTTATGCCCTTTATTCTAGGCGTTATAATGGTTAGTGTTGGGTTAATTTTATTTTTACTCGGGGTTAATATGAGTCTGCTTCCCCTAGGAGAGATGATTGGTTCGACTTTACCTAGAACAAATAAAGTGTGGGTTGTTGTATGGATTGGCTTTTTATTAGGAGTCGTTGTTACGATCGCTGAACCTGATGTGAGAATCCTCTCATCCCAGGTGGAAATTGTTTCCGAAGGGGCCATACCGAAACCCGTGTTACTTTTGTCCGTTTCACTCGGGGTCGGCATCTTTATTAGTCTTGCGATGCTCCGCGTTATCTTCCAGATGAACTTAGCCTATCTTTTATTAGCTGGTTATGGGATTGTTTTTCTACTTGCAAGCCTGACTCCACCTTCCTACGTCCCTATTTCTTTTGATTCCGGCGGAGTAACCACAGGTCCTTTAACCGTACCGTTCATTATGGCACTTGGCGTTGGAGTGGCATCTGTTATGAAAAGAAATACTGCTTCCAAAGACGCGTTCGGGCTTGTTGCACTTGCTTCCATTGGTCCCATTATTGCCGTACTTTTATTAGGAGTGGTGTACGGATGAATTTCCATCTATTTCAAGGCTTCGGGCAAACGATGTTGGAGGTTGGAGCGGCCTTAACTCCATTGCTTTTCCTATTCTTAATATTTCAAGTGCAACTCTTCCGGCTTTCAATTAAAAAGATCATACCTATTATGACAGGCTTCCTCTTCACCTTTTTAGGTCTATCCTTGTTTCTTCAAGGTGTGTATCTTGGCTTTTTACCTATCGGGAGGCTTATTGGAGCAGAACTTGGCACTTATGACTTTATTTGGTTGCTACTGCCGATTGGCTTTCTATTGGGATTTGTAGCCACCTATGCCGAGCCAGCTGTCAATGTATTAATCCATCAGGTGGAACGGGCTTCGAGGGGATATATCCCGCAAAAACTGCTTCTGTATACCATCTCTATTGGGGTGGGACTTTCTGTAGCAGTGGCCATGCTTCGCCTTATTATCGGCATCTCTTTATGGGTCTTCATTCTACCCGGCTACATAGCAGCCTTCCTTATGATGCGTTACTCCCCTAGGGCCTTTATTTCCATAGCATTTGATGCAGGGGGAGTTGCAACTGGGCCGATGACTGCTACATTTATTCTGTCTATGTTTGTTGGTATTGCAGGAGAAATCGGTGAAACAAATCCTTTGCTTGATGGGTTTGGGATGGTAGCGCTAGTGGCACTTGCACCGATCTTATCCGTGCTAACATTAGGCATTCTATTTGGTAGAAAAGAAAGAGCACACTAAATAACACATAGAGAGAAAAAGGACAGCCCATCATTCGGCTGCCCCCTGTTTCCTTATAATGATTCTATTGCTTGTTCGATAGATTGTTCACCTGAAGCTAGATCAAAGGAGCGATAATAGGTTTTCTCGTTATCCACCGCCGTTATAACAAGCTTTGCAACATCCTCACGTGGAATAGATCCTTTACCTAGGTTTTCCGCAAGGGTTACTTTACCGGTACCCTGCTCATTTAACAATAACCCTGGACGTACAATGGAATAATTTAAATTACTGTTCCGAAGCATTCTATCTGCATAATGCTTGGCAACATAATAGGTTCTTAAATCCTTGTGCCAGTTCTCTCTATTATGGGCCTGCATGGCACTTACCATTACAAACCGATTCACTCCACTTTGTTCTGCTGCCTCGATTGCTTTAACAGCTCCATCTAAATCTATCAGTAAGGTTTTGTCATCACCTGTACTACCACCAGATCCAGCTGTAAATACGACCGCATCAGACCCTTCCATTGCTTTAGCTAAATCACCTACGCTTCCTTCCAGGTCGGCCAGTACGGCATCCACTCCTGCGTCCTGATATTTTTGAAGTTGCTCTTGTTTTCTTACCATTGCTTTAACTGAATGTTTCTCATTAGCTTTTATTTGCTCCAATACCTGATTGCCAATTTGTCCGTTTGCTCCAATTAAAAACAGTTTCATTGTCAATCCCCTTTCCATTATAATATCTTCTTATTTACTAGTATTTCATGAAATGGAAGTGGTACACAATAAATCTGCCGATAGTTAATATGGGGCAAACCCCTCCTGACTAATTAAGACATGTTCATTATCAAATACTTCATACATTCTGTTTTCCACTATCCTGTACGCGGTATCCACAGTCCAATTCTTTTTATCGATGTCATCAAATAAATCAAAGATCCCTAATCGTTCTGTCCGCTTACCACCACTACCATCTCCCATGTAAAAATCATCAATGCATACTCGGTCTGCTATACCATTTAAAAGAGAGGGGAATTTTTCTGTGCTTGGCAAAACAGGGGCAATTGCTGCTTGTGTCCGTATACCATGTTTCTTCAAATCTTCCAATGCTTTTAACCTTGAGGATATGCTAGGGGCTTGAGGGGTGAAATGTTGGCGGACTGCTTCATCATCTGTCTCAATTGTCATACTGACTCGTACCTTGTCTCCAAATTGTTTTAATATATCTATATCACGTCTGACCAACGGGCTTCTCGTTTGAACGAATAGAAAATCGGGCTGATTCTCTACCATCGTTTCTAGTAAAAATCTTGTGACTCGCTCTTTACGTTCTACTGGCTGATATGGATCAGTACTAGAAGACATAAAAATAGTCACTTCTCCCTTTTTCTTTTCCCTTATCAGTTCTTTTGTTAAAACCTTCTCTGCCTCTTGTTTTACATCTACCCATGTCCCCCACTCTTTTCCTTTGAACAAAGAAACAGGCAGCTTCCGAACATAACAAAATGAACAGCCAAAGGTACAGCCCACATAGGGATTAAGCGAATGGCTATAGCCAGAGAGATAGCCGTTTCCTTTATTCAAAATAGATTTCGGCTGCTTATACGCAATATCCGGTTTCATACGATCACCCTTTCATACTTAATTCTCAAACTAACTATAACCAAAGTAATAACAAATCAATAAAACAACAACAGATAGGAGTGGCCAGAAAACATTAAAAACAAATGCCGAACGAACATTCAAAGCCCTTTTGGCTATAAACTAATTCGTTCAGCATTTCTATTAGGTAAAAAACTCTACTTAGCGGAGGAAAAACGTAGACTCCAGTGGGAACAGCACGAGTCCAAAGACCCCGGAAGAAGCGACCTATGCTTCTGAGGAGGCTGAGGCCGTGCCCACGGAAAGCGTAGTATTTTCCGTAGCGCGGAATTGGCACAACTTTTTATTGAATTATTTGTCCTCAAAGTTATTCTGATGGTCTTTCTTTTACTTCTTCCCCATTTTTCCCTTCGTAACGCAATCCCCATCCTGTTAAGGCAGCGATTAGCATAACGATCACAAGGAACCAACCCTGGAAGACAAACGGGAAAACCTCTGTTGGAGAAACAACAGGAAGCCACTCATATTTTTCCTTCATCGTCTGAATTGTAGTCCAACCTAAAAGAACAGGTGCACCCCACGGGAAAATGTATCCCAATGCAGAGGTAACAGCATCCAGCATATTTGCTCTTCTGTATCGGTGAATACGGTATTTTTCACCAAGTTCTTTAACAAAAGGTGCTGCCGCTATCTCAGCAGCTGTATTAATGGTAATCGCACTATTCATCATCGCTACAATTCCCCACATGGAGAGTTCAGCTTTTCGGACAGATTTCCCAATCCACTTCACAAGTCCTTTTGTGATCACCTGCATTGTTCCGCCCAATTTTAATAAATGAGCAGCTGCGACAATAAGCAGGATGAGGATTGCCATGTTTACATAACCGGAAATCCCTTCAATTAAAGCACCTTCTACAACATTGTCTGAGTCCGGATTAAATGAAATAATTTGGCCTATTGTTCCTAACTTCAATACCCAAATTAGTGGGATAGCTAGAATAATCCCCCATGTTAAAGATGTAATCAAGTGTTGGCCGGAAAGGGCCAGAATTAATACAAGTGCAAATGGAATAAGCATTAATAGTCCGCTCGGATTAGTCTGATCCATCATGGCCCCAATAGCAGCTTGATCCGCAGTTGCATTTTCACCTCCACCAAACAAGGCAAACAATATAATGGTAGGGATTGCTGCTCCAATAGCATATTTGAAACGACTACGTACAACCCCTGGGACATCAGCCTCCTGAGTCGTGGCAGACACGATCGTCGTATCCGACACTGGTGCTAAGTTATCTCCAAATACTGCTCCAGCAAGGATTGCTGCAAACAGCATAACCGGATCTGCTTCCACCGCTATTCCAGCTGGATACATTAGCGTACAAAATGCCACGGTTGTTCCATAGCCTGTCCCCACTGCCGTTGAAAAGGTAGCAGCAAGCAAGAAGGTTAATGCAACAAACAGACCCCCTGTCAAACCAGTAACTGCCCCGATCCAGACAAGTCCTTCAACTAATCCTCCGACTTGTAAGATTTGTGCAAACATCCCTGCATAAAACCAGGCCACCATGGCAATCACACCGATTGGTTGGGCAAGCCCATCAAACATCCCCTGCGCATAGTCTTCCCATTTACTTTTTGATAATAATAATCCTAATGTTAATCCTATTACTGCACCAAGAACGAGGCCAATTTCCGATGAAAGTTGAAGCACGCTAGTAGTAATCGCCCATATTACAAAGAACAATAAAGGTACCGCTGCTCCAAAAGCCCCCAAACGGAAATCTAGTTGTTTTACTTCAGTGCTTCCTGTAGCCCTGTCTAATGCTTCCTTGTCAGCCATCACTATCCCCTTCCCCATTTCTTATCCCGGTGAAAGCGTCCGTAAGACTCCCCTTCAAAACATAAAGTGGGAGTAAACGGGCGTTAACACCCGATTCGTTCAACTAACAATCAGTGGGGAAAGAACACCCCCCACTGATTGAAGTTTCACTTTATTTTTACTAGTCTATCACATGTGGTTTGAGTTGAATAGAAGCGTTTGGCCCCCTTTTAAATACATTAAATGTCGCACATATTCTTATTTAACGTAATCCCTTTTGCGTAGTGGGCTGCAGCGAACTTCTCTAACCCTTGCCAAATGTTACCATGAAGCTGTTTTGTTACCTTTATAGTTGGTTCTAGCTTGAGCTGACGAATATGCAGCTGATTGGAACTTCTATCAAGACCAGGGTCCATTCTTCCAACAAGCTGGTCTCCAATAAGAATTGGCATGGCATAGTAACCGTATTGCCGTTTTTCCTTTGGGATATAGATCTCCCACCGGTAGGTAAAATCAAATAGGTCCACAAGTCTGTCACGTCGCCAAAGCAAATTATCTAAAGGTGGCAAAAAACGCACATCATCATGCTCGATGGAAAACGGATTCGGTGTCCTTTCATGTCTTTTGAGTCGGTCCAAATCTTCAGCCAATATGTAGTACGTTGTTTTTATTCCTTCTATTGTAAGTCGGATGGCCTCCCCACTAGCTACCATCGTCTCCATGGCTTGGTTTCTTTCCATTGCTTTAAGCTTTTGCCAGCCAAACCTGGGATCACGCGCATCTATCACACGATACGCGCGAATATATTTTGCTAGCAATGCGCGCTCTGCCTCTTCTACCTCTATTTTATCAGCTTGGTTCAATAACCATGATGGCAGACTCTCTTCCGTTAGATGAAAATATCTCTCTGATCCCTCTCTTCGTACGACACGGATGATTCCTGCATCAAGCAACAAATTTAATGCCCGAGAGGTTATCTTTGTCTTAGGTTGTTCCGTGTCCCAGCCACCATGGACCCGTTCGTCTGATCGAAAGGCACGGGATGGTAGCTCCCCCTCATCCTTGAGCCTCTCCAGAACCTGACGGGCAATAGGTGAAAGCTTTTCAAGTTCAGGTTGAACCAGCTTTTGTAATCGGGAACGTACAGCTTTAAATACAGGGTAATCTTCTACAGGTATCGTACATGCAGCATTCGCCCAGTATTCAAACAGTTCCTCTTTTGCCAGTAGTTGATGAAGCATATCCGGTTGATAGTTGGGAATGCGTGCCATAAGAACAAGGTGTTGATTGCGCTCGACAGAGGCTACAGGATCGAGCTGCACACACTCCAAGTTTCGAATCATTTGTATCACAGAAATTTCCCGATCCCCATCAGGTAGTAGGTATTGCGTTTCAAGAAGAAATCGTCTTAACGCTTCTTTACTCGTAACATAGGATGGTTGCACAGTTCACCACACCTCTCATTAATACATAGCTTGCATTACAATTCTTTTAACATCTCTTCAATTGCATATGCCACGCCATGTTCATCGTTTGGTTTAGTAGTATATTGACATAGCGCCTTGATTTCTTCAACCGCATTCCCCATTGCAACGCCACGGCCAGCCATTTTAAGCATACTTACATCATTAAAGTTGTCGCCTAATGTCATAACATCTTTCATTTCAATTCTCATATTTTTTGCTAATTCTTCCAAAGCTATACCTTTCTGTGCGTCAGGATGATTAAATTCAAGATTGACCTCACCTGAAGAAGTGATTGCCAAACCAGGATTAGAATCAAAGGTTGAATGCAAATCCTTGAGCTTTTTATTATCTAGTGAAAAGGCGAGTATTTTATGAATTTGTAAAAACTCACGTTCAAACAGCAAGTCGTGACTTTCAATAAAATGAACTTCCTCATTCTGAAACCGTTTCTCTGCATCTTTCCGTATATCTTCCTCTGACATATCAGGATTTGCTGTCTGCAATATGTCTATCATTACTTGTATAAATTTTTCTCTACTAGTTGAATAGACTCCATCACTTGTAAATAGTTCAATGTAAATGCCCTCTTGTTCACAGCGCAATTGAACCTCGCGCGCTGTAGATTTATCTAATGGTGCTTCTCTTAGCAGTTCCATCTTTTCCGAATATGTATTAGCTCCATTCAAGCAAATTACTGGAGCAATTAAATCTACTTCTTTTAAAGGCTTTCTTGCCGCCCCGTAGGACCTACCCGTGGCCACAACTACCTTTATGCCTAGATCTATCGCCCTTCTAATTGCTCTGGCATTTTCTAAGCTTACCTGCCCTTTTGCGTTTAATAGTGTTCCGTCCAAGTCTGTTGCGATTAATTTCATTATTAGCTCTCCTATTCTTTATACCCTTTTACTAGCGCGTTCATAATTAGTAGCAACCCCATTATACACACTATGCACCCTCATGTTCTTCTCATTCGCTTATAACATTAAGCGTTATTAATCTACTAAGGACTTTTTACCTAATTTACAAAACCTTTACATTCTGATCATACTCACTTAACATTCCCCTACTATACTAGCAGTTGAGAGAGAAAATCTTTCAAAAATTAATTAGTGCATGAAGGGGAGGACAATTCATATGAATTTCAAAAGGTTTTTAATGATTCTGCTTATCGCAGGTCTAGCTGTTGTTGTAGCAGCTTGTGGATCAGACTCAGAGGATGAGAGTGGTTCAGAAACAAGCAATGGATCTGAAAGCGGATCTTCAGAGGAGGCAAGCGCAGAAGGCGAATCTGCAGAATTAGAAGGAAATGTCGTAATTGACGGTTCAGGTACGGTTTACCCTCTAATGTCACGACTTGCTGAAGAATATATGACAACTGAACAAGAAGGCGTATCAGTTGAAGTTAGCCGCGCAGGTACAAGCGCTGGCTTTGAAAAATTCCTTGTAGAAGACGGAACAGATTTCAATGATGCTTCCCGTCAGATTAAAGATGAAGAACAAGCCAAAGCGGACGAGCTTGGTATTGAAACAAAAGAGCTTAAGGTCGCATTGGATGGATTAACAGTTGTTATCCACCCTGACAATGACTGGGCTACTGAAATGACTCCAGAAGAAATTAAAAGTATTTTCCTTGCTGATGGCGGGGTAGAAACTTGGTCTGATATTAATCCTGAATGGCCAGATGAAGAAATCAATCCTGTAGGCCCTAACGAAAATCACGGAACTTATGAGTTCTTCTATGAAACTATTCTTGAAGAACAAGATCTAGTAAGTGATATCAACCTACAACAAGAATATTCAACACTTGTTACATTAGTAGCAGATGATCCCAACGCTATCGGGTTCTTCGGTTTTGGTTACTATATCAACAACCAGGATTCATTACAAGCAGTAAACGTAGACTTCGGTAACGGCGCTGTAGAACCTTCACTTGATACGATTGCTGAAGATGGCGACTATGCAGATTTCACACGTCCAGTGTTTACTTACTTAAATGTAAACCAAGCAAAAGAAAAACCACAAGTTCTTGATTACGCACTATATGTAATGAACAATGTCAACGAATTCGCTGGTGAAACAGGCTTCGCCCCTATTCCTGAGGATGAAGCTCAAACACTAATTGAAGAACTAGAAGCACTTAAATAAAATGTTCATTAAAAATTAAACATACCCACTTTGAGATGAGAGCTTCCAATGCTCTCATCTTATTGTGACTTTTAATAAAATTTATAAAGAGAACAAGTAACATCATTACGTATCTGGAAATTGAAAGGGGGATCGCGATCCCATGACACCTAACGGGGATTTAAATAAGGAAAGTTCTATTCGGCATTTAATAGACGAGAAGAAACAGAAACGCAATATGTCCAACTATACAGAGAGAATGATTCCTGGACTTCTGTTTCTATTCGCAGCCATCTCGATTTTAACTACAATAGGCATTGTATATACCCTGCTAACTGAAACAATATCATTTTTCAAAGCGGTACCCTTTACTGAGTTCTTTACCGGGACAGTTTTAAAGCCACTAAGCCAAAACCCTGAGTTCGGAGTATTACCTTTAATAAACGGTACGATTATTTCTTCCGTGATTGCGATGCTCGTAGCGGGGCCAATAGGAATTATGACCGCTGTTTACCTGAGTGAGTATGCAACCGACAAAGTTAGAAGAGTTTTAAAACCCATACTTGAAGTGTTAGCAGGAATACCTACGATTGTTTATGGATTCTTCGCTTTCACCTTTGTAACCCCTGTACTAGAAAAGGTTATTCCTACACTGGAAGCAACAAACATTCTAAGTCCAGGAATTGTAATGGGAGTTATGATTATTCCGATGATCGCCTCCCTTTCTGAAGATGCAATGACTTCTGTACCCAATGCGATGCGCGAGGGTGCATTAGCACTTGGCGCAACCAAGTTGGAAACAACCTTCCGTGTTGTTATACCAGCAGCACTGTCAGGAATTATCGCATCTTTCGTTCTTGGGATATCCCGAGCAATTGGTGAAACAATGATTGTTACGATTGCAAGTGGTAGCTCAAAGAACTTCACTTTTGATGTTACACAATCTATGCAAACCATGACTGCATACATTGTTGAAGTCTCCGGTGGTGAAGCCCCTGCTGGATCGACTATATATTACAGCCTTTATGCTGTTGCCATGACACTTTTTGTCTTCACCCTAATTATGAACTTACTGGCAAGATACATCTCTCGTAAGTTTAGGGAGGAATATTAAAATGAAATATATAAACCAGGAACAAGTTCAGAGTAAAATGAACCGCAGATTAGTTAAAAACAATATATTTAAGACGTTATTCGCTCTTGCAACCATGTTTGGCATCGTCGTTCTAGCCATCCTAATCATTCGTGTTCTAACACAGGGCCTTGCTTGGATTGATATGGATTTCATTACAGGAAAGCTTTCGACTAGCGCCGACAGAGCTGGCATTATGGGTGCTATACTAGGCACACTTTGGCTAATGATTGTTGTCATACCAGTTACACTGATTCTTGGTGTTGCCACAGCTATTTATTTGGAACTATATGCTCCAAAAGGAAAATTCCAAGCTATTATTCAAACAAACATTGCTAACTTAGCTGGTGTCCCATCCATTGTTTACGGTTTACTAGGGCTAACTGTTTTTGTTAGAGCTATGGATCTAGGGAATGTTGTGCTTGCAGGAGGGCTCACCTTATCTCTCCTTGTCCTACCTATCGTAATCGTAGCTTCCCAAGAAGCAATACGTGCTGTTCCACAACACCTAAGCGAGGCATCGTTCGGAATGGGAGCTACAAAATGGCAGACTGTTAAAAACATCGTCTTGCCAGCTTCACTCCCTGGGATTTTAACAGGTTCCATTCTCGCTTTATCACGAGCAATTGGAGAAACTGCTCCACTTACTGTAATTGGAATACCAGCATTGCTAATACCGTTTCCTGGAGGCATTTTCGACACCTTTACGATCATGCCGATGCAGATTTATTACTGGACAATTGATTCATCTCTTGTGTCAGAGTATGCAAACCTAGCAGCAGCAACCATCGTTGTATTACTGGTCATGCTTTTTATTCTGAATTCGATTGCCGTCATTATCCGTAATAAATTTCAGCAAAGATACTAGTCAACAATCGTTCTGGCGCAAATATAAGGAGGTACTTTAATGAGTATTAAAACTGCAACCAAGCCAACTTTCACCAACTATGCCGAGGAGACTTTTCCAAATAAAAAGGTTGTTTACGATACAAAGGATTTGAACTTATGGTATGGGGAAACCCATGCTTTAAAGGATATAAACTTATCGATTTATGAAAAAGAGGTCACGGCGATTATCGGACCTTCGGGTTGCGGAAAATCAACTTATATTAAAACACTTAATCGCATGGTAGAGCTTGTTCCAACCGTACGTACTACAGGATCGATCACCTATAATGGCATGAGTATTCTAGACAAGAAGTTTAAAGTAGAGGATTTGCGCACACGGGTAGGAATGGTATTTCAAAAACCAAACCCATTTCCTAAATCCATCTATGATAACGTCGCTTACGGCCCTAAGATTCATGGAATTCGCAACAAAAAAATTCTAGATGAAATCGTGGAAAAAAGTCTTCGAGGCGCTTCTATTTGGGATGAAGTAAAAGACAGACTTAAAGAAAATGCCTATGGATTATCTGGTGGCCAGCAACAACGTCTCTGTATCGCGCGCTGTCTTGCCATCGAGCCTGATGTCATTCTAATGGACGAACCTACATCAGCACTCGATCCAAAATCGACACTCCGAATTGAAGAACTTGTGCAGGAATTAAAGAAAGATTACTCTATCATTATCGTGACCCACAATATGCAACAGGCAGCACGTATTTCCGATAGAACTGCCTTCTTTTTAAATGGTGAAGTAGTTGAGTTTGATCAAACGGACACCATTTTCACAAAACCAGCCGACAGCAGAACGGAAGATTATATTTCCGGGCGCTTTGGTTAGAAAATCTCCATACATTGTTCTTCCCTTGAACGATATAAAGTGAAACTTCAATCAGTGGGAGTTTTTGTTCATCCCCCACTGATTGTTAGTTAAACGAATCGGGGTGTTAGCGTCCGTTTACTCCCACTTAAACTTCACGGTTTCACTTCATGTTTTGAAGTGGGAGTCTTACGGACGGTTGCACCGGGATAAACAACCCTCTGTCTAGAATAGGCAGAGGGTTTCTTGTAGGTTTATAAGTAAACTCTGGGGACCTGTGTGTCATGCAGATAATGATCTAGGAACGGGTTGTACTTAATCGACGTTTCCAAAAAACGTACCTTTGCTTTTGTTTCACCTAGCTACTACGTGCGCAAAATCTAGGCAACTTCTCGTAGTGCCGTGCAAGAAGTCCTTACTCCGTCATGTTTAGTAATTCTAATAGATCACTTGAAGCTTCTTCGTAAGACGAATTCATTATTTTTTCTTTAATCCCTTCAATTAAATCAGCTGATTCTGGGTTTGTTACGGTCAGCACCTTAACGTTCCCATTAAACATCTCATCCATTTTCTTCATAGCTTGGCTTAAATTATCATCCATCTGAGCTCCATTGCCGGCTCCATCGGGCTCACCTTTCCCTGACATTCCTTCTGTATTACTTAATAGATTACGCTGCATTGAGTCATATTCATGACTTGTGGTCTCCGCTTTGTTTCTTGCAAGAATCACTGAATCATCCACTACAAATACTTTTACTCCTGTAATCCCTTCCCCTTCAAGGATTGATTCAAAATAAGAAGATATGCCACCTTCGTGCACGCCAGAAGTACCAATTGTACTGTAAAGATTTTGCCCCATTCCACTATACGTACTGCCGCTATTATTTGTAGTATCCTTCTTATCACGTGATACTCCTGGAATAATATCTGGATCATTCATATTCTCATGTGAATAACCCACTTCCTCCATATTGGGGTGTTCGGTACTTTCCTCTGCATTGTCCCCATCTGTACAAGCCGCCAATAGGCCTGTTGTCATCATAATCAGCAAACTCATTTTACCTATTTTCATTTTTAATACCCTCCATTCCTTATTCACGGGATAGTATACCCAATTAAAAAAAATGCATGAATGGTTATTTATGGTGACATAATAATCCCAAGCAATATGCAGGGAGGTAAAACAATGTCAGAAGAAAAGAATAATAACCAAGTTGAAAAGGAGAACCTATCCAGGAGAAAGTTCCTACGTAATTCAGGGATTGCGGTTGGCGGCCTTGCAGTTGGTGGGGTACTTGGGAGTGTTATCCCTTGGAACGCAGATACAGCAGAAGATAATCAGCAACAACAGGAAGAAACAAAAAATTTCAATCAAGCATTAATGTATTTCAACCAAGCAGAGTTTCGTACCATTGAAGCTGCCACAGAACGCATCTTCCCACAAGATGATAATGGGCCAGGAGCTCGGGAACTTGGAGTGGCCTATTACATTGATCACCAATTAGCTGGGGCTTACGGTTTTAATGCACGTGATTATATGCAGCCACCGTTTTTCCACGGTGAAAAAGAACAGGGTTATCAAGGAAGATTGAATCGCAGGGAGATTTACAGAATCGGAATTAGAGAGATGCAAAATTATAGTCACCAAAACTATGATAAAGGATTCACAGAACTATCCGAGGAAGACCAAGATAAAGTGTTAACTGATTTTGCAGAAGAAAAAGTGAATATCACAACTATTTCCCCTGGAAACTTTTTTCAATTAATGCGGTCGATGACATTAGAAGGTGTTTATAGTGATCCCCTTTATGGTGGTAATAAGGATATGGATGGTTGGAAAATGCGGGACTATCCAGGTAACCAAATGAATTACACAGATATTATTGAAGGTGAATTTAAAGAGATTCCTCCTAATAGTCTTCGCGACCATATGTAAATAGAGTCGAAGTAGCAATGGCAAGCATGAAATAGAAGCAACCAATGCACAAGAAAGGAAGTATGTTAGAAGATGGTTAAAACACTACCAAAAACAGATGTTGTAATTGTAGGAGTTGGCTGGGCTGGTGGAATTATCGCCTCAGAGCTAACGAAGCAGGGATTAAATGTAGTCGGCTTAGAAAAAGGCCGAGAGCGTGAGACAGAGGACTACTATATGGTTCATGATGAGCTACGTTACGCATTACGCTATGAATTAATGCAAGACTTATCTAAAGATACCCTTACATTCAGAGGGAATGAAAAAATACGTGCCCTCCCAATGAGACAATATGGTTCCTTTTTACTCGGGGATGGTTTAGGAGGGGCCGGCGTTCACTGGAACGGGCAAACATTTCGCTTTCTTCCATATGACTTTGAGATCCGCAGTAAAACCATTGAGCGATATGGTAAAAATAAAATACCTGCAGATATGACCCTCCAGGATTGGGGCATCACATATGATGAACTAGAACCATATTATGATAAGTTTGAAAAAATGGCAGGTATTTCGGGAGAAGAAAACCCTCTTGGCGGCAAACGCTCAGACAAGTACCCAACCCCTCCTATGAAGCATTCTCCTCAAATGAGGATGTTTAAAAAAGCCACAGAAAAATTAAAGTACCATCCTTATACGGTACCATCGGCTAATCTTTCAGAGGCGTATGAAAATCCGGATGGCATTTCGCGGGCTGCATGTCAGTATTGTGCATTTTGTGAACGATTTGGTTGTGAGTACGGAGCGAAAGCAGACCCTGTCGTAACCGTCATCCCTGTTGCAAAACAGACAGGAAAGTTTGACTTACGGACACATTCCTGGGTTAGAAGAATCCTACATAAGGATGGAAAAGCAACAGGAGTCAGATACACGGATGTGACAACCGGGGAAGAAATAGAACAACCAGCTGATACTGTCGTGGTAACCAGTTATGTGTTTAATAATGTAAAACTATTATTAAATTCTAAGATTGGAAAACCTTATGACCCTTCAACAGGGAAGGGCGTTGTTGGAAAGAACTATGCTTATCAAGTTGTTAAAGGCTCTGCAGTTGGGTATTTTGAAGACGAAAAGTTTAACAACTTTGCTGGGGCAGGCGCACTAGGAATGGTTATTGATGACTTTAATGGGGATAATTTTGACCACTCTGACGTCGATTTCCTTCATGGAGGTTATTTAGCCTTGACCCAAACTGGGCAACGTCCAATTCAAAATAACCCCATACCAAAAGAATCACCAACATGGGGGAAAGAATTCAAGCAAAATTCGTTAAAATATATCAATAAAACATTGTCTGTTAGCGCGATGGGCGCCAGCCTTCCATTTAAACAGCACTATCTTGATTTAGATCCCGTTTATAAAGACACCTTTGGAGATCCTGTCATCCGCATGACCTATGACTTCAAAGACCAGGATCGCCATCTTGCACAATTTACCGCTAAAAAAGCGGAGGGAATTCTAAAAGAGATGGGCGCAGATAAAATTGATACGATGAAAGAGCTTGGCCCGTACAATATTACGACCTATCAATCCACCCATAATACCGGTGGAGTGATCATGGGTGACGATCCAAGCACATCTGCGGTTAATAATTACTCCCAAATGTGGGATATGGACAACCTATTTGTTGTCGGCGCCTCTTCTTTTCCGCATAATAGCGGATACAATCCTACAGACACAGTAGGTGCGCTAGCATATCGGGCTGCTGAGGGGGTTATTAAATACCAGAAGAGTGGCGGGATTTTAGCCTAATCTTTAAAAGAAGGTAGGGAGAGCGATGTTATCAAATATAGGAATTCCAGGTTTAATTATTATTTTGGTCATTACCCTCATTATTTTTGGCCCCAAGAAACTACCGGAAATTGGCTCTGCTTTTGGTAAAACATTATCTGAATTTAAGCGTTCCACAAATGAGCTTTTAGATGATGATGACCAGGAAGCACCTGAACCAAAGAAATAATACAAAAACAACCAGGCATAGCGACTGCTGCCTGGTTGTTTTTTATTCTATTTTAAATCTTTCTGTTTTGGAAGAGAGGGATTCAGATGTTGCACTCAATTTTAAACCTATTTCATGGGTAGTCTTAACGGATTCTACTTGCAGTTCACTGCTCCCTAGCATCTGTTCTGCACTTGCCAATGTCTCCTGTGATACAGAGGAAAACTCGGCTGCAATTTGTTCCAGCGACGGTAACTGTTTTTTAATTCCACTTAATTCATTCTGCATTCCTCTTAATTTACTGCCGACATCATGGATTTCATTCAGTAATGTATCAAGGGAAACTTGTGAGCCGTTTGACATCTCCAGTGTGCGATGTGTTTTTTGAAGCATTTGTTCAAACTCCCTTGTTGCATGGTTGGTTATACTTTCCATGTTATGGATTGAAGTAGTAATCTGCGAGGCAGCTTGTGAGGATTGTTGTGCCAACTTCCCAACCTCCTCTGCTACCACCGCAAAACCTTTACCCGCTTCCCCTGCACGCGCAGCCTCAATCGACGCATTGAGGGACAAGAGCTTCGTTTGTTCTGTAATACCCTGAATTAAGCCAACTAGCTCACTGATAGATCTCGCGTCTGTTTGCAACTGTCTTACCGTTTCCGTCAATTGAGCAAAGTCCTTTTCAAAGCTATGTACTGTTTGAATTAGCTGAGACATCGATTGGTTACCTGCTTCAGCGGAACCGTGCATATCATCAGAGCTTTTGAAGACAGAATCCATGTTGACAAGCATTTCTTCCATTTGTTGTTTCATCTCTCGGAAGTTTTCCGCGCTTACCTCTGAACTTGCAGCAGTTTGTTCTGCACCTTCCTTCACAACGTGAATTGCCTGGTTTAACTCCTGGTTGGAGACAAGCGTTCCTTCAGAGGATTGCTGTAATTCATTCCCGTGTTTTTGTAGCTGTAACGTTGTTTTTCGTATATCGAGTAGCAACTGTACCATTTGCTCCATCATGGCATCATAGCTTTTTTTAAGAGAAATAAATTCCGGTAGGGTCGTGTCAATGGTAACAGCTTGCTGTAAGTCCCCTTCCCTTACCTGTCTCATCGCTTTCCGCAAGACGATTAACGGTTTTGTTAAACTGCTAACAAACAAAGCGATCAGTAATATGCTAATAGCTATACTTATCGCTATTACAAATATGGTGGAATAAGCCATCTCCAGAACAGGGTCCATGTAGGAAGCGACAGGCACTGCAATAACATAGGTACCATTGATCTCCTCCATCTCTTGAAAAGTAAACGTATAATCCTTCCCATTTACTTGTCCGTTTAGAATGCCATTTTGTTCTTCGATAATCTGGGAAATCATCTGCTCTGGTACAGCATGAAGCCCCTGGTCATCTGTTTCAAAGGGGGTCGCTTTCCCGTCTGTTATGTAAAAAAAGTCTGACTGGATCCCTTCATCAGCCAGCTTTTCTTGCTGTGTCCTTATATTGGCCACAAGTTGCTGTTGAAAATACGTCTCATCACTTACATATAGAAACTTTAAATTATCCGCTATATAACCCATTAGCTCTGCTTCTCGAAGCAAGCGGTTTTCAATGGTTTCCGTCGTCATATTTTTTGCTTTCACATATGAAACTGTTCCAACTATGGAAAGCGAGATAATGAAAATAGAAATAAAAAGGACGAGCAGTCTACTGCGTAGACTTAGCTTTGTCAATGCTTGTCTGATTTTTGAATAGAAAGTATGTTTCAATTTACCCAATGGTGCACCCCCAAGTACTCTATTGTAAAAAGTATATCAAGGGGGTATTAAGTTACTGTAAATTCTTTGTAAAGAATAGTTAATTTGAACTAGATACATTCAATTCTGCAAGTAATGGAAGAAGATTATCAAAGATATGTGTATTTTGCTTGTAAACGGAATAGCCACCATAGTACGGATCATTTGCCTCGAGATTCCGGAAATCAAGCATTCGTTTATACAGTCCATCTGCTACTTCCTTTGCTCCAACCTCTAAACTATAGAGGATGAGGAGGCTATAAACAGCGGGAGATTCGTATTCGACTGTTGGAACCTTCGTCTGTCGATTATATTTACCGTATATCTTGTCATTCTCTGCTAGCTCATTCTCAATAAATTCTAAAAACACTTCAGAGTTTTTCCCTTCCAAAGACAGCTGGTACGCAGTTAACGCCTGGTCGATCATATGGACTTCATTTTCGTAGATATACTGCTCACTTGTAGCATGATAGGATTTTGGAAAAAAGCCATTTATAACAGGTGCCTGCAATAGGACACCTACTGTAGCTTCATATATTGAACCCGCTATGAGACCATTTCCTTTCATCTGCCTCAATGCTGCAGTATCTATATAAGATAAGGTCAGATAATCACTATTGTATTGCATTCCTTTATCATAAAAATCGGTTAATATATCTCCACTTTTGCTATAGGTACTCAGAAATTTCGCGATTTGCTCTGCCGTTTTACCGTATGGATAGCTACTCTTTGGCCAATTTTTATTGGCATCCATCAGGGCGGCAATAATCCGTAAATCGTCTACCAACGCATTGGTGTACCCATCACTTTTACCCTGCTCCGTTAACTTCCAATAAACCATTCCATCCTGCTTAAGAAAATGATTAACCAACTGCATATAGGCGTTATCAAACAACTTCTTATCTTCCTTTTCGATTGCATAGCGCATCCATAATCCAAGCGATTCTGAAAGAGCTTCTCTACCTGAAACAAGGTCTTCATCCAACTGCTTGTCAGGCTTGATGTACGTTGCCAATGTACCATTCTCATTCTTCAACCACTTTACAATAAACTGTTCTGTAATAACGCTGTTCTCGATATATTTTTCGCCTTTTAGATTGATTAACACATTTATGACTATAAGAACGAGTATGATGGCAATAAATACTTGAATTAGCATTGTCCGCACCTCTTATCTTCTCCTAGTTTGAATGATTTCCTACTATGCAGAACGGTCCTTCCTAACTAGATCCTCCTGCTTAAACCGTTTTGTTTTATACCAGGTGACTTCTTGTTTAAATAGCACGCGCTTTAATTCAAGGAAGGTGGCATACACCACGAGACAGAGCCACATTTGTGAATAAGTAAAATACATAATTAGTACAACTGCTGTGTTTTTAATTGTCAGTTGTTTCTTTTCCATACTGAGTGCAAGCAACTCTTCCGTGACGAATAAAAGGAATCCTATTATTAAAAGGGCGTAAGAAACAATTCCAATAGTCAGCTTTAAGTCTACAAACAAGTTCACAATAAATATGGCATGAGATAGCATAACGCCCCCAAAGAATAGGAGATAGGTAAATAAAAAATAAAGAAGATCTACCCCTACCTTTTTATTTTTCAACTTGAGAAATTGAAGCAAAAATTTACCAATAACGTATATGTTCCCCCTCGCCCAACGGGTGCGCTGTCGCCACCATACTTTTAGACTCTCTGGCTCTTGCTCCCATGTGATGGCGGAAGGAAAGAAACGAATATAATAGCCCAAATTGTAAACCCGGAAGCTAAGCTCTGTATCTTCTGATAGGGCCTTATGATCCCATCCTCCAAGCTCATCTAAAATAGACCTGCGGATTGCAAAGTTCGTGCCTGGAATGGTCGTCATCTTAAACCAAAACCACCGTCCAGCTTGGGCAAGCCATTGAAAGGTGATCGTTTCCACATTAATTAAGCGCGTTAACAAATTTTTATTTGCATTAATCACTCGGAACTTTCCTACAACCGCTCCTGCCTTCGGATCATTTTGCAGGCCCATGGCCAACCAATAAATAGCATCTGGTTCGGGGGTATTATCTGCATCATATACACAGATCACTTCTCCTGTTGATTGGGCAAAGCCAATATTCAATGCCCCGGACTTTCCCTTCCCCCCATATGGCGGCTTCGTATGAATAACCGAAATAAAAGGAAAACGCCTGGCATAAGCCTCGACTATTTCTCCAGTTCTATCATTTGAGTTATCATTAATCACAATGACCTCTAGTAAATGTGTTGGATACTGTAACTGGCACATCGCGTCAAGTGTTTCCCCAATCACTACTTCCTCGTTATGCGCAGGGATTAGAACACTAACCTTTGGAAATGGGGTTTTGTTTTGTTGCCATTCTTTTTCAGATTTCTTGTAATGGAGGTAATGTAAATATCCTCCCTGCATTAAAAACATATGGTAAAAAAGCATTAACCAAATGAGGAACAGTGACATATACATTAATAGATCAGCCAATTCGACCCCTCCTATACCGGAGAGTTGTTCTTAGCACATAGATTAAAAACAGAAAAACTGCTAACCCTCCCGCTCCAACCATCCCCCAAGTTGATTTCACGATGAATGTTTTCACATGGTATAACGGGAAATCCCAAGAGGCGGAAATCAATCCTCCTTTATCAATAGAAGCTAAAACGCCACCTTTCCCTGTAGTAATCTCTACATTTTCTGCTACTACAGCATTCTCACTTTCTTTCAAATCAATCCATTCAATAGGCGGGAGCTTCTCTAATTCATCCAGTAATTCTAGTAGCTTTTCCTTCCCTAGGTACGGATGGTAGAATCCTGCTACCATGCCATCCCTTACAAGTAGATGTTCCTCTGCTCGCTTTACCATTTTTTCAACAGCATTGGGGTCCTCTGGATCTACATAGCCGATGGTTTCTGGAAGTAATTCCATCCCTTTTAAGAAGGTAGGTGTCGTAATGTATGGCACACCAGCCATAACTTCCCAGTCCTTATCACTAAGCTGGACTTGTCCCACATAAGTTGAAAAATAGTCCGCTGTTACACCGTATCCGTTCTGCGACATCGTGTAATGTGGGGCTTCAAAAGCCAGGGGATACAGACCGTAATTGGCAAGCTCCTGTATGCCTCTCGTTAACTTCTTATCAATATAGTTCTTTTCAAAAGCCTTTTGTGTTGCGACATAGTCGTTGTAAGCAGCTGTATTAGAAAAATCCGCTATCGTTTTCTTAATCACCGTATCTGTAGGGTCGTGATATATCGGCATATTGTTTTTCACATCCCAAAACTCAAAGCCCTCTCCTGTTTCTGTGTCGCGAAACTGATGGGTGTATCCGTGCATGACAATACTTCCCCCGTTTTCTTGCATATAGCTCAAGGCATCGAGTACAGCTGGATGGTCTGAAAGAAAATGCTGTTCTTTTGTATCTGGGTTCGTATAGACAGGGATAACGGCGATCATATATGGGATATTACGTTTCTTAAGAATGTCAGCTATTTCCATAAGTTTTATTGGGTCTGCCAGTGGGTGGACATCCTCAAGTCTTAAATAACCCTTCTGCACATAGGGTTCCTTCGTTTGAAATATGTCGTGCAACGTATCCGCAAATACGATGGAGACAGGTTCCTCTAAAGAGGTAGTAGCCAAATAGAAGTTTTGGTCTTTTTTGGCGAGGAAAGGGTATTGATAATTCGCTCCGTGTGAGGCTTCTATGATGATGGAGGCTTCTTCTGCCAACTCGACCAGCAGGATGCTTTGACGCCTAACTTGCAATACTTTCTCCTCAGCTCCCCATGTTAGCCTGGAATAAACGCCCTCCCCTTGCTGGTCAATAAAAGACATTTTCTTTTCAAATTGCTCAGCATTATATCCGATCACAGTAAATGTACCGTTAAATGCTTCTAACATATGGATTGTATTTTCAGGTAGTCGTTCCCTTACCTGTCCATAATAAAAAACATGTGTAATCCCCTCTAAATCTTCTTGCTGCAAGCTTTGACTATGTTTAAACACTATATTGTCTGTAAAATGGCCAATGAGCATATCGAGCAACCGTTGGTGATCATCCATTTTTTCACTTTTTGAAGAATAAACTACTAAAACGTTTGGCTTTGATTCCTCTTCTGCAAAAACAAGGCTCTCACTTAATAAGATCCCTGTAAGAAGTACCGCTAAAAGCAGACAAACTTTTTTACACATGCTTTATCCCCTTTCCAGTTCTTAATAAAGAACATTACATTCAAAAAAAATTACTCTGATCTAATACCTCTTCCTGCTCTATAAAAGGATAAGAAAACCACAAGCCCTGTTAGCGAAAATCCGAAACCTATCCAACCGAGATGGGCAACTGTCATACGAAATGTAGGCAGGGAGCTAGCCTCTTCTGACATTTCGTCATCTCTATCCTGATTGGATGGGATGAGTATAACTCCTCGTTGATCCGTTTGAATGCTGTAATCGTCCATTTGTACAGAATGCTTTCCTGCTTTGACATCAAGCCACGTGACACCAGGGATGTCTTGCATTTCGTGTACAAGCTTTTTAAGCTGTTCTATCCCCATAAATGGATGATAAAAACCACCAATCACCCCATCCCGGACAAGCTGCATATCCTCTATTTTCTCTTGCATTTCAGTTATGGAATCTGGATCATCGTAGCGGACATATCTGATTGTTTCCGGTAGTAATGTCATACCATGTAAGAAGCTAGGTGTTGTTAGGACAGGTGCCTCTGTCATCATTCTCCAGTCCTTGTCTGATAGTTGCACTTGCCCTACATAGGTAGAAAAATACTCTGAGATGGTTTTGTATCCTTTTTGGGACATTGCATAATGTGGTGCCTCAAAAGCAATTGGAAATAGTTTATAATCTACAAGTTCCTGGATTCCTGCTTCAAGCTTTTCACGGAGGGTAGCATGTTTAATAAATGATTCAGTATCTAGGTATGTTGCTTTCTTATGTTCTTCAAGTGGTTTGTTTGCTTCTTTATCCCAGAATTCAAAACCACTGCCTGTTTCCTCTTCACCATATTGATCGGCATAGCCATGTAGCACGAAGCTAGCACCATTTTCCTGCATTTCCTGCAATGCCTCTACTACATCTGGTGTATCTGAAAGTGTATAGATTTCTTCTGTTTTAGGATTTATATATACCGGGCTAATCGAAGCTAGGTAAGGAATGTTTTTATCCTTTAAGAATTTTCCAATGCGTTCTAGCTTTTTAGCATCAACCCCAGGATGGATGTCCTCCAGCCTAAGATATGCTTGCATCGAGGCCTGGTGATTCTCTGCAAACACTTCATGTAATACCTCAGAAAGAATATTGGAACTTGGCGAAAACAAATTAGCTGATGCATAGTACCAATATCTCCCTTTTTGAGTAAACAGTGGAACCGTTCCTTGCTCATTAAAAGCTTCTACTAATACATTTACATTCTGATCGTCTTGAACCATTACGAACTCTTGTTTCTCCACGTCATATTCACTTTGTTTATAGAGAATGCTAGTAAAGCTAGTGTTTCCTTCAACTGTCTTAAAGTTTGAGTCAGGCATTAACTGCTCTGCGTTATAGCCAATTACCACCAATTGTTGTCGGGACTCATTTATTAATTCAATAAAAGAGGAGGGGAGTTTTTCCTTTGTTGCGCCATAGTAGATTATATGAGATGTACCTTTAACATCAGTGGCTTGTACATCCTCGCTTCTCTTAAAAGTTATGTTTGTTGTAAAATGTCCAATTAGCATATCAAGTAGATGCTGCTGTACTTCTTCCTGTTCGTTATTTGTTGGAAGAACAACCAAAACGTGCTGCTTCTCCTCTTGCGCCTTTATGGAAAGGGGCTGAAATATCAAGCAAACACATACTGTTACAATAGTCAGTTTCCATAATGTTGAAACGACATATCGAACATTATGCACTGTAATCGCCCCCCTTTGTTCTATATAAAGAACTTACACTAACTTTATATAGAATGCAACCCTTTTTAGTCCTTTAGATTAGGGAAACAGCATACATTTATAATAGAGAGCTTATTAATGGACAATCCTCTTCCTAGAAAATAGAAAAGGCGACCAATCCATTTTCTGGATGGTCACCACTAAACATTCTACTTTTTTGTGATAAATTGATTTGGTTCGTCGCCGCCTTTTGAATTGCTGTTTTTATATTGGCTTTTTCGTCCATTACGATGTTCACCATGATTTTTGTTTTCCTTAAATTGGTTATTTTTCTCGTCCATTTGCACATTCTCCTTTTCTAGGTTTTTTTTAGTTTTACGCAGACTGTCATTTATATACACCTGGATAAATTTAGCTGTTAAAGTGCGTTATGTTTTGTTTTTTCTGAAATACAGTTTAAAATTAAATAGAAGAGTATAATCTTTTTGCATCGGAGGGTTGTTCATATAATGTCAATAGAAACAATGATTTTCTTATTTACTTCTATGTTGCTCATGGGAGTTCTAGCCACTAAATTCTCTACCCGTCTCGGTTTACCCTCACTAGTCTTGTTCCTCCTTGTCGGAATGGGCATGAACCAATTTGTCTTCTTTGAAAATGTTGAAATTACGCAATTGATTGGAATAATGGCACTTATTATTATCCTCTTTGAAGGCGGCACACAAACGAAGTGGTCGCAGATAAAGCCGATCATCGGTTCAGCAAGTATCCTGGCAACTTTCGGGGTTCTCATAACTTCAGCCATTGCGGGATTAGCTGCAATGTACATCCTCAATTTTTCCTTATTGGAAGGGATGCTTTTCGGAGCCATCGTCGGCTCGACCGATGCCGCTGCAGTTTTTTCTGTATTAGGAAATAAAAATATTAAACGCAAGTTAACTTCGACGCTCGAAGCAGAATCTGGCTCAAATGATCCGATGGCTGTGTTTTTGACCGTAGCTTTTATTGAGATCATTCAAATACCTGATAGTTCTATCTGGGCAGCCGTCGGTAGTTTCTTTTTGCAAATGGGCCTTGGTCTAATACTTGGATTGGCACTTGGAAAGTTAACTGTACTCATTATCAATCACATCAAGCTTGATACGGCTGGGCTTTATCCCGTGCTTGCTTTAGCAATGGCCTCGCTCACTTATATTTTAACTGATTCAATTGGCGGTAGTGGACTACTTGCTGTATACGTTATGGCTGTGGTTGTGGGCAACAATGACCTCCTTTATCGCTTCACGATTTTACGGTTTAACGAAGGATTTGCATGGATGATGCAAATTCTAATGTTTATTTTGCTAGGGTTGTTAGTCTTTCCAGGTCAGTTATTGGAGATCTTCTGGCAAGGGATTGCCCTATCTATCATCTTAATGTTCGTAGCAAGGCCTATTGCAGTCTTTCTCTCGCTGGTCTTCATGAAATACAGTTTGAAGGAGCAAGTATTTGTTTCCTGGGCAGGATTAAAAGGGGCTGTTCCGATTGTACTAGCAACATACCCTATTATAGCGGGCATAGAGAGTAGCCAACTCATCTTCAATGCTGTTTTCTTCGTCGTATTGATATCTGCTCTCGTACAGGGTAGCAGTCTATCCTGGCTGGCAGAAAAGCTTAATCTGACGGGGAAAGAGAAGGAAGATTTACTGCCGAGCCTCGAGATTATTAACTTAGGTACAACTGATTCAGAAATAATCGAGGTTGCTATTACTGAAAAATCACCAGCTGTCGATACCTCCCTGATAGATTTGATATTACCTGATAATACGTTAATTATAGGGATAATCCGTGAGGGGGAGCTAATCACACCTACAGGAAATTCTGTCATTCATATGAACGATACGCTTTACGTTCTTAGTCACAAAAAGAGTAGAGAAAAAGCAAAAGCCGTCTTAATTGGCAAAAAGAAAGAGAAGAAGCCAAAAGTTACAGAAGCATAATGTTAAGTATAAAGTGAAACTTCAACCAGTGGGGGTTTTCGTTCTTCCCCCACTGTTTGTTAGTTGAACGAATCGGGATGTTAGCGTCCGTTTACTCCCACTTAAACTTCACGGTTTCACTTCATGTTTTGAAGTGGGAGTCTTACGGACGGTTGCACCGGGATAACCGAGGCATTCAAAGGATTAATTCCCTTCGAATGCCTCTACTTTATTTTCGTCTATATTCTGCCTGAAGTAAGCTATAAACAACCGTATCATGGTATTTTCCCCCATCAAAATCGGTTTGTCGCAATATGCCTTCTCTTTTGAAACCAAACCTCTCCATAAGTCTCCTTGATCCTTCATTTCCTGCAAATATATCCCCAACGATACGATTCAATTTTAATGTATGGAAGCCAAAGTCTAACACAGTATCAAGTACTTCGGTCATGACTCCTTTATTCTGATATCCTTTTCGTATCACCGCGCCCATCTCTGCCTTCTTATGCCAAAGATGCAATTTATGAAAGCGGAATTGCCCAATTACTTTCCCAGTTTCCTTCTCTAGAATCACCCATGGGATTTCCCTTTTTAGAGCAAACTTCTCGAGGTACCTTGTGACTTCCTCCTGCATCGCAGCTTCGGTTCCAACTGGATGTGGGGTGATATATTTCATTGTCTCTTGATCCCCCATAAAGCGATATAGCTCTTTTGCATCTTCATTCGCTATACCTCGAAGCACATAATGCTCTGTCTCCAATACTGGTATTTCTTTAAGATCTATTTGATTTATCATTTCTTCCCCTCCACAAACTCATTTTTTCTATTTTAACAGCTTTCACTAGGTTTACGCCCCGAAAATACTGTCTCTTTCGATAATAGAGAGGAAAAGGGCATTGGCAGACATGGAATTATGTCATTTTAATGTTGATTGTCCAACAGTAAATCTGACATATTCCATAAGCTGTTAGTGAACTATTAGAAAAACTCGCATTCGCTCTTCTTTTAGCTAATGTATACGTTTTTCTTATACTTGGAACATTAAAATTTTAACTGCATCGTAATTGCTTCCCAGCTAAAATTTTATACTTTCCTAGTACAAAAAATGATAGGAGGCGTTCTTAGTGAAATTATATTTAGATCCCGGCCATGGAGGGAATGACCCTGGGGCACAGGGAAATGGTTTGAGTGAGAAGAATATTACACTAGATATTGCCCAACGAATACGTAGCATTTTGGTAAGTGAATATCGTAATGTGGATGTCCGATTAAGTCGTTCCTCTGATAGTAGTAAAAGCTTGCAGCAACGGACAAACGAGGCGAATGACTGGGGAGCGGATTATTTCCTGTCCATTCATTGTAATGCTTTTAACGGGAATGCTAGAGGGTATGAAGATTATATTCACAGCAATTTATCTGATTCGTCAAAAACCGCAGGATATCGCAACGTATTGCACGCTGAAATAACGAAAGTCAATCAGTTAAGCAATCGCGGCAAGAAAAAAGCAAATTTTCACGTGTTAAGGGAATCTACTATGTCAGCACTGCTATCGGAAAATGGATTCATTGACAATCAACAGGATGCTGCCTTAATGCGAACTGCTTCCTGGAGACAGCGGGTCGCTCAGGGGCATGTCAACGGTCTTGTAAAAGCCTTTAACCTTCAGCGTAAGGAAGATAATGCCGGAGACAATGACCAGTTATTCAAAGTTATTGCAGGCTCTTTTAAATCCAAAGCTAATGCAGAGCAACGAGTTGAGTCTTTAAAGAAAAAAGGAATTGACTCATATGTGGATAGTTTAACCATATCTGGTGTGCTGTGGTTTCGAGTCCAAGCTGGTGCCTTTTCCAATCGTTCAAACGCAGAAACTCAGCTTAATCGGGTAAAAAAAGCTGGTATACCTGATGCTTATATTATAAGTGAAAGCTAGAAATACCTCATACTCAGACCCGTTCCTGAGTCACGTACATTTTTGGAACACACAAAAGGAGGACAGTTACGGACTGCCCTCCTCCCTATTACGAATGTAAAATATATTTCCTAAATGCTTCTGCTACGCCATCTTCATCATGATCTCCTGTTACATATGTACACCGCTGCTTTACATCCGCTTCCGCGTTCCCCATAGCGATACTGATGCCAGCTTTTTCAAACATGGAAAGATCATTAAAGTTATCCCCCATTGCCACCGTGTTCTCCAACGGTACAGAAAAATAATCAGCGATGAGCTCTAAAGCATGTCCCTTACTTGCTTCCGGGTGCCCAATTTCAAGCTTTTGCCTGCCTGAGGTTGTAATCGAAATATCTGTTCTCTTTGTAATGTGATCTCGAAGTTTCTCTAATTCGTCTTTCTGAAAAGACATGACAAATAGCTTGTAAACTTGTTTGCCAGCAAAGTCAATGTCCGTGTATTTGGGGACATACTGCAGACCATGCTGCTGATACTGTATTTCTACGACCTTTTCAGCCCAGCTTGGATCATCCTCACCAAGTTCTCTAATTTCTTGCTCAAGCTGCTCTCTTCCATTTTCCTCGACCAAAATTCCGTCTTTCGTATAAATTTCGAAATACAGACCACTATCAATTAAAACGCCCATCATAGAATCAAGAACTTGATCGGAAAAGTATAAATTATGGATATATTCCTCTGCATAGTACGATTTTGCGCCATTCCCTGTAATAATAGGGCATGTAATATCAGCACGTCGCATTATTTCCCGCGTGTCATGCAATGACCTCCCCGAGGATATAGCAACGACATGACCTTCCTCCTGTGCTGACTTAATAGCTTTTACATTTCCTTCACTAATTGTGCCGTTACTGGAAAGAAGTGTTCCATCTAAATCAATTGCGATTAGCTTCATTAATTATTCCCTCCATTAAGAAACGGTCTTTCCCCAACATAGAAAGACCAACTTCTTATATTTTATCACTCAGAAAATACGGGAACAACTTTGCCTTCGCCGGTCACCCCTAGCATTCATATGAGAAGCAGGAATAAAAAAGGCACTAATAAACAGGTCAAACCATAGTGTAAAAGGTCATATTTTATACCTCTTTTAGCAACTCCACTAACGTAGGCAATCCATCTGTAAACAAGTGAGCATCCCCTTCAAGTTCAATAAATTTAGCCTGAGGAAAGTGCTTTGAATAACGTTGCATATGTTCAATTGGAACAATTGGGTCCAGTTTACTATGAAGAAAGAAAATATTAGGAACGTATGGGATTTTTTCTGAGATATTGGACTTGAGGATAAAATCTTTTCGCTGCCATTCTTTATTAATACCCCAAAAGGGTGCGGCAATGGAAATCAGTTTGTTTATCGGTATGTTTACTTCTTCTTCAGCCAAAAATTTAAGCAATACAGAGCCTCCTAATGAATGGCCAATTAAAGTAACTTCTCCTTCCACTAAATCTAGTGTTCTCCGAATCTCTTTCTTCCACTCTGCATAATAAGGATCCAAAGGTGATGGCATTGCTGGGTGAATAATATTATGCGTGTTAGCACATTCCTTTTTCAAATAATGGGCCAGCAACTGACTACCTTCTCGACCTTCCTGTGGACCCGCACTGTGAATAAAAAGAATTGAATTCATTCTCCCAGCCCCTTATTCTACTTCAATTAAATATGCTGTGATTTCAATTATTTTCCCATCTTTATGCTTATCCAGCTTATAAATATCACAAAAAGCGTACTTCTTATAAGCACCCTCTTCATCCATTGTCATCGTCCCCTCAATAACTGCCATTTTCCCATGTGTAATGATCTGTTTTGTATGATGAGCTATTTCCAAACCCCTCATTGGCTCCATTTCTTTTATTACGGCGTCCTTCCCTTCCATAGCATTACTCCCTACTATATTCCAAACAATATTCTCTGAAATATTTGCAAAAATCGTATCCACATCTCCGGTCATAAAAGCATTATTTATTCTTCTAAAAAACTCCTGATTTTTCGTCATATAACTTCCTCCTCCACTTTTCTTTCTTTATAATCCCACTTATCTTATTCATCTTCTTTATTATAATTTCCTGCAGTATCGGTAAACAAATTCCTTACGTTTCAAGCCAAACAGAAAAATGCAGGAAAAGTAGTGACCGTAGAGAATATTTATATATACCAAAGAGGGCAACAAAGTTTAAAACAAGATACTACTATTTACAAAAGTTGGGCAAGGTGCAATTACTTAAATTGAGGAGCGTGAATCAATGAAGAGTCCAATTAAAAATCAAATGAACACCGTGTTTGTCCATGTTAGTGACTTACCCACATCCGTGGAATGGTATTGTCGCCTACTTGGGCAAACATATATAGCAGCAGAAGTGATAGAACCAGTATATAAAATGAATATCAATCATTATACTGGCCTCCTATTAGACGCAGGTCCCAGCGGAGATAAAAAGCAAGTGTATCCATCGAAACACCCGATATTCAATTTCCACACCGAGGAGATTGAAAATGCTTATTCTTATGTAAAAGAACTAGGCTGTCACATTGATTCGCCAATAGAGCGGTATGGTGATCTGGCTTTTTTCACTATAAAAGATCCTGACAGAAACATTATTATGGTTTGTAATGCCTAAATAGAAAAACCTGTCAAAGCAAGCTTTCGCTGCTGACAGGTTTTCTGCATGCTATTCTTTTGTGAGATCCTTGGTACTTCTAACCGTATCGATCGGGCGTACCATTTTTTCGATTTCTTCCCTTTGCGGCTCTAGAAATGGAGGAAGTGATAGTTTTTCCCCTAGTGTTTCGTATGGCTCATCCCCCATGAATCCAGGTCCATCTGTCGCAAACTCAAACAGAATTTGTGGTGCTACTCTGGCATAGAGTGATTCGAAAAAGTGCCTGTTCACATAACCGGATGTTTGAAAACCAAAGTCACCCATGCGTTTAATCCATTCTTCAAGTACATTACGATCTTCTACACGGAAGGCTGCATGATGTACTGTTCCAAAGCCTTGAATTGCATTTGGCAGAACAGGGTTATACTCTACAACTACCTGTGCACCATTGCCTCCTTCACCGACTTCAAATAAGTGAAAGGCGCCTTCACTGTTAACTTCTCTAAATTGCAATACTTTTTCTAGCACCTCTTTAAAGTAATCTAGATTAGCAATTCGAACAAAGATGGGACCAAGTCCTGTGATGGCATGCTCTAGTGGTACCGGTCCATTTTGCCATGGTGTACCTGAAGCTACCCCCTCATTCTGTTCATCAGAGATTAGTTGGTATTGCTGCTCATCAAAGTCAACAAAGGATAATGTTTTTTTACCAAATTGCTCCTTAATCCCCGAATGCTTTACTTCAAGGCGATCAAACCGCTTTACCCAATAATCTAGCGAGGCATCATCTGGAACACGGAATGATGTTTTAAAGATTTCATTCGTGCCATGACTTCCTTTTGGAATACCAGGAAAATCAAAAAAGGTCATGTCCGTTCCCGCGCTTCCCTTATCGTCTGCGAAGAATAAATGATAGGTTTGAATATCATCCTGGTTCACTGTCTTTTTAACAAGTCGCATTCCAAGTACATACGTAAAAAATTCATAATTCTTTTCTGCACTGCTCGTAATTGCTGTAACATGGTGGATTCCTTTTAATTCGTTCACCATCCGTACCTCCTATATGTTCATTTATACTTAATTAATATATTCTTAATTCAATATAAATATATCATGAATAAAGAAGGAAGTCCACTATTAGGTTTCCCTAATACCTCGTGTATTAACAAGGTATACTCGGGGGTTTTATTATCCTGTCCTATGGCAAAATAAAAAATCTATTCTATTCGAATAGACTTTTATAATTGTGATTCCCTTATAAGTTGGTTCATAAATTCATCATAGTTTTTCGCATTGATTAATTTTTCTACAAGTGGTCTGCTGGCTACAATTTCCCCTAACGCTTCGTACATAAATTGGAGGTCCTCTTGGCTATTTTTTTTTACACAGAGTACACAAACAAATTGGACCTGCTTTTCTTTCCATTCTATTGGCTCCTGTAAGGTACATACTGCTAAAAACGTTTGGGATGATTGCGGTGTTATTGGATGAGGAATGGCGACCAGATTCCCATATGAGGTTGGTGCTACTTCCTCTCTTTTATAAATAGATGAAAGGAATGTCTCTCCTACTAGAGACCGCTGCATAAGTTGCTCGGCAATATAAGTCATTGTTTCTTCTCTTGATTTGAAATCCTTGTTCAGAAACATCAGGTCTCGCTTAAACAACCTAGATGTATTATTTTGCTCTTTTGCCAAAAAACGATCAATCTTTTCCATGTCGTTACTACTCAATACTGCATTTACTTCCAATATCGGAATTGGAAATTTTTCTCTAATTGGGATGGAACTAATAATAAAGTCAATCCCTTCTAAAGACCGCTTTTTCAATTTGTAATACTCTGTTGTGCCTACAACATCCAAACTTTCTCCAAAACGGTTTTTTAACCGGTAATAAATTAATTGTGCTGTCCCCAGCCCTGACGCACAAACAACCAGGCACCTTAATGGGCCTGAGGTGATTTTTCTCCTTTCAATGGCGGCTCCTATATGAAGTGCTAGATAGCCTATTTCATTTTCATTTATTTTCGTTTCGGTATGTTGTTCGATCACTAATCCTGCTAATATCCCTGCTTCAAAAGCAAGCGGGTAATTCCTTTTTATATCGGCAAGCATAGGATTACGAATATTCATGCCATATTTATACCGATTGATCGCTGGCTTTAAATGAAGACATAATGCCATCACCAATTCTTGATCATCCTTCACACCCAGACTTAATTCACTTTCTACTTTTTCAAGCATCTTCGTCACAGTTTCCAGGATCTCCGCTTCCATTACCTGCTCCAGCCTATCTCCCTTCGCATCAAAGGTAAGCATCTTGGTGCCTAGCAAATGGATGGCAATATACGCTGTCTCCTCTTGTGGGAAGGTGACTTGGAATTTCTTTTGAATACTATCTACAATATTATGAGCCACAACGTATTCCGTTTGTTCCTCAATCTGTTGTGTATCCAATCTGTACAATGTAACATGATTGCCACTCCTAATTCGTTCATAAGCGATCGCGATATGTACGACAAGATTTTGTATGGCAATATCAGATAACGTAATAGAATGCGCTTTAATCTGTGCTAAAATAATGTCTTGAATTGTATCAAGTTCTGCCTTCGTCAAAAAGGAAAATAGGGGGTCCAGGTAGTTAAACCCGTCCCCTTGCGTGCGATTGAACATAATTTCGGCAATACAAAATCGGACCTTTACTTCGTCCCCTTTTATCATCAACCCATGGTTTGGGCGGGAATCGAGGCTAATGTCATAAGTATGCAAAATTCTTTTGACATCCTTTAAGTCATTTTGAACTGTTGATTTGCTGACAAACAATTCTTCTGCCAAATCTTCAAGCTTAATATAAAGTTCCTCAAGGAGTAATCGAACCATAATAAAGTGGACACGCTCTTTCGGTGTCTGTGGGTGTACCTCATCCCTCGTGTACAAATACTCAGACATCTCAGTCAAGAAATGCCGAAAGAGCTGTTCATCCTTTATAACTAATTTATATCCTTTGCTCATTATAGATTCCACTAGAGCACCGTAATCTGCCAGTTCTATATTTAGATTTCGTATATCGTCCCTGGTGGTTCGAGTACTTACTTTATTAATAATTGCAAGATACTTACCAGTTACATAAGTTTCCGACTGCATAAGCTCCTTTAATACCGCTTTCATTCTGGAGTTCATGATCATGACTCTCCTCTACACACGTGCATTATTTCTTCATGTATACCTAAAAAGTTAACGGCCGTTTTACATTTCTAGCGTGCAAATGTAGCAATACACCCGTTTAAAACCCGTTATCTATAGATACGTCCTTGAACCACCTTGCACTTTTTTTAGGTGCTCTTTTCATCCTTTCAAGATCTACGGAGAAGAAGCCGTATCTATTTTTGTATGCATTCATCCAAGACCAGTTATCCATAAAAGTCCAAAGGTGGTAGCCTTTAGCATTGCAACCCTCTTCTATTGCCCTGTGCAACCATTTTAGATGCTCTCGAATAAATTCAATGCGGTAATCATCTTGGATCTCTCCGCCCTCGATAAAGCGTTCCTCATTTTGCACTCCCATACCATTTTCTGAGATAAACGACTCTATATTCCCATAATTTTCTTTTAAATTCATCATAATATCGTAGATGCCTTTTTCATAGATCTCCCACCCACGATATTTATTCATTTTTCTTCCAGGCATTTCGTATAGATCAAAGAACCAATCCGGCATAAACGGTGCCTCTTTATTTGGTTCATTCTCCTTCGCTTTGACACGTCGTGGCTGATAATAATTAACGCCTAACAGGTCTACTATATTGGCGCTTATTAACTCTTTATCCCCAGGCAGCGTTTCTGGCAGTTGCCCATGTTCTCCTAGAAGCTCAATTAATTCTTCAGGATATTTCCCTAATACCGCAGGATCTAAAAAACTACGATTAAAAAACAAGTCGGCAATTCGGGATGCCTTTAAGTCTGCAGGATGTTGGCTTCTTGGATAAGAAGGAGTTAAGTTCAAAATTATACCGATCTTTCCCTTTTGTCCTGGTAAACCATGAAAAACTTCTACTGCTTTAGCATGAGCAATAATCGTATGGTATGCAACCTGGACAGCTTTTTTAGCATCGACAATATTAGGGTAATGAAAATCATATAAATAGCCGCCCTCAACCGGAACAATTGGTTCATTAAATGTAAACCAGACACTCACACGGTCGCCAAACAGCTGGAAACATTCCGTAGCATATTTCACATATGCTTCCACTACCTCGCGGCTTTCCCAACCGCCCTCTTCTTGCAATTCATAAGGCATGTCAAAATGATAGAGATTTATAAACGGTTCAATATCATTATCTAACAATTCATCAATTACCGCATTATAAAACGCTACTGCCTCCTTATTGACCTCTCCCCGTCCACCAGGAATGAGGCGGGACCAGGAGATCGAAAAGCGAAACGTATTATGGCCAATTTCCTTCATCAGGGCAATATCCTCTTTGTAACAGTGGTAGAAATCAGATGTTTGCTCGGGTCCCACACCTTCAAAGAAACGGTTTTCTTCTGTTTCAAACCAATGGTCCCAGATATTCTTACCTCTTCCACCTTCATCTGCTGCTCCTTCTATCTGGGTAGCAGAAGTCGCACTTCCCCACCAGAAATCCTTAGGGAATGAATATTTCGTTTGTTTTTCCATTTATTATTCCTCCTACTGCACATGATGCATTATTACTTATTCCGGTAAATTTCAATAATTTCAATCGCAAGATCTCGTACAGTCATCGCAGTCATTAAGTGGTCCTGTGAATGAATTAGCATAACGTTGATCAGGCTCTCTTCCCCATTTGCTTCTTTTTGTAGGAGTTGTGTTTGATAAGAATGGGCTTTCCCTAACTCTTCCCCAGCTTCTTCTACCAATCGATCTGCCTCAGCAAAATCTCCCTTTTTTGCCTCCTGGATTGCTTCCATAACGTTGGATTTTCCATTTCCAGCAAATAGTATTATTTGAAAAGCAATTTCTGTTGTCGTCTCCACAAGCTATCCACCTCGAAAGTCTATTATTATCGTTACACGTTTACTTTTTTGAAATAATCTAGTAGCCTACTTAGTTAGCTTCTTTTCTCTCTGTCTCGTAATAGTTTTTATCCAAAATCTTTAAGAATGGCCACCATATGACGATTACTACCAGTAAGTTAAAGGCTTGTAATACACCGCCCTGCCAGGCATTTCCTGTAGCAAGGAATCCATTTAATATAGGTGGCGTCGTCCATGGAACAATAACACCAGCTGGTGGTGGCACAATGCCTGAATACATTGCAAAGTAGGTGATAAGCGTTACTACTACAGGTGCTACCAACCATGGAATTAAGATTAATGGATTCATAATAATTGGCAATCCAAAAATAATTGGTTCATTCACATTAAATAAACCTGCTGGCGCCCCAAGTTTTCCTAGCTCTTTTAACTGTCTACTCTTTCCAATCATAAAGATTAAAATAATTACTGCAAGCGTCATACCAGATCCGCCCATCCCTACTAAAAACGAATCTATAAATTGCTTGGTTATAATATTCGGTAATTCCGTACCTGCCTGAAATGCTGAAAGGTTTTGATCATTAAGCGTATACCAAATCGGGTCAAATACGGAGTTGATAATAATTTGACCATGAAGTCCGAAAAACCAGAAGACCTGAATTAATAAAACTGCTATGATCGTTGCAGGTAGACCGCTTCCAAGTACAGTCAAAGGCTGTTGAATAACACTATAAATAAAGTTCTGTACTGTCTCAAAGCCTGTATAACTAAATATGATACGGATTAACAAGAATACCGTTAAGGTTAACGTTATCGGAATTAATGCACTAAACGACCTGGACACAGCACCAGGGACACCCGCTGGCATTTTAATAGTCCAATCTTTCCCTACAAAGAAACGGTACAATTCTGCTGATATAAACGCTGTAAAGATACCAAGAAACATTCCTTCTGCCCCAAGAACGGAAGTAGGAATAACACCAGATACCCCATCCAGAACCTGTGGTGTCATAATTAAGAATGCGGCTAAGGCTACTACTCCACCATAGATGGCTTCTCCACCGTAGTGCTCCGTCAGTTTATAACCTATACCTATCATGACAAAGACACCCATAATACTTAATGTTGCTGCAGATGCCGGACCAAGCGCGTTTTGATATGCAGTAAATGCTTCTTCACTGATCATCTTATCCAGAAAAGGAAAGTTAGCAATTACGACAAAGATAGAACCAAAAATGATTAATGGTAATGCAACCATAAATCCATCTCTTAAGGCAGACAAATAACGATTATTATTTAGCTTATCTGCAATTGGCAATAACATGTTCTCTAAAAAATTCATGAACTTACTATTCATGATCGTTCCCCCTCTTCATCTGTTAATTCTCCATTAACTCTAAGGCCTTATTGAGGACAGCTTCTCCATCCACTCTCCCATATGCGATTGGGTCAATCACATCAAGCGGGATGCCGTGTTCCTCTGCAACTACCGTGTACTTCTTTTTCATAAATCGCATCTGCGGTCCGATTAATAGCACATCTGCTTTTTCTACTTCTTTCACTACTTTGTCCTGCGCAACTGCCCAAATGTTTACTTCTATTCCTTTCTCTGCAGCTTTTTCTTCCATTTTTGAAACGAGTAGACTTGTAGACATTCCTGCTGAACATGCTAGCATTATATTCTTCATGTTGATTCCTCCTTGTTTTTCACTACGTCAAGTATATTTTAAAAGCGCTTTCAACTGAACACATTGATTTTCCGTCATATAGCGGAAATGATTAAACGCTTTTAATTTAATAATGGCTTCAACCCTATATTTTAATAAAACGCTACATAGAAAAAAACTGCAGAAAGCCGTACCTCTATAAACTTTGCGTATGTATCATTGTCCTAAAGAAACTTTACCTTCTACGCAAAGCCTTTCTTTATTGAAACGTAAAAAGGTACCCATTAGAGGGCACCTTTAGGGATTTATTCTACTGGATATGTCTTTTTAAGAAAGGTAATAGACTGTGTAATGAGCTCTTTTAAGACAGTTACATCTATATCGTCCAACTTATTAATATACACACAGGATTTCCCGGATTTATGCTTGCCAAACTTTCTTAGCAATGCTTCTCTTTCTGTGTCACCGGTAGCGAAATAAAGACTAAAATTTGCCTTTCGAGGTGAAAAGCCAACAAGCATTGCATCCCCCTCATGACCGGTTTTATATTTGTAGTGGTATGAACCAAACCCTATTATACTAGTTCCCCACATCTTAGGTGGGTACCCTGAGGTTTCCGTGAAAATCTCCAAAAGCTTGTATGCATCTTCTCGCTTTCTAGTGTTTTCTATCTGTTCAATAAACTCCACTACACTTGCCTCGTTTTCCTTTGTTTTCTGCTCATACATGTACATACCTTCCCTTCCTTGGAATGTTATGTTGCCAAGCAATAGGTGACACTCATGTTAGATATTTTTATAGTAGCATAACAGCTCACTTCTTTCAGATTCCTTGCTGAGATTTTATCAATCTTACGTACAAAAAAACACCTCGGCTCAGTGAAACTGAGTCAAGGTGCTCATTTGCTTATTCTTTTACACTTTTGAGTACATCATCAATGATTTGAGAATTGGCGATAGGTCCGGTATATAACCAAGCTGAGTCACCAGAGAATTCATAAATATTCCCTTTTTTTACTGCAGGGATGTTTTGCCAGATTGGATCCTCAAGCATTTTCGATCCACTCTCACTGTCATCGTTTGCTAGAAAAATATGATCTGCATCTAATTCAGCCAATTTTTCCAAGGAAATTTCAGACCAGTTTTGAACCGAATCTCCGGAAATTTCTTTCACGACGTTCGGTGTAGTTATTCCTAAATCATTGTAAAGCACATCCCCACTAGAGAGATTTTCGTTTACAATGTAAAAAGTATCACTAAATAACCAAAGGGCTACGGCAGAGTCGGAACCGATAGCAGCATTGATTTCTTCTTTGGCACTCGCTGCCTTTTCTTCATATTCTGCCAGTACTTGTTCAGCCTTGTCTTCTTCTCCGAACACTTTTGCTACTTCTTCCAGCTCAGCACGCCACTCATTATTTTGCTCATTTCCCACTACATAAGTTGGTGCTATTTTAGAATACTGGTCATATTTATTTCCTTCTACCATTTCTGCTGAATCCATAATAAGTAAGTCTGGTTCAAAGCTTGCCACGGCCTCGTATGGAAGATCACTTGGTATAGTTGGAACGTCGCCAAGGTCATCCTGTAAATAGTCCTGCACATCTTCTCCATCACGAACGGACCATTGCGCAACAGGTGTTATATCAAGTGCTACTAAATAATCCTCTAGGTAGGAGGCAATAACGTTTTCCGGATTGGCAGGTATCTCCACTTCATTTCCAGCTGCATCTGTCAGAGTACGTGCTTGTCCTTCCTGCGTTTCTTCGTTGTTATCTTCCTCCGAAGCATTCTCACTACCTTCGTTTTCTCCACAAGCTGCAAGCAGTAAAACTAAAAATAAAATGCCGATTAGCACGAAACTTTTATTTAATTTCATTCTCATTGTTCTCCTTTATGTTGAATATTTCAGTAACTTTCCTAATGATAACAATTTTCATTCTCATTTACAATAAAATTATTTATTACAGATTCAAGAGAGTTTCTTATGTTATTGTTCCATCCTATCCCTTATAATATAATGGCAACAGTTTTAATTTTGTTTTATACGGGGAGTAACTTTTATGTCTTTTTTAAATAGATTTTCTGCTGCAAAGGGGTACAAGCAATCAAGGCCAATGGTGGCTACGTTTATCTTAACTGGTGGCTTGGTAATTCTTATTCTTTGTATTGCCTTCTCTATTCTTTATGGGAGTGCTGATATTAAAGTAAGTACCATCTGGCAGAGCTTAGTACAATTTGACACACTACAAACATCTCATCAAATTATACGTAATCTACGAATTCCAAGGGCCTTAGCAGCTACTTTAATTGGTGCAGCTCTCGCTGTTTCTGGTTCTATTATGCAAGGAATGACACGAAATCCACTAGCTTCTCCTTCTATTATGGGAGTCACTGCTGGTGCTACGTTTATGATGGCTATTTCTTTCGCCCTTATGCCAGGCGCTTCAAATGTTACCGTTATGGTTTGGGCGTTTCTCGGCGCTGGATTAGGTGCAGGCATCGTGTTTGGTGTTGGATCCTTGTCCAAATCTGGACTGACACCTGTTAAACTGGCCCTTGCCGGTACAGCGGTGACTGCTTTGCTCAGCTCCATTTCTTCTGCTATTGCCATTCACTTCAATATAGCAAAGGATTTAAGCTTTTGGTATGCAGGTGGTGTCGCCAGTGTGCAGTGGGTCCATGTCCAATTGCTGGCTCCTATAGTTATAGTAGGCTTGATAGTTGGACTAGCATTAAGCAGTTCTATTACCGTTCTCAACCTTGGTGAAGACCTTGCAAGGGGACTTGGCCAAAAAACATTTCTAGTCAAAATCATTGGGACCCTCGTTGTCTTACTGTTGACAGGGGCTGCGGTTTCCATTGCGGGAACAATTGGATTTATTGGGCTAGTCATACCACATATTACACGTTTTCTTGTAGGAACAGATTACCGCTGGATAATACCGTGCTCCGCCATACTCGGGGGCATATTACTAGTGGCAGCTGACACGGTTTCCAGAATGGTTAACCCCCCATTTGAAACACCAGTGGGCACCATTACAGCATTAGTTGGCGTGCCTTTCTTCCTTTATCTTGCACGCCGTGAAGGGAGAGCAAAGCAATGAAAAAGCTAACCCCAACAAAAAGAGCTTGGCTAGTGGCCGCTTCATTATTTATAGCAATTCTCCTTACGCTTATAATTAGTTTAAACTTAGGAGTTATGCAAATTTCGCCTGTCGATGTATGGAAAACCCTAACAGGTAATGGAACATCGCAAAGCAGCTTAATCCTATTTGACTTTCGTCTGCCACGCATGGTAATTGCCCTTCTGATTGGAGCAGGGATGGCCGTCTCGGGGGCAATCCTGCAAAGCGTGACACAAAATGAATTGGCCGACCCAGGTATTATTGGAATAAATGCTGGTGCTGGCTTCGCTGTGGTTCTTTCTATTTACCTGTTTCAATCGGGTACAATAACAGCTTCCACTGCGTCGGTCTTTCTGTTGCCAGCAGCAGCCTTAATAGGTTCTGTTGTGGCAGCTACCTTAATCTATGCGATTTCTTGGAAAAACGGTGTATCCCCTATTCGTCTTATCCTCGTTGGGATTGGAATTAACGCAGCATTCTCTGCTTTAATCATCGTTTTCCAATTGAAAATGGACCCAAACGATTTTACAAGGGCGACCGTTTGGCTATCAGGGAATATCTCAGGGACAGATTGGACCTACGTTTATGCTTTACTGCCATGGATCTTAATTCTTTTACCCTATACTTTTTTCAAGGCAAATACACTAAACACGATGAACCTTGGGGATGATATTGCGAAAGGCCTTGGTACAAAGGTGGAAAGGGAAAGAATGCTCTTATTGCTCGCTGCGGTGGCTCTTGCAGGCTCAAGTGTAGCCGTAGGCGGCGGTATTGCATTTCTTGGCCTTGTCACACCACATCTAGTCAAAAAATTAGTAGGCACGAGGCATCAGGCTATATTGCCAATTACGGCACTGATGGGTGGTTTCCTTCTTCTTGTCGCTGACACAGTAGGAAGAAACATTCTTTCTCCTTCTGAAATTCCCGTAGGCCTTGTCGTTTCCGTAATCGGCGGTATTTATTTCATCTACTTGCTCATTAAGTCTTAACCAACGGAGGAAGAAACCCAAAAGAAAGTGCAGTATTCCCAAGTTAGGAATACTGCACTTTTTTATAATTCTAATTCTTTTGGTGGCTGTCCCTTTTTATTCATTAACCGAACTGCTACTGGCTCAACTTCCAGCACGACAAGGTTCGGATCATCCGGCCCATCAAAATACAGCTTCATATGATCATTCCATAAAGCCTTCTTTACCTCTTCCGAATCATTGAAACTTACTTTACCTTCGTATTCCACAAAACTGTCTCCAAATCCTTCCCCTTCATAGCCTAAAATGATATGCGTATAAGGGTTTTCTTCTATCTCTTCTGTTTTATCCGTATCTTCATTCGTAGGTGTATAAAGTTTTAATCCTTCGTTATGAAACGTCATATACCTGGAATGCGGCTTGTTGTTCTTTACAGTAGCCATTGTACCTACATGACTATTATCAAGTATATGCTCAACCTCTTTTTTAATTTCGTTCTGGTTGTCCATGGATATACACTCCTTTTATTATATCTATAGGTATTATTCCATTTGGCCAAAGAAATTAAACACGAATATTCTATAGTGTGCATGATTAAATAAGCCCCATGAACAGGAAAAAAGCCACTAGTTCAGTAAAACCAGCCGCTTTTTATTTGTCTATCCTTGATTATTAGAGTTTACGTTTATAGATCAGTGCCTTCTGCCGTAAGGACCGTTTAGTCTGCGATCCGTTTGGCTTTTCACCATACGACGGGCCTTGATAAGTAAGATGGCATCTTCTACCTCTGCCTTGCTTAGCTCCATATGGCCTACAAAAAGTTTATAGTCTTCCCATGTTTTATCTAGCTGTAAGTCGATTACTATTTTATGTTTCTCTTCTTTAAGAATATCATCAACCGTTACACCAAATAATTGTGCCATTTGGCAAAGGTGTTTTTGACTTGGTTCTCTTTTTCCAAGTTCATAGCTCCAAACAACGCTTTTGGTGAAGTGCAACTCTCTTGCAATTTCCTCTGGCGTATATCCCTTTTCTTCTCTTAGTTTCTTTAATTTATCCCCTATCTCGCTCATATGTACCTCCTGCTTAACCATAAACTCCCTTTTGTTATAAAGTGAAACTTCAATCAGTGGGGGTTTTCATTCTTCCCCCACTGATTGTTAGTTGAACCAATCGGGGTGTTAACGTCCGTTTCTCCCTCTTAACCATCACGGTTTCTCCTCACGTTTTGAAGTGGGAGTCTTACGGACGGTTGCTCCGGGAAAAATTTGTATAATTAATATCATAGCACATTTTCCCGAAATTTAAATGCTAATTTCCACTGTTCTGAAAAATACACATTCTGTTAACAAATTGGCTCCCTGCCTGTCATGATTTTATGTTTTTTTTCATAGACATTACTCATAAGTGAGCCGAGGGGGAATGATTATGAATAACGCCGAAATCGTTTCTGAAGAAGATGTAAAGCGCTATGATATATTAAATAAACAAAAGAAAGAACTGGAACAAGAAATGAATCGATTGAAGAAAAAATTTCACACTTATTTAGATGAAGAGTTAGGAAAAGATAAAGCAGGAGAAATTAGTCGTGGCCATTATAGGCTAAAGCGCCAGATTCGATCTAGTGTTGCTTATGAGACAGACCTAACAATTAAAAAGCTGGAAGAGGCTAATCTTCAGGATTTTGTTCTCATTGAAAAAAAACCAGATACAGAAAAGTTAGAGGCGGCAATTAAATTGGGGCTAGTAGAGAAAGAGATGTTTGAAGAATGTAAAAAAATTAAGTCAACACAAGCAATTGTAGTAAAAGAAGTTTAAAGGATAGTAGCTTTATTCTTATCCATCACATAATTAAAGTTCTTTTCATATTCCCTGGTATAATGCTATGATAGAGCTTTAAGGACGTGATAAAAAATGAATGATTACAAAGTCGTAAAGGCTCTCAATAATAATGTACTAATCGCCCTAGATGATAATCAGCGCGAAGTAGTCTTAATAGGTAAAGGAATTGGCTTTAACAAAAGTAAAGATTCCATCATTCCTGAAAATACAGTGGAAAAGCTATTTGTTCTGCGTAATGAAAAAGCGCAAGAACATTATAAAAGCCTAATCCCTGATTTAGACGAAAACACGCTAAATACTATCATTTCTTCCTTTGAGATCATTCGAAGAAGAACACGGACTATACTTAGTGAAAAGGTCCATGTTGCGCTGACAGATCATATTCTGTTTGCCACTACAAGACTATTAAATGGAATGGCTATCAAAAATCCGTTTTTAACAGAGACGAAAGCGCTCTATCCATTCGAATATGAGGTTGCCGCTGAAGTAGTGGAATTTATCAACCATTCCATGCAAATAGACTTGCCAGAAGGCGAAATTGGCTTTATTGCTTTACACGTCCACAGTGCGATTACGGATAAAGCCGTCTCCGATGTAAATCGCTACTCCAAACTCATTATTCAGCTGATTGAGATGATAGAAGTGCAGTTGCGCGTAACGATTGACCGGGAAGGGATGGAATACGCCCGTTTACTCCGGCACTTACGCTATACCATTGAGCGGGTACTTAATGATGAAATAGTACAGGAGCCGGAAAAAATAGCTTCCCTATTGAAATCTGAGTATCCAACATGCTACAATCTCTCGTGGAAGATAATTAAAATTATGCAGCAAACGTTAAAAAAGCCCGTATATGAGGCTGAAGCGGTATATCTAACGATGCATCTTCAACGGCTTATAACAAAATAATGACATAAAGTGAAACTTCAATCAGTGGGGAGTTTTTATTCTTCCCCCACTGATTGTTAGTTGAACGAATCGGGGTGTTAACGTCCGTTTACTCCCACTTAAACATCACGGTTTCACCTCATGTTTTGAAGTGGGAGTCTTACGGACGATTGCACCGGGATAAAACGATTATACGTGTTACTGATTCGGTCAGGCATGAGTAGAGACGATTATGAAAAAATGATATGGGGAATTAGCCCTGTCATCTTTTTTATCGTATCTGTTCATGCCTTTTTTGTACGTTAGGAAAGTATAACGAGGCAGTTAAATTTTGAATTCCCGAGTATCACGTACACATTCTCTAAAAGAGAAACTGATGTGAATTTTTCTCATTTGCTTTCATTAACATAATCAATTAAGTACTTTTATTCTGGGAGGGTTTCCTTTGTTTAAAAAGGCTTTTGGCATCCTACAAAAAGTAGGAAAAGCTTTAATGTTGCCGGTAGCACTCCTGCCAGCAGCTGGTTTGTTACTTGGTTTTGGTAACGCAGCTCAACAGGAATCGATGCTTGAGTATCTGCCTTTTCTGAGTGCAGACTGGATTCAACTTATGGCAACTGTAATGGAAGATTCCGGTGGCATTATCTTTAATAACTTGGCACTTATATTTGCAGTCGGAGTAGCAATCGGATTGGCCGGTGATGGCACAGCAGGTCTTGCTGCAATTGTAGGCTACTTAGTATTAAACCAGGTAATGAGTTCCTGGGTTGGCGTGACACCTGAAACGGTAGCGGCAGATCCTGGCTATGCGACTGTATTGGGGATACCTACCTTACAGACAGGTGTCTTCGGCGGGATTATTGTCGGGCTAATTGCTGCATTTTGTTATAACCGGTTCCATGATATTGAGATGCCTTCATTCCTTGGCTTCTTTGCAGGTAAACGGTTTGTACCAATTATTACGGCTGCTATAGCGTTTGTAGCAGGTTTATTGCTACTCCTTATCTGGCCACCTGTACAACACGCGATGAATAGCGCATCTTACTGGTTAATTGAAGAGGGAACTTATCTAGCAGTGTTCTTCTTTGGATTTATTAAACGATTACTCATCCCATTTGGTTTGCATCATATTTTTCACGCGCCTTTCTGGTATGAATTTGGTTCGTATACGACGGCTGCAGGAAATATTGTACGTGGGGACATGACGATCTTCTTCGCTCAATTAAAAGATGGCGTTGATATTACTGCTGGTAACTTTATGGCAGGTGAATTTCCAATTATGATGTTCGGACTGCCGGCTGCAGCGCTTGCAATGTACCATGCAGCAAAACCAGCTAAAAAGAAACTCGTTGCAGGATTATTAGGTTCTGCTGCGTTAACATCCTTCTTAACAGGGATTACAGAGCCACTTGAATTTACTTTCATGTTTATATCACCACTATTATTCTTCCTTCATGCTGTATTGGATGGACTGTCATTTGTACTGATGACCATGTTCAGTGTAAACGTAGGATACACGTTCTCTGGCGGTGCGATTGACTTTGCCTTATTTGGAATACTACCTAACCAAGAACCATGGTGGATCACCATTATTCTTGGATTGATTTTTGCTGTCATTTACTACTTTATCTTTCGTTTCTTCATTAAAAAATTCAACTTGATGACGCCAGGACGCGAAGAAGATGATGAATTAGAAGGCGACACCAAAACAGAAGCTGGTGACCTTGCATATAACGTGCTAGAAGCAATAGGTGGACAGCAAAACATTTCGCATTTAGATGCCTGTATTACAAGGCTTCGTGTATCCGTTAAATCAATAAAAGATGTAGACAAAGGCAGACTTAAGAAGCTTGGTGCTGCAGGGGTTCTTAAAGTCGGTGACAATATTCAGGCGATTTTCGGACCGCGTTCGGAAACATTAAAAGGACAAATGCAGGATATTATTTCAGGTAGAAGACCGCGGGTTACAGAAACAGATCAACAGGAAGAAGTTAAGCAACAGATTGAAGAAATAAATCCGGAAGCGATGCAGAACGATGGCACAACAAATGAAGCGATCCACACACCGTTGAAAGGTGAGATTGTCTCTATTACAAGAGTACCGGACCAAGTCTTCTCTGCCAAAATGATGGGCGATGGTTTTGCTATCATGCCAACAGATGGAACAATTGTCTCTCCAGTCAACGGAAAAGTAGTGAATGTTTTCCCTACAAAACACGCAATTGGAATCGAATCCGATGGAGGTAGAGAAATCTTAATTCATGTTGGAATTGATACGGTTCACTTGAATGGAATTGGATTTGAAACACTAGTTGAGCAAGGAGGTACAGTTAAGGCCGGACAACCTTTACTCAGTGCAGATTTGGATTACATTGAAAAGAATGCTACATCGATTATGACGCCAGTTGTCTTTACAAATCTCCAAGAGGGCGAAAAACTTGTTCTCCAAAAACAAGGTAATGTTGCATTGAACGAAAAAAACATCATTCAAATTGAGAAACAATAAGTTAAGGGACTAGCAATTTATCATGCCGAACGGTTTGCGTACTCTTAAAAAGTCGTGCACCCGTTCGGCTTCTCTTTTTTATACAATTATACTTGCCGCACGTTCCTTATCCATTATCGTATGATGAAAACTCTCTTTTTTCATCATTAAGAAATTTGGAAAGATATAATTTAGGCCAAAAGTCTTCCTTTTTCCCTACTTTTTGGTATATAGTAAGAAAAGACTTCTAAATGTGGGGATTGCTCGCACGGTACAATTTTCTTACCTTTTTTGAAAAGGAATTCAAAGCTCTAGAAAAGGTCCATTTATTTTTAAAACGGAAAAACCCATCTTCCAAGGTAACGCTCCCCTATACCAGCGTAAACGCCACAAGATACACCATATTTATAAGGAAATACCAGTTGTTGTATGGTAATGTCTTTACTTAAAGAAAGACTAAAATGGAAAACATTTCGTGATATGCCCTCACTTTATAAGATATTATTTCATATCCATTGCCCACAAGGAAAAATCACAAATCATGCTTAACTGAGGTATTCCACACGTTTTTTTACCTCATAGAGGATACCATCATCGGTCATTATTGATCCCTAAGCTTGGCTCATAAGATAAGTTATATTATGTGCCATACCTGGTGGCGCCTGAAGTACCAAGCACACTGCCCACAACCTATTCGAATTCTAAGAGGTGTATTGCTCTCCCAAGAGACTTTAAGACACAAAACCTCGTATACACACAACAAAAAGGGAGGAAATTGAATGAATGAATTTACTATAGTAGCATTTATGATTGATATAAGTATTATTTCTGGATTATTACTAGCAGGGACGATTCTGCGGGCAAAGCTAAAATGGATGCAGGCACTCTTTCTCCCTGCAAGCATGATAGCCGGTTTTATTGGACTAGCCTTTGGTCCAAGTGGTTTCGATTGGCTGCCCTTTTCAGACCAATTTAGTTCTTATCCCGGACTTCTAATTGCCGTTATTTTTGCAGCCATACCAATCGGTGCAGCAAAGGTAAACTTGAAGGAAATTATTCATCGCGTAAGAGAGATGTGGTCGTTTTCCATGCTATTAACCCTTCTTATGTGGGGAGCTGGTGCACTATTTGGGCTAATCGTGTTAGTACCTCTTTTCTCAGATTTACCAAGTGGCTTTGGATTAATTCTAGGTGCAGGTTTCCTTGGAGGACACGGAACAGCTGCAGCAATTGGCGAAGGGTTCCAATATTACGGTTGGGATGAGGCTATGGACCTTGCCATGACATCAGCTACTATCGGAATTTTAATTGCAGTACTTGGTGGATTGGTTTTGGTAAAACGAAGTACCGAAAAAGGACATACGAAATTCATCCAAAGCTTTAAGGATCTCCCAAACGAATTGCGTACAGGGTTAATGGGGAAAACAGAACGCACTGCAATGGGTGAAGAGACTGTATCACCTAGCTCTATTGACCCGCTTGTTCTGCATATTTCCATTATTGCGCTGGTCATCGGGGTTTCCTATTGGGTATCTGACATTTTACAAAAAGCCATTCCTGCTGTTTCCATTCCATTATTTAGTATTGCTTTTATTCTGGCCCTGCTTTTTCAAGTCGCAAGCCGCAAAGTGAAGGCAGATGAGTATGTGGATCAACGTGTAATGGAACGTATAGGTGGAACAGCGACAGATTATCTTGTAGCGATCGGGATTGCTTCTATTAATATAACGGTTGTGGTAGATTACGCACTTCCGCTAGCTCTGCTCTTCCTATTTGGAACGATTTGGGCATATATTCTGTTTCGTTTTATTGGACCTAATATTTTTAAAGACTTTTGGGTGGAAAAATCCTTGTTCGGTTGGGGTTGGAGTACTGGTACGGTGGCAATGGGACTTGCCCTGCTGCGGATTGTAGACCCAGAGTTAAAGAGTAAAACGACCGATGATTATGCATTAGCGTATATCGGCGTAGCTCCTTTTGATATTGCGATTGTTACCTTCGCCCCTATGCTGGTGGCATTTGGGTTTACTTGGGTCATCCCACTCGTCTTGTTAGTGGCGGGAGCTATCATCATCTATGTAAATCGATCATTCGGTCTATGGGGAAGACGAAAACTCGATCAATAGGTATTATGACAGAAAGAGGATGGAGCATAACATTTTAACGAAAGAATCTAGGGATATACTACGAAAATAGTGTGTGTCTCATCCATAATGTTATAAAGTGAAACTTCAATCAGTGGAGGTTTTCGTTCTTCCCCCACTGATTGTTAGTTAAACGAATCGGGGTGTTAGCGTCCGTTTACTCCCACTAAAAACTCACGGTTTCCCTACATGTTTTGTAGTGGGAGTCTTACGGACGGTTGCACCGGGATAAAAAGTGCCGGACGATTTCGAATCTTATTATACAATTCGACAATCGTCCGGCTTTTGCTTACTTCATTTTCTTTTTGCCTTACCCTATTTTTTACTCTTTTTCTAAAAAATCCTCTGGCAAAGCAAAACGCTCATTAAGCAACATAAGCTCCAGTGGATTTTCTTTTTCTTCATTATTATCCTCTTTGATCTGGGCCATTTTGCGGTGAATCTCTTCCATTTTACGATCCAGCTTCGTCGCAGAGTCTGCGGCTTCCTTCAGCTCTTCCGTTAGATGTGCTGGAACCTCTTTATTATATTTATAATAGATCTTATGCTCCAAGCTAGCCCAAAAATCCATGGCAATCGTTCGAATTTGAATTTCGACATACATATTTTCTTCACGATCTGACATAAAAATGGGAACCTGCAAAATGAGATGAAGACTCTGATATCCATTTGGCTTCGGGTTTTTAATATAATCCTTACATTCAATCACTGTAATATCCTTTTGACGTTGAAGCATGTCACTTATTTCATAGATATCTGATATAAAGGAACATGTTATTCGTATGCCCGCGATATCCCGCACATTCTCTCTAATAGCAGGGAGTGACAACTCATATCCCTTCTTCTTAACTTTCTTTAATATACTCTCGGGTGCTTTCAACCGAGAATTCACATGCTCAATTGGATTATATTCATGTATATAATGAAACTCCTGTTTAAGAATATCGATTTTAGTATTCATTTCGTGTAAAGCAAATTTATAAGACATCATAAATCTAGTTAATTCTACTTTTAGTGTTTTAAGATTATTCACAGCTCCAGCGACCAATTTAAACTTCCTCTCGCGATGTCATTTGCAAAGCCCTTTTTGCAGTAGGGTCAGTTCTATTTCATAATTCTCCATTGCCTGCTCCTCAGAAAGATTTCGTGAGAATTTCTCCATAATATTTCGCATTGTAACAGCGATTATGATTTGCATAACATGTACAAGCCCATCTTCAGATTGCGTATTTAAAGCAGACATTTTTATATAAGGTCTAAGGCCATCTATCATTTCGTTACTATCCCCATAACTGAACATCTCTGCAAGCGATTGTTCCACTTTATGCGTCATATTAAGAAAGGCATGCCTTAAAAATTGAAGATTCTCTTGTGTTGGAATTTCTTGTAATAGAATGGCATACATTTCGGTCATTGTTTGAAATATATCTCCATCATACTTCTCTAGAATTGAAAAAAAGATACGCCTGCGTTTCTGTGCTTGTGTATTCAACAGATAAAAGAACACATCCTCTTTCCCTTCAAAGTACTGATAAAAGCTTCCACGCGGTATCCCAGCCTGCCTTACAATATTCGCAATAGAGGCTTCATAAACTGGTACCCGGGAAAATTCCTGCTCTGCAGCAGTAACTAGTTTTTGTTTCTTTTCTTCAGGAAGATTATAAAAAGTTAAGGTTGGCATGCAATCCACTCCAAATGTGACAATGTGTCACTTCGATATATCTCCATAATAAATGACACCAAATCATAATTCAATACATTATGACTTGGTGTCATTTATTAGACACAATTATGCTTGGCAATGTAAGCGGTAGGCTTCAACAAATGCCATAGGAGATTCCTTTACCGTATAGGAATAGACGCCCTGTGATGTGTGTAAGTATAAAAGGCCACCTCCGTCATTGCCTATTTCACGGTAGGAAACATCTAGAATATCTTTCATCAAAAACTCTCTATTTTGGGTAGTAATCTTCTCATCAAATAACGTCAGGACGCGCTCATGCTCGATGTCAATTTGCTCTATGCTCGTTACCTTCCGTTCCATTTTAAAATAAGGCTGTTTTGCTAAAAGGTTCATACAAACCCTCCATTCCCCTACATCTTACTATTTCAGAGAACAGAGGGCAAAAGAAAAGCGGAGGGTGCTACGTGTGTACGTCTTCCTTCTTAAGATGGATTTACGGTGATAATACGACCAGTTTCTGCTGCTTGAAGCATTCCCAGTACTACTTTTAACGATCCTAGGGCGTCCCGGCCAGAAGCAATTGGTTTTTCACCCGTTGTTACACAATGAATGAACGCGTCAATAACACCCGTATTGGTTTGGTTATCATTTGTTTGAATTGTTTCCAGCTGATAATTAATCTTCTCTCCAGTGCTTTTAATCACTTCTAACTGGTATTCAGGGTGGTGATAAATCTTCAAAATACCTGTTTCACAATAAAGAACAGTACTGTTATCTTCCTCTCCATAATAGGACCAGGAGAAGGACGCCGAGCCGAGACAACCTTTTTTTGTTTGCATACTGGCCACGATATTATCACAGACTTCAATTGGCTTACCCTGTTCATCCACTTTATTAAGCGCTCCTTGAAAAGCACTAATCTTTGTAATCTCGTCATCTAGAAGGTAATGGATTAAATCGAGCTTGTGAATGCCCAAATCACCTGCCACTCCAAATCCAGAACGTTCTTTTTTAAAAAACCATGTAGATTTTGATTTATTCACTCCCCAGTGTTCCGGCCCTTTATGGCCAAAGGTCGTTCTAAAGGTGAGAACCTTACCTAACTCCCCGCCTCGAATAATCTCTCTTGCTTTTTGGTGTGCACGAGTAAAGCGTTGGTTATGATCCACCATCAATACCTTGCCTGATTTCTTCTCTGCTTCCAAGATCTCTTGTGCGTCCTTTACAGTAAGAGAAATAGGTTTTTCACAAAGTACATGCTTTCCAGATAATAAAGCTTTCGTTGAGAAAATATGATGATTTTCATTTGAGGAACAATCACTGATCACCTTAATTGTGGGGTCTTCTAACAATTCATTAATCGATCTCGCCACAGAGCCATCGAACATAGTAGCGAGGCGTTCTGATCGTTCCGAATTTCGGTCATAAAACACGATCCCCGAAATCTGCTTATTTGCTTTATATTCTGGTGCGTGGCGCAATTTTGCAATCGAGCCACACCCAATAATACCTGCTTTCATCTTCAATCGCCCCTCTACTACTCGCGTTTTTGAAATACTACCGCTACGATGATGATTAACCCTTTAACAAACCCTTGCAGGTGGGGGGATACATTCATTAAGTTCATCATATTATTTAAGATACCTAGGATAAGAACTCCAAAAAATGTTCCAATAATCTTCCCTCTTCCACCAGTCATTCTTGTTCCACCAATAATGACCGCAGCAATGGCATCTAGTTCGTAGGACACTCCAGAGCTTGAGGAGGAAATGGAATTGAGTCGAGAGGTTTCAATTGTAGCAGCAACACTAACCAAAAGCCCTGTTAAACTATATACCCCTATTTTCACTCTATCTACCCGGATCCCCGATAACATTGCTGCTTTTTCATTACTTCCAATTGCATAAACGTATCGCCCGAATCTTGTTTTATGCATAAGCAAATAGACAAACACTGTCATGATAATAAAAATAATAATCGGGTAATCAATCATAAGAAATTCACTATTGGCAATCGCACTAAAGCCAGACACTTCTCCTGAGATACTTCCTCCATTAGCAATATACAAGGCAATTGACCTGGCAGCTGCCATCATACCAAGGGTGGCAATAAATGAAGCTATCCTTCCCTTTGCGACCATCAATCCGTTAAGAAGCCCTGCAAAGGAACCGACAATAAAAGCTGTCAAAACAGCTGCAATAATACTACCCGTTGCATTTAATGCTATAACAGCAATGACACCGACCAATGCAAGCACAGATCCTACCGATAGGTCGATCCCTCCAGACAGCATGACAACCGTCATTCCAAGTGCGATGATCCCAATAATGGAAACTTGCATAAGGATGTTCATCTGATTGTTAATATCGAGAAACCTTGGACTCATAAAAGATGCTGCGATAAAAATAATTAAAAAGGCTATAATGACGCTGTACTCAGACCACAGCCAAGATAGTTTATCTTTCCAAACCGAGCGCTCTTGTCTATTGTTTTGCTGTGGCTGCATTTCTGTATTTCCCACCTTTTCCACCCTCCCTTTTCGATCCCGTTGCATAACTCATAATTAGATCCTCTGTTGCCTTATCACCATTGATACTAGCAGTAATTTCTCCTTGATACATGACGTGGATATAATGGCAAACCTTCATTATTTCCGGTGCTTCAGAAGAAAGAATAATGATTGCTTTCCCCTCCGAAGCAAGGTCAACAATATGTTGGTAGACCTCTCTTTTGGCACCAACATCAATCCCTTGAGTAGGGTTATCAAAGATAAGAACATCAGGCCCTACTTCCAGCCACTTCGCAATGACGACTTTCTGTTGATTTCCTCCACTTAGTTTATCTATCGTGACAGTTGGATCGTGAAGTTTTATATTTAATTTATCGCGATAATAAGAAAACCTGCTTTTTTCTCTCTTTTCCTGAATAAAACCAGCCTGTTCAAAGTGACCCATGGAAGAAAGTGTTAGATTATGAATAACGTTTAAATCTTTTATAATCGCATTTTCTTTACGATCTTTCGGCACAAGGCCAAGTCCCGCTTTTAAGGCATGCTTAGGATGATTTATTTTCACCTGCTTGCCATTGACCTTTATTTCGCCAGTCGATTTCCTTCTATAGCCAAATAGCGTTTCAATAAGCTCTGTTCTACCATCGCCCGCAAGACCCGTAAAACCAACTATTTCCCCTTTCCTTACGATAAAGTTAATATCACGAAATTCACCCTCGCAGCCTAAATCCTTTACTTCGAGTATCGTATCCCCAAAGGAATGCTCCTGCACAAATCGCTCTTCTGAAACGGATCTACCAACCATCATGTTTGTAATCTGGTCTAGCTCTGTTTCGTTTAAGCTCCCTGTTGCGACCAACTCCCCATCCCGCAGTACAGTATATCTGTCGCAGATAGCTTTAATTTCCTTTAACTTATGGGAAATGTAAATAATGGAGACGCCTGTCTCCCGGAGTTTTGTCATGAAACTGAATAACCTTTCCACTTCATGCTCTGCAAGGGCTGTCGTTGGTTCGTCCATGATAATAATCCGGGATCTGTGTAAAAGTGCGCGCGCAATTTCAATAAGCTGTTTGTAGGACGTATCTAAATTACGAACGTATTCCTTCGGGTCAAGTCTGACACCCAGATTTGCTAAAATGTCCTCGGTCTGTCGGCACATCTCCTCTACTTTTAGAATGCCTAGCTTGTTACGTAGCTCTGAACCTAGGAACATGTTTTCATAGATTCGTAAATCGCCAACGACATTTAATTCCTGGTGAATAAAACTTATTCCAAGTTGCTGAGATACTTTTGGTGTCGTAATGGCAACTTTTCCTCCATCCACCGTAATGAATCCTTTATCAGCTAAATGCACCCCGCCGAGTATATTCATTAAGGTAGACTTCCCAGCGCCATTTTCTCCAAGCAGTGCATGGATTTCCCCTTTTTTTACTTGTAACGAGACCTTTTTCAATATAGGGATCCTGTTAAACGATTTTTCAATATCATTCATTTCTACAATCCAATCATTCGACATAACTATCCCCCTTTATTAAACAAAAGCTTAGACTGAAAACGACCCAGCCTGGATCAAATGAGTTCAAGGAAACACAATGTTGTTACCTTTTTACATTGTGCTTCCTCACCATTTAATTAGAATTTAGAGTCAGGATCATATTGTTCTTCTACATTGTCTTTAATGATTTCTGTCGCTTCCAAAATAACCATTGTTTCCTCTGGCTCTTCTCCCTTAGCCAGCTCTGCTGCAATTTTCACGCCTTCTCGAACCATCGTTGGAGAATAAAGGAAGGTTGCGGAAATAAGGCCATCATCTCTAATACTTTCAAATACTTCTTTTGCTCCACCTGCACCTGTCACAAATTGAATATCCTCGCGTCCTGCTTCTTTAATTGCTTGCACTACTCCTAATGCCATTCCATCATCTTGGGTAAACACGGCATCAATTTCCGGTTGTGCCTGCAAAATGTTTTGCATCACTTCTAAAGAAGTTTCGGTTGAAAATTCTCCACTTTGAGATGCAATGATCTCCATGCCGTCTGTGCTCTCAATAGCCTCTTTAAAACCTGCCCCACGTTGTTCTGTAACAGAGCTAGGAGGACCGGTAATCTCGACTATCTTTCCTTTTCCGCCTAACTTATCAATGAAGTATTCCCCAGCGTTTACACCAATTCCTTCGTTGTCCCCTTTTACAACCACTGTAGCTGCATCATTCTCCAACTCACGATCGACGATAACTAATGGGATACCAGCATCTTTTACTTTTTGCCCTACTGGCGATAGTGCTGCAGATTCGATGGGAAGCATAACAATTACATCTACATCCTGTGATATCAGATCATCCACATCGTTTGCCTGAGAGTTAGGATCTGCTGCATTCGTCATAATATATTTAATACCTTCTGCCTCTTGTATCTCCTTCGCCTGACTTTCGGCATTATCAATTAATGCCCCCATCCAACCATGGGTTGCAGAAGGAAGGGATATTCCAATCGTAAGATCGCTATCTCCGCTATCTCCTCCGCCTTCACTATCCCCACTGCTCTCCTCTCCACAAGCAACTAAACCAATAACGAATAATGCCAACAAAAACAACCACAACTTTCTCACACCAACCACCCCTTTTGTGTTTTAAAATACTAGCCAAGCTGTTGTAAACGTTTACATTTACTTATTCTAAGGCTAGCGCTCTACTATTAAAGCAGATGTTTAATAACAGAGCGCTAGTCTTAGATAGTTATCCTGCTGTTGAGCCACGAATTACAAGTTCATGTTCTAACATGACGCTTTCAACCTTTTTTCCTTTTATCCGGTCAATGAGCATGCTGGCTGCAATCTTTCCCATCTTATACATTGGCTGGGAGATGGTTGTCAAAGTTGGATAGGTCATATTGGAAAAATCAATTTTATCAAATCCCACAATGGCCATATCTTCTGGCACCTGTAATCGTTGGTTATTCACTTCTTTTAGTGCACCGATAGCCAACAAGTCTGATACTGCAAAAACGGCTGTTGGCCGTTCTTTCAGCTTTAGAATCCTTTTCATTGCCTGCTGCCCATTATCAAATCCCAGTTCAGAAGCATGTAGGACATATTCCGGTCGGATTGGAATGTCATGCTTCACCAACGCTTTTTGATAGCCCTGTCTCCGCTGCTGTGCATAGAGATAGGTCTCATCAGAGTTGATCATCGCAATGTTACGGTGGCCAATTTGAATCAGATGATTTACCGCACGATAGGCAGCCTCTTCATTATCAATTGTTACATACGGTATCCCACTGTCTGGCGTATATTCACTGCATTGAATAATCGCGTGCTTCTCAGCCAATTTAAGTAAGGTTTCTCGATTTACCGCAGGGTCCATAGAGATAATACCATCAGCCATCTTGTTGCGCACAAGCTCAAAATAGATGTTCTCACGTTGTGGACTTGAATCTGTCTCGCAAAGTAAAATATTATAGTGAAGGCTAATTGCAGTTTGTTCAATTCCTTTAATTATTTCTGTGTAAAAAGGATTAGAGATTTGCGGGATAAGGATCAAAAGTATTCTACTTTCAGAGTTTCGTAGATTTCTGCCCAGTACACTAGGTTCATAATTCAACTTGTTGATTGCTTCTTCAACCTTTAGCTTCGTCTTGTATGTAACGCTATTTTGCCCATTTAATACACGTGATACTGTGGCGACAGATACGCCTGCTTCTTTTGCTACGTGGTGGATGTTGGTCATTATGGTGTCCCTCTTTTCAAACGCCGCCAATTGTAATCGTTTACAATTTCATAGTAATACAGTCCTAATTTTCTGTCAATATGTTTTTTAAATATATACAAAATGGTTGATTTATCATGTTGAATTATATATGTTTAGTAATGTAAAGGATTACAAAATGAGTATACAAGACTAATAGAGGAGGTTGTTCAAATGAAATTAGGTGTTTTTACAGTATTATTCTCCGATAAGTCATTTGATGACATGTTAGACTACGTTTCTTCCAAAGGATTGGAAGCGGTAGAGTTAGGAACAGGTGGTTACCCTGGTGATGCACACTGTAAGGTTGATGAACTACTCAACGATGAACAGAAATTATCCGAGTTCAAACAAAAAGTGGAATCACGTGGGTTAATGATTAGTGCCTTAAGCTGTCACGGAAACCCTCTTCATCCTCAAAAGAAAATTGCAGAGCCAGCAGATGAAATATTAGAAAAAACGATTATCCTTGCTGAGAAGCTTGGTGTACCGGTTGTAAATACCTTCTCTGGATGCCCAGGAGACCATGAAGGTGCCCTCTATCCAAACTGGCCAGTGACACCTTGGCCACACGACTTCCAAGAGGTACTAAAATGGCAATGGGAAGAAAAGCTTATTCCGTACTGGAAGGAAAAAAGTGATTTTGCAGAAAAACATGGTGTTAAGATTGGACTTGAGCTACATGGTGGCTTCTCTGTACATACTCCTGCAACCATGTTGAAGCTTCGGGAAGCGTGCGGTCCGGCAATTGGTGCCAACCTTGATCCTAGCCATATGTGGTGGCAAGGTATTGATCCCGTTGAGTCGATTAAAATACTTGGTCGTGAAAATGCAATTCATCATTTCCATGCAAAGGATACGATTATTGACCAGCCAAACATGAACCGAAATGGACTTACAGATATGACCGACTATTCCCAAATGCGTGATCGAGCGTGGTACTTTAGAAGTGTCGGATTTGGTCATGACACAAAAACATGGGCCGATATTGTGAGCACCCTACGTTTAATGAATTATGATTATGTAGTTAGCATTGAACACGAAGATGGCCTCATGTCAGTAGACGAAGGCTTCACTAAAGCAGTAGAAAACCTCAAGCCAGTCATGGTGAAAGAATCCATGGGCGACATGTGGTGGGCATAGAAAAGTAGTACTTTAGTAAGCAAAGAACCTCTTGCGACTCTACTGAGAGCACTAAACTATTACTGTGCTTAATTTTAAATAGTTATTCATGCCCAGCTAATTTTTATTAAGGGTTATTAAAAAACTGCCTGACACCCCCTTACTTTATGGCAAATTAAAGAATCCATTTTGAAAAAAGATTGATCAAAATGGATTCTTTCCAGCATTTCTGAGTATACTTCTTATATTTTATAATACTTGTGCTGCTTAGCAATTGAGCACGTTTGAAAAGAATAATAAACTCACTTGAAGCCTTAAAATACAGTGGTATTATCATAATAAGTTTTAAAATGACTCGGTGAAAATCCAGTGGACCGTTTAAAAGCACTATAAAAGCTAGAAATACTTTGATAGCCTACATGATAACCAACATCTGTACTATTTAATGTGGTCTTCAAAAGCAACTCTTTTGCCTTTTCAACTCTGATTCTTTCTAAATACATACGTGGCGTGTAACCAGTCCATACCTTAAAAAGCCGATTCAAATGAAAACGGCTAACCCCCACCGTTGACGCTATTTCATCTAAAAGTATTTTTTGGTCATAATTTTTTTTGAGAAATTGTATAGTATCTTCAATAACCGTTGCGGATGGGTTATAATTCTTTGATATCAAATCAGGTCGACACCTCTTACAAGGCCGATACCCTGCTTTTTTAGCTTTGTCAACACTTATAAAAAAGGATACATTTTCATACTTAGGAACTTTAGACTTACAAGACGGCCGACAAAAAATCCTCGTTGTCTTTACTGCATAAAAAAACATATTATCGTAAGCAGGATTACAAGTTATCGTCGCATTCCACATGATATGTTTAGAAAAATTAGTTTGATCTTTCATTGTCCCACTTCCTTGTGTAGAAAAACCTTCTAAGTCCCAGAAGTGTGAAATTACTCATCGTGGCTCCCGATATTCTCCGTTCATTTCATACGCTTGAGCCATAAAGGGTTTGGCAAGCCTTGACGGGTGGAGTTTGCTGCTTAAGCCAAAAAACTCACAAAAATTCATCATCAACGGTTTCCATTTCTCGGGATCGATATAGTTCTTTTCACCTCCCATTAGGATTTTTTCGTCAATATGGGTACTTACAATTTTTACTTCTATTGCAAGAATAGAGCTGGGTTCTTCATAAGAATGAGTATTCTTAATACTACCCTCTAATTGAACTGGACATTCTTTCACAAGTGGCGCTCTCACCATATGCGATGGGATCGGTGTCAGTCCAGCACTTCCAAACTTGTCGTGTTCGTGTTTATAGCCCATCTCCTTTTTAGCCTTTGGCACCGGCGTTTCACCGGTCAACAAAGCCAGCCGATCAACTGCGTCAACAAGATCCTCGGATGGCAAATTGATAACGCATTCTTTCTCCCGTTGTAAATTCTGGACAGTTTTGGACTTGCTGCTCATGCCAAGCATGCACGACTGATTAATCCACCATACTGAGGAGATAGGGGCCAAATTAGGTGACCCGTCTTCGTTTAATGTACTAATAAGAACAACAGGTGTCCCAAAGTATAGTACTTTTGGTTCGATTGTCTTATGCATTTTTTACCACTCCTTGTCTTTTCATGAGATATAAGCTCATTATAAAGTATTGTTGAAGCAAGATATTCTTGATTCTTGCCTTTCAATTCAAGAGCGATGTTATTTAAGCATAGAAACATTTACTTTAATCAAGTAAAGCCGTCTGGTTCTGTATGAAAATAGTCATCTACCTATTGTGTAAATTATTAACACTGAAACTGACCACTCGACGACATTTGCGTTATTAATATCTTTTTATCATAGTCACTTTACTCTTACTTTCCCGTTTCAGCAAATTGCTTGATTCTATCCCCTATTTGATCTCTAACACGTTGAAAGACTTGCCACTTCTCTTCCTCTGTTCCTTCTGCTTTTGCTGGATCATCAAATCCCCAGTGTTCTCTACGGACTTGGGGTGGTGTTACCGGGCATTTATCTGCCGCATCACCGCATAACGTCACAGCCAGGTCTGCATTGTTTAAAATTTCCGGATCAATTATGTCAGAGGTCTGGTCAGAGATGTCGATGGCGATCTCCTTCATTGCCTGAACCGCTTTAGGATTTAAACCATGTGCTTCAATCCCCGCACTCTTTACTACCCAATCATCACCAAGTAATTTCTTTGCCCAGCCTTCTGCCATTTGGCTACGACATGAGTTACCAGTACATAAAAAATAAATAATCTTTTTAGCCATATACTTTTCCTCCTATAGTAAAGTCAACGTTAAATATAAACCTATTAGTGTAATAAATAAAATTGGGATCGTAAGGATAATCCCTGTCTTGAAGTATGTGCCCCATGATATTTTAATTCCCTTTTGCGAGAGAACATGGAGCCACAGTAAAGTTGCTAATGAACCAATTGGCGTGATTTTAGGTCCAAGATCTGATCCAATCACATTCGCGTAAATTAGCGCTTCTCTGATTACTCCTGTTGTATCTGTTTCCGCAATTGCAATAGCATCGATCATAACAGTCGGCATGTTATTCATAACCGAGGAAAGAATTGCTGCAATGAACCCCATCGCTACTGTTGCGAAAAATAATCCCTGCTCCGCGCTCTTTTGGATCACAACGGCTAAAATATCCGTAAGCCCTGCATTCCGTAAACCAAAGACCACCACATACATCCCAATAGAGAAAAAGACAATCGCCCACGGTGCACCTTTAATTACAGCAAGGGTATCAACAGCCTTGCTTGACTTAGCCATGAGTAAAAAGAAAATGGCTACCACACCAGCTACAATCGAAACAGGCAGCTGAATGAACTCGCTAATAAAGTAACCTACAAGTAATATTCCAAGTACATACCAGGACAGACGAAACATTTGCTTATCCTTAATAGCATCAGCTGGCTTCATTAACTGCGTGACATCGTAGGTTGCAGGAATACTTTTTCTGAAGTATAGAAATAGAACTAGAATGGTTGCTCCTAGAGAGAAAAAGTTCGGTATGATCATTCGAGAAGCATATTCGACAAATCCAATATTAAAGAAATCCGCTGACACAATATTTACCAAATTACTTACCACGAGTGGCAAAGAGGTCGTGTCTGCAATAAACCCACTTGCCATGATAAATGGAAAAATCATTTTTTCTTTAAACTTTAAATTCCGCACCATAGCAAGCACAATAGGAGTGAGGATTAATGCTGCACCATCATTTGCGAAAAAGGCCGCAACGATTGCTCCAAGAATACTAACATAGATAAACATTCTAACCCCATTACCCTTTGCCGCCTTGGCCATATGTAGTGCTGCCCATTCAAAAAACCCGATTTCATCAAGCACCAATGATATAAGGATAATGGCTACGAAGGCAAGCGTAGCATTCCATACAATACCGGTTACTTCGGCTACGTCATGAAAGTCCACTACCCCCACCAATAAAGCAAGTACTGCACCGGAACAAGCTGACCAGCCAATGGATAATCCTTTCGGTTGCCAAATGACAAAGATTAAAGTCACCAGGAAAATGAGTAACGCTAAGATGACAGATAACAATATATTTCCCCCTAACAACAATTTATTCTTGTACCGTTCTCCTCAAGCTCCTTCAAACGATAACTTTGATCAGGAAGCTGTTCCAATAATGGCGCAAGAAAAGTATAATACGCGTTCGTTTTATTCAGCGAATAGAAAATCCATTGCCCTTTTCTTTCTTCCTTCACAAGACCAACGTCTCGAAGCTTCCGTAAATGTTGGCTAATTGATGGTTGACTCACTTGAAAGATTTCCACAAACTCACACACACAGCAGGTATGTTCATCCAACAGCTTTAGCATCGTAAGTCGGGTTTTATCGCCGAGCAGTTTAAGGATTCCTGCTGCTTGCTCCATTTCGACGCCTGTCTTTACCATTCTTCATCACCTCTTTTGCATAAGTATATAACTATATGCTTATATACGCAACAACAAAAACATGCTACTACATTAGCAGCATGCCTTTTGCTTATCTATCTCCCATCTTGGGGTTCTTTCAAAATCTGGACACGCTTTAATGTTCGATCATCTGTACGCAAGATATTAAAGGTTAACCCAGCAGCGGTAAGGGTTTCCCCGTCCTCCGGGAAATAATTAAACTCCTTAATTAAATAGCCAGCAAGCACATCTTCCTCTTCTGGAATATTCGTATGAAAAATGGTATTTAAACGGTGGAGTGGTATTTTTCCATGACACACGATTTCCTTATCTGATACTTTTTCAACCAGGGCTTCACTCACGACATCTGTCTCATCTTCAATTTCAAGCCCGATTAACACTTCGATGATATCCTCATGCGTGATAATCCCTTCTGTTCCCCCATATTCATCCAGTACTACAGCCATATGCTTTTTTTCTTGAATCATTTTGCGGAAAACATATTCAATTGAATGGAATTCAAACACAATGAGCGGGTCCATATCACTAAAGGATTCCAATGTTTGCTCAGGGTCTATCGACCATGACAATAAATACTTCGAGTGAAATACCCCTATAATATTATCCACATCTTCTTCATAAATGGGATATCGTGTGAAAGGATTTTGGATCGCCACATCCCGCGCTTCTTCAAAGGTAGCATCGTTTGGTAAGCCAACAAGATCTACTCTGGGGGTCTTCAACGCATCCTTAACATTTAAATTATTGAATTCTAAAACCCCTTTAATTCGATGGGACTCATCTTGTTTAAAAATGCCTTCTGTCCGGGCAATATCCACCATTGCTCGTATTTCTTCCTTCGATACAGATGCCTCTTTATCCTGTCCTTTAGATAGACTCCTTATAATAAAGCCAGTAATCGAATTTAATAGGAACGTTAACGGTTTAAAAATCATGATAACAAACCGAATAACCGGGTAAACAATATACGAAATGCGATCCGGAAAAGCTGCCGCAACCGATTTAGGAATAACTTCTGCAAAGATAATAATCACGACTGTCAGGATAGCAGAAGCTAAGCCAACACTAAATCCATACTCTAGCGCAACCATGGTAACCAAGGTTGGCAGCAGTATATTTGAAATATTATTTCCAATTAGAATGGCGGTTATAAATTGCTCAGGCTTTGAAACGATATCAAGTAATTTTTGGGACTTTTTATCTTGCTTAGACTGTAATCTCATTTTATTCGTTGCAGTTAAAGCTGTTTCGCTACCGGAAAAGAAAAACGATGTAAGTATTAAAATGATTATAGCAATAATCACTTGGTTAATTCCTCCTTGGATGAATGCACTTCTTCATATTATCCATATAATAAAGTATTACCCTACACTTGAAAAGGAAAACGAAAATCATCGCATGATTTGGTTTCCACTGGTTAAATTAATAAAGGGGACATTTTCTTCAGGAGGGGATTAAATGGAGAGTACAAATGAATTTGTAAAGAAGTTTAATGAAACAAAGCAAAAGGATATACAAAATAAAAAGCGTCAAGGGTTTAATGACCCGGCCAAAAAGCTTCCAAACAAGCGACATTAAGGAGCCCCTATGGAAAAACAACGCGTAAGGGAAATTCTAGAAGCTCCAAATTTAATTCAGGTCGATTATGCTGGAATACCGGTTTATATCCAGTCTGTTGGAGAAGATAACGGCAACGCCACTGTCTTTCCCCTCGATGAGATGGACCATGAACAGATGGTAGAAATCAGCAGACTAACGGAAACTGTTCCAGTAAAACATTAGTAGGGAAACCGCCCCGTCCATGTACTGAGCATCGACGGGGAAATTTCCCTACTTTTTATTTTGCCTTCGATCCATTTTAAAGTGTGCTATCTGATTTTCTGAGCCGGTGAAGAGCTTTGTAATATATGCGGTGGTTAGACGATAATTCTCTTCAATCTTTTCTGCCAAATGACTGGTTCGTTCGAATAAGGTAGACCGAACATGGTCAAGCTGCCTCGCCAATTTTTCCGTTATGGCTTCCTGGTTTTCCAGACTTGCCATGACAGCTTTCTGATGCTCCTCCTGATTCGTTAGCTTTGTTTCGATTTTATCCTGCCATTCAGATTGTTGCTGCAAACTAGCTCGTAAATCCTTATCCTCTTGTTCCCGAGACGTTAAATGATCCGTCATATCTGACTGTGCCAATTGAAGATGGTTCACTTTCCCGGAAAGCTCCTTATTGGTTCGTTGTGTATCTTCTAGTAGCTTTTCCATTGTTGTATGCTTTGCCTCCATTTGTTCCAAAAGGCGAATCATTTCTGCATCCCGTCTGTCTTGCATCGAATTATTCTGTTGCAATGCGGTTAACTTCGTAATCATTTCCCGCCATTGCCCAGCATTCTTTCCCTCTTGTCTATAAAAATGCTGCTTCATTTTTACTTGATTTTGGTGAAGCGACTGGTTTACTTTCTTTTGCTCCATTATCATTTCAGCTACATGATTTTTTATATAGATCCCTTGGTTTGGCTCTTTTAATGGTTCCTTGTTTTTAAACAAGTTTCGATGCTTGTTTCGATCCATATATAGCCCCATACCTGTCATCCTTTCTGGGTTCTTTCCATATAGATTATGCAGGTACATGGATGATGGGACACTAGTTAGAAATTTGGTACACTAATAGCAGAGAAACAAGTACTAATTATCTTCGTTTCGTTAATTCGGACACGAAAAGTCAGATGGGATGGTGGAAGGATGCTAGAGCAATGGCTTCATGATGCAAAGCATACTGTAGTATTTACAGGGGCGGGTATGTCAACCGAAAGCGGATTGCCTGATTTCCGTTCTGCAAACGAAGGGCTATGGAATAACTTAGACCCAAGTGAAATTGCCAGTACTGATGCTTTAAACAAAAATGTGCATGCATTTACAGAATTCTATCGCCAGCGAGTGCTCGGTGTCAAAACCTATGAGCCCCATAAAGGTCACTACATTTTAGCTGACTGGGAGAAACGAGGAAAATTAAAATCCATTATTACCCAAAACGTCGATGGGTTCCATCAAAAAGCAGGTTCCAAACAGGTAGCGGAGTTACACGGTACATTGCAAACACTCCATTGCCAGTCCTGTAACAAACAATATAGCAGTGAAGCGTATCTTGATAAAGAATACCACTGTCATTGTGGTGGAATTCTCCGCCCCTCTATTGTTCTATTCGGAGAAGCATTACCACAAAGCTCTTTTCAAAAGGCTCTTACAGATGCACAGGCCTGTGACCTGTTTGTGGTGCTTGGCTCCTCTCTAAGTGTGACCCCTGCAAACCAATTCCCTTTAATCGCAAAGGAAAGTGGTGCAAAACTTGTCATTATTAACCGCGAGGAAACGAGCCTGGATCACGTTGCAGATCTTGTTATCCACGATCGAAATATCGGGGACATATTAAAGGAGCTGGATTTATAATCCAGCTCCTTTCTTTAAACTATGTCATCCATTTAGGAGGAACGTTTTTATTCCAAAATATTTCACCAATTTCTCGGTGTGTTTCAAAGCGATCATTGCTTACATGGTAATGAAAATTAAACCAATAGCCTTCCATCGGACGGTTATCGCGGCGTACATGAAACTTCGCGAGGGCTTTATCTGTCCGAACATCATAAAGATTAAATATCTTTTCTCCCCATCCATCTGTCGGCTGATCTGTGATCCCAATAAAAGGGTAATCCGACTCATCAACTGTAGCCAATGTTTTGGTTACTGCTTCTTCCACGGCAATTAAAATGGTATCTAAGAAAACAGGATCAATTTGAGACGAAATTTTCGGGCCAAGTTTTTTCATCGTTTGTACCTTTGCCTCTGATGTCATTGACTGGACAAAGGAGACGCTTATAGCTTCTTGGCTTTCCTCTTCTAATGGACTATCTGCTTCTCCTACAGAGGTGGAAATATCTTCTTTTATATCGGTTTTGGCAGAGATATCGTCTTTACTCTCATCAGCATTTAAAAAAGCTGGCGGGACATACATTCCCAGCGTCATAATGGTAATGAGGACGACTGCCGCCTTCCTTAGCCAAAGTTTCATATTACGGGCCCCTTTTATCCCGGTGCAATCGTCCGTAAGATTCCCACTTAAAACAAGTGAAACCGTGATGTTTAAGTGGGAGTAAACGGACGCTAACACCCCGATTCGTTCAACTACAATCAGTGGGGAAAGAATAAAAACCCCCACTGATTGTAGTTTCACTTTATATACTCACTTAAAGTTTACCACGCAAAATAAATATGTCCATACATATTTAGAACTTTAGCGGAAATATTAAAATTTTCCAAATCATTCAATGCCACCTATTTTAGAAACAACGTTCACATAATAAATGGAATTTGAGAGAAGCTAAAGATTAACTAAACTAGCCAGGAGTGAAGGAATTTGAAGGAAGAAAAAAAGATTCGCTTAGACTCAGGAGAAATTGCCTCTCTTTGGACAGCCTATGTAAATGACAGCATGTCTGTTCGTATCCTCCAGTTTATCATTCAACATATTCAAGACCCTGATATTAGGCCCGCAATCCAAAACGCCATGGACATTTCAGATGGTCACATTAAACAGCTAACAGCTATTTTTGAAGCAGAAGAATATGCTATTCCGAACGGATTTACGAGTAAGGATGTTCATTTAGATGCCCCATGGCTGTTTTCCGATACATTCTGTCTAACCTATGTATGCCATATGGCAAAGGTTGGCATGCTTTCCTACAGTGGGTTACTGTCCATGAGTACAAAGCCTTCCATCAGGGATTACTTTACTACCGCCCTAAAACAAACAACATCCTTGTATAATCAAGCAAAAGATATCTCAACTAATAAAGGAATTAATCCTCGCATCCCATATATTGAAGTGCCTAAAAAGGCGGATTATGTTAACAGCAAGGAGTATTATAGTGGGCTAAACCCATTTAGTGATAAACGCCCGTTGAACGCTATCGAGATCTCTCATTTATATATGAATGCCCTGTCCAACTATGTTGGCATGAAGCTATGTCTTGCTTTCGCTCAAACCTCCCCTGACAAAAAGGTACAAGACTTTCTTTTAAGATCAAAGGAAATTTCTAAAAAGCACAGCAAAATATTTAATTCCATCTTAAGTGACAATAACATTGAAACACCACAACTCCCAGATGTAGCTGTTAGCACCTCGACGACGGAAACATTTTCTGACAAAATGATCATGTTTCATATGTCCTTGTTGATTTCTGCTGGGATTGGAAATTACGCCACTGCTGCTGCAGCCAGTCAAAGATTAGATTTGGCCGTTAATTATGAACGCCTTTCGCTGGAAGTAGCTAAACTAGCGAAAAGCGGCGCTGATCTTATGATCGAGAATCACTGGCTTGAACAACCACCAGGTACAAAGAATAGGGAACAGCTTGCTAGGAATAAAAAATAAGGAGGAGCAGCTTATGGAAGCTGCTCCTCCTTTAAAGTACATTCGTATTACAACTTAGGTGTTTTTCATTAAAGGATCGCAGCATATTTACAAGTTCCGCTGGTACACTTTTTTCCCATCATAGGAGTAGACCACTGGCTTTTCTTCTACTGAGGTCTCCATATAAACGGTCTTACCCCATAACTGATAAATGTATGGCAAAACATTTTCTAGATAGCCAATGTCCAGCTCCATGCCTTCATAGCTGTGCTTCAAATATAACTCGCCATTTCGCAGGTAATCTCCATTTTCTACTGTGATATAAGGAAATCCTCCGTTTACCCTCATGGACACAAGCTGATCGCGCACTTCTTCATATTTTTTATCGGTTATGGTATAGTCTCTGCCCTTCTTCTCAAAGAGATAAAGATCCTCCCGCTGTACAAGCTCTTTTGTTAAATAGTTGCGAATAAACGATATATCAGCTTCTATTTCCCTTACCTCAAACATTTTCTCTCTACCCGATTCAGGCTCTATGCCGAGCTCTCGCATTTCCTTTGTTGGATTGTTATAGCGTTCTTCTATATCTTCAAAGATTTTCAACCCAAGGTAGTAAGGGTTAATGCCTTGCTTGGATGGTTGCACCACACCTGCATTTAATGATGCAAATTCAATTGTATCTTCTGTGCTAAGATCCATCTCCCGCAAAATGCGCTGATGCCAGTACGAAGCCCAGCCTTCGTTCATAATTTTTGTTTCCAGCTGAGGCCAAAAATAAAGCATTTCCTCACGCATCATAGTTAAAATATCGCGTTGCCAATCCTCTAGCTCATTGCTGTATTCCTCAATAAATAATAATAAATCTTTTTCTGGATGTGGCGGGAACTTTTTCCGCTTTTTAACAAACCGTTTTCCTTTGTCTGTTGTTTTATCCAAATCCCAAAGGTCATCATAAGCCGTTTTTGCTTTGTATGGTTCTTCTTCATCATCCTCCAAATTATAAGCAGGGAGTTTTGGCCGAACAATGGATGGATCAATATGCTCCTGAATAGCAAGAATTGCGTTTAAAAACTGCTCCACCTCTTCCTTGCCATGAACCATTTCATAGTTTGCAATTCTTTCTGCCGTAGCTGTCATGCTTTCCACCATATCACGCCGTGTATTGGAAAAACGAACATTATTTTTAAAGAAATCACAGTGTGCAAGGACATGTGCGATGATTAATTTGTTTTGTATGAGACTATTTGTATCAAGCAAGAAAGCATAACAAGGATTTGAATTAATAACTAACTCATATATTTGGCTTAAGCCTAGATCATATTGCAGCTTCATTTTATGAAATTGTTTACCAAAGCTCCAATGGGAAAAACGGGTTGGCATCCCATAGGCACCAAATGTATAAATTATATCAGCAGGACAAATTTCATAACGCATCGGATAAAAATCCAAACCAAATCCGGTTGCAATTTCGGTAATTTCTTCAATTGCACGGGTGAGTGCTCTCGTGTCGGTCAACGAATATCCCTCCTATCATGCTTTATATAGTGTATGAGAAGGGCTATTAATGATGAACAACTTTCTAACATCCAGTCATTTACAAAGAAACTCTCACAAATCGAAACAATTACTATTTACAAACCGTAACCATTACGTTATGATATGTAAAGATCAAAACGATTTAAACGTAAGGGAGAGCAAACAAATGAAAAAAAGAAATTACATAGTTCTAACTGGACTATTGTTTTCACTGTTATTCATAGCTGCATGTAATAGCGAGTCTGAAAATACAGCCGCTGAAAACAACGACGAATCAGATAACCCGCTTAAGATTTACACCACCTTATATCCTCTTGAAGATTTTACTAAGAAAATTGGTGGTGAGTTTGTTGAAGTGGAAAGCATTATGCCACTCGGCGCAGATGCTCACACGTTTGAACCAACCTCAAAACAAATGGTGGATATCGCCGGAGCTGATGCCTTTATTTATAACGGAATGGGCATGGAATCCTTTGCAGAAAGCATGTCTTCAGCACTTGAAGGCGAAGACGTAGCCTTATTAGAAGCTGCAGAGGGCGTTGAGGCAGTGGAACACAGCCATGATCATGACCACGAAGGCGAAGAGGCTACTACGGAAGAGCACGATCATGAAAGCGAAGAAGCAGCCACAGAAGAACACGATCATGAAAGCGAAGATGCTACCACGGAAGAGCACGATCATGAAGAAGAAGATGCTACCACGGAAGAGCACGATCATGAAGAAGAAGATGCTACCAAGGAAAAGCACGATCATGAAGAAGAAGATGCTACACATGATCATGATCACGGGGACATGGATCCACACGTATGGTTAGATCCAATTCGTGCTATCGCGCTTGCGGAAAATATTAAAGACCAGTTAATAGAATTAAAGCCTGAAGAAGAAGAAACGTTTGAAGCAAACTTTGAAACATTGAAAGCAGACTTAGAGAATTTAGATGCAGAGTTTCATACTTTGATAGAATCGAAAGAAAACCCTGAGATGATTGTTTCACACGCTGCGTACGGCTATTGGGAAGACAACTATGGTGTTGTACAAATCCCGATTTCAGGACTATCTTCTAGTGAAGAGCCGTCACAGAAGGAACTTACAGAAGTTATTAGTGTTGCAAAGGAAAAAGACTTGAAATATGTTATATTTGAGCAAAACGTAACGACAAAAGTAGCAGAAGTAATCCGTAATGAAATTGGTGCAGAGCCATTGCAACTGCATAATCTTTCCGTTCTAACTGAGGAAGATGCGGAAAACGACGAAGACTATTTCAGTCTTATGAAAAAAAATCTAGAAACCTTAGATAAAGCACTTCAATAAAGTTTAACGAGGGCGTGTCAGATGACACGTCCTCTTCATTTTAATTTCAACTCATCATCATCTACAACTCTAATCTATAAATATTTTATTTGGACCGGGTAGACATATGGTTGATTAGGCTGTTCTATTATCTTCCAATCCGTGATGTGTATGGTCGGCAACTCTTTCCCATTATATTGTTGCATGCGTATTACCCCTGTTGCCTCCACCCATGTATCTTCTGCCAATTCCCCTGCTCCATTAAACTCTGACAGAAATCCAACCACCCCTGCATCTGCTATACAATGCGTAATCAAAAAACGTGAGAGTACGATTTGATTTTGCGAAAAACCCTGCTCTCTGTAAACAAATCCGCGAAATGTTATCTTTTTTCCTATGAATGAATCCGGATCATGGTTTATTTCCTGATAATAAGCGGCATACATCTCTTCTGTCATCGTAATGTCCTGCGTTTGCTTTAGCGCACCCATATGGCTATCATATTCTTCCTTTGACATTGTATTTAATAGTAGATTTGGATCTGGGGAGGTATGATCAACAGAAGATTGTTCACCTGCCTTCTCGTCTCCCTGTCTGTGCTCCCCGCTATTTCCCATTGAAAGCATAATCCCTTTTTTCTCAGCGATCGATGCGTCTAACGTTGTTTCAGGGAAGATAAATCCTGTTGCAAGTGGAAGAATGATAATCGCATAAGATAATATTTTCTTCAACGTTAGCGGGCCATCTCCATGATCATGATGATGCCCAGTCGCATGTTTGTGTTTATGGATGGTTTTCCCTGCAGTCGTTGACCAAATTCTGAATAACTGTGTCAGGAAGAGAATAAGAAAAAGCCATGCCCCTATCATACTTAGATGCTCATATTTTGGATTAATATAGTGGACAATATCTCCTGTTTGATGCAACTGAATCAAAAAGACAATAAACGTCATTAAAATGACTGCTCGGAATGCTTGCTGTAGCTGAATTCGCAATTCTTTCACCCCCTCAATTAGCCTGCATGAAATAGCATTAATGTTAGGAATACAACCAACGTAACAATAACAACAAATAGCCCCACAAGCCTCGCTCTAAATACACTAAGCATCATAAACGTATTTTTCATATCAATCATCGGTCCGTAAATTAAGAATCCTAGTATAGCAGTGTCCGGGAAGAGCCCCCTGAATGAAGCACCAATAAATGCATCTGCTTCAGAACAAAGAGATAAAATATAGGCCAGCGCCATCATAACAATGGTAGAAGAAGCTACTCCACTTCCCAATGCAACCAGATCACCAGAAGAGATGTAGGTTTGTACAAAGGCTGCGAGTGCTGCACCAATGATTAAGTACTTACCCATGTCAAAAAACTCATCTACCGCATGTGTAAAGGTATGCTTTATCTTCTCTTGGAATCCCGTCTGTTTTACATGCTGGCTAGGGAAAGTATGCTTCAGCTGATTCCCTTTAAAGAAAAAGCTAATAATGATCGCAACGACCATGGCAATAACAAATCCTAAAATCATTCGAGATGCAGCGATCGCGAAGTTATTACCAAATGCCATGTAGGTGGAAAGAATTACGATAGGGTTAATTAAAGGCCCAGTTAACAAGAATCCAATACCTGCATAGATCGGTACTCCTTTTCCAACAAGCCTTCTAACAATTGGTACAATACCACACTCACACGCCGGAAAGCATGCTCCGACCACACAGCTCATCAAAATTGCCATGTATTTATTACGCGGGATCCACTTTCGGATGTGCTCGTCTGTTACAAACACCTGGATTAGACCTGCAATAAAAACACCAATTAAGACAAATGGTAATGCCTCTATTAATATACTTAGAAATAGCATATTCATATGATAGATGGACTTCGGTAACTCTATCAGTCCCTCTACCTTTTCACCAAACGTTAAAAGTGTGATTACGAGCGCAAAGATAAACAGCCCTGTTAGCTCAACCAACAGTGTATGCCGCTTGCTAATCATTCGTAGACTACCTCCCTATCTTTCATTTCATGCATGTCCTTTTCAATCCATCCTATTCGTGAAAAAAAATACTAGAACTAACTTTATGATTAGGAAAACGATGTATAAAGTGAACCTTCAATCAGTGAGGGTTCTCATTCTTCCCCCACTGATTGTTAGTTGAACGAATCGGGGTGTTAGCGTCCGTTTACTCCCACTTAAACATCACGGTTTCACTTCATGTTTTGAAGTGGGAGTCTTACGGACGGTTACACCGGGATAAAAAACTTCCTAAAACATATCTATTTACAACGAACATAATGTGGGTTATAGTAAAATAAATCGTAATGATTACGATTATAGGGTGCGTAAGCATCTTTTATTTTTTGGCTGCAAATCGTAATGATTACACTTAAGGAGGATAACAATGGCTAAAAAATCTAAAATAGCGAAAGAAAGAAAACGTCAACAGACTGTTGAAAAATACGCAGAATTAAGAAGAGAACTAAAAGAAAAAGGAGACTATGAAGCAATAAGAAAGCTTCCAAGGGATTCTTCCCCGACCCGCCTTAAAAATCGTTGTCAGGTAACAGGCAGACCTCGTGGGTATGTTCGTAAATTTGGTATGTCACGGATTGCTTTACGTGAGTATGCGCATAAAGGGCAACTACCAGGTGTGAAGAAATCAAGCTGGTAAGCTTAAGCTGTAAGGAAAAGGAGCTGACATGCAGTGTACAAATGGATCATTGTAGGTGGCGGCATCCAAGGAAGCACCATTGCCGTACAGCTTCTGCAAGCAGGCAAGGTCTCAGCACAGGAGCTATTGATCATTGATCCCTATTCAAGACCCCTGCACAAATGGTTGACATTAACAGATAAAATCGGCATGAATTATTTGCGCTCACCCTTCGTGCATCATATGGACACCAGACCATTTGCTTTAAAGGATTTCGCTGAAAACAATGCCTACACGAAACCATTTCTAGGACGATACAAACGGCCTCAACTGCAATTATTTAATGACCACTGCCAACAGCTTTTTGATCAGCTAAAATTGGCAGATAGTTGGCACCAGGCAAAGGTAAATCAGATTGCACGTCATGGTTTAAATGAGTGGATCGTTAAAACAGAGCAAAACACGTTTACCGCGGAAAGAGTCGTTCTTGCCATGGGAGTTAATAACAAACCATTCTATCCAGACTGGGCACTGGAAGCAAAAGCGCACTATCCGACCAAAGTTTTACACTTATTTGAAGACGATATCTCTCCCCCATCCTCTGTTTGTGTGGTAGGTGGTGGCTTGACTGCTGCACATATGGCAGCATTACTTTGTGAAACTCCTAATGTAGACAAGGTCACATTGATTAAGCGGCATGACTACCGGGTCCATGATTTTGATAGTGATCCTGGGTGGCTTGGTCCAAAATATTTAACCAGCTATCATAAGATAACGTCTCTTCGCGAAAGAAGAGGAACCATCACAAGAGCGAGAAATCGTGGCTCTATTCCACGGGATATGTTTTTAAAATTAAAACGATTGGAAGCTGGCGGTTCGCTTAGATGCATAAATGATGAGATACAAGGAGTAAGCACACACTTGCCTGATCCTTTACTTCACTTTAAAGAAACCCCTGCTGAAAGCTTTTGCGCTGTCCTTTTAGCAACAGGATCAGCACCTGGAATACCTGAGGAAGATTGGTTGAAACCTGTAATAGATAGTGAAAATCTGCCATGTTCAAATTGTGGATTTCCTATAGTGTCAAAACAATTAGAGTGGAAAAAAGGGCTTCATGTTGCAGGACCTTTAGCAGAATTAGAAATTGGTCCTGTTTCCCGAAACATTTCAGGAGCCAGGAAAGCCGCAGCTATACTTTCATCCATTTAGGTAGGAACAATGAGAGTGCCACTTAACATAACAAGTTAGAAGCCTTCTTCGCGGTGAGTGGGTTCATTCGTGTTACATATAGTTCAGAGGTAGGAGATGAAAGAATGAAAAAGGAAATACCTGTTACGGTTTTGAGTGGGTATCTTGGTGCTGGCAAAACATCTGTTTTAAACCATTTACTACACAATAGACAAGGGCACAAGATAGCTGTAGTCGTCAATGACATGAGTGAAATTAACATTGACTCAGCTATGATAAAACAAGGCGGGTTGGTTCGCAGTGATGAGAAGTTAGTAGAACTACAAAATGGATGTATCTGCTGTACCTTAAGAGAGGATCTCATTGTGGAGCTTAATCGATTAGCACACTTAGATATAGACTATGTCTTAATCGAGTCAACAGGAATATCTGAGCCTATCCCCGTGGCTCAAACTTTCACGTACGAGGCAGATAAATTAGAAATTGACCTGCGTAGCTTCTACAAGCTGGATACAATGGTGACAGTGGTAAATGCAGAACAATTTTGGAATGACTATTATTCTGGAGAAAACCTGCTTGTGCGACAGCAAGAGGCCGTCCCTGATGACGAACGTGAAGTCGCAGACCTTCTTGTTGACCAGATCGAATTTGCGAATGTGATATTAGTTAATAAAATTGATTTAATCCCAGCTGAAGACCTGCATACCTTAATCGCCACATTAGCGAAATTCAACCCTACTGCATACATTATACCTATTGAGCATGGTAAAGTTGAGCCGAATAATGTTTTAAACACTTCACTATTTGACTTTGAAAATGTTAGCAGTTCTGCAGGGTGGATAAAAGAATTAAACGAAGAACATATACCTGAAACAGAAGAGTATGGCATTCATTCGTTTGTTTATAGAAGTAGCCAGCCTTTTCATCCTGAGCGATTCTTCAGGTGGCTAGAGAAATGGCCAAAAGAAGTGGTCCGTGCCAAAGGATTTTTCTGGCTTGCTAGCAGAAATGATAGCATCGGGCTGCTTTCCCAGGCTGGTAAGTCTTTAAGTATTCAAGGGGCCGGGAATTGGATTGCCACTTTTTCTAAAGCTGAGCAAGAAAAGCTGTTAAAAGAGGATATGGATACAAAGGAACTATGGCATCCACAATATGGGGACCGCAAGTCAGAGTTAGTATTTATTGGTATAGATCTAGACGAAAGTGAACTCATTCATTCATTAAACCAATGCTTACTGACAGACCAGGAAATGGGCGATGACTGGACGTTGTGCTCTGATCCTTTTCCAGACTATGTTTAGAATACACGCTCCCTTTAATTAGGGGGCGTTTTATTTTTTATTGTAAAACCGTTGCATTTTTTTAGTTTACCGAATATAATTTGCCTAAGGTAAACTTTTTAACTATCGTATAACTATTTATCGCAATTACAACACTTACCAACACAGCATAAAATGCTATTATATTTTTTTGCTGAAGTTTTGCGCATGGGAAACAAAATAGGAGGAGGGGAAAACGGAAATGAAAAAATTTTTTTTAATTGGTTTTGTGTTCTTGTTGTTTGGATTGGTTGGATGCTCCACCAAAACAGAAAGTAATGGAGGTTCTAGCAAGGAACCAGTCAAAGTAGTAACAACGATCGCTCAAATTGGGGACATAGCAAAGCAAGTAGGTGGAGAGGCAGTAGAAGTTGAAAGTTTAATGGGGCCTGGCGTTGATCCACATTTATACAATGCAGTTCAAGGAGATATCCAAAAGCTTCACGAGGCGGATATCATTTTCTACAACGGCCTTCACTTAGAGGGACAAATGGATGAGATTTTTCAAAATATGCAGGAAGAAAAGCCAACGATTGCGGTTGCTGAAAGTATTCCGAAAGAGGAGCTTTTGGCAGACCCAGCCAGTCCGAATATTAGCGACCCACATGTCTGGTTTGATATTGGTCTATGGAAACAAGCAACAGAAGCTGTACGAGATGGGTTAATTGATTTAGATCCAGACAATGAGTCGGTGTATAAAGAAAATACATCAGCGTATTTAACCGAATTGCAAGAACTAGAAACCGATGCAAAGGATCGGTTTACCGAAATACCAGAGGAGAGCCGCGTACTAGTAACTGCTCATGACGCATTCAATTATTTCGGGGAAGCGTATGGCTTTGAGGTTATCGGACTACAAGGATTGAGTACTGAATCTGATTATGGTGTAAACGATATTCAACACATTATCGATGTCCTCGTAGAACGGAATATTAAAGGGGTATTTGTTGAAAGCAGTGTGTCTGAACGATCAATTAATGCTGTTGTAGAAGGTGCAAAGGAAGCAGGTCACGATGTTTCCATTGGTGGCGAGCTATATTCCGATGCCATGGGTGAAGAAGGTACAGAGGAAGGAACCTATATTGGGATGTTCAGACATAATGTCGACACCATCGTAGATTCTTTAAAATAAGCAATACTTAAAAAGGAGGAAAGAACCAATGCATGCACTTCATGTCTCAGATTTAACTGTATCTTATGATAAAAAACCTGTTTTGGAAGACGTATCTTTTTCCATTCCGAATGGTTCGATTACAGGGATCATCGGGCCTAATGGCGCAGGAAAATCCACTTTAATAAAGTCTATATTGCGGCTAATTCCATCTATTACTGGAGAAGTAAAAGTATATGGGAAACCATATGCGCAACAAAAGAAACTGATCGGTTACGTTCCACAGCGCAGTGAAGTCGACTGGGACTTTCCAACCAACGCGCTTGATGTCGTCCTAATGGGAAGGTACCGCCATATCGGCATGTTTAAAAGGGCCAAAAAAGCGGAAATCACCTGGGCTAGAGAGTGTCTTCAAAAGGTGGGAATGTTGGATTATGCCGAACGTCAGATTAGCCAACTGTCAGGCGGCCAACAACAGCGGGTCTTCCTGGCACGTGCACTGGCTCAAGATGCCATGGTTTACTTTATGGATGAACCTTTTTCCGGAGTTGATGCCGCGACAGAGCGGGCTATTATTCAGTTGATGAAAAATTGGAAGCAGGAAGGTAAGACGGTTATCGTGGTCCACCATGATCTGCAAACAGCGGAGGATTATTTCGACCATGTGTTGCTTCTGAACAAACAGCTAGTAAACTTTGGGGAAACCCCAGAAGTTTTCACACTGGAAAACTTGGAAAAAACCTATGGCGGGAAAATTGCCTTTTTACAAAAAACGCCGAGCACAGAAAAGGAGCATCATGCACATGGACACCTTGCTTTCGAGTCTGAGTAATGCTAATTTCCAATGGGTGTTAGTGGGCAGTCTGCTCTTAGGATTTGCCAGCGGCGTTATTGGTAGCTTTGTATTGTTAAAAAAACAAAGTTTAATCAGTGATGCAATGGCACATGCTGCACTCCCTGGAGTCTGTATTATGTTTCTAATCTTTGAAGTAAAAAGTATACCTATTCTTTTAATTGGAGCAGCAATGACAAGCTTCCTGGCAACCCAAGCTATTCAGTTTATCATTAACAAATCGCGAATAAAAACAGATGCTGCAATTGGGATTATTATCTCGGTATTCTTTGGATTTGGTATTGTCTTGCTAACTTATATCCAGCAAAATTCTACCGGTAGCCAAGCGGGTCTGGACACCTTTATTTTTGGGCAGGCAGCATCACTAGTGAAAAGTGATGTTCAGCTTATCACAGGGGGAGCATTCCTTTTAGTGATAATTTCTATGCTCTTCTTTAAAGAATTTAAGCTAACCTTGTTTGATCCACAGTTTGCGAAAGGTATAGGTCTACCTGTTAGCTTTCTAAATGGCTTAATGTTGTTCCTTGTTGTTGCTATCGTTGTAATTGGAATCCAAATGGTTGGTGTCATTTTAATTGCCGCTTTATTAATTACTCCCCCTCTTGCAGCAAGATATTGGACAGAGAAACTGGGCGTGATGGCGATTCTAGCTGGAATATTCGGTGCAATATCTGGAGTGCTCGGAGCTGTTATCAGTACCACGATAGTTGGCTTGCCTACTGGTCCGGTAATCGTACTCAGCGCTTCGTTCATCTTTTTTATATCCTTGTTGTTTGGTAAGAAGAATGGCTTGGTAATAAGGAGGGTTAGACAGGTATGACCTATACATTATGGATTGTAATAACTGGTTGTTTAGTAGGCCTTACATGTGGTATTACGGGCTCACTTCTCGTTTTGCGTAAGATGTCTATGATTGCTGATGCGATCAGCCATACAGTACTACTGGGCATAGTCGGCGCCTTCTTTGTAACCCAGTCTCTTAATGGTGTTCCGATGTTAATTGGCGCAGCTATTGTTGGCCTACTTACCGCCTTCTTTGTGGAGACACTACATCGTTCTGGCGTGCAGTCGGATGCGGCAATTGGTGTCGTGTTCACCTCCCTCTTCGCGCTTGGGGTAGTACTCATTGCTTTTATTGGCGATCAAGTCCATTTGGATGTACAACATGCCTTGATGGGGGAAATTGCCTTTGTGCCATGGAACACGCTACAAATTGGGGGAGTTTCCTTGGGCCCTGTAGCTGTTTGGATGCTTGGAGGGGTGCTCTTAGTTAACTTACTTTTAATCGCAATCTTTTACAAAGAAATCAAACTATCTACCTTTGATCCGCAATATGCACTGCTGATTGGCGTTCCAGTTGTATTTATTCACTATTTGCTAATGATTATGGTATCTCTGTCAACCGTTGCATCCTTTGACAGTGTAGGTGCTATTCTCGTAGTAGCAATGCTTATCGTACCTGGATCGACGGCCTATCTTTTAACAGACAAATTTTTCACGATGCTGTGGATGAGTGGAGCGATCGGCATTTTATCTGCCTTAATTGGCTATGGTAGCGCCGTATATTTTAATGTTTCAATTGCTGGATCGATGGCTAGTTCTACGGGTATATTATTTATCCTTGCCTTTTTATTCAGTCCAAGGCATGGTCTTGTTTTTAAACGATTACGTACAACGTAAAGGCATCAGATATATGAAAAAGGCTCTGATAAAAACCGGAGCCTTTTTTAAATGCGCACTTCTTTTTTTGTCTAGCTACGAACTCCAAACCAGGGACTTTCGCTTTTAATTCTAGGTATGTTTCTATTCAAAAGGGGGAAAATACAGTAATGGAGGGATGACAATGGACCAATACTTAACGATCGAAAAATTTAATAAGCTATTAACGAAATGGAACGGTAAAAAAGTACGGGTAGTCAAACAGGAAATCGACGACTGTGATGAAATGATTATCGACCTTCAGGCTGTCACCTATGAATCAAATCCCCACCGTCTGGATGAATACACCCCCCTTCATTCCCTACAACTGAATGGGACAGGACAAGTGGAAAACAGTGCACATAATATGGAACAGCTACCTTCTTCTGTTTACGAAATTCCGCTTGAGGATTCAGCGCTGTACCAATTCGATGGCTCCCGCTTTTCTTTAACAACGGACAGAGGTATTTATACTATTGAAGTAATCGAATAGAAACTGCCGTCAGCTTTTTCTATGCTGGCGGCAGTATGTTGCTTATATTAAAGCAGGTTTATTAGTAAAAAATTGCTTCATCGCATGGTAGACATCCTTTTTTTCTTTTAACACATAATGTCGGAACTTTTCGCTCGATATAGTGCTGTATGCTCGCATTAAGGTGGATGGGCGATTATAGCTATTCACTTCACCATATCCGAACATTTGCGATAGCTCCATAATTTCATTTACCAACCGAATACAGGTTGGATTATCAGACGTAATGTTTTCCCCATCAGAAAAATGAAAAGGATAAATATTATAGCTAGATGGTCTGTACGTGTCCTGGATTAGCTCTAAAGCCTTGTAGTAAGCAGAGGAACAGATCGTACCACCACTTTCCCCTTTAGAAAAGAAATCCTCTTCTGAAACTACCTTTGCTTCAGTATGGTGGGCGATAAACTCTATCTCTACTGTTTCATATTTGGAACGAAGAAAACGGGTCATCCAGAAGAAAAAACTACGTGCTACATACTTTTCAAATGTTCCCATTGAAGCACTGGTGTCCATCATTGCAAGTACGACTGCTTTGGACTCTGGCTTCGTCACCTCATTCCACGTTTTAAACCGCAAATCATCATTATATATTGGCATAATGCCAGGCCTTCCTTCTGTAGCATTACGCTTTATGGAAGTAAGAATCGTACGCTTCTTATCAATATTACCCATCAATCCTTTTTTCCGGATATCATTAAACTCAATTTTCTCAGTAATGATATTATCCTGATCCTTTTGTTCCAAGTCTGGCAGCTCCAATTCCGCAAATAATGCTTCTTCTAATTCTGCTAGGGAAACTTCTGCTTCATAGTAGTCAGTTCCTGGCTTATCTCCAGCCTTTTTACCCTGACCAGCACCATCTTTTCCTTTTTTATTTGGCTCACGGGCAACGACATCTCCAACCTTACTGTCTCCATTCCCTTGCCCAACATGTTTTGACTTGTCGTAATTATATCTGATCTTATACTCATCCAATGAACGTATTGGTATTTTAATAACATCGCGGCCATTCGACATAATGATACTTTCCTCACTTACTAAATCAGGGAGGTTGTTTTTTATCGCATCTTTTACTTTATCAATATGTCGTTTTTGATCTTGATAGCCTTTGCGATGGAGGGACCAGTTTTCCTGGGAGACAACAAAGGTTTCCTTTTTCTCCTGCATAACCTCTCCTCCTACTAACTTATCAAAGCAATAATGGCTTTCTCTATACTATGCAAAGACAACTTAATTATTGCATTTTTTAAACTTTTTGGACGCATTAATTGGATTGGGGTACTTTCTTGGTTGATAGAACCATATTCCTGGTCGATTGATCAGCGATCACAATCGATTAACGAGCATCTCTCTTCCAACATGTTATATTTTGAATATTTAAAAACAAATCAAACTCAGGTATTATATACTTATAAACCCAGTTCTCCATACCCTGACCTTTCGAAAGGAGTGCTAAGCTTGAACATCTTACTGCCTTCCTATAAGCGGATCCTCATAACTTGTTTAATTGCTTTTGTTGCCTATTTTTCCTCCCAAATGATTTTAACGAAAGTAGCAATTGCCAGCCCAGCACTTATTCCTGATCAGCACACGATCCAAGAAGGTTATGTGGTTTCAAAATCGTGGGATGGAATTTGGATTGCCAAGCAACCGGTAAGTGCCTCGGAGAGACTCACAAACCTTTTCACAGGCCACACAGATAGCATTTATGTAGAGAAACACCCTGAGATTGGAGCTAAACCCTTGTTTCACAATCTTAAAATTAACCAAAAGGTAAGAATATATAGTGATTACCTACAAGAATCAAATCCTCCCAAAACGTCAGCCTACTTTATAGAGAAGCTTTCCTAACTACATCAAACGAAAAAAGCTTCCTCCTGAAAGTAAATTCAAAAGGAAGCTTTTTTATTTTTTAAATATGTTCATTCTATCTTTTCTGTCGCTTTTCTTAACGATTCAACAAGCTTCCCACATACCGAAGTAGCTCATTGGCAGATACAGAGTTGTAGCCATGTTCGTCAATCAGGCGCGAAATGACCTCATTAACCTTTTTCAATTGAGACTCGTCTGGCGTTTTTGATGAGGTCGTAATTTTAACAATGTCCTTCAGGTCAGCAAATAATTTCTTTTGGATCGCTTCACGCAAACGATCATGAGAATTGTAGTCGAATCGTTTTCCTTTTCGAGCATACGCAGAAATTCGAATCAAAATCTCTTCCCTGAAAGCCTTTTTCGCATTTTCCGAAATACCAATCTGCTCCTCAATCGAACGCATTAACTTTTCATCCGGACTCATTTCTTCTCCGGTCAACTGGTCGCGTAGCTTATTCTTATTGCAAAATGCTTCTACATTATCCAAGTAGTTATCCATCAATGTTTTTGCAGATTCTTCATAAGAATAGACAAACGCTTTTTGTACTTCTTTTTTAGCAATTTCATCGTATTCTTTTCTTGCCACCGATATATAATTCATGTAATCTTCTTTTGCCTCATCTGAAATCGATGCATGCTGATCAAGTCCATCTTTTAACGCGCGCAATACATCCAATGCATTAATGGAAGGCACTTCTTTTCTAATAATGGCAGAGGATATACGGTTAATAACATAACGTGGATCAATTCCATTCATGCCCTCAACAGGATATTCCTTTTTTAATTCTTCTACATCTATCTGACTAAACCCTTCCACATTTTCCCCGTCGTATAGACGCATTTTCTTCACGATATCAACACTTTGTTTCTTAGAATCTTCTAATCGTGTCAATATAGAAAATATCGCTGCAACTCTCAGGGCATGCGGGGCAATATGGACATGCTTCATGTCACTCTCATTAATCATTTTTTCGTAAATACGTTCTTCCTGACTTACCCGAAGATTATAAGGAATTGGCATGACAATAATTCGGGAATGAAGTGCTTCATTCTTCTTATTGGAAATAAAGGAGCGATACTCTGACTCATTTGTATGGGCGACAATGAGTTCGTCAGCACTTATGAGCGCAAATCGTCCGGCTTTAAAATTACCCTCTTGGGTTAAGGAAAGCAGATGCCAAAGGAACTTCTCATCACATTTTAGCATTTCTTGAAACTCCATCATCCCTCGGTTTGCCTTATTCAATTCTCCATCAAACCGGTATGCACGGGGGTCTGATTCAGAACCATATTCTGCAATCGTAGAGAAATCGATGCTTCCCGTAAGATCTGCAATATCCTGTGATTTGGGATCAGAAGGGCTAAATGTACCGATCCCAATTCGTTTATCTTCCGAGAGAAAAATACGTTCTACCTGAACATCTTCAATTTTTCCATCATACTCTTTATCCAGTCGCATAGTATTTAATGGCGACAGACTTCCTTCTATTCTAATCCCATAGTCATCATAAAACTCCTCGCGTAAATGCTTTGGAATTAAATGCAGGGGATCCTCATGCATCGGGCAGCCCTTTATGGCATATACTGCACCTTCGTCCGTCCTTGAATACTGCTCCAAACCACGCTTAAGCATGGTAACAATGGTAGACTTCCCTCCACTGACCGGCCCCATTAATAATAATATCCGTTTTCGCACATCAAGTCGTTTCGCTGCTGGGTGAAAGTATTCCTCTACCAGTCGTTCAATCGATTCCTCTAATCCAAAAATCTCTTCCCCGAAGAAATGGTACATCTTTCTGCCATCTCTTTCACTTAAACCGGAGTGCTTTATCATATTGTACACACGCGAATGCGCAGTTTGGGCAACTTCTGGCCGCTCCCTTATGATTGCAAGGTAATCTGCAAACGTGCCTTCCCACTTCAATGTTTTCTCTTCCTCACGATACTGCTTCACTTTGTTTAGTATATCCATTAGGTTCCCTCCATCTAGGGCATGGTTTATACAGTTTATGCAGCAGGCTTATTCATCATGCCGGTTTGTTTTCCACAGGTTCATTCGTCCGCTTCACAGAACGGAAAACAAAATAGAAGTACAAGGAACCGACTAGGTAGAGACAGGCCGTAATCGTAAACACATTGGCATAGCCCCAATACGATCCATATTTAAGCACAATCCCGGTAGAAACAGGGCCCATAAATGCCCAACCTAAGTTGAACACCATCTGGTTTACTGAGTTCGCCAGGCCTTTCATCGAATCGTCCACCTGTGACATCATGAGCGAGGACTGAATTGGGTTCCCAGCATTCATTAAAGCTTGCCTGAATAAAAAACCAACCGTTGCTAACAGTAAATTATCCGTATAAGCGGTCAGCAGCAGGAACGGCAGTGAAAGGAGTTGTAAGGTGACAACAGCACGTACCTCACCCATCTTACTCACAACAAAAGGTCCAACAAACATGGCAATAGCCGTAGCCGCTTGACCAATGGAAATAATCAGACCAACTACAGAATTTGAAGCAGAAAACCTGTCGGCAAAATACAAGTTTAGATATGGAATAACAAGCCCGCTACCGAATCCAATTAATAACTGCGCAATGGCGAAAAGCGCGATGATTTTAAAGCCAAACTTATTTTCGCTGACATACTGCTTCATATTAAATTTCTGTTTCTTCTCAGGCTTCGGTTTACGTTGTTCGCTTAGCTTTAATATAGGAAAGAAGGATAGAAAATAAAACAAACTTCCAATAATTAAGGTATACCGAATACTTTGCAGATCTGTTGTTAAAAGGGAAAACAAATCGGTCAAGGTACCACCAAGAATACTTCCGATTACATTCGCAACCGTGACAAGTGCTGCATGCAGGCTAAACAGATGCACACGTTGTTTTAGGTCAGAGTTCTCGGCAAGCCATGGCACCGTGGAAACCTGTAAGAAGGCAGTGAAAATCCCTGTAGCAAAACCTGCTACAAGTAACAAAGATTCCAATTCTATAATACTCCGTAAAAAAAGCACCAGCCCCGCTGCGAGGATACCAAACCCCATAATGCGTTTTCGTCCCAATTTATCACTGAGAAATCCAGCTGGCACGAGAATAATCGCTGTAGCAAGTGCTGTTAGCGCGATGACCTGTCCATTTACATCCTGACTATAGCCAAGCTCCCGTATATAAAAGTTGTAAACAACCATAAAAATCCCCAGACCAACCTGGGAAAAGATATTTGCCAAAATAGCTAGTTTAATATTGTTATTGTATGTTTTGAATTGCGTTACCCATTCTTGAATAAATCGCATGATGTTCGCCGCCTTATTATTTCGTGTCCCTAAATATATTAGCCACAAATGATAGAAAAGTAAATATATAATGACTAGATTTACAGAAAATTATTTTTCACGATGGAGAAGAATCAGAAATTGTTAGGACCTATTAAAAAGGCAAAACAAAAACCCTGGCAGGCACCAGGGTTCGTTGTTCTTATATATTTTCGATAAACCGACGGATAACATCCACTCCACCAATCAATGTTCCAAGTGAGCTTCCTAAGTTAGTCAATAATATAACTAATAGCACACGGGTCACTTTATTATGGAAAAACCCCTTCACGGTAAATACGTCCTCAGTAAGGGTTTCAAAATCACCCACATTAGGCCTCTTGAAATACGCTTGTACAAAACCAGCAAACCACCCTGCAGCAAGCAGCGGGTTTAATGAGGTTAGTGGTGCGACGATAAAGGCAGTCAAAATAGCCAGCGGGTGTGCACGTGCGATGATTGCCCCAATAGCCGAAAGTGCGCCGTTCCATACGACCCAACTTATTGTTTGCTGCCAACCAGCAGTCGGATTAGCGATAAAGGTGTAGGCGATGACCGCCAAAATGATAAATGGAATGGTCCAGCCAATGACTTTGGGCCATGATGATTTTGCCGGAAGCTCCGTTAGTTTGTTTAAATCATGCTCCCGTTTTATTTCCTCTTTAATCCCTGGCACATGCGCTGCTCCAAGTACGGCAACAATTTTCTTACCAGGTGCATCCTTGATCTTTTGCGATAAATATTGATCGCGTTCATCAATTAAGGGGGTTTTTAACTCTGGAAAATGCTCTGTGAATTCATGAAGAATCGTATTAATCGTATCCTGGTTCTTCATCTTTTCCAGTTCTTCCTCTGAAATGCTTTCCTTACTAAATATGCCTGCGATTACTTGCATCAGTAAGGTAGCCTTCCCTTTAAGACCAATCCCCCGCCAAATACGAGAGAAGGTCGTTTGGATGTTGCGATCGGCAAGCACAAGCTCTGCCCCTGTCTCTTTAGCCGATTCAATCCCCTGGATCATTTCCTGCCCCGGATTAATATCAAACTGCTTGGCCATCCTTTTTTGGAATGAAGATATGGCCAGGTTCATCAATAACAGCGTGGCCTTCTTTTCCTTAATTATCTTAAAGATGTCCATATTACGCCAGCGATTTTCATCCTGAATGGATTGGAATCGCTGTTCATCCAGTTCCACACAAACGGCATCTGGGTTTTCTCTTTCAATAACTTCCTTCACTTGCTCTGCGCTATGTTTAGAAACATGCGCCGTGCCGATGAGGATAAATTCTTTCTCATCTATATGTATTCGCGTTATATTCTCTTCCGTCATGGGTTACCTTCCTTTTATTCCGTATAATTCCATTATACTTGAAACGAATTAAATTTTATAGAGCATGTTAACAAAAGCGTAAAGTGCCGTTAAAACAAAAGCAACCCAATCTGTATAGTACTTTTAAAAAATAACCCTTGCATTACAAGGTAAATGATATTATAATCACTGTATACCTTGTATAACAAGATATAGATGAATGAGGTGAGAAATACTTGTCCACAACACAAATGATGAAGGGGATTCTTGATGGGTGTCTGCTCTCGATCATTAGCGAGAAAGAGGTTTATGGATATGAGCTGGCAGAAAAGCTAGAAGGCTATGGATTTCATTCCTTTAGCGAAGGAACGATCTATCCTTTACTACTGCGCATGCAAAAGGAAGAGCTAGTAACATCTACATTAAAGAAATCCACAGCAGGTCCAAAACGAAAATACTATACCCTGACACCTAAAGGGGAACAGGAGGTAGAAAATTTCGTAACCAAATGGAGCGACTTACAAACAACGGTTAACAACGTTTTAAACAAAAAGATATAGTAAGAGAGGAGAAGTCATGTATGAAAGAAGTTATATTGTCCAAAAGAAGCCAGACATTTATTGAAGACTTGCGTGTTTATTTATTTTCCAGTGGAAAAAAGGAAGAGGAAATCGATGAAATCGTCACAGAGCTTGAAGATCATTTAATAGAAGCAGAGAAGCGAGGGAAATCCACCGAGGAAATTATCGGCAATTCACCTAAGACATACATGCAGCAATTATCAAACGAGATGAAGGTTGACTATAAAACATGGATAAAATACTTTGCCATTATTATAGCAGGAATTTTCTCCATTACCCTTTTGACAGATATACTTGATGGGCCTCTCGCATACTCCTTACTAAAAATTGGCGGCTCCTTTACAATTAGTATCATTTTTATCGTTCTAACGTTTAGTGTATTTAAGCTTGTATCATCGCGATCTCTTTCTTATGGTGTTCAAGGTCTACTTTTCTTCCTTTTGGCCAGCGTTCCTATGGGATTATTTATCGGACTCGAGTTTGCAGATAGATCGATTGCCACTCCAATAGTAGAGTTTGGTATAACTGGAACATGGATCGCTGGTGGTCTCATTGTTATTTTCCTAATCGGCGTTTCTATATGGGCTAAAACGCTAGTCCTACCAGTAATTACTGTCTTTCTCGTTCTTCCGGAATACTTGCTTGGGTTTACGAATATGACCGAAGAGGCAATCCTAATTTGGAGTACGATTATAACATTCTCAGGAATTGGTGCGTATCTTTTATACACAGCAAAAAGAAACAAATAGTTTATTAGAGGTGCTGCGTTTAAACAGCTCGCAGCACCTGGTCAGATAAGGTATACTTTAGAAGAACGACATTTGAGGAGTGATAACATGAGTAGATCAAAAGCACAAAAATATCGGCAAAAGCAGATAAGGGAAGGTAGACTTGATCCAGCAAAGCTACGCAGTCCATATACTGCGCTAGATCTCCAAACAAGAAAAACCAAGACCAAAAAAGACCATCTATATCGCACGAAACACCAGAATCGTTATCCAGATCATCAAGGAGACGGTTCTTTTTTATGCCTTTTTAAGAAAATCCCCTTACCTTTTACGAAACCCACACCCAACAAAAGATTGTAATTTCATATATTGGTAGAGAAAGCGTGCAAGGCGACCCTCTTTCGTATATGGATTGATTTCTTTAGCTAACCGTTCCATAAACACACGATCACACATACAGCTCGGACCACTATAACGTTTATAGCAACGATCGTGTTCTCGACATGCAGCATCAACCGCATTAATTGGCGGTCCCGGCCCGCTACACCCCGGACCACAGTATCTATATCCTTTCGGGAAACAAATCCCCCTGCAATTCCTCCCTTTCACCATTGCCACCTCCTTTGTACAAGGTATTCTATAAGGTTGCAAAAGGTATATGCAGCTTTCACACTTCTAGTAATTTTTAACAGATTATTTACACTAACTGTAAATTGGCTTAATAATTTGTTGCTATATTAAAGAGGCACTAAACATTTATCATGTGGAGGTAGAGTATGCTTAAAAAGTTTGCAACATTAGGTTTAACTGTCGGACTAGCTGCTGGGATTCTAAGTGGATGTGGAGATTCTGGAGAGGCAGAGGGATCAAGTAGCTACAAACCAGAGGAATTAACTGTTCAGTTCGTTCCATCTCAAAACGCAGATACATTGGAAGCGAAAGCAAAACCACTGGAAGAGTTGCTTTCCGAGAGACTGGATATCCCAGTTAAAGTTAGTGTATCAACCAACTACAATACAATCATTGAAGCGATGGACTCTAAAAAAGTTGATGTGGGCTTTTTACCACCAACAGCTTATGTACTAGCAAAAGATAAAGGTGCCGCAGAGGTAATGCTACAAGCGCAACGCTACGGAGTAGAAGACGAAACGGGACAACCAACAGATGAGCTTGTTGATTTCTATAAATCTATCTTTGTTGTAAAGAAAGATTCTGGCATTAAAAGTCTTGAAGATTTAAAAGGTAAGAAAATTGCCTTCCAGGATGTTACATCATCAGCAGGCTATGTTTGGCCGGCCGCATCACTGATGGATGCTGGACTGGATCCACTGGAAGACGTTGAAGGGATTACAGTAAAGGGGCATGATCAAGGAATTATCTCCGTATTAAACGGTGATGTTGATGCGGCAGTTGTATTCCAGGATGCACGTAACACGGTTGCTGGCGATTATCCTGAAGTATTTGATGAAACCGAGATTATTGAATTCACGGAAGGCATTCCAAACGACACTGTTGCTGTAAGATCTGATATGGATCAAGAATGGGTGGATAAGATCACCGAAGCATTTATTGACATTGGGAAAGACGAAGAAGGACATGAAATCATTAAAGAGATTTATACACATGAAGGTTATGTAGAATCTGAAGACAGCAATTTTGATATTGTTCGCGATTACGCAGAAAAGGTAAAAACGGAATAGCATTTACACCATCCACCTATATGTTTAAAACGTAGCCAGGCGATTCTTCGTCCTGGCTACCTATATCTAAAGAAAGTTGGTTTTAACATGATAGAGTTTCAAAATGTATCCAAAACGTATCCTAATGGCACAAAAGGATTGAAGGATATCAATGTTACCATCAATCCGAGAGAGTTTGTCGTTATTGTTGGTTTGTCTGGGGCAGGTAAATCCACGTTTTTACGCTCCATCAACAGATTGCATGAAGTTACAGAAGGTGAAATCTTTGTTGGAGGGACTTCTATTACGAAAGCAAACGGGAAGCAATTAAGGAGAATGCGGCGTGACATAGGCATGATTTTTCAGCAGTTCAATCTAGTAAAACGCACAACAGTTATAAATAACGTTCTATCAGGACGTGTTGGCTATCACTCTACCTTCCGTACCATGCTTGGCATCTATCCAAAGGCTGATACGGAGCTTGCCTTACAATCTCTTGAACGCGTTAACCTTGTAGATAAAGCTTATACTAGGTCTGATCAACTTTCTGGGGGACAGCAACAGCGTGTTTCAATCGCCCGCACACTTGCCCAGGAGGCAAAAGTGATTTTGGCTGATGAACCAGTTGCTTCTCTTGATCCATTGACTACAACACAAGTGATGGATGATTTGAAAAAAATCAACCAAGAGCTTGGCATTACGACTGTTGTAAACTTACACTTTATCGATATTGCCCGCCAGTATGCCACCAGAATTATTGGCCTGAATGCCGGCGAAATTGTTTTTGACGGACCTGTTGAAGAAGCCACAGATCAAAAGCTTGCAGAAATTTATGGCCAAAAGTTAGAAACCACCGAAGAAGAAGCAAAAGAGGTGCCTTATGTCGCAACTAGCTGAACCTTTACGTCCGACACCACCAAGAAAACTAAAGCTTTATTTCACCATTTTCCTATTGGCACTTTTTCTTTTTGCAAGTGCCCACCAAACGGATAGCACTTTTTCGGAGTTATTAACGGGGCTTCCAAATATGACGGGGCTCCTTGTGGATATGGTGCCACCAAACTGGGCCTATGTTGATAACATCACACCAGCAATGCTGGAAACAATTCGTATGGCTGTAGTAGGAACAACCATTGGAGCAGTGTTAGCAATCCCTATTGCACTTTTCTCTGCAAGTAACGTCTTTCAAAGCTCCTGGATTTGGTACCCGGTTCGATTTGTTCTTAACCTTGTGCGTACTATTCCTGAACTTTTACTTGCTGCAATCTTTGTAGCCATTTTTGGTTTAGGGCCATTGCCCGGAATTTTTGCATTGGGGATTTTTTCCGTGGGGATTATCGCCAAGCTGACGTATGAAGCAATTGAAGCAATTGATAAAGGACCATTAGAATCTATGACAGCTGTTGGGGCAAATAAGCTGCAATGGATTCGCTGTGCGGTCATTCCACAGGTTTCCGCCCACTTTATTACATATGTGCTGTACACCTTTGAAGTAAACATACGTGCTGCAGCAATCCTCGGCCTCGTTGGCGCTGGAGGAATCGGCCTTTACTACGACCGCACGCTTGGTTTCCTAGAATACGATAAGGTAAGTACGATTATTCTCTTCACTTTAGTCGTCGTCCTTCTTATTGATTACTTTAGTGGGAAGCTCAGGGAGAAATTACTATGAATCGACCACATAAACCGAAAAAGAAGATTGGATTATATATATTGATCTATGGAGCGCTCTTATTTCTCTATATTTGGGCGTTTTCCGGTGTCCCAATGGGTGGTTTTAAAGATACTGCCGGTCAGATCTCAAAAGCCATTTTCAGTGGGATTTTTTCACCAGACTGGGGTTATGTATACTTGCCTGAGGGCGAGGACCTGCTCCGTGGGCTGCTCGACACCTTAGCAATAGCGGTGCTGGGGACGTTTATATCTGCTATATTATGTATCCCGTTTGCCTTTTGGGCATCAAAGAATATGAATCGAGCGAGATTTACGACAGGTACTGGGAAATTTATGCTTAGCTTCATCCGTACTTTCCCAGAGCTAGTGATGGCGCTCCTGTTTATTAAAGCAGTAGGTCCAGGCTCATTTGCAGGGGTTTTAGCTTTAGGTCTTCACTCTATTGGAATGCTAGGAAAATTATTTTCTGAGGAAGTCGAAGCAATTGACCCCGGCCCATCCGAAGCCTTGGCGGCAACAGGTGCGAACAAAATTCAGACGCTACGCCTAGCCGTGCTCCCTCAAGTACTGCCGGGATTCATATCCTATACGTTATACCGATTTGAGATTAACCTGCGTTCGGCAAGTATTCTTGGCATCATCGGCGCTGGCGGAATTGGAACACCATTAATTTTCGCCATGCAGTCGAGAGATTGGGAGCGAGTGGGCATTATTTTACTCGGTATTATCGTGATGGTCGTGCTCGTTGATATGATATCAGGATTTTTGCGTAAGCGCGTTGTATAATTTTAATATTATAAGGAGCAGCCCCGGACGATGGCACTGCTCCTCTTCATGTGGGATTAACCCTCAAGCATTTCTAAAAATGCTGTCATAGAAGGAGAGACCCATTTATTTTTATGCATAGCGGTAAATATCCCCACCTGTTCACGTTGGGAGTTTTGTACTTCCTGCAGCTCTCCACTTTTCATGAAATCTTTCACTGTAAATGTAGGTAGCATCGCGTTTCCTAGTCCACAAAGAACACTTTGCTTGATGGCTTCAACACTGGGCAACTCAACTCGTGAAATAAACTCTTTTCCTACTCCCTTTAAATACTCCTCTACTAATGGCCGCCAACTGCACGTATATTCCGTTACAAGCATGGTATCTGGCATTGTTGCAGCATCAGCTGTAACGTGGATAAGTTCATCTTTTTTAATCAGGTTTGTTACTAATTCAGAAGGATTGAAATTTAACGTTTCGACCAAAATCGCTGCATCTACATCGCCTTTCTTTAATTGACCGGTGAGATTATCATATTGAATAGATTTCATAGTCAGCTCTACAAGTGGATACTTATCGCGAAATTTTTTGATGATCGTAGGAAGCCAGTAGATCATTAATGATTCACTTGCTCCTATAGTAAGCTGTCCAGATGGCTCTGAAGTGTTTTGAATGGCTTCCTTTGATTTAGCGTAGAGTCTAACGATATTCCCTGCATAGGGGAGAAATTTCTTCCCTGCTTCTGTTAAAACCATCTTCCTTCCCAGGCGATCAAAAACAGGTGTCCCTAATTCCTGCTCTAAGTCTTTCATATGCGCAGTAATCGATGACTGAGCATACCCCAATTCATCTGCTGCTTTTTTGTATCCATCCAATTCAACAATCGTTATAAAGGTTATTAACTGCCTAAGCTCCATTTTTCACACCTCCATATGTTCAATGTTATTGAACTATATTATCAAAAACATCCGTTTTACTGAACTATATATATACTATATGATGGAATTAGCAATAACACAAGGAGCTGAATATCTATGAAGATTATGACACTATTGGGTAGTTCACGCAGGGATGGGAATACGGAGTATCTTGTTAATAAAGTTGTAGAAGGAATTAAACACACAGAGATCTACTTGCGTGAAAAACAGATTGAACCTATTATAGATCAACGCCATGTACCAGGTGGATTCGATAAGGTAGAGGATGAATATGAAACGTTGTTCTTCGAATTTCTGGAACAGGATATTATCATTTTTGTAACACCATTGTACTGGTTTGGGATGTCTGCGCAAATGAAGGCATTCATTGATAGGTGGAGCCAATATATGCAGGACAAACGGATAAATTTTAAAGAAGCAATGAAGGGTAAAAAAATATATGTCATCACAGCAGGAGAAAATCCTCACCCTAGAACAGCTGCTCTTCCTTTAATCTTACAATTTCAAGCAATTTGTGAGTATTTGGGAATGGAGTTTGCCGATTATATTATCGCCAAAGGAAACAAACCAAAAGAAGTGGTACAAGACACCATGGCACTTGCAAAGGCTTCTCTGTGGAATGAAGTGCTAAAGAATACAATATAAAAACTCTTTCCGTGTCTCATAAAGAAACGAAGTAAGAGAGCTCCTACATATTATTCATTATGAACCTCATAGAATCAAGATCAACTCAGACAAAACAGGGAACAGCTATCCGATTGGTATTCGAAAGATATATAGCAAGGTTCCTTTATGTAATGGTAGCCCCTTAACAGAACATAGCAAAGAAGCGCGCCACGTATTGCAAGATTTAAAAGACCTGGCATTTGATTTAGAAGTGACGATTGACTCCTCTGTTCATGTCTAAATAGATAAAAAAGGCTCCCTAAGTGATTAGGGAGCCTTCTTTAATTAAAAGTTAAACGTATCTGGATCGGGACCTACCCGAAGATTTTCATTTAGAGCATTTATGGATTCCATATCTTCTCCTGACAATTTGAAATCAAATACATCACCGTTTGCAATAATGCGGTGCTCCTTCGTGGATTTTGGTATTGTGGCTATTCCACTCTGCAGATCCCAACGAATAATCACCTGTGGAACAGACTTGCCGTGCTTCACTGCAATCTCTTGAAGCAACGGATGATCTAGAAGTTGTCCTTGCATAAGTGGGGACCATGCCTGTAACTGAATAGCATTTTCTTTACTGTAACGACGCAGCTCTCCTTGAGTTAGTTTCGGATGGTGCTCGACTTGATTGATCATTGGCTTAATCTCACTTACTTTAGCCAAATCCTCCAAGTGGTGTACTTGGAAATTACTCACACCGATGGCCCGAATAAGCCCTTGCTTATACAGATCCTCCAACGCTCGCCACGCTTCCTTGTATTGATCGACCCCAGGCCAATGGATGAGATAAAGATCAAGATAGTCTAATCCTAGTTTTTCCAATGATTCATGGAAAGCTAATATGGTCTCATCATAATTTAACCCGTCATTCCATACCTTGGAGGTGATGAAAAGCTCTTCCCTGCTGATAGCCGTTTCCAGAAGTCCTTCTTGAATGCTCTGGCCGACTCCAGCCTCATTTCCATAAATAGCCGCTGTATCAATTAGACGGTATCCATTCTTTATAGCTGCCTTTACAGCTTGCACAAGCTCTGGCCCTTCTTCTACTTTAAAGACACCTAAACCAAGCCAAGGCATTTCCACACCATTCTGTAATGTTAGCTTACTTTGTAAATTTTCCATTTAAATTCCATCTCCTTTTTTAACTACACTTTTGTAATGGTTCTTCCTTTGCTACATCCTTGTTTTCAAGCTTTCGACTGTAAGCTGTCAGCAGTACTGCTCCTGTGACCATTAATCCACCGATCCAACCTGTATGCACTAGACCAATTGAGTCCGTAATAATTCCACCTAAGAAGGAACCAATTGCAATGCCTGCATTAAACGCTGCAATATTAATCGCTGAAGCTACATCAACCCCACCAGGAACAAATCGCTCTGCCAGCATCACCACATACACCTGAAGTCCTGGCACATTCATAAACGCGAATAACCCCATAAGCATGATGGTGATCAGCCCAGCCACTTTGAAAGGCGCGGTGAAGGTTAGAAGAAAAAGGACTACCGCTTGAAATATGAACATAAAGAATAGGGACTTTATCGGGTTTTTGTTGGATAATTTCCCTCCAATCATATTCCCTACAGCTATGGCCACTCCATAAAGAAGAAGTAAAACAGCTACCACTTCACTAGAAAATCCTGTTACCTCCTGAAGCAATGGGGAAAGATAGGTAAAGACCACAAATGTCCCACCATAACCTAAAGCTGTAATGACAAAGACAAGCAGTAGTCGACCATTGGTAATGATCTTCCATTGATCACCAAACGTTGTCTTGGTTCCACGTTTCAAATTGGCGGGAACCAGGATACTATTAGCCACGAATGCTACGATTCCTATTCCTACAATTGTTAAAAAGGCCAATCGCCAACCAAATTGCTGGCCAAGGAACGTTCCGATCGGGACGCCTGTAACTGTCGCCACTGTAAGTCCAGTAAACATAATGGAAATAGCACTCGCACGCCGGTCTGGTGTTACAAGACTTGCTGCAATTACCGAACCAATTGACATAAATAAACCATGGGAAAAAGCAGATATTACCCTTGCTACAAGCAGCACGCCAATACTGGTCGCTCCTGCCGCGACACTATTTCCCACAATAAAAATGATCATAATCCATAACAGCAATACCTTTCTTGACATAGTGGATGTCAATGCTGTAAGAATTGGAGCACCAAACGTTACGCCAAGTGCATATAAGGAAACCGTTAAACCAGCTGTGGTAACGGATATTTCTAAATCATCCGCAATAAGCGGGAGAAGACCGACACTAATAAATTCTGTCGTTCCAATAGCAAATGCACTAACTGCCAAGGCCATTAATGCAAAAAAGCTTCTTTTCTTATCTAAAGCCATAAAATGACCTCCTATATTATTTTTGTAAAAAAAGATGGTAAAATGTTGCCGGCAAATGATATTATGTAACATACAGGTATAAAAGAAAAGAACGCACTTTAAAGTGCTATAGATACTTTTTTGTAATGTAGGTACTTTTTAGTACCTATAAAAAAGGAGGAAAAATAATGAAGAAGAAAAAATACAATATATCAGTAGAAGCCACCCTTGAGGTTATCGGCGGAAAATGGAAGTGTGTCATTCTATGTCATTTAACACATGGGAAAAAGCGCACGAGTGAACTTAAGCGATTAATGCCAAATATTACGCAAAAAATGTTAACTCAACAGCTCCGCGAACTAGAAGTGGACGGTATTATCAACCGGATCATTTATAACCAGGTGCCCCCAAAAGTAGAGTATGAGCTAAGCGAATATGGACGCAGCCTTGAAGTGATCCTTGATTCATTATGTGCATGGGGCGAAACCCACATTACGAAGGTGTATGGAGATAAAACTGAAGTACTCGAGGAAAGCATCTTGAATAACTAGAAAAAGCGACCTGGTATAGCTACCAGATCGCCTTTTTTGGTTCGAAGTCTAAAAAAGAGGGCGGGACAAAAGAAAATCTCACAAACAAAAACCGTACTAAAACCCTAATGATTATAGAAAAATCAGGGGTTTAGTACGGACAGTTATTTATTTTTTTATTTTGTACAAACTTTAGCGAAGGAAAATGCGGAGACTCCAGTGGGAACAGCACGAGTCCGAAGGCCCCGGAAGAAGCGATCCTTGCTTCTGAGGAGACTGAGGCCGTGCCCACGGAAAGCGAAGTATTTCCCGCAGCGGTGATTAAGCATTCCTTTGCACTCTCTTTTATTATTCGTATTTTTCATAATCAATGGAATGTTATGCCCTAGTCTCTTCTTAAGTTCTCTTTTTTTCTAATCGGTATATTCCTTTACGATCACGGAGTGTGCAGCCGTTTTTTATAAAAATATCAATCATAGGTTGGTTGCTAGTATCTGTACTGCCCACATAATAGGTTGCGTTCTTCTCTTTAAGAAGGAATAGGGAAGCTAGATGCATAGAAGCTCCTAATCCACGGCCTCTCAATTCTGGAACGACACCAAAGTAAAACATTCTGCCCTCGTCTGTTGTTCCTTCTTCAATATGAGGGATACTTATGCCGCACGCTTGTCCCTCGTAAGTAAAGTAATAACAAACATCTCGCCAAGCAGTACCAAGCTCGTTTTTTATCGAGTTCATTACTTCATCTATCGGCTGTTTTTTGTTCTTATTCGCTGAACCGGAACGAGATCGCTCATAGAGGCTTGCATAATCTTGATCCGTTATGCGGTCTTCACTTAAGTTGTTCCAGCGAATAGGAAAAGAATATTCTTCTATGTTATCCAACGTTCGTGTATACTCGACGATCGTCGATACTTTATTAAATCCCTCATCCAACAATACTGCTTCAGAAGACTCCTCTAAAAGCACCGAAATAAATCCACACTCTTTCAACTGCCATTCCTTTACGAGCTTGCTTAATGAATTCTCATACATTTCTTTGGATATGCCATCCTTCTTTAACTGGTCTACAAGCCAATATTTACCAGGACTTTTAATTGTATGAAAATGCTCCATTCTCCACCCTCATTTCTACTAAGCGAAAAATTAACGGATTGCACTAATTTTATATTTATCGCCTTCTTTTTTTATCTCAAGGGAAAAATAACTTTCTTTCTCTACTTCCGTTCCATCTGCTTCCTCATAGATTTCTTTATATTCAAAATCATAAAGGAAATAAGATGTAGCTTTCGTTACAACTTCATTTTTTACTTCTGTAACAAGTTTTGGTTTAGGACCGGTAAATTGAATAAGCTCACTTTCTTCTTCTAACATTTTCTTCGTAAACAAATCCATTTTCACTTGATCAAACTCTTCCTTCGTTTGTGCGCCTAAAAGCTGATCATATTTCTGCTTTAGCCCCTGTGCAATATCTAATAATTCTTGTTCACTATATGTAAAAAAGTCTATGTCGGCTTCCTTAATTTCATTTGTTGGCCTACCCTGATCAGCTGCTCGTTTACGGTTTTCCGCCAGCCCTTGTTCTCCGGCGCAAGCAACTAAAAAAAGGATAAGCAAAGTGGCACCTGCCAATAAAATATATTTTAACAATGGTACTCTCTCCCTTTGTGAATCTGGTTGTTTTTACCTATGCTGATTATACTATATTTATAGGTAATCGGAAGAGAAAATCTAAAAATTATACATATTATTAAAAGAATTCATAAATTGAACTTAAAGCCTATGCTGTCTGTATGACTAACTCTCCCAAGAAAGCATTATACATTCCAACACTTTCTTCTTCTAGCATTTCCCCTTAAGAAATTTTAAAAGCTCGGTACCCTTGTATACTAGTTTTAGATGAGCCACTTCATTTACTGATAATTCTTTTTTCGTGCTCCAGTAGCCATTCTTTGCGCCACAAACCGCCGGCATAGCCAGTTAGCTTTCCACTTGTACCAATAATACGGTGACATGGGAAAATGATACTGATTTTGTTTTTGCTATTCGCACTTCCCACTGCTCGAACTGCCTTATCACGTTTAATGGATACCGCAATATCTCTGTAGCTACCTGTTTCCCCATAAGGAATCTGCCTTAATGCTTGCCAAACTTCTTGTTGAAAAGGGGTACCTTCCAGTTTAAAGGGAAGATTAAATTCCAAACGTTCCTCATTAAAGTATTCATCCAGCTGTTTATAGCAATCTTTTACTGTCTGAGGAAGGCTGTCCGTATAGGCATACTCTACCTGTTGTTTCTCTGTATAGGATACTTCATAAATTGCTTCCTCCGTGCCCGTTATTTCAATTACACCTATTGGCGACTTATAATCTACTTTATTCATATAATGACCTCCACAAAAATATCGTTGCGTAAGCTTCCCAACCTGCCCAATCTCTCGCAAGTTCCGCTATTTCTTCTACAGTTGGCTTCCAACCAAGTTGTTGTTTTAATGCCTGGTGAATGCCGGCGTCTGCAATTGGGAAGGCGTTGGGCATCTGGAAACATTTCATAAGCACATAATCTGCTGTCCAAGCACCAATTCCCCGAATGGAAAGTAACGCTTTTTTCAATTCTGGATAGCTTTTCTCTTCAAGCTCTTGTAATGATAAGGTACCATCTCGCATTTTCTTTGCTATATCTAGTACATACTCCGCTTTTCGGGAAGAAAACTGCAAGTCTCTTACTATTTCGATGTTCACGTCAGCGAGAACTGCCGGTTGGGGAAATATCCAGTATGTCTCTCCCTCCCAATCCAGTTTTTCTCCTAAGCGCTGCACAAATCGGCGTTTTAGCGTATACGCAAACTTCAGGTTGATTTGTTGACCAGCGATGGCCCAGACAAATGCTTCAAAAAGATCAGGAATCCCTACCACCCTTAATCCACTATACGTTTTCACAAGGTTCCTTAAATACGGGTCATGCTGTGCTAGTTGATAAAAAGGCTCTACATCACGTTCCAAATCAAACCACTTTGTTACATAATCAGCAACAAAATCCTTGGTTGCTTTGTTGAATTTTCCGTTTAAAAACTGAATGTATAGCTTGCCATCCTCTTCGGTAACCGAAAATACGACAGCTTCCTCCTCCACCCTCAACGCTTTAAAAACGGTCCTCCCTTTAACCAAATGAAGAATCTCTTGATCAGACCTTTTTAAGAAAACGAGCGTTTCATCAAAACGAAAGTGACTCGGACAGCCAGCTTCCAGGTATGTTTGGTTATCCTTCCATTGCATCCGTACAGCCTCCCTCCTATTAACTTGCAGTCTTTTCCCTCTCTATTAACTATTCTAACAAAATATTGACGCTTTTACGCCCAGAACTTATTGAATCGTCTGGATATGCTGAAACATTTGAGCTGACCTTTTCGTAATACGTAATGTACAGAAGTACACATGAGCAACTTTCCACCAAATATGGTGGTGCAACGTAGTAGAAAAAGGAGTGTTACATATGTCGGAAGATCTTTTATCTCCCAACAAAAAACTTTCCAAGAAAGCAGTAAAGGTCTGGCGGCTTACCGAAACCATTTCCAACCTTATTAGTATTATCGTGCTAGCTATACTGTTTTATTTGGATTATTACTTTTCTTGGGTTTATTGGATAGGTTGGATTCTTATCGGTTTGGTCGTTATTGGGATTGTTGGCGGCATTTGGGGATATATTAAACCTGGATTATTGTACAAGCATTGGAGGTACGATATAAGCGAGGAATTCCTACAGCTGAAATCAGGTGCTCTAAAGGAAGAACATCAGCTTGTGCCCATGACAAAAATACAATCTGTATCAACGAAGCAAGGGCCATTATTGCGTAAGTATGCGTTATATGCGGTAACCGTCCAAACGATGGGGTCTACCCATACCATCCCGGCATTAGAAAAAGCAGTGGCAACTGAATTACGAAATACCATTGCCCAGTATGCAAAGGTGGAGGAGATGGAGGAATGAATGAAGCCAAACGACACCATCCCTTGCAAATCGCCTATGATCTTTGGGGATTTATTAAAAACACCTTTTTTATTATTGTCATCCTGTTTGTTTTTCAAGCAGGTTCAGATTCCTGGCTGGTCAAGTATGGCAGGATCGCATTTCTGGTATTGGTTGCCGTGACAATCATTTATCTCGTGTTTAAATGGCTCACAAACAAATATACACTTACACAAACAGCCTTCGTCTTAACTGAGGGGGTTTTTTCAAAGAAAAGAAAAACTGTACCTTATTCCAAAGTGCAGCATGCGAAGCGAGAAACCAAGTTATTCCACCGGATTTTCCGTGTCACCTCCATATCATTTGAAACAAGCTCACAAGGTGATGATAGCTCTGTGACATTCCATGTTGTGACACCTGCTGAGGCAACCCGGCTGGAAAATCAGGTCTCCCAGCAAAACGCGGGGGTAGAAGATGCGGATCATGCCGTTGTCGACTCCGTGGAAGAGACAAAAACAGGTCCAGAGGTTGAATCAGAGGCAGAACCAGGTCGTATAGTTCACTTTAGCCCAACGAAAAAAGAAGTGATAAAGGCCTCTTTTACATCCTTAAGCTTCCTTGCCGTTATTCCAATCTTGGGATCCCAAGTAAATAAGTTTGATGATATTCTTCCTAATGATCAGCAAGCAGAGGGGATCGTTGGATTTATTCTTGATCGCTGGTGGTTAGTTGCCCTCACAATTATATTGATTGTTGGCCTATTAATGATCGGCGGGGTAATATGGACTTTTTTAAAGTATGGCAAATATGAAATCGCCTCTGATAATGAGAAGGTGTATATCACAAAAGGAGTATTGGAAGAGACTGCCTTTTCCATTACGAAGAAAAATGTACAGGCCATTCAACTTCAACAGTCTTTTATGAAGCGGATCCTTGGACTCGCAGAAGTAAAGCTCGTGGTTGCAGGGGCTCTTGGAGATGATGGTGCGGACGTTAATAGCCTTTATCCTTTTTTACCAGTAAAGAAAGCCCAACAACTCGTAGAGGAAATACTGCCGTCTTATCGACTGACAGATTCGATGGAGTCCCTACCTCGTGAATCGTTTTGGTTCCGCATGCTACGACCAAGTTGGTTGTGGATCATTGCTACTGGTGTGCTTTTTTTCTGGAAGCCTGACCTTTTTGGTCTTTCCGAATATTGGTGGGCTTTTTCGATTATCCTACTAGTATTAATCGTTATATCACGGATACTGGATTATAAGCATACACGCTACACCATAAATGATACATTTATTCAGTTAAAAACAGGTGGCTTCGGATCAAATTTATTTCTTTCCAAGCGAAGTAGAGTTATAGAAGTTGGTGTCTCACGAAATATTATACAAAAGAAGCTTGGATTGGCATCACTCGCAACCGTAAACCGTGCCAAGCCAGTGTTACACACTACCATGGATGACGTACCGGAGGAATGGGCTGACGAATTTCTTGCATGGTACCAAGATAGAAATCAAGAAATTAAGTTAAAGTAATCGAACAGCCTCTGATTACGATGGGAAAAACATGTTGAATCCTTAAAACTTAGGCTGGAAAGTGCAGTATTTCCCACAGTGCCGAATAATCACACTATCTATAACTTCCAAGCTCATTGACTTTTACTCGTAAATGATGTAAATTAAGCAATAGACGAACGATGGATATCAGTTCGTAAATAACATTCGGTTTTAGGAGTGTATAAAGTGGAAAACGTATTTGATTATGAAGATATTCAATTAATTCCAGCAAAATGTGTTGTAAACAGCCGTTCAGAATGTGACACAAGCGTTACACTAGGCGGACATACATTTAAATTACCTGTCGTACCAGCAAATATGCAGACTATTATAGATGAAAAAATTGCCGTGCATTTAGCCGAAAAAGGTTACTTTTATGTTATGCACCGCTTTGAACCAGAAACGCGCCTTGGATTTATCCAAGACATGCAAAACCGTGGACTAATTGCCTCTATCAGCGTAGGGGTTAAAGATGAAGAGTATAGCTTTGTTGAGCGATTAGCAAACGAAGAAGTTACTCCGGAATTTATTACGATCGACATCGCTCATGGACATTCTAATGCCGTGATTAATATGATTAAGCATATCAAACAGCATTTACCAACAAGCTTTGTTATCGCAGGAAATGTGGGAACACCTGAAGCAGTTAGAGAATTGGAGCATGCGGGAGCAGACGCTACCAAGGTCGGAATTGGTCCAGGGAAAGTTTGTATCACGAAAATCAAAACAGGCTTCGGTACAGGTGGCTGGCAGCTCGCAGCATTGCGCTGGTGTGCCAAAGCTGCAACGAAACCAATTATTGCGGATGGTGGGATCCGTACCCATGGAGACATTGCTAAATCCGTACGTTTTGGCGCTACGATGGTGATGATTGGCTCCCTTTTCGCTGGACATGAAGAATCTCCAGGAGAAACAATTGAAAAAGAAGGAAAGCTTTATAAAGAGTACTTTGGTTCTGCCTCTGAATTCCAAAAAGGCGAAAAGAAAAACGTAGAAGGAAAGAAAATGTACGTTGAGCACAAAGGCTCTCTTGACGATACACTAACTGAAATGCAACAGGATCTACAGTCCTCCATTTCTTATGCTGGAGGCAGCACACTTGATTCTATCCGTACTGTTGATTATGTTGTCGTAAAAAACTCGATTTTCAACGGCGATAAAGTGTACTAAATCCCTAATAATATAAGACAAAAAGAGGTGCACATTTAAATGTGCACCTCTTTTTTATGTTGTTTCTATTCGTCTCGAATCTCTGCATCTTTCTACACCCTAAAAATCATATTTTTTTGTCTCCGTGTCATAATAAGATCCTGGAGGTGTTGAAATGCCAAGTGAATCAAAGAAAAAGCGTGCTGGTATGAGTGATGAGCAAGCAGTAAGAGGAAAGTTGTCAAAGCAATTTGACCATGAATTTGCTAACGAGCCACTAACAACAGCAGAAAAGTTGAATAACAAAAAAACGAAGAAAAGACAATAGGTTTTTTATAAGGCTAATTAAATAAGTTATGCGAACTAGGTAAGATCCATAATTACTGCTCCAGAAATACATTTCGCTTTCTGCGGGCATAGGTGAGACCCCCTTGTGCTTTGCACAAGGGGTCTCACCTATGCCTATTAATCCCGCCGGAGTCTTCATGTATTTCCTACGCTATGAATAAGCCCTGAATCATTAACACACAAGATTCACACGCTTAATGGAAGAATAATTTATAGTTTAGTTATTATCTAATTAGTATTTTCTTATAACACTATAGATATGTACAAGATATTCTCTAAAGCTTTTTCACAAATTTGGTTTTTAACTGCATTTCACCAAGACCATCAATTTTGCAATCAATATCGTGATCACCTTCAATTAAACGGATGTTTTTAACCTTGGTTCCTCTTTTTACGACAGAGGATGTACCTTTTACTTTTAAATCCTTGATTACCGTAACGGCATCTCCATCATTAAGCACCGTACCATTGGCATCCTTGTACACTTTCACTTCATCTTGCTGATCCGCTTCTGCTTCTCCCGTCCATTCATGCGCACACTCTGGGCAGACAAAAACGTTTCCATCATCATATGTATATTCTGAATGGCATTTTGGACAACTTGGTAGTTCGTTCATAGACTAACACTCCTTTACATAAAGCTAGTTTACCACATTCTTGGCGGGCCGGCTTCAGCTAGATGGAAGTCCAGGCCGTAGTTTAATTCAATGCCAGTAAAAGGCACACTACAAAAGCAACACCCGCTATAGGTGTCATCACATACCTTTCTTTCTTACTTCGGGATGCCAGATTGGCTATCGTGTTAAGTCCTAGAAAGATAGTAATGACCCAAACCAAAATAGGAATTGGTAAAAACTCAAAGCCACTTATTAAATTAGCATTTTTCAAGTAAACCAAACACATACCGAGAAGGATAATAGCATTTAGCAAACTTACTACACGTAATTTTTTAGGTAATATTCTGTAATATCCTCCCATTGCAAATTCTCCTAACGACATCCCAAGCGAAAGAAGAACTTGAAAGGCAGCCATTCCTACAAACAGAACGGAAACAAACAACGTCAACAGGTTTACAAAATTATCTTCCATCCATTCTTACCTCTTATATCTCTTCATAAGAAAACAGATGTGCTTTGTTATTCATACAGCACATCTGATAAAAAGTTTCATGTTTTTTTAATTTAATTGAAAAAGCATCACAAGCGCATAACCAAAAATCGCTAGGAAAACGGAACCAACCACACCCGCAGCAAATCCTTTCATTCCTAACTTCCGGAAGGTCTTGACCTCTACATTTAACCCAAGCCCAGCCATTGCCATTGCAATTAAGATGTAAGCAATCGAGACAATACTATTTGCTACAGACTCCGAAACGATGCCTAGTGTATTAAAACCACTCATGGCAAGGAATCCTAAAATGAACCACGGGAATATAGACATCGTCGGCTTTCTTCCTGACGTTTTTTTACTTCCTCTTTGTACAAGATACCCAATGACAAAGGCTACAGGGACAAGCAATGCAACACGTGTCAACTTGAGAAGAACAGCCATATCAACGGCCTTTTCTCCTCCAGCACCGGCTGCAGCAACAACATGGGCCACTTCATGCAAGGTACCTCCTGCAAAAATGCCATAGCCTGTTGAAGATAATGGTAACAATCCGTAGATTAAACTATAAATCAACGTAAAGGTAGTACCAAGCAATGCTACGATACCAGCAGCCACAGCGGTTTCTGTTTCCTTCGCTTTAATTATCGGGGCAATGGCTACAACAGCTGCCGCACCGCAAATCGCTGTTCCGCATGCTGTAAGTATTCCTAGGTTTCGATCCACACCAAACCAGCGTGCTAACCAATAAACAAGCACCAGCGCAAACACGAGATCAAGGAATGCAATAATAAAAACATTTATTCCCGCATTGTAGATGTCCGCGAGATTTAAACGCATACCTAGCAAGATGATCCCCAGTCGTAAAAGCTTTTTATTGGAAAACGTAACTCCAGTTTTAAATGTTTCTGGTAAACCAAATGCCGCCCGCCATATCATTCCCAAGATAATCGCGATAACGAGCTGGCCCATGATTGCTAATAAGGGCAATTTTGCCAGTAAGCCTGCTAAAAATGCCAGCAAAAGTGTTAAACCTATCCCCGTAATAAAACCTTTTCCATTGTTTTCTTGCAAAGTCTTTCCCATATGTATCCCCATCAAATAACCACGTCCTTCTTCTCTCGCCATCTACTTTATCTAATAATCATCTATTAGTGAAATACATATAAATTATTGTTATGATTAGAAATACTAATAATAAGGAGAGTTTTCATGTATTACGATGCACTTAAAACCTTTGTTACACTTGCTGACGTTGGCAATTTCACAAGAACCTCACAAGCCTTACACATTTCACAGCCGAGTGTCAGCTTACATATTAAAAACCTGGAAAAGGAGTTTCACACAGAGCTCTTCATCCGTTCACCTAAATCGGTACAAATTACGCCAACAGGAAAGATTCTCTATGATCGGGCTAAACAAATCATCGCGATGTATGAGCAAACAAAGGAGGATATTGCCACCCATCATCAATCCATCCAAGGTCAATTAAAGATTGGGGCAAGTTTCTCAATCGGTGAATATATTTTACCTATGTTTCTTCAAAGGCTACAGCAGGATTTTCCTGCGTTGGAATTAGAAGTTGTCATTGGAAATACTGAGGAAATTATTGAACAAGTGCGCCTTTTCCAAGTTGACGTGGGCTTGATTGAAGGTCAAAGTAATGACAAAGAACTTACTGTCCAACCGTTTATGAAGGACGAGCTCTCGGTCATTTGCTCTAATGGTCATGAACTTGCTGAGAAGAAGCATCTTTCGATCAAGGATTTACAACAGCAAACATGGATTACAAGAGAGGATGGTTCGGGGACCAGGGAGTTCTTGAACCATGTTATTCGTAGCAACGGTCTCTCCGTGAAATCATTACTTAGCATCAGTAGCAACCAGGGAATCAAGGAGAGTGTCATGAGAGGCATGGGCTTGTCTCTGCTATCCCTCAGTGTCATTTCCCGGGAAAAGGATCATGGATCACTGGCGGTGTTGGAAGTTGAGGATGTGCAATTCACACGAACCCTTTCCTATATCTATTCTCCCGTTATGCGAAGCAAAAAGAATGTAGAAACATTTATTGGTGTAGTGGAAGCTTTTAAAGGGAATAGCATGGCAGATCGTCTCGCCACTGAAAAGGAGTCTTAACATGAAAAAAATAGCATTATATGTATTTGCCATTCTCTTTATATTGGCTGGGATATCCCATTTTGCGCTGGAACCCTTTTTCACAGGGGCTATGCCTGATTGGGTTCCCTTCCGACCAGCAGTTGTTTATATTTCAGGAGTCATTGAGATCCTACTAACCATTGGTTTGCTATACAAGCCGACACGGAGAAAAGTAGGAATTCTCATTGTAATATTTTTAGTATTAATCTTCCCAGTAAATATTTATATGGCGGTAGAACCAGAGCAGTACAGTATTCCTGCCTTTGCATTATGGTTACGTCTACCTCTTCAATTTGTTTTAATTTGGTGGGTGTTAAAGGTTAGAAAAGTCGGCTAGTCGATTTTAATTTGTGGTAATATTAGTTTAATAGAGACAGTCGAAGGGCGTGGATGAAATGGACCCAATTACGGAAAAAGATTTGCAGTCAGATTGCGCAAATTGCTTTGGCCTTTGTTGCACAGCATTACCTTTCGCAAAGTCTGCTGATTTTCCTTTTAATAAACAAGGTGGTAGTCCCTGCCGCAATCTAGGAGAGGACTTTAAATGTGGGATTCATCAAAATTTACGTGAGAAGGGCTTTAAGGGTTGTAGTGTTTTTGAGTGTTTTGGAGCAGGGCAAAAGGTTTCTCAGCTTACCTATAATGGTGTAAGCTGGCGAGAAAACCCTGCAATCTCTGAGGAGATGTTCGACGTTTTCCCGGTTATGCAGCAGCTGCATGAGATGCTTTATTATTTGGTAGAAGCAATTGAAAATAAAGCTACAGCAACTATCCATTCTGCATTACAGCACATGCTTGATAAAACCGAAGAGCTAACAAGATTACCGGCAACAGATTTACTCAATCTCTCTGTTACGGACCACCGAGCAGAAGTTAATACTTTATTGTTACAAGTTAGTGAGCTGGTGCGGGGACAATCTCCTGTTAAGGTAAAGCAATCCAAGCGAAGAGATCTGATTGGCGCCAACCTGAAAGGAACAGATTTACGCGGAGCGAACCTGCGAGGCACTTTACTGCTGGCAGCAGATTTACAAAAGGCAGATTTAAGATGGGTAGATTTTATTGGAGCAGACTTGCGTGATACTGACATTCGAGGAGCAAACCTTCAGGGCTGTATTTTCCTAACACAAGCGCAAGTAAATGCAGCTAAGGGTGATAAGAGTACGAGATTACCAACAGGGCTGAAGATGCCGAATCATTGGTAGACAATATCTTTAACCTTTAAACACAACAATACATATACCTTTTTTAAACCATAAATCAAATAGCAAAATTCGTCTTACTTTTGGGCGCACTTCAATCTAGACGCCTTTTCAAAATAAAGAGAGGTATGTAAATGAACAAGAAACGACTGCTTATTATTTTAACTATTCTGCTTTCTGTTAGCGTTATCATAAATTTCTATTTGGGAATTACGAGTTATATTAAAAGTACCTACACTCTCAATGTAGATGACCAACAGATATTAGGAGAAATGACAAAGATGGTATTAGAAAATGAGCAATACCAAGAGATTGCCTCTAAAGAAGCAGTTTACGCGATTAAACAAGGTGTTAGTCGATTCAATGTATCCGATCCGTCTTCGATATTTCATTATGAAGTTTCTGTTCAAACTGATAAACAGTCTTATATTTTTACATGTACCGATGAAAATTGTACAAATGTATCAAATGAAGGATGGACCTATTCTAGGTACAGTGAAGAAAAGCCGTTACTACACGTGGATATCAACTAACCCAAGTAACACACTTCTTGCAGTTTTCTATATAAATCTCTTTTAGGAACGATAATTATCACATACACCAAAAAGCATTGACGTAACGTATATTAAGGGGAAAGCGCCTAGCTAGCCTTTCCAATAATTTAAAGGGGGAAAATCATCTGAACCAAGTATTATTAATCATTGATGCACAGCAAGAATTAATTGAAGGAAACCGTGAAGAAAGTGCTGTTTATAATAAAGCGCAACTTATTAGGAATATCAATCTAGTTATTGAAAAAGCGATTAAATTAAGTGTCCCTGTTGTTTTTGTTAGGGATCTAGAAGTAGCTGAAGGCAAAGGAGAAGGTTTTCAGGTTCATAAAGAAATTCATTTACCCACTAAAGCAATGTTTTTTGATAAAGCTGCTACGAACTCCTTCCATGGTACTGGGCTTTTAAATCATCTAACATCTCAAGAAATCAATCATATCGTTATAATGGGATGTGCAACCCAACACTGTATAGATAGTGCTGTTAGAACAGCAACTATCAGTGGTTTTGATGTCACATTAGTAGGTGACGGACATTCGACCGCGGACAGTGTTACTTTAAGCGCAGACCAAATCATAAAACATCATAACGAAACCCTTCATGGTCATTATAACGTTGAACATTTTTCAGTAGTCAGAGACGCAGAGGAAGACTTATTCTCTCCAACACACGATTCATATAGATAGTGAACTTTATTAAGGGGTAAGCCCATGTTAGCATTAACTTAAGAGAGTACAGGAGGAGTGTGATCCTTGCCAAATAAGGGAAGGTGTCTTCTTCGTTTTCTAAGAAGAAAAACTTTACTTGAAGGGAGTGTTTACGTGCAAGAAGAGAGCAAGAAAAAGGATAGTAGAATATTGTTGTTAACAATTAGTTGGATAGCGGTGTTTATGCCTTATTTATTTAGTCCTATTGCGTTTGGCCCTTTTTCCTTCTTTCTCGGCTTAGTTCTAAAAAGAGATTATGAGGTAGGAAAGCAAGGAAAGATAATTATGGTGTTAGCAGTAGTGAATACAATTGGGGGAATCATCTTCGCCAATTGGGTGCTTCGCAACTATGGCGGTTTATAGCTACTTGTTAGCCCTGCTTCGTGATTAACATAGTTTTTGGGGGAGAGGTCAATGGATCAATACTTTGTAGGATGGGGTACTCTAGCGTTAATAAACGCTGGGCTCGCACAAGGGAAGAATAGAACAGGATTAAACTGGTTTTTGCTCTCTCTTATATTAGGTCCGATTGCAACACTCATTTTGTTGTTTGTTGAGAAGAGAGGCCATTAACTTAGAATATAAAAAAATGGCATACGTCGTTTTGTATGCCATTAGCGTTATTAATATCCCTTATCATAATCAACTAAGTTCTTAGAAGGTTTTTCTCCTTCAAGGTAATTCTTAAGATTTGGAATGAAGACATCCCGCACAACACGCTCCGTATAATGTTCTGTTGACCCGGCAGTATGTGGTGTAACAATCACGTTTTCCATGTCCCATAGTGGGCTTTCTTCCGGTAATGGTTCTGTTGCGAACACATCAAGTCCTGCTCCAGCAATTTTGCCAGATTGGAGGGCCTCAACTAACTCATCTTCTTTTACAATCGGCCCCCTGCCAATATTGATCAGGATCGAGCTATTTTTCATTTGGTCGAATTGTTCTTTCCCAAATAGGTTTGTTGTTTCATCTGTAAGTGGCAGTGTGATTACGACAACATCACATTGTGGAAGCACATCAGATAACTGATCAGGTGTATACATTTCATCCACATAATCTGTGCTTTTTCCTGAATGTCGCACGCCGAGTACTTTCATACCAAAAGCCTTGGCTATTTTAGCTGTTTCCAAACCAATCGCTCCAACACCGAGCACTCCAATTGTTTTCTCATGGATTTCTAGTTTTAGATCTGCATGCTCCCATTGCTTTTTCTGTTGCTGGCGGACATATGTATGAATTTTGCGCGTAAGTCCAAGCATTAAAGCAAAAATAGTTTCGGAAATTGGATAGGCATGCACACCATTAGCACTCGTAATGGATACGTTACGCTCACTTAGTTGTTCAAGTGGCAAGTTATTAACACCCGCACTCCAGGTCTGGATCCATTTTAATTGGTTGTTTTGCTCCAAAATCGTCTGCTCAATCGCTTTTTTCCAGTGAAGAATTATCTCTGCGTCTTTTAAATCTTCTTGCAGTTCATCCGTATCTTTCCCTGAAACAATTTCCCAGTCGGGAGCTACTTCTTTGATTTCATCGATGTATTTTTCATCTAGATCAAGATTGACTACAATTTTACGCTTTGACATTACGAACCCTCTCCTCTAAAAGTTTGGTTTTATCTACTCTATACCCCAATTTCTTATGATATGCACCATAACCTTGGGCTAAGCATGTGTATCCTCTAACTTTCCTTCAACCAGGTTAGGTTCTCGCTCAATGGTGTCTTTTGGAAAAATAAATGTCCATGGCATGCTGCTTCTCGCCGCTAACTCCAAATTAGGAAAGGAAAAAGTATGACTAGCAACAAGCTCCCCTTCTTCCACGTACGTTAATGGCAACTGAGTGAAGGGCATAGCTTCATCACTAAAATTTTGGACAATTACTGTAATAAGCAGCTCCCCGCGATAATTCCGCGCTTGCCAAAAAGGGATATACTTTATACGTGTAGCTTCTTCGTTAGCCTGTTCAAATGTTATTTCTATCTGTTTTCTGTCCCCAAGTGAAATAGTCTTATCCCATGCTTGTTCCCAAACTAATTGTTGCATTGTCTCATTCCTTTCCTTTTGCTAGTAGGTTACGGTATCAGTCCATATATTTCGTAATTAACTCATAAGCCCTTTCTTTTGTTAGCTGTGCTTGTGTGCTTATATATTGCATGGTTTCCATGGAGCCACCTTCATATTTGGCTGCCTCTTCTTCTGCTTTTGCATCTCTGATTTTGATCCATTCCCGCTGTTCTTTTCTTAAACTTTCCATTTCTTTCTCTGGGAGCTGCTTCTCTAATTCAGCATATACTTCGTTTAATGCATCATCCCACATATTAAAGCTCTTCCCGGCAAATTCTGTTAATTCGCGCTGTGTAGAGCCTATTTCCTGTTCTTCGGCCGCCAATTCTTCTTCTAAATCGACTAGCTTGTTACGATAGGTTGTTTTCATATCAGTAGAATTAGCTTCTTCCGAATTTTCCTTTTCTGCTACTTCGCTATCCTCTTCCTGTTCTCCCGTTGCTGTTGTGTCACTTTCTTCATCCATGTTTGTTTCTTCTTCCACATTGCTCTCATTCTCATCCGTGTCCTCAGCTGTAGTGTCTGTATCATTCATGCTATTATCTGCTTCCTTTGCACCCTCGTCATTCTCGTTTCCGCAGGCTGCTAATAGCAAGATTAGCGCCCCGGCTAAAAGTAATTTCTTCATATTCTAATCATCTCTTTCTTTTTTTTCTTATATGCTATCTCTTTATAGTATCCCACGATAGACATTGCTTGTCATTTCAAAAACTTCATTTCACTCTACGAATAATCTAGGCAAAAACATCCAACTTAAGTGTGGGGGGTGCTATTTATGGGGAAAGATCGTCAAGAAAAGAAGTTAAAGGCTAGTGGGCGTGTGGAGTCCGATCGTGATACCGGACTACGTTATACCGGCTCAACCAAAATGTCTAGTCCAGAAGAAGCCAGAAGATTAAACGACGGGCATAAATAAGTAGTCCGAACTTCGAGGGTCCTCATTAAATGGTGGCCCTCGCCTCTCTTTTAACGCTCTTACTCCAACGCATAGCTTTTACCTTTTTTACAAATGCTACAAAAAAAGGAGGGTCTATATGAACCACATAAAATCCATTGCAATAAAGGCGATTGCTACACTTGTTTTACTATTTGTTGTGTTAGGACTTGTCTACGAGATGCCATTTGGCGACGTTTTGTTTATTACACTAACCTTGGGCGTTCTATCATACTTGATTGGCGACCTATTCATTCTTCCCCGAACCAATAATACAGTAGCTTCTATCTCTGACTTTGTTCTTGCTTTCGCTGTTATATATATGATGAGTGAAGGGTTAGAACCAGCAGGCGAATGGATGATTCCTGCACTAATTTCTTCCATTGGTGTCGCTGCATTTGAAGCTTTCTTCCATAAGTATGTGAGCAAGCAAATGGAGAACAACTCCTCCACTCCCAATGCAACAGGGAGAATGAACTTAGGTACAGAGGCATCTGAAGAGCTTGATCCACAGGATAATTACGATAAATAAAGACATTAAATTAAAAAGGAGGAATGCAATTGTTTAAGCATATAAAAGAACTACAGTACAACGCTAAACCTACTCAGCCAGACCCGGTCTATGCTAAAAAGCTACAAGAGATTCTCGGTGGCCAATTTGGTGAAATTACCGTTATGATGCAATACCTTTTTCAAGGGTGGAATTGCCGAGCAGATCAAAAGTATAAAGATATGATTCTGGATATTGGCACAGAAGAAATTGCCCATGTAGAAATGATTTCGACTATGATCGCACAGTTACTGGACGGAGCCCCTGCTAGAGACCAGGAAGAAGCTGCTAAAAACCCGGCAGTCGAAGCAGTTCTTGGGGGAATGAACCCACAGCATGTCATCGTATCTGGACTTGGCGCAACGCCGACAGACAGTGTTGGGTACCCTTGGAATGCACGTTATACAATTGCAAGCGGGAATTTATTGGCGGATTTCCGGGCCAATTTAAACGCTGAATCTCAAGGACGTCTACAGGTTGTCCGTCTGTATGAATCAACTACAGATCCTGGCGTAAGAGACATGTTATCTTTCCTTATCGCAAGAGATACCATGCACCAAAACCAGTGGATGGCTGCTATTGAAGAACTTGAACAAGCACAAAAGGCGATTGTACCAAGTACCTTCCCACAGAACTTGGAAAAGCAAGAGGTTTCCTATTCCTTTATGAACTTTTCCCAAGGGGAAGAAAGTGCACAAGGTCGCTGGGCCAGTGGCGAGAGCATGGATAAGCAAAGCAACTTTGAATATGTTGCAAATCCTGAAGCAATGGGGCAAATCCCTCAATTACAACAGGCACCTGCATATATTCATAACAGTCCAGACCCAACAAAGCCCGCACCACCTAATATGGAATCAGCAAACTATGACAGACAAAAATAAAGGTCCCCACTAATACGGTATTAGTGAATAATTTTGTTCTAAACCTTTCCATCTAGGAGGTGTTACAGTTGAATAAAGACCACCAGGATAAACATGCAAAAGCAACAAGTCGTTCGAAATCTGGGCGCGAGACAGCCATGCATAAGACAGATACAACAAAGTTTTCAAGCCCAGAAGAAGCCAGAATTCAAAACAAAACGAATAAGTAACGAGTAGCGGTCCCTATATATGGGGCCGCTTTTTATTTATCCTGATACAGCTAATGGGGAGGGATCATTTAACCTTTCCTAGTAGGATTATCCATACATGAAGATAGCTTACAGGGAGAAGATAAAGTGAGACTTCAATCAGTGGGGGGGGTTCTTTCCCTGTTAGTTGAACGAATCAGGGGGGTAGCGTCCGTTTACTCCCACTTAAACATCACTGTTCTCTTCATGTTTTGAAGTGGGAGTCTTACGGACGGTTGCACCGGCATAAATAAAAAATATTGATAAATGGGAGGAATCTTCATGATGCTAAATCAGAATCAACAATCTAATCCAAATGCTGCTATGAATCAAACGATGTCCAAAAACCACGGTGGCCATGAAATGTTTGACGCCCATGAAGTAATTGCGGGTGTGATTAGCATGCTTGACCAATATCAAATGTATGATCAACATATACAAGATCCAGAACTGAAGAACATCGCCCACCGACAATCAAGCTTTGTTACCCAATTGTATAACACAATGGTGGAGTGCTTTAAAACAGGGCAGGATCCTTCTGTTCCAACTCAGAAATATAATATGCAACAGGAGAATGAAGTTGTTTACGGATTGAAGCCAGGACAACCAAAGAAACCGAACAGCTCTGTCAGCCAGCTTTCCGATCAAGGTCTTTCCGCTTACATGCTCGGAAACACAAAATCATTAACGTCCCTACTTGCCATGACTGCTGCTGAAATTACGAATCCTGTATTACGTCGTGTTGTTGCCGATAGTGTCCCGAACTTTATTGAGCTCAGCTATGAAATCTTCCTGTATCAGAACAAACATGGCTACTATCAAGTTCCACAACTAACGGAACAAGACATGCAGCAAATGCTTAACAGCTATGTAACCGTTCCGCAACAGGGGAATACTGTACACTAGAACACATTCTAAAGGGAATAAAAGCCGGCGTTACTCGAATTCACTTTCATAATTCGGGTAATCGCGCGGCTTTTTCATTCATGATTCACTTTGGGGTGGCTCGATTCACTTTGTTGCTTTCTGATTCACCTAATGGCTCTCTCGAATCACTTTTCCTGGTTCTCGATTCACTTTCTTGCTCTCTCGATTCACTTTGCCTCGTTCTCGATTCACTTTCTGGCTTTCTTGATTCACATTACCTCGTTCTCGATTCACTATCGAGTAATTTCACTCTTTTCGAACCCGTTAACTTCCCTTCGACGGGGTACCTCTTTTTCTGTCCCTTTAATAAGAAAGCCAATTCCTAATAGAAGCATGCTAACACCGACCCAGGAAATTAAATTCAGTTCTTCCCCAACAAAGAAAACACCTAAAAATGCTGCCGTTAAAGGCTCAGCAAGCGACAATGTGACAGCAGTAGAGGAAGGAATATGGACAAGCCCTTTTGCAAATAGGAAGTAGGCGAGTGCTGTTGCAATCAACCCAAGGTGGAGGCTAACGGCTGCTCCCCTGAACTCTGTCACCCATGTCATATCATAAATAAATAACAGAGGCGATAGCAGGATAGCACTAAGAGTAAACACCACCGCAACTACGGAAATGGAGGAGTATTTCCTTACTAAGTCCTTACTAACAAGCGTGTAAATTGCGAAGGATAGTCCTGCACCAAGTGCTAATAAAATACCAAGAGGATCTACATAAACAGATGATTGGTTTAAAAAAAGCAACAAGCAGCCGAGAATAGCTAAGAATGTAGAGATCCACCAAACCTTTACAGGTCGTCTTTTCCAGAGCACCCATTCCAGAAACCCAGATAAAATGGGAGCACTACCTATCGCGATTACCGTCCCAATTGCCACGCCTGTCATGGTGACTGCAGTAAAGAAAAACGGCTGATAGGCAGCCATGCTGATCGCGGCCAAAATAGTCGGCTTGAGTGACCAGCTTTTGATGTCTAATTTCCCCATTAGTAAGAGGATAATGGTTAGGGCGATACCACCTACCGCCAAACGGGCAGTACCCACCGCTACAGGATGAGCGCCCTCTGGTACAAGGGTTTGCACCGTTCCTGTTGTACCCCAGAGCATTGCTGCAAATAAAACCATTCCGACTGCTAACTTTCCATTCAATTCAATCCCTCCCCCATTCACTCGTTTATATCTACGTGAAAAAAGATAAAAACCCTTCTACCGGTTTAGATACGTAGCCGTTAACAGAGGAGAAGGCCCTTTTTATCCTATCAATTTACTTACCTTAAGTATAAAGGGGGGAATTAAAACGTGAAAGCGTTTTGTTGAAACATTCACTCAACGCTTTAAATCATAAAGGCTTCCTTCATTTTTTTCTTTACAATCTTAGCTGCATTTATCTTCGTGTGCAAAACGGGAGATATGTAGCTCGTATAGTTTCTTTCTGCAATAGCTTTTTTCAATTCTGCTACCGTATTAAACTCACCTTCAAACGTATTTTGCACAGCACCAATGTGGATTGGATGATGAGAGTCACTACCATATACAACAGGTAATCCAATGATTTCAGCAAATGCTTTAACATCTTTTCTCATCCGTTCAATTCCATGCTCATGCATGTCTTTTCCATTTAAATCAAAGGCGTCAAGCCTTCTCAGTAATGATGGGTCATGATGATGTAATGGTGTGGAAGGCCTCAATGGATGACCGCCGATAAGCAATAAGTTATGCATTTCACCTAACTGTAGTAGCTCCTCAAATAGAACAAAGTTATCTTTATCTGTATGTTCGTCAAGCAATCTTCTAATCGTTAGCAGCTTGGTTTTATTTCCGATACAAAGGATATGGCCAACCTCCTTTACGTCAATCTCCATTCCTGTAAATACTTTAAAGCCATTTACATTGTAATAGTCATCGACATAAGGATAATGCTGATCAAGTTGCTCATAAATTTCATAGAAATTTTTCGTATTAAAATGTTCTGTCATCGCTAACGCATTCAAGCCTGATTCTTGTGCATTTAAGACAACCTCATTAAAAAATTCAATATCAAAATCTACTCGCTTTGCTAACTTTACATGTGTGTGAAAATCAATTTTCAATTAAACCAATCCTTCCTATAGAGGCATAAGGATGCCCGTTGTGTAAACCGAAGCTGTCACCAGTAATGTGATTACTAAAAACTGCACATCATACTTTTTCATTTTTAGATAACCAAGCTTTAAATCCTTTGCTACATTGTTTTCCAACGTGTAGCTGAATCCTCTTACTTCCAGTGCTTCGACTGTAGTCCGCGTACGCTTTGCCGTGTTTAGCATCATAGGGTAAAATGCCACCACACACATTTTTGCATAATAGTATATATACCTTACATACAAGAAGCCCGGCTTTTCTGGCTGCTTTCCTCGCAAACGAAAGGAGTGTATGATGCTTTGGTATTCTTCAATAAGTATTGGTAGCATCCGATAGCCATAGGAGACCCCAAAGCTGAATTTACCTGGGACCCCCATTTTCAATAGGGCATCACTGAATTTTTCTGGGTCCATACTTGTGAAGACTGCCATTGTAGCAAGCGAAACACAGGAAACCTTAAGTGCTACTGGTATAACCGCAATCAGTGCAGCATAGCTATTTCCTAAAAACATGGCCGCAAATACGAGGTAAGTAAACTGTGAAATAACCCCTATAATAAGTAGGATAATAAGCAGCGGACTAACCCTAGACAAGTATGCCAATACTGCTGTGAAAAGTGTTAAACCAATAAGAATGGTCATATTATGGGTAAGCCACGGGATAATAGAATAGACAAGTACCCACAGAATCAACATCCTAGGATCGAGTCTGGCTAGTGGCGTTTGTTCATTTCCGTATGCCGTCCGCATTAGCTCAATTTTTATATTTTCAACTGTCAACTTACTAAAAAACTTCTGAAAAACGCTCACTGGCTGCCTCCTCCAAATAAATTCTGTTTAAAAATCCTTCTATGGATAACTCAATTGGATGGATCTGCAGCTGATGACAAAGGGAAACAATTTGCGGTTCGACTAAGGAGGCTCTCCTTAATAGCGCTTCATTCGAGAACAATTCCATTGGGGAAACATCCGCAATAATACGTCCTTGATTGAGTACAACAACCCTTGTTGCCCACTCGGCCACAAGCTGCATATCATGGGTAGCCACAACAGAGGCCTTCACCTGACTATCTAGCTTTTGAAGCATGGAGATCATTTCTCGCTTGGTGGCAATATCCAAGCTTGCTGTTGGCTCATCCAATAAAACCAACTCTGGCTGCATCGCCAGCCCGATCGCAAGTGAAGCCCTTCGTTGCTGTCCTCCACTTAGCAGTCTTCCGTCTCTATGTTTAATTTCATTTAGGTGGAACTGGTTCATAATTTTTTCCGTCACCTGCTCCAGATTAGGGTTACCTCTGACTTTCAGGAAAAATGCCACGTCCTTCACTACTTCGTCTTCGATAAACATTTCTTCAGGCTTTTGATAAATGTAGGCAATCTTTTCCGCAAGTTTCTCTGGTGAAGTCTTGATTGTGGAATTTCCTTGGAAACATATTTCACCACTTAGGGGCTTCAACAGTCCAGAAATCAACTTAAGGATCGTTGACTTCCCCGCGCCATTACTACCTACGAGGGCAATTCGCTCTCCCTGCCTAATTTGCATTTGCAAGTCTTTTATAATTGGAACACGCTTGCGTGATAATGTTTTATACCCATAACTCACCTGATCAAATTCAATAAGCGGCGTTGAACCAGGCTGAACCACCAACTTAGGCATTTTTCGCGGATGATTTTTATATTCCTTAAACCATTCAGCACCTTCTTTGACTGTCACTGGAAGCATTCTCTCCTGCTGCATTTGGCTCGCTGCTGCCATTGTCACCTGTGGTGGATGAATTTGCTTTTCTGTAAGCTCATCAACAGCGTTCAAGGCTTCCCGCACGGGTTTCTTCCACTTCACATTCCCCTGCTCTAATAAAATGACGTCTTTACAAAAGGAGGCAATAAATTCCGTATGATGCTCAATTACGATAATGGTAATATCATGGTCTTCATGTAACACTTTTAGTTTTTCATACAATTCAATAGCGTGTGCTGGATCTAATTGGGCAACAGGCTCATCAATAATTAAAACATCGGGTTCTAGTGCCAAAGCTCCAGCTAACGCCACAAGATGCTTTTGTCCACCACTTAGCTGCCACACATATTCTTCTGCCAGGTGTGTTAAATCGAGAAGTTCGAGTGCACGCTTTCCTCTCTCCTGAAAATCTTCATAGCCATAATTTAAAGGAGAGAAAATGACCTCATCAATTACTCTTGGTCTTACGAGCTGGTTTTCAAAGTCTTGGTAGACATAGGAGACTTTTCTTGAAAGGGAAGCGACATTTGCCGTAGCCGTGTCAATCCCATCCACCTGTACTTTCCCTTCAAAGTCACCTACATAGTAAAAGGGAATTAAGCCATTAATTGCTTTACAGAACGTGGACTTCCCTGCACCATTTCCCCCAATGATCGCGGTAAACGAATGTTTTTCGATCGTCACAGATACATCTTTTAAGATCCAATCCTCTGTGCCAGGATAGCGGAATGATACGTGATCGAACGTTATCATAATCTCTCTCCTTTCCATAAATAAATTATGCTGCCTCGTCTAAGTCCATTTTGTTGTTTTTATTCTTTTTCACAAACTTAAAGATTACATAAATAATACCTACTGCTAAAATGGCCCAAGCACTATAGCCTATCCATTTTTGATCGTCCGCAAATTGCGAAATAAAGTCTCCAGACCAGAAGGCTAGGTTCATATCCATCTCTGCAATAAACTCTGCGATCATAGCCACAAAGGTCAAGACCACTATGGAGAAAATTAATCCTGGTGTTATATAAGCCCCTACCGATACTTGTACTTTTGCTTTACGTGGATTCATGCCCAATAATGGTTCAATTTTCCCGTAAAGCTTAGGTGTAAGAAGTAATGTTGGAATTAGTCCAAATAACACACCTGTGATTATCATCTCATTTAAGAAGCTCACACCTTCTAGCACTACAATACTTTCTGGTAGGCCAGGAACTGCATCAAAGCCTTCGACACCAAACCAAACCTTCCCAATATCGACGATTGTACTAAGTAACTGATCAATCCCAACTCCTACGAGTGCTGCAACTGCCAACTGCATTTTATTTAACGGGTTACGCACAAGCAGACCAGCTACATAAATTGCCAACGTAAATTCAATGAACCCTTCAATTTCTCCAATCCCACCGAAGTCACCCATTAACAATCCGGCGAAAACAATATTACCTACAGAAGCACCAAGCGCTACATACAAAGGATGAAACAAAGCTGCCAAGATAAGTGGAATAAATGCAAAATAGGAAATCGAAAACTCAATCGGACCTACTTCATTGGAAGGAAGAATTTCTGTAATCATTTTAGATAAACCGAACAGTGACATGGACAAAACAAACACCATCATTTTTTGCGACTGCGTTAACTTTCTTTCCTGGTTAATACTCTTCATTTCATTCACTCCCTCTTGTATTGTACTTTCAGTATAAGGGGTAAATATGAAGCCAGTTTTAACTGTATGTAAATTTTATTTCTTTTTGTATTATATGAAATTTTTCTTTCATTTTTGTTGTATAATGGATTTTATAAAGGAGATGAGGAATTTGGTAGACTTCTCGAAATGGAACCTCTCTAAAAGCCAACAAAAAATAGCAGACTACTTACATAAGAACATAGACGTTGTCCCATATATGACTGAATCCGAGCTAGCAAAAGCTTGCAATATAAGCGCTGCGACAGTATCTCGCTTTTGGAGTGCCGTTGGTTTTAAAAACCTACGTGAGTTCAAACACTCCCTTTTGCAAGACGCTTCCGTCACACCTGCAAGCAAAGTAGAATCCGCATTGAAGCAGCATGACCAATCCTATGTCCAAGTAATGCTTGATCATGCTACCACCTATATTGCGGAGACAAAAAAGCACTTGGCCGAAGATGACTTCACGCAGGCAGTGAATAGTATTGCCGAAGCGGAAAACGTACATTTATTTGGTGCTGGTTCAGCACAAAGTCTTGTTACATTGCTCAGCTTTCGCCTCAAACGTTTTAATCCACACGTATACACCCTTGCACCAAGCGGACATGAGATATTTGAAGGGGTCATTCATATTAAGGAAGGGGATGTAATGTTTATTTTTGGGTTTGTTCAATCCTCCGTGGAAATCAATGTTTTATTGGATTATGCCAAGAAAAAAGGAGTCCGGACCATTTTAATGACCGATCTCCTTGTCTCCCCCATGCTAGAACAGGCGGATCATGTGCTGTTCACAAGCAGAGGAGATGTTGGAGACTTCCATTCCATGGTGGCGCCAATTGCATTAATTGAAAGCATTGTGATTAACGTAGGAAAGCAAATGGGAGAACATGCCCTACAAAACCTCCACGATTTACACCAAGTTAGAAAGGACTATCAGGATAAACTACCGAAGAAGTAGGAGATCTATGCCAAAAATAAACCCCACTCCTGACAAGGAGTGGGTAAACTAGATTACGTAACAGGGTCGGATTAGAGTGTACTACTTTCCGTAGGACTGAATACGCTATATCTTAAATGTTTCTTGCTCTACACCTGCAAAATTTCCCGAATATCCTCATCTGTAAGTGAAGCAACATGCTTTTCCTTCGGATCAATAACTGCTTCAATCAGTTGTTTCTTCCTTTCTTGAAGCTCATTCATTTTCTCCTCAATCGTACCTCGTGCAACAAGCTTAATTACTTGCACAGCATTTTGCTGCCCAATTCGATGCGCACGATCGGCTGCCTGTTGTTCAACAGCAGGATTCCACCAGCTGTCATATAAGATAACGGTATCCGCACCTGTAAGATTGAGACCTGTCCCACCAGCTTTCAAGGAAATGAGAAACATATCTCGTTCCCCTTCATTAAATCGATTACATCGATCCACACGTTCCTCTGATGGTGTTTGGCCGTCCAAATAAAAATATGGGATGCCTTCTTGGCTCAGCTCTTTTCCAATTATGGATAGCATTTGGGTAAACTGTGAGAAAACAAGGACCCTCCTGCCCGCAAGGCGTGATTCCTCAACCAAGCGTTTTAATTGTTCCAGCTTAGCTGACTTTCCTTTATAACCTGTAACGAACAATGCAGGATGACAGCAAATCTGACGTAAACGCGTTAATCCTGCAAGTATTTTTATTTTGTTTTTCCTTAATGTATCTTTGTCCAGGTGTTTTAAAGTGTCATGGCGCAGTTTAGCCAGGTAGGCAGCATAAAGCTTTTTCTGCTCTTCTAGCAATTCCACAGATTCCTCTTCCTCTGTTTTCTGTGGAAGTTCAGCAAGGACCTCTTGTTTTACCCTGCGTAGCATAAATGGACGAATTCTCCTGGAAACCTGTTTTTGCGTTAGATTGCTGTATTCTTTTAGCCCTTGAAAAAGCTCAGGGAAAACAACATGAAAAATAGCCCATAATTCTTCGAGTGAGTTCTCCATCGGTGTTCCGGTTAACGCAAACCGGTAATCTGCTTTAATCTTTTTCACAGCACGTGCTGTTTGGGTTATCGGATTTTTAAAGGCTTGTGCTTCATCAAACAGTACGGTATGAAATGCTTGTTTTTCATACCAATGGATATCTTGTCGTAACAATGGATAGGAGCTAATCACAACATCACATTCCATTGCCTGTCGCCTCATGTTAGTCCGCGATTCCTTACTTCCATCTATAATGGTGACATTGATAGCTGGTGCAAATTTCTTTAGCTCATTTAGCCAGTTATAGGTAAGCGAGGAAGGACAGACAATCAAAGCGGGGAGCTTCTTTTTACGAATTTCCGGAAGCTCTGATAAAAGAAAGGCGATGCTTTGTAACGTTTTACCCAGTCCCATCTCATCTGCAAGCACCCCACCAAATTGATAGCTGGCTAACGTCTTCATCCACCTGTACCCATCCTTCTGGTACTCCCTTAACACGTCTAACAAACTCTTTGGAATCGAAAACGAGCTAGCTTCAGGGTGTGAAATGCGTTCAAGAAAACGCCGAAATGATTCTTCTTTCGAAAATACATCGTCATCTACCACATCAAGCAGCTGGAGGCCCTGAAGCAACGGTACATCTAACCCACTATCTAGCTCGTTATGCTGGTCAGGCACTGCGTGCAAGAAGCGTTTAATTTCTTCAAATTCCCTTGTTTCTAATGAGAGCAGGGATCCATCTCGCAACCGATAATACTTTCGTTTTTCCTCTAGTGCTGCTAGCACCTCCCGGATATCTCGCTCGGGAAAACCCTTCATTTCAAACTTAAACTCCAGCCAGTTGGTCCGCTCACGGTGGGGCTTTACCCTTATCCTTGGTTTAACTGGGCTTTTCATTACTCGGGTTCTGACCGCTGTGGTTGCATACACATTAACAAGCTTCTGTAGCTTTGGAAGCAGATGATGGAGAAAGTTATACTCCAGATCCTCATTATGTAAGAAGTAACCACCGTCTGTTTTAGCAAACTGGCCCTCCTCCATCAACTCGATAATCCTCTCTTCCTTTTCGATATCGCGAATGATAATGCCATGAGGTTCTATTTCTTCTTCTAATGGATTAATTGTATTGTTTTCATATTGGAATTCCACGCTTGCAAGCAGACGATTTTTCACACGATCTAAATAGAGCTTCGCCACTAACGGCGTTTTGGGCAAGTGGTCTGTTACTGTCCCGGCCATATTTACGGTGCCAATTTTATTTAGACTTGGAGCGACTTTCTCTGTGAAAAAGGCTGCTTGATTTTCTGGGATTGGAAGGTCGGTTGTCCCTGCGTTCTCGAGCATCTTTTTAAGCTCAATCAAATAGGTATAATCCTTCCTGTTCAATTCAATGATATTCCCGGATGCTAGAACAGACTCGTAAGCATGTAAAATCGTCAACTCTTCGAACCCATCAATAGCAAGTGTATAGTGGGTCCCATCTGTTTCGGAAAAATTAAACTGTAGTGGCAATGGTCCTTTTGCCAAACGGATCCCTGTATAACTTCGTCCGCCGTCTTGTACCGTAATCGAAGAAATCCCAAGGACTTGTGGCAAGAGCCTTTTCCACGAAGAAGTTGGGAGGAGAAGTGTCTCCCGCTCCGTCACGGCAGTATCTTCTTCCAAATACTGCCTCTCATCCTGGACCGCTCGTACTAACTGTTGGATAATGGCATCTTCCTGTGTGGAAAAGTAATGTCGGGCGGTATCATAGGTAAGCTTATCTGACAGGACATAGGAGCCCCCTGCTTTTACCTGTCTTAAAAACTCTCGTACATCTCGCACATTTTCATTTCCCAATTGTAATGCTACTCCAAAAAGGGTCTCTCCTGTGTTAAGACTAATAGGCGTAAACGTAAAGGATACACGAAGGTTTTCCCGGTTCTCGAAATGTCGTTGCTCCCCACTCTGGCGAACGGGTTTGTTATCAAACAGGTTTATAAACCCTGTGGCAAGCTCCTCACGATGCCGCTCACGTAATGCAAGCAACACTGCTGCGACATGCTGACAATCCTTGTTAAAAGAAGCAAGAGAAGGACAGCTACAAGAGGTATGCAGTTTTTCTCCTTCTGCTTGCTCAATCGTCACATAAAAATTTTCCTTGCCTGCAACAACAGCTTCACAATGAGTTGTTGTGACAGTATCCAACGTTACTTTCGTCGCACTATAAAACGCGTGACCTTTTTTAAAGGAAACCGCTCCGCATCGTTCTATGATTTTTTTGTCAGTTAGCGTAATTTTCACAGCATCTCGCCTGCTTTTCATCAGATTCCGATCAAATTGGTATTCTAATTGTATCATATAGGGAGTAGAGCAAAAAGAATGAGTGTTCGTGTTCTAAACGAGAATCTTTTCTATGGTAATGGAATGAAGGAAAAATTTAGCAGGGGGAAATGAATCATGAATAAGTCAGAAGGGTATAGAAAATTTCAGATAGGGTTCCATCTTATTATTGCCCTAATTGCCTCCGTTATTGTCTATGCATATGCAGCAAACGACTTTCAAGCAGCATATGTAATCATTGGGTCTGTTATCGCTATCTCAAGTATTTATCAATTGGTTTTATTACTGTCTCAAAAAAATAACAAAACCAAGAACCAGACCCATAAGTATTTATAAGAGCAAAAGGCCAGACGAAGTCAATTCGCCCGGCCTTTTTAATACTTTGAAGCTAGTGATATTCGCTTCAGCATGTCATTTAAGAAATTTGGTTTAATATGATTCGTAATGCTTCCTTGATTGATGTTGCAGGACGTCCCAACACGCTTTCAAAATCACTACTCACTACGTCTAACTCTCCCTCGCGTATACCTTCTTGTATTCCAAGCAGGAAGGGAATAACAGCTTCTGGTACTCCTGCATCCTTCATTGTATCTGCATAGGTATCGTCATCTACTTGTTGTACTGCTATGTCTTTCTCAAGAACCGATTCGAGAGCAGACACTAAAGCCTCTTGAGTCAACGGGGTGCCAGATAACTCATAGATTTTATTTTCATGACCCTCTCCGATTAAAACAGTTGCAGCTGCTTCTGCGTAATCTTGCTGCAATGCCCAACCAGTTCTCCCTGTTTTGGCAGAGGTAACCCATGGTGCACCTGCAAGAACCCCCTGAATACTCGCAATTTCATTTTCCAAATACCAATTATTTCGTAAAAAGGCATATGGAATACCGGTTTTCAGAATCGCCGCTTCTGTTGCTTGATGGGGTGGCGCTAGGATCATCTTACTTTCACTTGCATTTGCTATACTTGTATAGGCAATAAATTTCACTTTCGCCCGTTCTGCAGCCGCAATCGCATCAGTATGCTGTCTAATCCTTGTTTCATTATCCCCATCTGCGGAAATAATTAACAAGCGATCAATCCCTGTAAATGCTGCATCCATCGATTCAGGCTGGTCAAAATCACCATGGCGAACCTCTACCCCACGTTCGCTTAAATGTGTCGCCTTTTCCGGGTTACGTACACTTACCACTAACTGACTTGCGGGAATAGTCTCCAGTATTTTCTCCAATATCTTACTACCAAGTTTTCCGGTCGCTCCTGTTACTAAGAATTTCATTGTGACTCCTCCTGATCTCCCCCGAGGGCTGTTGTAACCACATTAGTTACTTGTAATCATATTAATTACAACTTGTAAAGATGTCAACTAAAGTGCTGTAACCATTATCGTTACAAGACTTTTAAATACTGGTATAATGTTGCAAGGAAGGTGATTTAATATGGCAATTAGCAGCAGGTTTTCTGTAGGAATCCATATTCTCACGCTTATAGCATTCAATAAAGACGGAGTTAGTTCGTCAGATTATTTAGCCGCAAGTGTGAATACAAACCCTGCACTTATTAGGAAAATAACAGGCATGCTTAAAAAAGCCGGATTAGTAGAGGTGCGACCAGGGGTTGCTGGCACAACATTAGCTCGAAAGCTCTCAGATATTACATTACTGGACGTATATCAGGCAGTTGATGTCGTACAAGATAACGAACTATTTAACGTGCACCCTAGTCCAAGTCCCAAATGCGAGGTTGGTAGAAACATTCAGGAGACGATTGTACCAATCCTCTCAAGCGCCCAGTTAGCATTAGAAAAGGTACTTCAACATGTAACAATTGAAGATATCGTAAAAGATATTCACTTGAAAGAGGGAATATAATAACCTACTGGTAGTTACAAAAGCAGCCCCTACTAAGGCAAAAAACAAAGGCGACATCTTCTTTTCTTGTGAAGATGTCGCCTTTGTTACTTTTTAATCTTTGTGGGGAACCCGGTCAATTTCTATTAGACCATCACTTTACAAATATCTCGTGTGAATTCTACTGGATCATTAATCGGTAATCCTTCTATAAGTAAAGCTTGATTGTATAGCAGGTTTGTAAATAAACTTAATTTGTCTTTATCCTTTTCGTACGATTGTTTTAAGGATTGGAACACCTCATGATCAACATTGATTTCCAGCACTTTATCAGCTTGAATCTGTTGGTTATCTGGCATCGCATTTATAACTTTTTCCATTTCAATAGAGATATCACCTTCTGCAGTCAAGCAGACAGGGTGTGATTTTAATCGTTTTGATGCACGAACATTCTTCACTTTACCAGCCAATACTTCTTTCATTGCCTCAAATAATTCCTTGTTTTCTTCCTCTTTCTCTTTCGCTTCTTCGTTCTCTTCTTCATCGATTCCAAGGTCTCCACTTGAAACAGATTTAAATTCTTTTTCCTTATAGTTCATAAGCATCTTAATAGCAAATTCGTCAATTTCATCTGTGAAATAAAGAATTTCATAGCCTTTTTCGGCTACCATTTCCGTTTGCGGAAGCTTATCAATCCGATCAATAGAGTCGCCAATTGCATAGTAAATATACTTCTGATCCTCTGGCATTCTTGATACATATTCTTCTAACGTTACTAGTTTCTTTTCTTTTGAGGAATGGAACAATAGTAGATCCTGCAATACCTCTTTATTTGCACCATAATCACTATATACACCAAACTTCAGCTGCTGTCCGAATGCTTTAAAGAAGCTTTCATACTTATCACGGTCATCTCGCAGGATGTTTTGCAATTCCTTTTTAATCTTTTTGTTAATGTTCTTTTCAATTAGCTTCAATTGACGATCATGCTGCAACATCTCTCTGGAAATATTCAAGGATAGGTCTTCAGAATCTACCATCCCTTTTACAAAACTAAAGTAATCTGGCAGCAAATCTGCACACTTGTCCATAATCAGAACACCATTTGAGTACAGCTCTAGGCCTTTTTCATACTCTCTCGTGTAATAATTGTATGGAGCATTTTCTGGTATATAAAGAATTGCATTATAGCGAATGCTTCCATCCACGTTAATATGAAGGTGTTTCAGTGGCGTATCAAAGCCGTAATGTTTTTCCTTATAGAAGTTCTCATAGTCTTCATCCGTAAGCTCGCTCTTGTTCTTTTTCCAAATTGGAACCATAGAGTTGATCGTCTGTTCGGAGACAACCTCTTCATACTCTTCTTCTGACCCTTCTTTTGGTTTGCTTTCTGTAACATCCATTTTAATCGGGTAGCGAATGAAATCAGAGTATTTCTTCACGATTTGACGTAAACGGTATTCTTCAAGAAACTCATCATAATTATCTTCGTCGGTGTTTTCTTTAATCTCTAAAACTATTTCAGTACCTGGCTCGTCCTTTTGTACTGGTTTAATTTCGTAGCCATCAGAGCCTTGAGATTGCCATTGATACGCTTCATCACTATCAATAGATTTTGTAGTGACCGTTACTCTATCTGCCACCATGAACGCAGCATAGAAGCCAACACCAAACTGTCCGATAATGTCGTGCCCATCTTTAATTTCATTTTCATTTTTAAAGTTAAAGGATCCACTTCTAGCAATGGTCCCCAAATTGGATTCCAGTTCTTCCTTTGTCATCCCAATCCCTGTATCAATTACTTTTAAAGTTCGTGTATCTTTATTTGGGATAAGTTTTATGTAGTAGTTATCTTGATCAAACGAAATCTGATCATCTGTAAGAGCGCGATAATAAATTTTATCCATTGCATCGCTTGAATTTGAAACAAGTTCTCTTAAGAAAACTTCACGCTTGGAGTAAATCGAATTGATTACCATATCCAAAAGTTTTTTTGATTCTGCTTTAAATTCCATCTTTGCCATGTAACATAACTCCCCTTCGTATTTTGTTCATTAGCACTCGACTAGCTTGAGTGCTAATCCCTCTATGTTTTTAATACCATAATCATTTTTACATGTCAATCCTATTTGCTTCTGACAGTTTCCCAATAATGAATATCAGTAGAACATGTGGCACGACATGAAGGGAAGCTAAATTTTTATTCTCTTTGGCTGCCTTTGTTCGAAAGTATAGATGTATTCAAAGCCAGCTTCTTTTGCAATTGACAAAGCATCTTTAAGATGCGCGCCCACTGTTTCAGCAAGATGAGAATCCGACCCGACAGTCAGTATTTGTCCACCCAGAGAATGATAAAGCTTTAGGACGTCTATGTTCGGAAATGCTTCGTTTACCTTTACATTAGAGATTCCCGATGTATTAATTTCTAGGCCGATCCCTCTCTCAATGGCTTTTAAGAGAATTCTTTCGAGATCTTTTTGGAAGTGGTTGAAATCATAATTTCCTTTTGCTTCGATAGCATAGCGCTTCATCAAATCCAAATGTGCAATAACGTCTATATCAGCATTTGACACTAGTGAGAAGACTTCATCAAAATAACCTTGATAAACTTCTACAGGTGTTTTACCACTCATAAACTTTCTCAATTTTATTTCGTTAATATTGTGTACAGACCCTAGAATAAAATCCAACTCAAGTTCCTGTAGAACCTCCCTATAGGTTTCCTTCAGTAAATGAGGTTCACAAAGTTCAATACCAGCTTTAATTACTAAATGTTTGCCGTATTTATTTCGTACTTGTTCAATTTGGTTAAAGTACCTTTGAAAATCCATATGACCATATGTAGGCAGATTAGGGTTTACTGCATAATGTTCAGTAAAGCAAATTTCATTAATCCCTTTTTTTATTGCTTCCGAGCATACTTTATCCATACTAGCTTTGGAATCAAAAGAATTATCTGTATGATGATGATAATCTGTAAGGTACATCTTGTCTCCTCCTATGACTATTTAGCTATAAAACTATTGAATGGTAATATTGTCATTACAAAAGCAAGAAGGCAACCCTGTAAAAGGTTACCCTCTCATTATAGTTTACAATAGTTGCTTAAAATTATTAACCACATTACTTACAGTGAAGCCATACCTTTCTATAACTTCATTACCAGGTGCTGATGCTCCGAAAGTATCAATGCTCATCACTGCCCCCTCTGAGCCTGCGTATTCTCTCCACCCTATTTTGGCTCCCATTTCAACCGTTAAGCGTTTTGGTAGGTTGGCTGGCAGTACACTTTCTTTATACTCAGGTGATTGTTTTTCAAACAAGTCCCATGATGGCATACTAACTACATTTACAAATATACCTTCTTCAGCTAGACACGATTGAGCTTGAATTGACAACGAAACCTCCGAGCCTGCTGCTATAATAATACCAACTGCTTTACCTGCTGCTTCCGAAACGGTATAGGCTCCTTTTCGAACACCATTGGCAGCCAATTTATCCGTGTTAGCTAATGTTGGTAAACCCTGTCTTCCCAAGACTAGCATTGTAGGATTATCCGTTTCCTCAATAGCTACTTTCCAAGCTTCTCTAGTTTCATTTGCATCTGCTGGACGAATTACAGAAACCCCTGGCATTGCTCGGAAGGATGCAAGCTGTTCAATGGGTTGATGTGTTGGTCCATCTTGGCCAACTGCAATTGAATCATGAGTAAAGACATAGGTTACCGGCAATTTCATCAACGAAGCTAAACGTATTGCTGGTCGCAGGTAATCTGAGAAAACAAAGAATGTACTCACAAATGGGCGTAAGTGATGTAACGCGAGTCCATTGGAAATAGCCCCCATGGCAAACTCTCGTACACCGAAACGGATATTTCTGCCAGAATAATCCTTGCTGTTTAAGTCAACGTATTCCTTTAATCTAGTCTTGGTAGATGAATCTAGGTCGGCTGACCCTCCCACTAATTCGGTTAGTTTCTCAGCCAAAGCATTTAACGTTTCGCTTGAAGCAACACGTGTGGCGAGCTCACCACCCTCTGCATAAACTGGTAACTCATCCGTCCAATTAACAGGTAAATCTCTGGCTTCAACTCTTTCCAACTCGTTTGCAAGTTCAGGGTATTCCTGCTGATATTCAGCAAGTAGCTTATTCCATTCCTTTTCTCTTGCCAACCCATTTTCTTTTATACTTCCAAAGTCTTTGTAGACTTCCTCTGGGACATAGAAATCTTCATGATTCCAACTATAAAACTTCTTGGTACGTTCAATCTCTTCTTTTCCCAATGGATCACTATGTGCATTATGTGTACCTTGCAAGGTTGGTGAACCGTAGCCAATAACGGTTTTCACTTCTATAATCGCAGGTCGTTCCGCATCAGCTTTCGCTTCCTCTATGGCCTTTGTGATCGCTTCTACATTATTGCCGTCTGCAACTTTTAAATACTGCCAGTCATATGATTCAAAGCGCTTCTTAATATCCTCTGTAAAGGTCAAATCTAATTCGCCATCTAAACTGATGTCATTAGAGTCATAGAGGACGATTAGACGGCCAAGCTTTAGATGGCCAGCCAGTGATGCTGCCTCATAAGATACCCCCTCCATCAAGTCACCATCACCACATATTGTATAGGTGTAATGGTCTACAATTGGATAACCTGGCTTATTGTACGTGTCAGCAAGATGCCTTTCAGCTAAAGCCATTCCAACACTCACAGGGATACCTTGCCCTAGAGGCCCTGTTGTTGCTTCCACCCCAGGGGTTATTCCAAATTCCGGATGACCCGGAGTTTTGCTTCCCCATTGTCTTGTATTCTTTAAATCTTCCATTGTTACGTCAAATCCGGAAAGATGAAGTAAATTATATAATAAGTTAGAACCATGCCCAGCGGATAATACGAAACGATCGCGATTAAACCAACTTGGATTTTCGGGGTTAATATTCATCACATTTTTCCATAAGCTATATGCCATGGGAGCTGCCCCCATCGGCATTCCAGGATGCCCATGCTGTGCTCTCTCGACACTATCGATTGTTAAAGTACGAATGGTATTAATGGATAAGTCCTGTATTGTTGAATGTAATATTGTCATTGCAAAACCTCCAGAGATTAATTATCTGTAGCTCATTCATTAACATGGTGAAGCTCAACAGAACTTCACCATGTACAACCTGAATTAAACAGCTTTTTCTTCCCCTTTATGACTAGACTTTTTCTTTTTAGCAGGGATTGCCATTAAAGCAATAATTACAATTAAACCAATGGTAATGGCTATTGGCCCGGAGTAGTTTGCCAATGTACCAAAGAATATGCCTGAAACCCCAAAATCCGCATCGGAGAATGTTGTATTTGCAAAGCCTAGCTCTCCAAGCACCGGCATTAAGAATACAGGCAAGAACGAGATAATGATTCCGTTTACAAAAGCCCCTGCAATGGAACCTTTAAATCCACCAGTTGCATTACCAAAGACTCCGGCAGCTGCACCTGTGAAAAAGTGTGGAACCACACCTGGTAATATAATGACACCCCCAGCGAAAACCATAATTACCATACTAAAGATCCCACCAATGAAACTTGCAAAAAATCCGATTAGAACAGCATTTGGTGCAAATGTAAATATAATAGGCACGTCTAATGCAGGTTTGGCATCAGGCACAAGTTTGGTAGAAATTCCTTTAAATGCAGGTACAATCTCCGCAAGTACCAAACGAACACCTGATAGAATAATGAATACACCAGCTGCAAAGCTACCAGCCTGTATGAATGAAAATACTAGGAAGTTTGTACCGCCACTTAATTCAGATTCAATGAATGAAGGGCCAGCAAACAAAGCTACAATAACATACATAATAATCATTGTTAGTGCAATACTCACCGTACTATCACGTAAGAAACCAAGACCCTTCGGAAAGTTGATATTTTCAGTGTTGTTTTCTTTACTTCCTTTGAACAGTTTGCCAACCAAGCCACTTGCAGCATATCCGACTGCACTGAAATGCCCTAAAGCAACATTGTCATTCCCTGTAAGCTGTCGCATAAATGGTTGAAGAATAGCTGGAGATAAAGTCATAATAATACCCAATGCAATAGAACCCGCAGCAATTAATCCGAATGTGTTAAATCCTGCAACGGCCATTATCACTGCTAACATAGCTGCCATGTATAAAGTATGGTGTCCTGTCAGGAATATATATTTATAACGAGTAAATCTTGCAATTAAGATGTTGACAACCATTCCAAAAAACATAATAAGTGCTGTATTTGTACCATAGTCAGTCAAAGCGAGTGCCACAATTGCCTCATTATTAGGCACAACACCGGAAACATTAAATGCTTCTTCAAACATTGCCCCAAATGGAGTTAAAGCGGTTTGTAATATACCCGCACCAGCTGAAATCACCAAGAAACCGACGAATGTTTTGGTCGTTCCCTTGACTGTGTCCGACATTTTTTTCTTTTGTGCAGCAAGACCTATTAATGCAATTAATGCTACTAATATTGCTGGTTGACTCAAAATATCAATCAGTGTACTCATAAGCATATCCTCCCCAAGATCTTATTATTTTTAAAGAATGATTCCTCTCTCTTCCAACACCTTTTTTACCTTTGTCCTTAATTCATCCATATCAATAATACTTTCCATGACTACAACTTCTCCTAGGTGCGCTCCACCATCCGCTATATCCTTTGCAAGAAAATATACATCTGCATCTCCTGGAACTGCTGAACTTAAATCAGAGTGCGAGACTTCTACATCCGTTACACCTAACTCACTCAAAATTTGGTTAATATTCATTTCTACCATAAAACTAGTCCCCAAACCGGATCCACACACTGCCAAAATTTTCATTATTATTCCTCCCCTTTTTTTATTATTTCGATGACCTGCTCTGCAGTTTCTGCACTCTTTATGGATTCAAGCAGATCTTTGTCACCCAAAATTTTAGTTAACTGAGCTAGTGCCTTTAAATGTGCTTCACTGTCCACAGCTGCTAGGCAGATAAAAATATCAATTTTATGATCATCTTGGTCTAACAATAAAACCGGTTTTCTCGTTCTCAAGAAAGACATGCCCAGTTGGTTAACGCCGTCTTCCGGCCTAGCATGTGGGATAGCAATTCCTTTACCGATATGAATATATGTCCCTACTTCTTCTACATTCGTAATCATGGCATTAACATACCGTTTTTGTACCTTATTGGACTGAACCAATGGCTGTGATGCCTCCATGATTGCCTTTTTCCAATCCAGAATTTCATCTGTAAAACAGATAGTTTCTTGTGTCAGTAACTCTGATAACATTGGTTTATGCATCCCCTTGCTCTGGTTATGTGAGTAAAATAGATTAACTAGGTCGGAAAACAATTTGTTTTCATTTTTAATTTCTGTATGCTTTTTAATTACTTCCATCAATTGATCTACTGAGAAATTACGTTCGCTTAAGCTGGGGAACTGCTTAATGACAGATTGGTTTAGATAGTTCTTTTCCACCAATGACAACAGCGGTTTAACAATAAATACCGGCTTAACAGAGACGACCTGAACAGTCGAAAATACCAAATCATACGTACTGGTAGAAATATCCTCAAGCTTGTCACCGCTGTTCACTCTGGAAAAAACTACTTCAGGAAACATATCTTTCAATTGTGCTTCAAGCATAATAGACGAACTTAAGCCATTCGAACAAACGATTAGAGCAGTTATCTTATCGGACTTAAGTTTTTTCGTGTTTTCCAGAAAGCCTCCGAAGTGCATTGTGAAATATCCAATTTCAGCTTCACTGATGTCTTTACCTGTCCAGAGCGTCAATGGAGCGAGTGACCTCTCCACAAATTGAAATAGTTCGGTATACTCAGCTTTAATGGTTTCCGTTAGGGTATTGACTAATGGTATTCCAAACGTAATTCTAAAAAACGCAGGAACAAGATGATCAAATAAACTTCGTTTCAAAAATTCTTTCTGCTTTATGGGTAAGAGTGTATTTCTTTCAAATTCGTCTACGATTTGCCCTGCAAGAACTTCCAAAGGGCGATTATCTCTACTCGTAACAACTTGAAGTGCTGTTAATAATTGAATCGTTACATAATAGCTCTCATTCCCACCTCCTTCAGAGAAAAGTTCTTCTGCTAATACTTTCCCATAATTAAACATGCTTTGCCGTTCAAGTAATTGCTTTTCAAATTCAGTTAACAACAAATCCATATGTTGATTACGTACATTTATAAATGCCAGATGAATTATCATTTCCGCTTTTCTGCTTTTTACAAGATTCAGTCCCTTATCTTTCAAAAAAGTATTTATTATCTGCTGTGTTTTTATTAAAATCTCTGTGTTTCCCCATGACTTTAATGCTAAGACAATAATTTCTTTTCCGAGAGGTTGAGAAAGCAAATAATTCACACTGAAGATTGCCATTCTTCGTTTGTCCATCTCATTTCCGACAATATGATAGCCATCCATTCTCGTGTAATTAAATTCGCTATTCCATTGTTTACACATGTCTTTTAACCTTTTAACATCGGTTAATGCAGTATTTTTACTTACACCTAGCAATAGCTGAAAATGATAATTCGATACTGGCTCCTTGCGTATAAAAGTATATAAGTAAATCAGATAAACTCTATCGTGTTCAGAAACAGTGAATGGATTTGTATGCATTTCAAGAAGTAGGTTTTCCTTGGAAAGATTTTTCAATTGATCGTCAACGTGAATTGTTGGATGATGAATATCAAACTTAGGAAGTTTATTACAACTTAATGCGTGGTTAAGCTTTTCCAAGTCGTACATTAACTGCCTATCAGTTAAATTTAGTTGCCTCATTAACTCCTGTTTCGTAATCAGTTCATGTTTTATTATTTCTTCAAAAAGCCTATAGGACCTCTGGTCAAACAACAGTACCCCTCCACCTCTCACCCAAATTATAAAACGCTTACATTGCTAGCACAATAACATCTTAGCCCAATTAATGAAGGCCCAATTAGACACCTATTGGGCTGTCTATCATTATTATGTTGTATTCCAACTATGTACCTATTATTCTACTTGAAGGTGCCCCTATTAATAAGAACCGTTAATTACACAGCAGATTAATATCATATAGGAAGTTGGACCTTAAGATATTATAATCCATTTAAAAAATACTAATGGCAATTTGTTCCAGTCCCCTTTAACCTCATTCCTTAACAATGTTATTTACCAATGGTTTCTCAAGCTATACACCAATACTTTCACCCACAGCATCGATTATCCAATTTTAAATAGAGGCTATTAAAAGCGTTTACAACAAAAAATACATATGTTAGGATACTTGTATACAAGTATTCATCTTCTATTTAAAGGATGTTGATTCATATGAAAGCCCTTTACCCAGAAAAGAGACTAGTAAATGCGTCAATGGGTGCAAGAGTAGTGGCAGAGTTGCGTATGCGGATTATCACAAAGGCTATTAAAGATGAAACCGTTTTAACCGAAAACCAGCTTGCCAAAGAATTTCAAGTAAGTAGATCACCCATCAGGGAAGCACTTAGGACATTAACCACTGAAAACTTAGTTCGACCTGAACGAATGGGTGTTGTTGTAGTTGGAATTTCCGAAAAAGATATTGAAGAAATATATGATATACGCCTGATGGTGGAATCCTTTGTTTTTGAGCGCTTGCTGCATAAGGATAACGGCAAACTGGTCGGTGAGCTTGAAAAGTTAATTGAAATGATGAAGATTGCGGTCAAGTATAAGGATATCGACGAATTTTCTTTTCTCGACCTAGAGTTTCATGAAACGATCATCCGATCCATTGATCATCGTTATATTTCCATGCTTTGGTCGAATATTAAACCCGTTATGGAGTGTTTAATCCTTCTATCCATGCGCTACCGATTGGAAGAGAACGATAAAGACTTTGAGCGTGTGATTGCCAATCATGAATTAATCATGGAATCGATCGCAAATAAAGATACCGATTTGATTAATCAAGCATTTTATAAAAACTTTAATGATGTCCAGAATAAAGTAGAACAGTTATGGAGTAATGAAGAAATGATGAAGATTGCGAGGGAGAGTATTGAATTCAAATAAATATATGCTTGGAGTCGATATTGGGACAACAAGTACAAAAGCAGTATTGTATCGTGAGACGGGCGAAATAGTGGCACAGGAGAACAATGGTTATGACCTAAGCACACCAGATGTTTCAACAGCTGAGCAAAGCCCGGAAGAAATATTTTTGGCTGTCCGACTATCCATAAAAAATGTTATGAACCATTCAGGTATTAATCCTGATAATCTATCATTTATATCGTTCAGCAGTGCGATGCATAGTGTGATTGCCATGGACGAAAAGAATCAGCCTCTGACCCGTTGTATTACATGGGCAGATAACCGTAGTGCCCATTGGGCTAAGAAAATCAAATCAGAGTTGAATGGGCATGACGTTTATTTAAGAACAGGTACACCAATTCATCCGATGTCCCCATTAAGTAAAATTACATGGATACAGCACGATAAACCAGAGATTGCGCAGAGAGCAAAAAAATACATTGGAATTAAAGAATATGTCTTCTATAAATTGTTTGGCGACTATGTAGTAGATCATTCCATTGCATCAGCAACCGGGATGATGAACCTTAAATCATTGGAGTGGGATAAGGAAGCCTTGGAAATCGCAGGGATTTCAGCAGACCAATTATCACGTCTTGCTTCCACAACGGAGATTCTAACGGGATGTGACCTTGATTTAGCTCGTGAGATGGGCATTAAAACGGATACACGCTTTGTTATCGGTGCTAGTGACGGCGTTCTTTCTAACATTGGTGTAAACGCCATCAAGGAAGGGGAAGTAGCTGTCACCATTGGGACAAGTGGTGCCATTCGTACCGTGATCCCTGAGCCAAGAACAGATGCAAAGGGCCGAATTTTTTGCTATGCCTTAACAGAAGATCATTGGGTTATTGGTGGTCCAGTCAATAATGGTGGCATGGTGCTGCGCTGGATTCGTGATGAATTTGCAGCAAGTGAAGTAGAAACAGCAAAACGTTTAGGCGTCGATCCTTATGAGGTTCTGACGAGGATTGCTAGTCGTGTTGAACCAGGCGCGAACGGTTTACTCTTCCATCCATTCTTAGCTGGGGAGCGTGCACCGCTATGGAATGCAAATGTTCGCGGTTCCTTTATTGGATTAACCTTAAATCATAAAAAAGAACATATGGTACGTGCAGCATTAGAAGGTGTCATCTTTAATCTATACTCTGTCTTCCTTGCATTGGTAGAGGTCATGGATACCGATGTAACGGCCATAAAAGCAACAGGCGGATTTGCCAGATCAGAGTTATGGCGCCAAATGATGGCAGATATCTTTGATCAGGATGTCGTCATCCCGAAAAGCCATGAGTCATCTTGTCTTGGAGCCTGTCTATTAGGCCTTTATGCCGAAGGAAAAATTGACTCCTTTGATGTGGCAGAAGACTTAATCGGCTATACAAACAAACATGAGCCAGATAACTCACACGCGGAATCTTATCGTGAATTGATGGCCATTTTCATACGGATCTCTAGATCCTTGGAAGATGAGTACGAGCAAATCGCCAAGTATCAAGAAAAATTAAAATAACGTTAACACTTACTAACTAGATTGGAGCTGAATGTTGTGTCTGTAATGGAAAATCTCACCCCCCTTTTCATAGTAGCTTTAGGGGTTGTCGTCTTATTACTATTAATTATGAAATTAAACTTAAATACGTTTATTTCGCTAATCGTTGTCTCGTTTCTAGTGGCTTTAGCATTAGGAATGCCACTTCATGAAATTGTTGGTTCAATTGAAGGCGGGATGGGCAATACACTTGGAGACATTGCGCTAATCTTTGGGTTTGGTGCCATTTTAGGTAAACTCATTTCTGACGCGGGTGGCGCCCAACGTATCGCGCTTACATTAATTAAAAAATTTGGGGAAAAAAATATCCAATGGGCCGTCGTAATTGCCTCCTTTATTATTGGTATTGCACTATTTTTCGAGGTTGGTCTAGTATTGCTAGTTCCAATCGTTTATCAGATTGCAAAACAGCTAAAAGTTTCTACCCTTTATTTAGGGATTCCGATGATTGCTGCGTTATCTGTGACCCACGGATTTTTACCACCACATCCTGGGCCAACAGTTATTGCCCAGCAATACGGAGCAAATATTGGAATGGTCTTAATTTACGGTTTAATCATTGCGCTTCCAACCGTGGTTATAGCGGGTCCACTATTTACCATTGTTGCAAAAAAACTTGTGCCGGATGCCTTCCAGAAAACCGGGGATATTAAATCATTAGGTGAAGTAAAACAATTTGAAATAGAAGACACACCAGGTTTCGGGATCAGCGTATTTACGGCTATCTTCCCAGTTATTCTAATGGCGTTCGCCACAATTATAGATTTGCTGCAAGATGTCTGGGGCGTTTCAGACAATCTATTTTTTGAAATTGTGCACCTGATTGGGGAACCAACTCCTGCATTGCTTTTATCAGTGTTGCTAGCTATATACACAATGGGCATTGCAAGAAGCATTCCAATGAAAGATGTCATGAAATCTGCAGAAGAATCCATTCGTTCCATTAGTATGATGCTACTCATTATTGGTGGTGGCGGTGTCCTTAAACAAGTACTTATTGATGGTGGTGTTGGCGATTCTGTGGCAGAATTATTTGAGGGTAGTAGTATGTCACCAATTCTATTGGCATGGATTATCGCTGCAATCTTAAGAATTTCCCTAGGCTCGGCAACAGTAGCCGCATTAACAACAGCGGGTCTCGTGATTCCGTTAATGCAAGGAACAGATGTCAACCTGGCATTAATGGTTTTAGCAACAGGGGCCGGTAGCGTAATCGCCTCACACGTAAATGATGCAGGTTTCTGGATGTTTAAGGAATTCTTTGGTTTAACCATGAAAGAAACCTTTTCCACATGGACTTTACTTGAAACCGTAATTTCCGTTGTGGGCCTAGGCTTCATTTTACTACTAAGTATATTTGTTTAAAGGATGTGTCATAAATTGAATTCAATAGGTGTATTTGGGCTCGGTGTAATGGGAGCAAACCTTGCAAAAAATATGGTGAATCACCAAGAGAAGGTTGCTGTTTATAATTACACGCCGGATCTAACAGAAAATTTCATTGCCGAATTTCCAAATGAAAATGCGGAGGCACATTACGAGCTTGAAAGTTTTATCGCTTCCTTAGAGAAGCCAAGAAAAATTTTCATGATGGTGACAGCAGGTCCTGTTGTAGACTCTGTTATTAAATCAATGATCCCTCTACTCGAAAAAGGGGATATCATCATGGATGGTGGTAATTCCAACTTTCAAGATTCGAACAGAAGATACCATGAACTTAAACGTGCTGGACTTCACTTTTTAAGCGTTGGTGTTTCTGGTGGTGAAGAAGGGGCACTTAACGGACCAGCTCTCATGCCAAGTGGCGACCCGGCAGCATACAAACAGGTTGCTCCAATCTTGGAGGGAATTGCTGCAAAGGTTGATGGAAAGCCTTGCTGCACCTACCTGGGTAATGAAGGATCAGGTCACTACGTAAAAATGGTCCATAATGGGATTGAATATGCGGACATGCAATTAATTACGGAGGCCTACCAATTCTTACGAGAAAAGCTAGGACTTACTGTAAACGAAATTGCAGATGTATTTAAATCATGGAATGAATCAGAGCTGGAAAGCTATCTGATCGAGATCACAAGCGAAATCCTCACCCATGTGGATGAGGAGACGAAGCAGCCAATGATTGATGTCATTCTCGATAAATCCGGTTCAAAAGGTACTGGTAAATGGACAAGTCAAAATGCCTTAGATGTCGGTGTACCACTCTCCATCATCACAGAGTCTGTATTTGCTAGATATCTTTCCGGACTAAAAGAGGAGCGCGTTTTAGCAGAAGCAGAATTAACAGGTCCATCTATTACAGATGAGGAAATCGACAAAGATACATGGCTCAACCTAGTCAAGGAAGCACTTTTCATGGGAAAAATTGCGGCATACGCGCAAGGCTTCCATCAATACAAACAAGCATCTGACCACTATGGATGGGAATTGAAACTCGATGAGATCGCCTTGATTTTCAGAGGCGGCTGTATTATCCGAGCTGATATCCTTAATCCGATTAGTGAAGCCTTTAAGGCAGATCCTAACTTACCAAACCTATTGCTTTCCCCTTACTTCAAGGAAAAAGCAGGTAAATACCAAGCGTCACTTCGTCAGGTTACGATGAAGGGCATGGAAAACGGCATGTCCTTACCTTGTTTTAGTGCCTCATTAACATACTATGATGGCTATCGTTCCGCACAAAGTGGCGCCAATATGATTCAGGCACAGCGTGATTATTTTGGAGCTCATACTTACGAACGGAAAGACAAAGATGGAATTTTCCATACCGAGTGGTATTAGGTGATTAAAAACTATACCTGATTGCTAGTAAAAGTTTAGAATGTAAAGACGAGAACTATAAAAAGCCAAGAGTCTGTAAACAAACTAGCTCTTGGCTTTTTATAATCATCATTTCTATGATTTTAGTAGTAAACTGAAATTTAATTAATATATAGGTTAAACCAAACTCGTCTCCGAGAATGTAATATCCACCTCTTGCCTTTTGCTCATTAGCCTTTCCCCGATCGAAAAAACAATATGAAAAGCATGTTTGTACTTATCCACCAATCGATAACCTCATTGTCATTCATTCTTCTATTTCCATTAGCTTCTTTTCTTAGATTTTCTATACGGTCGTTTGTGATACTTCTATAAATATCTAAATGATAACACACGGTGATTCCCCCCTTACGTTGTTTTACCTGTTTCTTAACAACCGGGAAGGCTTCAGGTCGGCACGGTGACAGACATATCCCCGAAATTCACTCACTTATAAAAGTAAGCATACTTTCAGGTGGTAATACCAATTATTTCAACTTCTGTTTATATTGCGTGTTCAAAAAGTTTTTACTGGACTTTTTGAACAACACTATACTAAAATCACCTTTTTTAACGCATTCAACATAATGCAGCCTCCTTTCACCATTAGCTATCGCTACATACTTATTAACTCACGAAACAACCATACCAAACAAGGGAGAGAATGATTATAACCATTCTTTACACCCTCTATCCTGTATAAAAAATAGTGGTTTCCTATAACCAACATGAAAAAGCGTGATGAAAAGATGCCACTTTTTCACCACGCTTTCTTTATTTCAACTCGGCTTTTCCTATGAACGCTTTTACGTTTCATCGCAAATATTACGCGTTTTATATATGATCTTTCGAATGCTGTCTATAGACAAATTGTACATCTGCTCTAGCTCTTCAAGGGAGGTTCCCTCTCTAGACATCTTAAAAATCTCTTCATTTCTCTGGGCAATAATCTCCCGTGAACCGTTTACTTCTCCCCATCCCGCCCGTTGACTTTTTTTCTTGGGAATGTAAATCAGTTCTCCCTGAATATATTTCTGCATTTCTTTCAAAAGGTTAGGGGGAAGAACCTCTTTTCCATTTTTGTATTGCACGGTTTACGTCCTCCTTCAAAAAGTCTCCATTGTTACGGTGTTCAAACAGATTCCAATTAATCATCAATCTTCATCTCCTTTCTTCCAGTTTTTTTATTTTTACTTCTTTGTCCTTAAGTATAATCGACTTTTTCAGTTACGGAAAGATGCTAATTTTCCGAATAATGATGAGATAATAAATGGGGTCGCTTAATGCGACCCCAAACGTTGAGATTCCCGCTATGCGGAAATCACCTCAAATTCTGCGTAAATCATAATCAGCCTCCTTTCACAAGAGTCTGTCGGTCCGACATCCTTATTAACTCATAGGATATGCTATAAGGGCAAGGGAAAGAATGATTATAATTGTTTTTTGCCAGCAATACTCATGGCGTAAAATAGAAATCCGAGATGTTTTTCTCGAACCTTGTTTGGCCATTTCACCATCTTTTCATTTCCTTATGTTCACTGAACCCTAACGTTTATCCTCCCTTCCAATCAGGGTACTTCTATAATAAAGCGTTATAAATACATGGAGGGATATAATGGAATATATTAATCTTGGAAACTCCGGTCTTCGTGTACCGAAGTATATACTTGGAACCATTCCATTTAGTGGTACAAACGGTTTTGAACCTGCTGGAGATGTAAAAGAAGAAGAGGCCCGCAAGATGGTAGATATTGCATTGGATGCTGGCATCAATATGTTTGATACAGCAAACCTTTATTCTCGGGGTGATGCTGAACGGGTTTTAGGTGCAGCAATCAAAGGGCGCCGAGATGAAGTGATATTAACCTCAAAAACAGGCTTCCCTCTCAGCGATGATCCGAACGCTCGTGGTGCTTCCCGAATCAATCTAAAAAACTCCATTGATGAATCATTAGAGCGTCTTGGTACAGACTATATCGATCTTTATTTTGTTCACTTATGGGATGGTCGTACACCGATTGAAGAAACGGTTGAAACCATGACAGAACTCGTAAAATCCGGAAAAATTCGCTATTGGGGTGTTTCCAACTATAGTGGTTGGGCGCTAGCAAGAACGCTATCAATTGCCGAAAAGCCTGGCTATATCGCGCCGGTTTGTCAGCAGATCTACTACACTCCAGAAGCTCGCGAAGCGGAATATGAGCTACTACCAGCAGCGAGTGAAATGGGCATTGGCTCGATGATTTGGAGCCCACTTGGTGAAGGACTTCTTACAGGTAAAATTGACCGCAATAACGGTGCGCCGAAAAACACAAGACAGGGCGAGGGATGGCCAGAGCCCTGGGTAATGGATGACGAAAGATTATACAACGTCATTGACGTCTTAAAAGAAGTTGCCGAAAAACGTGGAGCGAGCGTTCCGCAAATCGCACTTTCTTGGGTGAAAGATCGACCTAATATTGGGCCCGTGGTCATCGCCGCACGGAATGAAGAACAATTACGGGAGAATATTAACTCCTATGAAATAAAGTTAACAAAGGAAGAGCATGACAAGATTGAATCTGTCGCACGTCCGGCACCAATCTATCCTCTATGGCACCGTGTAATGGCTGCCATGGATCAAGGATCGCCTTCTGAAATGCCATATTTAGAAGAATATAAAAAAACATTAGGTATTTAAAAGAAAAGGCATTGGGAATCGACCCATTGCCTTTTTCATTATTCATGTTTATTACGAAGTGAATTGATATGAATACCTAAATAGACTAAACCAATAACTAAAGGAATATACGGAAAGTAATAAACAGACATTTTCATAAACGCTAGAGGCTTTTCAGGAAGTATCCATTCATCATACATGACGATAACCCTAATAATAAAAAACATTAGCAGTGACGTTGCTATATAAATCGCTGAGATTACCTGATTCATTGACTCGTCTCCTCTCTTCAAATAAACTACTCTAATCATTTCTCCTGAATCAGCATAGTATTTAAAAAAGACCGGAGAGGGGAAATAAGTATGTATTATCCATATGTAAATGCTTATAGGCAAAACATGCCCAACGATCATAATGGATCAAACCAGGTTATGACGGTAGTAGGAAATGGATCCGTTTCCGTGCAGCCTGACGTTGCGAATGTAGAACTGGGAGTCATGACAGAAAACGTCTCCCTTCTTGAAGCTCAACAAGCAAACGCCACTGCCATGAACCAGGTTATCGAAGCACTGTTACGATTCGGGGTCCCCCGGGAAAACATACAAACCACTAGTTATACAGTGAACCCACGTTATGACTTCATTGAGGGGGAACAAATTCTTAGAGGGTACCAGGTAACAAACATGATTACAGTGGAGATAACAGCAATCGATCAAATTGGGAATATATTGGATGCAGCTGTAGAGAGTGGAGCAAACCAAGTCAACTCTATTCAATTCACCGTCCAAAATAGCGACACATACGAACAACAGGCACTCCAGGAGGCATTAGCCAACGCCTATGATAAAGCAAACGCGATTGCTACATCTATGAAAGTAAACTTGAACCCCATCCCTTTCAGAATCGAAGAAAGAACAGATACGATGCCAGTCCCTTTTTCTAAACTAGCCTTGTCCGCAGAAGCTGGAGCAACACCTATAGAGCCAGGACAGATTGTCATTCGTGCTACATTGGAAGTAAAGTTTCGCTATTAATTTTCTTAGCTACTATCGACAAGTGAGAAGCTGTTATCACAAGTCATTCTTTTTCCATTCTTGCTGATACAGCTTCTGCATTTTTATATACAGAAGAAAGAAAATGACACCAATACTTGTTACAGAAAATAAAATGAACTTTTCAATAGTCGTTTCAACATGGTCTCCCCCCTAATTAGATGACCTTCTCGGAATGCTAATTCGGACCAAATCTTTCGTTCCATGAAAAATAATATGCAGTACAGTGAGCAATGTAATAATATTGAAAATCGGGCTTACATACAATATCAACCAATCATAAAAGAACTTCGAATCTACTATATTATATGCCACATCACCCAGCTTTTTGCTGTTTGCCTCAAGGAACGTTCCATCTGTCAGAATGAATACAATTTGCATCACAACAAAGCCACCTATTGTAATGACCCACTTTCGAACAAGATTCTTTGGTCCTTTCTCTCTCTTTTTCCTCATTTGCGCACTCCTCTCTATTTGGTCAGAAATCAGATGATGCTTACCACTCATATAATTCTATGCTAAAGTTAATAGTAACGAATGAACAACCAGCAATACTTGGAGGCTACCCCATGGAAGAGACCGTTTCATTAAGAGAACTAAAAGCATACGTTGAAAAGAAAGCAAGCAAGAAAACGATTCTAAAAGTAATGTGGAATGATCAAGAGAAGATTACCTTGCTGATCACACCAAATATGAAAATTAACTCCTTTATTCTAGATGAAAAAGAAGGTTATGTGTTTTATGACCTTGAAGGGAAAACCATTCAGCAGGCCATTCCCTGTGTGTTACCTGAAGCTGCCGTCATTGGAGCTAAGGTAAACCTTACGAAGCAGATTAAAATGATGGATCAAGCATTATCCAAGGAAGATATGGCGGCGCTATTATCGTAATAGCTCTATCTAAAGAGAGGCATGGTCACTCCACTGTCTCTCTACTTAAATCTTCATAACGTGAAACTTCAATCAGTGGAGGTTATCGTTTTTTCACCACTGATTGTTAGCTGAACGAATCGGGGTGTTAGCGTCCGTTTACTCCCACTAAAAACTTCACGGTTTCACTTCATGTTTTGAAGGGGGAGTCTTACGGACGCTTGCTCCGGGATAACACTAACCTGTTTCGCCCTATACAAAGCCTTGTCAGCATGATTCATTATATGCTGTAATGTCTCTCCAGTCTCGAAGGTGGCCTCTGCCACGTCGACTCTTATCTCCTTTTTGCTATCAAAGAACCAATCCCTGTAACCCATATATACGCAAAGAAAAAGAGCCATAAATAGAGTAATGGGATTCCGTCATTTCCTATTAGGGTGAATACTGTCATTCCAATAAATAAAACAGCTAAAAAGATATGTGAAGTGAATGCAAAAAAGCGGAATACATTGCGCACTACTCTCTCATCTGCTTCCGGTACATTGTCTTTTTTGCGTCTTTTCTTTATCACTTCTATTACTGCTAAAATGACAACTGCTAACAAGCCACCCACAAGCACTTCGTATGGAAACTCTCCTTCAAACCAATAAACGAGAAACGCCCCCAAAATAGACCCAACTGCAATACATGCAATAATAAAAAACGGTCTCCATTTTTCTAAGATCGCTACCCATTTCTTCCTTTCGCTTGTATTCATGTGTCATCCTCCTCCAATATAAATATCTCTTCAATTGGCACATTAAAATAGTCTACTAGCTTTAAAGCTAATTCTAGGCTCGGATTATATTTATTTTTCTCAATGGCATTAATCGTTTGGCGTGTAACTTGAAGATCCTCCGCCATTCGAATTTGCGTGATCCCTTTTTCAATACGGATCTTTTTAATATGATTAATCACTCCCATATGCTCGACCTCCATGCGACGGTAAAGATATCTTTACATATAGAGTAGCAAAGTTCTCCTTATACGTAAAGACATCTTTACATCATGTTTTGTTCTCTTTATTTCGCGAACAGAAATAATATAGGCGATATGAACCATATATATTAAAATATAACAGAAAGGAAGATATCTTTATGCCTAGATTAGAAGGTAAAACAGCAGTCATTACAGGTGGCGCCGGTGGTATCGGGAAGAAAACAGCCGAAACCTTTTTAAAAGAAGGTGCTAAAGTACTATTAGTAGATATGAACCAGAATGCGTTAGATGAAGTAAAAACTGACCTAGATCAGTTTGGTGAAATTGCCACAGTGAAGGCTAACGTAACCAATGAGGAAGAAGTAAAAGGGTATGTGAATAAAGCGAAAGAGCAATTTGATTTGGATCTATTGATATCTTTTTCAATAACGCGGGAATTGAAGGCGAAGTTGCCCTAATTGCTGAACAAAAACTAGAAGACTATCAAAAGGTTATGGCCGTTAATGGCGAGGGAGTGTTTCTTGGTCTGAAGCACGTGCTTCCCGTCATGTCTGAGCAAGAAAGTGGTAGCATTATTAACACTTCTTCTGTTGCCGGACTTGGTGGCTTTCCAGGACTTGCTCCATATGTAGCATCTAAACATGCGATTGTTGGTTTAACTAAATCAGCTGCAGTGGAAATTGCTGATAAAGGAGTCCGCGTCAACTCTATTCATCCATCACCAGTTAATACAAGGATGATGCGGTCCATCGAGAAAGGACAAAACCCGGACGACCCAAGCAGCTCAAAAGAAGAGCAAACGAAAGCAATCCCACTAGCACGTTACGGGGAAGCAGAGGACATTGCCAATCTAGTTCTCTTCCTCGCTTCTGATGAAAGTAAGTTTATCACCGGTTCAGAATATCGTGTTGATGGTGGCTTAACAGCAAATTAATTAGTAAGGAACGTATTGATGCGTAGGATAGGTATCCTTCTCCTAGTAAAAAAAGCATCCATTCCCTCTAAATTAAGGGGAGGATGCTTTTTTCTATTTACTCTTCACCGTATTGGTTTTCTTTAATAAATATAGAAGATATGGTGCACCGATTAAGGAAACAATGATCCCTGCTGGAATTTCTTTAGGTGCAAGGACAAAGCGACCAAGAAAATCTGCAGATAACAGGAGTATTCCACCAACCGCTAATGTTAACGGCAATAATCGTAGCAATTTAGGGCCGACAAGCTGCCTTGCAATGTGTGGCGCCAATAGTCCAACAAAGCTGATCGCACCAACAATTGACACACAAATAGCAGATAAAACCACACCTAGAACAATCATTAATAATCTTATACGATCTGTTTTAACCCCAAGACCAATCGAAACGGCATCCCCAAAGGACATGATCTCAAACGTTGTAGCCAAGGAAACCACAATAGGAAAAATAATAATCATCGCAATGATGAAAATGATAAAGTGACCCCAACCCACGCCATATGTGCTACCAGCTAGCCACGTTAGGGCCTGGGTAGCATGCACATTGGCCTTTACCAGCAAAATCTGAATGATGGCAGCACCAACGGCAGAAATCGCGATCCCCATTAAAAGGAGAATCATAGGTTGGAACCCACTACGTGCACTAATTGCGAGTACGATCCCCATGGTAATAAGAGCACCAAGTAATGCACCGATTGGAACGAATATAAAAGGAGCTTGTGGGAAAACGATGATAAACAACATGGCAAACACACTAGCCCCAGACGTTATTCCAAGTACAGAAGCATCTGCAAGCGGGTTTCGCAACACCGTTTGCATCAAAAGGCCACTTATTGCCATCATCATGCCGACACCGAAGCTAACAAATACACGCGGCACACGGATGTCCCAAACAAATGTGTTATACATGATTTCCTGCGGTAATTCTAGCAACTTCGTAAAACTGGTTCCACCGAAGGATAGACTCGTCATCACAATTAGTAATGTTACAACGGCAAGAATGGGATAAAACAGTTTGTAGCGCGTGATACGTATTTTGCCTTCTAAGGCGTTCCCTGCCGCGCGTGACTGGGAACTCATTTTCAATGCTAAGTAAACAAGCCATGGAGCTCCAACAATTGCGGTCATTGCGCCGACGGGCAGTTCAGAAGTTTGCGAGATGATACGTACTAAAATGTCTGCCGCGATTAACAAGCTGGCCCCCACAACAATGTTGCCAAAGATCATGGTGCGATGCATTCTGAAACCCATTAAGCGGACTAAATGTGGCGCTATAATACCAACAAACCCAATTGGCCCTACAACAGTTACCGTAACCGCCGCTAGCAAAATAGCAATTGCCCAGCCTAGAAGCTTGCTTAATGTAATATTTTGTCCCAGCCCAATCGCTGTTTCATCACCTAATAGTAAAATATCAAATCTTCGACTTACAATAAGTGCTACGACAAGGGTAATCAGGATCCATGGTGCAGCAAACTGCACCCCACCCCAGTCAAGTTGTAATAGGGTACCTGCTCCCCAAAGGAAAAGCCCTGAAACTTCATTTTGAAACAATAGCTGCAGTGCACTCGTAAACGAGGAAAACAACATCGTGACAATCATTCCTGTTAATGCAATACGCACAGGGTCTAGCGACTTTCCGACAAGGAACGTTACACAGAGAGCCGCTAATATACCACCTGCCATTGTTACTGCAATTGGGGAAGCACCACTTATGCCCGGGAAGAAAATCGTGAAAAAAACAACGAAAAAGTAGGCACCTGCATGAATACCTAGCGTACTTGCACTGGCAAGTGGGTTTTTCGTCATCGTTTGCAATAGCATTCCAGCTACCGCTAATGCAGCACCCGCCAAACAACCAATCACAAAACGGGGCATACGACTATGTAATAAGAAATTCATTTGTTGCTCATCGTGCCAAACCTCTGTCCAAAATGCAAAAAATCCACCTGAAGCTTGTCCCTGGCTCACGTGAATGAGCCCAAGGACAAGAAACAATAGGATACTTCCAATAGAATATAGCGTAGCTTTTACATTCATAGCCTTATTTCACGAGTGCTTCTTCTACATGCTCAATCAACGTCTCCATTGATAAAACACTACCAAATGTCCACACTCCTGCTCCTACATCATACATTGCATCTTCTTCTACAAAGTTTAAGCCGTTCCATGCACTGTTTCCTGACAAGTTGTCAAACAACGGATCATCCTCTTGCACCGTATGGATAAAGAGCGCCTCATCATAGTTAGATACACCTTCTACATTCGCTTCAATAAACCCACTAGATTGTGGTTCCTGATCCTGGATTTTATTGGTTAGTCCTAGACCTTCCAATACATGGCTCACAGTAGAGTTTTCAGTAAACAAGCGGAAGGTAGGTGCTTCATTTACCGTATATGCTTGTGTAAAGACAAAATCCTTCGTTGGTAAATCCGCCGCTTCAATGTTCTCAGCTGCTGCAGACATTTTTTCTTCTAGATTCGTAATATGTTCTTCTGCTTCTTGCTCTTTTCCAACTAACTTAGCAGTTTGCTTAAATGTTTTTAACATGTCTGCATATAAATCCCCAATTGCCTCATCGGTGGTGTTTTCATACATAACGACCGGAGCAATTTTCTCTAACTCTTCTTTTAGTTCGCCTTGATACCCCTTCATGCCGATAATGACATCTGGCTCAAGTTTCGCAATTTCTTCAATATTCGGCTCTGTTCTCAGTCCGACCTCTGTTACACTGTCATCTAACTTCTCGTCAATGGTTACCCATTTATTAAATCCTTCAATATCCGTAACCCCAACTGGTTGTACACCAACAGCTAGTAATTCCTCAACAATACTCCACTCGATTGCAACAACTTTTTGTGGTGCCTCATCAAACTCCTGTTCACCAAAACCATCTTCAATTACAATCTTTTCACTTGCTGTATCTTCTGACTCGGACGAGCTAGTATCCTCTTCATCTTTTTGCATACATCCTGCTAAAACAAGAACCCCTACTAATAACATAAATAAGATCTTTTTCATTTATTATAACTCCAATTCTGCGTATATTTTTTTGTTTTTAGTTTTAAATGACTCATGATGGGAAGAAACCATCGCTGTTTTAACAGCAGTTGGCTCAATAAATTGCTTTGCACGGTTTACAGCATTCGCTGCATCATGAAACGCACCGGCAATTAAATGAACTTTTCCATCATAATTAACCGCATCTCCTGCTGCAAAAATTCCCGGAACTGAAGTCTCTGCCATGCTGGTTCCTTGAATCCCGAATTCAGGATGCATTTTAATATCCACTTCACTTTGCTGCTGTAAATCGTTTTGACTATCATAACCGTGATTAATAATCACTTCCTCAACTGGAAGCTGTTCTGTCCCATTCAAGGTTACACTTTCAATATAATCGGTACCATTCAACCCTGTAATAACAGATTGATAGATTACCTCTACGGAACTGTTCAAGAGTCTTTCGATTTCTGCTTCGTGGCCTGATAGGTGATCCTTACGGTATGTGACATACACCTTTTTCGCAATTGGCTCTAAGGTATTTGCCCAGTCAACGGCAGAATTTCCGCCACCAGAAATCAACACGACTTTATCTTTAAAACGGGCTAAAGATTTTACCGTATAATGTAAATTTGTTTGAATGAATTTCTCCTCACCTGCTAGGCCGATTTTTTTCGGTGTAAGAATTCCACTACCTGTTGCGAGAATAACCGTTTTACTGGTATGAGTCTCTCCTGTTTCAGTAGACAATAGGAACCCACCATCTTGTTGTGAAATCCCTTCCACTTTTGAATTTAGCACAACAGTTGGATTGAAAAGAATAGCCTGTTCAGAAAGTCGAGTAATAAGTTGCTCACCTAAAAGTGGTGGCATTCCTCCGACGTCCCAAATCATTTTTTCTGGGTAAGCATGTATTTTTCCACCTAGCACAGCCTGGCTGTCAATGAGTTTCGTCTTCATGCCACGCAACCCACTATAAAAAGATGCGTATAAACCTGCTGGACCGGTACCTATTATGGTTACATCATACATGGGCTACGCCTCCTTCATGCCGTACGAAAGACATATTGGATTTTGGCTAAATGGGCAGACTGTCAGCATCGCCTGAATCTGGAACACATCCTGCAGATTCGGTGCTGTCATCACTTCATGTGGTGCACCTTGTTGTAAGACTTTTCCGTCTCGCATTGCAATAAGGTTATGTGAAAATCTTGAAGCATGGTTCAAGTCATGTAATACCATCACAATGGTTTTGTTCTGTTCTTTATTAAGCTTATCCAGCAGCTGTAAAATATCAAGCTGATGGGCCATATCTAAGTATGTTGTCGGTTCATCCAGAATGACGACTTCGGTATCCTGAGCAAGTGCCATCGCAATCCAGACACGTTGGCGTTGACCGCCAGATAACGCTTCAACTGGACGGGCTTCTAAGTCCGTTAACCCGGTTGCCTCAAGAGCCCAGTCGATCGCATCCAAGTCTTCCTGCTTTTGTTTACCAAACTTTGACTGATGAGGAAAACGACCGTATGTAATCAGTTCTCTCACCGTTAAACCAGCAGGTGCTTCCGCTGATTGTGGCAAAATAGCCATTTTACGAGCTATATCTTTTGTAGAGGTTCGACTAATGGCTTTTCCATCTAAGTAAATCGCACCACTATTCGCTTTTAATATTCGGGCAATTGTCTTGATTAATGTAGATTTCCCACATCCATTCGGGCCGATTACTGTCGTGATTTTCCCTTTTGGAATAGTAAGGTTTAAAGAATCTATAATAAGTGCATCACCGTATCCGACTTGCACATCTTCTACCTGTATCATGTGTTCACCTCAATTGATAATGATTATCATTACTACTGATACTATAGGTATATGTTTAATTTGTCAATTGAATTCGCAAAGTTTTCACTGTTTTGTAGGAGTTTTCTCACAAGTCCGGAAAAGTTTCCTTGTTTAACTGGTGAGCTTATTGCAGGAGGGAGTTTTCTCGGCTGATGTTTCCTCGCTCTCGGGCGATGTTCTCACTTCCTCGGCTGATGTTTCCTTGATCTCGGGCGATACTCTCACTTTCTCGGCCGATGCTCTCTCGCTCCCGGGCGATGCTCTCACTTTCTTGGCTGATGCTCTCTCGCTCTCAGCCGATATTCTTGCTCGATCGGCTGATATGCTCTCGTAATCTCACCTGATTACTCATCTACCCCTCCTTCGTTCAACTGCAGCCGCCACACAAAAAAGGCCATCTACACAAGATGGCCTTCCTCACTGCAAATAATTACATATTAAATTAGCTTTCGAAATCGAAATTTTATATATCCCAATACAGCAAGTATTATCCCTATGGTTGGAAAAAGGATGATACCAATCTTATAGGAGTAATCTAAGTTGATTGTTTCGGTTAATTTTGCTCTGTTAATAATCTGGTGAATGTCAATATAGCTAAACGGGCTATAAGGGCTTTGGAAAAAATGGATCCCGATAAATAAGATAGATGCAGTTAGAAAAAGGGTAATCCCTGGGTTTTTAACAAACAAGGATAAAACAAAATAGATTGAGTAAAGAAATAACGCGAACAGGATGGTGAATAATACAATATAACCAAAATATTCTTTAAGTGTTATAAAATGAAACGTATCCTCCATAACCTTGAGCTGTGTGTACTCCTCCCCAAATGGGTTTGGAGTAGGACCGTCATACACCAACACAGGATAATCCAAGCTCCCAGCTCCAGCTGTAAACAAACTGCATAGCAGTGGAAGACCTAACATAAGGAATGTAAAAACCACAGTGTAGAGGAACCCACTTGTGAATTTAGTAAGGTAAACCGCACCTCTTCTTACAGGAAGCGTTGCATAGAAGTGTAAGCCACGTCTCTTCATGCTCGCCTCGGCTGAAATGCTATTCCCAAAGATAAAGCAACCAATTAGGATGATGATCGGTATATATAGAGATTGGATGACTTGATACAAAAATAAATAACCCGTTGTTCCATAACGTTTTGTCATATTGTCCCAAGTTTCTAAAGCTCTACCTGTGAAGTTGTCGTAAACGGTTGGTAAAAAAGCTATATCTGTCTCATTCTGGATCATCGGAGCAACGTTATTTTCCAGTAATTGCTGTTTTTCTTCAAGGGTAGCCCTATATGTAAACCAATTCGTATCTTGGCCTTCAATATCGTGCCCAGGTGTATCAGTACCGTATGACTCATCAAACATAGACTGTAATTCACTGATATCACCTTCTAATATGGTCTGCCAGTCTTTCTCTTCAAAAGCCTCCGCTCTTTCTTGTGTTGCTATTTTTTTATTCTCATCTTCTTCTATCATCATCGCTAGTTCTTCTGCTTCTTCTATATTGTTCGCTTCTTCTGCAGCTTCCTTATCCTCTAACAACTCCTGGATGAACCCTTCTCTCATTACTACACTATTTTGCAGTCTTGTAGTATTAGCTTCATGGATGTTTTCTGCCACCGTATAGTTAAAGAAGTAAAGGCTAACAACTGCAAGTAGGGTTAAAAGAAGTGCAACTATGTTTGTTCGTTTTTTTATGGCCTTTAAGAATTCAAATCCTAATGTTTTCACCTTGCCGACCTCCAATTCCAACTATCTTTACTAGTTAAAGCCAGCAAAACAACAGAAGCAATAAGCAGTGCACATATACCTTTCACATCATAACCCTGCTGATACAAGGAACTAGCATTTATATTTTGGTATGTAAGAGGATTCAAAGAAAATACCATACCATTTTCGATTACAATCCAACTACCAACAAACACAAATATCCCTACTAAATATGAAACAATTGTATTCTTAGTTAAATTTCCAAGAAAGGTGAGTAGTGATACCGTAAACGTCATAAATAGAGCACTATACAGGATAGCCTTTTTCACGAAATTCCCTGTCGTTATAAAATTCCCTTCTGCAGTAAAGAGGGGGTACTGAAAGATATTTCCCTCATTATGACCAAAAACTAACGGTAACAAGTATGACGTAATAAAGACGACGGCCAACCAGGACACACCACAAAGGAGTACACTTGTAAACTTTGTAAGTACGTATTGCAACCTCGCAATGGGGAGAGCATAGACCATCTGGATATTCCGGTCTTCAAATTCTCTTGTTATGCTTACACCAAGCACTAATAGGAACACTAAGAAGCCAGGTTTGCTTAGAAGTAAGGATACTACTTTTTTTAGAAAGATAGATGTCTGTATAGATAAATCCATGTTCTCTTTTGGCAGACCAACACGTAACAGTTCCTCATTTAATCGGCTAATGTCATCCATATCAGCAATGCTTGCTCGAAAATTGCCATTCATGTTCTTATATGTAATTGCCGTTTCATATACCTCTATCTCTACCTTCAATTCTTCTTCCCATAGATTATTTTGGATCGCACCCAAAAGCTGGGCTAATTGGTCAGCTAATAGTTTTCCCACTTCTAATCTTTCTTCAATAGCAGCGCTAGGTCCATCTCTATGCAAGGTCATATTATCGCCTGCAATTTCGCTAGAGACTTCAGAGGCATATTCTGAAAAATGCTCAATTTTTTGTGCCATTATCGTATCTTGGAGTATCACATTCCTTAGAAACAAACCTGTAATGAGAGCTAACGAAGCAATTAAAAATATCGGAAATGCCTTTGTACGAATAATTTTCTTAAACTCAAATAATAATAGATTCATCCCTGTTGACCTCTCACATCAAAGACTTCTTCATACAGTTTTTCTGAACCAGTAACTTCTTTATGAATATCTTTTATTTCGATAGAGTGGTCTTTAATTTCATCAATAAGCATATCCAGTTTACTACTAGGGATTTCGGTAACAATACCATTAGAGGTTTCTTCGACAATGTATCCCTTTTCTCGTAAAATAGCATGCGCTTCACTTGGGTTCGGTAAGGTGAAATAGTAAGAGACTGTCTCATGTTCACCCATATCTACTTCTAGTAACTTCCCATCCTTCAAAAACAACACATTTTTGGTTAGACGATCAATCTCATTTAAGTTATGGGAGGAAAGAATAATGGTAGTATTCTTTTTCCCTAATTCTAGTAGTATTTTTCGCATTAAAATTGCACTTGTGGGGTCCAGGCCATTTAATGGCTCATCGAGTAATAAAAGCTCGGGCTCATTTACAATAGACATTGCAAGCAATAAGTGCTGCTTCATCCCCAATGAATAGTTGCCAACTCTTTTTTTGAGATATCCCTCCATTCCTACTTGTTCGGCAACTTCCCTCACTCTATTTTTGTTTAGTTTATGTACCTTGCACACATAGTTAAGATGGTCATAACCAGTTAGATAATCAAACAAAACAGTATTATCTTGCAAAAAAGATACCTTTTTAAAAACCTTATGACTCTTATTCGATTTCCCCAACAGTTCTACAGTCCCTGACGACTCAGGGAGGATATTCGTTATAACATTTAGTAATGTTGTTTTCCCTACCCCGTTTGGCCCGATAAGTGCCCATATACCAGGGGAACTGATTGTCAGACTAATTTCGTTCAATACAAGCTGCTTTTTATAGGTCTTTGATAATTGATGTAATGCTAGAATTGCCATAAGAATTACCTTCTTCCTCATATTTAATTGTAAGTTGGTTTTCTAAGGAAAGAGATCATGTGGAGTTTTACTGAGAGGATGTAAATTTCCTTATACGTGGGTTTGTTATTACCAACAACACATTTGGTGGTAACTGCATTTAGAAAAATGTCATAACAATGAAAATTTTACCATAATTTGTTAGATAATCAATAAAAAAAAACGAATGTTCTAAATTTATCCAGGTTTACCTTTTACTAATGGACGGGATTTGGTGGGAGGAAGGGATTAGCTTTCCTGGGAAAAAAGAAGTCTCTCTTAGGCGACACACTCACCCTCTAGCCACGAATTTATATTGAAACATAAAAAAATCTAGCAAGCTGCTAGATTTTCATTCTATAATCTCTGCCGCAGGAGAATTCTCTTCCAATTGAAGGTCTCCTTCTTCAGTATTAATATAATTCACTTCCAGATAGTCTGACTCCTCATCACTTTCAGATGCTGCTTTGAACGATGGGAACGAAGTATATTCTTCATCTTTCCACACCCATATAGCTCCTTTGCCTTCTTCCTTATGAAAGACGTTCCGGGATAACGTATTGTTTTGGTTTGTTGTAAAATAGTTGGCGATAAACAGACGGGAAGATCCTGCAGTGAGAATGTTTTTTTCAATGACGTTATTTCTCGTGTCATGCTGAATTAAAAGTTGCCCACCATCTAGTCCCACCGTGTCATTACGATACATCGTATTTTGAGAGATGGTAGAATTGATTGTTCCCCCACGATCCTCGTCATACCCTCCTATTGAAATGCCGGTATAGAAATTTTCAAACACTGTATTGTTCAGCACTTCAATGTTCTCTGCATACTTACCAGGATGTTCCGAGGTTACTTCTATTCCAATATCACTCTTATAAATGGTATTCTCTTCGATGATTATATCTTTTCCACCATCCACATAAATGCCACCGGCACTATAATCTTCACCATAAGCTGGATTGCCATATGAGGAGATGTCGTGTATTTCATTGTTTTTAACGATGCCGTTTCTTACATAATCATCATCAGGAGAAATACCTTCATAACCGATTAAATCAATTCCAATATTGTCATTTCGCCGAACGAGATTATCTTCAACTCTGAAACCGTCAATATCTCCATTTAGCACGAGAGCTTCACTTGCACCAAGCTTTAAATCTTCTACCGTATTATGCAAAATATTGATGTCGCTCATGGGGCCTGTGCCGTAAACTGCAATACCATGGGCATTTCCATCATCTGAATGGGTCTCCACAGAGCGCACATGGTTATCTTCCAATGTAATATGACTGCTAGTTCCTGTGACATACATTCCCATTACTGTTTCGTCAGCTAAGTCTGTTGTCAAATCTTCAATGGTTAAGCCACGTATGGTCACATGATCTTGATTTTCTATTGTGACAAGGGCAGTATCTCCCTCTTCATCTAGTAGATTCTCACCGCTGAGCACCACTTTTTCTTGCTTATATGGCTGAAAAACAACGGGGCTTGATTTCGTACCACTGTGCTGCACGACAAGCTTTTCCTTATACGTTCCTTCTCGTAGATAAACGATTGTTCCTGCTTTCGCCTCTGTTGCAGCTTTGTTTAATGTACGATAAGGCTGTGATTTGGTGCCATTCTGCTCATCATTTCCATCAGTTGCTACGTAGATAACGCTATCTTTCTCGGCTGTCACACTAATTGTTATACCTATTCCAATAATAATTACTGCTGTAAGAACTAGAATAATTATGGTCTTTTTCATGGTGTCGCTCTCCTTGGTAAGTTACTTCATCTACTTAACTCTTAAATGCAAAATTTCGGCCTGATTTCCCTTTATCATTTAGCCCTGTTTAATGCCATTAAAATAAGTGTGTAAGACATATTCCAAGCTATCATTTATATTAATCGGCATGCCAAATCCGCTCTTTTGCTCTAATGTAGCAAAGCCATGCAGGATGCTTCGCAATCCTCTAATATGATGAATCGTTTCCTTCTCATCTAAATGATAGACTGCCAATACTTCCTTAAATAATTGAACTATTTTATCGCCTGTTTCTTTTACTGCCAGTATACTGCTATCTGACTTAATTAACGTTGCCTCATACAAACCAGGGTGCTTATGGGCAAATGCTATATAAGCTTTGGAGATCGCAGAAATTGCTTCAAGCGCTTCTTTTCCCTTAGCGACTTTTTCCATGTTGTTATATAGGTCGATTATGGCAACCGAAGCTAATTGCTGACGCAAATCATCTAAGCTTTTAATATGGTTATATAACGAAGGTGGACGCACTTCAAGCTTTTTAGCTAAAGCATGCATGGTAACAGCCTCCATGCCGCCTTGGCTTGCTAATTCGATTGCTGCTTCTACTAATTTTTGTTTGTTAAGTCCTGGTCTAGGTGACAATGTAACCTCTCCTTAATCGATTCTTTGTATATTTTTTTCCGCATTTTTTATAGCGTGACGTATTTGATTTAAGGGACTCATCAGTGGCTTCCCGTGGCCTACAGCCAAGCAGGAAGGTTTATATGCTTCAATTTTACGCGCACTTTCAAGTGCCAACTCTTTATTCCATGTAGCGATGGCAGGAAACGGAAATGTCCATCTCATTTGTCCCGCTACAGCTATCCCACCCCGAATTTGAAAAGCATCTCCAACTATCATAGCGTTCGTTCTTGTATCGAGAAAAGACATGGAACCTGGCGTATGACCCGGCGTAGATATGGCTTTTAGGGAACCTATCTGATCACCTTCCTCAATCAGCACATCTGGCTTCGTGTTTATCCCTTTAGGGACGCCTCCACGAATTGGTGTTTGGGGCTCATCTGACTCCAAAGTGCGATTGCCTGCTAATAATTTCGCATCCCGCTTGGATATATAAACCGTTACATTGGGAAGCAGTTCTTTTACATGATCAAGTGAACCCACATGATCACCATGACCATGTGTCAATATAACCTTGGTGATAGGCTTTCCTATTTCCTTTGCAGCTCTTACAATCTTTTTCGCACTATACGGTAACGCCGCATCAACAAGTGTTAACTCATGACCCTCTTCTACTAAGTAACAATTGACGGGAAAGGTTCTTTTTAAGAACATGACAGGATGAAGTTTTTCCATTGTATAACCCCCTTATTATCTATGACGCGTCATTATACGTGTTGCTTACTGTTTAAATACGTACAGCAACGTTTGGTTAATTAAAACAGCTAAGCCAAATATATAAGCACTTGCAGAAAATCTCATACTAACTAGTGCAACAAAGGCTAACCCAAAGATCACAACCTCAAAACCAAATTTCAGCCAAATTGGTATATTGACAGTGGAGGATGGTGCAAAAAACACTCCCCAGATTATTGCAATGATTAGTGGTACTCCAATCCCCAGTAGAAAACTCGTTATCATTCCACTACCTTTTTGGAATCCCCAAAAACCAATTGCCACTAGTGCGAGAACTTCTAACAGAAAGCGAAGCATTACATTTAAAACCACAGTGAATCCCCCTTTGCCCATGCAACTGTAAAAGACATGCTAAAAGCTCTAAGCAAGCTTATAAAGTACGCTTATTCAAAAAACTAACGATATTAGTTTTATCATATAACTAACAACCTTAGTTTGGCAAGTTTTATTGGAACATACTGATAATCATCTGAATTTCGTTTAAGGCCAAGAAAAATAGGACAGCCATGTTAATGACCGCCCTACTAATAATATTGTTGTATCCTCGTGGTTGTTCGGAATCTGGATAATTAAGAGGCTCTCTAACCCTGTCCTGTTGCTGCTTCCACACTTCAGCCTTATCTAAAAACGAGCCATACTTGCTTAAAAATATACCCTTAATGCTTCCCCAATTTATCTAATACCCAGTTAGCTCTAGCCCCATTCTCGCCAGTACTTGGGGATTTAGTATCTACTCCAGTTAATTCTTTTACCATCATTGTTACAAGAGGCTGCTGGACATGCTGGGGACGGTCAAATTTCCATTGCTGCTCTCCAGCTGCAGTTGTTAATACAACTGGATCATCCCCAAACGTAGAGAAGGTAATTTTTCCTTCACTGCCTACAATTTCGTTTACATCCACATTCTCAAAAGCTGCAAAGCACCAATTTCCTATACCATGTACACCAGAATCAAAACGGTACGTACCTGTCACGATATCCTCAGCCTGGTAATAACCAGCCTGATTTGACGCAAATCCCTGAACGTCTTTGATCGGTCCGAGTAGAAAATCTAAGATATCAAGTGTGTGACTAGCTAAATCGTAGAATAGCCCCCCACCTGACATTGCAGGCTGCAGTCTCCATGGAAGTTCTTCTCCCTTTTTCACTTCATCTGCCGTTTTTTGATACTGTGTACTCGAAACAAAACGCACATCTCCAATCGCCTTACGATCCAATAATTCTTTTATTTTTAGAAAACGCGGCTGCGCCCTTCGATAATAGGCAACATATAATGGTACTCCGGCAGCTTTACATGCATGAATCATTTCATTGCATTCCTCGAAATCAATGGCCATAGGCTTTTCCACATAAACCGGCTTCCCTGCCGCGGCAACTTTTAACGTGTATTCCTTGTGTGACCCAGGTGGTGTTGCAATATAGACTGCATCTACCTCGGGATCCTGTATAAGCGCATCCGCGTCATCATACCATTTCAGGACATTGTGTCGCTCAGCGTAGTCCTTCGCTAATTCGCCATTACGTCGCATCACCGCTACTAACTCGGAATTCTTCACCTTTTGAAAGGCCGGCCCACTCTTCACTTCGGTCACATTTCCACAACCAATTATTCCCCAACGAACTTTTTCTAATTTCAAATGAACTCCCCCTTGTTTATTCGCCCTCTTTTTGCAGTGAAATCTTTTTTGTATACAGCAGTATAATCATACCTTTACTTGTGAGGCTACACAAATAAGCTCTGAATCTCAAAGTACTCCGTCAAAGGTACTTTTCTACCTTCATTATGCCACTTATGATAATCTCTGAAAACTTGATGGATATCATGGTTCGCCTTTTCCTCTACGATATATGTAATAGCGAGGAAACTACGCCAATAGTCATACATTATACTACTCAAGCTCCCTTGATAACTAGCACTGCCAAATTCCTCTAAAGAGCGCTCGCCATATTTATCTTTAAATATGTCCACTAGCTCCCTTTCGACATTCGTAATGTTGGTAAACTCTATTTCATCTAATATCAGTTTTCTAGGTAAATACTCGCACATTCCCTCTTCGAACCAGATTCCATCCTCTCGCTCATCATCAAATTCATCCATAAACAAATCAGAGTGGTGTGTTAGTTCGTGACCCACTATTGTAAATATATGTTCTTCCGAAAGGTTTTCGTAAAAATTTTTTATCTTGGGGTTTTCCCGTCCCTCTAGTTGATCAACAAATAATCTTCTCCAGTTTGGTAAATCAGGAGAAATATAAATAAGGTCTTTGTTTGTAAAAGCTGGGATTGGTACATTGGAAAAAGTAGTAGTAGCCAACTCTTCCGAAGTCCAAACAATCCCTTTAGGTAAATCTCTTAAAGCAAAATCTTTTTCTAGTACTCTTTGAAACTTCACCAATTTCTTACAAAATCGATCTATTATACTCTGATGCTTTTCATATTCTTCAACCTTTTCAAAGGCATAGATGTGTTTCATGTATTTTCGCCCCTTGCATTCACATAACTTTAACTCTATAAATGAGAATATCTGGTTGCCATAACTTCATATTATTACATTAATCATCGTTAATAAGATCCTTTAATACAATTAATTTTAAGGGAAATTCTTAGCCAAATCTATGAAGTTATATAAAATTTCTGTAATTTTTTAAACTTCGCCTTCTTTATCTTGTAAATTTTAGTAAAATAGAACCAAGGGGGAGAGTTGATGAAAAAGTTTACGAAGCAAGAAACGAGTTGGATGTACTATGATTGGGCAAATAGTGCTTACTCTATCATTATTACTACTGCCATTTTTCCAATTTTTTATAAAGCACAAGCAACAGCTGCAGGTGTAGAGGCTGCAGATTCTACGGCATACCTTGGTTACACGATTGCTATTTTCACCTTTATCCTGGCAATGATAGGACCAATATTAGGAACCTTTGCTGACTATGAAGGATACAAGAAAAAGTTTTTCTTTGGCTTTTTATTAATAGGTCTGGTTTCCACCTTTTCACTCATCTTCGTTCCTGAAGGAGAGTGGTTGCTATTACTGATTATCTTTACGATATCTTCGCTAGGATTAAGAGGGGCGAATCTCTTTTATGACGCGTTTCTCGTTGACGTAACAGAGGATAAACGGATGAATAAAGTATCAGCACGAGGCTATGCACTAGGCTATATTGGGAGTGCTATCCCGTTTGTAATCAGTATTGGAATCATTTTGATGGCACAGCAAGAAATTATCCCAATCTCCAGTACGACAGCTAGTAAAATCGCCTTTGTTATCACCTTCATCTGGTGGGGCGTATTCTCTATTCCTATGTTAAAAAACGTAAAACAAATCCATGGAATCAAACGCGGTCCGAAACCGATTCGTACAAGCTTTTTACGCCTTAAAAACACAGTAAAAAATATTAGCCAATATAAGTACTTAACTATTTTTCTCATCGCATACTTTTTCTATATAGATGGGGTGGGAACGATAATTTCCATGTCTACCGCTTATGGGACAGATGTTGGCGTTAGCTCCACCATATTACTTGTCGTCCTTTTGGTTACTCAAATAGTAGCAGCCCCATTTGCTGTTTTATACGGAAAACTAGCAGATCGCTTTTCCGCTAAAGCTATGTTAAACGTAGGAATCATTGTGTACACGATCGTATGTATTTATGGTTATTTCCTTGAAACAGCATTTGACTTCTGGGTTCTTGCCATGCTCGTTGCCACCTCTCAAGGCGGCATTCAAGCATTAAGCAGATCTTATTTTGCGAAGCTCGTTCCAAAAGCTAATGCCAATGAATTCTTTGGTTTTTACAATATCTTTGGCAAATTTGCATCTGTGGCAGGACCTATACTAGTAGGTGCCACAGCGCAAATCACCGGGAAAACCAATGCTGGTATTTTAAGCCTTATCATTCTTTTCATTATTGGCATGATCATCTTAAACTTCGTACCGTCTGATAAGAAGATGGAAGGCCTAAAAACTCCTGAAGTAAATATTTCTTAGTTTAATAGAATTTTTGTTAGAGATAAACCGTTTATCCGTGAGGGTAGACGGTTTTTTGTTTGTGCTGGGGTGCGACCTTAGGTATCATCATGATCGGTTGGATGGTGGATACGCGACTTTTGATAGTTCTCACGCGAGTTGTGGTAGTGGCCACGCGACTTTTGATAGTTCTCGCGTGAGTTGTGGTAATGGATACGCGACTTTTGATAGTTCTCGCGCGAGTTGAGGCAGTGAGCACGCGACTTTTGTAGCTTCCCGTGCGACTTGAGCGTGTTCTTACGCGACTTCAAAACTAAAAGGTTGACGTTACTAAAAGTAACTGCTATGATTATACTGAATTAAAGATAATTTAATTTAAAATAAATGTATTGATTAAAGTAATTTTCCTTGCGGTTGCCAAATGGAATCCAAGATAAGTGCTTTAAGATGGAGGAAGCAATGGGTTTACTCAATAAATTTTTTGGAAGAGAAAAAGAGGAGGAAACAAAAATGGAAAAACTAAACATTGGTATTATTCTAGGTTCAACACGTGAAGGTCGCTTAAGTCCACAGGTAGGAAACTGGGTACAAGAATTGGCAGACCAACGCGGGGATGCAAACTATACGGTTATTGATCTTGCAGACTACAAATTGCCACTACTAGGCGAAAATGGCGGAGACACTTCAGGTGCAGCTGCATGGGCAGAAGCAATTGCGAAACAAGATGGATTTGTTTTCGTTGTACAAGAATACAATCATTCTATTACAGCATCACTTAAAAACGCATTAGATTATCTCCGCGTAGAGTGGAACAACAAAGCTGCAGGTATCGTATCCTACGGTTCTGTTGGTGGAGCACGTGCTGCGGAACATTTACGTGGAATCCTAGGTGAATTGCTAGTAGCAGATGTTCGTGTTCACCCAGCTCTTTCTTTATTCACAGACTTTGAAAACGGAGCAGACTTCAAACCAGCTGCTGTTCAAGCAGACTCCGTTAACCAAATGCTTGACCAGCTTATCCCTTGGTCTACTGCATTGAAAACAATTCGTTAAGTATAGAAAGAAACTATCAAAAACCTCTACCCTTTATGGATAGAGGTTTTTTTACGTATCATTTTTTCACTCTCCTATACTACCAAATGGCCAGTTCACCAACAAAATCTCATCCTTTACAAATCACTATAATGAGGTTATGATTTTAACTACCGAACGTTCGTCAGCTTAATTTAGTGTCATAGTCGGTGAAAGGAGTTTGCACAATGGTACAGCAATCTTTGTTTAAAAATCGGACTTTCTCTATATTACTTCTCGCTGGGATCTTTGCAATTGTGGGATTCAGTATGTTTTTAACCACAACGACCTGGTATGTTACAACATCACTTAGTGCCAGCTCTTTGGGTCTTGTCTTAATCTCTGCAACCGTCCCCCGTTTAATTATGATGGTTTTCGGTGGGGTTCTCGCTGATAAATATAAAAAATCGCTAATCATGTTCTGGACTAACTTAATTCAAAGCATGCTTTTATTTAGTATTTTTCTTTTGGTCTCCAGCGATAACATGAGTCTTATGCTACTACTTATTTTATCTGGTTTGTTTGGTATGCTTGATGCATTTTTCGGCCCTGCTAGCTCTTCTATGATCCCCAAAATTGTGGAGAAGTGGCAATTACAACAGGCCAACGCCTATTTTCAAGGTATCGACCAGATTTCCTTCATTATCGGCCCCATCCTGGCTGGAATTATTATGGAAGTATCCAGTGTGGCAACAAGCTATTTCGTAGCATCTGTTTTCGTGTTTCTCTCAGCTGTTATTATCTTTCCGCCATTTGTGAAGGAAGGAAATGTAGAAAAGACGGACCAAACTAAACCTTTACACGATTTAAAAGAAGGAATCTCTTATATTCGCCGTTCATCCTTTTTATTAACGGGTATTCTTGTCTTAATAACACTTAACTTTTTCATTTTTGGTACACTGAATATTGCCTTCCCCCTTGTCGTTGACCTGCATGGTGGTAGCCCAATTAATTTAAGTGCCATGGAAGTTAGCTTAGGCGTGGGAATGATATTCAGTACGATTATCCTTAGTAAAGTTCATATTAAGCGAAAAGGAAGGGCCTCTATTATTGGGCTACTTGCTGCCATCCTTAGCTTTTTGATTTTTAGTCAGGCACCTAGCCTTATCTTACTGACAGTTCTTGTCTTCTTTATTGGCTTTTCCATGTCCTTTGTCTATATCCCGTTTTTTACAGCAGTACAAGAAACAACGGATAATCGTTTAATGGGAAGAGTCATGAGCATTATTTTCCTTGCCATGAATGGTTTTGACCCGATTGCATATGGGGTAGTCAGTGCTCTTATAACGGTAGGGATTTCGGTAAAAGTGACCCTGCTCACATTTGGTATTGCGGGATTAATTGTAGCGCTTATCATATACTTTAGGGCGCGGAATTATGTGAAAGCATAATCTAGTAAATATTGAGACAGCTTTCACATCGATAGGAGTGGTAAACATGATTACGGTAGCTGGAAGTATAAATATGGACCTTGTCGTCACAACGGATCGAACACCGAACAAAGGCGAAACACTGTTAGGGAAAGACTTTCAAACAAACCCGGGTGGCAAAGGGGCAAATCAAGCAGTTGCTGCCGCTCGTCTTGGTAACACGACGAAAATGATCGGACACGTTGGGAAAGACGCATTTGGTATTTCATTAATAGAAAATTTAACCCAACAAAACGTCGGAACAGAATATGTAAAAACAAAGGATGGCTCATCAGGCATTGCAGCTATAACGGTGGCAGAAAGCGACAATTCTATTATCGTCATACCAGGCGCTAACTTCTCGTGGGAAGCGGAGGAATGGAAGCAATACGCAGCCATCATTCAAAAGAGTGATGTGTTAATCCTCCAGCTCGAAATCCCGCTCAACGTGGTAGAGGCATTTGGAGATATGGCGAACAAGGTAGGAACCACGATCATCTTAAACCCTGCACCAGCGCAAGCCTTACCAGCTGGCTTAATTGCACTAGCTGATTACCTCACACCTAATGAAACAGAATGTAAGGAACTCTTTGGTATGGAACCAGAAGATGCTGTCGCTCAATTTCCTAACAAATTAATCGTCACAGAAGGAGAAAAAGGGGCACTTTACCATGACGGTACATCCCTTATGCGCATTCCAGGTTTCCCTGTCAAAGCAGTGGATACCACAGGTGCAGGAGATACGTTTAACGGTGCATTAGCTTCGGCTATTGCTGAGGGCCTAGCTTTAAAGGAAGCTGTCTCCTTTGCAAATGCGGCAGCATCCTTATCTGTCCAGCACCATGGAGCACAAAAAGGAATGCCGCTGAGAGAAGCCGTTTTAGAGCGATTAGGTGAATTGGAGTAAATGAAAGGCATGGGATCAAGATGTACTAACGCTGATTCCGTGCCTTTTTTTAGGAAAATTCGACCCCGCTCCAATGAAAGCGATTAGCGAGCATAATATTATACAAACCCACCTTGATCTATTATCATATCGAGAACAAGGAGGAGTAAAAAATGAACCCAGAATATCAAGATTTGTTTTCTCCATTAACGTTAAAAAATGGTGTTGAATTAAAGAACCGCTTGGTGATGGCGCCAATGACAAACTCTTCATCCAATCCCGATGGTACTGTAACCGACGCAGAGGTGAACTACTATGCTCGCCGTTCTAAAGGTGTAAGCATGGTCATCACGGCTACAACATATGTTTTACCGAGTGGAAAAGGATTTCCTAATGAATTTGCGGCAGATCGTGATGCCATGATTCCGAGCTTAAGCAAACTAGCAAAAGCAATTCAAGCACAAGGCGCTAAAGCCATCTTACAAATTTTCCATGCTGGAAAAATGAGTCCCACAGATCTTGTTCCAGATGGCGATGTTGTGAGCGCAAGTGACGTTCCAGCAGATCGAGAAGGTGCTGCCAAGCCACGTCCTTTACGCGAAGAAGAGATAGAAGAGATTATTGAAGCTTTTGGTGAAACAACTCGTCGTGCTATTGAAGCAGGTTATGATGGTGTGGAAATTCACGGGGCTAATGGCTACTTAATCCAGCAATTCTTTTCTCCACATTCCAACCTACGCGAGGACCGGTTTGGTGGAAGCCTGGAAAAACGCATGACTTTCCCACTTGCAATTGTTGATAAAGTACAAAGCGTCGTTGCAGAGCATGCAGATGACTCCTTTATCGTGGGGTATCGCTTTTCTCCGGAAGAGCCTGAGACACCAGGAATTACGATGGAAGAGACGCTTCATTTAGTAGACGTGTTAGCAGATAAAAAACTAGATTACTTACATGTTTCCTTGTTCGACTTCTTCTCTAAACCAAGAAGAGGGGTAGAAGATTTAGAGAAAACTCGTATCGCACACCTGCTTGAAACAATTGGCGAGCGTGTACCTTTAATCGGTGTAGGTTCCATTTATACTGCAGAAGATGCGAAACTAGCATTCAATACAGGTGTCCCACTTCTTGCCCTAGGTAGAGAGCTCGTTATTGATCCTGATTGGGTCCAAAAGATAGCCGAAGGAAGAGAAAGTGAAATCATTACGGAAATTAATAAAGAGAAGCAAGAAGAATTAGTTGTACCAGACCCACTTTGGAAAAATATCATAAACACACCTGGCTGGTTCCCAGGAGTGTAATAACAAAAAGGCCAGGCCACTGCACCAAACTGCAGGGCCTGGCTTTTCTTACTTATTCCTTAGAACTTGAGACAAACTCTTCAAGGAATCATATTGCTTAATGTGATATTTCCGGCCTTCCTTTTGTAAGTACTGCTTTTCACAGAATTGGGTCAGCACATGTAATAAATGTCTGTAGGACACGCCTAAATAATCGCAAACTGTAACGTGTTTCTCTTTATAAATCCCGTTATCGGCCGTTTGCAGGATGAAATCAGCAAGTCTGTTTTCAAGTGGGAAGGCAAGACTTTGCGTATATTTCATTGCCATCTGGGTTGCTTTTACGCTTAAAAACCGCGTTAGTTCGCGCAAAAATTTCGCATCTTCCATCAGTTGCCTGCGATAGTTATGCATCGGCAGAGCGAAACAAATGGTTTTTGTTGAGGCTTGAATCCCCTTTGTGTAATACACATCATGCAATAATTCCATTTCCCCAATAAATTCATTAGCATTGATAAAATTAATTAACGATACTTTCCCATTTTGATGGGTGATATAGATCTTTGCTTTTCCCTCTACCACGTAATATAGAAAGTCAGGCCTCGTTCCTTCTTGAATAATCCAATCATCACGCTGATATTCATGTACCTCCATATACGCTTCTACCGGGGCAGAAAACAAATGTTCAATTGAGTGGTTTTCTACATATAGGCGTTTTTTGCTCGCTTTATAAATTTCCATTATTCACCTCAAAATAGGAGATATCTCATATTTTCTATTTTCTTTCCATGATATCATGCAATCAATGAGGGGGATATAGAATGAATACACAACGTTGGATGGGCATACGATTTTTTAGTTTTTTTATGACATGGGGCATTTTTCTACCCTATTGGGCCGGGTGGATGATCTATACAAAAGGTATTACCGTTTCAGAAGCTAGTTTGATCATGAGTGTAGGCTTGGTCGCAAGAGGACTCTCTACCTTATTTGCCTTTCCTTACCTTTCCGATAAGGTTAGCAGTAAGCGATTATTAAACATAGCGGGGGTTGGGACATTCATTGCCCTTATCGCTTACATTCCGGCAGGATCCTTTACGAGTTTAATGGGAGCAACCATCCTTCTGCACCTTTTCTATCCAGCACTTATGCCTGCGTTAGATAGTGCTGCTGGTGTGCTGGTACAAAATAAACAATTAAAACATTATGGGAGAAGCCGCCAATGGGGATCGATTGGGTTTGTTTCAATTGGCATGGTTCTTACTATTTTCACAGCGAGATTTGGCGATGAGATCATTTTTTGGGCGCTATTACTAGGAATAGTAGCTTTTGTGGTGCTTAGTCTGTTGCAAGCACCCGCTGTCTTATCTATAAAACCACCAGCGGATCAAACACAAAAGATTGGGCTTTTTTCCGTATTCAAAATCAAACATTTTAGCCTCGTACTTTTAATTGTTATATTACTACAGGCAGCACATGCGAGTTACTACAATTATGGTTATATTTTTTTACAAGATATCAACGCACCAACATACTTAATCGGTCTCATTATTAACATTGGTGTTATAGCTGAAATCATCTTCTTCTCAATTGCCGATAGAAGGTTTGGTAATTTTTCAGTAGGAGCCTTACTAACACTGTCAGCAATTGGTTCCTCTGTACGTTGGATTGCCGTATTTGCCTTTCCAAGCGTTGTTATCTTTAGTATTGCGCAAGTTCTCCATGCATTTTCCTTTGCGATGGCGCATTATGCTTTTATGAAATACTTAATTAACAATATTCCGCAAGTACAGATACCAAAAGCGCAGGGCATCTACTCTGCATTAGCGCTTAGCTGGAGTACTGCAGTATTCACCATTTTCGGTGGCTTTTTATATGAAATCGAACCACGGTTTGCTTTTATTGGCATGGTCGTTTGTACCATTCCAGCCATGTTGTTAGCGTTGGTTTATCGGAACGTGGAAGCTAAGAAAGGGAATGTGTTGGAAACCATCTAAAAAAAACAGGCTTGTCCCCAGCGGATAAGCCTTTTACTTTTCTCATCTTATTAAGCTTTTAACCGATTTACAAAGTCATGTAAATAATCGAGTGAGGTAATGTTCTGGTTACATGTTTCACTATCTCTGCAGATATAATTCCCTTTCTTGGAAAACGTCCCTTGTACTTTTCCTTTTTTATGTGCCAGGAACAAACCTACCTCTTCATGTTTATGACAAATCGAACATATCCCTTTCTGTTTTATCATCTCGAAGGAACCGTGTAACCCCGTTAATTTCCCACTATGTTTCAGCACAATAAACTTTTTATTCGTACTGTAATCAATCCAGCTCAAATAACATAATTGCTGCAAGTCTAATTCTTGTAAAGCTGGTACTTTTAACTTTTTAACTTTAGGAAACAATTTTTTGATTCCTTGCTCTGTCACTTGAAACGGAATGACGTATGGTTTCAACTGTGATAAAAACCTTTCCGCTTTATCTTTATCATCCACCAATGTAATAGGTTGAAGTAACTGTGCTTGTTCTTCTGTAATTGCAGGGATTAATGCTAATACTCTTTCTTTAGCCATTGATTCTAATGCGCCCAATACGGCTTTTTCATTAGAAGTTGAGTGGCCACTAGCTAATTCTTGCGCTTGCCGTGCAATGAAATTGAACTGGTCCACCCGAATAAAAGGCTCCATTTCTATCTCTCCAATCTTTAAACGTAACTCAGATCCTTACCTATTATAGAAAAGAAACCCTCTTATTCCTATGCAGAAAACAATTAGAAAACGTTTTGTACATAGGCAGAGCCTTTCTATTCGTTGTATGCATATACGAAAGCACCGGAAATCATCCTTTCGGAAAGACTTCCCGTGCATCATGGTCTCCTTAATATCTAGCTAGAATAAATAATTTTCTTAATGGTATCTACTGACAGATAATATTCTTCCGCTAAATCATCTATTGAAAACCCATCTTTATAGGCGTTTTTAATGGAAGCGTTTCTTTCAGCAATCGCTTTTCTTGCTCCAGAAGCCGTTCCCCACTTTTGATAGCTTGACTTCTCTTTCGGTATATATATCGTTTCACCTTGAATGTACTGCTGAATTTCTTTTATTAACTCTTCTGGTAAAATGGAATTCGCTTTAACATAGCTCATCATAGACAGCTCCTTATCCGTAATATGGAAAATAAGGGGCAAAGCCTATAATTACTTTAGACGAATATATTTTTTAATGGTAACTCATGCAAAGATTCGCCTATTCATTATTAGACTTTGCATGAGAAGCTACAATATCAGACATGATAAATGCCATATCTATCACCTACTCTTTATAACGCATTTTATATGACTCTCCTCCTTACTGTAATGAAATTTCTTCTCCTTTTCAATACAGGAATTAGGTTCCATTGTTTTTTATAGAGTTTTCATTGATTCTAAATCAACCTAGTGAGAAATGTTTTTCTCTCAATAGGGAAGTATGAATACTATGAGATAAAAATTGCATGTACGGGAGGAACGAATCATGTATGACTTGGATTTACATCATATTTTTCAACTTGGACTTATTTTAGTTATGATTGCAGCTGGGATTACGGCGATTGCAAAGAAATTTAAACAGCCCTACCCCATTGCGTTAGTCATTGTCGGGGCAATCATTGGGCTTGTGAACATTCCTGTATTAGAGCCATTAAAAGACTTTATTACAGAAGGAGAAGTTTTTAACTTTGTTATTATAACGTTATTCTTACCTGCTTTATTAGGGGAAGCAGCGTTAAAGCTCCCTTTTTCCCATTTAAACGAAAGCAAAAAACCGATTTTGGCACTTGCGTTTGGTGGGACTTTTTTATCCTTTCTAATCATCGGCTTTTCATCCTTATGGCTTCTTGGACTTTCCATCCCTGCAGCCTTTGTATTTGCAGCATTAATGAGTGCTACAGACCCCGTTAGTGTTTTATCCATCTTCAAGAGTGTAGGTGTGAAAAAGAGACTTTCTACAGTAATTGAAGGGGAAAGCCTGTTTAATGACGGACTAGCGGTTGTCTTATTCAACATTTCCGCTTTCTCCCTGATCTCCTATCTCGACATGGGGATACTAGGCGCTGGACATGGCGTATGGGAATTTATTAAAGTTATCTCCTTAGGCTTACTTATTGGAGGATTGCTTGGTTATGGCTTTTCGCGACTCACTCGATACTTTGATGATTATCCATTAGAAATCATATTTAGCATTATTCTTTTCTACGGTGCCTTCTTACTTGCAGAAAGCTTTGAGGCATCAGGGGTTATCGCAGTTGTGGTTGCCTCCCTTATTTTTGGAAATTATGGTTCAAAGATAGGCATGAGTCCTGCCACCAAATTAAACATCAGTAATTTTTGGGATGTCGCAACACTGCTAGCCAATTCCCTCGTCTTTTTAATGGTGGGATTAGAAATAACACGGATTAATGTGGCAGAACATTGGGGGCTTATTTTCACCGCCATTTTAATCGTGCTAATCGCCAGAAGCTTAGCAGTCTATGGCAGCCTTCTGTTTATTAAAAACATCCCACTCTCCTGGAAGCATGTCTTAAATTGGGGCGGTCTGAAAGGTTCCTTATCCATCGCACTCGTTCTTAGCCTTCCGAGAGATTTTGAAGGTCGTGAGGAGATCTTAATTCTTGCTTTTAGTGTCGTATTGTTCTCGCTTGTCGTGCAGGGTCTTTCCATTAAACCGCTTATTACATGGCTTGGCGTGAATAAAAAAGAAGAAGGGTACCAAGAGTATGAATCCCTTATTGCCCGTGCTCATCGTTACGAGACAGGAATTGAAGAAATTAATAAGGTAAAAAAGAACTTGTTTATAACAGAATTGGTTTCAGAATCTGTTGTTGATGAGTATAAAAAGCAACGTACCAAATTGCACAATGATATCAACGCGCTTTTCCATAAACACCCTGATCTTAGAAAAAAACAAGAAATCGCCCTCTTAAAGCATTCGCTCTACGCGCAACACGAAGCCGTTGGGCATTTGTTAAAGGAAGATATTATTTCGAGTGAAGTAGCACAACAGGAACAGGATTTGATTACCAACAAAATCGTGGAATTAGAGGAAGATTCATAAAATGAGAAAAAGGCATCCCCTTTAGTAAGATGGATGCCTTTTTTTGAAGCATAAATGACTCAGAAATATTAAGATCTAACTCTTTCTAGTTTAATTATAGCATAGAAAAAATCGATATTATAGACTATTCATCCTTATTTGCTACTGCTAAAATACAATAGATACTGGTTGAGAGGAGAATTACGTCAACGAAAACAAACAGTAATGACTAGGAGGATACAGAATGAGTTCTTTAGTTCTCGGTTTTCAGGAAATGAAAAAAACGCAACTTGGCCTTGTTGGTGGAAAAGGGTTAAATTTAGGGGAGTTATCAAAAATTGAAGGAATACAAGTACCTGAGGGATTTTGTATAACAACAGCAGCCTTCCAAAATGCCCTTGAACAAAACGAAGCTTTTCATGCGCTGGTGGATCAACTGACATTGCTAAAAGCAGAGGACCGAGATCAAATTGGTGAAGTGAGCAGGAATATTCGGAAGGTCATTATGGAAGTAGAGGTTCCTTCTGAGGTTGTGGAAGCTGTTGCTCAGCATCTCTCCCAGTTAGGCGAGCAACATCCTTATGCCGTGCGTTCTAGTGCAACTGCTGAAGATTTACCACATGCTTCTTTTGCCGGTCAGCAAGACACTTATCTAAATATAATTGGCAAAGAAGCGATTATGCAGCATATCAGTAAATGTTGGGCTTCACTATTTACGGATCGTGCTGTAATTTACCGTATGCAAAACGGATTCGACCACAATCAAGTATATTTATCCGTTATTATTCAAAAGATGGTTTTCCCGCAGGCTTCTGGAATTTTATTCACTGCTGACCCCATTACCTCGAATAGAAAGCAGCTATCAATCAATGCCAGTTTTGGGCTTGGAGAAGCACTGGTCTCTGGCTTGGTATCTGCCGATTGTTATAAAGTACACGAAGAAGACATCATTGATAAAATGATAGCAACTAAAAAATTGGCGATCTATGGACGAAAAAAAGGCGGAACAAAAACACAGCAAATTAATTCTGAACAGCAAAAGAAGCAAACACTTACTGATCAACAGATCCTAAAATTGGCACGTGTTGCAAGACAGATCGAGACTCATTTCGGTTGCCCACAAGATATAGAATGGTGTTTGGTTAATGAAACATTTTATATTGTCCAAAGTCGTCCCATCACTGTCCTATTCCCCATCCCTGAGGCGAACAAGTCTCAAGAAAATCACGTCTATGTATCTGTGGGTCATCAGCAAATGATGACCGACCCGATGAAACCGTTGGGATTGTCCTTTTTTCTGTTAACCACGCCTGCACCGATGCGTCAAGCTGGTGGGAGATTGTTTGTTGATATCACACAAAGTCTTTCCTCACCCGATAGTAAAGAATCTTTATTAAATTCGTTAGGACAATCCGACCCGCTCATAAAAGACGCACTTTTGACTATACTACAACGAAAAGATTTTATAAAATCGCAACCAAATAATCAACAAAAACAGAGTCCTGATAAAAGCAAAAAGGATATTGCATCTGCAAGTTCTCAAGCACAATTCGAAAACAATCCGACAATTGTATCTGATTTGATTAGAGGTAGTCAAACTTCAATAGAGGAGTTAAAACATAACATTCAAACAAAGTCAGGATCAGAATTATTTGATTTTATTCGAAGGGATATCCAGAAATTAAAGGGAAATTTATTTGATCCACAAAGTTTGGCTGTGATTACGGCTGCTATGGATGCTTCATCATGGATCAATGAAAAGATGAATACGTGGTTAGGTGAAAAAAATGTTGCAGATACGCTCTCACAGTCTGTTTCAAACAATATTACTTCTGAAATGGGGCTAGATTTATTGGATGTATCAGATGTGATTCGTCCATTTCCAAAAGTCATTGCTTATTTACAACATGTAAAAGATAATAACTTTTTAGAGGAAATCGTTAAGTTTGATGGTGGACAGGAAACTCAGGAGGCAATAATAGATTACCTTAACAAATACGGGATGAGATGTGCTGGAGAAATTGATATTACGAGAACTCGTTGGAGTGAAAAACCAATTACACTTGTACCCATGATCCTAAGTAATATTAAGAACTTAGAACCTAATGCCAGCAGACGAAAATTTGAACATGGGCGACGCATTGCTTTGAAGAAAGAACAAGAGTTATTAGATAGATTGATACAATTACCGGATGGTGAACAAAAAGCCCAAGAAACAAAACAGAAAATTGACCTAATCCGGGGTTTCATCGGGTATCGAGAATATCCAAAATACGCTATGATTAATCGTTATTTTGCTTATAAGAAAGCTTTACTGGAAGAAGCCGAAAAACTTGTACAAGAAGGCGTAGTTTACGAAAAAGAGGATATACACTATCTTACTTTTGAAGAATTTCACGAAGTTGTAAGTACAAAAAAATTAGATTATCAGATCATTAGCCAACGTAAGGATGAATACACCTTATATGAGAAGTTAACTCCCCCACGTGTTATCACTTCTGATGGGGAGATTATTACAGGTGATTACAAACGGGAAAACCTCCCAGCCGAAGCAATTGTAGGGCTACCTGTTTCTTCTGGTGTTATAGAAGGGAAAGCCCGTGTTATCTTAAACATGGAAGATGCTGATCTAGACGATGGAGATATATTAGTCACCTCCTTTACTGATCCTAGCTGGACACCATTGTTTGTGTCCATAAAAGGCCTAGTCACCGAAGTCGGTGGACTGATGACTCACGGAGCAGTTATCGCACGTGAATATGGCCTGCCAGCAGTTGTCGGGGTAGAAAATGCTACCAAATTGATAAGAGACGGGCAACAAATTCGCGTCCATGGCACAGAAGGATATATTGAAATATTATAAGTGCTTTATTGTTATAACTAAAAAGAAACATAAGAGAAAAAATAATAATGGTGTATCTGTCATTACATAGACAGATACGCCATTATTCCATTTTAATGACTTATAAATTTAGGGTTCATTTTGTTCTACATAGCTTTTGAAATTGTTCAGGATAGCCTGCCAGCCCTGCTGTTGAAACTCCGCTGGATGTGAAGCGTCAGCATCAAACGTCTCAACTACTTCGGTTTCCTTTTCATGGCCCTTGAAAGTAATGTTTACTTTCCTTCCATCCGCCATGGTATAAGCAATAACCTCATGTAATCTTACGTCATCATAGATTCCACCAAAATCGAAACCAGTACTGCCATCTTTGGCCTCCATTCTTGAAACAAATGTCCCACCTACTCTAAGATCATTCTCTGCAAATGGGGTGTGCCAATCGTCTGAAGCATTGTTCCATTGTTTAATGTGGTCTGGCTCTGTCCAATACTTCCACACCTTGTCTATTGGCGCTTGAACAGTTGCTTCTACTCTGATTTCTTTTGATGTTCCCACTTTAATACCCTCCTAATAAATACATGATTTTTTATTAAAGTTGGTTACATGAGGTGTCTTAATATATATTATAAAAGGTCAACAGTTATTTTACTACTTAGAATCGTTAAAAAGTTTTTATCTCTAACTGCTTAATCCCAGTAGTTAAAAATTACTTGGCCAACAGTTTGGGGCTTCCAAAAAGTAATTTGATCTAACTCAGCCCTGTTTAACTCGGATTTATTTAGATTATCCTGATTAAAAGGGGTGTTTAGTTCACTTTTACTTAGTATTCGATAATAGGTGGAAAACCGATTATTAAGATCAGGTCTTTCGATAAATTTAATATTTCCAAATTCAACTGCAGAGGAGAAAGCAAGATATGGATAATGTTCATTCAACAAGATATAAAACCGATTATCTAGCCTTTCAACCAATGCATAATAAAAATTTGTTGGGTGTTTTGGCATATGGAACTCAATTATCCTCACCCCGTTTTGAAAGGCAAACTGGAAACATAATTGTTTAAATTGTTTCCCGTCTACTTGAGGCGGAGACTCTTCTTTTAAACTATAGAAACCTGTTACTCCACTGGGTAATTTCATCTTGTTCACCGTTCCTAATTATAGTTCTTTGTTACGGAGGCTTTCACACTTACGTTAGCTAACGATTATTTCCCGGGTAATGCAATTTCAGATGAGGCTTCCGAAAGAGTCTTTATTAAGTTTGTTTTAGTAGTCTGATCTTTTCATCTTGTTCCAAAACAGTTGGCAACACTTCTATTTCTTTTCTTATGTTAAAATGCATTGTATCATCTATGTGTAGGTCCTTAAGTTGCTGGTCGACCTCTTCCCTAGTTGGCACATGCTCACCCCTAACACGAAGTTAATGATCTTCAAATATATTCGCTAATCTTCTCCTTATTCAATACGTACGAACGGCAAAATTGTTTCAACTCTCAGAAATATCCTAGTTACCACCAAAAAAAGACACACCAACAAAAGGTGTGCCCTCATCTCTTCTATTATCGATCAAATGTAACTCTCTCTGTTGCATTTCCCAAGGTAATCGCTGTTTCACTTGGTTTTGTTTGGGAAATCAGCTTGCCATTTCGGAAGGAATAACGCACTGCAGCCTGCTTGCGAACCACTTCATATTCATTCTCTGCTGTCATAACGATGAAGTTTGCTGGCTTTCCTTCTTCAATTCCGTATTTGTCTTCAATATGCAATGTCTTCGCACTGTTTTTCGTGATCAGATCAATCGAGTTTACGATTTGCTCATAGCCCATTAATTGTGATGCATGGATTCCCATATGCAAGACCTGAAGCATATTCCCTGTTCCAAGTGGATACCACGGATCAAAGATATCATCATGGCCAAAGCAAATGTTTAATCCAGCTTCTTGTAATTCTTTTACCCGTGTTAACCCACGGCGCTTCGGATACGTATCAAATCTTCCCTGCAAATGAATGTTCACCAGTGGATTGGATACAAAGTTAATGTTCGAGAGCTTCAATAGGCGGAATAATTTCGTTGTATAGGCATCATTGTAAGAGCCCATTGCTGTTGTATGGCTCGCAGTTGTGCGCTCGCCCATGCCACGCTCATAAGCCTCTTTCGCTACCACTTCCACAAATCGAGATTGCTCGTCATCGATTTCATCACAGTGGATATCTACTAGAAGGTCATATTTTTCCGCTAGATCAAAGGCTGTCTTCATCGACTCCACACCATATTCTCTTGTGAATTCAAAGTGAGGAATACCACCCACAACATCCGCACCCAATTTCAATGCCTCTTCAAGTAATTCGATACCATTTGGGAAAGATTGAATCCCCTCTTGTGGAAACGCGACAAGCTGAATGTCAACAAAGTTCGCCATTTCTTTCTTCACTTCTATCATGGCTTTTAATGCAGTCAGATTAGGGTCTGTTACATCGACATGTGTACGAACATGTTGGATTCCTTGTGCAATTTGCCATCTTAGTGCCTTTTTCGCTCTTGTCTTCACATCTTCCTGCGTTAACGACTCCTTGCGCTGAGACCAACGTTGGATTCCTTCAAAAAGGGTGCCGCTTTGATTCCATTCCGGCTCTCCAGCAGTTAAGGTTGTATCTAAATGAATATGTGGCTCAATGAATGGCGGTAAAACAAGTGCGCCCTTTGCGTCAATTACCTCTTCTATATCCGAAACTTCCTCAAGGTTTTGTGTAATGGCAGCAAACTTGCCATCTTCAATCATTATATGCCAATGTCCTTTTTTTCCACGTAATGTTGCATTTTTTATGAGCATGTGAGATCTCCCTTTTCTAAAATAAGAATGTATAAAGTGAACCTTCAATCAGCGGGGGGCTCCCCCTGGACTGCCGTTCCTAGTCGGCCTTCCTTAAAACGGGTGCTTCTTCATTTTTCATTTTTATTGATGCGAGATACATAAATACGATATAAACAGCAGCTGTTCCAATTAAAGCATTTAATGGGGTAATTCCTGGTGCTAGCTGTGCAATCACAACACCACTTGCCCATGCCCCAATCGCAACCCAGTTCACTGGTTTAAATGTCATTTCTTTAAACGTACCATACTTCCTTTTTCTAACAAAGAAATAGTCCGCGATAATGATTGCCCCAATAGAAGGGATAGCGGCACCCAAAATGTTTAAGAAGCCGACAAAGTTGTTGTACATCCACATGGCAAGCAGTGTCCCTACGAGTCCATTTACGACAACAAATAACTTTTTAGGAAGCTTGGTGATATTCGCAAATCCTAGCCCTGAGGCATAGAGGGCATTGTCATTGGTTGTCCAAATGTTTAACCCTAACACAATAATTGCCGGAATCATTAATCCTTGTAAAAACATCACTTCTGAAATATCTGGTAGTCCGTAAGACATTGCTCCGACTGCGCCAAACAGGAACATCAAGGAGTTTCCTAAGAAAAACGCGATAACCGTTGCTACTACCGCAGAACGTGATGTCTTGGCAAACCGCGCAAAGTCTGGTGTTAACGTTCCGCCACTAATAAAGGAGCCAACGCAAATCGTTAGAGCTGCTGCTACCGTCAAGGTTTCTGTAGGTTCATAACTCCACAGGGTATCAAAACCACCCAAGTACTCTGTTGCTTCAAATACAGAATAGCTTCCTAAAATTGCAATGGCGGGTACAGCAATAAATCCTAAGACGACTAAAGCTTTCATGCCAAAGATAGCTGATGCTGTAATGGCAACTCCAAAAATAAAGATTAAAGCATAGACATTCCAATCCATGGCGGTTGCGACAGGCACAGCAAACATCGCCACTCCAACACCAAACCAGCCAACCTGCGTAAAACCTAGTAAAAAGGAAGGCAAATACGATCCCTTTTCTCCAAACGCGTATTTAGCCAGCAGATGCGTTGATAGCCCTGTCTTTGCTGCAATATAAGCAAGCGATCCTGTATACATCCCAAGCGCTATATTTCCGATTAACATGATTAAAATAAATTGTGAGAATGATAGGCCAGCCCCCAATTCCCCACCAGCTAGCATACTTGCAGAGAAGAACGTAAACCCGAGCATAACGGATAATGTCTTCCAAAAATTATTTCGTTCAGACTGTGGTACTGCTTGTAATGAATACTCAACATCTATTTTTTTCATCATTATTCCCCCAACTATGATTTTTCGGTACCAAAAATCACAGCAAAAAAAGAGGCTAATTACCAGTTAACCTGACAATTAGCCTCTTTTTTTATACAATACACCAGCATAGGGTAAAGCACACCTACTCCTCGTGTATTGTAAAAATCCGCTGTCCTTGTCAGCCTCTCTGGACTGAATTAAAGGTACCATATGCAATTAAGTAGATTATGACAGGAAAACTAGTTCGTGTCAATTGGGTGCATGGACAGAAGTAGATTTCCTTTTACAAAAAGCTCGCTCATAGATGAAACCGTCGAATGAACTCCTCTTTAAAAGTTTTGGATGAAAATAACAGCATGCCAATAAGTGTTAGCAGTGCATAGAGAGAGGTTCCTGCGCATGCCCAGAGGATTGTAGCAATCCCGGTAATATACAAGCCAATGGGAACAAACCCGAGTCCAATCATGGCTAATATATAGCCCACATATTCCCGCCAGCGCATTCGCTTTTTCAAAATAATGATGGTTATCAGAAGCGTAGCCATAATAATTATCAAAGGGATGGCAAAATTTACTGACCATCTCTGGAAAACTGATGTAATATCCATGATTACCAGTACACTAGATAGGCTTATTACCTGTAAAACAATTTTCGAGCCTGTATGTGCCGTTGAAAGGATTGTATGGTTCATTGTTATAAAAAGATAAAGCGCTCCGCCTACTACATACAGCGACCAAAGGAAATCGGGATTTACTAGAAGGTTTATAACAAAACATGTACTTGCCATAACAATATATAGAAAGGTCACTATCTTTGCGATAAATGTCCTTCTTTTTTTCAGTCTCATATCCGGATAGTCTGGATATAACCTTACCTCATTATCTATTGATTCAGCTACTTTACGATGACATAAGGGACATGTCACGTGATCGACCGACACGCCACAATGATTGCAGTAATTCATTTCGTCTCCCCCCAATTATTGGAGTAAACTTCCACATTAAGGCCTGTTAAACGAGACAGTTGACTGAAGAACGACTTAATTATTTCCGACTCTACAATTGAGCGCGCAAACGTAATGGTCATTTGGTCATTAACAGAAGAAACTCCACAATTAATGGGACTATTTTTGGTGGGATACAGGACAACTTCCATTCTTTCAATATAATTTTTCATCGAGTCAGGCAGAATAATGCTTCCCAGATTAGTTAGTGTGAGCGTCTTCGCTAATTCCCCATAATGTCTAAACCCGTAACGCATCGCATGATACTTTATGGACAATGGTACAATTCTTGTTTTTAAGCTCTTTTGTAGCTGCACGTGTCGATTGATCCCATCCTGTAAGTGCTGTCTATCCGTCTTACTTCTTAGTTGCTCCGATACTGTTTTAATAATATCCTCTAATGTGAGTTCACCCGAAACATCCACCCTTACATTTACTACGGAAAAGAAGTTTCTTAATGTTATGGAAGGAAATTTGCGACGGAGATTAGCAGGCAGCGCTATTGTAATATTTTCATTGTATACGCCGTATTTCATTGTTTCGGAGTAAATAGCATAGATGAGCACTGCGGTAATAAATTCCGTTACAGACGTGCCCTTTTGCTTTGCAACATGATTTAAAGCCGAAGCACGAATCACGCCATGAATAACATTTACGCCTGAAGGGTCAAATGGCGTTCCTTTAATTTGAAACGCTCGCTGTACTTTATCCTGAAGATAATTACGAGTCGACTTCTGATAATACTTTTCAAAACTGTCCTCTGTCTCATACTTACTTGGCACTTGATCCGAAAATAATAACGCATCCCCGTCTACTGCTATGTCTTCTCCTTGCAATGTTAAATATTGATAAATTAATGTTTTAAGAAACTCAACTGCACCTGTACCGTCTGTAAGCGAATGGAAAATTTCCACTGCTATTCGTTTGTTAAAATATAAGACTTTGAACAAATAGCCATTATTCTCCTTTGGATGAATGGGGTGACAGGGATAGGTCGTTTCCTGCTGAACGCTAAGTTTTTCTTCATTACTCTCCATAAAGTCCCAAAAGAGCCCTTTGCGTACTTTGACAGCTAGTGTCGGGAATCGTTTGATGACGTGATCGAGCGCCTCTTGCAATATCTCCTCGTCTACCATGTCTTTCATTAGTACAGAAACACGGTATACGGAGGAATTAGAGGCTTCTGTTACTGCGTGAAACACCTTACCTGCATTATCAACTTTATACCATTTACTCATAAACTTACCTTCTTTGTACTTTATATATAGTTAAAAGCTATTACATTCTAAACCGTCTTGCGCTTATAAGAAAACAGCGCGCCAAATTAGGCTATTACGAAAATACCAATACACCTTATCGTTGCAATTATAGCACTATTGCCAACCGTGAGTCTTATAATACAGGGTTCGTTAGCGGGATTAAAGCCAGAGCACCGTAAGACAGCCAAGTCACCGGAAATTTCAATTTGCCCTTTCAGCTCTTTTTTAAAATCCAATAGTTATCAGGTCGAAATGAAGTGCTCTTCCTGACTTTTCTTAGTTATTGCATTCCACTCAAAATTATAAAATTGGTCATTTAATATTTAATTTAGTAGAAAAGCCAATATCTTTCGTATTTTCCAAGTATAATGAAGCATATTCAGATCATGCATATGATATTTCCTGGAGAGAATCCTATACATATGACGAAAAAACGATTAAAGAGGTTATATAATGAGTAAAAGAAGTTTTGCGGATTATCAAGTAAGCGACGAAATAAAAAGAGCACTTGCTGTATTAAAATACGAAACGCCAACAGAAGTTCAAAGTAAGGTCATCCCATTAGCAATGGAGAACCAAGATCTTGTCGTAAAAGCTCAAACTGGAAGCGGCAAGACTGCTTCCTTTGGTATTCCTGTTTGCAATATGATTGAATGGGAGGAAAAGAAACCACAGGCTCTCATCCTTACCCCAACAAGGGAACTTGCCGTTCAAGTCAGAGAAGATATTACGAATATCGGCAGGTTTAAACGTATGAAGGCAGTAGCCGTATATGGAAAAGAACCTTTTACGAAACAAAAGGATGAATTGAAACAAAAAACGCATGTAGTCGTTGGGACACCCGGCCGGGTCAAGGACCACATTGACCGAGAAACCCTAGATTTGGATCAAATAAAGTACCTTATCATAGATGAAGCGGATGAGATGCTTAATAGAGGTTTCATTGATGAAGTGGAAGCGATTATCCAATCATTACCTTCAAACCGCGTAACCATGGTCTTTTCTGCTACCTTGCCTAAAGATGTTGAAAATCTTTGCCATAAATATATGATAGACCCTACTCAGATAGAGATTGAATCGACTGGGGTAACGGCCGAGTCCATTGAACATTTCTTAATTAAAGTGAGAGAAGAAGAAAAGATTTCACTTCTTAAAGATATCACCGTTGTAGAAAATCCAGATAGCTGCCTGATTTTCTGCCGAACGAAAGAACATGTAGATACAGTGTACAGCGAACTAGATAAAGCTGGATATCCTTGTGAGAGACTCCACGGGGGACTGGAACAAGAAGACCGCTTCGCTGTTATGGAAGGGTTCAAAATGGGGAACTTCCGCTATCTCGTGGCCACCGATGTTGCTGCTAGAGGGATTGATATTGATAATGTAACACTCGTCATCAACTATGACGTTCCTATGGAAAAAGAGAGCTATGTACACAGAACCGGAAGAACCGGCCGTGCCGGAAATAAAGGAAAAGCCCTGACGTTTTCGACACCTTTTGAAGGGAAATTCCTTAAAGCAATTGAAAAATACATCGGTTTTGAGATACCTACTATAGAAGCTCCCAGCCCACAAGAAGTGGCTAGTGGAAAGGCTGCATTTGAAGAAAAACTTAGCAGCAAGCGCATTGTAAGAAATAATAAAACAGCTCGAATCAATCAGGACATTATGAAACTTCATTTCAATGGTGGCAAAAAGAAAAAGATTCGGGCTGTTGACTTTGTTGGAACGATTGCCAAAATCCCTGGCGTCTCAGCAGAGGACATCGGCATTATCACCATCCATGACCAAATGTCTTATGTTGATATTCTCAATGGAAAAGGCTCAGTCGTTATACAAGCCATGGAGAATACAACGGTCAAAGGAAAGAAATTAAAAGTAAACAAGGCAATTAAATAATAACTTAAAAAGAGTGGGTACAATTAATTAAATAATATAAGCAAAGCAAAAGCCGGACCATTTGAATTATTTCTGCAAAATACTTCTATGGCCCGGCTGTTTTTTCTGTTTTGAATCTAAATTACACTTAAGCGAAGGAAATATGCGGAGACTCCAGTGGGAACAGCACGAGTCCGAAGGCCCCGCAAGAAGCGATTTTTGCTTCTGAGGAGACTAAGGCCGTGCCCACGGAAAGCGGAGTATTTTCCGAAGCGGTAATTAAGCAGTTTTTTCTTATTATTGTTCGCGTTTTAAAAAGGCTGGGACGTTATGTCCCAGCCTTTTTAGTCATAAGCATGTATCAAAAACCCATGCCAATCCTTTTACTTTAAGTTCTTAACACCGGTTTCTAATATCTCCATTTGTAACAATGTCTGTTCATCAGTGATGGTTTTATCTTTACCATGTAGGATTGCTTCGTATATGTCATCATATACTCTTCCATAATCCCCATCCACAGACTTAACTTTTTCTTCGTGAATGGTACCTTCTTCATCGATATATGTCAGCACACCATAGTGGTTTATCGTATCGATACCAAAGTCTTTGTTATCCGGCATGTAAAATAGCTTCAAATGTTCTTCCTGGCGATCTTTCGTTTCTTTGACAAAGGAGCCCTTTTTACCATGGACGACGAAGCTAGGCCTTTCCTTCAGTCTGAAGTAACTGGATTTCACTGATACTTTTAACCCGCCATAATATAAGTCCAAATCGAAGTAATCATTTTTTCTTCCCTGTCCTAAAATCTGCCTTACGTCATAATGAATATCATCTGGCTTGCCGAAATAACTAAGGACCTGATCTAGCGTGTGACAGCCATGTTCATATAAAAACGACGAAGCAGGATCAAAAGAGTGCACAGACTCAGGTACTTCAGGACGATAGTAATCATAATGCATTTCTACTTCTAGCAAGTCACCTGTTTTCTCTTCTTCAATGACCTTTTGAACGGTTAAGAAATCACTATCAAAACGTCTGTTTTGATACGCCTGCACAATTAAGTCCTTCTCTTTTGCCATTGCGAATATCTCTTTAGCTTGTTCTGAGGCTTCCATAAATGGCTTTTCAACCAAGCAGTGTTTATTATGCTCTAATACTAGTTTAGCGTAATCATAATGGCTGTCATATCTGGTGCAAACCACAATGAGTTGAATGTCCTCATCATTTAATAACGCATCTAAATCAGAGGTGTAATTTACCCCGGCAATTTTATCCCAATTATCATTCTCAGGTGTTCTTCGATAAATTGTTTTCACTTTAATATTGTCTCTTTGCAGTACGAATGGAAGATGATATCTGTTCGTGCTTTTCCCATTTCCTATATAACCGATAGTAAGCATAACTGCCTCCTAAAACATATTTTTATTGTTGCTCTTTAAACCGTATGAAAAAGTACCTCCTTAGGTTGACTCGTTTATCAAACCAGGAGGTACTTATCTATTATATTTTTCGAATAAGGTTCTATCGAAAAATTACATTAAACCAATTACGTGGAAGACAATACCTAGAACGAACAATCCAAGAATCATAATAATTGGAGAAACTTTCTTTCTAAGTAACCACATACAAAGTAGGGTTAACGCTAATCCAGCTAAACCAGGAATTAAGCTATCCAAGTTATCTTGTAAAGTCGTGACATTATACTCACTTAACGATCGCCCTGCGGCTTGCTGTTCTAATGCTGTTCTAATCCCTTCGGTACCAGAAGGCAGGTTCTCCCAATCGATATAAGCACCTTCATCAAGTTGAACTTCCGAGACGGTTGGTGCAAAGGATACGGCTACCCACCGGTTAACCAAGGCACCGAGTATAAACATACCGAGTATCGAGGCGCCCTTGGTGATATCTTGAAGCAATCCGCCAGATAAGTCATCCGTGATTTTAGAACCGGCTTTATAACCAAGCTCTTGTGAATACCACATGAAGCCCATACGAATCAGATTCCATAAAACGAAGTAAAGAATTGGACCAAGAATATTACCGCTCATTGCAAGCGAAGCCGCTAATGCACCAAGGATCGGTTTTACCGTGAACCAGAACAATGGATCCCCAATACCAGCTAAAGGTCCCATCATACCGACTTTAACCCCTTGAATGGCCTTGTCGTCTACCGGAGCACCATTTGCCCGTTCTTCTTCAAGCGCAAGCGTTACACCAATAATTGGTGATGCTACATATGGGTGTGTATTAAAAAACTCTAAGTGACGCTGCAATGCAGCGGAACGATCTTCTTTTGTTTTATATAATCGTTTGATTGCCGGGATCATGGAGAATGCCCAACCACCGTTTTGCATCCGTTCATAGTTCCAAGAACCTTGAATGAACATGGAACGGAACCAAATAGCTATACGATCTCTTTTTGATAATTTCAATCCTTTTTCCATTTTTTAAGCCTCCTCCTTTTAGTAGTTATCAATAATGTCGCCTAACGGATCACCAGTATTGCCGCCTCCGCCATTACCAGAGCCACCTTGTTTTGATAATGCAATATAAATAAGTGCAAGTGCTACACCAATACCACCAAGACCTAAAAGGGTAAGAGATGGAATTGTTGCAATTACGAAACCAATCGCCAAGAATGGCCATACTTCTTTTGTAGCCATCATGTTAATAACCATCGCAAAACCAACCGCTACTACCATTCCTCCACCTACTGCTATACCGTCTGTCAACCAAGTAGGCATTGATTCAAGTAATTCTCTAACCGGACGTGCACCGATCGCTACAATTAATGCAGCAGGAATAGCAATACGCAAACCTTGCATAATGATCGCGATAATATGCCACATTTCAACTTTTCGGAAGTTACCTTCTTTCGCTGCGGCATCCATAAAGTGGACAAATGCTGTTGCAATTGTACGAACAATAATTGTTAATAGTAATCCAGCTACTGCAAGTGGTACTGCAATCGCGATTGCTGAGGAAACACCAGATTCCCCTTGTCCGCCTAAAACTAAAATAATTGCTGATGCAACCGATGCTAATGCAGCATCCGGTGCTACGGCAGCCCCAATGTTTGCCCAACCTAAAGCAATCAATTGAAGGGTACCACCTAAGATAAGACATGGTATTAATTCTCCTGTAACTAAACCGATTAACGTACAAGCAATAATTGGCTGATGGAAGTGGAATTCATCCAAAATTCCTTCCACACCAGCTAAGAATGCTACGATAATAACGAGTATTATCTGAATAATAGTCAAATCCATGATTATTCATCCTCCTTTTTGTCTGGTAATTAAAATTATCTCTGTTTATCTAACTCTGCTTGAGCTCTTCTTAGAATTTCATCCATGTTGCCATATTGATCAGCTGGAACTTTACGTACATCAAAGTCCACGCCAAACTCTTTCAACTTGCGGAACGTATCGATATCATTTTGATCAAAAGCCAACACTTTATTCGGCTGTACTTTACCAGGTGAGTGGGACATCGAACCAACATTAATGGTTTCTAATGGTACGCCACCTTCCACTGCTCTAAGCACATCCTGCGGGTTTTCGAAAAGCAATAACGCGCGCTGACCGCCAAAGTGCTGATCATCTTTTGCAAGCTCGATCATTTTTTTAATTGGCACAACATGGGCCTTCACACCTGATGGAGCAGCCTGCTGGATCAATTTCTTACGAAGTTCATCCTCCGCTACCACATCGGATACGACAATAATTCGCGTAGGCTGTGTATTTCGTGTCCAGGCTGTTGCTACTTGTCCATGCAGCAAACGCGTGTCAATTCGTGCTAACACGTAGTCAAATGTACCAGGTGCGCCTGTACTAGCTGGTCCGGCATCCGCCTTCGCAGTATCCGCTGGTTCCAACTCTTCAGGTTTTATTTTAACTGCTTCTTTAGCTGTTCCCAGAATCTGTTCAGCAACCTCATACGCTGTGTCCTTAGACATGCGCGCTGCATAAGATTCGATGACCATTGCTAAATTTAAACCAGTAACGATCGCCCATTTACCCTCTTGTTCATCAATCAAGCTGCTGGCTTGGTTGAAAGGAGTTCCACCCCAAAGATCAATTAAGAATAATACTTCGTCTTGATTGTCAAAAGAGGAGATTGCTTCTTTCATTTTTGCCTTTACGTCATTAGGCCCTTCGCTCGGCATCAATGTAACAGCTTTTACATTTTCTTGTTCTCCAAAGATCATCGCTCCAGATTGCAAGATACCAGTGGCAAATTCGCCGTGACTAGCAATGACAATTCCTACCATCACTTTACCTCCTATTAATTTGATCTGTTAAATCTTGAATATGATAAACTCCTAAAGTGTATTATTTCCCAGCTCAACTAAAACGATTACATTAGAAACAAAAAAATAAAAAAGACATAAGTAAAAAGTAGATTAAAGGAAGGTAGAGGTATAGTAGGACCCTAGTTCTTCGTGTTTAATCAATACTTTTCACTCATGCCTGATCGAATCAGTAACACGTAAAAAATATACGATGGCTATTAAGTTTTAGTTGCAAACGCTTCAATTATACCTCAAATAATAAGTATGTTAATACTTTAATGAGTTTATCTAAGAGTATTATAGCACTCCATTTTACCCATTTCAAGAAGTAAGTTATTATTTTTAACGCAGTTCCTTTTCACTAGGAACCCTATTTAACGGTATAGTCAAATTACCCTGCAAAAATAGAATCGTTCTACCTTATCTAGTAAAATGACTACTTATTAAATTTCCCTTTAAACCCGCGTTTGATAACGTCAAAGAAGCCTAATGATTGAACCAAGCGATCCTCATCCACATACTCACGAATGGTTCGCAACACTTTCTTTGGATCCTTTGAAGAAAAGGTATATGTCCCGTCACTTTTCGTTTTAATTGCATAACGCGGGATCCACTTTCCTTTAAACATGACAGAAGCGATTACAGCATCCACTTCTTCCCACGGAATTTGAATAAACTTCCGAGCATCACGAGTGTTGTAGAATTCAAACCCTTTATCACCAATCATGATCTTACCATAATCGGTCATTCTTATATGTGAGGTTCCATTAATAACTAAATCAACTTTTGTGTTGATAGATTGGACCATTTGACCTACCTCATTTCTTTCTATTACTAAAAATCATTATACACGTTTTATAGCTCTAAGCCAAAAATGCTTTGGGTAAGAGAATCCTAGCAAGACTTATTTATTTCATTGGTCAATTCATCATTATAATAAAAAGCATGACATTCACCCAAAAGGCAGATTGGGCATAGGCTATTTAAAATGAGACTCCATTAAGGGAAATACAGTTTACAAAATTTAATCCATTAAGGAAGTGACTCTTTGAAAAATTATTATTATGTAACGGCCAATACAGCCAAGGGATTTCTGAACTTACTACCTTCCAATATAGAAGGCCTGCAGCAAGTCATTAGTCTAAAACACCCTTCCCAAAAGGTAAAAGCAAAGATCCTCCGTCAATTGGTTCTAAAATATGAATCTACTAATACAGTGGAAGTGTTGAAGAGTGCGTTAGGTGAGGATTACTTGGATGGTGTTGTTATTCGTGAAAAAGGTATCGTATTTTTAAATGATTCCATTGTGCCAAATGATATAGGTGGGGTTATCGAACTGGATTTAAGGAACTTTACACAGAATACCTCGGTAAAAAACACAATTCAAAGTGAAAACTTCAAGCATTACACCGAAAAGGCATATAAAGATTTTGAAACAGGATTACGCATCCATGATGACCTAGAAGAAATCTATATTAAAGAGATGCATTTTGAAAAGGCAGATGAAATGTCCGATAGATTTATTCAAGAAAGATTACAAGGACAGCCAAAGAAAACCCGCGATGCCCATGAATACCATCGCCTTTTTGGTACGACAACCGTGGATGGCCCTGTCAATGTCATCCCCCATATTACGGAAAACCTCTCCCGTGTCTTTTATGTAAAAGGGCGTGCTGGAACAGGCAAATCTACCTTTATGAAGAAAGTAGTAAGTGCTTGTATAGAACATGGTTATGATACGGAAGTTTATCATTGTAGTTTCGATCCAAATAGTCTTGATATGGTATTGGTTCCAGACTTAAGTTTTTGTCTCTTTGACAGCACAGACCCCCATGAGTTTTTTCCAATTAGGGAACACGAAGAAGTCATTGATTTATACGAAGGGGCCGTAACTCCCGGAACAGATGAAAAATATGCGGATGAAATTAACAAAGTAAATGACAATTACAAATCGTATATGAAAAAAGGCGTGGTAGAACTGAAAAAGGCAGGAGACTACTTGGAAGAATTGGAGCAGCAGTATTCGTGTACGGAACAAGAAGAGAAGGAAATACTCAAATTTATTGATCAACAGGTCTAATAGTTTTGCGGATCTTTTATTATTTCCCCAAGCTTCAGGTAAGATAAATCCACCAAGCAATCATTGGATTTATCCTTCAAATTCTGGGAGTTGTATGCTGTTTTTAAACCTTAAGTCCATTAGCTATCTTCCCCTTCAAAGGGGAATGGGAAAGGATCACTCACTTATTGAGTCTTTCTTACTGTAAGCTGTTCGGAGCTTAGCATTTTTGCATAATCCCGAGGGTGATGTCCTTGCTACTATAGAAGGGTACGCCCGTTTTTTTACGTTTCACTTCCAGTTTTCCCAACATACAATTTTGCGATTCTGAATTTACTGCCCTAAGTTTGATATAATACAACCAAACGTAACACGAAGAGGTGCGCATGGAAGTTATACATTGGATGATAAAGAAAGTGCGACAGAGGATGATGGATCAGCAATATTCGATCGGCCAAACACTGGCTGGACGATATGAAATAGAGAAAGTGTTACAGAACGGGAGTTACGGCATCATCTATTTGTGCTGGGACTTGGACGCCAACCAAAGATGTGTGGTTAAACAAATGCGTAAAAGCAAGAAGAAAGAAAACGCGGAGAATTACAAGCAAGAGACAACTATTCTGCAGATGTTAGACCACAATGGTATTCCCAAATTAGTAGAGACATTCGTGTATGAGGAAGAGCAGTTCTTTTCCATGGAATTTGTCGAGGGGAAAAACGTAGAAGACACTTTATTCGACACAAAGCAGAAATACAGTGAAAAGGAATGTCTGGAAATCGTTAAAAAGCTAACTGCTATCATTTGCTATATTCACGAAAAGGGCGTGTTCCATGGTGATATCCGAATTCCAAATGTCCTCCTTCACAACGATGAGCTTCATCTAATAGATTTTGGTTTAGCACAAAACCTGCATACAGACGACAAAGCAAAAGAACATCAAGAACAGTTAGCACACGATGATTTTTTTGACATAGGGGATTTTCTGCTGTTTCTTCTCTACTCTTCCTATGAAGGGGAAACGAAAAGGAATAGACCCTGGACTGAAGAGCTAAGCCTCCACCCGAAAACAGCCCACCTTCTGAAACGATTGTTACAGATTGAATCGCCGTATCACCAGTGTGAAGCTATTCTTACAGATATCGGAGAAGCAATTAGTCTCCTATCAGCAAGCGATTAGAAGGTAATGACGTGATAGCAGAACATAGTTGGACTTAATTAACAAAACTCCATTTAGCAGGAAATGAATTCTTCCCACCAAATGGAGTCTTTTTGTAATTTATTCAAGTAACGATCAGCTGCTAGAGTAACGCCCTTTTTTTCTGTAATGGCTTGAGCCACGATAGGCATTACGTCCGCGTCGTCCGCTGCTGCTACTTCCGTAATATCTCCGCTTTTTTCCACTGCTAGAGCCATGACGGCGGTATTTCGACCGATCACTGCTGCTACCACGTTTTTTCATCTCTTTAGAAATGCCTTTTAGGAACTTTTTAAACATTGAGTTCCCTCCTTTAGTGTATATACGATTAACCTTTAGGTAGGTTTCATATATTCGGCTTACTCTTTAAGTTTACCCATAAGATAGGTAGTAGTAAACCGAACCAATTCACTTAGCTTTTTTTAAAGTCTTTAATAACCCACAACCAAATGTTAAGGTATTATAGAAATGGGAGATGAATGAATTTTTTTAAGAGGTGAGCTTTATGTCTCATAGAATCAAAAAAATTAAATTATCTACGTACATAGGTATTTACCTGTGTATATTTATTATTGTTTATTTAGGTGTTATGTTTTTAAAACACATAACCGGCGGGGAACTAACTTGGTTTAAGACTTTCGGGTTTATGTTTGGTATTACTGCTATATATTTTTTCTTAAGGGCAACAACAAAGCACCTATACAATTAATTTGAACCACTTTCCTCGAATACCTTCTTGTAGACATGCCCACTGGTCTCATGGTTATACAAAAGCTAAAAATTACTACTTGCTAAACTAGTTGAAAGCTAGTAAACTATCTAAAGTGCTCGCTTATACTAAATACTAAATTAATATAACCTGTATAACCTCAGAATATGGCTTGAGGGTGTCTACCAGGAACCTTAAAATCCTGATTACAGAAAATGAGTTAAATCATTTTTTGTAATCAGGATTTTTTTATATTATTTTCCATTCGAAAGGAAGTAAGAAGATGAATTTAAAAGTTTTTATACTCGCATTATCTACTGTAGCAGTTGGCCTTGTTGAATTAGTCGTTGGTGGAATTCTTCCAACTATCGCAAACGATTTAAACATCACATTAAGCTCTGCTGGACAACTAATTACGGTGTTCGCACTTATCTATGCGGTATCCGGACCTGTGTTACTAGTTCTAACGAGCAAAATGGAGCGAAAAAAGTTATATCTCATATCCTTGTCTATTTTCTTTATCGGGAATATCATGACCTATTTCAGTCCGAACTTTACCTTTATGATGATCGCAAGAGTTATTACCGCCATGAGTACAGCACTCATCGTAGTACTTTCGTTAACCATTGCTTCAAAAGTGGTTTCACCAGCACATCGAGCAAAGGCTCTAGGCCTTGTTTACATGGGGATTAGTTCGTCGCTTGTTATGGGAGTGCCACTGGGAATTCTAATTTCCGATCAATTTGGCTGGCGCGTTATTTTCCTAGGAATTGCGGTGTTATCGATCGGTTCTTTTGTGCTTATTTCCATCTTTTTAGATCGATTCCCTGGCGAAAAAACGATTCCACTATCAAAACAACTAAAAGCTGTGAGTAGCGCAAAATTAGGGAGTGCACATCTTGCAACCATGTTTATGCTTGCAGGACATTACACGCTTTATGCGTACTTCACACCATTTTTAGAAACGGAACTTCATCTAAGTTCTAGTTGGCTTAGCATATGTTATCTGTTATTTGGGATTGCAGCGGTAAGCGGCGGCGCATTCGGAGGATTTCTTTCCGATTCGATCGGAGCTCCAAAAAGTATCATTACCGTGATCATTTCATTTGCGGTGGTGTTATTCATACTGCCTTTTACTACATTCTCACTTATTGTATTCCTGCCAATTATGATGATTTGGGCAGCATTAAGCTGGAGTCTAGCTCCACCACAACAAAGCTATTTAATTCAAACAGATCCTGCTACATCGGATATCCAGCAAAGCTTTAACAATTCAGCATTACAAATAGGGATATCTCTCGGATCAGCATTTGGTGGTGTAGTGCTAAATCAAACCGGAAATGTTTCCAGTACAGCTTGGTTTGGTGGTGTAGTTGTGATCATCTCTCTAGCATGCGCAGTCTTTTCTTTAACAAGAAAAACAAAAGGAAGCGAAAAGACAAAGGAGAGTTTTGTAGTAGAGCGTCCTTTACAAGAACAAAACTAAACTGATAGGAGAGTTCGCTAGTTGAACTCTCCATTTTTTTAAATCTCTCTGTTAACTTTATTGAAAACAGGGTATATATCTAGAATAATAGATAGTAGAAAATCAATACATAAGGAAGTGAACAACATGAAAAAATCAGCGTTGCTATTCTCAGGAGTGCTTATCCTGTTTTTCCTGATCGCTTGTTCGGAAAACACCACTACCCAAGAGAATGAAAAAAGTGAAGAAGAACCAGCACAGGAAGAGGGCGCTTCAGATGAGAAGGAAGGCAAGAAAGAAGAAGCGGAAGAAGAGAAGCCCACTCAGCCTTACAAAGCAATGGAACCAAGAGAAGATGCTTCTCCTCTAAAAGAAACGTTATCTGAAGAGGAACTAGAGAAGATGCCTAGTGAAGAAGCTCGCGGAGGGGATCGTACTAGAATGGTTCCAGTGGGAGAAACATTGGTAAAAGGAGCCGATGATCAAACCGATGGTCCATTAAAGAATCATAGACTCGTAGCTTATTACGGACATCCGAACTCTAGCAATATGGGGATATTGGGAGAAATGGAACCAGATGAATTGATGGAGAAATTAAAGGAGCAGACCCAATCATATTCAGATGCCGATCCTTCACGCCCTGCTGTGCCAATGATCGAACTCATTTCTACCGTGGCACAGCGCGACCCGGGGTCTGAAGGGACGTACGTCCATCCAACTCCACCAGAGAAAATTGACGAATATGCCAAACTCGCGGAAGAAAATGATGCGTTACTTATGCTGGATGTCCAACTCGGAACAGATTCCGTCATCAATCAAGTTAAATCACTAGAGAAATGGCTTAAGATGCCTCATGTGCACCTAGCTATTGATACCGAATTCCATGTGAGAGAAGGAGAAACCCCTGGTATCGATCTAGGCCAAGTAGACGGGGCTGAAGTACAAGAAGCGGTGGATTACTTAACGGAAATGGTTGAGGAAAATGATTTACCAGATAAAATTGTCCTCGTCCATCAGTTTATGGACGAAGCATTAACGAACAAAGATGCCATTCAACCAACCGAAAATGTTGAAGTGGCCTTGAATTATGACGGCTGGGGCGATTCTGCCACCAAAAAGTCACTCTATCGTAAATTCGTGCGAAACGAAGCAGTCCAATACGGGGGATTTAAGATCTTTTATAACAAGGATGAGCCTGTGTTAAGTCCGGAAGAGGTTTTAAAGCTTGATCCCAATCCAGCGATAATTAATTATCAGTAAGGAATGGATTGGTTTTAATCTTAGTAGTTAATGTAATTCCATAATTAATGTCCGAAAATGATAACAAAGCATGGGGCGGTTTAACCACTTCTACCAATAACCGCCCCTGTTTTTACCTTAACCCAAATTCCCCCTATACATCAACAGCCGTAATGTCTCTTCCATGCCCTGTTTAAAAGGAGTTTTTGGAATGGCACCAATTCGCTTTTCATATTTTTCACCACTTAAAACAAACCCCTCTTTAGTAAGGTACATAATTTCAACAACTTCCCTCATAAATATATCAAATAACCCAATAAAACGAATGGTATTTTTAGAAAGTGGAATAATTATCTTTTGGCTCCCCGTTACGTGACGAGCTATTTTAATAATATCTTTTCCCGAAATTAATCCCGCCCCTGGTATATTCCAATTCTCTCCATAAGAAACGTTTTTTTCTGCTATATTAACAATCATCTTCGCCGCATCTGGCAAATAGACATACTCACGAGGAGTTTTTAGATTTCCAATAAAAACAGAGGCTTTATTGGCAGCTATCCCTTCTAGGGTAGGCTGTAAATAGGAATTTTGTGACGTGGGGCCATAATAATCTGGTAGCCTGACAATTAATGCTTTAGCACTTTTCCATTTAGGACTGAAAATCAGTTGCTCGAATTCCACTCTAAGTTTACCTTTTTTCGTATGGGGCTGGTGTGGATGATTTTCATCTCCCTTTGCAACTTGGTGCCCATATACGTAAATTCCATCTACAAAAACAATCCTTTTCCCTAAAGTATCAGCTGCTTTCATTACACTCTCTCCAAGTGATAACAGCTTTGATTTCATCTCTTGATACTTGACATTCGCACACTGAAAAATAACATCTACATCTTTGGCAGCTTCTATAATGGTTTTATAATCAAATATATTACCCAGTTTGTATGTTAATTTGGGGTGGTTATCTTGTTCCTTCATTAGTTCATTCAATTTCTCTGGAGAACGCCCGAAAGCTATGACTTCTATTCCTCTGTTCAATAATTCTGAGACAATAACTTGGCCCGTTCCACCAGTTGCTCCCAATACAACTGCTTTTTTCATTTAAAACACCTCTTTTATTATTGATTGATCAATAAATAACTGTATAAAAAAATTATGTCTTATTCGTTCACCTTTCCCAAGGGAATATTCGCATACATAGCATACTGTTATTAATCCCAAAACGTGAATAAGACGGTCAATACTGCAATAATCCCCAATCCAATAGATAAATATGAAACAGGCGTCTTCTCATTATTCATCATTACACCTCCCCGATTATGTTTAATTTTAGCAGGCTTAATCCCACCAACTTATAATACATACCACAATAATTCCTATTGATAGGAAGTCTATTTTATTTAACTTCATATTTTCACCTCCTTATTCTATTGTTATTGATTGATCAATAACTAATTTACAAAAAAATAAATAACTCGCTTAGGCTACATTATTTATTTTTTGTATCTATAAGCTCTGGCAGCTCTAAGAAATAAGATATATTGCACAATATCCCTCGGGCCAAGAATGTAGTAACTTCTCTTTCAACATTTTCTATTCCCGCATCTCTAAATCGTTCTATGGTGTAACTGCGAATATTGGATAGTCCTTTCTGCGTGGCATTCCGGATTGCGCTTTCTGTTACGGAAATGCCTATGACCTGTAATGCGATTTCATTAGGATGAAGTTCAGAAAGTTTATCGTATGCGTCAATCATTTTCTCAACAAGTTGTTCTGCATTAGCATCTACATTTCTAAAAATATCGAGAATTCTATCAAATGCGCGGTCTAACGCAGCAATAAACAATTCCTCTTTTGTTTTATAAAACCGAAAGACATATGGCTGCGATATCCCCGCTTTTTCTGCTATATGTGCGGTAGTTGTATTATAATAACCTTTCTTTGCAAATACTTCTAATCCCGCTTCAAGTATCTCCTCTTTACGGTTTCCCCCACTTGGCCGACCCATATCAAACACCTGCTTGTTATTAGTTATTTATTGATCAATTACATTATAAGAAACAGTACGCTTTAATTCAAGTATAAGTTTTATTAGCTGTACTGTTTACACCTTAAACTGCTGGGTCTCGCCATTAAGAATGATAATGGGAGTAACTCAAAGCTAAATTTACTACTTCGTAGAAATGCCCCAAACTCGGGAGTATTGATTGTCTCACACAATATAAAGTGAAACTTCAACTATCTTCCACAAACTCCAAAACCTAATCATTAACATTATATAACATATAAATTTATATAATGTTATATAAGTACTTAAATTTTGATTGTTTTGTTAATAAATGTTATCATGTTCCCAAATGACAAATAGGAAAAATGTTAATTCATACATTCAAAGTCATGAGAGATAAATTTAATCAGACAAAGAAATTTATGCTATGGAGTGAAAAGCTTGAATCAAACAAAAAGACACGTGTTTATTTTAGAAAAAGTAAAGGTAAATGGTGAGGTTAATTCTAAAGACTTAGCCGAGGAACTCAACGTATCTTTAATGACCATTAATCGAGACTTGAAAGCATTATCCGAAAATGGTGAGCTAGAGTTGGTTTATGGAGGTGCTGTTTACAAAAAAACGGATTTATCCGAATATCCGATGACGATTAAAAGAGAAGTTAATGCCTACGGCAAGAAACTAATCGGGGAATACTGTAAGCGCTTTGTAAAGCCCTATTCTTCGATATTTATTGAAACCGGCACAACCACTTTAGCTGTGGCTCACGAAATATTTAGAGCAAAGAACTGCACCTTTTATAGCAACTCCTTAATGGTCCTTTCCACTTTATCAAAACATAAAGACATCTCTTTGTTTAGCGTTCCGGGAGAGTACAGAGATTTATCGCAAGGTTTTTTGGGCGTGCAAACAATTGATTATATAAAAGACTTTCAGTTCGATTTAGTGTTTGTAGGTACGGAAGGGATTACACTTGAACACGGTGTAACACTACCAGACGAAATAGACGCATTTACAAAAAAGGCGATTATCAACCACGCCAAGCAAGTAGTGCTAGTTGCTGATAAGACAAAGTTTGGCATTTCCCACCTTTATAAGGCAGGCTCTGTGAAAGACTTTGATGTAATTATAACCGACTTACCAAAGGATCACGAGAGCTTTAAACATATGAGTCAAGTGACCAATATCATCTCAGTAGCAGAATAGAAGGAGAAATTATAATGGATATACAATTAACACAGATTACGCCTCCGAAGATTCATCATAATATGCAATCTATTATTTTAACAGACGAAACATTAGCCCAACGCCATACAAATTTCTTGGAAAAAATGAAAGAACACCAAGTGGATACAGCGATTATTTATGCAGACCGTGAACATGGTGCCAACTTCGAATACTTTACTGGTTTTATCCCTCGCTTTGAAGAGGCCTGTCTTGTTTTGCACGGTAACGGAAAATGTTATTTATTGCTAGGTAATGAAAATTTAAAGTTAGCAAGTAAATCACGAGTGAGAGCAGAAGCCATTCATGTTCCTTACTTTTCCCTGCCTAATCAACCAATGAAAAATGAAAAGGAACTAGCTCAATATTTTAAAGAGGCCGGTATTTCTCCAGACTCCAAAGTTGGGTTAATTGGTTGGAAGATGTTTACGAGCACCGTTTATGAGAACAGCGACCTTTTTGACATTCCTTATTTTGTTGTAAATGACTTGAAAAAATATGTGACACAAGGAAAGGTGTTCAACTTTTCGCCAGCCCTTCTCTCTCCTCTTGAGGGGATTCGCACTATTAATAATGCGAATGAAATTGCTCATTATGAACACGGAGCATCATTAGCTGGGTCCCGTTTATATCAAGCGCTACAAAACCTTGAGGTGGGAAAAACGGAAAAAGAAATTGCTTCCATACTGGCGGCGGATGGACAGCCGAATTCCGTAACGACCATTACTGCTGCAGGTGCTAGATTTACAAACGCTATAATCTATCCAAGGGATAAAGCAATCCATTATAAAGATAACTTTTCTCTTACAGTAGGCTATAAGGGTGGATTAAGTAGCCGCGTGGGCTATGTAGTGGAAGCGCCCGAGCAATTACCTGAAGAGCAAAAGGACTATCTTGAGCGACTAGCAAAGCCTTATTTTACTGCTTATGCGACTTGGTTAGAATCTATTAAAATCGGTCAACAAGGCAAAGATATATATGCGATTATAGAAGAGGTATTGCCTAAAAAGGACTATGGCTGGTCCTTAAACCCGGGCCACTTTACAAGCGATGAAGAATGGCTGGCTTCTCCATTCACAGAAGACTCAACAGCTGTCGTTAAAAGCGGCCAAATGTTTCAAGTTGATATTATTCCAAGTGTGCCAGGCTATGCAGGAGCATCATGTGAAGAACCAATTGCCATTGCAGATGAAGCATTGCAATCAGAAATTAAAAACACTTATCCAGAAGTATGGCAAAGAATTCAAACGAGAAGAAGCTATTTACAAGAAGTTTTGAATCTGTCCATTAGCGACGAACTACTTCCATTAAGCGATACAGTCGCCTTTTATACCCCGCTTCTTTTGAATAAAACATTGGCATTTAGTAAGAAACAATAACTCTATTTTTAAGCCAGGGCCTGTAACGGTATCATACAGATCCTGGCTTAAATGTTTTTTCATATTATGAAAACCCCTAATGAAGAAGCAGGAGGATGTTAAATTGTCCCGGGGAAAAGTAGCGTCTTGAAGCTTAGCCCCTCCGTGATCTATGATAGGTTGTTATGTCGTAGCTGGCGGAGACGATGCTTGGTCAGCCTTCACACAATCAATGGCTATTACGAGCGCAATAATGAGCGCCTCCAACTCTTCGTTCAGAACTTGAACCTTATAGCTATCGCCCCAAGTGAACCATTCTTTATTCACTTTCCCCACGACTTCCCCATTCTGATAAACTTCAAAGTTCATATCCCACCAGTTCCCGTGCACTTCTATCCCCTCGGCGTCAATAGAATAACGTGCTTTAAAGAAAGAAAACTCTTTATTAATCGTTAATATCTTTTGGCCGTTTACCTCAACATAAAATTTCGGCAAGAGGCTGATCACCTTTTTCGTTATAAGTGCAACCTCTGCTCCTGCTGTATTTAAGATGGAGAACGTTTTGGGGATTTTCATAAAACTTCCTTCCACATAATACGCATCATTCTCCTGCTGATCCTTTATCGTGAATTTGTCTTTAAAACTCATCACTTTTTGTTTTATATACAATTGTTTCAAAATAAGAACACCCTTTCTTTGGTGGGATACTTATCTATTTAGTCACTGAAGTATTTCCTATTGTACGATTTTATCGCTTATGAGGTTTCGTATTATCAATAAGGGAATGATGGTTATTCCCAGTTTAATGTTTTTTAAGGGAGAGAGCAAAAAAGTTGAATTTTTTGAGGGAATAGAGTGTTTGATAGTAAAATAAAAACCCATGACGGTTTTACCATCATGAGCTCTTGATTCATATTTAATCTTAGGTTATTACTGAATTTATTGGACTAATATACTCTTGATGGTTATACCATCATGACATATGAATTAATTTTCTTATATTTTTGTTAATGTTTGACTCTATCATTTCCCATCCCAAATAGACTTTACTATATTCTCAATTGTATCTTCGTCTATCTTTTCTTTTTTTAGTTTTTAGGTATTGAAATAATAGTTTATGCAAACCTTTTCTTATAACATTGTCTTCCACACATCCAACGCCACTTTTCACTGTTTAAAGCTGTAGCAATATATCTTTCAAGTTGAACAAACGCCTGTCCTGTTACAGTTGAAACTGTATTAGTAAGAGGGGCATTAAACTAGATATTCGTGCAGGTTTTGAACAAAATCAGAACCTAAAATATATTGAAAATCATTATGTGAAAATACATCTTCTGCCATTGTAGTATTTATGTTTTTTAAGTAAACTAAGAAAATTGGTAGAAATTCACTTTTATATTAAAAGAACTCATTATGGTATAACCATGATGAAGTATGAATTTTTAATAGAACTCTTATTTTATTGTAAGATAGGCATTAACTAATTTATTCAAATTATATTCTGTAATTATAGGTTCTAAGTATTGAGTGATTAGTTTAATTTCATCAGGGTTGATTATTTCTTGGGAATATTCTATTGCTGCAGAGACTGATCTTAGTAGCATATCTAAAACCCCACCATTAATCTTCCCAAATTTTTCATTTCTCTTTTTCTTAAACACTTGTGTTCTTAAATCATCTATATTAAAAGTTTGGTTGATGTTTAATTTTGAACAAATATAATAAAAATCAGTATCAGAACTTATACTTAAAATATAAATTAGTGAATCATAAATGCTTTCAATTGAGTTCTTTTCAAGATAAGTTTCTGTAGTTACTGAATAATATAACTGCAAAGAGTTTACCAATTCAATTAATCCATCAACTCTTGTAATTTTATAAATGTCAAAATAACGATCACTAATACGAAAGTATAAGTTATTGAATGTATTGAGTTTTTTATACTCATCAAATGAGATGCCTTTCTTAAACCCTAGTTTATTCCTACTAAGAGAGGAATCGTATGAATACATTACTAAGGGGATAAATTCATTAGTTAACCAATGATAAGCTTGTTCTACTGTCCAATAATCTCTTATACCATAATCCTTATTCTTTTCAACGTCCCACCAAACCAACCAAACTTCCTCTGTAGGTTCCCAACTATCATTAGAATCTACTAAACTATGAATAACACAATGAAAACCCGAATTATACTGTGGTGTTGGTTTATTATTATATACTTTAATCATATTACTCCCGGATGAATCAAAAATATGCCATTTACCATTTCCATGATAGTTATCATGTTCATCCGCAAATTTTAGCATTAATTCCCACAATTTTCCATTAATTTTGATAAGCTTATACTTTGTTAAATCATTATTTAATGGAAGAAACCCTTTGCAAGTTAATACTTTTTCAATTTTTTCTATAGCTATTATATACTCAGTAATAAATCTATCTACTACCTCACACAGATGCATAGTTTCATCCTTACTCAAATTGAACCTACTACTTCCTAATTGTATAATATAGTTGTCTTCGCTTAACTTATCAACTATGTAAGGACGCATTAATTGGTCTGTAGGCGTTTTTGTTCCCTTAAATAATGTTTGAAGGATTTCATTATGCGTTAAAGTTATACTCATACCACGTATATAAAAACTATTAAATGTGAATAAACAGCTTCCTTCAGGTTCGTTAAGTCTTGGGAGATAGCCATCCAACTTTACTGAATAATATTTTATCGAACGAAAGTTTGTGAACTCATTTTCATACTCAACAAATTCATTACCATAGTCAGAAACAAAATTATTAACTTGATCTATGTATTCCTCTAATTTTAGTTCTCCAGATTTAACAGCCTTCCGCATAGTCTCTATTTTAAGAGCATAATTTGATTCTTCTAAGTATTTTTGTATTTCTCTATTTACATCACTTATTTTATTCTTAGCTTTTCTTAGTAGTTTTGCAGTTATTTCTTCAGGTGCTTCATAGTAACTTTTTTCTCTATTACAATAACCACATGCAGGTCTCAAATTGTACAAACTATTCAACTGAAAATCCTTATGTAAATCATATTTTTTTAATACTCTGTAAAAATCATTATGATCTTTCTCTATACTCTCTGCAATGATATGGTCTATCTGTAACTGTGTGTAACCTATAGGTTCTCCACAAATTGCACACTTCTTATTATATGCTTGCCATAGAGCATACCTAACTTCTGACTTTCCTTTAAGTTGCTTCATTTTTCCTCCTAATAAAACAAGACAGTTAAATTATTTGTAAACTAAAGAGGTGAGAGACCAGTTCATTTCACCTCTTTTTAAAACTTTACAGTTTAAGAAACCTTAATATACTTTAACGCTTCTTGATATCTCGAATCATTCCAAACCTTATTAAGGGTTTTTTTTGGGAAATTAATGATAAAGTCTAATGCTTTGTTAATGTGAACATCTGTTGTTTTAGTCTTTAAATACTCTGTTAACTTACGAATTCTTACATCGGGTTTTGAGACATCTAAATCAAAAACAAATTCATTATCCTCAAACAGATAAAGGAAATCTATTACCTCTCTCACGGTAAATGATTCAATAAACTCTTTATAATATCTGACCGCATTTTCATCAATGCCTTCCCTATATCCTTTTCCGTTACCTGCAAAACAAATTGTAATTACTTTAACGAACAATTTCCTTGCAGCGTTTGGTATTTTACCCTTAGGTAAGGATTCTGCAAGAGATTTTGCATGAGGAGACTCATTGTAAAAATTATTCCACTCAAAGTGAACTGTCCTTAAGTTTTGCAGTTTTTCTATTAACTCTGCGGAAAGACTGTCTTCATCTTTATAAGCAAGACCATTAACTAATTCTAAAAACTTTTGTGTGGCCTCTTTCCTATCTGTATCCCCGTTCTTCCTATAAACCCCAAATTTTGCCCCAATAGAATACTTTGTTTCTTCGGTAGCTGATATCCAAACATGGGGAGCTAAATTTTCTATATTTGTTTTAACACTTTGCTTTTGCCTTGGGTCAGAGAATAATCCAAACATAGAAAATACAAAGTCATCTATTCTTTCCTGAGGCTGTTTAGCTAAATCTTTTCCTATTATTTCACAGTCATCAGAAGGGATTGTGCCTATCCTTACATTTTCAAGTAAGACTTTAATTTGAATTACTGAGTGGTCTGGAACAGCAATAATTGCGTGTTTTAGACAGTGCTCCAAAAGAGAGAGCATTTCAATACCTGTTATCTCATTTTCATTTGGATGAGCTGAACTAGCATGGTTTCTTAAATAGTTGACATGTTCTAACCTTTTAAAATTAATATCATTTATTAACCCGATTCTTCGACAAATTTCTAATAAGTCATGCTCAGAAATAGCTTCTAAATCTTCTACAAGATGTAAATTTTTATATCGTGGAGATAAAGTTTCAGCAATATTAAAAAAGTGTTGAAGATCAAATTTAGATACTAAATTTCTTACAGCCTTTATTGTTTCATCCCATAAAAATGTTAACGCCCCATCAAACAACCCTACAGTCACTGCTATGGTAAACTTAGATAAATATAATGCTTTAGTCCTTTCCTCGTAAGGTAATATCTCTAAAGTGCTTTCTAATGCAAAAATTACCTTTCTTCTCTCTTCTATAGGCGAAAGGACATTGTCAGTTGGTAGTCCAATTCTAGTTAGCATATTTGCTAGCGGCTGATTTAAGGCATCGATAGAATTATCTATTTTTGCAGGCGAATAATCACTAGGAAGGATTTCAAAAGAATTTTCTTTTTCCATAATTTCCCCCATTAATTTAATTGTAATATTTTTATTATACCTAAAATTCTACTTGAAAAGTGTTTTATAGACAACTTCTATACTCTATTATTTGCCAATTTCCTCTCCAATCAAATGTACATTATGGTAATATATTCTTAGTCTAAACAGAAGGAGTAGTAAGTAAAAAATGAAAAATTCAATTTTTTTAAGCCACGCAGTAGCTGATAGAATTTTAGTTGATCGATTTGTTGATTTTCTCAATATTGCTTTTAATATTAACCGTACTCAAATATACTGTACCTCTCTGAAAGGGACAAAACATATACGTACAGGCAATAATTTTATTACTGATATTAAAGAGCATATAGAAGATACAGAAGTAGTACTATTTTTTCTAACACCAAACTATTTAAAAAGCTCTTTTTGTTTGAGTGAACTAGGCGCTGCTTGGGCGTTAGGTAAAAGAATTTATCCCATCCTAATCCCACCATTGGATTACAACTCATTGGATGGTACACCATTAAAGGGTGTGACTCAATTTATTAAATTAAAAGATGTAGAATCAATATTCGACATTGCTGATGACTTTAAAGAAATGAAGCTAATTGGGGAGATTGGTGCAGGATTGTTAAGCGTCAAGGCTATGAGCTTTATACAGGATATGCCTGGATTATGTAAGTTTGAAGAAAATCAGCATATAGATAAAGAGGATTATCAAAAGGTTCTAAAGGAGGTTGATGATATAACAAATAATAATATAGAACAAGAAAAAGTGATTCGTAATTTAAATAAAAAGATAGAAGAGTTAAAGTCTGCTAAAAACTCAAAGGAAGTTTATGAAATTCTATTGAAAGGTTCAAATGATAAAGAAACTTTTGAAAACTTAACAGAAACTGTAAAAGAATTACTTTCTCCTCTCGATAACTTAATTGTAAGTTCAATTTATTGCAATATGTATTATTCAGGAGAAATGAGCTATTGGGTCAGTCAAGATGATTTCGCAAGAGCTCGTGAATTGGAAGCTGAGGACTATTTAATTATTGATTATGATGATGGGGAAATCGTACCTAACGAGTCTCATCCCAAAATAAAAAAATGTATTTATGCAATGGAAGACTTAAAATGGTTTCTAGAAGAAAAGTGCAGTCCAGAATTCTTCACTTATTTTGAAGAGACTCATGAACGTCCATTATCCATTAATAATAAGTGGTTTTGGGAATATATATTTAAAACAAGTATAACAATGAGTTAGTATTCAGCTAACTAACTTATAAATGTCGTAAAGATTAAACACCATTCAATTTTATATAGAATGGTGTTTAGCTTACTCCGAAAAATTTTCAAAAAAGCACTTAAGCATATAACCATTAATTTAAAGCTCTTCTTTAAATAACCTTAATTTTTTTATACATACAGTTAGTGCTATCTTCTTGTTTACCATCACTTGTGATACGGTTCACCTCGATTTATCCGAAACGCCCGATAAACCTGCTCCAATAATACCAACCTCATAACCTGATGAGGAAACGTCATCTTTGAAAAAGACAAAGCCAAATCACTTCGCTTTTGTACTTCTCCACTAATCCCTAATGATCCACCAATCACAAAAGCAATCTTGCTCTTCCCATAGGTCGCAAGCTCGTCCATTTTTGCCGCAAGCTGCTCAGAGCTTAGCATCTTTCCATTGATTTCGAGGGTGATGACATAGGTATCCTGGCTAATATGGGAGAGGGTGCGCTCGCCTTCTTTGCGTTTCACTTCCAGCATTTCCGCATCACTCATATTTTCTGGTGCCTTTTCATCAGCGACTTCCACAATATCTACCTTGGCATACGCACTCAGCCGCTTCATATATTCCTGAATGCCTTGCTTGAGGTATTTTTCTTTTAATTTTCCAACTGATACGAGGGTTATTTTCATTGTCGTTACATCCTTTTCCGTCTTTTGTTGCCTATAGTTTACCACAGTTATACAATAGCTAACGCCGGATCGCGTTCACGAATAGCCTAGCAAATATGGCAGCCAACGGAACCAGGAGAATAAAAATTAACAATAAACTCCATAGATCCGATACAGGGGGCCACGCTATAAAGCTCCCCCAGTAAGATACAAAGATTTTTAATAGAATCCAAAACAGCATTAAAAAAGCAACAACTGAAATAAGCTTTTCCTTCATAACCAGCCTCCCACTTCGAAAACACTCTACTCTCTATATTTCTATATTTCTATAGTAAAAGCCTAGTTATCACAAAAAGATACGTAGGCTTCTAATCTACGCCTCATCCAACTGAGCAAGCATTTTAGACAAGGTTTGTTTTAGCTGGATCACTTCTTCTTCGTTTAGATTGGTCTGTTCAATAAATTGTAGTGGGATCTGTTCTGCTTGTTTCTCTGCTTGTTTCCCTTGTTCAGTTAAGACGACTTCCACGACGCGTTCATCTTCTTTGGAGCGCGTTCTCTGTATGAGTCCATGCTCCTCCATCCGCTTCAGCATTGGTGTCAGTGTTCCTGAATCGAGGAAGAGTCGTTTACCTAATGCTTTCACCGAGATCCGATCTGTTTCCCAAAGCACGAGTAACACCAAGTACTGCGGATACGTGACGTTTAATTCCTCCAGTAATGGACGATACCGCTTCGTCATTTCGCGGGTTGTTGCATATAGTTGAAAGCATATTTGGTTATCTAATTTTAATATTTCATTTGCCATTGTTGATCACTCCTAGCCTTATTATAACAAGTTACGAAACAGAATTATAATAATTGACGTCACACTATTTAATTGTGTACAATCTAATTGTACACAATACAAAAAGAGGAGTGTTTTATTATGGGATTAGCATTATACACAGCGTCTTCAACTGCAACAGGTGGTCGTCAAGGAACGGTTAAATCATCTGATGGCACATTGGATCTAGCTTTATCTTTACCAAAGGGATTGGGTGGAAATGAAAAAGAAGGCACCACAAACCCAGAACAGCTCTTCTCAGCTGGCTATGCTGCCTGCTTTGACAGTGCCTTGCAAATGGTTGCCGGTAAAGCAAAGAAGAAAATCACTTCTGAAGTAACAGCAGATGTAAGCATTGAAAAACAACTAAAAGGCTTTGGCTTGAGTGTGAAGCTAAAGGCTGAGATGGAAGGCGTTACACAAGAAGAAGCAGAGGAACTAATGGATAAAGCACATGAAGCTTGCCCATACTCTCGCGCCATTGAAGGAAATGTAAAAGTGAAGAAAACAGCAATCGCCAAATAAATATAAATGGAGCGATCTTAACTACCACCGCAAAGACTCCTTTATAGGCTTTTGCGGTGTATTTTTACATAACCAGAATGTGTTATATAGCCTGAAGAGTGACCGGGCAGTGCAATGTTTTGGAAAGCGGATAGCTTTATCCGACCGCTCCATTCATTGCATCGTAATGCTTTCATGTATTTCAACACCATGATCCACAAACATTTCTTTTACAACCCGTTTATAATCCGCATATTCCTCGGAATTTTTGTAGTCATGATGTTCGGCTATTTTCTTCAATGACCCGTATACGTATGCCTTTAGCTTATTATCAGGAACGTTGCGATCATTGGCCACGAACTCTCTTGCGTATTTTTCAATAATTTTATGCCACTTTTCCTTTGCCCAACGTCCAGCAGCGAATTCTGCATAAAATTCATTGGCAATCTCAATAATTTGTTCCATTTTGTTGGTTGGCTTGTTAACAGTTGCTAATGAATGTTTTTTTGTATGTATTTCTTTTGTCTTTGTTTCATTTGTAGTAGCACTTTTTGCACTGTCCGCTTTGAATTGTACATTTTGTAAATCAGAAAAAAAATCAGGTACAACAAGGGGTGAGTCCTTAATCGATTTAATATTAAACACCGCTAGACCTTTTTCTTCAAGCTCCTTTTTCTGTTCCCCAATAAATGTTTCAAAATCGCTTTGTGAAAAGGGATGATCGGCTGCCTTATAGAAATACTCATGGTGTCCATCCACATGACAGAAAAAAACCATGATGTAGCGATGCTCAAGCAACACCTTCCAAGAACTATCCACCTTTCGGCGAGTGAATTGTTTATGTAGCTCTGATTTACGTATTCTCCAAGTTGGAGAATGGCTAAGAATGTGTGTGAGTAATCCAATTGCCGCCAAGTCATTTAAGTCTTTTTGAACTGTTTGGTTATCAATCTTAACGAATCCAGATTCTTTACGGTTTTTTTCAATATAATTCATACTTGTCCATCCCTTTTATTCGCAGGCGAAAAGGCCATCCTCCCAATAACGCTGAGACAGACCTTGCGTGCGGTATTTTAATTTCGAATTTCGTTATTTACTTTAGGTTATAGTTGGAACGCTCATGCGCCATTACATCCGCTATCCCCAGCCCAAACGTCCAGCGATTCCTTAGTGAATATGATTGTATTAAGAATGACCAAATGTGGTATTTTGTTTCGCTTCACCAATAAGTACACCATGTCTCTATGTATACCAAGATACGCTGCAACTTCTCTTACACATAATGTTGTTCGGTTCATCATGCTCCCTCCTCCCTACGCTATAATCCTTCTATTTTTCCTACTCACTTCTATAATCGAAAAAAGAGACGCTTTGGGGGCATCTTTTTGAAAAAAATTTTTGTATATAGAGGGAAATGTTATAATACAGAGAGAAGAAGGAGTGTTCTCCTATTACATAATTGAAGGTGATATATATGAAGTTAGTAAAACCGAACATACCTGAAGAACTACCACGAGGAAGCTTTCATGACATATTTAACGAGGAAGATCCACATCTAAGTTACATGGAGATTGAAGGTTCTTATTTTGATAACGAGGTACTGGATCGTGTCCATTTAAATGAGATGGTGATTAGGCATTCGACGTTTCACAATACGTCTTTTGAGAATATCGATATGACGGACGTTCACTTTGAGAATTGTGACTTTTCCAATGCAAATTTAAGCACAGCGAGCATTCATCGCGTTACGTTTAAAAACTGTAAGCTTTTAGGTGTGCAATTTGTTGAGGGGCGCTTTGGCAATGTTTCCTTTGAAAATTGCTTGTTATCCATGTGTAATTTCGGTGACTCTAAATTTGAAAAAACACAGTTTATCGAATCAAACCTGCAGAGTGCAGACTTCTTCAATTGCAAACTGAAACAAACAATATATTCTTATTGTGACTTGAATGGGGTTAGCTTTGACAGCACCAAGTTAAAAGGAATTGATATTAGTACATCTCACTTCGAATCCCTTGTGGTTAAGATGGAGGACTTGAAAGACTGCATCGTTTCCCAGCATCAAGCCATTTACTTTGCGTCTATGTTGGGGTTGGATATTCGATAACAGGAGATGGGAAGGAAGGCATGACATAAACCGTTAAATAATTGAAGGAGCTACACCACAAGCTAAATGGGGCTTAGGGTGATAGCTCTATTTTTATTTTGAATCACAAGTCAAAGCGGATTTCCACCTTTCGCAAAAAGGAATAAACACCATATAATTGCCAGCAATAAAAACAAATATAATTGCACAAAGGGAAATGTTGCCCTTTGTGCAATCTTTGTGTTATAACTAAATATGGACTACATAAAGTGAAACTTCATCAGTGTGGGTTTTCTTCCTTCCCCACTGATTTTTAGTTGAACGAAGTGGGGTGAAAAAATGTCTGAAGAGAGTCTCAGGATGAAAAAGAAGAACGCCACAAAAAGGGCCCTTGCCGAAGCTGCCTTTGAACTAGCGATGGAACGTGGCTTGGATACTTTTGTGGTGGAGGATATTGTGACAAAAGCAGGCTATTCAAGGAGAACTTTTGCGAATCATTTTTCCTGTAAAGAAGAAGCTATCGCGAGTGCTCTCACCATGAACGATTTTCGCGAACATGATGAGGCCCATTCCTTAGAAGGGCTTACGCCACTAAGCACTATCGAAATGTACATTAAGCGTAGTTTTACGATTGATAAGTTACAAAGATTGCATGAGTTGATTTCCTTATCTAGGGACCATCCAACTTTAAAATTGTATGTGACGGCTGTCTTAAAGGAAACACAGGACTTTGCTCGACTTGGCATTAAGGAAGGATTTGGTGATGCTTATTCTGAAGAGTATTACCATCTATTAATTGGTGCAGTATTTGGCGCTCTAATGCCTGTCCTTGATGGAAGCATGAATGTTCATTTACCAGTAGGTGACACAGCACAAGACCAACCTAATAATGAATTTCAGGAATACATGGAAATCGTCTTCTCGAAATTAAGAGAAGGCTTTAACTAATTTTAAAACGAGTAGGAGTTCAAAAGAATGTCGAAGTTATTTTACAGAATTGGTAAGACAGCATTTAACAAGCCGTGGGCATTTATTGCCAGCTGGGTAATCATTTTAGGAATTATTATCGCAGCAATTGTATCAAATGGCGTGAGCATGACCAGTGAGACAAGAATCGATGGGACAGAAGCTCAGGAAGTTCTCGACCAGCTAGCAGAGGATTTCCCAGTCGCTTCAGGTGGGCAAGGAAGCTTTATATTTGAAGCCCCTGAAGGAAAACAAGTTGATGCTCAAGCGAATGTAGCATCACTTGCAAGCGTGATTAACAGTATTTATGAGTTAGACTTTGTCGTCAATCCACTTGATATAGTAGGGGATAGTGAAGATATGGCTCAGCTGCAAGAGCTACAAAGTCAGCTTGGGCAAATGCAAGAGAGTGAAACCTCTTATAGACCATTCGTCGTGAATGAGACGCCTATACCAGGAGTGAAGATCTCAGAAGAAGGGAACATCGCGCTTTTCTCATTCCAAATGACAGAAAAGGCGGAGGACCTTTCTGCTGATCAATTAGATCAATTAAAGGATCTAGCAAATAACGTAGAAGAGGATACATCTATTAATGCCCTTTCAACTGGTACGCTTCAAAGCACGGATATTCCAATTGGAGGTACGCATGAAATTATTGGTCTGATTGTTGCTGGGATTGTCCTTGTGGTGACATTAGGTTCCCTTATAGCAGCAGGATTGCCATTAATAGTTGCCTTTGTTGGAGTAGGGGTTGGTGTCGGCGGTACTTTTGCCATGTCTAGTCTGTTTGAAATGAACAGTCTTACACCAGTACTTGCTTTAATGGTTGGTCTAGCAGTAGGAATTGATTATGCGTTATTTATTGTGAATAGACAAAGGAAGATAATGTTTGAAGAAAATCTGCCAGCTAAGGAAGCTGCACCACGTGCCGTAGGGACAGCAGGAAGTGCCGTATTCTTTGCAGGCTTAACTGTAATCATCGCGCTATGCGGATTATTAGTTATTGGGATTTCCTTCTTAAGCAGTATGGCCCTTGTTGCTTCACTGACAGTATTTATCGATGTGCTTGTAGCACTCACATTATTACCAGCAATTTTAGGGTTAGTCGGAGAGAGAATTGTTTCCTCTAAAGCGAGAAAGAAACATAATGCGAAAGACAAGGACAAGCCGACCTTTGCGAACAAATGGATTAATGGGATTATCAAGCTTAGATGGCCTATCGTTGCACTCATCATTGTGATTTTAGGAACGCTAACAATTCCAGTTGCTGATATGAACTTAGGAATGCCTTCAGGGGCAAGTGCAAATAAAGATACAGCCGAACGACAAAGCTATGACATTGTTTCAGAAAGCTTTGGAGAGGGCTATAATGGCACCTTGTTACTTGTAGCAGAAGATAAGGATGGAAATGCAATTGATACACAAGAGTATCTACAGTTGCTTTCTAATATAAACGAACTTGATAGTACAGTAGAGGTTTCACCTGGCGGGTTTAATGAGGATGGGACGATAGGGATTGTGAGCATTACCCCAACCGCTGGCCCTACAGATGAAGAAACACATGATTTAGTAGAGTATTTAAGAAATAACGATTCCGTGGCCGAAAATACAAATCTGGAAATTGGCGTAACGGGACTCACAGCGATCAATATTGATATTTCACAGAACCTATCTGATGTATTTCCAATTTATATTGGTATTATCGTTCTGTTATCCTTAGTTATCTTGCTCGTTGTATTCAGATCGGTTATTGTACCAATCAAAGCAACAGCTGGTTTCTTATTAAGTATTATGGCTACATTCGGTGTTACAACAGCCGTCTTCCAATGGAACTGGTCCGGGGTAGGTTCTTTATTCGGAATTGATACAGGCGGACCGCTCCTAAGTTTCATCCCGATTATGGTAACAGGTATCTTATATGGTCTAGCGATGGATTATCAAGTATTCCTTGTATCTTCCATGCGGGAAGCTTATATTCACGGAAATAAAGGTAATAAGGCTGTGGTGAACGGCTATACCATTGCAAGTAGAGTTGTCGTTGCGGCAGCGTTAATCATGGTTTCTGTATTCTCAGGCTTTATTTTCACAGACGATATTATGATTAAACAAATAGGGTTCGCTCTCGCCTTTGGTATTTTGATTGATGCATTCTTAATCAGAATGATCTTCGTACCGGCAGTTATGTCTATATTTGGTGACAAAGTTTGGTGGTTACCAAAATGGTTAGATAAAATCTTACCTAACTTGGATATTGAGGGAGAAAAATTAACGAAAGAACTAGAGAAAGAAAAAGTGAAGAATAGGTAGTAGTGTAATCAAAACGGAGGCTGTCCATAGTGACGAGCCTCCGTTTTTTCAATTCTTCATGATGGGTATCTATAAGACTGCCTAACGCATTTATATTTAATCCAAGGAGCTTTCTGTATTGCAAACTGCCCATTTAAATTATCCTTTTTACTTCCCATTATAGAAAGTATAATAAAATTACAGCTTACATAATTCATACAGGATTTATTTTGGGGAGACGGTGGGTTAATGAAACGTTCAAATGAAAGTAGAATTTTTAGGGGATCTCTGATCTCATTATGTTTAAGTTTAGTTCTTCTGCCTCTTATGATTTATTTAAGGGAAATTGGGATTTATATTCAATTTGGAACACCACCGCCCTTTATAGGTCATAAACTCATTGAGTATATATTAATTGTCAATGTGGTTATATCACTCTGTTTCATAATAAAAAGCCGCTCCTTGAGAAGTATTATGGTTTTGGCTGGAGTGTTTGTTGTATTAGCAAGATCCATTTTTTATTCTTTCCCTAATCCTTTATGGGAGACTGAAGTCACGACACTTGTTTCCCCTGATGATTCAATTAAATATTTAGTCGTCGAAACGGGGGTTGGCCACCTTTACAAATTATCTGAATCAGGATTATATATGACCTTTATTACAACTCTCCGAACGGATGATGGATATCAACCGTTTGCCAATGACGCTTATAAAATAGATTGGTTGTCATCTGAACAATTTGTAATACACTATGCCTTTGATGTTAGTAGTGAAGAAATGGATAAAGAAGTAACTATTCCAATAGAGTAGAAAAGGTAATTCAAATAGATTAGTATAAGCCTAGGTTTATTGATAGACTAAACCAAAACGGCTTTATTCTAGGAATATGGAGGGGTTAAATGAAGAGAACAAACAAAAAAAGCAAACTAGCTTATTGGGGATGTAGAATCTCTTTGTCTTTAAGCCTAGTTATTCTACTTTTACTACTGTTCCTTAGAATAATTGGAGTTTATGTTCAGTTTGGAACGCCTCCGCCTTGGTTTGGCCACCATCTAATAGGTTTCCTGTTAATTGTCAATATAGTCATTACCATGTTTTTTATGGTAAAAGATTCTTTAGTAAGGACTATTGTGGTAGTAGCAGGGATCTTCTTTATATTAACAAGTTTTTTCCCTTTTCGAATGGAGTTACTACCTACTGAATATACGACATTTAATTCTCCTGTTGATACGTCTAAATATCTAGCAGCCGAAAGTGGCAGTGGTAAACTTTATAAACTATCTGAATCAGGTTTATATATGATTCTCGTTACCACTTTTAGTACGAATGGAATGTTTCATCCGTTGGCCGAGGGCGCATATAAAATAGAGAAAACATCATCAAAGGAATTTATACTACGCTATGCCTTTAATCGTGATAGCCCAGCTGGAATGTATAGAGAAATAACTGTTCAAGTAGAGTAGAAAAAGCACATAAATTGGCTAACCCTTAATAGATTAGCAATTTATGTGCTTTATTTGGTTTGTATCTGTTCTACACCCTAAATACTATATTGCCATCCGCTCTTTCATTTGCTGTTCATTGAGCCGTTTCATATGGTGACGGAAGCAAATCATGATAAATAGATGAGCGTGAGCCTGGGTGTGTTGATAGACAAACCATGGCAGGGACGGTAGGTAATCGTGGATAGCTATGATCGCTTCGTTCGATTTAGGTAATTTTCTAAATTCCATGCGGCCTCGTTCATTACGGCTGGAATCTGACAGAAAGCCACCACTTATATAATAAAGCGCACGATCTTCTGTACTACGTTCTGGTGCATACGCAAGCTCCAGCAGAGACTTCTTGTTACCAATCCAGCCAATCTGGCAATTCAGATCCTCATCAACCGTTGTACGAACCCATGGATTAAGGAATCGTTCCAGCCATTGCACGTAATACCTTGCCACCTCATCGGCACGATAGCCTTCTGGTAGTGGAATCCGCTGTACGGAGCGCACATCTCTTTTCAGTGGTCCAATTTCAGGTTTTGGAAATAGCTTGCGCTTATTTTCCTCCTCCCTTAACGAATATGCTGCCGCTTCTTTAAAGGAAATCGTTCCATGGCTGACTCCATCTGCATCTTTATTGGCAGTTAAGGGATGCTTCAAACTCGCCAATAGCGGATATACCGTTTCCTTTGGCGTTTGCGTGATTAGTCGTAACCATAAACGGGACAGATACAAGGAGAAGAAGGGAACATTATACATGACCCGCTTTTTCCCCATTACTTCAGCCGTTTGCTCCATCATCTGGCGGTATGTCATAACCTCAGGGCCACCAAGATCATAGGAATCATTCACTGCCTTCTCTTCTGAAACCGTTGTGTCCAAGGAGTTCAGCACATCCGGTAGCGCAATGGGCTGAGTCTTGGTGCGTGTCCACTTTGGTAGAATCATAATCGGCAGACGCTTAACCAACTTAACCAGAATTGGAAAGGAAGATCCCTTTGGCCCAACAATCAGCCCTGCACGTAAAGCAGTCACCGGAGTACCATATGCCCGGAGAATGCGTTCCACTTCCAATCTACTTTTCAGATGGGCGGAAAGCTTTTCTACCCCTTCTGGTACGATGCTGCCAAGGTAGATAATTTTCTTAACGCCTTGCTTCTTTGCAGCCTGAGCGAAGTTGTCAGAAAGGATGACATCCATATCCGCAAAATGACCCTGTGTAAGCTTAGCTGATGGCATCATGGAATGCACGAGGTATACTGCAATGTCCGCTCCCTCTAGACCTTTTTCCGCATCCTTTAAGGAAAACAAGTCACAGGAACGCCACGTGATATCTTCTGTTTCTTCCCGCTTATCTCCGTTTCGAGAAAGCCCGATAATATTCATGCGTCCACGTAGCTTGGCAAGTAGGTTCTGTCCAATATAACCACTAGCTCCGGCTACTGCGACGACGGGTTTGTTTTCTGACATAGGTCCACATCCTTTTAATCTCTTCTACTAGGTTGTACCCTCTAAAGGGCGGCTGTAACCAATGGGCATTAATTTCATTTAAAAGGAATGCTATTTAAAATAATTAATTACTATACTGCCTATAATGACCAATAAAGTAAGGATAATCATAAAACCAGGCTTTCCTACAAACGCTCTGTCAAAAGTGTCTTGTTTATCTTCTCTTTCTCGATCGTTTCTATTTCGACTCATGAAAGCCCTCCTTTTAGTAGGGTTTGAAAAAGCTAGTCTATCCAAATTATAAACTAGCGTGATAGAACAAAAGTATTAGATTAAACAATTATATCATCCTTTACAGAGTATGAAATCGCCGCTAATATTTGGTAAGGTTCTTTTATAGAAATGCAACCTTTCGTTTACTGGAGAATCTAAATGTTATAGAATTCTCACCTTTTTCACCTTTCATCAATACGCCAAACTCCTAAATAATTAATTTATAATAGAATATATAAACTTTGTTTTAGACTTTGTGTATTGCTCTCGATCATTTTTGAATTTTTCGGCTGATTTCCTTTTTAGTTTTGCATATTCATTCACCAGATCTTGGTTAGATCGTAATCGATCCCGAAACAATAACTGTTTATCCCACCTATCATCACCTTTTAGCAATAAATGTAGATGCGCTTCCCGCTTATTATTACTTACTTTTACGAAAAACCGTTGCCAAGGTCGCTGGTCTAAATCTGGGTGTACATAGTGCCAGTTATGATTACTTAATATAGAGAGTGCTTCATCCTCTACGATTTTAAAGCAATCAACCTTCGCCATTAGATCGATAATTGGCTTAGATGGTAAGTTGGGAATAGATGTACTCCCATAGTGTTCGATTTCCTGTATTCCTATAGGGTCTAAAAGATCTAGAAGTAACTGTTTCTCTTGTTCCCCTTTTTCTAACCAAGCTTGGTTTGGCTCCTCGATCTTAACTTCTTCTGTAGCCCATATCGGCCATGTAGATTCATCATGAATATTACTCATATTGTACCCCTTTCTAAAGGTTTACTACATTAAGTTATTTGTATATTACTACTGTTTAGACTTACTAACAATTTGACTTCCTTGTAAATCTTTAAATTAATACTTCCCTTTACTACATTTTTCATATACTATATATATCTAAATGATACATATCATAAAGATAGGATGAACTTCATGGAAAAGTACAATAATACAACCTACGCAATTCTTGGGATTCTTACTACTGGATGCAAATCAGGTTATGACATTAAGCAGCTTATGGATCGAAGCCTCTCCCACTTCTGGAAAATTAGTTATGGGCAGATCTATCCCACACTAAAACAGCTAACGGAGAGCGAATTAGTCACCGTCACGACAACCACGCAGGATGGAAAGCCAGATAGAAAGGAATATGATCTCACCAGCAAAGGAACGAAAGCATTGGAAAAGTGGCTCATACAACCAATTGAGCAGACTCCAGTGGAACGAAATGAAGTTCTACTCAAACTTTTTTTCGGGAGACATCAGCCCACAGATAAAACCCTCATCCAGCTGGAGGACTATAAACAAAAGTTAGAGGAACGATTGCAGACTTATACTTCGATCGAGCAAGCAATTAGTAAAAATCACGAGACTGACCCTGATGCACAATATTGGTTATTCACACTCGATTATGGAAAGCGGACTACCGCGGCTGCCATCGATTGGTGCGAAGCCACAATAAAAGCAATTTAAAAGGAGGAAACAAAATGGGTAAAACAATTTTCAGTGGAAGGTTTACAACAGAGAATGAGGAAAATCTTGTTGTATTTATTATTGGGATGCGCATTAACAAGCGAAGGGCTATCCATAAATGGCTCCCAGTTATGAAATCTATGCCACCTATGGTTAAAGAACTATACACGCACAAGGAAGAGCTTGGCTTCCTGTCCATGGAAAGTTTCTTCGGACTTCGCACAACCGTCATGATCCAATACTGGCGCTCTACGGAAGACTTGCTTGCCTATGCGAAGGGGAACAACCATTTAAAGGCTTGGAAGAACTTTAACAAAAAAGTTGGGAACAATGCCGCAGTTGGTATTTACCATGAAACCTATGTAGTGAAGCAAGGGAACTATGAATCTGTTTATGGCAACATGCCAGAGTATGGGTTGGCAAAGGCCATGCCTCGTATCCCAATTAATCCAGAGAAAAGGACAGCTAGGAAACGCCTAACATCGTCGACTAAATAATGCCCCACACTCATTGCTTGCTTTATGCTTTCGGTCCCTTTCTATAATCCGTTTGCCCGCTATTAAATTTCTTCACTTCTTTTTCTAAATGGTCAAGTCGTTTATGAATTCGATAGAACATAGGAAGATATGCCACGATAATAATAATGATAATCCATGCTATTTCCAAAACCTTCTCCTCCTTTGATTTTTTCATCTTCTTTATTGTAACAACATATGGATAAGCAAACTAGGATTCTCTAGTAAACCTTTACTTTAATTAACGATTCTTGCAGTATACATCCAAAACCACACGTCTGCTTAATAGGCTAAGTGTGGTTTTTGGCGTACCTATAAAAACTCCAACACACCCAATTTTCACAGTTTATATTGACTTCAAAAAAGTTACCTGTTATGGTTATACACATAAGTATATAACCATATAAGTGTATAACAAAAAAGGATTGTGGGAGATAACATGAGAGGTGCATTTACGCAAGACAAACCGATATATGTCCAGGTGCGTGAAAGATTGGAAGATCAGATTTTAAATAATCAATTAAAAGAAGAGGAAAAGGCACCTTCCACCAATCAGTTGGTTGATTTTTATAAGATTAACCATGCCACTGTGACCAAGGGGATTAATCCGCTAGTGGAGGAAGGAATCCTTTATAAGAAGAGAGGGATTGGAATGTTCGTTGCCGTTGGGGCAAAGGAAAAACTGAAGGAAAAGCGTAAGCTCTCCTTCATGGAGGACTATGTTGTCAAATTAGTTCAGGAAGCTGACAAACTGGAAATTGAAGAGAATGAGATCATTCAATTAATAAAAAAAGTAAAAGGCGGAGATCAAAATGACCATTAAAGTTAAGAACTTGAGTCTGCATTATAGAAATCATACCGCCCTGCATGATATAAACTTTGCGTTAACAGAAAAGAAAATCTATGGTCTGCTTGGCAGAAATGGTGCTGGGAAAACAAGCCTGTTATCCATCCTTGCATCCTTTAATGAGCAGTCTAGTGGCTCGCTTACCATTAACGGGGAAGCTCCGTTTGAAAATGCCGATATTATGCAGCAGGTCTCCTTTTTATATGATAAAGACTATAAGGACGAATCAGATAAAATAGTGTCCTTACTTCAAGATGTTCAGCGCTACCGTCCTAATTTTGATATGGATTATGCAGAAGAGCTTGTTGCAAAATTTAAGCTGCCCAAAGATAAAGCAGTTAAACACTTTTCAAAAGGGATGCAATCTGCTCTCAATGTCATCATTGGTCTCGCGGGAAGAACCCCCATTACTATTTTTGATGAGGTATACCTTGGTATGGATGCCCCATCACGGGATATCTTTTACAAAGAAGTTTTAGCAGATCAGCAAGAGCATCCAAGAATAATTATTCTTTCCACACATCTCGTGTCTGAGATGGACTATCTCTTTGATGAGGTGCTGTTATTAAACAACGGAAAGCTTTTGCTTCACGAGGAATACGATACACTTCTTGCTAAGGGAGCTTCTATTACAGGGAGCAGTGAATTAGTGGGGGAGTTCGTTAAAGACATGGAACAGATACATGAAACGCAATTAGGTGGGACCAAATCGGTCATGGTTTATGGTACATTACGCGAAGAGGAAAAACAGGCTGCGCTAGCTAAAGGGTTGGAAATCGCACCACTATCGCTCCATGAACTATTTGTCCACTTAACCGAGGAGGGAGCAGAATGAAACAAACAAATAACTATCTCAAAGTAATGAAAGATATGTTCACTGTGCAAATGTTGTGGGCATTTGGCGTAATGGGCGTCATGCTTATCATCGGCATTGTAAGACTGGTCCTTCAATTTCAGGAAAATGGGCAGGATAATTTCTATAATTCTTTCTTTGTCGTCGCTACTTTCTTCTTTTTTGTTATTGGAATTATGGCCACATCCTTTCTACCACACTATGTAGGGCATGGTGTCACGAGAAAGGATTACTATAAAGGGGCTTCTCTTGCTTTGATTGGTATGGCAGTTACGCTTCCGTTTATCGTGTGGGGTATTTCCGCCTTAACGGAACTAATCGTAGAAAATGTAACGAGTTTTTCGTTTAGAGAACCAAATATAAACTTTTTTGCAGACGAGGATAGTTTAATCGGGGATATTATTCAGTTTCTGATTATAACGCCATTTGTGGAGCCTGAGAGTAATTGGATACTAGCCATTGGCATCTTTAGTTTGAAGATATTGACTTACTATTTGGCTGGATGGTTAATTAGCGCAGCCTTCTATAGATTTTCGGTTATTGTCGGCTTAGGGGTTATTGCTATTTCAATTGTTCTTCTAACAGCGGAAAATGTACTCCTCAGATCATTACTGAACCAGCCTATTCCAAATCGCTATGCATTTCTTGAAATGCCAGAAGGAATCGCTATTGCAGCCTTATTCATTATTCCTCTTGGCATGTTTTACTTAATCCGTTTTATGACAAAACGGGTTTCAATTAAAATGTAACTGATTCTAAGGAAGGGTAGCCGCACAGAGGTTACCCTTTTGTATTATTTATAATCTATCCAAGCTCTTTATGGTTAATTATTATTTCCGCAAGATCTTCTCCATTGCTTTGCCCTTGGCTAATTCATCGACCACTTTATCCAAATAACGAATTTCCTTCATCGTTGGTTCTTCGATGTCTTCCACTCTGACACCGCAGATCACACCTTTAATAAGTTCACGTGAAGGATTCATTTTAGGAGCTTCCGCAAAGAAGGTCTCAAAGTCTGCCTTTTTTTCCAATTGCTCTTCTAACTCTTCCTGGCTATAACCTGTTAACCAACGGATAATTTCATCGACTTCTGATTTTGTACGTTCTTTTTTCTCCGCTTTGGTAACGTAATGTGGATAGACACTTGCGACACTCGTTGTAAAGATCCTGTGTTTCGTCATGATACATCCTCCTTAGCGTATATACAATCTTAACTCGCGGTCAGAGTTATCGGCGTTAACTTAAGTAATATTCTAACACAATAGCCTCCAGTACCTTAGTGAAATAAGGTAAAATGAAGATATAGCAACTTATATCCGAACGGGCAAAATTTTAGCGAATTAAAAGTGAGGGAAGGTTATGACAAAGAAAAAGTTGAAATTGCGAAAGGGACACAAGGCACTGCTTGGTCTGTTTCTTCATCTAGCTTTTTTTTATCCTTACAGCTAACATTTTCTGTTATTGGGGATTACCATAATGGCTGGCACCTTTTCAAGCTTAGTCCTAGTGGAGACAGGGCTGTATCTTTCTTAAAACCTTTATCGGATATTGTTCAAATTAACGAAAGCTACCAATTCAATGTGATGACGGGGATAATGATTGTAGCGCTACTCATTCACGTTATGGCCATCCTTCTTGACTTCACTTTATTTAAGAAACATAAGGGGCACGTTACCGATTAAATATATTAAGAAAAGGGGCTTACGATGGACTCTTTAGAAATCAAAGAACTACAATCTCAACATGAAATTTTGGACGCATTTCCGGTCATGAGTCAATTACGAACCCACCTCAATGCAGAGACATACCTTGAATTAGTATTAGAAGCAAAAGAAAAAGATAGCTATAAATTAGTTGCATTAATGGAGCAAGAAGAAATAGTAGCAGTAATTGGCTTTAAGCCGATGATAACCCTTTATTATGGGCGGTTTGTTTGGGTTTGCGATCTTGTTACACATACAAATAAGCGTTCAAAGGGATATGGAGAAAGGCTACTGACATACGTTCATAAGTGGGCAAAGGAGAACAATTATGAGAGTGTAGCATTATCTTCTGGACTACAGCGAACCGATGCACATCGTTTTTATGAAGAAAAAATGGATTATGACAAAGTTAGTTTTGTATTTAAATCATCGTTAAAATAGAAGGCCACACTTTCATTGTGTGGCCTTTTTTAGATTACAGCTATTTATAGTTCTCTCCCTGAAGCACCTGGGTGTTGGTTTGAGGTTTTAGTATTATTGGTTTTCGGATCAGTATTCTTTGCACGTTCCCCGTGACCTGGATAGATGGATCTGTTTTTCCCTTGAGCTTTAATAAACTTTCCAAAGTCTGTATTAACCATTATGAAACGCCTCCTTTCCCCATTAAAATGCCCCACTGTTTTTAGTTTAATCAACTGTTTTGGCTTGCTACACATCCCTCATTTGTTGGTTAAATCTTGTAACTTTTACACATAATAAGCTGAAAACGAGATGGGTGGTGAATTACATATGGATATTAATGAGTTAATTTTAAGAGTCGTGATCGGCTTTTTCGTCCTACTTTGTATGACAAGGTGGCTTGGAAGGAAAGAAATTAGTCAAATGACCTTTTTAAATTTCACTTCGGCTATCGCCATTGGTTCCATTACGGCAAACCTTGTCGTGAACCAGAATTTGAGCATTCTAAATGGTGTGTTGGCAATTGTCGGATGGGCAATCATTACGTACATTTTAGGGATCGTGGAGTTAAAATCCAAGAAGGTAAGGAAGGTCATTTCAGGAACCCCTGTGGTAGTCATCAAGGAAGGAAAGCTCGTCAACAGATCGCTTCAATCAACCAGGTTAGACTTGGATTCATTAAATGCTTTGCTTAGACAAAAGAATATCTTTTCCATAGCTGACATCGACTATGCTATTTTAGAAACCAATGGGAAATTAACAGTTCTCCCTTTAGACCCCAAAAAACCTGTAACGAAGTTGGATATGAACGTACCTATCACGCCAAAGACGTTCCCTATTCCTACAGAGGTTATATCGGATGGCAGAATTCTAACAAAGAACTTGAAAAAGTTAAAGCTTGATACGAATTGGATACAGCAACAATTACAGCAGCAAAATATTACCTCAGCATCAGAAGTATTATTCGGCCAAGTCCAGACAGATGGGACATTGTTCGTGCATGTAAAAGGAAATATCTCCGAATAAACCCTTTCATATTATGGTCTTTAACCTAATTGCTTGGTTCCATTAAAGCATGAGGGCTTAAAGGCCTTTTTTGTACTTCTTTTTCACTTTCTCTTCCCCGAAATTTCCTCCCTGTATATCGGTAAACGCTGTCCTTTCGTTAATTTTAGCTGAAGTATTCCATTTTCAGGAAAAAATAGGTCTAAAGGGAACGCAATTTATTTGTCCCTCTCTTCGATTTTTCCCAACATGCCAACAGCTTGGATATACACATGAAGGTATCCTCCTAGCCATATAGTTTTTTGTAGTCAAAAAAAAGGGAGGAAAGTAGATGAAAATGAAGGGCTTTAGTTTTTTGGTGTTCTTGCTTTTGGTGGTGGCTTTTCCTTTAGTTGGTTTTGCCGAGGAGAATCAGCCATTAGATGGGGAGAAGGTTTCTGTTAATGTAGGCATTGAAAAGGATGCCTATGTTAAAGGAGAAGTTATTGTTAAATTTAAGGATAGCGTTTCATTAAACAGTCAAGAACAGATTTTAAACGAATTAAATGCTAAGGTTCAACCAAGTCCCAATGTCGTGAAGTCGCCGTTTATCGTGTTAGAAGTGAGCGATGTGGATAGTGTTGTAAAAACATTAAGTAAGAATTCGAATGTGGAATACGCCGAACCGAATTACGTATTAAAAGCAACCTGGAGTCCCAACGATACGTACTTCAGCACATCGTATCAATATGGGTTATTTAATACATCTGCAAATCAAGGCTGGGATTATGCAAGGGGAAGCTCCTCCCAAGAAGTTGCTGTTCTTGATACTGGGGTAGACTATAATCATCCCGATTTAGACGGAAAAACGAACCTGGGGTATGACTTTGTGGACCGTGACTATACTCCCTTCGACGCGAATGGTCATGGCACCCATGTTGCAGGAATTGCAGCAGCAGAAACAAATAATGGTACCGGTATTGCTGGCATGGCACCGAATACCACAATATTAGCTGTTCGTGTACTAGATGCAAACGGAAGTGGCTCACTTTCCAACATAGCCAATGGCATACGTTATGCTGCGGACAATGGAGCAGAGGTAATAAATCTCTCTTTAGGCTGTGCATGTGACACGCAAACGTTAGAGTCCGCTGTTAACTATGCATGGAATAATGGTTCCGTTGTGGTAGCTGCTGCAGGAAATGACGGTACATCCCAACAATTCCAGCCAGCATCCTATGCAAATGCAATTGCAGTTGGCGCTGTTGATCGGAATAATAATAAAGCAAGCTTCTCTAACTATGGAACGTGGGTAGATGTGTCTGCTCCAGGAGTCGATATTGCTTCCACCTATCCAGGGAATAGCTATACCTATATGTCAGGAACTTCCATGGCCTCTCCTTATGTTGCTGGTCAAGCGGCCTTATTAACTGGTCAAGGGAAGAGCAATGCCCAGGTACGCGCAGCTATACAAAATACGGCCGACAGTGTTAGTGGCACCGGCTATTATGTCCGTTATGGAATGATTAATGTGTTAGATTCCGTACGATACTAATAAGTCTTTGCGGGTAGCATCCATCTTGGGTGCTACTTTTTTGTCCGCTTTTCACTAGTTTATTAGCGGATCACTGTTATCTATTAAATGAAGAACGATTTAGATTTAAAGACCTTTATCCTGTATACATTAAATAAATCTGATCCGCAATATAATCTGAACTAAAATGCATCCCCTTCTTAATCCACCACATGATAATACCTACCAAAGAAGCTGTTTTAATATCAATAGCGACATAATTAGTAGGTAGGTCCGCCTTGGTATTCTTCCTTCTTGTTTCTACTAACTCCTCTAGAAACAAAAACAACTGATCCTCAAACTGACTTATATTAAATAAAGTAAATAAATGATTTCTTTGGATATATAAATAATCTAGTAATTGTGTTAGCTGCTGTTTTTTAGATAAATCTTTTGCATGAGTTAAAGCAATAATCTTCTCTGAAAGCTCGTTTAAAATCTCATCATTGATTTGTGTTAGCAAATCATGAATATCCTGGTAATGTAAATAAAACGTTGTCCTATTTAACCCTGCTTTGGCTGCGACTTTTTGAACCGTTAGATTTGAAATAGTGGATTCCTCGCTTAGAAGAGAAAAAACAGCATTTTTAAACATTTCTCTTGTTCGAATGGTTCGAGGGTCTTCTTTTTTTTGTATAGACATTTTAAACTCCTTTATTGTTTATTGTTTAACTTTCTAAACATTATATATTTCCTGTGTCGATTAGTGAACAATCACTATAAAACTGTTCATGGTCAGGACGGTATATTGTTTGTTATGATGTATTTTATCTACACTGTGTTGATAAAGCAAATGTAATCAATAAAGGTTTTTTCGTTCATTAAGGGGGTTCAGGGAATGGCAGGCGTTTTTAGTAAACGTCGAATCACCAGCAAAAACTAAAACAATTGGACGATATCTCGGAAGAAAATAACAGGTCAAAGTTTCGATGGGACATGGACGTGATTTGCCACGAAGTCATATAGAGGTTAACGTAGACCAAAATTTTGAACCTAAGTATATAACAATCTGTGGGAAAGGTTCTATTTTAAAAGACTTAAAACAAGTGAAAAAAATTAAAAGACAAGCAATCATCAAGGAGTTTTACTTATGGAAAATGAAAGAAGAGAAATTAAAAAAGGGATATTATTATTTGTATTGATATCAGGTTGTTTCCTATCAGTATTGAACCAAACATTATTGAATGTGGCACTAAGTAACTTAATGGATATATTTCATGTAACAGCCGCCACAGTTCAATGGCTTTCAACAGGCTTTCTGCTTGTAAACGGTGTGTTAATTCCCGTAACAGCATTTTTAATGAAACGTTTTACGACGAGACAATTATTTACTAGCTCCATGCTCTTTTTACTATTGGGTACTATTATTTGTGCAATAGCTCCTAACTTTGCATTTTTATTAATTGGACGAATGATTCAAGCCGTTGGAGCAGGGATTATCATTCCTCTTATGATGAGTGTGGTTCTGTCTATTTACCCTCCTGAAAAGAGAGGAAGCGCTATGGGCTCCATTGGGTTTGCAATGATATTTGCCCCTGCCATTGCCCCGACTTTAGCAGGGTTTATTATTGATTATGTATCTTGGCGCTGGTTATTTATTGGATTAGTACCCCTTATACTCATTGTGATTTTATTAGCATTAAAGTTCTTAGTGAATGTATCCGAAACAGCTAAATCAAAACTGGATATCGTCAGTGTAATTTTATCAACCATTGGTTTTGGATTTATTTTATATGGATTCAGTAATGCTGGTAATAAAGGTTGGGACTCCTCGATTGTTATTTTTTCATTAATCGTTGGGTTAGGCTTTACGGTATTCTTCTGTATACGCCAAATAAAATCAAAGGATCCCGTATTAAATTTATCCGTATTCAAGTATAAGGTGTTTACTCTAACCTCATTACTCAATGTGTTCGTAACCATGATCATGTATGCGGATTTAATCCTATTACCTATTTACCTGCAAACGGGTAGGGGGTTTACAGCATTTGAGGCAGGTCTTTTATTATTACCCGGTGCAGTCATCAATGCACTATTGTCTCCAATTACTGGTAAGTTATATGACAGAGTTGGTGCAAAACCATTATTTATTATTGGGCTTTTACTTATGATCCCTTCGATGTGGGCTGTAACCGATTTAACAGCTTCGACCTCTTTCATGTATTTAATGATTCGTACTATCATTTTGCGTATTGGGCTAAGCTTCATTACGATGCCCCTCAATACATCTGCATTAAACGCATTACCTAAACAATTAGGATCACATGGATCTGCAGTTGTTAATACTGTACGTCAACTTGCAGGTGCAATCGGAACCGCCGTAGTGGTAACCATTTATACAGCTCAAGTTACGAATCATACATCAGAAATCATGAAGGAGGATCCAACTGCTTCATCGCAAAAAATTGAAAGTCTATCTTCTATACTAGGTTCTGGTGATGCTTACTACTTTATGATGATATTAGCAGTCATCGCACTTGTTTTAACATTATTCATGCCAAAGAAAAGTGTTGATAAAGAAAAGCCTTCCGTATCTGAATCAGCGTAGATTACGTTTTAGCAGATTTAATTTGTAGGTAGCATCCATCTTGGGGTGCTACTTTTAGGTAGAAGATTTTACGTATTCTGGCATATATCTTATGAAATAGGCACCTATCATCAACAAGACAATCGTCATTGACCAACTCAATATCCCAGCAAAATGAAACCAATAAGCTAAGAGGTGGGTTATCGCGATAAGGAAAAAACAAATTGAGGGGATAGCACTTTTTATCCCTGTTATACCAGACTTTTTTCTCTTTTGGATGACAACATAAACAGAAAAGATAAGAGCGATTATTAATATTATAGTTAAAATTATGTGAACCATTTAAATCTCCTTTTTCTACCGCATATGTATATGAATTTTCTTCTTATTTAACTTTTTAAGTTCTTATTTACGAGTTGATTACTATTCCAAAGGATCACGGTTCGGATTTAACGTAAACTATATCTGCAAAGCATAATTAAGTATTTCTTGGTATAAATCATCCCAGCCATGATGATATCTAGTTATGTTTTCTGGATTTATTAGAACTCTTTCTTTTGATTCATACTGTGCTTTGAATTCATGTAATTGGTCAATATCCAAACGATAAAAGACTTGATATCCAATTAAAGGGTACGGGCTATTCTCATCCCAGTTTGGATTTTCATTATGATCAACCACTATATAACCTAAAAGAGAACAACTCCCTGTTATATACGCTTCTTCATATGCTTCACGCTTTAAACATTCCTCAGGAGTCTCTACCTCTTCAATATGACCTCCCGGGAAATCCCAACCTCTATGTCTTAAATTAATTAATACCAATTTATCATCCATAAAACAAAACCCATGAACACTAGTTATTTGTTCACTTGGTGGGAGCTGTTTGGTATTACGGTTCCAAGTTAATTTTACTTGCATTTCTCCCCAATTAGCATATTTTGTAGTCATGTATTCCTCCTCTAACACAACTTTTCTTTCACAAATCAAAGTACTTACTATTCAAAATATATTGTAGCATAAACTTACTCACCGAACGTCGTATCCCTAATTGAAGCTCTCCTTCAAACGCAAAAGGATTCCACTTCAACAATTCTTTTTTACATTAAACCTAACCCTTCAGTAAAAAAAAGGAAGTATTACACTTTAGATCCTTTTTCAAAGTATACAAACAGATTTGTAATCCATTTTGATAAACACATAATAACTAAATAACCTATTAGTATATGGAAATAATTAGCCCCATTATCTAATATAAACAAATCAAACATACTCAATAAAGGCTTTAAAATATATGAGATAAACAAGCACAATCCTATAAAATACAAATAATAATTCTTGTCATGGTTTAATACCCACTGATAAAGGAGTATAAAAATTACGGGTATAAAAGATACATCTAACCCCAAGCTAACTGTGATTGTTGGCATAAGTTGAAAAGGGTAGCTCCAGAATCCTAACTTTGCACCAAATGTATCTATGTAAGTAAACCATACATGAACATTGAAACCGAAAAAGCCAAGGAGTAGGGCTTTTTTTCTATCTATTTTAAAGTAAAGTATTACGAGTGGTACTAATAAAAACATAACATGTAACCAAAATTGCCACGTATCAAAGGAAGAATGATGATGCCAATAGTCTGTAAAACCTTTTGTAATATCAGTATGCTCTTTTTCCAAGTCTGTTAATAACTGTTGTTGTTCGTCATTCATTATCCTTCACCCCCACTAAATAGAAATAATATTTTTATTACCTCTAGTATTGGTGAACATATATCTTTTATCCATTAATTTACAAATTAGTGGTAGGTCCCCCTTTTACGAGCCGTTTACCCCTTCTTGGTAAAAGCCTTCTCATTTATCCTATAGTTTTACAATACATTTACCTTACTTAACGGGCAGTTATAAAACGCTATCCAGATTTATGATAAGTACATAGTCTTCATGAAGGTTAATTGAACCATCCTCTACGTGCACGTAGACAAGGAAGATAAAAAACTAAGAAGAAGGAGTTAATAGAATGACAACAACTGTTGCAAGTACTACGGTTTACATTGTACAACCAGGAGACGTATTGGGAAGGATTGCAGAACAATTTGGAATGACGTTATCTGAGATCATGTCGCTTAACAACATTAGCAATCCTGATCTCATTCAAGTGGGACAAGAGTTGCTCGTTTATAGTAATGGAAATGGTGGATCAAATCCTGGCACGACCGTTTATGTGGTACAACCAGGGGACGTATTGGGGAGGATTGCGGAACAATTTGGAATGACATTATCTGAGATTATGGCTCTTAACAATATTAGTAATCCGGACCTTATTCAAGTGGGACAAGAACTGCTCGTTTATAGTGATGGGAATGACGATGGTGGCTCTTCTCCTGACACGATCATTTATATCGTCCAGCCAGGCGATGTGTTAGGAAGGATTGCAGAACAGTTTGGAATGACTTTATCTGAGATTATGTCACTTAACAACATTAGCAATCCTGATCTCATTCAAGTGGGACAAGAGCTACTCGTTTATAGTGATGGGAATGACGATGGCGGGTCTACTCCTGACACGATCATTTATATTGTACAGCCAGGGGATGTGTTAGGAAGGATTGCACAGCGCTTTGGAATGACATTGGATGAAATTATGGCATTAAACAACATTAGTAACCCGGACCTTATTCAGGTTGGGCAAGAGCTGCTCGTTTATGATAACGGGGACAGTGGCTTGCCACCAGGAGATGGTGATCTCTATGTAACGGAAAGCCAGCTAAATCAAATTGGGTGGTCTAGCACCTATCTTTCAAATGCCATTTTAGAGGATTTAAATAGATGCTTAGAAAGATATAATATTACAACAAGATCTCGACTATGCCATTTTATTAGCCAATGTAGCCATGAGTCGGGAGCTGGTCGATGGACAAAAGAACTAGCATCCGGTTGGGATTACGAAGGACGAACAGATTTAGGGAACACCCAACCTGGTGATGGCCCTAAATTTAAAGGTGGAGGTTATATTCAATTGACAGGTCGCTATAATTACACACGATTTTCCAATGACATTGGTGATCCAGAAATTGTAAACCAAGGTGTTGATTACGTTGCTGCTAATTATCCATGGACAAGTGCCGGATTCTGGTGGGACTTAAACAATATGAATGCACTTTGTGATACGAATCCATCAGTGGAGGCTGTAACGTTAAGAGTTAATGGTGGTTACAATGGATTAGAGGATCGAAGAATGTATTATAACCGCTGCCTTCAAGTATTCTAATCGAAAAGAAACTGATCCGAAATAACAGCAAGGGGCGGCTTACAAATTAGTGAACCGCCCCTTATTTCTTTCTAGTGAATTTTCATAATGTCTATGAGCTTTATAATTTCTTCCTCATTGCCCGGATCAATTTTCACTAGCTCTGTTTCTTCGATTAGACGCTCTGTGTACTCTTTCATGAACTCTTCATCTACCTCCGCGTCACTGCTATCCCAACGTAGAGGAACATTGTAAACATTAATTGTGCCATCTCCATTACCACTATATGTAACGGAACCATCAACCAAGCGTGAACCTGCTAGCTGGATGACATCTTCTGGATAATTCGCACTGGTTTCATCGTTAGGATTAATTGGCTCTCCCGCAGCAATATGCCGAACATTTAATTCATCGATCTCCTGGTTAGGACCAAGCTCTAGCCAAACTCGCGCATATTCAATTTCCTCTGAAGAATAATCCGAAAGTGACTTATCCTTATCTTCTTTGTCTTCAGAATTACTTTCTTCGTCTTGGTTTCCGGTTTCCTCTGAAGAAGTATCATTAGAATCGTCGTCCGCTTCTGTAGTAGCCGTTTCTGATTCTTCCTCAACGTCAGATTCATTTTCATCCTTCTCGTTCGTTTGCTCTTCAGATTGTGAAGCATTGTCACTTTCTGTTGAATCTGATTCTGATTCTTCATCTGAACCTCCGCCACATCCAGCAAGCAATAGAACAAGCAAAAGTAAAAGGAAACTACCATAATATTTCTTTGTATACCTTTTCATCAAATCATTCCTTTCTTCAATCAAAAGATACCACACTACACTATAGAGTCAAGTGGACTTTGGCAAGTAGATGTGACACCGAGAAAATAATTCAAATCCCAATGAATCTACCTGCATAATTAGTCGCCCCATAACAAATAAAGTTACATTTTTTGTTAAAATTTTTATTGATCAATATATAGGTAGTTCACGGTAAAAAGCCTTCATCATAAATTGAGATCTAATATGACCAAGGCATTTATAGTGGCTTCTTTTTAATTCTCTATAAAAAAATAAGACATCTAAGGGAGATTAGCAATTTATTTAGCGTTACTTTTCTTATGTTAAAGACATATTTTTCACTATACCCCAAGTCAAAAGAAGTCTGCACGATTGTCTTCCCTTTTAGATAGCGAGATGTTACAAATTGAGATTCTGTTTCGTCCAATTCCGCGATCGCTTCATCAATAGATGTAACGATTATATGGTAATGCAACAATTCATCATATAACTTCAGAACTTTTACACTTGATAAACTATCCAATTCTTCACCTAAAGATTCTATCGTAACCTTACCATCCACTTCATAGCGTGAAACAAAACCCGGAACCAGGTGATTTAATTGCTTCTTTATAATTCTTATCGCCGCTTTATACGTCGTATAATTTTTTAAATGGGTTTCTAGCTTCTTTATATCATCCTTTTCTGCCTTCCTCATACTCTCGTTCATAAGAACCCTCCCTATAGATTTTCTTACTAGTAATGCTAAAGGATTATATGAAGCAAGAAGTCTTAATCTAATTAAAAGTTGCTACAATAAAGCTCAACCTATTCTACGGATAAAGTACAGTATTTTTCTAAATCATCCGAATTGGAAAAATTATCCTTTTAATTAGCGCAAGGCAGTGGTACAATAAAAACAGAATGTATGTTCTATTTTTAGGAGGGGTACAGTTTGCAGATGGAACTCACCAAGAAAGAAAAAAAAGATAAAATAAAATTAATAGAGTACTATTTAAAGCATTACACAACATTTAAAGTTGCGAATGATAATCTACAAAGACAGCTTCAGTACCTTACACCAGATGAAAACCAAAGCCACCTCTCTATGAACTCAGATGAAAAAGAAAAGATCATCATCATTCGCAAAAAATTAAACGAAACGCTCCTAATAGAAAATTCCATTGAAAATGCCATTTCAAACTTAGATATAATTGAACAGAAATTTATTAACTTAAGATATTTTCGGAACTATTCCATTGAAAAGACAGCTCAGACTATCGGCTATAGCAAAGCCTCCCTATATGTACTCAGAAGTCGTATCATGGATAAACTACTCATTAGTTTCGGGATTATGATAAAGTGAAACTTCAATCAGTGGGGGTTTTCGTTCTTCTCCCACTGATTGTTAGTTGAACGAATCGGGGTGTTAGCGTCCGTTTACTCCCACTAAAAACTAACTGCCATAAAAATTACTCAACAAGGAACCTTAATAAATCACCAAAAATGATGTTATCTGATAGCTCCAACTCTTGTCTCACTATTTCTGAATCTGGTTCACAATACTGGTCGTCTATTTCCTTTCCGTTTTCTTTTCCATAACAAACATTATCCTTATAAATGTACTCCTCTGATATAAAACTACCATCTCGGAAAATGACAGGATGATCATTATCTCTTGTGAAGAGATTACGCCCGAAAGAATAGAGATCATCTGTCTCTAAGCCTAGAAGGTGAAGAAGCGTTGGCCGAATATCAATTTGTCCACCTTGTGTCTCAATTGTTTGCCCCTCTTGTCCTGGGACATGGATAATTAATGGAACTTGTTGATAGTTCATATGGTTAACAATATTAGGCTCTTCATCTAATAATTCACTCAAACCTTGTTCATATTTTTTAGAAATACCATAATGATCCCCAACTAGGATGAAGACGGTATCCTCGTACATACCTTTCTCCTTTAGCTTTTCAAAAAATGTTTCAATAGATTTATCTAAATAACGCACTGTCGTAACATAACGATTTACGACGCCCACTTCGGTATCCGCTTCATCAATAAATGTATCCTCTTCCTCTAACAAGAAAGGGAAGTGATTCGTTAACGTAAGGAATTTAGCATAATAAGGCTCTGGTATTTCCTCTAAATGATCAACGGATTGATTAAAAAACGGAATATCTTTAATCCCATAATTAATGGAGTTTTCCTCTGTTACGTTATAATCTTTTTTCGAAAAATACGTATCATAACCGAGTGCTTCATACATTTGATCCCGATTCCAAAATGTCCGATCATTCCCGTGAAATGTGGCTGCATAATAGTCATTGTTCTGTTTTAATATATGCTGGAGACTCAAATACGTATTTTCTGGTCTTCTTACAAATGCAGAGCCACTTGCTAAGGGATAGAGGCCCGTATCCACGATAAATTCAGCATCGGATGTTTTTCCCTGTGCAGTTTGATCATAGATTTGGTTAAAATAGAAACTATCTTTAATAAGATCATTTAGAAATGGTGTCACTTCTTCTCCATTTACTTTTTGATTTATAACAAAATCTTGGGTCGATTCTAACGTGATGAAGACAACGTTTTTTCCCTCTGCTATGCCGAATAGATCCGTAGGTTTGGAATCAATTTGCTGTAAATACTTTTGTGATGTAACGGCATCTGTCTCATTAGCAACTACCCGCTGTAGAGGAGCTTTTACCCCTAAAGCTATATCGTATACATGGTAGTTTAGTGGTCCCAATGTCTTCACCATCTGCTCTCTGTCATACGATTCGGAGAAAAGATGGACTGATTTAACCAATCCTAAACAAATTGTCATCACGACAAGTGTTGAGCCAACTAGGATATAGCGCCTCTTCCTTTGTTTTGACACAGTAAGGTTCGATTTGGTTTTGAAAAGAAGCCATCCTACTATAAATAGATCGATAAACATAAAAATATCCCATGGACTCATTAATTCAACTGTACTGGCACTCAAGCCACCAACATTATCAAACTGAAAAAGAATTGGTATCGTAACAAAATCTGTATAAAAACGATAATATAGCAGATCCCCGTAGAGAATACCTGTCCCGATTACGAGGAGGCCAAACAGTATAAATCTATTTACCTTTTTACCAAAATAGAAACTAAAACCCATAATGAGTAAGAGGGAACCTATCGAACTTGTTAGTGTTAAGATAATATCAAAAAAAGAATGCATACTTAGATTAAAGCCGACAAAGCATGTGACCACTGTCTTTAACCAAAGAATGCCTGTTACCAATAAGGTGAGTTGTGTTCCTGACGTATTTGCTAACCTTTTATACCGTGACATCATTAAACGAACGCAACCTTACTGTTTATAATTTGCTTTAATATAGCAAGTGCTTCTGCAAACTCCACCAATGAATGATCTCCCATTAAGGCAAATTGGATCCAATTCCGTTTCAACAAGTAATCACTTTCATAGCTGACGATGACTCCTTTATCCTTCAACCGATCTCCTATGGATTTAGAGGAAACACTACTTGGAAGCGGAAGGGTTATAATGCCAGGTGAGTAATCCTCCATTCCTAAATAGTCAAAGCCTGCTTCTGTTAGCATGCTCCTGACATCATTTGCTAACGTTTGCTTCCCCTCTAAACTCACCCTTTTCACGGCTTCACTTAGTGCCAAAATAAGGTTTGATGAATGCGTATATGGAACGCTATCCGTTTTTGTGTACTGCCCTAAATCCAAATATCTTGGTATAGAATTACTAGGTTCAATTAGCTCTTGGTGAAAAACAATGCCTAATCCTGGATAAGCACCCAGTCCTTTGCCACTTACCGTACTAGCTAAATAAACATCTTTTAAATTAACGGGAACAACTCCAACTGAACTGCATGCATCCACACATAATTTCACATCGTAATCTATTGCTAATTGGGAGATTTTATCCAGATCATAAAGATAGCCTGTTGATGTCTCGCAATGTACTGTCCAGATCCAACATATTTCACGATGCGTTTTTAGGTAACGCTCAATCTCTTTTATTGTTACTTTCTCGTTCCACTGTTTTTCCAATTTAACGTAATGTAAACCAAGCCTTTCTGCATGGTCGATTAACCGATACCCAAACTCACCATTGGCAATGATTAAACCTTTTCCAGGTAGTTTCTTCATTTGGGCAGCCACTACATCATTTGCAAGTGTACCTGTCCCAACGACGATTTGGGCATTGTTGGCATTTACCAGTTCGCAAAGCTTTGACTGAACGGCCTTCATCTCATCAATAAAGGCTTTTGAACGATGAGAAATAGCTGTATTCTTGAATGCTCGTTCCACCTCTTTATTTATTGCCACAGGGCCCGGTAGAAAATTGATTGGCTTGGTTGGTTTCTTTTTTTGTAACATCATTTTAGTAAAGGCTCTTGAAGTGGTGGCAAATTTCTCTTTGGTTAAGTACATAGGTTGATACATTGCACCTTCCGTTCCTACCATTGGACCGAACGATTCAAATCCGATTCTTTTATACAGTTTGATTTGTCGATCAGTACCTGAAATAAGCGCCATATTATAATTCTTTTCTAAACAATAACTAACAAGCAAATCCACCAATTGATAAAACACCATGCTTTTTCGATATTCTTTTTTTACAGAAAGCAGTCGCACTTCACACGGTGTTGCGTGTTTCGGGAGATAATCATCTAGATTTTCTAACTTATGATCTAAGGAAAATGGACGATTAGCACAAACAGCAATCATCCCAACTACTTCCTCTTCATCCTTTGCAATAATATATGTATTTTCCCTATCAAATTTGTCGATTAAGCGACGCCTTTGATTTTGTTGATGTTGCGGAATTTCTTCTACAAAAGTTTCATAGTTTAGCTGATATATTTGCTCCATTTCTTCTGGTTCTGACGCTATTTTATATGTTAAGGTATGTTGTTCCATGTGCAACCTCCTCAATTCATGTAGGTATTATTTTTTTATAATGTGTGGGATGATGACCACGATTAATAATAGTAATAGACCAATAGCTAAATCAGTTTCTTCCAATATCCAAGCTGTAATAGGAATGGAAGTCATCGAGATCAACCCAATGATTTGAAAGTTGCGGATAAGTAGATAACCTATGCCTACACATATTCCTAACACGGCAATCGCAAGTGGAAGGCAATACAACGTCGAGGCCAAAAAAACAACGACTCCTTTTCCACCTTTAAAGCCAAGCTGTACCGGCCAAATGTGCCCAATCAACAAGAAGAAAGTGCTAACCAATAGCATGATGTCATGTTCCGGGAATATAGCCGTTGTTATCGAAAGGGCGATCATCACCTTTACAACATCAATAAGAAGGGTATACATAAACCCTTTCTTCCCGAGCTGTCTTCCTGCATTTCTTGCGCCAACATTCCCGCTCCCAAGCTTGCGAATATCTTTTCCGATCATCCATTTCGCTATATAAAAAGCACCCGTTATGCTTCCAAGGCTATAAGACAGCAGAACGATTAACATAACCTTCCAATCCATGTGCTCCCCCCAAACGAGTCACTCTTTCTTTAGAAAAAGGGTTCTTGTACTTTAGACAGAAAATAGTACACGTTTAACTCCATTATATCGTTATACATTGTAAGAAATAAGGGTATTCTTTATTGTTATTCAAATAAATGATGCAGCAACCTATCCTTATTTTCAAAAAACTGCTTCATGGTGCGGTAGTGGCCCGTTTCCTCTAACGCTGTTTCCTGCATGCCATCCTCTGTCAGTTCGATTAGTTTTGCACCAGGATAAGCCATCAGAATGGGGGAGTGGGTCGAAATAATAAATTGCGCTCCTTCATTAACAAGCTCATGAATTCGTGCAAGCATGGACATTTGCCTTAATGGCGAGAGTGCAGCTTCAGGCTCGTCCAATATGTAAATCCCTTCACCAGAGAAACGGTGGAGAAAAGCCGCAAAGAAGGATTCCCCATGTGATTGCTCATGGAGCGACTTTCCTCCATAAGAATCTACAGCCCCTATTTCTTCAATATTTGTGACGACATTGTAAAACGATTCCGCTCGAAAAAAGAAGCCATCCTTTGGACGTAATGGGCCCTTTGCCACTCGCAAATAATAGTCGAGCTCCGAATGGGAATCATAGCTGGAAAAATTAAAATTACGTGTGCCACCTTCTGGATTAAAGCCCAATGCAACAGCAATCCCCTCTAATAGGGTTGACTTGCCCATCCCATTCTCTCCTACAATATAGGTCACATTTGGATGGAAAGTTAGCTTATCCAAATGTCGAATAACTGGAAGATCAAAGGGAAAGCGATTATAGCTTGGAATATGATCTCTTTTTAATTCCATGCTTTTTATATAAGCCGTTGATTCATCAAGTCGCATCGGTCCACCTCTTTTTTCTTTATTTTAACAGAATTGTTTTCCTTTTGGGAGAGTGAGCGTGAGAGTTGGAGGGCTTAAGTGTTAGCTCGATTAACTTGCGAGGGCTGATGATTCACTTTTAGCTTCTCTTGATTCACTTCTCGGCGCTGACGATTCACTTTTGCCCCTTGTCGTTTCACTTTCCCTTGTTTTGTGCAACTTCCCCCTGTTTGCAAGAAAAATTCACCCTAAAAGCTAAAAAGCTACCCTCCATACGGAAGGGCAGCTTTCGATACCTTTACTTATTCGGAAAATTGATGCTCAGCTAGGGTAGTTGCAATGTCATCTTCTATGGCGCGGGCACCGGAGCTTGATCCGAGATAGTTGTTAATTAGGATGGAGAAAATGAGCTCCTCTCCGTCTGCTGACGTTACATAGCCAGAAAGCGTGGACACGCCTGTTAGCGATCCCGTTTTGGCCGTGACATTCCCTTTTGCAGGTTCTTCTGTCATCCGATTACGCAACGTTCCACCAACAAACCGATCTGATTCACCAGCAATAGGGAGCGCATATTGAAATTCTGAGAACCAATCTGTTGCTTGAATTTCATATAAAAATTGGGCAAGATCACTTGCTGGTATCATCGTCTTATGCGACATGCCAGATCCATCGCGTAATTGAATCGTATCTTTATCCATTCCAAACTGGGCTGCCACGTCTTCGATTACGTCCAAGCCTTCATCCCAGCTTCCTTCATCAGCGACTACTTTCCCCATTTCTTTCGTAAGCACCTCACCATGTCCGTTGTTGCTTAGTTTCATAAATGGAATCAACAGCTCATGAAGTGGCATCGACTGCTTGGATGTAAGCAGCTGAGCATCTTCAGGAGTCGTGCCAGTCTTTTCTTCAGATTTACCTATAAATTGAATGTTCTCTTCTTCCAATGCTTTCTTAAACACATCTAGAGCATAACCTGTGGGTTCCCAGACAGATGCCCACGAGCGTGAATTGGATCCATCCACTGGCATCGTTCCCTCTACGACAATCTTATTAGTACCATGCTCGCGTTCGATGGAGATATCTTTACTCTCACCTGCAGGGACCATCTTAGTTTTGTTTTCTATTGTGACATAATCTGTTTCAGGGCTTAGGCTTATCTCCGCCTTTCCACCGGGCTCATCGGCAGGGCTTACTTGGACAATAACTGTACCTGCGTCATAATCTTCATTTGGAGAGAGCGTTAGTGCAGAGACTTGGGCTCCTGTATAGAAAGGCTCGTCCGACCAGTTTAAGTCCTGGGAAAGCCGCACATCGTCATACCACGTGTCGTCTCCAATTAGATCTCCTTTTACCTTTTGAATCCCTTGTGCTTTCAGTTCTTTAGCAAATTGAACAAAATCCACTTTTAAGAGCGTAGGATCTCCCTTCCCTTTCAGATAGAGGTCTCCATGTAGGACTTTTCCGCGTTTTTTTCCGTTTGTCAGTACTTCAGTAGAAAACTGATAATCTTTTCCCAATGTTTCCAGAGCAGCAGCTGCTGTAAGGATTTTCATATTGGAGGCTGGATGTAAACGAATATCTCCATCCTGTGAAAAGAGTTGTTCTCCTGTCTCAGCTTGCATGATGTTTACACCTGTTATTGCTCCGTCCAACTGTTCATTATCTAGGATGTGGCGCAACTTTTCTTCCAAGTTCGCTTCGGCAAATTCTATGTCGGTTATCTCATCGGTTGCTTTAACAGATTGTCCACCTTGATCAAGAAATGGAAAAACGGCGAGGACAGCAATGACCAGTAAAAATAGCATTTGTTTCAAACGCATCTTTGACATCATACCCTTGTACACCCCTTTAAATTTTGAATATTTAAATTATACAGTATAATATCTACACTTAGTAGAGTTCTAGTAGAAAAGGGATACTTGGGCCTAGGTATCATGCAAAGATCCAACCATAGAAGGACTTCTATGAACCTACACTATCAAAAGTGCATCCTTCAAAATTATGGTATTTCCGCTGTGATGGTTTTAGCAACTTTATTGTGAGCTTCCTAATTTACTTCGTTCAATCAGTTGCTCCTCTAAGTATGAAAATTGATGATTTCGTCTGCTGACTAAATATAAGTCGATGTGTTGGTATGGAGCGGGGACTTCTAAGTAATTTTTAACGTCAAAACGTTCTACAATGTGCTTTGATACAATAGCAATCCCCATGCCAATGGTTGAGAACTTAACTAACGTGTCGAAATCGGCTACTTCTATAACTTTTCCTTGTTCAATATTAAAATCGGTATATAGTTGATCTAATCTATTAAAATACAAGCATTCGTTAGATAGTGTAATGACATCCTTGCCGAATATATAATCATAAAAATTAACATTTGCAGTGATATTCTTCCCAATTATCACCATTTCTTCTAAACCAACCTTTTGATACTGGACGCTCTTATTATGCATTGCTCCAATTGTGTAAGCAAAATCAAGATATCCCTGAACAACTTGTTCCTCTAAATACTCTGTTGAACCTGTTTTAAACCTCACAGAGAGTTTAGGATAAGATTTATACAGTGTTTCCAAAGCGTCTGAGAACAATGCTCCTCCGATGGATATCATTGTACCTATACGGAGCTTTTCCTCGGTTCTGCCCATTTTCAGTTCTGTCTCTTCCCATAGTAAAAGTATCTGCTTGAATTGGTTGTATAATGTTTGTCCTGATTCTGTTAGCGTTACCCCTTTTGATGTTCTGTTGAAAAGGACTTGATTATAATGCGCTTCAATCTTCTTTATTTTAGACGTCATATTGGATTGAAGGTGGTTTTGTTTAATTGCAGCAGCCGATATACTTTCTAATTCAGCAACTGTTACAAATGCCTTCATATTTTCTATATCCATGTTAGTAAAGCCCACTTTATCAAAAAAAGTGATAACGATATCAACAATAGACATTATTCTTGATAACACGTTCTTATTATAATGGAATTATTCAATGATTACGTAACGGAAAGGAACAAGCAATGAAAAAATATATGCTCTTAATTCTTATAAGCTTGATTTGGGGTTCACAGTTTTACTTTGCCGAAAAAGTATTAGACGAAGTAGACCCCCTTACACTGGCAGCAATTCGCTCAACTATAGGTGCTCTCACCTTATCAATTGTTGCTGTGTTCCTAAAAGGTGCAAATCATAAGAAGGGAAAATTGCCTACAGCTCGGAAATTATATTTCCTGTATGTTTGCATTGCATTACTAGAGGCCGTCATACCATTCTTCTTAGTTGCTTGGGGACAGCAAAGAGTAATTAGCAGCATCGCTTCCATTTTAATTGGTACTACCCCTATATGGACGATCCTTATCGTGAGTTTAATTTTTCGAAAAACACTTAGCCGATTACAATTTGCAGCCGTATTAATAGGTTTTATTGGCCTTGTCTTTGTGTTCGCACCGAACCTAGGGAATGATTTATTTTCAAATAGTATAGTGGGTTTTATAGCCCTCTTAATCGCAGCAATTAGTTATGCAAGTGCTTTAGTACTCATGCAATATTTGCCATCTGAATCAACAATTGTGTCGATGCGAAATATCCTGTGTATTGCTTCCATTATCTTAATCCCGTTCGCTTTAATTATAGAAAATCCTATACTAAACAGACTTAGTGTAGGCACGGTATTCGACTTAATAATTTTAGGTGTGTTTCAAACGGGAGTTGTCTACTGGCTTTATAACATCTTAATTCATAAAGAAGGACCGATTTTTGCATCCTTTTCAAATTACTTTATTCCAATAATTGGCGTGTTACTTGGCTCTATCCTTCTAAATGAGCATCTATCAATTTATATGATGTTCGGGCTACTTATAATTATATTCTCGATTACAATAAGTAGTAAAACGAAAGACTGATTACCGCCTAAAAACAATACGTTCCTTCATTTTTGCTATCTATTACTATTTTTATGTTTAGGCCAGACTATCACTCAAATCCTGTGTTTGATTCCACTCCACCTCGGGAATCGACTAATATGAACGATACATCCTTCAAAGAGAGGAGTTTTATAATGAATCAAGTTCTTTTTATTCAAACAGGAACTGGTATCGACGTTCATGGACAGAATATAACGAAGGCAGCTGTCCGTGCAGTAGAAAATGCAATCTGGTTTAACTCCATGCCAGGCATTGAGAAAAGCCTTCCTGAACAGCAATTAGAAAATATGAAAGTACAGGTGAAGTTGGCTGTACCGCTTGAACGAGAGCAGCTGGATACGGAAAGTGTTAAAAAGGCAATCCCGTACGGCTCCGTTTCGGTAGATGTTACAGATGGTGGAATGGCCACATCCAGTGGGATCACCCTGAAAGACAAAGGCGATGAAAATGACTTAATGTATATTGTGAATGCTGCCGTTGAAGTAGGCTATTAAGAATTTTGATCTTAAGGTTTTCTGGTTTTCTCCCACCCAAAGCAGGACAAGGCTGGCATACGCCCCTTGTCCTGTTTTTTGGTAGACTTAATTTATGTTTCTTAATAGGTGCTCTTTTTCAGTTAGAATCCGGTAGTTTAATATCATCGAGTCTAATCGTGTCATTAGGCAATATTGTATAAGTTCCTACGTACTCTTTATCTAATTCAAGCAATTTATAGACTTCAATTAATTGAATTTCCATTCTCATTACTTCTTGGTTGGGGCTATTTGGATCATATGCTTCAATAAAATAACTATCCTCATCAACAAATTTCTCTGTTATCTTTAATTTTGAAGCCACGTGTTCATAGTTATCATTCTTGTCTTCCTGATTAGCTAAAAAGAAGGCTAGAATGAATATAACTACTATAGTTAATATAGACAAAAAAATTACCTTATTTTTCAATCAGCTCCCCCTTTGCAAAATATATTCTCACCTCTTCATTGAGTAACACAATTTAGTACCACTCTATAACTTAAAAATCATACTCCGCTTCTTTAACTTCACGAATTTTCGTATAGGTTTCGGTTAATACGACGGTGTCTTCGACGAGTCTTTCAATTCGAAAATGGACATCATCATTGGTAATTTCTTTGCGATAAAAGTCACTTTCTTCAATGAACACATAGGTTTGTACGATTTGGGCTTTCATGTATCCAAGAATCGGCTTTAATTGCTGTTCTACAATTAAGAAATGCTTTGCAGATCCAGCCGTCACAAGCATACTGACTACCTTATCTTGAAAAGCGTTTATTGGCAGTAGATCAAAGATATTTTTTAAAGTAGCCGGGATGGAAGCCTGGAATATAGGGGTTCCTATAATCACAGCATCTGCTTCCATGATCGTTTTCGTCACATAGCCGGTATCTCCCTCATAATCAAGGTAGTTGCGCCCATCACTAAATTGAATGTCATAATCGGCTAGGTCGAGTAGTTCTGTCTCCATTTCTGGATACTTCTCTTGTAATTTAGTTATCGTATAATTCATAGCGGTTCTTGTTTTGGAGCCAACTTTTGAGCCGGATAGTCCCACAATCTTCATCTGTATTCACCTCTATTTTTTTGCTGTATGCTTTTTGATTGCCGGAAGAATTTCTGTTCCGATGATTTCAATGTTTTTACGTAGCTTATCGAACGGCATACCACCAAAATCTATTTGGGCAATATAGCGCTGATGGCCAAACATTTCATGCTGGTAAAGCATCTTTTCGATGATTTGCTCTGGGCTCCCTATATTCATAATACTATGCGGGTCTGCACCTTGTGCAAAAGCTTGTTTTGGAAAGCCTTGTCCATTTGTACGCTTCATACCTTCGTTAATATGTGGATACATATCCCTAAGCGCCGTTTGCATGTCTTCAGCCGCGTAAAAGAATCCAGCAGTTGCAACAGGCAGCTGGTCTGTATCAAACCCTCGGCTTTGTGCTGCTTGGCGATACGCATCAATTGATCGTTTAAAGCTGCTTGCTGGTCCACCTAAATGAGCTAAGAACATTGGCACACCCGCATAGCCTGCTTTAATCGCACTTGCAGGCGAACCACCGACAGCACGCCAGATTGGCAATGAGCCGTTAAGTGGGCGTGGAAGAATCTTGGCATTGTTTAACGGAGCGCGAAACTCGCCTTCCCAGTTTACAACCTCTTCTTCATTTATTTGTCTTAGTAAATCAAATTTCTCTTCAAAAAGCTCTTCATAATTGCGAACATTATAGCCGAGTAAATCAAACAAGCCAATTCTTGATGCTCGCCCGGCAACAATCTCCGCACGCCCACCAGAAATTAGATCAATTGTAGCAAAATTCTCATAAACACGCACGGGATCTGATGTGCTAATAATAGTCGAGGAACTAGCAATTTTTATATTCTCTGTAGCCTGGGCGATTGCTGACAAAACAACGGCATGTGCCTGGGTAGCGAAGAAGTCCTGATGACTCTCGCCGACACTAAAGAAATCAATTCCCGCTTGATCAGCCAGCTTTGCTAATTCAATAATTTCCTGTATGCGTTGCTGTGCAGGAATCCGTTTCCCTGTATGTGGATCTGGCAGATGATCGCCGAGTGTGTAAAGCCCGAATTCCATTCCTTTGCTAGGATCTATACGATATTTTTCCATTCATTCTCAACCTTTCTATCTTACATAATCTATATCTGCATTCTTTCTATTTTCCCATTATAATGCTATTGTAAGGTATAATGAATTGTTTATGAAGTACGCACTATAAAGTGGTATAGTATACAAAAGGATACTAAAGGAGTGAAAAGCATGGATAAGGTACCAGAGTTATGTCGCGTTGAGGATGCACTTAGTATTTTGGTCGGAAAATGGAAGCCCATCATTCTTCTTCATTTACTGCAAAAGGGGACACAACGATTCAGTGAGCTTAAACGCAGTATGCCCGGAATAACACAGAAAATGTTAACAAAACAATTACGTGAGCTGGAGGAAGAGGACATTATTGAGCGGGTTGTGTATCCACAGGTCCCTCCCAAAGTAGAATATTCTATGACGGAATATGGGAGAAGTCTAGAGCCGATCCTAGAAGCAATGCATGAATGGGGAACAAAGCATACCATCCATAAACAAGCTAAGCTCGACCAGCAAACCTCCTAACTTTATATATAAACGAAAAAGCTCTCCCTTTATGGAAGAGCTTTTTTCGTTTACTCTGACATGCTTTCTTCATTAATCTTACGTGTCATTTCTTTTTCTTCCTTTGGTGAGCTTAGGAAAAATGCGAGTAGTAGACCAACGAATGCTAGTACGGTGCTTCCCATAAACGCCCATTCAAACCCTTGGATTTGGGCAAGCTGACCAATCGCATCTGCTGATTCATTTTCTTCTGGTGTAAACTGCTTCGCCCCAACTGTCGTCAAGGTGACAAGAATAGCTGTACCGATCGAAGCTGAGATTTGCTGCAATGTATTAGCCATTGCCGATCCATGTGCATACCATTTTGGTGGTAACTGATTTAATGCTGATGTCATAACTGGCATTAAAGCGAAAGATAAACCAAACATCCGAATGGCATATATCGTGGACAGGTAAGCAAATGATGTTTCCATCGATAAGTTTGTGAAGAAGAAGGTCGTTACGGTAACAATGGTAAGACCGGTGATTGCTAGATACTTACCACCAAATCGATCAAACAGAATGCCTGTGATCGGAGACATAATTCCAATTACGATGGCTCCTGGTAATAGCATTAGCCCTGATTCAAGTGGGCTAAAACCAAGTGTGTTTTGCATAAATAGTGGTAGTAGTGTCTCTGCACCAATGAGAGAAATCATCACTGCCATTGTTATTACAATCGCCAGGCTAAAGATACGGAATTTAAAAATACGGAACTCGAGAATCGGTTGTCGAAGCTTCATTTGTCTCAGTATGAACAACGTAATTAAAATTGCTCCGCCGATAATCGCAATCAGGACAGTAGCGCTTCCCCAGCCGTGCTCTGAGCCAATACTAAATCCGTAAAGAAATCCTCCAAACCCTAGTGAAGAAAGAATAACCGATAGGACATCTAACTTTGGTTTGCCAAGATCCGTCACATTTTTTAGGAAAAGTGCTGCCAAGATTATGGTAACCACCACTATTGGTAGTACAGTGAGGAAAAGTGCCCGCCACTCGAAGTGTTCAAGTAGCCAGCCCGATAAGGTAGGTCCAATTGCAGGACCGAAAGCAATGACAATACCAATCAATCCCATTGTTGTTCCACGTTTCTCTACTGGAATAATCGCCAGCAATACTGTCATTAAGAGTGGTAGCATTATCCCAGAGCCAGATGCTTGAATAACCCTTCCTAACAGTAGTACAGGGAAAACAGGAGCAAGCGCTGCAGTCAATGTTCCTATTCCGAATAGACTGATTGCTGTTAAGAACAGCCCGCGGGTCGTAAACCGTTCAATAAAGTAAGCTGAAATCGGGATCATAATCCCATTCACCATAAGAAATGCTGTTGTCAGCCATTGAACCTGAGCTTGTGATATTTGAAACGCATGCTGGATCGTTGGAAGTGCTGTCGCTAAAAGCGTTTCATTAATAATCCCCATAAATGCGCCAACTAGCAATGCTATAATCATGGCGATTTTTTGGCCTTTAGGCAGATTAAATGAATTCGCAGATGTAGCCATATATATCCTCTCCTTCTTTCTATCTTTGTTAATCGTGGGTTTTTTATGTAAAAACCTAAGACATCTCTTTACTATATCGGATACTTTCGCTTTCAAACAATTAATGTGCCTGTAATTTTTATTAATTTTTGTTTATAATTGAATATTTTGACATAGTGGTATAATAAAGGTGCTTACCATAAAAAGAAGAAGGAGATACAGGATGAAATATTATATTGCATCAAGCTTTCAAAACAAAGAAAATGTCCAAGCTGTCAGTCAGTATCTTTTCTCTAAAGGACATGTGAATACATACGATTGGACTTTAAATGAACGTGCAAACACTGTTGACCAACTCGAAAGGATTGGCACATTAGAAAAACAGGCAGTGGCAGACTGTGACCTATTTATTCTGTATTTACCAGGTGGGAAGGGTAGCCATGTTGAACTTGGTTTGGCATTAGCCTATGGTAAAAAAGTTATTATCTACAGGGAAAAGGCGTTTTCACCAGAAGAAGCATCGAGTTTTTATTACGTTGAGGGCGTGAACCATGTGTTTGGCAGTTTGGAGAAGCTATTTACTGAAATTCATGAGGTTGAGGAAAACAGGAAGCTATTTTAGACTTTCTTAGAACATATTAAGCAGGCAGATAAAAAAAGAAAGGGGTGATCCTATTGCATCGAATTTTGACACCAGCTCTCGTTCAGAAGATAGAGCAAATGGAGGTAGCAGTACTTGATTCCCGACTGAAAGCAATTCAGGGTATTCAGAGAAACCCCATGCAGGTGGAGATGGAGCAGTTTGGGAAGGCGGTAGCGTTTACCGCTAAGCAAATCCCTGGTCCTGCGTTTAACACAGTGAGGGGGCTTCACGGAGTGGATATAGATAAGATAGACGAAATTCTGACCTTTTTTCAGGAGAGAGAAATCCCTGCCCAATTCGAGCTAACGCCAGCTTCTGTATCTGAGGAGCTATTAAACTTGTTAACGGAAAAGGGATATAGCCAGAATCGATTTCATACTACACTCTACGGATCCTGCGAGGAATCTTTTCCCATGTATCATCCTGAAGTGGCCATACATAAACTCGATAAAAATGACTTCCATACGTTTGCAGACATTTACACGAAAGCTTTTCAAATGCCTGTTTTTTTAAAAGATGCAGTCGCACAAAATAATGCTGTTTTATACGGAAAAACAGGCTGGAGCTTCTACCTTGCTACTATCGGACAAGAGCCTGCAGGTATTGGGGTACTGTTTATCCAGGATGGAATTGCCGAGATGGCGGCTGCAGCTACGTTACCAGAATTCCGCAATAAAGGGGTACACCAGGCATTACTTCAAGAACGGATTAAACACGCATTGGAGGCAAATTGCCACCTGCTAGTCGGAGAGGCAGCCTACCTGAGCACAAGCCAGCGGAATATGGAAAGAGCCGGGATGAGACTTGCCTACACAAAGGCAATTTGGCGGAAAAGTTAAGATAGAGAAGTTCCTTATAAATAATTAGGTTTGAAAATAGTAGGGGAGGCATTTATGTTATAATTCTCTTACGTGCAAAAGGCTATTCGTGGGTGGTGGCTCACTCCCTTTTATAGAAAGGGGGTGTTGCCTATGACAGTGTTTGAATCCATGGTTTTAATGATCTCTTTTGGGACATTAATTGTGGCGATCCTGTCATTTAATCATAAAAAATAACCACCCCAGCCTAGCAAGCTAATTAAGTGGTGGTTATTTTATCATCTTATTAGTGAGCTGCCCCCTTGAAGGGCTACTGCACTTAACCGTTTGGTGTTACAGCACCAAGCGGTTATTTTATTATATGAATATCTATACATAGTATACCCTATTCTATGTCTTTTGAAAACTATAGATAAATGAAGAATGGTTCAATACGAGCTTACTTTAACAAAAGAAACATAAAGGAAAATGTATAGTATTTTTAAGGGAATTTTTTTAATATTAATCGTAAGCGCTATCTCATGTTTTCTTCTCACCATAGGGTGGAATAGACTATTGTGACGCAAAAAGTAATGTATTTAATCAAGGAGGTAATGTCACTTATGGATCCGAAAGAGATGCAAAAGGGTAGTACCCCTAGACAAAAACAAGAGAAACAACCAGGTATTGAGTCAAAAATGAACCCATTACCGGCACAGCCAACAGAATATAAAGGCTCAGAAAAACTGAAAGGAAAAAGCGCCTTAATTACAGGCGGCGACAGCGGGATCGGACGCGCTGTAGCAATGCTTTACGCGAAGGAAGGGGCAAATGTTGCCATTTCTTATCTTGATGAGCATGACGATGCAGAAGTAACGAAAAAAGCAGTTGAAGCAGAAGGGGTAAAATGCCTGCTACTTCCTGGGGACATTAAAGATGCCGCTCATTGTAGAGATCTCGTACAAAAAACAGTTGATGAATTTGGCAAATTGAACATTCTCGTAAATAATGCAGCCATCCAATTTGTTCGAGAAAATATTGAAGATATTTCAGATGAACAATTTGAAGAGACATTCCAAGTCAATTTCTTCTCCCAATTCTATTTAACAAAAGCGGCAGTGCCTCATATGCAGGAAGGCGATTCTATTATTAGTACTTCTTCCATTAACGCATATCGAGGGAACCCAATCTTTATGGACTATTCCGCAACTAAAGGCGCTATCACGGCATTTACTCGAAGCATTGCCCAAAGCCTTGCGAAGAGAGGAATCCGTGCCAATGCAGTAGCACCAGGCCCTGTATGGACACCACTTATTCCATCTTCCTTTGATGAAGATGGCGTAGAAGGGTTCGGACAAGACACGTTAATGGGCCGACCTGGCCAACCATCTGAACACGCAATGCCATATGTACTACTGGCTTCAGATGAAGGTTCTTATATCACAGGACAAGCTATCCATGTTAATGGTGGCGCTTGGACCTCATCTTAAGACGTAGCTACTTAAATAGAATGATGAAAGTGCAGGGATTCTTTACGGCTCCCTGCACTTTTTATTATCCTTCTAGTTTTGCAAAAGCCACCAATGAACCCTTGTCACAGGACTCGAAGCCATTTTTCTCATAAAAATGCCTCACATCTGGTGCCTCTTCTGTTAACAAGACCTTCTGCCGCACATGCTCATACTTCTGCATCACTTGTTCCATCAACTTTGTGGCGATTCCTTGATTTTGATAAGCGTTCAATACCAAAATATCCTGGATATAGAGGATCGTTAACCCATCGCCTACGACACGGATTAGGCCGACTAATTCCTCACCATCCCAAGCAGAGATTACACCAAGCGATACCCGCAGTGCATTGTTCAATGTGTTTGGATACTTCGTATACGCATACCATCCCACATCATTATATAGTTTCATTACCTGTTCTTTGTCTATGTCTTTACTATCTTGAAATGTTATGTTCATTTCTTCTCCTCCTCAAAATTTATTTATTTTGAAGAGTTACGTCGCAATTTCTCCACTGTCTTATCGCTCCTTCCTACATTAATTATTCAACAAATACACTTGAAAACCTTCTCTAAAGACGTTCCTTTTTATCAGAACCAATTATCTATTTTAAAGTCTAAATTATCTGAAAAATAGTGCTTCTCCCTCTTCTAGCTTACCTCCTTACATGCTATTTTTATACTAGATTAATAGAGGAGGGAATATATTGTTTAGCAAAACGAATAAAAAAGTAGTACATGCTGTCCTGTCACTTGCTGTTTTGTCTGCACTAGCCACTCCTGAAATCGTACATGGCGCGGCTGATACCACGCAGAAAAAGGAAGGATACGAGCTGGAAAATGGGGTGACGGAACCCATTTATTCTTATCAAGATGCGATTACGGAAACGATCTATGTAGAATCCACCATGGATAGTGATCGAGATGGGGAACTTGATAGAATCGCTGTAGACATTATTCGTCCGTTGGAAACAGAAGATGACTTAAGCGTCCCTATCATTATGGATGCGAGTCCATATTATGAAGGACTTGGGCGTGGAAATGAATCGGAAATCAAGGACCCAGATCACGATGGAGTAAATGAAATGTTTCCACTATTCTACGACAACTACTTTGTGCCGAGAGGTTATGCGGTTGTACAAGTAGATATGGTAGGAACCAATAACTCTGATGGCTGTCCGCCAACTGGAGGGGAAGAAGAGACAGAAAGTGTGAATGTCGTGATAAACTGGCTAAATGGTAAAGGAAATGCGTGGAACGAAGCTGGTGAAGAAATTGAAGCTGATTGGTCAACCGGGCAGGTAGGTATGATTGGGAAGTCCTATGACGGAACCTTAGCAAACGCTGCTGCTGCATCTGGTGTGGAAGGTTTAGAGACAATTGTGCCAATCGGTGCTATCAGCAGCTGGTATGACTATTACCGCTATGGAGGGACACCTTTTTATACAAATGGCCCGGGTAATCTATCACGCCTTGTAACAAGCAGCGAGCGTGTAGAAGATTGTGCTGTTGTCCGAGAAGAGATGCGCTTGGCAGCCGATGACGAAACCGGTGATTATAATACATTTTGGGACGAGCGTAACTTTGTGAAAAATGCCGATAAGGTGGAGGCAAGTGTGTTTGCCATTCATGGCATAAATGATTATAACGTTAAAGCGAATCATTTTTCTAATTGGTGGGAAGCTCTAGCAGAAAACGATGTACCGAGAAAGCTTTGGCTAACACAGACTGGCCATGTCGATCCGTTTGATTTTCGCAGAGCGGAATGGGTAGACACCCTCCATCAATGGTTTGATTATTGGTTACTTGATATTGATAATGGCATCATGGATGATCCAGTAGTGGACATCGAGCGGGCAGCTGACGAGTGGGAAACTCAATCCGCTTGGCCTAACGAAAAGGCTTCTGCTGTCAATGTGCGATTTGCACCAGCTTCGGAAACCCTCCCAGGCACATGGCTAACAAGCCCATTATTAGATGCTAGCACCCAGTCCTTTACAGATGATCCTTATCAAACTGAACAGCAAATGGTGGAGAATGCCTTTAATTCAAATGAAAACAGGCTCCTATTTCTCTCTCCGGAATTAGGGGATGAGGTGCACTTAAGTGGGGTTCCAGAGCTAAAACTCGACGCTATTGTAGATAAAGAAAATACGCATTTAACCGCATTAGTCGTCGATTATGGTGTTGATGAGAGGGTGGACCATCGTGACCGTGGAGAGGGGATTCGTACACTAGATTCTGAATCCTGCTGGGGAGAGAGCTCTGAATCCGATGATGCCTGCTACAAAGAAACAGAAAAGACGACCGTGGAAGCCCCATACGAGATCGTAACACACGGCTGGATGGATGCCCAAAATTTGGAGTCGTTATCAACGTCTAATCCGCTAATTCCCGGCGATTCATATTCATTCGAATGGGAGGCATTGCCAGAGGATTATATTTTCAAAGAAGGGCATCGAATTGGTATTGTGATTGCAGCGAGTGATGACAGATGGTTAATCCCTGACAACAACCGTGCAACATTTGACGTGTCCCTTGGCGAAAGTACTATTTCCTTTCCTGTTGTTGGTGGAAAAAAGGCGTTAGATAACGCGCTAGGTTACGAAGGGGGGACATCCCCTGAAAATGCTGGAGACATGAAAGAGATTGTGGACTATTACTTGGATAATGGGGCATTCTCTAATCCAGGCGTATCCCGGGCAGTCCATGCTCACATCCGATCAGTCGAACAGTTTGAGAGAAAAGAGCACGGCGATAAAGTAATCAAGCATCTGGAAAATCTTAAAAGACTACTCGATAATCAAAAGAACAACAACTTCCTTACAGACGAGGCGTACCTTGTTCTAACTGCTGATGCCAATACAATCATAGACAAATGGAAATAAAGTACGATAGATAGTCTTTTAAATAAGTTGAGAAAAATAAATCATGCTTATTTGCCATCTGATATAGGTGGTTATTTTTTTGAGGAAGAGAGAAAGAGAGAAAGGTGGGTTCTATCTCTACACGACTATCGGAGGTGTAAAAAAAGATCTGGGGCAGGCTACCTCTACCCCAGATCAACCACTATTTTTTACTGCCACTCCTCGATCACGTAATCACTATAATCCAGTAGTGAGCCTGCAGATATCTCGGTGATATTCCCCTGATCACGTTGATGGGTGACAAGCTGTATAAAGCCTTCCATATGTTTGATGACTTTTTCAGGTTCCTCCTTTTTCTCGAATCGCTCTACAACAGTTAAATGGGTTTGTAATGCTCGCAAAGTCTCCTCATTGGAGATATCCTCTAATACTTCATAGCGGTTAAGAAGTTCTTTTAATCCTGTAGCGGTGAGATTACTCAATAGAAGCGTCACATCCTGTTCGACCTGACTCGTGTCCGTTTCCGATGTTGCTGTAAAGCTCAGTGCTACAGCCTCCTTCTTATTTTCCGGTACTTCAACATATACTGGCACCTTTACCGTTTCTCCTGATTCTACTTCAATTACTTCTTGTTCCAGCATTGTTTCCCAGCCGCCATCTATATCTGCTCGCAAACGGAAAAGGTCCGTTGCTTCGCCTGTATTGGTAACCTGGAAATAATGTTTGGCTACTTTTCCCGGGATCGCTTGTTCTTGCTCGCCACTTTCCGTTCTGACTCCGCGAGCAAAGTCGCCCCCACCATCCAGATGTCTTACCGCGACCCTGTACGATAATGGGTCTTCAGTCTCCCGATTATGATTTAAAATATAGAAGTGTAGTCTGTTATATTCATCTACATATTCACTGATGACATCATTTCCTGTTCCTGCTTTAAACAAGGCATCCGATAGCTGACGATAATCACCCTTCGAATACATTGCATCCGTCCCATCAGGTCTGGTAAAATCCTTTTGATTAATGTCTTCCTCATGGGAATCAATCACCCAAATATTTGGTGCAGATTCACTATCCTTCGTCTTCGCCAGCAGTACACCAGTATCCGGTGTAAATGAATCCATCCCAACACGGTCGACTACTTCCACAGTGTAATTGTCATACCATTTCTCCCCGCGTTGCATATCAGCCCGCCAATCATCTTCCAGGGAATTGGCCGGAGTAAGGTCCTCCATCATAATATTAATGCCATGTACTACGGACTCGTCCCTTGTACTTTCTTCTGGTACAGCACGTGCGAGAATATCAGCGAATACCGGCCCGGTCTCTGCCAGGGCATCTCGATCGACATTTAGATAATCCTCTTCAGATAGAAATCCTTGTTTGATCTTATTTCGAAGCATATGATGAGATGGTGTTGAACCGCCTAGTGTTGGCATGACCATCCAACGTGTATGCGGCCCTCCTGGCCCGTTGAAACTCCCCCTGCTCATTAATTCCCATGGACCAGAATACGTACGAGAAACCGGATTGGCATACGGATTATTATAATTATCCAGCAGATTCATAATATGACCGAATTCATGGGCGAACGTACCCATACCGTCATTTTCCCCTTGAACAGATATGCCATTCCGAATGTCGGCACTAGACCAAATACTTTTTCCTGCGACCCACGAAGTCCAGTCCACATACCTTGTCAGTGCCCAATTTGGCATATCGTAATCTAAAGGTGGGCCGAATTCGTCTGTCACTGCCTCTTCATTTAAAAACATCATTTCACCAAATTCTTGCCATATGCCTGATTCATCGTACCCTGCGTGCAAAATAAAAGTGAAATCAAATTCCTCCCCAGATGCTTCCATATCTGCCTCTGCTTTGCTCATCGCCTCTGGACGTAGACTTTTTGCTTCATAACCCGGTGGCATATTTTCCTGCTGTCCGAATTCGTTCAACCCATACTGGAACTCATTTCCATCCATTCGGTAAGGGCCAAAAGCCTCCAGCTCTACTGCCCACTTTCCATAAGAATTTTCCCTCCAGTATTCATTGATCGTTCGATAGTTATTCAGTGGCTGCGGTTTATTGAGAAAGTCCACCCAATATTCCCCAACATCCTCTCTAGGAATATTTCCATTTCCAACCGGATTCCCAGCTTCCATAGAGCCCTCCTCTTGACTTATAATAAAATCGCGGTCTTGAAAGTCAACAACGATGAGGGCTCCCTTCAGCACTCTTTCCGGCTCCACCTCCGAATTCCGCCAATCTACCCCAGGAACCGGTTCATAGTCTTCCCACGTCATATCTTCTGGCAGCGTCCAATTCTGAGAATCTATCGGACTAGGAAAGGCTGGTAACCCTTCCGATGCAGCTTGTGCCGTGGTTGATAAAAGCATCATGATAAGAACGGCCAGTACGAGCGACTTTGCCACCTTCATGCATAACCCCTCCTTATTTAATGGACCAACCAACAACAATTCCAGCTATATTCTCTATATAGCTGGAATTGCCATTTTATTAGTAAACGCCTACTGCACTATACGCCTGCTCAACTGCTGCCACTGCATCCGAGTCGCTACCATAAAGGTCCCCAGCTGCCTGTATTGCCGCTTCTCGCATCATGCTAAAGTCAGAGCTACGTGTTAAATAAAGGGATAAAGCCCGGTAGTAGATTTGCTCGGTTTTATCTCTACCAATACCATTTACCGCTACATCAAAGTGGTCTCCACCCTCAGAAATAAGGTAGGCTGCCTTGTTATTGATACTCGAATTAATATGAACCCCACCATTATCAAGTGTACCCGTATATCTTTTGCTCCAGTGATCTGGATACGGTGCTTCCGTTCTCCGTTCAATTAGGTCAGTGGGATCCTCCATCGATCTTAGGGCAAGCGTGCCGTCTGCCATAATATTTTCTCCAATAAGCCAGTCATCTCGGTCCACCATTGCTCCAAAAATATCAGCAAAGGACTCATTTAGTGCACCTGATTCACCTCGATAAATTAAATTGGCCGTATGCTGAATAACGCCGTGGCTCATCTCGTGTGCTGCTACATCAAGCCCTGCGGCAAGTGGGTGGAACCTAAGGCCATCCCCGTCGCCATATGACATTTGTCTACCATTCCAGGAGGCGTTATTCCAATTATTCCCCACATGGACAGCTGAAATGAGAATTTGCCCGTTATCATCAACGGAATCTCTCCCAAATGTGTCCTGGTAGTAATCATACGTAATTTGTGCATTGGCATGCGCGTCTACTGCGGACCCATCTTTAAACATTTTATTTATGCTGAACACATCCAAGTTTGTTCCTGTTGTATTGTCATATGTGACCACACCATCTCCTCTTGTCACATCAAACAGACGAAACTTTCCTTCAAAGGCTTGTGCCTCAAACATTTTCCTATCTCCAAAAACCCCTGTGCCAAAGGCTGTTACATCATGTGCAGTATTATAGTAGTCAACAACTTTTCCATTCGTTGCATCGATAAAATAATGCCAAAATCCTACTGCAGGCTCGGTGGTCGATGCTGTTACGAGATACGTATAATAATAGGCATCCTCATATTCATAAATATAAGGTTCTACCTCAAGTGGCCCGTCATAGTCTTTCACTTTGCCAATCTTTTTCTCAATTTCCTTTTTTGCAAGCTTAATCGCATCAGATTTTGATAGGTTTGCTTGCATGTTTATCTTTTTCTTATCAAGCTCCGGAATCACCTCTCCAAAGTATGCGGTTACATTATTATTTTCATCTAACTTTACAGTTTGATCTGCTCCATAAATAGGAATCCCTTTGTACGTTTGCTGGACTTTAAAATGGGAGTTATCTGTTTGGTCATCCTTTAATTCCTCTACAATTTCAAAGTCTACATCTTTATTACCTTGAAGTTGGAAGTCTCCTTTATTCTGGGAAAAGTAAGCTCGGACAATTTCCTGCTTGGTCATTCCCCCTGGTGCATCCCACTTTTCCACAATATAAGATGGTGTATTGTAGGTGTCGTTTAATTTTATGTTGGCCTCCTCTGCAGAAACAGTTGTTCCATGTGTAACAATCCCTATTGATAGCGACAGTACTATGGTAGAAAAGCCAATTTTTTGGCGTAATTTCATTCCCCTCATTCCTTCCTTTGGATTTATTTGTTATTTTTCCTCTCCATCTCCCTGTGTCGCGTTAAAGGTCCATTCCAATGAGAGTGCGTCACCCTGGTACATGTTCTGGTCAGCGTCATTATCAACAAATTCAAATTCAACCCAGAAATCATGCGATTCCTCTGAATCCAACCCACCTTTTTGCTCCCACAATGGGTCCCATATATCCCGCTTCACGACATCTGGATCCATTTGCTGTAAATCATACAAGGTTGTTTCAAACACAGGCTCACTCTCCTGATCCCAATTCCAAAGGAAATTAACTTTGATATGCTTGCCATAATCCTCTGCATTGTTGTTCTCTATGTCATTTACAGAGTAGGCGGTTTCTAAAAAGACATTTTCAATCTTTAAGCTTCCATCATTTGCTAAGTTGAATTCTCGCATCATCGTATCACCAGGCTTAAGATTCTCCAATTCTATTAACGCCGTTTCATTCATGGATAAATCCAAGGTGCCTGCAGCAAAAGAATTACTCGACACCTCCTGATCACTAAAATAGGCATAGGTGCCTCCACTAATCAGTGCCACCCCTAATACACTTGATGCTAGTGCCAAACTCAACTGCTTTTTCAGCTTCATACCCGTTCCTCCCCTTCATTTTTTGTCTACCGTATCCCTGCATGACCGCTTACAGTGATCCTTCACCTCCATTATCTCTTGGAATCACCTTGATGCCTGCCTGCTATTCTTGTAACTCTATTATAGGTACGCCCATCTACTAGATGTGTCGAAGCCTGTTGGCGATTTTATGCTTTTACAAAAATGAACAGGAAGTACTAGTGACCATTCTAAAGCTTATAGGTATTCAGCATGGATATATTTTACAATAAGCATAGGCAAAACACTTTTACTCATACATAGGATTCATTTAGATGAAATTGCTAGTTTAATAGAATTGAAAAATAAATAGAAATGCCCAATAACAAATTTCGCAAAGCAGCTGATTCAATGAAAAGGGGGAGATAAGCATACAATGCAAGCGAAATTCCCTAGAAATGGGGCCTTGAAGAAGGAGGGGTGTGGCTTTTGGCTTATGTATAAGTGGAGCTATCCCGCTCTCCTTCTAGCAGTGCGGCAATTATTGTCGATTAAGAAAAAGGAAGAGGGCGAATGTGGCTCTTCCTTTGTGTGTCGCTCGGGGCTGGAGTTGCTCACGCGTTTTTGTGAAGAGCTCAAGCGACTTTGCGCTGAACTCACGCGACTTTGCGAAGGCCTCACGCGACTTAGACCACACCCCACGCGACACCTGTTGCTATCGATCTGTTTCTTTAAATGTAATGGAGATAACCTCTTCCGTTTCTGGATGGAATTCTATATTCACATAGACACCGAATTCTTTTTGATCTTGCTTTAGCCATAATTTAAAGATCTCTACCTCAGAGTTGGCATTTTCTTTGCTGCCTTCATGTAGATAATCGATAATGTCTGCTTGAGGGTATTTGGCTTTCGTTTCTTTCATGGCAAGCTTTCCCCACTTAGCATAGGAAGGGACTTGCTCTTGTTCTTGTTGAAGTTCCATATCCGCTGTAGGTATAGCTTGTCCGATAAAAGTGGATAAACCCAGGCTGATTGCTATAAGTAAATTTTGCATGTCGCACACTCCTTTTAAATCTAGGTTGTGACATTGGGACAGATTTATTCAGCTGACCGCCACCCAGATAGAGCGAAATCTGTTATTATTTTATTAACATATATAATGCAAACAAACAGGGGGTTATGGTAATGACGACAATTTGCCTTATACGACACGGTGAAACAGATTGGAATTTAAAAGGAAAACTACAAGGGAGTACTGATATCCCACTAAACGAAACAGGGATTCGCCAGGCTGAAAAAAGCGCAGACTTTCTTAATGCAGAGGATTATGATGTTATGATTGCAAGCCCCATGAAACGGGCCAAACGCACAGCTGAAATTATTAATGCTTCTCTACAGCTTCCATATGAAGAAATGAGCAGTTTTGCAGAATGCTCTTTTGGTGACGCGGAGGGACTGACAATGGAGGAAAGAACGACTCAATATCCTGATAAAGCCTATCCAAATCGTGAAGAACCAGAAGACTTCATCAAACGCGTGATGGGCGGAGTGGATGATGTTCTGAAGAAATATCCCCATAAGCGCGTTCTTATTGTTGCCCACGGTGCGGTAATAAATGCTATTTTAGCAACTGTCTCTGGTGGAGAAATCGGTGCCGGGAAAACAAGGCTAATGAACGCTTGTATTAATAATATCCATTATAAACAGGAAAAGTGGGAAGTCCTGAGCTACAATCAGGTCGAGCATTTAAGTGAGGACCTTTAAGGTAATGCAGCAGATATTGTGCTATTATTTTTAAATCAAATTTTAAAGGGGGATGACATGCTAACATTCGAGGCGATTGATGTAATGAAGCACCAAGCAAAAGTCATTACATTCCGTAAAGACTCCTTTAGAGTTAGCTTTGGTGATACTTCAGACTTTGGTGACGAAGAGGATTACTTGCGTTGGTTAGAAGAAAAGAAGCATGCATTCCCCGCTGGGTTTATGTTGGTTCGTGAAAATGATGCTTATATTGGTCAACTTGAATTATCCATTAAAGAATACGATGGGGACTCCCTTGGGTATATCCATTTATTTTACCTTATGCCTGAAAAACGCGGTCAAGGAAAGGGCTTGGAATTGTACCAATATGCAAAACAGTTTTTTCTTCAATACAAAGTGGCTAGCTATGAACTAAGAGTTTCTCCCTCGAATACTGCTGCCGTAAACTTTTACCGCAAAATTGGTATGGAGCCTATAAAAACAGAATTTGACGGAAAAGTAATTCGGATGAGAGGCATGCTTTCCCATGAAAGAGATAACGACCTCGTGTAAAGGCGTAAACTTAAGTCTATTTATCAAAAGATAACCCGTTATATAATGCGGTTATCTTTTCTCTTTTAATGCGGAGTTTCATCTGTTCCTCCAATAGAATTTTCTCTTTATCCTGCAACGATTTTAAAACTTCAGTAACTAATTCAGGGGATCCGCATCCCATGTTCTCTTTCACTTGAAAGATAGCTTGTATTTCTTTTAAGGATAAACCCAATTCCTGCATTTCTTTGATTGCCATAAAATCTTCTAGCTCTTTTTTCCCGTACTCTCTCCGGCTATTGGAAATGCTTGGTTTTAATAAATGGAGATCTTCATAGTGTCTTACCGTATCCTTGGTCGTGCTTGCCTCTTTTATAAATTGACCAATTCTCATGCTTTGCCTCCTTTTTGTTTAAATCCCTCTTTACATGGGGTCGACCCCACCTTGTATGCTTTATCAAACAGTTCAAGGGGGAATCAACATGATCCATGGAATCATTATGACGCTTTTTGGTCTTATTAGCTTAATTGGAGTAGTAGGCTACCTGCATAAAAATCAGTTTCTCACAAGAGGTAAAAAGCTTTCTCTATCTTTCTTCACCTTTAGCCATGTTTGCTTCCTTATTACGGGGATTATGACATGGCTTACGTCCGTTTCACCTATACTTTTTATTTCAACTGTTGTACTTGTTTTCATCTCACGGATTATAAATGGTTTGATTCTCTATGGGAAAAACAATCCCAGGCATTATATCGTAACTGGTGCCATCCTAATGTTGGCATTTCTATTATACTTGTACAGCTTATAATGATAAACTTTAACTATCTCATTAAACAGAAAATTTAAAACTAGGAGAACACTAATGACAATAGAAAATTTAGAGGAATATCAGGATCCCATTCAATATGATAAGGAACACGTTGCCTATGATGAGGATATTTCCTATTTAACAAAATGGGCAGACAAGGCTACAGGTCCAATTGTGGATTTAGCTTGTGGTACAGGAAGGGCGACCATCCCTTTGGCTAAATTCGGCCATAACATCTTAGGAGTGGATTTACATCGCGGTATGCTAAGGCGAGCAAGAGAGAAGGCAGTGGCTGAAAAGCTTGATATAGACTTTATCGAACAAGATTGCACAAAACTGGAGCTTGGTTTAAAAAGTGACTTTATTTTCATGGTTGGAAATTCCTTTCAACATTTCCTTACCAATGAAGCGCAGAACAAGATGTTGAATTCCATTCAGCGACATCTTGTTAAGGGAGGTCGCTTTCTTTTTAACACTCGTTTTCCAAGTGAAGAGGAACTAGTCTCCACGAAAGGTGAAGAGCCAGGGTTTTCTTATAAAGATGGAAAGCTTTCTGTCCACGTCTCCTACATCAGCGAATACGATGCACTCAATCAGGTCCAACATAATATCACCATCAGAAGATTTTTTGATGCGAATGGGAAACAAGATGAGAAACGCTCTGTAATTGATCTACGCTTCGTCTTTCCGTTAGAGATGGAGCGACTACTTGAAAAGCACGGCTTTACCATTGAAGAGGTATACCAAGACTGGAATGAAACGCCACTTACATCTAATGCTTCTAACATGATTTATCTCTGTAAAAAAATAAATTAGTGAGTTAAAAAAGTGGGGGATAGTAATGTGGAAAAAAGAACTAATTCATACAAAGCGCGGCACCTTTGAATACTTTGTTAAGGGAAAGGGGGAACCGATCTGTATTACCCATCTGTACAGCCAATTTAATGAAAAAGGCTATTATTTTGCTGATCCATTCACTGAACACTTTCAAGTATTTTTGGTAAATCTAAAAAATGCAGGTAATTCTAGCACAGTAAGCAGTGGTGAAGAATTAAGCATGTTGGAAAGCGTAAAAGATTTAGAAGCCATCCGCGAAGAGCTGGGATTTCAGAGATGGGCCTTTGGAGGTCACTCTACAGGAGGAATGCTGGCTTTAAAGTATGCGATTCATTTTCCTAATTCCTTAACCAAGGTAATAGCAGGAGGTGCTACAGCATCCTATGAGTATATGAACCACGAAGGAAGTATTTACTGTAGGAAAAATCCCCATAACAAAAGATTAAAAGAGATCTTTTCTGTATTAAACACTTCTAATAATAGACAAGAGAGAAGGGCGGTAGCCAGAGAATGGTTAGAAATGTCCTTATACCGACCGCAGAATTATGATAGTTACTTTTCGAAACCAAGCAGTGGGAGTGTGGTACAAAAAAGACTTGATTATTACTCTTATGAAGAATTACCAGATTATGATATTAGAGAAGAATTGAAAAACGTAAAGATCCCTGCCATAGTCTATTGCGGAAAGCATGACGCACAATGTCCCTTTGTCTTTTCAGAAGAAATCCACAAACAATTACAGCATTCTTCTTTTTATTGCTTTCATGAAAGCAATCATAATCCATTTCTTGAGGAGGCAGAAGCCTTTGAAGAAATGGTCCAAGCATTTAAAAAACTCCGCTAAAGCTCTTAGCGGAGTTTCCAAATTAAAACGCTGCTGTCCAACCAGCGTCTGCAGTTATCACGGTACCATTTACAAAGCTTGCTTCATCAGATGCTAGGAATAATGCAACGTTTGCTATTTCTTCTGATTTTCCAGCACGTGGCATAACAGCTTGGGATTTTCCTGCTCTCGATGCACCAAATTCATTTAAGTTTTTCATGCTTGCTGCTATATTTGTTGCTACACCGCCTGGGGCAATAGCATTACAGCGAATTCCTTTTTCCGCGTACATATAGCCAGTGTTTTTTGTAAAACCGATCACAGCATGTTTGGAAGCTGTGTATGTCGCACCCGCATGTGCACCATTTAATCCACCAGTTGATGCTGTATTAATAATTACCCCTTTCCCTTTTTCAAGGAAAATAGGCAATGCTTTACGTGTTGCGCGCATAACAGCGGTAGTATTAATAGCAAATACACGCTCCCATTTTTCATCCTCAATATCGCCTGCTGGCTCCATGCTATCCATGATTCCAGCATTATTAACGAGAATATCCAATGAGCCAAATTCCTTAACTGTTAAATCAATTAAATGGTCAATATCTTCTCTATCTGCCACGTTTGTCTTGATAGCTTTAGCTGATCCGCCTTTTGCCTTGATCTCTTCGGCTACAGTCTCTGCGCCCTCTAGGTTAATATCAGATACAACCACTTTTGCTCCTTCTTCTGCATAACGGGTGGCAATAGCCTGTCCCATCCCAGAAGCTGCACCAGTTACAATTGCTACTTTTCCTTCTAGTCTCATTTCTATCTCTCCCTTAATTTAAAATTTAAATCTAGGAAATGCCTTAAAATGTACATTTGAATACGCTAAGTATAATGTACTATACTTAAGGTAGCAATAAGCAAAAGACCACTGAAATGTTGATAAATCAACAATTATAAAGGATTTGTTCAATCGAAAGAGGGTAATGAACAGAAGGGTGGTAAAGTGTACATGACCCAACATGATCGGCGCATCGATAAAACTCAAAAAGCTTTAAAATCAGCATTAATTAAGTTGATGGGAGAAAAAGATCTTCCGCATATTACCGTAACAGAAATTGTGAAGGAAGCAGACGTTAATCGTGGTACATTTTATAAGCATTATGAGGTTAAAGAAGATTTACTGGAAGCAACTATACAAGATGTGATAGAGAGTCTTATACAAGCATACCGCCATCCTTATTTAAATAAGGAGAGATTTACAATGAAAGATCTTTCTGCTTCTAAAATAAAGCTTTTTGAACATGTGGCTGCAAATGCTGATTTTTACCGTGTTATTATGTTGCATCCAAGTGTCTTACCTGGTTTTCAGAATAGACTATGTGAAGTGTTAAAAAAGCTTTCTATACAAGATTTAAAGTTTATCCCTAACACGGGCACCATTGATGTGGAGTTACAAGCAAGTTACCAATCGCATGCATTATTTGGTATGATCTTTGAATGGGTAAAAGGTGGGTTTAAGTATACACCAGAGCATATGGCACAACAGTTATTGGAAATTTTGTCTAACCAACCCTTCTCCTCTGGTTACCAAACAATGCCAAACAAGTGAGGCAGAGGTAAATGTTTCATGTGAAACGTTGCGCGTATGCTAGTTCACTTATCGCCATTTTTTACAAACTACGTACCAAAAAAGGCGTCTAAGCTCTCTAGCTTAAACGCCTTTCTTTTTATCTCATCTGCACTTTATGTAAATGGGCGAAAATACCATCTCGTTTTAATAATTCTTCATGACTTCCTTCTTCTTCAATTCCTTCTTTTGTTACCACCATAATGCGGTCAGCATTTTTGATCGTTGCCAGTCTATGCGCAATGACCAACGTGGTGCGATCCTTCGCAAGCTCTGTTAATGCCTTTTGAATAATGGTTTCCGTTTCAGTATCCAATGCAGAGGTTGCTTCATCAAGAATTAGGATTGGCGGATTTTTCAGGAACATTCTGGCGATGGCAATCCGTTGCTTTTGACCACCTGATAATTTCAATCCACGCTCGCCTACCTGGGTTTCATAACCATTAGGCAATTCCTTAATAAATTCCTCCATATGTGCCTGACGTGCAGCTTTTTCTATTTCTTCATTTGTAGCATCAAGCTTTCCGTAAGCGATGTTTTCTCTTAACGTACCTGTGAAGAGGAAGACATCCTGCTGCACAATACCGATCTGTGCACGTAGCGACTCCTTCGTCATGTCACGAAGGTCTAACCCATCAATGGTAATACCACCCTGGTCCACATCATAGAAACGCGGAATAAGCGAGCAAATTGTGGTCTTACCAGCACCAGAGGGCCCGACAAAAGCAATGGTTTCCCCTGCGTTAATGGAAAAACTCAATTCATTTAAAACAGGACGCTGTGTTTTTTCATAAGCGAAAGTAACGTTATTAAAGGCGATATTTCCTTTTAGGTCTTCTACTTTTTTCGCATCTGGCTTGTTATCCACATCCGGCTCAACATCCATCAGGTCCATAAACCGTTTAAAGCCGGCCATTCCTTTTGGATATAGTTCCAGTAATGCCGTGATTTTTTGGATTGGATTAAACAGCACATTTACAAACAATACAAAGCTGACAAGCTCACCGTATTTTAGTTCATCCTGATAGGTAAGCCAAGCACCGACCACAAGAACAAGCAATGTAATCAGACGCATCATCATATAAATATTGGAATGCACAAATGCCATTACTTTATAGGCACCAATTTTGGCGATACGGAAGTTGTTATTATCCTTAGAGAAACGCTCCATTTCAAACTTTTCGTTTGTAAAAGATTGTACGACACGCACACCTGATACGGCATCTTCTACGCGTGCATTTACTCCAGCGATTTCCTCGTACATTCGCTTCCATGCCTTATTCATTTTAATATTGCTGAACGTAATCAAGAAAATAAGAATTGGTACAGCAATTAGAATGATGAGCGCTAGCTTCACATTGATCGTGAACATGATGAGAAACGCACCAATAAAGGTCATGATGGAAATAAAGAAATCCTCTGGTCCATGATGGGCAAGTTCACCGATATCAAAGAGGTCATTGGTTATTCTACTCATAATATGCCCTGTTTTCGTATTATCAAAAAAACGGAATGATTGCCTTTGCACGTGGTGGAACAGGTCACGACGCATATCTGTTTCAATATTAATACCGAGCTTATGTCCCAAATAAACCACTACAAATTGCATGAGGGTACTAATGATGTATACCAATAAAAGCAGAATACTTACAGTCACAATTAAATTCCAGTCTCCACCTGGTAAAAGATCATCTATAAATCGTTGTACCGCCACTGGAAAGGCAAGTTCCAGGATGGCAACAAAAAAGGCGGAGGTGAAATCAATTATAAATAACCGTCGATGCGGTTTATAGTAAGAGAAAAATCGCTTTAGCATGGCTTCACTTCCTTTTTTACAGTCTAAAAGAAATTATAAGGTTAATTTCAAGGCTTGGCAAGGGAAGGAGACAAGGCATGACCGTTTTTAAAGGGATTCTCCCAACTTTTCTTATTTATCCCGGTGCAACCGTCCGTAAGACTCCCACTTCAAAACATGAAATGAAACAGTGATGTTTAAGTGGGAGTAAACGGACGCTAACACCCCGATTCGTTCAACTAACAATCAGTGGGGGAAGAGCGAAAACCCCCACTGATTGAAGTTTCACTTTATTAATTGCTTGGCAAGGTTGTCCAGTTACTTGCATATAGTTACATATGGGATGTAGAAATATTGGGGGTGAATTAAATGAATTTGAAATTATCTATGCCGACGTATACGTGGATCTGCTATGCAATTGGCTTTGTCTTTATTATTTCAGGAATGATGAAGCTTGTGGATAGTGATTTTAGAGGGATGTTTGCCAGCATGGGATTACCTTTTCCTGAGGCAACACTATTTCTAGTAGCAGTCGTGGAGCTTGGTTGTGGCATTCTTATTGCGGGGAGGCTCTATATTCATCTTGCTGTCCCACCATTACTGCTCATCATGCTTGGTGCACTTTATTTCTCAAAGCTTCCTACCCTTTTTAATGAAGGGGTGCTCTCCTTTGCCTTTGCGGCGAGACTCGATATTGTCATGCTTATTCTTTTACTCCTGGTATGGCAACATGTTAGAGGGAAAATAGTGCTCTAAGAATAGTTATAAACAAGCTTATGAACCTTTTCTGTTGAAAAGAAGTGGATAACTTGTCTTATTCGTGTGGAAAACCCGAGTTTATCCACAAAGTTATGCACATATGCACAAATGTTCGTAGTTATTTTGTTGCCGAACATTCTTTCTATACTATATATTGATTTTGGCAAAATAGTTATCCACTAACTGTGTATAACCCACTTATTTTTGTGGATAAATTGGAAAAGCTATCCTCTGTTTGGTGTAGGATAGCTTTTCTCGTTACTGTTGGGTTCCTAATACTAAGGTAGTTTCCTTTTTTTCGCCTTCACGGTAATAGGTGACGATGATTTCATCTCCTATTTCTTTTTCCTGATAAAGGATTTTACGAAGGTCGATCATATTCATCACAGGATTGCCGTCCAATTCTGTAATGACATCTAACCGTTTTAAGCCTGCTTGGTCTGCGGGAGATAACGGCTCTACACTCCAAACATATACCCCACCCTCGACTTCATTAGGCAGATTGAGGGTACCTTTCCATTCAGTCTGTGGAACCTCATCCAACGAATAAATTTCTACGCCTAAAAATGGTCTGGTGACTTCACCCGTTGTTTCCAGCTCATCCACAATTGGTAGGGCTGAATCAATTGGAATGGCAAAGCCTATTCCTTCTACGGCAGTCTGGTTAATTTTCATGGAGTTAATCCCAATCAATTGCCCATTAATATTGATTAACGCTCCACCACTATTACCAGGATTGATGGCAGCATCTGTTTGAATTACTTCTGCTTGCCAGTCTGCACGTCCGTCCTGATTGAAATCTTGAGGAATCGTACGCTCTGTCCCGCTAATAACACCTTGGGTTACAGAGCTTGAAAACATGAGTCCGAGCGGGTTTCCGATAGCAATGGCAGGCTCGCCTACTTTTACATTTGCAGAAGAACCTAGTTCAATTGTCTGCTCAACCTGTTCTCCATCCATTCTTAAAACAGCTAAATCAGAGAACACATCACTGCCTATAATCTCAGCTTCTAAATGTGTCTCATCATATAGCACCACTTCCACGCTATCTGCACCTTCGATGACGTGATGGTTTGTCACGACATAGGCGGTACCGTCTTCGTTTTTGTAAATAACACCTGATCCTTCTCCAGCTTCATTTGACTCTTGTTGTTGCCAGAAGTCACCTTGCTGTTGAATATTAATTACGCCCACTACTGCAGGGGTTACTTGTTCTACTAAATCTGTAACCTGGGTAGAGACATCTACGTTTACTGCGTTACTTGACCCTTGGGAGCCCTCATTCATACTGGAGCTTTCTAGTTGGCTCTGTTCTGATGTATTACCTGGGAGCACATTATTCTCTTGCAATGCCGGCAATGCGACAACTACTAATAAAATACCAATTATGACACCAAGTAATGCCGGAACAAGCCAACCTCTATTTTTCCGGCGGCGATGAGGGTTTGGTGGGTAGTTCTGATCGTAATAGCCCATAACTTTATCCCCTTCTATCCGAAATAAGTCTAAACACTCTAGTATAGTATTCCTTAATCGCTAATATAATAAACAAAAAATGTTATACAACTTCGTATAAAGGTGTCGGTGCTTTAGGGTCTGTATCATGCAGATCAAGCGTAATGCCTCTTTCCTGTAAAACGCTATCTACTGACATACGAGCAAGGTCTTTCATATTATTATCAAGACTTAGATGGGCCAGATATATCCGCTTCGTTCGGTTACTTATAATATCAGTAAGGGCCAATCCACAATCCTCATTGGATACGTGACCTGAGTCCCCGAGTATTCTCCTTTTTACATTCCAAGGGTAGCGCCCCATTCGTAGCATCCCTACATCATGATTTGCTTCAAAAATATAGGCATCTGCATCCTCTACTGTCTTTTTAATCCGTTCAGATACATAGCCGAGGTCTGTGACTAGTGCCACCTTTTTCCCCTCATGATGGAAGGTATAAAACATTGGTTCCGCCGCATCGTGTGAGACGCCAAAGGATTCTACATCCAAATCCTGAAACGTCTTCACTTGCTCCATATTAAAGTGAAATTTCTGATCCAATCCAATCTTGCCAATGCTGCGCTCCATCGCATTCCACGTTTTTTCATTAGCAAAAATAGGTAGCTTGTACTTTCTGGCCATGATGCCAAGCCCTTTAATATGGTCACTATGCTCATGTGTGACAAGAATGCCTGTAAGTGTGGAAGGATCGATGTCAATCTCACTAAAAAGATGATCCATCTGTTTTCCGCTCAATCCTGCATCCACAAGTAATCTTTCCTTGTCTGATTCTATATAAAACGCATTTCCTGTGCTTCCGGATGCAAGCACACTAAAACGTAATGTCATGGTTATTCACTCCGATTTGTTTCTGTTTCCGTTTCTGTTTGTGTCAAGTTTCTAAGTTTGTTAATCATATCCTCTTTCCAGTCAATATCCTGCGGGATAAGCTGAATATCACCTAAATTCTCCCTTACCATATCCCGCGTAAAGCTTTCATCAGAGTTGGAAAATACTTGTCCCTCAATGGCGTTTACAAAGTAATCCCGCTCATCGTTCACAGATACTTTATAGGTCGGCGCAAAAACCTGCTTTCCATTCTCAAGAGACGAAATCCATGTATGGTAGCCATAATCAACATCTACCGTATCTTTAGAAACTAATTCGTTATTATTATACAACGTGCCAATTGCTTGAATTGGCTGGATGAGCGTTCGCTTACCACTGTCCTTTTTACTTTCTGCCTCTCCAAGCATGGATTGGGTATAATACTCCATCTCATTGTCTTCATTTAAATAGACAAGTAAAAGGGCGCTCTGGTTGTAATAGATGGGCTGGTTTTCTTTTTCCTGGAAGAAAAGGAGAACATTCAAGTCTTTATCCCATTTCCAAAACTGATAACTATCGAATTGGTATATAAAATTACTAATTGTATTACTAATTTCCTCACCGCCTGCGTCCTCGGCTATGGGTACTGGCTCATCCATATGGCCAACGATAAGATCTTCCGTGTTTAATACTGCTTCCTGGTTTTCCAAGCTTTCAATTTCTCCTACTTGCTTATCGGTATATTCCATTGGTAAAACAGAGATAGAAGAATCTTTCTCTACACCTACATCAATATCTCCGAGAGTGATCTCCTCTCTCTCCAATTCTTCTTGAAGTGTGAGGTCTTCTCCTCCTGGATACTGCTCTTGAGCTGCTCTATCCTGCTTATCGATAAATTGTACAAGTAAATAAATATCCAACACGAGAAAACAGAGGATAAATAGGGTTTTAATTTGACTCCATTGCATCCTTGTTCTCCTCCCTTACCGGCTTCCAGGAACCTTTATAGTTCATGTACCATTTAGCTTCTAGACTTAGGAAGTTAGCATTATCGTTATCATTATAAGTAAGTTGATAACCAAGACGAATAGCTTCAATATTTTCTAAAGAAATTTCTTTGTCGTTCCGTAAATAGGTCAAAATTTCTTCTCCTGTGTCAAGGTTTGCAGGCTCTGGATCTGGAGCAATTTCAGAAGTTACTCGAAACAGTGGGCGCTGATAACCGACAAGGTTTCCATTTTTGAATTCCTGTTCAATCATTGTAAGCTCCGTAGTTACCGACGGCTTATCAAAGACAGGATAATCTGCATAGAACATTTGATAACGAACGATCCCAGCACGTCTATCTATCGAAAGCAGCTTGTAATCATCTGTCCAACCACCATGGTCGGAAATGCTATCCATACTACTTTGAAGCAGTTCATGCCTTTGAGCAGGTATCCCTTCCGCCGAGTTTGGATTAATAAAACTGATGGCCCGTCCATTATCTACAACTTTTAATTCTCGTACAGCATCACTGAAATAGGGTTGTCCTAATGGAGTCAGGGAACGACTCACCATTGTTGGATCCCGGAATAAAGAGTTAACTAGCATTTGTTCATTAAGAGGTACAACGGAAAGCGAATAGTTGGTCATATCTTCCGCTTGACTAGGCAAATAAACGTTACCTGCTCCTTCTGATAAATGGATATATTGTATTAAATCCTCTTTATCAATAAGCTTAGATTGAAATAATTCAAAACTGCTTGCATCATTAATAACCGCACTTGCTTGGCGTTGTTGATCTACCGAAACAAAGGTCACCTCTAATAATGAACTATTCTCTTCGTAATCGATCAGAACACGATTAAATGACCAGTTCGGCAAGTTTTCCGCAGGTTGATCTAAATTAAATAGAATGTTTGCAAGCGTCATAGGCAATGCATCTGAGAATTCCATTTCCATTTCAGGATCCAACCCACTTATATTTTGTTTCTCCCGAAAATTACTCATCTGCCACCTTTGGACCTCTTCATAGAATTCTCGCTCCAGCTGAGGGGAGGGAAATCCGTAGTGATCCCCTTGTGAATGAAAAACGAGGGACTGCGGCTCAACAATGGTTTTAATTGTTTCCTCTGTTCCCCCAAGGTCACCGGTAACGGTATCTTCATCGCCCAAAGAAGCATCGCCCTCTGAGGGCTGGTAGGTCCATAGGCCAAAGGTCAGCAATAAGCTCACACCAATTAGTATAATTAATAAAAACGATTTGGTCGTCTCCATTCTCATCGCTCACCCCTCCACTTCTTGTTCATAAGTGGTAGTGTAAAGAAAATAGTCGTTCCTTTCCCTTCTACACTTTTCGCCCAAATTTTCCCGTGGTGTACTTCAACAAGCTCCTTGGCTATAGCTAATCCTAAGCCTGTTCCGCCAAGTTTTCTTGTGCGCGCCTTATCCGCTCTGTAAAAACGTTCGAAGATTTTTTCTAGCTTATCATACGCGATTCCCATCCCCTGATCTTGAATGCTAACCAGGATGTGATGACGGTTGTTTTCAACCTTAAGCTGAATGGTTCCACCTTCAGGCGAATACTTAATGGCATTAGAAATGATATTATCAAGTACCTGTGTCATTTTATCCTTATCAAGCCAAACAAGATACTTACCTCGAGGCAAGTCACGATGTAACGTAATATGTTCTGGCGTATTCATCTCAAAGCGGTCTATAATGTGATGGAAATAGCTGACAAATTCCGTCCGTTCCTTTTGAAGTGGATACTCTTTTGCATCCATTTTAGATAACTGCAGTAGATCATTAACCATACGGATCATACGGTCTGTTTCATTTTGTGCTACATCAAGGAACTTAGGGGCAATCTCCTTATCTTTCCAGGCACCATCGGTTAATGCTTCTATATAGCTCCGCATTGTCGTTAATGGGGTTCTAAGCTCATGTGATACATTGGAAACAAAATCCCTGCGTTCTTGTTCTACCTTCTCCTGTTCGGTGACATCGCTTATAACGGTGATAAAACCAGTTATCTCCTCTTCGTCATCCGCAACAGTGGAGAAATTCGCCTTGACCAGAAACTCTTCTTCCTCACTACTAAAATCAATGATCATCGAGCCACTTTCCTGTAACTCTGTTATATCTACAATTTTATCTTCAAGCTGTAATACATCAATGAGTAGCTCCCCGATAATATCGTCTGGGTCATGACCGATTAACCTGCCGGCTGCATCATTCATTAACGTAACAGCTCCAGCATTGTCTGTTGCGATAACACCATCGGACATGTTCGAGAGCACCGAACTAAGCTTTCTTCGTTCCTCTTCAATCGTTGCGTAGGAATGTTTTAACCTGCTGTTCAAATCATTAAATGTATCGGCAAGATGCCCAATTTCATCTCTTCCATAAACATTTACCTTTTGGGTAAAATCTCCCCGTGCCATTAACTGTGCCTGACGACGCATTTCTTTAATCGGTTTGGTAATGGTCCGAGCTACTAAAATACCAATAAAAGCAGATACCGCAATAGCAAGAAGGGAGCCCTTAAGGAAAATATCGTTAATGTTATCGAGCTGGTCATAAACCCTTTGTATATTTGCTACAACATAGAGCCAGCCGACCGTCACGTTTTCCTCCCCCTCTTTATAAAGAGGTTTCACAATCACGTACAACTGGTCTTTCGTCTCTCTATCCTGCATTTCCTTTATTTCCGTGGTTCCACCTTGCGTGAGTACACTCTGAACAAGTTCATTTGATATTTTCTTTCCTACATCGCTTTGACTCTGATAATCGTTCGTTGCCATTATTCTGCTTTGGTTGGTAATAACCTGAAGCTTCATATTATCCTCTGAGGCTACTTCAGAAATAATACCGCGCACTTCTTCCTCCGGTGTTACCTCATCCTCGGCTCCCGACGGCACCCTGTTTAATGCCTGTTCAAGATTATGAGAGATCAGATTAACACGGTCATTAACAGAGTCTTTATACGTTTTAACCAGCTGATTCTCCAACTCCGTTGTAAAAAAAGAGCCAATCACCTGGATCGCTATTAAAAGCAACAGAATATAGATAATAATGAACTTTATCTGTATCGAACGAAAGAAACCAACTTTATTCATTCCACATTACTCCTGCTCAGGACTGCGTAAATAATATCCAACACCTCTTCGGGTTACAATCCAGATCGGATTGCTTGGATTCTCCTCAATTTTTTCACGAAGTCGACGCACCGTAACATCTACTGTTCGCACGTCACCAAAATAATCATATCCCCATACTGTCTCCAGTAAATGCTCTCTTGTCATAACCTGCCCGATATGGCGGGCCAGATAATGAAGCAGCTCAAATTCGCGATGGGTAAGCTCAATTTGTTCCCCATCTCTTGATACAACATAGGCATCTGGATGTATCACAAGGCTACCGATCACAATATCCTTCGTTGCTTTCACTGTATCGTCAGGTACCGCTTGTTGTCTACGCAGATTTGCCTTTACTCGGGCAATTACTTCCCTGTTACTAAATGGCTTCGTAACATAATCATCTGCTCCTAGTTCCAATCCAAGGACTTTATCGATCTCGGAGTCTTTTGCTGTTAGCATAATGATTGGCATCATCTGTGTTTTGCGGATTTCTCGGCACACTTCATTACCATCTTTATTTGGTAGCATAATATCCAATAATATTAAATCAGGCTTTTCCGCTTCTGCTACTTGTATGGCTTCATCGCCATCATGTGCAAGTACGACATCATAGCCTTCTTTTTCAAGGTTGAACTTTAATATATCTGCAATTGGCTGTTCATCATCAACTACTAAAATCTTTTGACTCATCTTTGCCACATCCTTTTTTTCGCATACTTACTTGAGGTTTTAAACCATCGCCGTATTAATGCAATGGCGGCTGGTGGCGGCATCACGAAATTACACTTTCCGCTCGCCATCTTTATTAAAACACTTACTTCTATTCTACCGTACTTTTGGGCAAATGTCTTTACCCGCCTATTGGTGAACTGGTTGATTTCCTTCTTCTAAACACAAAGTACTTATTATAAAAATAAAATGCAAAAAGACAGCCATAAAGGAAGGACCTATTAAGGTACTTCTTCCTTCATGGCTGACTCTCGATTCCTTACTTAGCTATATACACTACGTACAACATTTGTCTGACTGCGGTCAGGCCCAACAGAGAACACAGAAAGCGGAATTTCTGTTAGTTGGGAGATACGCTCTAGATAATGACGTGCATTTTCTGGTAGTTCATGTAAGCTTTTAACACCCGTAATATCTTCAGTCCAGCCTGGCATTTCTTCATAGACTGGTTCACATTCGGCAAGTGCCACAAGACTTGCAGGGAATTCGTTAATAACTTCCCCTTTATAACGATACGCTACACAAATCTTCAATGTTTCAATTCCTGTCAGAACATCAAGTGAGTTTAGAGATAAATCTGTGATACCACTGACACGACGCGCATGGCGAACAACGACACTATCAAACCAGCCAACACGACGTGGTCTGCCTGTTGTTGTACCATATTCACGACCAACTTCTCTGATTTGGTTACCAACTTCGTCATGTAGCTCTGTAGGGAATGGGCCATCACCAACACGCGTTGTATAGGCTTTGGATACACCGACAACATGGTTAATTTTAGTTGGACCAACACCAGAACCAATTGTTACTCCACCAGCAATCGGATTGGAGGAGGTTACAAATGGATAGGTTCCTTGGTCAATATCCAGCATGACACCTTGTGCACCTTCAAATAATACTCTGCGACCTTCATCAAGTGCATCGTTAAGCACTACAGATGTATCACAAACGTACTTAGCCATTTGCTGTCCATACTCGTAATATTCTTCAAGAATTTCTTCCACTTGGATTGGATCTACTTCATATACTTTTTCAAATAAACGGTTCTTCTCTTTAAGGTTTTGTTCTAGCTTCTCACGGAATGCATCCTTGTCCATCAAGTCGGCAATTCGAATTCCCATACGTGCCGCTTTATCCATGTAAGCAGGACCAATCCCTTTCTTCGTTGTCCCGATTTTGTTTATTCCTTTTTCTTCTTCTTGTAAAATATCTAGTTTTAAATGATATGGTAGAATAACGTGTGCGCGGTTACTGATACGCAGGTTATCTGTTGATACATTGCGCTCATGTAAATATGCAACCTCTTCTACGAATGCTTTTGGATCAATTACCATTCCATTACCAAGCACGCAAATTTTATCATCGAAAAAAATTCCGGATGGAATCAAATGTAATTTATACGTAACGTCATCAAACTTTATTGTATGTCCAGCGTTGTTACCACCTTGATATCTGGCAACTACCTCTGCATTTTGCGATAGAAAGTCAGTAACTTTTCCTTTCCCTTCATCGCCCCATTGTGTTCCAACTACTACTACTGAGGACATAGTGCACCTCCACAAATATTTATATTATATGTTTTCTTTAATCACCATTGTAAGTTTACCAATTTTATTCATGTCAGTCAATGCGAAATACGAACAATGTTATATAAATAAATTTTATTGTTCGTAATAGGATGGCTTCATTTATACTTAAAATATACAAATTTCCTTTTTGCTCGAAGAAAATCGCTAATCCATTGCTACGGAAATACTTCGCTTTCCGTGGGCACGGCCTTAGAATCCTCAGAAGCAAAGAACGCTTCTTCCGGGTTCTTCGGACTCGTGCTGTTCACACTGGACAGGGAAAGCTACGTCAGCGAGGTATCACACGCAGAAAATGCGAATGCATTTTCCAGGAGTCTTCGTATTTACCTACGCTTACTAACGTCTTCTCATGTTGAATAAGAGAAGGTCATGCTAAGGAATAAGAGCCCTAAGTAAGAGGCTTAAATTTACTGCTATAAAAGTCTTTTCAGGCACATCAATAGAAATACTACCTAGATTCTTACTCATTTGATATATTGTCCTAATTTATTAGAAAAACTCGTATTCTCTTGTCTTTTTCTTATATTTGGGACGTTATATCCTTAACGAATAAAAAACAGTCTCTCCTACAGGAAAGACTGCTCAAATTACTACACTGGGACTGGTGGAACATCGCTTTCTGAGTAGCGATGATCTAAGTCCACAAATTTATTGTATTCTTTAACGAAAGCCAGTTCTACGTTACCAACTGGACCGTTACGTTGTTTGGAAATTATGATTTCGATAATGTTTTGTTTCTCTGATTCTGTATCATAGTAATCATCACGATATAGGAAGCCAACAATATCGGCATCCTGCTCAATACTACCTGATTCACGAAGGTCGGACATCATTGGGCGTTTATCTTGTCTTTGTTCCACACCACGAGAAAGCTGAGATAGCGCAATAAGCGGTACGTTCAGTTCACGGGCAAGTCCTTTTAATGAACGAGATATTTCTGATACTTCCTGCTGACGGTTTTCTTTAGAATTAACACTACCTTGGATCAACTGCAGGTAATCGATTAGAATCATCCCAAGTCCATGCTCTTGTTTTAATCGACGGCACTTGGAGCGGATATCAGCAACCCGAATACCAGGTGTGTCATCAATATAAATACCGGCATTAGAGAGACTCCCCATTGCCATCGTTAGCTTACTCCAGTCATCTGCTTGCAACTGTCCATTCCGCATGCGCTGGGCATCAATATTCCCCTCAGCACAGAGCATACGCTGTACAAGCTGATCTGCTCCCATCTCCAGACTGAATATCGCTACATTTTCATCTGTATTAACGGCCACGTTTTGCGCTACGTTTAAGGCAAAGGCCGTTTTACCAACAGATGGACGGGCAGCTACGATAATCAAATCATTTCGTTGGAAGCCTGAGGTGATACGATCCAAATCACGAAAGCCTGTCGGTATCCCAGTAACATCCGCGCTTTGGTGATGAAGTTGCTCAATATTATCATAGACATCGATTAATACATCTTTTATTGCTTTAAAAGCACCAGAGTTTTTACGTCCGGAAACCTCTAAAATTGTTTTCTCAGCCTCGTTTAATACATCTTCTACTTCATCTTCCCGTTCAAAACCAGCTGTAACAATGTCTGTAGCGGATCGAATCAGACGGCGTAACAACGCTTTTTCATCAACTATTTTACAATAGTATGCTATATTCGCAGAGGTTGGGACACTTTCAGCCACCTCGGAAAGGTACGTTACACCTCCAGCTTCCTCAAGCTGCTTTGCATTATGCAAATACGTGGTAACCGTAACGACATCAATCGGCTCACCTCTGTCAGCAAGCTTCATCATCGCACCAAAGATGCGTTGATGTGCTGCCCGGTAAAAATCCTCTGCTACGAGCAGTTCTGATGCTGTCGAAAACGCCTCTGGGTCTAGAAATATAGCACCGATTATGGATTGCTCTGCCTCTATATTATGTGGTGGTCTACGATCGCTCCATGTGTCGCTCATGTACCCCGCCCCCTTTCTTTTGTGATTTCATGATAGAAGGCTCACCTTTTAAAAGTGAGCCCTCCTTCAAAATTTTAACTACGTCGGCATTACTCCCTAGCTAAAATTTTATACTTTCTAACGTGCAAAGATAGCATGTTCCATCAGCGTGCCTTTGTTCATAAAAACATGGTACGGAGGAATGCTTATTTTTCTGCTACATGTACTTTGATCGAGCCAGATACCTCTTGGTGGAGTTTAACTGGTACTGTTGTATATCCAAGTGCACGGATTGGCTCATCTAGCTCAATTTTACGCTTATCTATTTTATAGCCATGCTCTTTTTGCAAGGCTTCTGCAATTTGCTTGCTTGTAATAGAACCAAAAAGTCGACCACTATCACCAGATTTTGCTTTTAGTTCTACAGTTAGGTCTGCTAGTGTGTCTCTTAAGTCCATTGCTTCTTCTTTTTCCTGCTGCTCAAGTTGTTCACTCTTTTTCTTTTGTGCCTCTAAAGCTTTCATATTAGCATTGGTTGCTTCCTCTGCCAAGTTATTTTTTAAAAGGTAATTACGTGCATAACCATCGGAAACATTTTTCACATCACCTTTTTTGCCTTTTCCTTTAACGTCTTGTAATAATATTACTTTCATTCAGCTTCTCTCCCCTCATAGTACTCTTCTAAAATATCTTTGAGCAGGTTCTCTGCATCATCGATTGAAGTATCTTCTATTTGAGTTGCGGCATTGGTTAAATGGCCGCCACCATTCATTTTTTCCATGATTACCTGAACATTTACTTCACCCAATGAACGGGCGCTTATTCCTATTCTACCATCTTTTCGCTCGGAAATGACAAATGATGCGTTAATTCCACTCATTGTCAATAATGTGTCAGCTGCCTGGGCAATTAATACCGGCCCATAGGCAATACCTTCATCCGCCTTTGATATGGCAATTTGGTCGCGGTACACCTCTGCCCGCTCAATTAGCTTGCTTCTTTCAATATATAGATCGAGATCTTCCTTTAAAAATTGTTGAACAAGTACGGTATCTGCACCTTTAGCTCTTAAGTAAGAAGCTGCATCAAAGGTTCTCGACCCTGTACGTAATGTAAAACTTTTTGTATCGACAATAATCCCTGCAAGTAGTGCAGTGGCTTCAAGCATCTTCAGCTTCAGTTTTTTCGGCTGGTATTCTAAAAGCTCTGTCACCAGTTCAGCAGTGGAAGACGCATATGGTTCCATATAAACAAGGGTAGGGTTATCGATGAACTCTTCTCCTCTACGATGGTGGTCAATAACAACCTTGTATTCTGTTTGGTGTAGCAGGTGCTCACTCGCTACCATGGACGGTTTATGCGTATCAACAACCACGACTAGGCTTCTGTTACCTGTAATAGACTCTGCTTCACCTGGTTCAATAAAGTGCTGCCACACACTTTCTTCTTCTTTAATGGCATCCACTAATCGATAGACACCAGTGTCCACGTCATCGGGATCAAATACAATATAACCTTCTACATCATTGGATTTCGCGATATTCAAGATTCCAATCGCAGCACCAAGTGAATCCATGTCCGGGGATTTATGCCCCATAATGATAACATTGTCGCTTGCACGTACCAATTCTTTTAATGCATGAGAGATGACGCGCGCTCTAACTCTTGTTCTTTTTTCCACCGGGTTTGTTTTCCCGCCATAAAATCTTACTTTTCCTGAATCATCCTTAATTGCTACCTGATCGCCTCCGCGACCAAGCGCTAAATCGAGACTCGACTGTGCAAGCTCGCCCAGAGTTGGTAAATCAACATCTCCCTGACCAACCCCGATACTTAGTGTGACAGGGTTATTCTGCTCTCCACTTAACTCACGAACTTCATCAAGAATATCAAATTTCACTTTCTCAAGCTTTTGTAAAATATCTTTTGTACCAACTGCCAGGAACCTTTCCTGGGAAGTACGCTTTAAGTAAAGCCCATAGGAGGTAGACCATTTATTTAGAACTTCCGTTACCCTGGAATTGAGTTGACTCTTACTAGTGTCATCCATGTTCTGGGTAATCTCTTCATAGTTATCTAAGAAAATAAAGGCTAATACTGTCTGGTCATCATGATACAGCTGTTGTAACTCAGCCTGCTTTGTCCGATCAAAAAGATAAAGTAATCGCTCTTGCTTTTTCACCGTTGTCTGAAATTCATAGCCTTCTAAGTGAAACCATATGCTATCTTTATTCTCTTTTATCATTGGAATAAGATCTTCGGATAATTGCTGGAGTGAGCTCCCAACCAAACTATCGTCTGCAAACTGATTCATATAAGGATTTGCCCACTCAATAGTGTAATCCTCATTATATAAGATAATTCCAAACGGCATTTCAAGCAGAGCCTCTTCACCGACCCGCTTTATTCTATAAGATAATGTTGAAATATATTGTTCTGCTTCATCCTGCAGCGTTCTTTCCGTACGAATGCTGTAAAAAAAGGATGCCCCAAGTAACAATGTCATGATAAGACCAAGCACCCACTGGAAATACCATATTACAACGAGCAATACGATAGATAGTAAATAAATGATCCATAAGTGACTACTTAGCATGGGGTTCTTCTTTCCATCTGGCATTTTCATCAGCTCCTACTGCGTAAAACCATTTTTTGAGGACTATTCATCTTTTTTATCAAGACGGTCTCTCATCCCAAATCCCAAATCTATAATTCCGATGAATCGTACAAGAAACAGTAAGAGTGTTGGGAATAGAAGGGTGAGTACCACACTGAATATAGGAATTGCTTTTGACATTTTCTTATGGTGTGCATAAAAGAAAATAAATGAAAATCCCTGTAGGGTCATCAGTAGCCCTGTTAAAGCAAGTATGTTTTGTGCTCCAGTATAAAAGAAGCTTGTCGTGTCACTTACCAAAAATGATGCGATTAAAGCAAAGAAATATACCCAGATTAATGATGCCGGAAACCGAAGTGTTCGAAACGGCGGAAACCGCAATTCTTTTTTATCTAGTCTATTTAGCACCTTATAGCTAAGCCATTGACTGATAAATGCCATTACAATGGCGCCTCCAACAAGCATAACTGGCAATAGGTTTACAAGGATGTCGATTGTTTGACTAACCATTTCCTCTCCCTGATCTTGTTCTGATAAACCGAATTCTCCAAGTGTCTCAAAGGTCAAGTCCATTGACGTATTCATTTGCTGTTCCATTTCTTCTGTCCAATTTACTTGAAAGACAACCTGTGTAAAAACAAATACAAAGAGAAGTCCAAAAATAAATCCAAACGTCCCTCTGGCCCATGTTTCATGCGCAGAAAGCTTACGATATGTCGCGCCCCCGATCATTATTCCCCCACTACCCACTAAAACAGCAATTGGCAAGGAAAAGGTGGTAGCGATAAGCACCGAGATTATGGTTGCTGCAAGCCACATCAACAAAGCAGGCTTCCCACCGTGTCTTGATGCATAAATCACAAACGGTATTGGTAAGAGCACCACCGCTAGAATTGATATTACAGGAACAAATACACTGACAAGCAGAAGAACTGCATATACTACAGTCAGGATAGCTCCGTCTACTATTTTTTTAGATTGATTCATTTCGCACCTCATCTAACTTTCAACAAATATTATTCCACTTTAACATTTATCCCCCCACTTTATTGCTCGGCAAGATGTAAGCAGTAAAGTAGGGGGAAGCTTCATTCGCCTAATACAAAATCAAAGCGGACAAAAAGATTACCTTCTATAATGATAACATGTTTTTTATTGAAAGGCTTGTCGAAAACAGTAGAAAATATTATTTCCCGGGGAATATCCTGTTATAACTTGTAACGGTTTTTTTCTCCTACAGAATGGCTGCATGCCCGTTAATAAAAATGTCATGTTTTTTACATCATATGAGTTGGTTTTCCTTTATAATAGAACCTAGACTACTAAATAAGGATGAATAATATGAAATTCCGTCATGTATTTCTGCAAAGCCTTAAACTTCCAAGTAAAAAAGCTACCTTCTCGCTAAACCGTGTTAGCATGGATGTTGCAATTATTTATATGTTTATTCTACTTATACTTGTCTCCATTCCAGCTTTTATTGATCGCATTGTAGAAAATAGCGGCGTGTCTGCAGAACTTAACATAGCTTTCCTGATTATATATTTCTTTATCTTTTACTATTTGCCAATGGCTGTTTTTGTTTGTATCGGCATCTCCATCATCGCCTACGTTGGACTCGGCCTAGCAAAACTGATGGAACGCAAGCTACAGTTCCCACTACTTTGGAAAATGAGCGTATTTATTGCAACGATTCCGTTTATTATATATACGATCATTGCATTACTTTTTCCTGTAGATGATATGTTGTTAGGCGCCTTTTTTGTTTATATTTTAATTATGCTGTTCTTTATTATCTCTATCTATCCAAAGCGAAGAAAGTAAAAATAACCGAATCCATATAGTTAGGAGCAGGATTATTTCCTATGAAGTATCTAGTATTCGTATTAATTGGTTTAGTAAGCCTTACCGGTTGCTCAAATGAACCATTTGTAAAATCTACTGAGGAAACCCATTTACTATTAGCTACAACATCCAGTATGTCCGGCGTTTTGCCCGAGTTAGTGGAAGCATTTGAAGAGGAGAATCCGTATATTAACATTAACGTAGATTACGGTCCCTCCGGAGAGCTCGCCCAGCAAATACAGCAAGGAGCACCTGTTGATTTATTTATCTCTGGAAACCAAGAATGGATGGACATGCTTGCAGATCAATCCATGATTGTAGAAGATTCTAGAACGAACTTTGCAACAAATCAACTAGTGCTTGCCGGCACAGCTGGAGAAGATTCTGAAGTGTCATCATTTGAGGAATTAAAGCAGAGTTCGTTTGATAAAGTTATATTGGGGCAACCTGAGACTTCACCAGTTGGCACCTATGCAAAGCAAGCACTGCAAGCTACAGATGCCTGGGATGGCTTATCCCATTCTTTCTTCTATGCAAAAGATGTTTCCCAAGTGGTAACTTTTATTGAATCAGGAAAAGTGGACGCTGGGTTTGTTTATTATTCTGATATTATCGAATCAGATCGACTGGAAATGCTCTTTCCTGTTGATTCAGAACTCCATGATCCCATAGAGTTCCCTGTAGCAGTTACTACCTATAGCACCAACCATGCAGACTCAGAAAAATTTATTGATTTTCTACAAAGCGAAGCAGCAAAAGAAATTTTAGATGAGCAGGGGTTTAACAGATAAAGTGAAACTTCAATAAATGGGGGGCGTTCTTCCCCCACTTATTGTTAGTTGAACGAATCGGGGTGTTAGCGTCCGTTTACTCCCACTAAAAACTTATCGGTTTCACTTCATGTTTTGAAGTGGGAGTCTTACGGACGGTTGCTCCGGGATAAACAGATCGAAGGCAAGCCCCGTCGCTGTCGTTTTCTCCTTTGTTTATAAATAAGTTCACCAATTCCCCTACCAATTAAAAAACCTCCAGATCCTTATATGGATCTGGAGGTTTTTTTTACAATTACTCTGCTACGAATGGTAACAATGCCATTGTACGAGCACGTTTAATTGCTACAGTCAATTTACGTTGGTATTTTGCAGAAGTTCCAGTTACACGACGAGGAAGAATTTTTCCGCGTTCAGAAATGAAACGTCTTAGCAAATCTACATCTTTGTAATCGATGTGTGTAATTCCGTTTGCTGTGAAATAACACACTTTACGACGCTTTGCGCGTCCGCGACGAGCTGCCATTGATAACCCTCCTTTTTATATTAGAATGGTAAATCATCGTCTGATATATCAATAGGCTCCCCATTATTTCGGAATGGGTCGTCCTGATTTTGGTTCTGGTTTTGGTTCTGATTCTGATTAGGCTGATACTGATTTTGGTTTCTATCTTGTTGGAAACCTCCTGAGTTGTCCTGTCCTCTACCCTGGGCTCCTTTAGATTCAAGGAATTGGACGCTGTCTGCAACAATTTCTGTTACAAATACCGTTTTTCCATCCTGGCCTTCGAACGTACGTGTTTGAACACGACCATCCACACCAATCAGGCTTCCTTTTTTCATAAAGTTTGCAAGGTTTTCAGCAGGTCTTCTCCAGACCACACAGTTAATGAAATCAGCTTCACGGTTTCCCTGCTGATTAGAAAAAGGACGATTAACTGCAATAGTAAAATTAGCTACGGCCACTCCGTTGGGTGTATAACGTAAATCGGGATCCTTCGTTAACCTGCCAACTAGTACGACACGATTTAACATCAGAACCACTCCCTATTATTTATCTTCTTCTCGAATTGCAATATGACGAATAATGTCATCAGAGAATTTAGCAAGGCGATCAAATTCATTTACTGCATTTTCATCACCGCTGAAATTAATGATTACATAATATCCATCACGATAGTCTTTGATTTCATAAGCAAGACGTTTCTTGCCTTTTTCATCAACTTTTTCAATCTCCGCGCCATTATCGGTTAGAATGCCATTAAAGCGCTCAATTAGAGCTGTTTGAGCATCCTCTTCAATATCTGGGCGGATGATGTACATGATTTCGTATTTTCTCATCCGTTACACCTCCTTTTGGTCTTAGCGGCCCTCATTTTTTGTCAGACAAAACGCCTTTCTCACTAAGGGCAAGGAGTAATCGTAATAATAATTACTCACAATAGTGTATTATACCAAATCTTTATTGAAATAACAAGGTTTCGAGAGATCCTTTTTTCGCTATACTTTTAATTACACATTGAAACGGAAATGAATGACATCGCCGTCCTTAACGATGTATTCCTTACCTTCCAAACGCACTTTACCATTTTCTCTTGCTTGTCCCATCGTTCCTGCAGCTACCAAATCCTCGTAAGACACCGTTTCTGCACGAATAAAACCTCTTTCAAAGTCTGTATGAATGATACCTGCTGCCTGTGGTGCTTTCATGCCTTCACGGAATGTCCAAGCTCGAACTTCCTGCTCTCCAGCAGTAAAATACGTAGCTAGTCCTAATAGATGGTAGGATGCTTTAATAAGCTTATCCAGTCCAGACTCCGTAATGTTGAGATCTTCGAGAAACATTTCCTTCTCTTCCTGATCAAGCTCCGAAATTTCTTCTTCTATCTTTGCACAAATGACAATAACCTCTGCATTTTCTGCAGTTGCAAATTCTCTTACCTTTTGTACGTTTTCATTGCCATCAGGATCTGCAACCTCTTCTTCACTAACATTTGCCACATATAGTGTCGGCTTTGCTGTTAGTAAGTGAAGGCCTTTTACTATTTTCCATTGATCTTCCGAGAAGTCTAATGCTCGAGCAGGCTTTTCTTCTTCTAGTCCAGCCTTTAGCTTCACAAGTATTTCCTGCTCGGCCACCGCTTCTTTATCCTTTTGTCTTGCCAGTTTTTCTACACGTTGAGACCGCTTGTTGACGGTTTCTAAGTCAGCTAAAATCAGCTCCAAATTAATGATTTCGATATCATCAATTGGATCTATTTTCCCGGAAACATGTGTAATATTTTCGTCTTGGAAACAGCGGACGACCTGACAAATCGCATCCACCTGGCGGATATGGGATAAGAATTGGTTTCCTAGCCCCTCTCCTTTACTTGCACCTTTAACAATTCCTGCGATATCAGTGAATTCAAATGCAGTGGGTACTGTTTTCTTCGGTTTTACTAATTCTGTTAATTTATCTAAGCGCTCGTCGGGTACTTCCACAATACCTACATTGGGATCAATCGTTGCAAACGGATAATTCGCAGCTTCTGCTCCCGCTTGCGTTATTGCATTAAATAATGTTGATTTTCCGACATTCGGAAGACCGACGATTCCTGCTGTTAAAGCCATACAACCTTCACTCCTTAAGGATTTCCATTCACATGAACGTGGTAGTCCTCCTAATTATAGATAGTAGACAACCAATTGACAAGCTAGCAAAAAACAAAAATAGGCATTTTAAAATGCCTATTTTCGTATTTAACCTTATTTTTTTATCTAACACTATCTTTTTCTACTCTCATAATACCATTTTTCCAGGAGAATCGTCCATTTTACACGTATTAAAACTTTTCGATCCTCCCACAAGCATCACTTTAATTACTCTTCTGCTCTTCCCAACACCTTTTTCATTTTCTTTGAAAAATCTCTTCGTGGGATCATCACACTATGATCACATCCAAGGCACTTAATACGAATGTCCATTCCCATCCGAATTATTTTCCAGCGATTCTCTCCACACGGATGAGGCTTCTTCATTTGCACAACATCATGTAAGTTAAAATCTTTCTCCGCCATTCCCTTTTCTCCTTTATTTAAAGTTAATAGCTCTATTATATAGGGAAATTACTCGCCGCGCTCGCGATTTTTATCTAGCAATTTTTCTTTGTCATTTCCAGAGTACATTACAATACGTGGCGCAGGGATTTCAATTCCTGCATTGTACAATTGGTTTTGAATTTCTTTTCGAATATTTCGTTCACCAGCCCATTGGAAACCAGGAAGTGTATCAGCAATGATGCGGATCGTAAAGTGTGATACATCTAAATTTTGTACGCCAATGATTTCTGGAACACCAACAATAAAGTCGTACTTATCTGGAAGTGTAGCGACAATGTTGTTGATTGCATTTTCAGCATCATTTACATTGCTTTCATAAGGGATATTGACATCTACAATAGATAGACCGTTATGAATAGAGTAGTTTATAACCTGTGTCACATTGCCATTTGGTAACACGTGCAACTCGCCAGTCCAGCTCAGCACCTTTGTAGTACGTAGTCCAATTTCTTCTACCGTTCCTTCAATTCCGGCTACTCCAACATAGTCCCCTACTGAGAATTGATCCTCAAAAATAATAAAGAACCCGGAAATGATATCACGCACAAGGTTTTGAGCACCAAATCCGATTGCCAGTCCAGCAACACCAGCTCCTGCTAGCAACGGGCCAACCTCAAATTTTAAGACATTATCCAGGATCATTAATACGGCAACAAAATAGACAACATAAGCAACCACATTTTTAATTAGTTTTTTTAATGTATTTTCTCTTCTTTCGGTTATACGAATTGGCCCATTTTCTCTGCTTTTAAATAAGCGATCGACTAGCTTTCTGGTAACCCGAACAATGATAAGTGCTAAAATAATGATTACAAGAATTTTAAAAACACCTTCTCCAATTGCCAGCCATAACCCTGGTCCTGTCAGATAATCCCAAGATTCTTGTAACCTCTCTCCAATATTCACTACTTCTCCTCCTAATCATGTTGCTATGTTTTTTTCTATGTTTGTTTATACCATAAAGGAAATAGTAGCAGTCTAGTTAACACATATAAATTCAATACCCCATAGATCGGGTACAAATAACTAACCAGTGTACTAAATCCTAATGCCGTTAATGGAATCATTGTAACCAAGGTAACTACGACAATCAACCATAATGGTTTGTTTACATAACTTTGAATTCTAGTCACAATGCCAAGAATACCAGAGGCTGCAGTTGTAAAGATAGCAAACCATAATAAGATACTTATGAAAATAATCATTTGCACGGGGTAATGCTGTAGAATGGCAAATAACGGAATCTCGTAAAGTAGTAACTCGTCTGCAATTTGGATAAGACTATTGTTGTAGATATAAGAAATGCATCCAAGTAGAAAACCGCTCCCAATACAAGCGACCCATATTTCTTTAGTTGATTTCACTTTATTCCCAACTGCTCCGAGTACGGCGATTAACGGTAAGATGTTTAATGCCGTGAATGGAAAGGCCGCTGTCCAATTACGTTGTTCTCGCCAGTGTGAAAACAGTTGGAGTTCTTGATCAATTGTAAATAATAGTAATACGTACACCAAACCACCTAACAGAGGTGGAAGAATGAACTGATTGATGGAAAGTAGCCCATTTATATCCTTCATAAACAGCGCGATCAACGCCATTAGCATAATACCTATACCCCACCAATAAGGAAAATTAAACGCTTGTCCTGTAGCACCGCTCCCAGCAATCATAACGACCGTTGTGGTAAATAGATATAGAAATATCATGACATCGTAAATCCCGGTCATCCTCTTGCCAACGATAATACGTAACACTGGCAAATAATGCACCGATTGCTTTTTAAAACTCAGGCTCATAATCACCCCACATGAAAGGGAAAAAAACATAGCAAACAGTAGAATAGCAAGTCCACTTTCATGACCAAAAAATTGCCATAGTTCTCTCCCTGAGGCATATCCCGCCCCGATTGTCGTCCCAATAATTAAAAACATCCACTTTATCCCTGCTCGCATGTTTTGTCCCCCATATATCCATATTGTATGTATAGATTTCTGAAATTTTCCGTATACTATACCAATATGTATTTGGAGGATAAGCTATGAATCTAAAAAGTCGTATCACCCCTACTAAAGAAAACTTTCGTATGCATCACACAGACCCCGAGCTATTTCATGTCATGAGCGAAAAGATAATTTCATGGCTGCCGGCTATACCAAGAGATTATGTCCTCGTATGTATTGGTACCGACCGCTCAACAGGTGATTCCCTGGGTCCATTAATTGGTACCCTCTTTACCGAAACTAAACCAAAGCATATGACTGTATATGGAACCCTTCATGAACCAGTACATGCTACAAATCTCCACGATTATATTGAACTTATAAACAAGCGACATATTAGCCCTTTTATTATCGCAATAGACGCCTGTCTCGGGAAAAACTCTTCCGTAGGTCACATTATATCTGGGACCGGCCCTATTAAGCCAGGAGCGGCCTTAAACAAGCCCTTACCAGATATCGGGGATGTACATCTAACTGGGGTGGTAAACATTAGTGGTTTCATGGAACATTCTGTCCTTCAAAACACGAGACTATCGATTGTAATGGATATGGCAACCAAAATCACGGGTGTATTGGATCAAATTGATCAACGCATGACGTATAATCAGCCTAAGCCCTCTGTCGTACTGCGATTTAGTGAAGAGATGAAGACATCTGCACCACCATCCTAGGTATTGAATAAAAATTTAAGAACAAATAGAAAAACAACGAGTATTCGCCCGTTGTTTTTCATATTTATATAAGATAATAAATAGAGTAGATGATACCCACTGTTAGAATGGAAGGAAGTAGGTTCCCGATTCTGATTTGCGTTAACTTTAATAGATTTAAACCAATTGCTACGATTAGTAAACCACCGACTGCCGTTAATTCAACAATAAGTCCATTAAGGAAGGCTTCTGGAAGCCAGTTTTCTATTTGGGTTGCGAGTAGGGCGATTGCTCCTTGATAAATAACTACAGGGATTGCAGATAGGACCACACCAAATCCCAGTGTTGTCGTGAGCACGAGTGCAACAAACCCATCCAGTATACCCTTTGTTATAAGCACTTCATGGTCTCCACGTATGCCGCTATCTAATGCACCGAGTATGGACATAGCACCAATCACAAAAATCAAAGAAGCCGTAACGAAGCCTTGTGCCACACTAAAATTGTCGTTCTTTGTCGTAAATTTGCTTCCTATCCAATTACCTAGGCGGTTTAGGCCTTCTTCTAACCTCAGAAGTTCGCCAATAATTGCCCCAGTTAACAGGCTTAATAACACGATAATAATGACTTCTGTTGTAAAAGCCATTTGTAAACCAATGAGTAAAACTGCCAATCCAATTCCATGCATGACTGTCTCTTTATAACGCTCTGGGATCTTGGTAAAGAATAAACCTAATATGCTCCCAATAATAATAAGTGCGCCGTTTACTAGTGTCCCGTATAATACCATTGCTACCTCTCCAGTATGTAAAAAGTCTCTCTTTAGTTAGAATTGTTCCACGTGAAACAATGTGTATAAGAAAAGCTAAGAAATGCTTGTAGCTAGTGTACTTAATAGCAAAAGACTGACGATAAACACCGCCAGTCTTTTCCCATTAATCTTCTAACACTTCAATGATTCGCTGTAAGTCATCGTCTGTATAAAACTCAATTTCGATTTTACCTTTTTTCTTTCCGCGCTGGATTGTTACTGCTGTACCAAACCGATCACGTAAAAAGGATTCTCTCTCCTGGAGAAACAAGTCCTTTTTAGGTTTTTCCACATCTTTTTTAACTGAGTTTTCGTTCAGCTGTATAATTAATTGTTCAACTTGCCTCACGTTTAATTTTTCTTTGCGGATTTTATTTACAAGCGGCATGACTTTTGTTTTATCCTTTAGACCTAATAACGCTCTCCCATGTCCCATGGAAACTTCCCCGTTATTAATATAAGCGATAATTTGCTCTGGCAGGGAAAGAAGTCGAACAATGTTTGCAATATGTGATCTACTCTTTCCTAGTCTTTTTGCCAACTCTTCCTGGGTGATTTTTAGCTCAGTCATCAAATTTGTGTAGGCATGTGCTTCCTCTATCGGTGTTAGATCTTCCCTTTGGAGATTTTCCAACAGAGCCAATTCCATCATTCTGTCATCAGATAGATCTTTGATGACTACAGGAATGGTCTCTAGGCCGGCCTCCTTTGCAGCACGGAATCTTCTCTCCCCGACTACAATTTCATATCCTTTAATACTTTTTCGAACTATGAGCGGCTGTATAATGCCATATTCTAGAATGGAATCTTTAAGTTCTTCAATTGCGTCTGCATGAAATGTCTTCCTAGGCTGATAAGGATTTGGCCTACACTCTGAAATAGCAACTTCCTCTATTTTTTCATCTGGCTTTTCCTCAATTTCAGGAAAGAAAGCATTTATACCTTTACCTAACCCTCTCGCCATTGGCCACCACTTCCTTCGCTAATTCAAGATATACTTCTGCACCTCGAGACTTAGGATCATACGTTATAATGGGTTGTCCATGACTTGGTGCCTCTCCCAATCTTACATTTCTCGGTATAATAGATTGATAGACTTTGTCTTGGAAGTATTTTTTCACTTCGTCGATTACTTGGATACCAAGGTTTGTACGAGCATCCAGCATAGTCAGAAGAACCCCTTCTATCATAAGATGTTTATTCAAATGCTTCTGAACAAGTCGAATTGTATTTAATAATTGGCTTAGGCCTTCCAATGCGTAATATTCACATTGTACTGGGATTAACACGGAATCAGATGATGTTAGTGCATTTAGTGTTAATAGACCTAATGAAGGTGGACAGTCAATAAGAATGTAGTCATACTCTTCTTTTAGACTCTCCAAGGATTTCTTCAACCTAATTTCCCGCGAAATAGTCGGAACAAGCTCAATTTCTGCCCCGGCAAGCTGGATGGTTGCAGGTATTATATCTAAGTTGTTTACGTTTGTGGGAATGCAAACTTCTTCAGCCGGCATGTCTTCTACTAGCACATTATAAATACAATGCTTAACATCTGCCTTATTCACGCCTACCCCACTAGTTGCGTTCCCTTGAGGATCTGTATCGACAAGTAACACTTTATTACCTAAATGGGCGAGGCAAGCACTCAAATTAACGGATGAAGTTGTTTTCCCTACGCCACCTTTTTGATTTGCGATGGAGATTATTTTTCCCATGTTGACACCTACCTAACGATATACATTTTATTTTATCACTAATTGCAATAAAAGGACGAGATAATTTTCATTTTTGTTAAGAATTTGTAATTAGCAGGAGAAATAAAGAGGAGAAATGTCGATGAATTAGCCTGATAGTAGCCAATTTAGCAAAGGGATGGAATGTATTATTAGAAAAACTCACATTCGCTCGTCTTTTAGAGAATGTATACGTTTTTCTTATACTTGGAACATTAAAATTTTAACTGCATCGTAATTGCTTCCTAGCTAAAATTTTATACTTCCTAATGTGTGAGAAAAATACCCATCTCCTTTTAAGATGGGTATGGATTATTTAAGATAAAGTAGGAGAATTATTTCTGTTTCGGTATTTTAATTGTTATTTGATAATAGTCATCCATTTCCTGCTCGTCAGACTCCACTTCGACCCCGGTATCAGAAACCATGCTTAAGGACTGCCGAATAGTATTCATTGCAATTCGAATATCTTTGCTGAAGCCTTTTAAGGTTGCCTTCTTTTTAGGCGGTGCTTCTTTGGGTTCATTGATCTTCGCGATTCGCTCTTCTGTCTGTTTGACATTTAATTCATTCTCAAGTATATCCTTAAGAATTTCAAGCTGCTTTAACGGATCTTTTAATTTAATTAATGCGCGTGCATGACGTTCTGCAATCATTTTGTTCAGCAACGCCTCTTGAACCTCTTCCGGAAGCTTTAATAATCGAAGTTTATTAGCAATGGTTGATTGGTTTTTCCCCAACCGTTGCGCCAATGCTTCCTGTGTTAAAGAATGGAGCTCCAATAACTGGGCATATGCTTTTGCTTCCTCAATGACTGTTAATTCCTCACGCTGCAGGTTCTCTATTAATGCAACAGAAGCCGTTTCTGTATTCGTCATTTCTCGAACAATTGCAGAGACTTTCTCCCAGCCTAAAAACTGTACAGCACGCCAGCGTCTCTCTCCTGCAATCAGTTCATACTTACCTTCTTCATCTTCCATCTTACGCACAACAATCGGCTGGATCATACCATGTGTATTAATGGTTTGTGCGAGTTCTTTTATTTTCTCTTCCTTAAAAATAGTTCTTGGTTGATAACGATTGGGCTCAATATCACTTACTAGAAGCTGAATCACTTCATCCGGATGATAGGCTTCTACTTCTACCTCTACTTCTGTTTCAGAGTCAGAAGCAGGTTTTTCTCCCAAACCAAAAATTTTATTAAAAGGCTTTACCATCATCAGACACCACCTTTTGATTTACTAGTTTAAAGAAACGTGTTAGTCCTGGTAAGCGACTGCGTTCCTCAAATAATGATGATCTATGTATAAATGTTTCACGTGAAACATTATTGTTTTCATGGCATGTAGTCCTACTAAAATTAAATGCTAGCAAAGGAAAACACTTTATTCGACATGCCAAAATAAAGGATCTCTAGCACAATAAATTTTAGATACGTTAAAAATCAACGCCACGCAGACTCTACCTCTATTTTACCATAATAAAGCCTGAGAAAGTAATTAATTGTAACTATATCACCCATATTACATAGAATTTTTTTAAAACTTATTCGATAGGTTCCTTATTTGGTGTACCAGGCTTTCTCGGATATTTTTTTGGCGTTTTTCGTACTTTATCTATTACAACTATTGAGCGTTCACTGTCTTCTTTGGGTAATGTAAATGAGAAGGTGTCAGCTGTCTTTCCACCCATCAACTCTACCGCAGCTTTGCCTGTAGAAAGTTCATCCTTAACCTGGGATCCTTTCATCGCAATGAAGACGCCACCTTTTTTAACTAATGGCAAGCATAATTCACTGAGAACAGACATCCTTGCCACCGCTCTAGCCGTCACTACATCAAAACTCTCCCTGAAGTTGCTATTTTTACCAAAAGTTTCCGCTCTGTCATGATAGAAGGCTACATCGCTAAGCCCGAGTTGTGCTGCTAGATGGTTTAGAAAACCTATTCGCTTTTGCAATGAATCTACAATCGTTACTTTTAACTCTGGGAAGCAAATTTTCAACGGAATACTTGGAAATCCCGCACCTGCCCCTATATCACAAATATGCAAAGGACCAATGAAGTCAAAATGAAACGCAGCAGAAATAGAATCATAAAAATGCTTCAAATAAACGTCCTCTTCAGCTGTCAACGCTGTCAAATTTATCTTTTCATTCCATTCTGTTAAGGTTTGAAAGTAAGTGGCAAACTGCTCGAGCTGATATGCTGTTAGCTCTATCCCCTTTTCTTTCAATGCAGCAGCAAATTCTTCTGGATTCATAGCATGGAATCTCCTTTACGTTTTTACACTTTTAATATGTATTATGATGCGGGTAAGATTGCATCCCTCCCGCATCATATAACCTTTACTACTTTATTCTTCCACTTTTTTAAACTAGTTTGCCATCCTCGCAATATTACCTTGTTCGATATAAACAAGCAGGATCGAAACATCAGCCGGGTTAACACCAGAGATCCGTGACGCTTGCCCAACAGATAATGGACGGACCTTTTTAAGCTTCTCTTTCGCTTCTGTGGCAATTCCGCCGATTTCATCATAATCGATATCATCAGGAATTTTTTTATCTTCCATTTTAAGCATTCTAGCAACTTGCTCATAGGCTTTTTTAATATAACCTTCATACTTAATTTGGATTCCAACCTGTTCCTTCATTTCTTCTGAAAGTTCCGGATTAGGTTCTATCATTTGTTCAATAATGTCATAAGAAAGTTCAGGTCGTTTTAATAAATCGTACGCCTTTACTGCTTCTTTTAATGGGGTTGCTCCTGCATCCTCCATCACCTGATTGATGGCTTCACTTGGTTTAATAATAAGCTTATTCAACCTTTTCTTTTCTTCCTCTACCAGTCGTTTCTTCTCCACGAATTTTTGATAACGAGCATCCGCAATCAAGCCAAGCTCATTTGCTGTTTCTGACAAACGTAGATCAGCATTGTCATGACGAAGCAACAGACGATATTCCGCACGAGAGGTAAGCAGTCGATAAGGCTCATTTGTCCCTTTTGTAACAAGATCATCAATGAGAACACCAATATAGGCTTGGGAACGATCTAAAATAACCGGATCTTTTCCAAGCACTTTTGCTGCTGCATTAATTCCTGCCATAATTCCTTGGGCAGCTGCTTCTTCATAGCCAGATGTACCGTTTATTTGACCTGCGGTATAAAGCCCAGGAATTTTTTTCGTTTCTAATGTTGGCCATAACTGTGTTGGAACAACTGCATCATACTCAATGGCATAACCAGCACGCATAATTTCTGCGTTTTCCAACCCTTCTACACTTCGCACCATGTCATGTTGGATCGATTCAGGAAGTGATGTTGACAATCCTTGAACATATACCTCTTCTGTATCTCTTCCTTCTGGTTCCAAAAAGATTTGGTGACGTGGTTTATCGTTAAAACGCACAATTTTATCTTCAATAGATGGGCAATATCTCGGCCCTGTACCACGTTTCATTCCCGAATACATGGCAGATAAGGAAAGATTCTCATTAATAATTTCATGTGTGAATTCATTTGTATAGGTCAACCAGCATGGAATTTGATCTGTAATATATTCAGTCGTTTCGTATGAAAAGCTTTGCGGCTTCTCATCCCCTGGTTGAATTTCCGTCTTCGAATAGTCAATGGTATGACTGTTCACACGTGGTGGAGTCCCTGTTTTAAAACGAGTAAGCTCAAAGCCTAGCTCCTCAAGATGCTCTGAAAGTTTTACAGATACTCTTTGGTTGTTTGGACCACTTTCGTATTCTAAATCTCCCATTAGCACTTTTCCACGCATAAACGTACCTGTCGTAATAATAACTGTCTCGGCGCTATAAGCAGCCTTTGATTCTGTTATTACTCCTTTACATACCCCATCCTCAACAATTAACTCATTTACCATACCTTGTCTGATTGTTAGGTTTTCTTCGTTTTCAATAATATTTTTCATTTCTTTTATATATAAAGGCTTATCAGCTTGTGCTCTTAACGCTTGAACAGCTGGACCTTTCCCTGTGTTCAGCATACGCATTTGGATATGCGTCTTATCAATTACCTTTGCCATCGCGCCACCAAGCGCATCTATTTCCCGGACAACAATTCCCTTAGCCGGCCCACCGATGGAGGGGTTACATGGCATAAAGGCAATCATATCCAAATTGAGTGTCAGCATTAAGGTTTTTGCACCCATCCGTGCTGAAGCTAATCCTGCTTCTACACCAGCATGCCCTGCACCAATCACGATTACATCATAATGCCCAGCATCATATGTCATTGTTTTTCATCCTTCCTATTATTTAAAGTGTTGTTGGGACAATAATACTTACGCTAAAGAATAATCCGAATGAATGACTTTGAAAAACCGCTTCAGAAATATACTCCGCTTTCCATGGGCGGCTGGTGTGCCTCCGGATGCTTCGCATTCCAGGGTCTCGCCTAGGCCTTCCTCCCATAGGACAAGGAAGACTTCGACAGCATTGCATCGCACGCAGAAAATCGTTTTTTGATTTTCAAGGAGTCTCCGTATATTTCTTACGCTTGTTCTACTATCATCCTTCTTTCAGCTAAAACTTTTTGTTCTGTCCCTACCTCATCGACTATTTTCCTAAACAAAATTGGGAGAACAATTGATCAATCAAGCTGTCACTAGCAGTATCACCAATAATCTCACCTAAAAATTCCCACGTCCGCGTTACATCAATTTGTACGATATCGAGTGGCATTTCCATTTCCAAACCTTGCATTGCATCTTCCAATGCTTCTTTCGCCTGTTTCAATAATTGAATATGACGAATGTTTGATACATAGGTTAAATCACCGGTATCAATCTCACCAGAGAAAAACGTGTCAGCAATGGCTTGTTCTAGCTTATCGATCCCTGCTTCTACCAATAGTGAGGTTGTCACAATTGGGTTTCCTTCTGCTAGCTCTTTTACTCTATCTAGATCTAAGTTTTGTTCTAGATCTGTTTTATTAATAATTACGATATATTCAAGTCCTTGAATTGCTTCAAAGAGCTTTTCATCTTCTTCGGACAGTACTTCATTATGGTTTAAAACAAATAAGATAAGGTCAGATTCCTTTAAAACCTTGCGTGAACGCTCTACCCCTATCTTCTCTACTATATCTTCTGTTTCTCTTATCCCTGCAGTATCTACAAGACGCAAGGGAACACCTCGAACATTAACATACTCTTCAATGATATCTCTAGTCGTGCCAGGTATTTCGGTTACAATGGCTTTGTTTTCTTGAACTAGTGCATTCATCAAGGAAGACTTGCCGACATTTGGCCGGCCAATAATCGCTGTAGCAAGCCCTTCACGTAATATCTTACCTTGTTTGGCAACCTGCAAAAGATTATCAATTTCGCGATGCACTTCTTTTGTTTTATCACGCATCACTTCATTGGACATTTCCTCTACATCATCGTACTCCGGGTAGTCAATGTTTACCTCAACATGCGCTACTGTTTCGAGTAGATCCTGTCGCAGTGTTTGAATCAGCCCGGATAATCTTCCATCCATCTGCTTTAAGGCAACGGACATCGCTTTGTCTGTCTTTGCTCTGATCAAGTCCATTACTGCCTCTGCCTGGGATAGGTCAATCCTTCCATGCAAAAAGGCGCGCTTTGTAAACTCACCGGGTTCAGCCAGTCTTGCACCCTTACTCAAAATAATTTCCAACACACGGTTTACAGCGACCATCCCACCATGACAGTTGATTTCCACGACATCTTCCCGTGTAAATGTCTTTGGCCCACGCATTAAGGTAACCATAACTTCCTCGGCAACCTCCTGCGTTTGTGGATCAAGGATTTTGCCATAGTGAATCGTATGAGAATCAGCTTCGTTTAAGCTTTTTCCTTTAAAAATTTGTTCGGTAATGGAGATTGCCTCAGGACCGCTTAGCCTGACGATGGCAATCGCTCCTTCGCCAATAGGTGTGGATATTGCTGTAATTGTATCTGTCTCCACTACATTTCACCTCCAGAAACGTGTTCTTTATCTATATTAATAACGAATTATATTTTTATCGCCACTAACTTAATAGAATAACACACCTTTACCCAAAAATAAAGTTATCCACAACAGTTTTTCGCTTCTCTTTGTCGTGCTTTTATACACATGTGTATAGTTCCTAAAAATGAATCGCCGACTTTTAATCTCTATTTGTGGATAGTCGTTGTTCTATTACTACTCTCACCAAAGATTGAATTTGCTAGACTGGTACAGTTTTATACTTTTATAACGCAAAAAATCCGCTTGGTTTCACTTGAAAACCAAACGGATTTTAGTTTCATTCAACTTTATACATTATACGTTATGTTGTTCTGAGAAAACATTTCGCTTTCCCGCCGGAGTCTCCATGTATTCTCTTCACTTAGATTAAAACATAGAAACTTAAATTTAAATAGCATCATTGTGACGCAAATTGTTTCTCAATTATGGCTTGATGACAATGTGTCGGTGTGGTTCGACTCCGTCTGAATAGGTGTTGATGGTTTTATTGGATTGCAGGGCACTATGAATAATTTTGCGTTCGAATGAAGGCATTGGCTCAAGTGCAACTTTTTTGTTTAACCGCACAGCTTTATCAGCCATTTTTGCAGCAAGTGACTCTAGTGTGTCTTTCCTGCGTTGGCGATACCCTTCTGCGTCAAGGGATACGGTGTAAAACTGCTTTCCATCTTTATTTATTGCAAGGTGCAGCAAATATTGCAGCGCATTTAGTGTTTGACCACGTTTGCCAATCAATACAGCAATATTATCACCGCTCAGCTCAAAATTAACATGGTTCCCCACCACGTCCATCTTGATTTCTGCTTCTACATTCATATTTGCAATCACTTGGCTAAGATATACTTGTGTTTCTTCCACTTTGTTCTTTGCTAACGTAACTTTTACAAAAGCACGTTTGGAACCAAATAGACCGAGCAAGCCCTTCTTACCCTCGTCTATTATATCAATTTCGACCTGATCCTTTGTGGTGTTCAACTGCTCTAATGCTGACTGGACCGCTTCCTCAACTGTTTGTCCACTCGCAGTTATTTCTCTCACTTTTTGTCTCCTCCAACTACTTGTTTCATCATTGGTTTACGGATAAAAATAGTTTGTATAACCATAAAGATATTCCCTACAACCCAGTACAGTGCTAGTGCTGCTGGGAAGAAAATAGCAAATACAGCAATCATGATCGGCATAACATATAGCATAACTGCCATTTGTGGATTGTTTGCTGCCGGACTACCAGCCATCATAAGCTTTTGTTGAATAAAGGTTGCACCACCTGCAATTAACGGTAATAAGAAAATTGGATCTGGTGAACCTAGTTCAAACCATAAAAAGCTATGTGTACTAATCTCTTCTGTTCGCATGATAGCATGATACATCGCAATTAAAATCGGCATTTGAATAAAAATAGGTAAACAACCAGCTAGCGGGTTTACGCCATGCTTTTGGAACAACGCCATTGTTTCCTGTTGCAGTTTTTGCTGCGTATTTGCATCCTTGGAACTGTACTTTTTCTGAATTTCTTTTAATTCCGGTTGAACATCCTGCATCGCTTTCGAGCTTTTTAATTGCTTAACGTTTAACGGTACTAGGATTAACCGGGCTAAAATGGTCACAATCACAATGGAAAGACCATAGTTTTCGTTGAATAACTCGGCAAAATAAATAATAACCTTGGATAATGGATACACGAAGTAACTATTCCAAAATCCTTCACTTTCTGGTGTGATTGGTTCGTTAACCTGTGTACAACCAGAAAGGATTGCCAGCAACAAAATCAGTGTTACAAGCAGAAAATACTTTTTACGCAAATTGTTTCCTCCTAACTATATGAAAAGCGCAAACGCTTAACATAAGCCTTATACAGATTGTCCTATATAAATTTTACCTTAAAACCATATAGCTTTCTATATAATAACGTTATTTTTTTAGTAGTCGCTCTTTATAAAGTAAATGATTGAGACTTTTTTTAATTTCTTCATACGACATTTTTTTCGTTTGTTGTCTTGCAATGATCACAATATCATGAGGATATTTTATCCGGTCATCCATCTCTTGGAAGGCCTGTCGTAAATAACGTTTAATGCGATTTCTGGTAACCGCATTTCCAATTTTCTTTCCTACTGAAAGACCTACACGATAATGTTCTTGATCCTTTTTCTCTATATAATAGATGACAAGCTGTCTATTTGCAAAAGACTTTCCATGCTTAAATGTTTGTTGAAATTCTTCGTTCTTTTTGATGCGATACTCTTTTTTCATCATGATCACCTTTACTACTCTACATATACAGCTTGTCCTTCGTGTTCTATGTAATGGTACCGGGATAAAACCCGAGGTACCAGATTGTTGCTATCGCATAAAGTCAGTTAGAAATACTCAAATCCGCCGTCTTATAGCGAATTTTTAAGTACTCCTTCTACTTGGAATTTAAACAATTCATAAATTCCTAAGTGTGAAAAAAGACCACTGACTTTTCAGTGGCCTATGCAGACAATACTTTTCTTCCTTTACGACGACGACGAGCTAAAACTTTACGTCCGTTTTTAGTACTCATACGCGTACGAAAGCCATGTACTTTTTTGCGTTTACGGTTATTTGGTTGAAACGTTCTTTTCATTTATCATGCACCTCCCCAAGGGATGAAATATCCTGTTTAAAAGTCATATTCATAGACAGTCTTTGTAATTATAAATAATAACCAGCCCTTCTGTCAACTTCCTTTTTGTTATTGGCTGTTTTTTACAGGATTATACCCCTGGTCTGCTAAACGTGTGGATAATTTATCACTTTTATCTCTACCCACTTGATGGTAAGCAGCCCGCAGCCAATCATCCCTCAACCTCTTAAATACTTCTCTTATCCGAAGAAATATCATATCTTAAAATACTGCTGATCAACTCAACTTCGAGATTCTTCTTCCACTAGACAATCCAACAAACCATATCTTCTGCAAGAGCATTTAATAAGTGAACACTTTTCTAGAGACACTCATTTTAAAAAGAGTTTGCCTTATATTCTACTATCCACAGTCTATTGTTCACTTTTTTATGACAAAAAAACACTATCCACAACACATATCGACAGGAAAATCACAAAATATAGTAGTGTGGATATTTATTATCTACAAGCAATGGACCTTGTGGATAATTGTCGAAAGAACATTGCACACCGCGCCTTTTTTTGGTATTATAATTGTGTTTAACTTGTGCAAATCGATTTGAGGGTTTTTAGTTATTCACAGATTGTGGATAACATGTGGATATTTATTAACACCATCGTTTACAACGTTATCCACAGAAATGTTAATAACGTTTATAAGCATTCCAGATGCATTATTGCACTGTACGCAACTATCCACAAGACCTATTTTGATTTCGTTCATTACAGCATGCCTACTCAAGGCCAAATAAACCGCCTTTTTATGAATGAATGCCTGTCCATCGTTATGATTGAGAGAGGCTTTTTCTGTCATGATATAAACCCAGGAAGGAGTGAATAACCGCTTGGAAAACATTGAAGAACTTTGGGTCGCAACCCTTGAAAAAATTGAAGAAAAAATTAGTAAGCCTAGTTTCGATACCTGGTTGAAAAACACAAAAGCTGAATTTCTTGAAGAAAATACACTCGTCATTTCAGCACCCAACGAATTTGCCAGAGACTGGCTTGAGAACCAATATACCGCACTCATATCTGATATTTTGCTAGACATCACCGGTTCTCGTTTGGCTACTAAATTCATTATTCCAGATTCTACTCCACCAATTGAAGAGTCAGAGGTCGCACCCAAGCAAACTGCAGGAAATGAAGCAAATCACGAATCTCCAAGATCCATGCTAAATTCGAAATATACCTTTGATACCTTTGTCATTGGTGCAGGTAACAGATTCGCTCATGCTGCATCACTTGCTGTAGCAGAAGCTCCTGCAAAGGCCTATAATCCGCTATTCATTTATGGTGGCGTAGGATTGGGTAAAACCCATTTAATGCATGCGATCGGCCATTATGTACGTGAACACGACCCGAATGCGAAGGTTGTTTACTTATCTTCAGAGAAGTTTACGAATGAATTTATTAACGCGATTATGGATAATAAAACCGTGAACTTTCGCAATAAATATCGAAATGTCGATGTCCTATTAATAGATGATATTCAGTTTATTGCTGGAAAAGAATCGACACAGGAAGAATTTTTCCATACTTTTAATACGTTACATGAAGAAAGTAAGCAAATTATCATTTCTAGTGATCGGCCACCTAAAGAAATTCCAACACTGGAAGACCGTTTACGTTCCCGTTTTGAGTGGGGCTTAATTACCGATATTACGCCACCAGATCTGGAAACTCGTATTGCAATATTAACGAAAAAGGCAAAGGCTGAGGGGCTTGATATTCCGAATGAGGTGATGCTATACATTGCAAACCAAATCGACACGAACATTCGGGAATTAGAGGGCGCCTTAATTCGCGTTGTCGCCTATTCTTCATTAGTGAACAAGGATATAGACGCTTCGCTAGCTGCTGACGCATTAAAGGATATTATCCCAAGCAGTAAACCAAAAATTATTAGTATACCGAGGATTCAAGAAGCAGTTGGCGAGAAATACAATATTCGCATGGATGATTTCATTGCAAAGAAGCGGACAAAGTCTATTGCATTTCCGCGACAAATTGCCATGTATCTATCAAGAGAAATGACGGATTCCTCTCTACCAAAGATCGGCGAGGAATTTGGGGGACGTGATCATACAACTGTTATTCATGCCCATGAAAAAATTGCACGTCTTATGGAAAACGATACGCAATTAACACGTGAAATAGAAGAAATAAAAGAGAACTTAAAATCATTCTAAAGCCATCTTTTTTTAAAATGTTGGACGCGATTTTGTCTTTTTTAAGACTTTTGTCTAAATATGACCTGTGCACAGTGTGAATAGCCATGCAAACTTGCAAACAGTTTATCCACATGTGAATAACTTTTGTGAATCTGGCTTTTCTTCGCTTATCCACATACTCACAGGCCTTATTACTATTAATACTGTATTTTTATAAAAAAAAATATATAAAAGAACTTCCCTTAGGAGGATTTATTTATGAAATTTGTTATTCAACGGGATCAATTAATATCCAGTGTGCAGGATGTCATGAAGGCTATATCATCCCGAACCGTTATTCCGATATTGACTGGAATGAAAATTGAAGCAAAAGAAAGTGGTATTACCTTAACTGGTAGTGATTCAGATATTTCTATTGAATCCTTTATCCCAGCTGAGGAGAATGGCAATGTAAATGTAGAACAAATCGAAGCAGGAAGTATTGTACTACAGGCTAAATATTTCCCTGATATTGTCCGTAAGCTCCCTGAAAAAACAGTGGAAATTGAATCAGATGAAAACTTAAAAGTAACGATTCGTTCTGGAAAGGCCGAATTTAATTTAAATGGTCAGGATGCAGAAGAATATCCACAGCTACCTAAATTACAAACGGATGACAGCTTTGAGTTGCCAATCGATCTCTTAAAAAGCTTAATAAAACAAACAGTATTTGCTGTTTCAACAATGGAAACACGTCCAATTTTAACTGGGGTAAATATTAAACTAGAGAATGGCAGTCTTACTTTTACAGCAACAGACAGCCATCGCTTAGCTTCTAGAGAAATTCCTGTCAGTGAAGCGCCAGGTCAACTGCCAACTGTGGTGGTTCCAGGTAAGAGTCTGAATGAGTTAAATAAGATATTAGATGATACAGAAGAAACAGTAGAAATAAGCGTGACAAATAATCAGATTCTGTTCCGTACAAAAAATCTTAACTTCCTTTCAAGATTGCTTGATGGAAATTATCCGGAGACCTCTCGATTGATTCCAGAACAAAGTAAAACCGTTCTTCATGTGAAAACGAAGGAACTCTTAAGCACAATTGACCGTGCTTCACTTCTAGCAAAAGAAGAACGGAATAATGTTGTTAGATTGAGCACAAAAGGGAATGGATTGATCGAAATCACAAGTAATTCTCCTGAAGTAGGAACAGTAGCAGAGGAAATTACAGTTCCTTCTATTAGCGGCGAAGAATTGAAGATCTCTTTCAGCTCCAAATATATGATTGATGCATTAAAAGCAATTGAATACGAAGAAGTGAAAGTAGAATTCACAGGGGCAATGCGACCATTTATTATCCGTCCTGCCAACGATGACCCGATCTTACAATTAATTCTACCTGTTAGAACGTATTAATTAAGCAGAATGTGATCTTAGGTCCTTATCTTAAAAAAGATAGGGACCTTTATTTTGTTTTGGACAGCACCTATATAACAGGTTAACGGCTTTTTAAAAGCAATTTTAAGCCTATACAGGCATTTATTATGCAAATATGGGGTCATACCTTTCCATAATGACAAATCTTTAGTAAAATAGGTATACATGACGTTTACAGGTTTAAACTAATGATATCCACACGAAGAAACTGCATTTGCTCATTTTTAGTGAATGTATGTGTTTCTATGTTTTATACTGTCCTGAAATCTTTTGGCAGTCTTAACGTTTTTCTAAAAAGTAGGAAACTTGGTGATAACATGCATGAAGAAATTGAAATAAGTACGGAATATATTGCGCTAGGCCAATTTATTAAGCTTGCCAATGTATTGGAATCTGGTGGGATGGTAAAGGCTTTTCTGCAAGACGAGGGCGTATTAGTAAATAACGAACGGGAGCATCGTCGTGGTCGCAAGCTATATGCAGGGGATATTGTTGAATTAGAAGGCATTGGAGCCTACAAAGTGATAAAAGCTTGAGAAACATGAACTACCTCCTAGCAAACGCTCCTGATCTGAATCGAAAAAAAGAGGATTGGTCATGCACATAGAACAGCTAAAATTACGTAATTTCCGCAATTATGACGGATTGGAAATGGAATTTAACAATAAAATAAATGTCATCATCGGGGAAAATGCACAGGGTAAAACCAACCTGATGGAGGCAATCTATTTACTTGCCTTTACTAAATCACACCGAACTCCCAGAGAGAAAGAATTGATTCAATGGGAAAAAGAGTATGCTAAAATAGAAGGCAGGATAACAAAAAGAAATCAAACCTTTCCGTTGGAAATCGTTCTTTCGGCAAAAGGTAAAAAAGCGAAGCTGAACCGGCTAGAACAAAAGCGGCTAAGTGACTATATCGGGGCGCTTAATGTTGTGATGTTTGCACCAGAGGACCTCACGTTGGTTAAAGGTGCACCACAAATCCGCAGGCGTTTTATTGATATGGAGCTTGGACAGATTCAGCCACGTTATATCTATCATCTAGGGCAATATCAAAAAATATTAAAACAACGAAATCATCTGTTGAAACAATTGCAGCGTGGAAAAAGCCAAGATCATACAATGTTGCAAGTCATCACAGATCAGCTCGTAGAACATGCCGCGACCTTATTGGAAAGACGGTTTGTTTTTTTGGAATTATTAAGGAAATGGGCTAGTCCGATCCATCATGGTATCAGCCGTGAGCTGGAAAGGCTTGAAATAAAGTATTCTCCCACTATTGAAGTATCAGAAGATGATAATAAGGAGAAAATAGAGAGTATCTACTTAAATAAATTTCAACAAATACAAGAAAAAGAGATTGAACGTGGCACAAGTTTAATTGGTCCGCATCGTGATGATCTCCTCTTTTATGTGAACGGTAAGGACGTCCAGACCTATGGATCACAAGGGCAGCAACGTACAACTGCCTTGTCGGTGAAACTGGCAGAAATTGAACTCATTTACAATGAAGTTGGGGAATATCCAATTCTTCTGCTTGATGATGTGTTGAGTGAACTGGATGATTACCGACAATCACATCTACTTCATACCATCCAAGGAAAGGTGCAAACCTTTGTATCTACTACGAGTGTTGATGGAATAAATCATGAGACCCTGAATAAAGCGGAATTATTCCGTGTCCGTAATGGTGAAGTGGAAAAATAGAATGAGGGGGAGATAGCATGTTTATTCATATCGGAAATGATAATGTCATCCGTTCTCAGGATGTGGTTGCAATCATTGACTATAATTTAATCTCATCATCTACCATCATGGAGGAAATGATGGAGAACGCTGGCAAAGAAAAGAAAGTAGTAGGTCCAACGGTTGATGCAAAATCAGTCATGATCACAAAGGAAATCATCTACTACAGCACGCTTTCTGTCTCAACATTGAAGAAACGCGCTAGTATGATCTCCACCATCAGTAAGCTAGATGATTTCTCAGATGAGATAAAGGAAGAAGAAGCATAGCATACTGTTTTTAATTCGAAACATTTTAAGTAACAGGAAATGGAAGTGAGAGCATGGCAATGGAAGACAATATGACGAATACCCAATCCGAATATGGTGCAGATCAGATTCAAGTACTAGAAGGACTTGAAGCAGTACGAAAAAGACCTGGCATGTATATTGGATCAACGAGTGAGAAAGGCTTACACCATCTTGTATGGGAAATTGTTGATAACAGTATCGATGAAGCATTAGCTGGATATTGTGACAGAATCGATGTAACAATTGAAAAAGATAACAGTATTACCGTAAGCGATAATGGCCGTGGTATTCCAGTAGGCATACAAAAGAAAACAGGTCGGCCAGCATTAGAAGTTATCATGACCGTACTCCACGCTGGAGGAAAATTTGGAGGTGGCGGCTACAAGGTTTCTGGTGGACTGCATGGTGTAGGTGCCTCTGTAGTTAACGCCCTGTCAACAAACTTGGAAGTTCATGTTCACTTGGATAATAAAATTCATTATTTAGGCTTTAAAAAAGGAGTTCCACAGGGAGAAATTGAAGTCGTTGGCGAAACGGACGTCACAGGAACGACTACCCATTTTGTTCCAGACCCTGAAATCTTTGATACAATCGAATACGATTATGATACGTTGACACAGCGCTTACGTGAGTTGGCATTCTTAAATAAAGGTATTACTATCACCGTAGAAGATAAACGTACGGATGAAGAACCTGTCAGCTATTTCTACGAGGGTGGGATAAAGTCCTATGTGGAATTTATCAACCGCACGAAAGAAGTCTTACATGAGCCATTCTATGCAGAGGGAGAAGATCAAGGAATCTCTGTAGAAGTTGCAATTCAGTATAACGAAGGTTTTGCAAGCAGCTTGTACTCGTTTGCCAACAACATTCACACCTACGAAGGTGGTAGTCACGAATCTGGTTTCCGAACAGGTCTTACCAGAGTGATTAATGATTATGCGAGAAAAAACAATTTATACCGAGAAAACGATCCAAACCTCTCTGGTGATGATGTACGGGAAGGAATGACCGCCATCGTCTCCGTTAAACACCCTGATCCACAATTTGAGGGACAGACAAAAACAAAGCTTGGTAACAGTGAAGCACGTACCATTACAGACTCTGTTTTCAGTGAAATGTTCTCCAAGTTCCTTTATGAAAACCCGTCTGTCGCGAAAATCATTGTTGATAAAGGGCTAATGGCTTCGCGTGCACGTTTAGCTGCGAAAAAAGCTAGAGAGCTGACTAGAAGAAAAAGTGCGCTGGAAATTTCGAATCTACCAGGTAAGCTTGCCGACTGTTCCTCTAAGGATGCAAAAATAAGTGAGCTTTATATCGTAGAGGGAGACTCTGCTGGAGGTTCCGCCAAGTCTGGTCGTGACCGTCATTTTCAAGCGATCTTGCCACTACGCGGTAAAATTCTCAATGTTGAGAAAGCCCGACTTGATAAAATTTTGTCCAATAATGAAGTTCGTGCCATGATTACTGCCCTTGGTACAGGTATCGGTGAAGATTTCGATATTACGAAGGCCCGCTATCATAAAGTCATTATCATGACAGATGCCGATGTCGATGGTGCACATATACGTACTTTACTATTAACCTTTTTCTATCGTTATATGCGTCCATTAATCGAATATGGCTATATTTATATCGCACAGCCACCTTTGTATCAGATCAAGCAAGGGAAAGCTGTTCATTATGTTTATAACGAAAAAGCATTAGATAAATTGCTTAAAGAGCTTCCACAATTACCTAAGCCAGGGATTCAGCGTTATAAAGGGCTAGGAGAAATGAATGCTACCCAGCTTTGGGATACGACGATGGATCCAGATACACGTACACTCCTCCAGGTTGACCTAGCAGATGCCATCGAAGCAGATCAAGTATTTGATATGCTGATGGGAGACAAAGTGGAACCAAGAAGGAACTTTATTGAAGAGAATGCACAATATGTTAAAAATCTTGATGTTTAATTCATATCAATTTATGTAATATTTGAGGCAAATCACTATTCTTTTGATGAATAGTGATAGGAGGTATAATAATGGCAGAGGAAAAACGTTCAAACGTTCAGGAAATAAATATTAGCAATGAGATGCGCACATCCTTCCTTGACTACGCAATGAGTGTTATCGTATCACGTGCATTGCCAGATGTACGGGATGGCATGAAACCAGTGCATCGCAGAATTTTATATGCAATGAATGATCTGGGGATGCACTCAGATAAAGCATACAAAAAGTCTGCCCGTATCGTTGGGGAAGTTATTGGTAAATACCATCCACATGGTGATTCAGCCGTTTATGAAACAATGGTCCGGATGGCACAAGACTTCAGCTATCGCTATATGCTAGTTGATGGCCACGGGAACTTCGGTTCAGTTGATGGTGACTCAGCAGCAGCAATGCGTTATACAGAAGCAAGAATGTCCAAAATATCCATGGAGCTCCTCCGTGATATAAATAAAGACACAATTGATTACACAGATAACTATGATGGCTCTGAACGGGAGCCAGTCGTTTTTCCAGCTCGATTTCCTAATTTAATTGTGAACGGAACTTCTGGAATTGCAGTAGGAATGGCAACGAATATTCCTCCACATAACCTAGGAGAAACGATTGACGCCGTGCTTGCGATTAGTAAAGACCCGGATATCACCATCAATGAATTGATGGAAGATTATATCCATGGCCCCGATTTCCCAACAGCTGGCCAGATTCTAGGGAAAAGTGGGATACGAAAAGCTTATGAAACAGGCAAAGGGTCCATTACCGTCAGAGCAAAAGCGAACATTGAAGAGCATGCAAACGGCAAGGCGACGATCATCGTCACAGAGCTTCCGTATCAAGTCAATAAAGCAAAACTAATTGAGCGGATTGCAGAACATGTGCGTGATAAGCGAATTGAAGGTATTACCGATTTGCGTGATGAATCAGATCGTAACGGTATGCGTATTGTGATGGAGCTACGTCGCGATGTTAATGCGAATGTCGTGCTAAATAACTTATACAAACATACGGCTCTGCAAACAACGTTTGGTATTAATACACTGGCTCTTGTTGATGGTCAGCCTAAAGTGTTGACGATTAAACAATGCCTTGAATATTACCTTGAGCACCAAAAGGTAATTATTAAACGCCGGACTGCGTTTGAATTACGTAAAGCAGAAGCAAGAGCACATATTTTAGAAGGATTGAGAATTGCGTTAGATCACTTGGATGAAGTGATCGCTCTTATCCGTAATTCCAAAACAGCCGATATTGCTAGAGACGGTTTGATGGAACGCTTTAAACTTTCGGAAAAACAGTCACAGGCAATTCTAGATATGCGTTTGCAGCGGTTAACTGGTCTAGAACGTGAAAAAATAGAAAATGAATACAAAGAACTTCTTGACCTAATTGAAGAATTAAAAGCTATTTTAGCAGATGAGGAAAAAGTTCTAGAAATTATCCGGGAAGAATTAACAGAGGTAAAAGAACGCTTCAATGACGAACGCCGTACAGAGCTTGTTCTAGGTGGTGTCGATTTCTTCGAGGATGAGGACTTAATTCCAGAAGAAAATATTGTGATTACCTTAACCCATCAAGGTTATATTAAACGTTTGCCATCCTCTACTTACCGAACTCAAAAGCGCGGAGGCCGTGGTATTCAGGGAATGGGGACAAATGAAGATGATTTTGTAGAACATCTTGTTTCAACCTCTACGCATGATACCGTGCTATTCTTTACGAATAAAGGGAAGGTCTACAAGGCTAAAGGCTATGAGATACCTGAGTTCAGCAGAACAGCGAAGGGTATCCCAATCATTAATCTCTTGCAGATAGAAAAAGGCGAGTGGGTTAACGCTGTTATTTCTGTAAATGAATTTACTGACACAGACTACTTGTTCTTTACGACCAAGCACGGGATCTCCAAGCGCACAACGCTTTCGCAATTTGCTAATATCCGTAAAGGTGGATTAATTGCTGTAGGGCTTCGGGATGAGGATGAATTGATTTCAGTGCGTCTAACCGATGGTGCGAAGGATATGATGATCGCTACGAAAAATGGTTATCTCATTCGATTCCCTGAAGATCAGATCCGATCTATGGGTAGAACAGCGGCCGGTGTGAAGGGTATTTCACTAAGGGAAGATGATGAGGTTGTATCCATGGAAATTCTTCAGGAGGATTCTAAAATCTTGCATGTTACAAGCAAAGGTTATGGAAAACAGACTCCTGAGATGGAGTATCGTGTAACAAATCGAGGCGGAAAAGGGATCTTTACATGTAACTTAACAGATAAAACGGGACATGTAGTAGCTGTAAAAGCTGTCTCTGGAGAAGAAGATCTCATGCTTATTACCGTAGCTGGCGTACTTATTCGAATTCCAGTCCAGGATATTTCGGAAACTGGCCGGAATACAATGGGTGTTCGTTTAATTAGGCTACAAGAAGAAGAGGAAGTAGCAACGGTAGCACGTGTTGACCAGGATGAAGACGAAGAAGAAATCGATGATGAAACAGAGGTTTCTGAAGCAGAAGAGTCAACAGAAGAGAATACAGAGGAATAAAAAATTGTAGGAAGGGGCTGAGGTCCCTTCCTAATTAATATGGTAAAGGGGGAAGAATGATATGAGGGTAAAAGCCTCGCAGCTTGTCCCAGGATGTGTGTTGCTTAGAGAAATAAAAGGGAAAACCAATAGAGACATAATCCCAAAAAACACGGTGTTAACAGAGGAACATATTACTGTCATAAAAAAATTCCTTGTTGAAAGTGTAGAAGTTTCTTCAAAGCTTGTCGAAGGAGATTCCTATACTCCAGAAAAGGCAGAGAAAATGGAACAGGTTCAGCAAACGGCTGAAAAGAAAGTTGCTGAAGAGCTCCCACCTTTTCAGGAACATTATGAACAAACAGTACAAGCATACAAAAAAATGTTTGAAAACTGGAAAAACGGTGCGCCTTTAGATATGCCATACGTTCGCAAATTAATCATTCCTTTAATAAAAAGAATGGATGATATTTCCTCTGCTGTTTATACTATGCACCATTATGCAAACAAGCGGGATTATATTTTCTATCATAGCGTCGCAGTCAGCATCCTATCCGCATTCCTTGCAAGAAAAATGGGCTATCCCTCTGGCGATTGGCTTCAAATCGGACTCGCCGGTTTTTTATGTGATGTAGGAATGGCAAAGATCGACCATAACCTTCTTCATAAAGCAGGTACATTAAACACAGCACAAAGGACCGATTTGAAAAAACATCCTACTTATTCTTATCGCATGGTTGAACAAATCCCAACCATTAAACAATCCGTGAAGCTGGCGATTTTGCAGCACCATGAAAGAATGGATGGCAGTGGGTATCCACTTGGTTTAACTAGTGGGAAAATACATAAAGTTGCAAGAATAATAGCGGTTTGTGATATGTACCATGCTATGACATGCGAAAGGGCATATAAGGAAAAGCAATCTCCATTTTTGGTAATAGAGGAATTGCAAAAGGAGCAGTTTTCCACCCTTGATCCAGACGTTGTTGCTAGCTTTGTTGAAAGTATGACGCATTTTTCTATCGGAACGAAAATTCGTCTTTCCAATAACCAGCTTGGTGAAATAGTGTTTATTGATGCAAAGCATCCAACGAGACCTATGGTACGAATGGAAGGTAAAAAAGATATCATATCCTTACAGCAAACAGAAGTATTCATTGAAGAAATAGTCGGTATCCAGTAAGGAGGATTACCGGCTATTTTTTATGGATTGTAGGTTCGTGGTCCTTTGATGACGATCAAACCGCCTGGGGAATTCGCTCAAAAAGTCCGTCATCCGCCATATGACGATCAAACCGTCTGAGTATTTCACTCAAAGTGTCGGTCATACGCCATATGATGATCAAACCAGCTGGGGAATTCGCTCAAAGAGTCCGTCATAGCACTTATGATGATCAAATCGACTGGTGATTTCGCTCAAAGTGTCCATCATCCGCTTGATGACGATCAAACAACCGAAGAATTTATCTCAAAGTGTCCATCATCCCCTGCATGATGATCAAACTGCCTAGGGATTTCGCTCAAAAATTCCATCATCCGCCGCATGACGATCAAACCACCCAAACAGCTCCCCAAAAAGATTCATGACACCCTGCCTGACGATCTAAACCTCATCAAGCCTTTCTTTTATAAAGCTCTAATCCCAATAAGAACGGTACTTTTTCAGCTGATTCTCTCAGGAAATGTGTAATAAAGGGATAGTCTGCATCTGACTTTGATGTAAAAAGATCCCCCCACCAATCGGTTTCATAGCGACAGAGCATACTTAGGTTATATAAGAGTAAGTAATGGACCATAACCTCGGAAAGTGGCAGGAACAGTTCTCTTTTTGCAGGAAAAAAGATGGGGCTTTGCGTTTTATCTGAATAGAATGGACCTTTGAGCTCAGTCAAAGGCTTGGCAAGCTCTACTTGTATATGATGGGAGACTGATTCCATATGCTTTATTTCTGGGAGAAAGGAGGAGATTTTATTAAGGAATCCATCCTTTGTCGTATGGTAATCATCCAGTATCTCAAGTGGGAATTCTAGCCATGTCCCCTGCCTCTTTCCTACCTGATAGAGCCCTTTCACCTGATGGAAACCAAGCATCATCCTCATTTCTGGAATGAGGGCAAGGAGTTGTTTCATATTAATTTTTTCAAATGGTAGTCTATTTATATGAAATAAGTGCTCAGAGAAGTAAGGGAATAAGCCATTGTGCTGGATCTTTACTTCATCCCGCAGAAAGGAATAGTCCTTTTTCTTTCGTTTTCTTGCGGTAACTCCGTGGGCAAGTAGGCTTGTTGATTCTGGGTAATCTGGTCTTACTGTCATCAAGCAGGCTTTGATTAGATGTGCCATGCCGTAAAAGTAGAGGACTGGCTGCAGAATGGGAGAGGAGTTACGCCCACTTTGGTAAAACATCTGCCCGTGTTGTATATACGAGGTAAAAACAGTGCAGTTTTCATAGCTTTTTCGATCCGCATCTATTTCCCCTATTGCTTTATAACAGTTGTATAGATAATGCTGCGCCGTTTGCTGTGACGTCAGATAGGTATAAAACATCTCTATATCCTGCATATAACATCATCTCCCAACTGTTTAAAAATTTTGAATCTACTTTCTTTAATTTTGTTTCATTATCTAGTTGAAAAAGCAAATAGGTTGGCGTATTGTATATAAAAATAGCATTACTTGCATAGCTTGTGCAGGGATTGCACGTTGCATACATATTACGAATCAGGAGGAGGAAGTATCATGCGTGAAGACAAGTTCGCTAAAGAAGGATTAACGTTTGATGATGTGCTGTTAATGCCAGGAAAATCCGAGGTATTACCTAAGGATGTGCAGGTTAAAACAAAACTGACAGATAATCTGCAGTTGAACAATCCATTTATTAGTGCCGGAATGGATACCGTAACAGAGGCTGAGATGGCCATCGCCATGGCTCGCCAAGGTGGCTTGGGAATCATTCATAAGAATATGTCAATTGAGGATCAGGCTGAACAAGTGGATCGTGTGAAGCGTTCGGAAAGTGGCGTCATAACCAACCCATTTTTCCTTACTCCTGAGCATCAGGTGTACGATGCTGAACATCTAATGGGTAAATTTCGTATTTCAGGTGTACCAATCGTGAACTCTATTGAGGAACAAAAGCTTGTTGGTATTTTAACGAACCGAGATTTGCGTTTTATCCAGGATTACTCCATTTCCATTTCTGAAGTTATGACAAGCGAAGACCTTGTCACAGCTCCAGTAGGAACAACATTAGAAGAAGCAGAGCAACTTCTCCAACGCTATAAAATTGAAAAGCTACCTTTAGTAGATGATCAAGGCATGCTTAAAGGATTAATTACGATTAAAGATATTGAAAAAGTAATCGAATTTCCAAATGCCGCCAAAGATAGCCAAGGAAGATTACTTGCAGGAGCAGCTGTTGGTGTTACTGGCGATGCGATGAAGCGAATTGAAAAACTCGTTGAAGCAGGTGTTGATGTAGTTGTAATCGATACAGCACATGGCCACTCTAAAGGGGTACTTGACCAAGTGAAGGTTGTACGTGATACGTACCCTGAATTGGATATTATTGCAGGAAATGTGGCGACAGCTGAAGCGACTAAAGAACTGATTGAAGCAGGTGCTTCCATCGTCAAAGTTGGGATTGGTCCTGGCTCTATTTGTACAACGAGAGTAGTAGCAGGAGTTGGGGTTCCCCAAATTACTGCCGTTCATGACTGTGCCCTTGCAGCAGCAGAATACAATGTCCCAGTTATCGCCGATGGCGGGATTAAATACTCTGGTGATATTGTTAAAGCATTGGCAGCAGGAGCGCATGCAGTAATGCTTGGGAGCATGTTTGCAGGTGTGAATGAAAGTCCCGGCGAAACGGAAATTTATCAAGGAAGACAATATAAAGTTTACCGTGGTATGGGTTCTGTTGGAGCAATGAAGGCTGGTTCTAAGGATCGTTACTTCCAGGAATCAAGCGAAACTAAAAAGTTGGTACCTGAAGGAATTGAAGGAAGAGTTGCCTATAAAGGTGCTCTCGCTGACACAGTACATCAATTAATCGGTGGCTTGCGTTCAGGTATGGGTTATTGTGGTACAGGTTCTATTGATGAATTACGTCATGATGCACGTTTTATTAAAATAACGAATGCGGGGCTTCGCGAAAGCCATCCACATGATGTTCAAATCACGAAAGAATCACCAAATTACTCTCTACAATAGAAAAGGTAACCATATTAGGAAATTTAGTAGACGGGGGAAATTCCCCGTCTATTTTTTCAGCGTTTTCTATGGTAAAATAACAAAGTGCGCACGTACATCACAAGAAGGTTAAACTACAAGTTGGAGGTAAAGGAAGTTGAAACACATAATGAAAAAGCGTTTATCAATGCTACTGGCTTTTCTGGTAGTGATAACATCAGTATTTGTCCAGCCATTTGCGGCGCAAGCCCAAGACACATTAGATATTGAAGCTGACTCGGCTATTTTAGTTGATGCAGCAACAGGGAAGATTATCTTTGCGAAAAATGCAGATGAAGCCCTGCCTCCAGCAAGTATGACAAAAATGATGACGGAATACCTTGTATGGGAAGCCATCGAGGAAGGTCAAATCAGCTGGGATACAACAACACAGATTAGCAACTATCCATATAGCATATCTGCCAATAACTCTTTTTCAGGAGTTGGATTAAGGCAAAATCAGGATTATACTGTCGAATCTTTATACGAAGCGATGGCAATTAATTCCGATAACGCTACAACCATTGCACTTGCTGAACTGATTGCAGGTTCAGAAGGTGAATTTGTAAAAATGATGAACGAAAAGGGAGAAGAAATGGGACTCCCTGATTATAAATTTGTAAACTCTACAGGATTGGATAATGCCTCACTCGGTGAAAATTATCCAGAAGGTACGGAACCAGATGCTACTAACATGTTATCTGCTGAGTCCTCTGCCTTACTAGCTTATCATCTCATAAAGGATTACCCGGAAGCATTGGATATATCCAGTATTCCAGCTACAGAATTTGATGGGCAACAAATCCGGAACTGGAACCATATGCTTGATCATGATACAACGTTTTTAAAGCAGTTTTATTATGAAGGGGTAGATGGATTAAAAACAGGTCATACCGATAGCGCTGGATATACCTTTACTGGAACAGCAAAACGCGGTGATCAACGTTTCATCTCGGTTGTAATGAAAACCGACAGTGAAGAAGAACGTTTTGCAGAAACAGCGAAACTATTTGATTATGGGTTTGATAACTTTGAAACAACAGAGTTATTCCCCGCAGGTTATCAACTTGAAGACCAAGCTACTATTCCAGTAGCTAAGGGAAAAGAAGATGCAGTGTCCGTATCTACTGGACAAGCAGTTTCCTTCCCGATTAAGAAAGATGAAGAGGATGCTTATAGCATTAAATATACAATAGACGAAGACAAGCTAAATGCTGAAGGAGAGTTGGCTGCACCTGTTAAAAAAGGGGATGTAGTAGGTACTGCCGAACTCGTTTATGAAGGCGAAAATGATTTTGGATATATTATGACTAGTTCTGATGGTCCAATTGACTTGGTTGCAGACGAGACAGTAGAGAAATCCAATTGGTTTATGCTGACACTTGGCGCAATTGGTGACTTCTTTGCAGATCTTTATACAACTGTTGTAGATTGGGTTAAAGGTTTATTTAGTTAATAAGAACGAGGTAATACCAAGAAGATCGTAACGTTTAGCGAAGCACCAATTATTCAATTTAAAAATAGGGGGAATTATTCATGTCAAATACAGGTACAGAACGTGTAAAACGTGGGATGGCGGAAATGCAAAAAGGCGGCGTCATTATGGATGTAGTAAACGCTGAACAGGCAAAAATAGCGGAAGCTGCAGGGGCAGTTGCCGTAATGGCACTTGAACGCGTACCATCAGATATTCGTGCAGCAGGTGGAGTAGCACGTATGGCAGACCCAACTATTACTGAAGAAGTTCTTAATGCAGTTTCCATTCCAGTAATGGCAAAAGCGCGTATTGGCCATATTGTAGAAGCTCGTGTACTTGAAGCAATGGGAGTAGACTACATTGATGAAAGTGAAGTACTAACACCAGCTGATGATATTTATCACTTAAATAAGTCAGATTACACGGTACCATTTGTATGTGGCTGTCGTAATCTTGGTGAAGCAGCTCGTCGTATTGGGGAAGGTGCTTCCATGTTACGTACGAAAGGTGAACCAGGAACTGGGAATATCGTGGAGGCAGTTCGCCATATGCGTGAAGTGCAATCAGAAATCCGTAAGCTTTCTGCTATGTCCAAAGATGAAGTGATGACATTTGCGAAACAAATCGGTGCACCATTTGAGTTATTGTTACAAATCCGTGAAGAAGGCCGCCTACCTGTCGTTAACTTTGCTGCAGGTGGAATTGCAACACCTTCTGATGCTGCGCTTATGATGGAGCTAGGAGCAGACGGTGTATTTGTTGGATCAGGTATTTTCAAATCAGACAATCCGGAAAAATTTGCGAAGGCTATTGTGGAAGCAACAACACATTACCAAGATTATGCATTAATTAGTGAGCTATCTAAAGGACTTGGTACAGCTATGAAAGGTCTTGAAATGAGTTCAATTGCTGCTCATGACCGTATGCAGGATCGCAGCGAATAGAAAGAAGGAATGATTTTATGATAACGATTGGTGTTCTTGCTCTTCAAGGGGCAGTACGTGAACATATTCGTTCAATAGAAGCATGTGGAGCAAAAGCTGTTGAAGTAAAGCGTGTGGAACAGCTTGAGGAAATTAACGGCATCATTCTTCCTGGTGGGGAGAGTACGACCATGCGTCGTTTAATTGATAGCTATGGTTTCTTCTCTGCTCTTAAGGAATTTGGCCGCCAAGGTAAACCTGTTTTTGGCACATGTGCAGGGTTAATTTTGATGGCAAGTGAAATTGATGGCCAGGAGAATGCCCATCTTGGGTTAATGAACATGAAAGTAGCACGAAATGCGTTTGGCCGCCAGGTTGCAAGCTTTGAAGCAGATCTTGAAGTAAGCCATATTGGTGATGCGTTTAATGCTGTATTCATTCGCGCACCATATGTATTGGAAGCTGGCCCAGAAGTAGAAGTATTGGCTACTTATCAAGACAGAATTGTTGCAGCAAAACAGGGGCATTATTTATGCACAGCATTCCATCCAGAATTAACGGATGATAACCGTGTCATTGCCCACTTTGTAACAATGGTCGAAGCATCCATGAAAGCAACTGCTTAATTGTTCCTGAAAAGAATCAGTGAGTGCTTATTCGACGCTACGGAAAATACTACGCTTTTCTGGGGCGGCTGGTAAGCCTCCGTGTGCTACGCACTACGGGGTCTTACCGATGCCTTTTCTCCCCAAGAAGTCTACGTATTTTCCTTCGCTAGATGTTGTGTCACTATTCTTTACAAACGGCGATAGAGAAAGAGTGTAATTAAGACCAGGGTTGCAATCGATGTATAAATTGTATATGATATGCTATAATTAGTAATAGAATATAAAAGTTATGACAGGAATTAGTAACAGTATACCTTTCTAAAGAGAGTCGATGGTTGGTGTAAATCGATGTGAGCGTACTGTGAATCCATCCTTGAACTGGTTCATTGAAACCGGATTTTCCGGAAGTAAATAAACCCGGTAGTTACCGTTAAAAACTGTGAGCCGGAAGAGGTTATACTCTTCAACAAGGGTGGCAACGCGGGAATTATACTCTCGTCCCTATTTATTTAGGGACGGGAGTTTTTTGTACGTTAGGTATATATACAATTTTAGCTAGAGCTAGGAGACAATGACGAAGTAGTTAAAATTTTGTAGTACCAAGTATAAGAAGATCGTACACATTCGCTAAAAAGACGAGCGAATGCGAGTTTTTCTAATGTTATGAACCCTGTCATAAAAAGGAGGAAACGAACATGTTGGATATGAAGTTTTTACGTAACAACTTTACGGAAGTGAAGGAAAAATTAGCACACCGCGGTGAAGATCTCTCCGAGTTAGACAGATTTGGGGAATTAGATGAAAGACGAAGAGAGCTCATTGCTGAAACAGAAACGTTGAAAGCGAAACGTAATGAAGCGTCTAAGCAGATCTCTGTTCTTAAAAAAGAAAAGAAAGATGCTGATCAAGCAATTAAAGAAATGCGTGAGGTTGGAGAACGCATCACTGAACTGGATAAAGAATTAAAAGAAATTGAAGAAACACTTAACATGATTATGCTTTCTATCCCAAATATTCCTCATGAAAGTGTACCTGTGGGAGAAGATGAAGAGGATAATAAAGAAGTGCGCAACTGGGGGGAACGCAAAGACTTTAGCTTTGAAGCACAACCTCATTGGGATATTGCGACAAACCTTGATATCCTTGACTTCGAACGTGCAGCAAAAGTAACAGGAAGCCGATTCGTCTTTTATAAAGGGCTTGGAGCAAGACTAGAGCGTGCTTTATTAAACTTTATGATGGATTTACATGCAGATGAACATGGCTATGAGGAAATGCTTCCGCCATATATCGTCAACCGCACCAGCATGACAGGAACAGGTCAGCTACCTAAATTTGAAGAAGATACCTTTAAGCTAGAAGAGTGGGATTATTTCATGGCTCCTACAGCAGAAGTACCTGTTACGAATTATCATCGTGATGAAATCTTAAATGTAGATGATCTTCCTAAAAAATACGTAGCTTTCAGTGGCTGTTTCCGTTCTGAAGCTGGTTCTGCTGGTAGGGATACACGTGGTCTTATTCGTCAGCATCAATTTAACAAAGTGGAGCTCGTTCACTTTGCTAAACCAGAGGATTCTTATGAGACATTGGAGAACCTGACAGGAAATGCTGAAAAGGTATTACAACTATTACAGTTACCATATCGTGTCATGAGCATGTGTACTGGTGATCTTGGATTTACAGCAGCGAAGAAATACGATATTGAAGTATGGATCCCAAGCCAAAATACGTACCGGGAAATTTCTTCTTGCTCTAACTTTGAAGACTTTCAGGCAAGACGTGCAGGAATCCGTTTCCGCAGAGAAGCAAATGCGAAGCCAGAGTTTGTTCATACTTTGAATGGCAGCGGATTGGCACTTGGTCGTACCGTTGCAGCTATTCTGGAGAATTACCAACAAGAGGATGGCTCTGTCATCGTCCCTTCTGTACTACGTGCCTATATGGGTGGCAAAGAAGCCATTAAATAATTGGATAAGATAAAGAGTAAGGCTGTTTTTCGGTTATCGAAAAACAGCCTTTTCTAGTTGTTCACTCATCGCGAAGATAGTAGATAGATTTTTCCCTCGTAACTCTATGATTGATATTCCCTTTATAGCAAAATTGTACAAAAAAGGCGTAAGTCGGAGTAAAACGACGTAATAAAAGCATGTCTCAAAGAAAACTCTGTTAAATTAAAATTTTACAAACTTTTTATACAGAAATAACTGATTATGGACTTTGAATCAATCCTCCAATAGGTATAACATTAAACTTGCATGCTTGCGATCTAACATGCCGGGGATCGTACCATCAAATATATTGAAATTATAGTAGATAAAATGGAGGTTATTTTTTACAACATGATGAATTTCAAACGAAAAATAGTAGGAATATTTATTGTTTTAATCTTATCTCTTATGATAGCAGGTTGTGGATCAAGTAATGAGGATGCACAAGCAGAAGGAAGTGTTAGTGAAGAATTAGATTATACAATTACCGGTACAGAGCCTGGTGCTGGACAAACTAAGAAGAATGAAGAAGTTTTAGATTCGTACGATAATCTTGCCGGTTGGGAACAGGAATTGTCTTCAGCAGGAGCAATGTTATCCCAATTAAGTAAAGCGATTGATAATAAAGAACCAATTATTTTTAGTGCATGGTCTCCTCATTATAAATTTGCCAAGTGGGATTTAAAATATTTAAAGGATCCCAAAGGTATTCATGGTGATGAAGAAAAGATTACAACGATTGCTAGAAAAGGCCTAAAGGACGAAATGCCTGAAGCTTACACAATTATTGATCGCATACAATTGGAGCTTTCAGATGTAGAAGAAGCATTATTAGAGGCTCAAGAAAAGGAGTATGCTGAAGTAGTAAAGGAGTGGGCTAAGGATAATCAAGAAACAGTTGCAGAATGGACGGAAGGTGTAGACTCTGTGGATGGCACTTCTATTGAAATCGCTCTTTTACCTTGGGATGATGCAATTTTTACAGCAAATGTTGCAAAAAACGCATTAGAACAAAAAGGATTTGATGTGACACTTACCCAAGTTGACCCAGCTATTATGTTTGAGGCTATAGCAACTGGGAGTGCTGATGCATCATTAGCAGTATGGATGCCAGTAACACATGCCGAATTATATAAACAATATGAAGATGATTTTGATGACTTGGGACCAAACTTAGAGGGAGCCAAAACTGGGTTAGCAGTACCAGCTTATATGGATATTGACTCTCTAGAAGATCTAGAACCAAAGGAATAAATCTTGCATAGAAAGAAACCTATCTGTTTGTGGTAATTCAAAGGATAGGGTTCTTTATTTTTTAGTAATCCTTTATTTATGCTAAAAAGTAAAAAAATGAATTGAATAATTTATTAGAAAAAACTGTTGACAGATTGAAAGGCTGGTAGTATTGTAAGTAGCAACAACAAATTAAATATGCATTACTTCTTATTCAGAGAGATGGAGGGACTTGGCCCATTGATATCTCGGCAGCGGACTTTTAATAGTACTGTGCTAAATCCAACAGGCGAATGCGAGCCTGAAAAATAAGAAGAGGATGATCGTACATAGCTGATCCCTTCTTATTTTTATAAGAAGGGATTTTTTAGTTTTACGCGAAACAACTCTTCTTCACGACAAAATTAAATATGCATTACTTCTTATCCAGAGAGGTGGAGGGACTGGCCCATTGATACCTCGGCAACGTGCTTTTAAAGCAACGTGCCAATTCCAACAGACGAAGGTCTGTAAAGATAAGAGGAGGATACTAGCTCATTGCCTCTTCTTATCTTATAAGAAGAGGCTTTTTAATTTGAAACTACAACGAGCAGGAGGAAGTAGATGATTACATTTGATCAGGTTTCAAAAGTATACGGCGAAAAGGCAGAAGGCGTAAAAGCACTGGATAATGTGGATCTCCACATAGAAGAGGGAGAGATATATGGGGTGATTGGGTTTAGTGGTGCTGGAAAAAGCTCGCTCATTCGATGTGTTAATTTACTCGAACAGCCAACATCCGGAACAGTGACCGTGAATGGGCAAAACTTACAAGCACTTTCACCAAAAGAACTACGGGAGGCAAAGCGAAACATTGGGATGATCTTTCAACATTTTAATTTACTTAATTCGAAAACCGTGTTTACCAATGTCGCAATGCCCTTACTTTTAAGCAAAACTCCAAAAAAGGAAGTAACGAAGCGTGTTTATGAACTTCTTGATTTTGTCGGCTTGCGTGACAAGGCTGACAGCTATCCAGACCAACTTTCTGGGGGGCAGAAACAGCGAGTTGGGATTGCCCGTTCTCTTGCAACCCAGCCATCCATTCTTTTATGTGATGAGGCAACATCAGCCCTTGACCCAGACACAACAAATGCTATTTTAAAACTTTTAAAGAAAATTAATCAGGAATACAATATCACCATTTTAATTATCACGCACGAAATGGGCGTAATTAGAGAAATTTGCGATAAAGTTGCTGTGCTGGAAGATGGAAAAGTAGTCGAATCTGGTTCTGTATTTGATGTCTTTTCTCAGCCACAAACGACCACAGCTCATAACTTTGTCAGTACGGTGATGCATGATCAAATCCCAGATTCCGTATATGAGTTAGTAAGAAAACAAGATGCACATAATCAAATTTATCGGATTGTATTTGTTGGCGAGTCTACTGGAACACCGTTGTTGTCGCAAATCGCAAAGCAATACGAGGTAGAGGTAAATGTTCTGTTTGGTAGTATCACAGAATTACAGGGCGTACCATTTGGAAATCTTATCGTGCAATTTGAAGGGGAAGAAAAAGAGATTAATCGTGTCATTATGCATATTCATCAACAAAAAGTAAGTGTAAAGGAAGTGTTAGCAGATGTTGGTTGATTGGCAAACAATAACAGAGGCATTATGGCAAACCATTGTAATGGTCGCAGTCGCCCTATTTTTCTCTATGATTATAGGGTTGGTATTAGGAATTGTCCTTGTTGTGACACGTAAAGGGCACCTATGGGAAAACAAGTATATTTTTACGGTCTTAAATGCAATAGTAAACATATTTCGTTCTATTCCGTTTATCATCCTAATGGTCGCAGTCATTCCATTCACTAGATTAGTTGTTGGAACCTCAATAGGTACTGCCGCAGCTATTGTACCAATGGTGTTATTTGCAGGACCATACATTGCAAGATTAATAGAGAATTCTCTTTTAGAAGTAGATCCAGGTGTGATGGAAGCTGCCCAGTCAATGGGAGCGACACCTTGGCAAATAATCATTCGCTTTCTTATACCAGAAGCTCTTAGCTCCCTCGTGTTAGGGGCGACTATTGCAACAATTGGATTGGTTGGAGCCTCAGCCATGGCAGGAGCAGTTGGTGGTGGCGGATTAGGAGACCTGGCCATTACCTTTGGTTATCAGCGATTCGACACAATGGTGATGCTAATAACAGTAGGAATACTCGTCGTCATGGTTCAAGGATTACAATCCACCGGAAATATTTTATCCAAGAAAATAAGAAGAAGATAAAATCAAAACAAAAGGAGAAGATACAGCATGAAAAAGTTAAGTCTATTATTGTTACTAGTTAGTTTAAGTTTGGTTATCAGCGCCTGTTCTAATGGGGAGGCTGCAACGAAGGTCAAAGTAGGAATTAGTGGCTCTGACACAACTATTTGGGATTATGTAGCAGAAAAGGCCAAGGAAGAAGGAATAGAGGTTGAGATTGTTCGCTTTTCTGACTATGTGCAACCGAACCTAGCACTAGCTGAGGGTGAAATCGATGCAAATGCTTTCCAGACCGTTTCCTATTTTGATGCCTTTATCGAGGAGCATGACCTTGATCTGACTCCAATTGCTACAACGGTTATCGCACCAATGGGTCTTTATTCTGAAAAGCATGATTCCGTAGAAGATATTCCTGAAGGTGGAACGATTGCCTTAGCTAAAGAAGCAACGAATATGGGCCGTGGATTACTTCTTCTAGAGGAAGCTGGATTAATTAAATTGGAAGAAGGATTTGACGGAAATGGGTCGCTGGATAAAATCGTAGAAAATCCGAAGAACCTGAAATTTGAACAGCTTGTAGCGGGTCAGACTCCAAGGGTGTTGCCAGATGTAGATGCATCCATCATAAATAACGGCATTGCAGTGGACGCTGGATTTAGTCCAATGGACGATTCCATATTCCACGAGGATGAAACAGCTACCCCGTATATTAATATTATCGCCGTACAAGACAAAGACAAAGACGATGAAACCTTAAATAAACTAGCAGAAATTTATCAGTCTGATGACGTAGCAGACTTTATTATTGAAGAACGCGATGGAAACTCCATCCCGACATTTGTACCACTAAGTGAAATTGGTCATTAAAAGAGAGAATAGAAGTACAGGATAAAAATAAAAAACGAGGTGGATAAAATGAGTGTTGTTGCCAAAAGTTTAGAAGAAGTGAAGAAGATTATTGTTGATAATATAGAAGAAAATAAACAGAAATACATTCAAGCAAGTCATGATATTCATGATAACCCGGAAATCGGAAACCAAGAGTACTATGCATCTGGTCGCTTAATTGAATTGCTTGTTGAGGAAGGGTTTTTAATAGAAAAAGGGGTAGCAGGACATGAAACAGCATTCGTTGCGAAAAAGAAAAGTGAAAAAGAGGGCTTAAGAATTGGCTTTTTGGCAGAATATGATGCCTTACCAGAAATCGGTCATGCCTGTGGGCATAACTTAATTGGTACCACGAGTGCTGCAGCTGCTATTGCACTTAGTAAAGTATTGGATGAAGTAGGAGGAGAGCTTGTCGTATTAGGTACCCCTGCAGAGGAAGGAGGCCCAAAAGGAAGTGCGAAAGGAAGCTTTGTAAAGGCGGGATTGCTCGAAGATATTGATGCAGCGATTATGATACACCCAGGTGCTGAGACCAATTTAACTGGTCCGAGTCTCGCTGTAGATCCACTTGATTTCGCTTTTCATGGAAAACCAGCACATGCTTCCGCCCATCCAGATAAAGGAATTAATGCTTTAGATGGCGTCATTCAACTATTTAATGGCATTAATGCATTACGACAGCACCTTCCGTCAGATGTTCGCATTCATGGAATTATTACAGATGGTGGAGATGCACCGAATGTAGTACCAGATTACGCCAAAGCAAGATTTTATATTCGAGCTAGTTCTCGAGAGCTTTTAAACGAAGTAACGAAGAAAGTGAAGGGTATTGCACAAGGAGCAGCATTAGCTACAGGCGCTGATGTGAAAGTGATTGCTTTCCAAAATGAAGTAGATAACTTTGTCGTCAACAAACGATTTGACCAAGTATTTAAAGAAATAGCTGAGGAATTGGGAGAGGTAGTAAATACGGAGGAAAGAAAGGCTTTAGGCTCAACAGACGCAGGAAATGTCAGTCAGGTAGTACCAACCATCCATCCGCACATCAAAATTGGCTCGAGCGATCTAATTGGTCATACAGTAGCATTTAGAGAAGCTGCACGCTCCGAACAGGGCGATGAAGCACTTATTAAAGGAGCGAAGGCGTCAGCATTCACTGCGCTACAGCTTCTGACAAATAGTACGTTGTTTGAGGAGATCAAACAAGAGTTTACAGAGCGGACAGGAAAATAATCTTAGACAGCTAGAGGGTTTATTCCCCTTTAGCTGTCTTCATGTTTCTAAATTAAAGACAAGGGCTGGTAATTGAAGTATAATTTCATAGTCACAAGTATTCGAGAGAAGGGAAGCAATGGCGGGTAGTTGTCGATAAAAGCATGAATAGAGGTAACTACCGATGAGAATTATTGTTAGGTTTGCTATGTATCAATTTGTCTTGTTTTCTTTACTTTTTGCCATTAACGTCCCCCTTGATAGATTTATTAGTAAACCGTTTACCTATGTTGACTTTATAGCCACAATTGTCGCTATACTATTCCTTATAATTGGTTATCGTATAGTAAACAAGGTGTATAAAAGGTTTGAAGGTATTGGGTTGCGAACTAAACTATTCATTTCTATTCCAATTGCTCTTGGCTCAATCGTGTTCTTAGCATTGTTGGAGAATCTATTTTTTGGTTAAACTAATTTAGTCTCCATTCTCTTCATTCGCCATCTTTAAATTTTTTGTAGAAAAATAATTGACATCTTTTTTTGAGCATGATATATTATATTCTGTTGCCACGGAGGTATACCCAAGTCTGGCTGAAGGGATCGGTCTTGAAAACCGACAGGCGGGTCAAACCGCGCGGGGGTTCGAATCCCTCTACCTCCTCCATTAATTTAATTAGCGCATAAAATTTGGAGATAAAAAAAACCGTTACCTAGTAGCGGTTTTTTTCTTTACATTAAAATAAGAAGGTTAAACATTGAGATTTCTAGCGTTTCTCTATAAAGTTGGCCACGGCCAGCTCAAGCTCCCAGAGACTAGCGAGACTTCCTTCGCCTCTGCCGCTGTCTCCATCTCCTGTGTCTCAGTCCAGTCCGTACGTCTCTAATCGGGTGCTTGCGCTTTTGTTTATATCTTGACATTTATGCTTTGAAGACATATAGTAATAAAAATTAATAACAAAACGTTGATCAGACTAGTAGTATATAAGCGCCTGAAAGAGATTGGAATTCACCGGCTGAAAAATTCCATTGGGGACAGCGTATATGAACCTGCCTGAGAGTAGTTAGTAAAAAGCTAACCGCAGTGGAACTGTGTTGACAATAAAAGCTGGGCATAAATATGCCAATTTAGGTGGTACCGCGGAAACTCATTCCGTCCTGAGATGATTCAGGATGGCGTGAGTTTTTTTAGTTAATTTTGCTTAAAATATAAAGGAGGAATAGAGAATGAAGAAGATTGCCTTTATCGGAGCAGGTTCTATGGCAGAATCCATTATTTCTGGCATTGTACAGGCAAATGTATTGGAAAACGATGATATTATCGTAACAAATAAGAGTAATAAAGAACGGGTAGAACGTCTTGAGGAAAAGTATCTCATTACAAGCATGCAAGATAAAGCGGACGTTGTGAGGGATGCTGATGTTATTGTTCTAGCAACAAAGCCTTACGATCTAGAGGCAGCAGTAAACTCTATTAAGGAACATATCAAGCAAGATCAGTTGCTTGTTTCTGTGATTGCCGGAATCTCCACAGACTATATCGCCTCCCTTACTGGTCAAGACATTCCAGTCATTCGCGCCATGCCAAATACCTCTGCTTCAATTGGATACTCTGCAACAGCCATTTCGGCGGGTGCATTTGCGAGAGAAGCACATATTGTAACGGCACAGGAGCTGTTTGACACAATTGGTACGACCGTTATTGTAGAAGAAGAGGATATGCATATTGTGACAGGCATTTCTGGAAGCGGTCCTGCCTACATTTACTATTTGGTAGAAGCAATGGAAAAGGCCGCTATCGACTCTGGGCTTGATCAGGAAATAGCAAAGGCTTTAATTACTCAAACCGTACGTGGAGCAGGTGAAATGTTGAAGCAGTCAGGTGATTCTGCAGAAGTATTACGAGAGAAAATCACTAGTCCAGCAGGAACAACACAGGCAGGTATCGAATCATTAAAAGAGAATGATTTTGACCAGATTGTAAGGAACTGTGTCGAGAGTGCAAGAGATCGTTCGATAGAGCTTGGTAAAAAGAATGGCTAATGAGCAATAAACGATTAGGGGGAAGGCTGAATGGAGAAAAAGAGTAAAGGATTTAACAAGCAATTTTTCTTTTGGGCTATACTCGCTATTGTTTTGGTTGCCATCTGGATTTTTATTTAACTGTTGAGCATGCCTCGTCATATAAAACACCCTACTGTGAAGAAGCCAGATTGGCACTTTATACAGTAGGGTGTTTTTTAATTAATATTAGAGGAGCTGCTACGTTTTAACCAGGCACTCTGCGCTTTTGATTTTATCGTTATTAGACAAGAAGACTCCATCCTCAAGCTCAGCTAGGGTGGAGATGAATTGTCTGGTTTTCCTGTATTAAACATAAAAAACGAACGTTTGTGCTTGTTTTTCTGCTATAATAGATTTAATATTTATATAAGAAAGTTGTGAAAAATATGTCTATTCACAAAGCCTATAAGTTCCGGATCTACCCAAATGCATTACAAGAAGTCTTCATTGCGAAGACGATTGGTTGCTCCCGTTTTGTGTTCAATCATTTCCTAAATCAATGGAATGAAGCTTACACGAAGAGGGGAAAAGGATTGACATATAAGGCTTGTTCCGCCCAGCTTACACAACTCAAAAAGCAATTGGTATGGCTTCAAGAAGTGGATAGCATAGCCGTGCAGTCATCGCTTAAACACTTGGCTGATTCTTATAACCGCTTTTTCCAAAAACAGAATAAAGCGCCACGGTTTAAGTCAAAGAAAAATCCTGTTCAGTCTTATACGACAAAGTGCACCAATCATAATATAGCGGTGGTTGGGAACAAACTCAAATTGCCAAAATTGGGTCTTGTCAGATTCGCCAAGAGCCGGGAAATTGAGGGACGTATCCTGAACGCTACGATAAGGCGCAATCCGAGTGGAAAATATTTTGTTTCGGTTTTAGCTGAAACAGATGTAAAACCATTAGCCAAAACAGGTTCTGCTGTTGGAATTGACGTCGGACTCAAGGATTTTGCCGTTCTTTCGGATGGAACAGTATATAAAAATCCGAAACATTTTCGTACATTAGAGTATCGATTGGCAAAAGAGCAGCGTACTCTATCACGGCGAAAAGAGTGGGCGATAAAGCAAAAACGAGCCTTACAGGACGCCAAGAACTATCAAAAGCAAAAGCGTAAAGTAGCACGCCTCCATGAGCGTATCAGCAATGCACGGCAGGATTACCTGCATAAAATTTCTACTGCTATTGTCAAAAACCACGACATTATCGGAATCGAAGACTTGCAGGTGTCCAACATGCTGAAAAACCAAAAATTAGCAAAAGCTATCAGCGAAGCGAGCTGGTCACAGTTTCGACAGATGCTGGAATATAAAGCGACTTGGTATGGAAAGCACGTGATAAGCGTTGCCAGGAATTTCCCGTCCAGCCAGCTTTGTTCCACACCAAATTGTGGCTATCAAAATAAAGCCGTTAAAAATCTCGGGTTGCGCCAATGGGTTTGCCCCCATTGCAACGCACATCATGACCGGGACAAAAACGCAAGCTTGAATCTTAAAAACGAAGCGTTACGACTTCTAACTGCGGGGACGCAGGGATAGCCTAATAACATAACTTTCGGTTACGAAGGTGTTCTTAGGAATCCCCCACTTCAAACGTCTGTTAAGTGGGGATCATTCAATTCATAAGTTCTCTGGATTTCCAGCGTCTGGATTGCTGGATAAAATGGCCAATTTTTTCAAGGATTGGCTCAATGGAATCTTCTTTTTTCATTAGATCATAATCTGAGATATTAATGCGCAAAATTGGACAGGCATTAAAGTTATCAATCCAATTGGTATAACGGTTGTACATTTCTTCCCAATATGAATTAGGTGTGCTTTTCTCCATTTCCCTACCACGTTCTTGAATACGGTCCACCACTTCATCAAATGAACCTTCTAAATATATAAGTAGATCAGGGTGTGGGAAATAAGGGGTCATCACCATGGCTTCAAATAGATTGGTATAGGTGTCATAATCTGTTTTTGACATCGTTCCATTTTCGTAATGCATCTTAGCAAATATACCAGTATCCTCATAGATAGAACGATCTTGGATAAAGCCACCACCGTATTCAAAAATTTTCTTTTGTTCTTTGAAGCGCTCAGCCAGGAAGTAGACTTGTAAATGAAAACTCCAACGCTCAAAGTCTGCATAGAAATTTTCCAAATATGGATTTGTGTCCACTTTTTCAAAGGATGTTTTAAACTGTAATGCATTCGCCAAGGCCTTTGTCATCGTCGATTTCCCGACACCAACTGTACCGGCAATTGTAATAATGCTGTCATTTGGTATAAGGTATTTTTCTCTTAAATTCATTGGTAGTTCCCCTTTTTTCTTATTTACGCTATTCACCTATCGCCTCATTGCACGGAAACTTTGCAGTTGTTTATCGACCTGCTCTATAATCCCATCCAAATCATGCTGATGCTTTACAAAATCAACCTTGTCTCCATCAATTCGAATCACGGGGATATCTGGATGGAGTATTTCAAATTCATTCATATAGTCCTCATAATCCTGTGCAAGCTGTGCAAGATAGGATGCTTTAATGTTCTGTTCAATATCCCGTCCACGCATCTGGATACGTTCGAGAATGGTATCCAAACTCGCATGCAAATAAATCATCATGTTAGGGACAGGCATATCACGAGTTAAAATATGATATATTTGTTCATACTTCTCAAACTTATCTGGTTGTAAAGTACGCTTTGCAAAGATCATGTTTTTCGATATATGATAATCCGCTACAGCGGCTTTGTCCTGGTTTAAATACTTTTTCTCGATATCCTCGAGCTGTTTAAATCGATTGCATAAAAAAAACATTTCTGTTTGAAAGCTCCACTCGTCAATATCATCATAGAATTTACCGAGAAAAGGGTTTTCCTCAACAATTTCCTTTAATAAGTGAAAGTCATAATGAACAGAAAGTTTTTTAGCTAGGGATGTCTTTCCAATCCCGATTGGTCCTTCTATTGCGATAAAAGGAACTCCTGACATGGCTATTCCTCCAATCCATATTCCATTGAACAAGATGTATTATATTTTACCACACAACGGTTGCCCATACCATGTGAAAAAATGTTATGCTTTTCAAATTGCCCTCCTTTTTGTATAATGATTTGTACGTTGAATAAAAGCGCTGGAGCTGGATGTGGCGAATACTGGTAGTGATTAGTAAGTATGTAGCATTTTTTTCGGGCCCTCGTAGCTCAGGGGATAGAGCATCGGTTTCCTAAACCGTGTGTCGCAGGTTCGAATCCTGCCGGGGGCATTACGAGTAACAACGATGGTATTTATAGATGTGGATATTATGGATACTTTACGCCCTCTTTCCGTTTTTTTGGAAAGAGGTTTTTTTGCGTTGTCTAAATAAGGCAATCGAGATTAAGCAAAAGTAAGAGTAGAGAGCCAAGGTATTATGTATTTAATATGCTTCTATTTAATCAGACGCTATCTAATAATGTCATTAGTAAATATACTCTGATATAATGGACAGATTCGTTATAGTAACTTGGCTTAAGTTAAAAGCTGTTGTTTGGGAGGGAATATCATGCGTAATAAAATCTCAGAAATCGACTATCTTCAGGTTATGGAATACTCTTTGGATCCTCTAATCATTCATACTGATTATCAAATCATTTATATAAACCGAGCGGCTGAGGAACTTTTTGGAGCAGATAAAAGTGAGGTTGTTGGGTCTAGTCCATTAGATATCTTTCAAGAAACTTCAAAGGACTCGATTAGGAATAGAATACAATCTGCCTATGGGCGTCCGGCAGATGTTATTGAGGAAACGGTTTATAGAGTGGATGGAACGACAGTGGAGGTTGAACTATATTGTCACCCTATAGTAGTCGAGGGTAAAAGGGCTATACAAACGTATGTAAGAGACATTACAGAACGGAAAAAAGCTGATCAAAGGCAAATAGAAATGACGGCACAAGTAAATGAATTATCTGCTACTCTTGTACCATTACTCAACGGATTAGCAATTCTCCCGTTAGCAGGCAATTTTGATGATCAAAGAGCAAGACAGCTTGTAGATATTGTACCATCAAAGGTTCAAGCTCAAAATATAAGCTCTTTAATTATTGATTTCTCTGGTATCTATAATCTTGATAATGTGGTGGCAGATCACCTTTTTAAAATAAACAAGGTACTATCTCTGCTTGGCGTGCAAACCATTATCACAGGGCTACGACCTGAGTTAGCGTTGGTAGCAACAAATCTCAACTTGAATTTGACCTCTATCCCAATAATGACTACCGTAAAGGATGCACTTTCATACTTGGGGATAGAGTTTAAGAATAATAATTAATTCTTTTTGAAGAGAATTAATTCATAAAGATATCCCTACTTAGAACACTAATTTGGTTGAATCTCCATTCCTTGCTCTCTATGAGTATTCAAAATGGAGATTTCGTTTTGTTTTGCACAGGTATGTTTATCTTCTTTTCTTTTAAAAGCACGTAATAGATCATCTCTTTTAACATAAGATAATGAAGGTATTAAATAACAAATATCGATACGACGAAAAAGCCAATTATCATCAGGATGATTAGGAGTAAAGTCCCCTTCCAGCCTAGAGCACCAACTAAATCAGAAAGAACACTTCCATGAATACTGCTAGAAGGTCTCTTTAATTCTTCCTGTCTTAATCTTTCTCTTCTTCTTTCAGGAGTTTCCTTATCGTCACTCATTCCCATCCCTCCCTTTTATTATCTAATAATTCTAACATATATAAGTGCCTTCTTTGCATAAAGTTATTCTGAGCATTTTAATTCCATCCTTCAATTCGGTACATTTTCGTTACGAAATATGGGGTTATATTACCATTTTCGATAGAATAAAAATATGGTAAAATAGCATATACTGGTAGTCTATGCTTTATACAATAGGTTCAATCCTGCACATGTATTCCAAATCTATTTTTATCATTTCTAGCAATCTCCCACACAGACCTAAACATTCCAAGTTATACAACAAAAGAATAAAACATAGAAAGGAATTAAGGCTATGAGTCTAACAAAAAAAATTATTATTGCGCTAATTCTCGGTGTTATTACGGGAATTGGTCTAAGCTTTGCACCATCATCTCTATATGGTCCACTAGATACTTACTTATTAGGCCCTGTAGGTCAAATATTTTTAAACTTAATTATGATGATTGTCGTTCCAATTGTATTTGTGTCCATTGTACTAGGTACTGCTGGTCTTGGTGATCCGGCAAAGTTAGGAAAAATTGGTATACAGACAATTCTTTTCTATATGGTTACAACAGCTATCGCCTTAATTATTGGGCTTGGTATCGCCTATATTCTGGAGCCAGGAAAAGCTGGGACGTTCGATACGAGTAATGTAGAGTACGAGTCTCAGGAAGCACCACCAATTATGGATACATTAGTTAACATTATCCCTCAGAACCCAATAGAAGCGATGACCTCAGGGAATATGCTACAGATTATCGCATTTGCTATCTTCATAGGGGTAGCACTTGCAGTGTTGGGTGAGAAAACAATTGGAATCTATCGTCTGTTTGAACAGGCTAACGATCTATTAATCTTTCTTGTTAATGCGATTATGAAACTAGCTCCATATGGGGCGTTTGCTCTTATTGCTTCTGCCATTGGCGACGCAGGACTGAATGCTCTTGGGCCAATGGTCATGTATATGGTCGCTGTTATTCTCGCGCTCATTCTGCATGGCGCAATTACCTACAGTCTTGCTATTTGGGGAATTGGAAAGGGAAGTCCGTTGAAATTTTATAAAGGATTTTTCCCTGCGATGTCTCTAGGTTTTAGTACATCCAGTTCCAGTGCAACCCTACCTGTTGCCATGAAGACTGCTCAGGAAAACCTGGGTGTTAGAAAATCTGTCAGTAGCTTTGTCCAGCCATTAGGTGCAACAATAAACATGGATGGCACGGCGATTATGCAGGCAGTAGCTACAGTGTTTATCGCACAGGTTTACGCAACATCGCTTGGTGTAAGTGATATTGTAATGATCATCTTAACAGCAACACTGGCAAGCATCGGTACAGCTGGTGTCCCTGGGGTTGGGCTTGTCATGCTAGCGATGGTTTTAAACCAAGTCAACCTTCCTGTAGAAGGGATTGCTCTCATAATTGGTGTTGATCGTCTACTTGATATGTTACGGACATCGCTTAATATTACAGGTGATGCAGCCTGTGCATACATTATTTCCGAGAATGAACGAAGAAAAGAAGAAAAGGCTAATCTTACCTGACGTAAGAAGCATCTATCGCAATCGCGGTAGGTGCTTTTTTTTACAGAGAGTGTTGTATATAATCTTGCTTATACACAAGTTTCTCCTTCTTCTGGACTAATTCTCGTATTCTTATATCTAATCACTTTAAAATTTTTTCCATATAGTCTAAAATAGGATTAGTTACCTAAATCTTTAAACAATTCGGATCGTTAAAATGCAATCGTTTACAAAAAAACAGAATGCTGAGGTGATTGGATGGATATGCAGAAAGTACCGTCAAGAGAAGGGGATCACAATTTAAAAGATTACAAGCAGGTGAAAGAAAATTTTTCTTGGGATAAGGTAAAAGAGAACTTTTCTTGGAATGAAACGGGTAAGGTCAATGCAGCTTATGAAGCCATTGATCGCCATGCGGAGAACCCAGAAAAGAGAAACAAGACAGCCCTTTTATATTCTGCTCCGGGCAGGGAGGAGAAGCTAACCTTTCAAGATTTACGTAATCAAAGTAACCGCTTTGCTAATGTCCTGAAAAAACATGATGTTAAGAAAGGGGACCGCGTCTTTCTCTTTATGCCGCGTAGTCCTGAATTTTATGCAGCTTTCTTCGGTATTTTGAAGGTTGGTGCAATAGCAGGGCCTTTATTCGAAGCATTTATGGAGCAAGCTGTTCGAGATAGACTACAAGATAGTGAAGCGAGGGTATTGATTACAACGCCTGATTTATTGGAACGTGTTCCACAGGATGATTTACCGAGCTTGGAAAAAATTGTGCTTGTAGGTAATGGTATAGAAAGCTCTTCTGTATTTGTTGATTACGAAGCAGAAATGAAGCAAGCATCTGACGAATTTTCAATTGAGTGGGTAGATTTAGAGGATGGCATGCTATTGCATTACACCTCTGGATCAACTGGTAAACCAAAAGGGGTCTACCATGTGCATAATGCCATGATTCAACATTATGCTACGGCAGAATGGGTGCTTGATCTGAAGCAGGATGATATATACTGGTGTACGGCTGACCCTGGCTGGGTTACAGGCACAAGCTATGGCATATTTGCACCATGGCTACATGGCGTTACCAATGTTATTAGGGGAGGAAGATTTTCCCCAGAGGATTGGTATGGAACGATTCAAAACCATGAAGTGAGTGTCTGGTATACTGCCCCAACAGCTCTTCGTATGCTTGTGAGTGCAGGGGCAGAGGTGGCCAATAAATTTGCTTTATCCTCGCTGCGCCATATTTTAAGTGTGGGTGAACCGCTAAACCCGGAAGTTGTTACATGGGGGCTCAAGGCATTTGACCTGCGGATTCATGATACATGGTGGATGACAGAGACGGGTGCAATGTTGATTGCCAACATTCCATCAGAGGAAATCCGACCAGGGTCGATGGGGAAACCTGTACCCGGGATTGAAGCTGCCATTGTCGATAACGAAGGGAATGAACTCCCACCAAAACAAATGGGTAACCTTGCGATTAAACAAGGATGGCCTTCTATGATGCGGGCGATTTGGAATAATCAAAGCAAGTATGAAAGCTATTTTATAAATGGATGGTATGTTTCTGGTGACAGTGCGTATAAAGATGAGGACGGCTATTTCTGGTTCCAAGGTCGCTTGGATGATGTTATTAATACCTCGGGTGAACGCGTTGGACCATTCGAAGTAGAAAGCAAGCTCATTGAACATGAGGCGATTGCTGAAGCAGGCGTAATAGGTAAACCAGATCCTGAACGCGGAGAGATAATTAAAGCTTTTATCACGTTAAACAATGGCTATACAGAGTCGGAAGAATTGCTTGAAGACATTCGTAAATTTGTTAAAAATGGGCTAAGTGCCCATGCGGCTCCAAGAGAAATAGAAGTAAAGGATGCTATCCCTAAAACGAGAAGCGGTAAAATTATGCGTAGACTGCTGAAGTCTTGGGAACTGGGACTTCCAACAGGGGACACATCAACCCTAGAAGAATAATAGATTAAAGATCGCTTTTAAAAGATATCTTCACAGAAAAGGCCACGGAGCAACAACGCTTCGTGGTCTTTTCAACTTTCCCTAAAAGGACTAAAATGTTTTATTTTCTCCAAAGTGGGAACACCTATTTATGTAATACTACTAAAAGGAGCGGATAATTCATGGGTAAAAAAATCGCAACAGTGCTTACAAATATGTTTGAGGATGTAGAATATACAGATCCAGCTAAAGCATTTAAAGATGCTGGCCATGAAGTGGTTACCATTGAAAAAGAAAAAGGCGCAAAAGTAACAGGAAAGAATAATAAAGAAAGCTTAAGCGTTGATTATGGTATTGATGATGTAAACCCAAGTGATTTCGATGCGTTATTCATTCCAGGTGGTTTTTCACCAGACCAATTACGCGCTGATGACCGCTTTGTGAAGTTTGCGAAGCATTTTATGGATGAAAAGAAACCAGTATTTGCAATCTGCCATGGTCCGCAGTTGCTTATTACAGCGAAGACTTTAGAGGGACGTAAAGCGACAGGCTTTAAATCCATTCAAGTTGATATGGAATATGCTGGCGCAACAGTAGTTGACGAAGAAGTAGTAGTTTGCCAAGACCAACTTGTAACAAGTCGTCAGCCTGATGATATTCCGGCATTTAACCGCGAATCCCTAAATCTTTTAAAATAAGGGAAAGGGATATTAAAAACGAAGTACTAATTTAGCACTACGGAAAATTATTACGCTGAATTGGGTTCAAAACCTTCTATTATAAGTAAAAGCCGAATGGCGCATTCGATAGCTAAGAAATCTCTCGAATTACCATTCGGCTTTTTAATGTTTAAACCTATTTGCTTTCGTTCGCACGTTTTCAATATTATATCTAAACTAGCTTTTCTACTTTGAATTGGTCGTTTAGTAATAACCAATTTTGCGGGAATGCTAGACCTAGTTTCCAATATGCGATTCCTCGTAGGTCTAGTTCTTTAATTAAATTAAATTTTGCTTGAATGGATCGAGCGTCCTCAAACCACACCTCATGCTGATTACCCTCGCTATCTGTGTATATGAAAAATGGAGCCTGGGAGCCCGGGTCAAACTGGATTTCAGCATTATTTTCCCGCGCGATCGTTATAGCTTGTTGCGGACTTACGGCACGGGCTGCTTCTCCCCCTTCTTCATAAGGAAGTGTCCAGTCATATCCATATAAATTTTGACCTAGCATAATTTTTTCAGAGGGCATTACAGTTAGGGCATATTCTACCACACGTCTTACTTCGTTGAGTGGTGAGACTGCTAGTGGAGGGCCGTAGCTGTATCCCCATTCATAAGTCATGAGAACAACAAAATCAGCAATTTCTCCATGGGCAGCGTAATCATGGGCTTCATACCATTGTCCTGATTGTGTTCCACTGGTTTTGGGTGCAAGGGCTGTAGATAGCATTAAGCCAGCCTGGGAGAAGCGCTCCTTTGCCTTTCTTAAAAAGTCGTTATATGCTTCCCTGTCATCTGCACGGAGAAATTCAAAATCAAAGTGAATATCCGTATATCCACCTTCTTCAGCAACGTTCAAAACGCTATCCAGTAAGGTATTTTGCACTGCCTGCACTGTCAAAATAATATGACCAAGCTCCGCGCTGAATGATCCCTCTTCAAGATTGGTTAAAACAAGCATGAGTGCGGTATTATTTTCTTCCGCAATGGCTGCTAGCCCATTAAGTGGCGGGGGTGTTAGCGTTCCATCTCGATTCACGTTATAACTGAAAATAGAGAGGTATGTTAGGTATGGAGAATTTTTAGTTGCGGCATTTTTTAATGTCTGTGAAACCGTGTCACCCATTGGCTCAATGTATGCAGCCGATTGAATGGATCTTCGAGGCTGCTGGGGGATGTAAAGTCGATACCCAACAGGAAGAATATTTTCAATTGGGAATTGGTTAATTTGTGCTAGCTCCTCTGGTGACATATTGAATTGCTGTGCGATCGAGTACAAGCTGTCACCTTGCTGTACAAAATAAAAACGTCCTATAATAGGAATGACTAATGCCTGACCTACCACAAGGCTATCTGGGGCGTCTAGTTCGTTCGCTTCTGAAATTGCAGTTACAGAAGTACTATATGTATTTGCTATTTCATATAAGGTCTGTCCTTGTTCGACCACGTGAATTTGCATAAAAAATCCCTCCTTCATAGATGTCCTACTTACAAATTATGAAGGAAGGGTTCGTTTTATGTCATTAGAAAGTATCAATATCTGCTTTCATTACAGACTCCATGAGATACAGGGCATAGTCGTTTGTTTGCGTACTCTCAGAGGCCATACAATTTTTTGGTATTTTTAAATCAAATTTATACATATAAGCATCCTTGGCTGTAAACAAAATACAAATGTCACCTGCAATACCGGATATGATTAATTTGGTTTTCCCGAGCTCTGTTAAAAGCGATTGAAGAGGGGTTTGGAAAAAGGCCGAATGCTGTGGTTTAATAAGAAAATAGTCGTCATCATCCGGACCAATCGCATCAATCACTTCGTGGCTCTTCTCATTCTTACAGTAGTCTGTTACTTTTTTAAAGTCAGCCTGCCATAAGCCATAGTGATCATTTATATAAATAAGAGGCAAGTCATGATCCTTTGCATATTGACGAAGCCTTTTCATATTCGGTAGAATTTCTTTAGTGTTGGCGAGTAAGTCATCTCCACCATCAAAATCAAAATGGTTTATAATATCTACAAACAATACAGCAGTATCGTTTTGTGGCGTTTCCATGCTAGCAGCTCCTTTTTAACATCATATTCTATTTATTACCTATTTGAACTAATTCAAACTTAAGAAGGTGTCATGTATGAAGATGGACGATCATTTTATGGAACAGGCAATTATACAAGCGAAAAAAGCAGGTGCGAAAAAAGAAGTTCCGATCGGCGCTGTGGTTGTTTTTCGAGATGAAGTCATTGCCACTGGTTATAACGAACGGGAGGCTTCCCAAACTACGTTATCGCATGCAGAATTATTTGCGATTGAGGAAGCGAATAAAAAGATAGGGAGCTGGCGCCTGGAGGACTGCACACTCTATGTCACGTTAGAGCCATGTCCGATGTGTGCTGGGGCAATTGTACAATCAAGAATAAAGCGAGTTGTATATGGGGCGCCAGATCCGAAGGCTGGGTGTGCTGGTACACTTATGAATTTATTAGATGAAAAACGATTTAACCATCAAGTCGAGGTGACAGGTGGTATTTTGGAAGAGGAGTGTGGCTCCCTTTTACGTAATTTCTTTCGAGATTTAAGAAGGCAAAGGAAAACTGGGGATGGGTCGTTGTCTGATTAAAACAGCCTCCAGCTTTTATTCCCATATTTTTGTATAGGACAATCATTGCATTCTACTAAAAAAGTCGTTATAATAGTTAATGTCGTGCTAAGCGGGGAGGTAGCGGTGCCCTGTACTCGCAATCCGCTATAGCGAGGCCGAATCCCCACCCAAGGTTTGGCGACTTTATGGTCTGCCCTAACGGAGTGGTGTTGACGTCCAGGTCCTGCGCAACAGAGACCCATGAATTCTGTCAGGTCCGGAAGGAAGCAGCAGTAAGTGGTTATCTCCGTGTGCCGCGGGGAAGCCTGGGCCGAGCCATGAACTTAGGTAACGCATAGGGCCGTCAAATCGACGGTGGGTGCACGGCATACATATAAAGAAAGCCTTCAGCCCCTTAAGGGCTGAAGGCTTTCTTCAGTTTTGCTTACAATTTAGTGGATGAGCGACATTTTGGCCTGCAATATCTCGCGACTGGCACTCCAATTCTTTAACGCATAACTAGCGTCTTATTTAGTTGCATATCCATCGACGATAAGATCAAGCTTTCCTGTATCTGGATTGATCACAAGTCCGTGTACGGGTACATCAGTTGGCAACAGTGGATGGTTATGTACAGTGGAAACACTGTGTTTAACACTGTCCTCTACATTGTCAAACCCTTGTAGGAATTGTTCAAAGTCAATACCGGAAAACGCAAGTGTATCCAGTTTCTCTTCTGTCACACCACGCTCTTTCATTTTCTGTAGTGTATCGTCTACTTTGATTCCGGACATCCCGCAATCATGGTGTCCTACTACACATATTTCGTCAATTCCAAGTTCATAAACACCAACTAAAATACTCCGCATAATACTGCCGAAGGGGTGGGAGACAAGCGCGCCTGCTGTTTTTAAGATTTTCACGTCCCCATTCCCAACATTCATTGCCTTTGGTAAGAGTTCGACTAATCGTGTATCCATACATGACAAGATTAGTAAGCGTTTATTGGGAACTTTACCTTTCTGGTATGCCTCATATTCCTTTTTTTCTACAAATTCTTCGTTATAGGATAAGATATCATTTAATAGACTCATATCAATTCTCCTTCATACTTGTTTCTTATTTATTATAAAGCAAAATCGCAAGCAGGCAAAACAGAATAGATTTTATATAAAGAAATTACATATGCACTAATCTTTTTTTATCCTATATATCAGGTGGCAGAAGAATTCCAATCATGCAGCTACTGGAGGGCTTGTGGCTAGGACAATATAACCTTTTGTCTTGCACACATTATTTTTGTTAAAACTGTTAACAAGCTACGGTTCACATTCACCCTGTAAATAGAGTATAATTAGAAAGAGATCATAGAGGGGATTTTGTATTATGAGCTATCAGGCATTATATCGCGTTTGGCGTCCTAGAAAATTTCAGGACGTAGTCGGACAAACACATATTACACGTACATTGCAAAATGCGATTGTCCAGGAGAAGTTTTCGCATGCTTATGTATTCTCGGGCCCACGTGGAACGGGGAAAACGAGTGCGGCAAAAATTTTCGCCAAAACGATAAACTGTGAACAGGCACCGGCAAAGGAACCCTGTAATGAATGTGCGGCATGCCGCGGAATTCAGGATGGGTCGATTTCGGATGTAATTGAAATTGACGCGGCTTCCAACACAAGTGTGGAGGATATTCGTGACATACGGGATAAGGTGAAGTACGCTTCCAGCTCTGTTCCCTATAAAGTATATATTATTGATGAAGTGCATATGATCTCTACGAATGCTTTTAATGCCTTATTAAAAACATTGGAAGAACCACCAAAGCACGTTGTCTTTATTCTTGCGACAACGGAGCCACATAAGATTCCATTAACGATTCTCTCAAGGTGCCAACGGTTTGATTTTAAGCCAATTTCCAATGCAGCGATTGTGGAGCGTATGCAGTCGATTATCGATACAGAAGGTATTTCTGTTTCTCAGGAAGCAATGGAAACAGTGGCACTTGCAGCAGAAGGCGGAATGCGTGATGCGCTAAGCATACTAGATCAGGCAATATCCTATAGTGAAGAAAAGGTTGAACTGGAGGATGTCCTCGCAGTTACTGGCGGTGTTTCGCAACAGATTTTAACGGATATGGTACAATCCATGCACGAAAAAAACGTCCAACATGCATTAAAGCAATTGGATGAATTGATAAGTCGTGGTAAAGATCCAGGCCGTTTTGTCTATGACATGATCTACTTCCTGCGTGACCTCCTGTTATTTAAGAGTGCTCCATCTCTTGAAGGGTTACTGGAGAGGGCAAGAACAGATGAAAGCTTCACTTCTTTGGCAGAAGCTGTGTCGATCCAATGGGTACAGCAGGCAATTATGGAACTAAATCAATGCCAGCAAGAGATGAAGTGGACGAACAGTCCCAAGGTGTTTATTGAAATAGCCATTCTGTCACTTACGAACGGACAACAGCAAACTGAAGCAGCACCGGTAACGGAAAGAAACGAGGATTCCGATGCCGTCATGAAACTGACCAGTAAGCTATCAGCGCTAGAAAAAGAAGTAGCTGCATTAAAACAAAACCCACAAGTAGCTGTGCAAGCTGCCGCTCCAAGAGAGCAGCGCAGACCACAGACAAGGGCAACGAAAAACAGCTATAAAATTCCGAATGAGCGCATTCGTGACGTTCTAAAGCAGGCGGAAAAAGCCGCATTGAAAAATGTGCACGGTCAGTGGGCAAACTTTCTATCGAAGCTTAAGTCATCAAATGCTCCTGCACATGCTACAATACAGGATAGTAAGCCTGTAGCAGCATCAGATCAGGCGATAATTGTGGCATTTAAGTATGAGATTCACTGTTCATTATTTCTTGATAACCGGGAGACGGTCGAATCAGTTCTTGCAAGTGTACTGAACAAGCAGCTGACTATTATTCCTATTCCCGAATTGAATTGGTCGGAAATTAGAACAGATTATATAAATAACCAAGAAAAAAGCACCGAATCTGAGGAACAACAGGTTGATCCACTGGTGGAAGAGGCAAGAAAGCTTGTTGGAGATGATCTGATTGAAATACATGATTAGCTTTACTAAAGTTTGGTAAAATAATGCTAAGTTTAATTTAAAGGAGGCGTTTTCCATGAAAGGTATGGGGAATATGGGCGGAATGATGAAACAAATGCAAAAAATGCAGAAAAAAATGATGCAGGCACAGGATGAACTCCATGAAATGACGTTTGAAGCATCAGCAGGTGGGGGAATGGTTACTGTTACTGCAAACGGTAAAAAAGAAATTACGGATGTACAGATTAAGGAAGAAGTTGTAGATCCAGATGATATTGATATGTTACAAGATCTCATTCTTGCAGCAACAAATGATGTAATTAAGCAAATTGAAGATAAAACGAATGACACGATGGGACAATTCACCAAAGGGTTGAATATGCCAGGAATGTTCTAGTTTCACATTAGCGCTGCCACCTGTGAAGCGGGGAGGCAGCATGCTGTGCTTAATAGCAAGTGGATGGATAGTAATGTTAGTCTAGGCCCTTGCTTGTGTCGCTTCTAGGAGGAAAATGATGTACTATCCAGAACCAATATCTAAACTTATTGACAGTTTTACAAAATTGCCGGGGATTGGACCTAAGACTGCTGTCCGACTGGCATTTTTTGTTTTGAATATGAAAGAGGACGACGTAATGGACTTTGCCAAGGCTCTCGTAAATGCCAAGCGTGAATTAACGCATTGTTCTGTGTGTGGGCATATTACGGACCAAGATCCATGTTCCATCTGTCAGGATACATCAAGGGACGCGTCCATTATCTGTGTAGTTCAAGATCCTAAAGATGTGATAGCAATGGAGAAGATGAAGGAGTTCCACGGTAAATACCATGTCCTTCATGGTGCTATTTCTCCAATGGACGGAATTGGTCCAGAGGATATTAACGTACCAGATTTAATTAATCGCCTTAAAGACGAAGAGGTAAAAGAACTGATTCTCGCCACTAACCCAAATATCGAGGGAGAGGCAACGGCGATGTATATCTCCCGTCTAGTAAAGCCGTCAGGGGTACGAACAACTCGTATTGCACACGGACTTCCAGTCGGTGGGGATTTAGAATATGCAGATGAAGTAACACTATCAAAAGCGTTGGAAGGTAGAAGAGATTTGTAAGGATTAGGTGGGACACATGGCCAAAAAAATTAAAAAAAGCGATATGGATGAGCAATTATTAGATTCAATATTCAAATTGGAAAACGAATGGAAGCACATCTCTTCTTTGCTAGAACAAAGCATTGAACGACCGGTACACGCGGTAAATAGAGAAGCACTTGCTCAAGCGAATTATTTATTTTTACTCCGTGAGGCAAGGCATCGTAAAGTTAGTGCCATGAGTTTCCGCTAACCACAGAGAATTTCTGAGAGCAAAATTTCTTTACATTTCCATTCCGAAAAGGCAAGGGAACCTATTGTGTTCCCTTGCCTTTTTTCACGTTCGGAAAGCGTAAAATTTTTGAATCCCCAAGTATAGAATACCATCCCTATTCGTTAGAAGACGAGCAATCATGAGTTTTTCTAACTAATGTTCTTTTTTCTTTCCTTTCTTCATAAAAATAAGAAAAGCGCAGAGTCCAAGCGAGATGAAACGAAGTGATGATGATTTTCGCCTTCCAGACAAGGCATAAGGGCGACGGATTCTCTGGTGAATGCTATTCGGTAAGTCTCCTTTATTGCAGGCACATTAGGGGGAGCCGAGTATTTGGCGTTCGTAGCAAGCTAGACAACGGCGCTTATTCTATACTTTCTTGCATTTCAAGAAAGGGGACAAGGAGGGGATTTGGATGAGTTCTACAGTGGTCATAACCGTAATGATTGCACTTATCATTGTTTTATTACTGGTAGGGGCCCCCATTAAGCCAATGCGTTTTTTAGCGCAGGGGACAGTAAAATTAGGAATTGGGATTTTATTTTTGTTTTTTTTCAATGTGTTTGGTGGAGCAATGGGGCTACACATTCCAATTAACGTGTTCACAGTAGTTGTATCCGGATTTTTAGGATTGTTTGGAATGGCCTCCCTAGCAGCTATTCACTTATTTATTCTTCCATAATGTTTCCCATATAAAAAACTGCCACTGGGACGAGTTATCCCCCTATGGCAGTTTTTATTTCACTCTAGGAAAGTTATAAAATTTCAGCGAAGAAGCAATGGCGACCTAATTAAAATATTGTAGTTCTTAGTATACGAATAACGTACACATTCTCTAAAAGACGGGCGAATGTGAATTTTTTTAATGCTAAATGGCTTGACCAACGTAACGGTTTTGATTAATATATGAATATAAAATAAAATTATTCATATATTCAAAAACAAGGGGATGTTGGGATGCCAAAGTTTGGGCAAAGGGAAAAGGAATGGATTCAACAAGATCTTCTTGCAAAAGGAAGGGACTTGTTTGTGAAACGAGGACTGAAGAAAACGAGTATTTCGGATATCACGAAAGCAGTCGGGATAGCGCAAGGTTCTTTCTACAATTTTTATGAAAGCAAAGAAGTGCTTTATTTAGAGATCTTGGAGCAAGAAGAAGAAAGGATTAGAGAACAACTTGTGCTACCATTTTTCCAGTCGGGTAACGTTACGAGAGAAAGCTTCAAATCCTTTTTAATGGAGGCTTTTTCCATAATGGAATCTAATGCATTTATTCGCCAGTTATTTGACGAGGGAATAATGGAAGCGCTATTTAGAAAATTACCAGAGGAGAAAGTAGCCCACCTTGCTAATAGTGATGTGGATTTCTTCACACCATTAATTGAAAAATTGCAAAGAGAAAACGCCATAGTAGAGGAACAATCTGAGGTTGTTATCCAACTACTGCGCATGGTTTTCTTATTATTCCTTCAAAAGCAACAGATTGGTGAGAAGCACTTTGCAGAATCCATGGACTTACTCCTTACCTTTATATCTAATGGCTTAATTAAGAAGGTGGATTAGATGATAAAAGTAGATAAGTTGTTTTTTACTTATCCTGGTCGTAAAGAGCCTACCCTAAAAGGGATGGATTTTACGATAAAGAAAGGGGAGATTTTTGGGTTTCTTGGTCCGTCCGGTGCGGGAAAAAGTACGGCCCAAAAGATACTAATTGGTATGCTGAAAAGCTATCAGGGCGAGGTTCGAATTTTTGACCAGGAAGTAAGCCAGGTAAGTCGCTCTTATTATGAAAGGATTGGGGTAGCTTTTGAATTTCCTAATTTCTATCAGCGGCTTACGGCAATGGAAAACCTCTCCTTATTCCGCAACCTCTATGCAGGGGATACTGCTGAACCACCGCAGTTGCTTACAGAAATGGGATTAATGGAGTCCGCTCATATGAAAGTAGCCGCTTACTCTAAAGGAATGAAAATGAGGTTGAATTTATGTCGTGCATTATTAAATAATCCGGATATCCTCTTCCTAGATGAGCCGACTTCAGGATTAGATCCACTTAACGCTAAAAAAGTAAAAGATAAAATTATAAGCTTAAAAGAAGAAGGGAAAACGATTTTAATTACCACACACAACATGAGTACTGCTGATGAGATTTGTGATCGGGTTGCTTTTATTGTAGATGGAAAGATCGAATTGATTGATTCCCCCAGAAATTTACGGGTGCTTCATAATAAAAGAAAAGTCCGCTTGGAGTATCGTGAAAAGGATCATCAGTTAGTAACAAGTGAATTTGACTTACAAGGAATCGGGACAAATCATGATTTTTTAGGTATTCTCCAAACACATAATGTGGAGACGATCCATACACAGGAGGCAACACTCGAAGACATCTTTATTAATGTTACAGGGAGAGGATTGAAATGAGATTTCCTGCAGCCTTTCTCTATGATATAAAAATTCAATTTCGTCACGGACTGTATGCAGTCTATACGTTAGTCAGTCTATTTTACATTATTGCGCTCCATCAGATCCCGGAACAGTATAGAGAAATTGCTGGGATCTTCATTACATTTTCTGATCCTGGTGTATTAGGATTTTTCTTTATCGGTGGGCTCGTCCTTTTAGAACGGAACCAGAATATTTTAGACAATCTATTCATTACGCCGTACAAAGTGGAAGAGTACATCTTCTCCAAAGCACTTTCACTAACGGTGTTATCTGTTCTAACAAGTTATATCATTCATATCAGTGTTTTTGGTATATCTCATTATCTGGTGCTGTTTCTGGTCGGTGTGTTTTTAACATCCATGTTTTTTACCATTTTTGGTTTAGGGGTAGCGGTGCGTTGCCATACGCTAAATGGATTCTTTCTTCTGTCCTCTATCTACAGCCTGATATTTTTACTTCCGTTACTAGAAATAACAGGGATGGACCATTTTCTTTTTATGCTTTTGCCAACAAAAGGTGCTCTTCTTTTGATCAGCTCAGGATTTCATTCAATTACTACGTGGGAGGCAATATATTCTGTGGTAATGCTAATAATTTGGGGTGTCATAGCATTTATTTGGGCAAGGAAATCTTTTTATAACATGATTATACGTAAAGCAAGTGAGGGGAAAACATTATGAAGTCCGTCTTCCATTTAATAAAAGGGGACATGAAGCAAATATACAGGGATCCAATGCTATTGATTTCCTTGATTGGCCCCCTCTTACTCATCTTACTTGTTCGCTTCATATTGCCGTTTGCTACTGCACAGTTTGCGTTAGGTGCCTATAATGAACTCTTGGCGGGCTTCTTTATTCTATTAATTCCATTATTACTAGGCATCATGGCAGGCTTTATTATGCTTGATGAACGAGATGACAAAATGATAGACTACTTTGCTGTGACGCCGTTGAGTAAACAGGGCTACCTGTTGTACCGCTTGTTATTACCAGGGGTGTTAACCGTGTTGTATGGATATATTTATTTGGAGCGGGCGAGTCCTGTTTCCTTCCCCATTTTAGATAAATTGTTGGTAACAGTAATGCTGGCAATGGAGGCTCCGATTATCTGTTTGTTTCTTGTTGCCATTGCAGCTAATAAGATAGAAGGGTTAGCTCTCTCTAAAGGTGTCGGTCTTGTTGTATTTGTCCCATTCATCATTTATTTTGTTTCAGAGCCATGGCACTGGGCTGGTGGCATCTTGCCAACCTTTTGGCCGGCAAAGTTATTTCTTATGGAGGGCGTCCATTTGATGACTAGCCTCTTTATTGGGTTTTTGGGAGTGGGTATTCACTTCTTCTATATCTTTCAATTGTCCAAACGATTCCTTAGAAGGACAGATTAATAGCTTCTCATTTTTTCAAAGATTTTTCGTATATATTTCGTTAGATTGGGAGATACTAGTTTCTAACGGAGGTGGGGAGATGGAACAAACAACATATTCGCAACGATGTGGGATCTGTGAGGAAGAAAAGGCTAGAGGGATCCATTTGTACACGACATTCATTTGTACAGAGTGCGAGCATAATATGATTCATACAGAGCCACGAGAAGAAAAATACAATTATTATGTGAGAAAATTAAAGAATGCAACCAAACCAAAACTATATTCATAGATACGTAAGTCTTTGCTTTTTGCAGAGACTTTTTTATTTCCTAGGAAACTATAAATTTTATTTGGCTGGGGATAACTTAGTATACGGGAACAGCCACGTCCGGCTCCAGCGCCCAGCAACTAGAAAGCTTCACACTTCTCCACTACGATAAGTCATCATCGATTTGTACCTCACCGTGTTTCCTTTATCTCATTGCGAAGTGCTCCAGCTTATACGTTGCTGAACGGGCGCTTCCGCCTTTGTTTTTTTCCAATGGTTTAACTAGAGGGATAGTCGTTCTTCCATAAAAACAGGCGCTTGCCATTTTGTTATAGTAAAATAGCATGAACAAATAGAAATGATTATCGGCCTACATAAACAATAAAAGAAGGAGCGTCTTATCATGGATCAGCAATTGACCCCTTTATTCCAAGCATTAAAACAATTCACTAAGAACAGCCCTGTCTCCTTTCATGTGCCAGGGCATAAAAATGGAACCATTTTTCCCGAGAAGGCAAGTGACTCTTATGATGCAATATTAAAATTGGATATGACGGAACTGACTGGACTGGATGACTTGCATGCCCCGGAAGGACCTATCGCAGAAGCAGAACGTCTTGCTGCAGAATACTTTCAGGCAAAACATACCTACTTCCTTGTAGGAGGGAGTACCGTAGGAAATTTGGCCATGATTATGGCAGCTTGTTCACGCGAAGATAAAGTTATTGTTCAGCGAAACAGCCATAAATCCATTATGAATGGTTTAGAGTTAAGGGGAGCTAATCCAATTTTTATTTCACCCGAATATGAGGAACGTGTCGATCGATTCACCAACCCGAAGCAAGATACATTACTAGAAGCTTTGAAAAGACATCCAGATGCAAAGGCAGTGGTGCTGACATACCCGGATTATTTCGGAGGAACGTACCCCTTAAAAGAAATGATTGAGCTTGCACATGATTATCAAATCCCTGTACTCGTAGATGAGGCGCATGGCGTGCATTTTTCTCTCGGAAACCCTTTTCCTGCCTCTGCTATTAGCTTAGGAGCAGACGTTGTTGTTCAATCGGCACACAAGATGGCACCAGCCATGACGATGGCATCCTTCCTGCATCACAACTCTTCCTTAGTGTCGCGAGGGAGATTATCTCATTATTTGCAACTCTTGCAATCAAGCAGCCCATCCTACCCGTTGATGGCATCACTAGATATTTCAAGGGCTTTTCTGGCGACTATGTCCGGAGAAAATGTGGACGCTGTTATGAGAAGTGTCCAAGAAGTAAAGAGGCTATTAGAGGATTCGGAAAACTGGTCCATTGTCCCTGCAGAGGATCCATTAAAAATAACGTTACACGTGAAACATTCTGCCAATGAAGTAGCAAAACTGTTTGAAGCACAATATATTTATCCAGAGCTTCAAACAGACAATCAAATTTTATTTATTCACGGGCTGTCTCCTTTTAGACAAACTGAAACATTGAAAAAAGCAATAAAAACAGTGAATGAGCAATTAAAAAATAGTCGAATGCATGATACAATAGATATAGTACCGTTTTTAACGGGGCTTGAATCCATAACAGAGCTGGCTATTCCTTATGCAAAAATGGATCAGTTGGAAACAAGGCATGTGCCTATCACCGAGGCAGCGGGACATATAGCGGCAGAGGCCGTTATCCCATATCCGCCGGGAATACCGCTTATACTTAAGGGAGAGCGTATTAAAGAGAAACAGCTTGAACATATAACGCAACTCCGGGGAAATGGAGTGCGGTTGCAGCAAAGGGACCCTGAAAGAGTAGCTGTCTTTATAGGGTCAACAGAAGGAGAAGAAATGACGTGGACGGAATCTTTATAACATTTGAAGGCGGTGAGGGCGCTGGTAAAACCTCTCTTCTTCATCGTATAAGCAAGCATTTACGTGACCAGGGTTACGACGTTCTAGCAACAAGAGAGCCCGGAGGCATTGAGATTGCGGAACAGATCAGGAAAGTAATACTCGATCCTGCCAATACGAAAATGGAAGAGCGCACCGAGGCTTTATTGTATGCAGCCTCTAGACGCCAACATTTAATCGAGAAAGTATTACCTGCTCTCAAAGCGGGGAAAGTAGTACTATGTGATCGTTTTATTGATAGCAGCCTCGCATACCAGGGACATGCTAGAGGACTGGGCATCGATGAAGTGTTCTCAATCAATCAATTTGCCATTGGTGACTGTATGCCTGATTTAACTTTATTTTTTGATATAGAGCCAAACAAGGGATTGGCAAGGATCGCGGCGAATAAAGATAGAGAACGAAATCGTCTGGATTTGGAAAATCTCCATTTTCATGAACAGGTTTATGATGCCTATCATATTCTAGTGAAAAGATTTCCTCGCCGAATCCAGGCGATCAATGCGGACCAGCCTATGGAAGCTGTTGAGAATGAGGCGATGGATCGCATTGTCACGTTACTAAAAAATAAAGCGTAAAGGGGGTTACGTATAATGAAATTGCTTATCGCTGTCGTTCAGGATAAAGATTCTAATCGTCTAGTAGATGCATTGGGAGAAGAAAACTTTAAAACAACCAAGCTCGCTACTACAGGTGGGTTCCTAAAAGAAGGTAATACGACGCTTATGATTGGTTGTCAGGACGAGTATATAGACGAAGCATTACAAATTATTAAAGACAATTGCTCTCACCGTGAGCAAATGGTTGCACCCATTTCCCCAATGGGAGGGAATGCTGACTCGTATATTCCGAAGCCAGTTAAAGTTGAAGTTGGTGGTGCAACTGTCTTTATTCTGCCAATCGAGTCGTTCTATCAATTTTAAAAAGCTCTTGTCTTAGATATACAATGAGGAAAGGCGGCCAGCAGATTTAGAATGTTGATGCTGGTCGTCCCCTATTCTTAAGAGGTTGTGCAAACACGCATTACAAGGAAAATCGTTTAAGGGACTGATTTTATGAAAATTGGCCAGGAAATACGGACACAAACAGAGCCGAATTATACCAGGACGAATGTAGTCGAATCTAATTCGTTTCAACAAAGCCTGCGGTCCCAAACCCAAAGCTTGAAACAGCAGGAAATACAGCAATTAATGAAAAATATAACGCTTCAGGGTAATAAGCTAGCGCGGTTTCGGTCCTTTCGTGATCTTGCAAAGTTTAAGCGAATGGTGAAAAGCTTTTTGCAAGAGACCGTGTCAAACGGACTTGACCTTGAACATTCTCACAGCTTCAGTCTAGATGGTCAAAGCCGTAAACTGGCTATTGTGAAGCAAGTAGATGAGAAATTATTAGAGCTAACAGAAGAAATAATGAATCGGGAAAAAAAGACAGTAGATATCCTTGGCTTAATCGGAGAAATTAAAGGACTATTGGTTAATATATATACGTAACAAGGTATGCCGTAAATGAGGGAGTGAATACAATGATGAACTGGTCTGAAATTGCTGAAGTACAGCCACTGGCTAGCAGAATTATTACCAACAGCATAAAAAAAGACCGTATTTCTCATGCGTATTTGCTTCACGGGGCACGTGGGACAGGTAAAGAGGCAATTGCACAATTGATTGCCAAAAATTTATTTTGTGAAAAACTGGCAGGGGTAGAACCCTGTAATCAGTGTAATGCATGTAGAAGAATTGCCTCTGGGAACCATCCTGATGTTCATTGGGTAGAACCAGAAGGGAAGTCTATTAAAATAGAGCAGATCCGGAATTTACAGAAGGAATTCAGCTATTCTGGTATGGAATCAACTCGTAAAGTATATGTCATAAAGGGCGCTGAGACGCTTACCGTTAATGCAGCCAACCGTATTTTAAAGTTTTTAGAGGAACCAAGTAAACAAACAACGGCCATTATGCTGACAGAGAATAGCCATGCTATTTTGCCAACCATTCGTTCTAGGTGCCAGATTATTGACTTACAGCCCCTGAATATCGTTCAATTTCAGCGGAAATTAGTGGAGAATGGCTTGAGTGAAAGTACGGCCAAATTGATGGGGGCCCTAACGAATAATTTGGACGATGCGATCGCTCGAAGCAAGGATGAGTGGTTTGCCACTGCTAGAAAGATAGTGGTACAATTAATAGAAATGTTTGCCGATAACCCACAGGACGTTTACTTATTTATTCATAACCATTGGGTGGTACATTTTAAAGAACGAACCGAGCAAGAAGAAGGACTTGATTTACTGCTACTAGCGCTTAAAGATGTACTTTATTACCATATCGGAAATGAGTCGGAAATGGTCTTCTTTACGAATCAGGAACAGTTGCTCGAAAAAGCGGCCCTTTCCTTTTCGCAGGAAGAATTATTAACACATTTAAACGCGATTATGCAGGCAAAAAGAAAATTGAAGCAAAATGTTAATCCCACATTAGTGATGGAACAACTTACACTTCATATTAAGAGGTGATTATGTGATAGATGTTATTGGAGTCCGCTTTAAAAAGGCGGGTAAAATATATTATTTTGATCCTGGAGAACATACCATTTCCCTGGACAGTTATGTCATTGTCGAGACAGTAAGAGGAATAGAGTTCGGGAAAGTGGTAATTGCTAAGAAACAAGTGGATGAGGAAGATGTTGTGCTTCCACTAAAACAGGTAATTCGTGTAGCGAACGAAAAGGACAAATTAAACGTTGTGGAAAATCAGGAGCATGCTGAAAAAGCATTTCAAACCTGTTCAGATAAAATAATTCAACATAAGCTTGATATGAATCTAGTAGAGGTAGAATATACATTTGATCGTAATAAAATTATTTTCTATTTTACAGCAGATGGCAGGGTTGATTTCCGTAATCTTGTAAAAGATTTAGCAGCTATGTTTAAAACACGTATTGAACTTAGACAAATAGGTGTGCGTGATGAGGCAAAAATGCTTGGTGGGATTGGTCCATGTGGCAGAATGCTCTGCTGCTCTACTTTTTTAGGTGATTTTGAACCAGTTTCCATTAAGATGGCGAAGGACCAAAACTTATCCCTTAACCCGGCAAAGATCTCCGGGCTATGCGGAAGGCTGATGTGCTGTTTGAAATATGAGAACGACGATTATGAAACGGCCAAGCGTGAACTTCCTGATATTGGGCAATCTATAAAGACACCACATGGTAAAGGGAAAGTAGTCGGTTTAAACATTCTGGAACGACTTATCCAGATCGAAATTCCAGAAAAGGAACGTGTCATTGAATATACTCTAGACGAACTAATTGATGAAGGTATATTAGCGCAAGCCACAGAATAATGGGGTGAGTTAGGCGTGAAGAAGAGACAGATTTTTGATCAGGTATCGGATATGGAACAGCAGATTGGGGAATTATATGAGCAGCTTGGCGATTTAAAGGGTCGCTTACGTGATTTGCTAGAAGAGAATCACAGGCTTGCTGCAGAGAACCATAATTTACGCAATCATTTGGAACAAACGGATAAGCAAAAAGATACAGAATCAGGTGAGGACAAGCCTTCCAAGAGTTTTCCTGGAGAAGGTTATGATAACCTGGCGAGGTTGTATGAAGAAGGATTTCATATATGTAACCTCGAATTTGGTAGTCCACGGCAAAATGAAGACTGCATTTTTTGCCTCGACTTCCTAAACAAGAAAAAATAGCACACAAGAGCGGCTGTCCCAATCACGGGGCAGCCTTTCTTACAAAGAAACACTTCAAAAGGTCGACTCGCATGTTACTGAAACAGTAGATTGTAATGTTTTCATGATGGTTAACATCCCTGCTTTTTAGTAATAATCTGACTTAACGTAGAAAATACACGGAGACTCCTGCGGGGTTTTTTACATAGAAAGGGTAAGACAATGGTAGCTTTATTTGATGATGAACGAATCGATTATTTACTGGCAGATGAAAGTATGAAGATTATCCAGAGCCCAACAGCATTTTCCTTCTCTCTTGATGCCGTACTACTTGCACAATTTGCCTATGTTCCCATTAAACGAGGAGCAATCCTGGATTTATGCACAGGAAATGGGGTAATTCCTCTGCTTTTATCCAGAAGGTCACAGGCAAAAATTACAGGGGTGGAGATACAAGAACGTATTTTCCAAATGGCACAACGAAATATTGAGCTGAACGAACTTGGTGAAAAGTTAGAGGTGCTTCATGCTGATTTAAAGGATGTAGGGCCGACTTTGCAACAGAGCAGTTTTGATGTTGTGACATGTAATCCTCCTTATTTTAAAACCCCCTCTAAAAACGAACATAACCATAATGAATATCTCACAATTGCTAGGCATGAGGTCTATTGTACGTTAGAAGATGTTGTCAAAGCATGTAAGCTGTATGTTCGCCCTGGCGGTAAAGTGGCGATGGTTCACCGGCCTGACAGGCTTGTCGACATTATTGAGTTATTCCGGAAGTATAGGCTGGAGCCGAAACGGATACAACTGGTTTATCCAAAAAAGGGTAAGGAAGCGAACATGATGCTTATAGAAGGCACACGGGATGGGAAGCCAGGTCTGAAATTTTTACCACCCTTGTATATATACGGTGAAGACGGTGTCTATACGGAAGAAGCGGCGGAGATTATTTATGGATGATGCCAAGCACACGGTTTATATACTAAAATGCAAAGATGGTTCCTTGTACACAGGGTATACCAACAATCTAACAAAACGTCTTCAAATGCATCGAGAAGGTAAGGGTGCTAAATACACCCGTGGCAGAGGGCCGCTTGAAGTAGTTTATATGGAACACTTTCCGTCAAAGGAACAGGCAATGCAACGAGAGTATCGAATAAAACAACTATCCCGTAAGGAAAAGGATGCCTTAATACGGGACAGGATGAAAGAAGGGGTGCAAGGTGAAAGTACAAAAGAGTTATGAAGAAGGATTGGGCGGGACGCTTTACGTGGTACCTACCCCAATAGGTAACCTGGAAGATATCACATTTCGCGCACTTAGAACATTAAAAGAGGTTGCTGTGATAGCAGCAGAAGATACGAGAAATACAAAAAAGCTACTGAACCATTTTGAAATAAACACACCATTGATTAGTTATCATGAACATAATAAGCTGGGACGGGAGGAGCAACTGCTTCCAAGATTGATAGATGGAGAATCCATTGCGGTAGTAAGTGATGCTGGAATGCCGGCCATTTCCGACCCTGGCTACGAGCTCGTACAGGCTGCCATTGAAAACGACCTACCAGTTGTCGTCCTTCCTGGTGCTAATGCAGCGCTTTGTGCGCTAGTAGGTTCGGGACTTTCTGCAAGAACGTTTCATTTTTACGGTTTTCTGCCAAGGAAAAAGAAGGATAAGGAAGCAGAGCTGGAGCGTTTAAAGGGGCTGCAGGACACCCTGCTGTTTTACGAATCTCCCCATAGATTAAAGGACACCTTAAAAGCATTGCGAGACCAATTAGGGCAAAGGCAAGCTGTGATTGCCAGAGAACTGACGAAGCGTTTCGAAGAATATAGCCGTGGTACAACAGAAGAATTGCTGACATATGTATCCGAAAATCAGCTAAAGGGAGAATGCTGTATTGTTGTGGAAGGAAGTAGTAGTGATATGGAGGAAAGCACCGTGCTATGGTGGAGTCATCTTCCAGTACGAGATCATGTCACCTATTATATAGAAGAAGAAAATTTACCGAGTAAAGAGGCGATAAAAAAGGTAGCTGCGGAAAGGCAGATGCCAAAGCGCGACGTTTATCAGACCTATCATATTGATTAAGAGAACAGCGGAAGGCGCTAGAACGATATGCGAAGTCACCTAGTAGTGGTGCTTGGAGCTAGATAAGAAATAGTAGAAAGCAACATAAGGAAAAAGGGCTGACGTGCATATGCAAGCGTCAGCCCTTTTTAAAACGTATAATTACTAAGCTTTATAACACTTCATAAAGAAGCGATTACTTATTAAAACGTGATTGAATTTCGTTCACAAGTTCTTTAGCACCTTCTTGGCTTAGAACTAATTTTCCGTTAGCTAAAGAAAGGTTGTCATCCGATACTTCCCCTGTTAGGTGACAAGTCATGTTTGGTTTATACTTTTTAAGGACAATTTTATCGTTGTCCACGTAGATCTCCATTGCATCCTTCTCATGAATATCAAGTGTGCGACGGAGTTCAATAGGGATTACAACACGACCAAGCTCATCGACTTTACGTACAATTCCAGTAGACTTCATTTTTCTCCCCCTCATAGGTTGGAAAGTATCTTCAATCACAATGGGATGTATTGTATTGAACAATCTTTCCGTAAAATAAATCGCCATATTTCGACATGTTTCTAAGCAATAGAATACCAACGATTTTCACGCCTGTCAATATATATTTACCTAAAAATAAAATTAGTGGGAAAATTTGATAAACCGCCTATAAACTAGCTATTAGGCATATTCGCCAACTAATTCATCTTAATTTCATATTTATGTGATTTCCTATACGGGGGAACATTTCTCTTTAAAATATTCGACATAATTCGACAAAATAAACTTTTTTAAACGGTAGAAATGTATAAAATTATAGCTAAAGCAGTGACGAAGTAGTGAAAATGTTGAAGTGCCAAGTATAAGAAAAACATACACATACGCTAGAAGACGATCGTATGCGAGTTTCTCTAATGAAGAATTGAGAACATGGCTATACTGAATCTTGCAAGGGGTTTGGCAAAATACGTAAGAAAAGCTACAATAGGAATAGTTTAATAATAGATGTTAGCAATTGAAGGAGGTAACATAATGCCATCAAATAAAAAGACATTTTATATAACAACGCCAATCTATTATCCAAGTGGTAATTTGCATATTGGGCATGCATATTCGACAGTAGCTGGAGATGCAATTGCCCGTTATAAAAGAATGCGCGGTTATGATGTAATGTATCTAACAGGTGCGGATGAGCACGGGCAAAAAATCCAAAAGAAGGCTGAGGAAAATGGACAAACCCCTCAGGAATATGTCGATGAAATTGTTGGAGGAATTCAAGAACTTTGGAAAAAGTTAAAGATCTCAAATGATGATTTTATTCGAACCACAGAGGAGCGACATAAAAAAGTACTAGCTAAGCTATTTGACCAGCTTGTAAAGCAGGGAGATATCTATCTTGATCAATATGAAGGCTGGTATTGTACATCGTGTGAATCCTTTTTCACAGAAAGGCAGCTAGACCATGGACATTGTCCTGATTGTGGCGGTTCCGTAGAAAAAGTTAAGGAAGAATCTTATTTCTTTAAAATGAGTAAATACGTTGATCGACTTGTCCAATTCTATGATGAGAATCCGGAGTTTATTCAGCCTGAGAGTCGTAAGAATGAAATGCTGAATAACTTCATTAAACCGGGTCTTGAGGATCTTGCTGTATCAAGAACAACATTTGATTGGGGAGTTAAGGTTCCTGGTAACTCAAAACACGTAATCTATGTATGGATTGATGCATTGCTTAATTACATTACTGCACTCGGTTATGGTACAGATGATGAAGGGAAGTACCAAAAATACTGGCCAGCAGATGTACATTTAATGAGCAAAGAGATTGTCAGATTCCATACGATATACTGGCCAATTCTACTTATGGCACTTGATTTGCCATTGCCGAAAAAAGTCTTTGCACATGGCTGGATCCTGATGAAGGACGGCAAGATGTCAAAATCTAAAGGGAATGTAGTAGACCCAGTAAGTTTGACAGATCGCTATGGTCTTGATGCGTTACGTTATTATTTGCTTCGTGAAGTGCCATTTGGTTCAGATGGTGTCTTTACACCAGAAGGGTTTGTGGAAAGAACAAACTATGACTTAGCAAACGATTTAGGGAACTTACTAAATCGTACAATTGCTATGATTACCAAATACTTTGATGGTGAAATTCCTGCTTATAAGGCAAGCGAGACGGAAGTGGATGCATCGCTGGAAGCTTTCGGAAAAGAAACGATTAAAAAAGTAGAGGATGCATTAGAGGACATGCAGTTCTCTGTGGCATTATCGTCCTTGTGGCAGATGATTAGCCGCACAAACAAATATATTGATGAAACAGCGCCATGGGTATTGGCGAAGGATGAATCTCAAAAAGAACGGCTAGGCAATGTGATGGCACATCTAGCAGAGTATCTTCGTAAGGCTGCTGTTATGCTTCAACCATTCTTAACAGAAGCACCGACTGAAATTTTCCGTCAGTTGAATGTAGCTGACGATTCCTTGCATGAATGGGAAAGTGTCTATGAAGAAGGCAATATCCCTGCAGGAACCAAGGTACAAAAAGGGGAGCCTATCTTCCCTAGACTTGACGTAGAAAAAGAAGTAGCTTCTATTAAAGCAATGATGCAAGGCCCAGCACAGGAAGAAGAGAAAAAGCCTGCAAAACAAGAAGAAGAAGCAAAAGAGCAAATTGCTTTTGATGATTTTATGAAGCTAGATATGCGCGTAGCAGAAGTAGTGAAGGCAGAACCTGTTAAAAAAGCAGACAAGCTGTTGAAATTACAACTGGATCTAGGAGCAGAAAAGCGCCAGGTCGTTTCCGGTATTGCGCAGCATTATAGCCCAGAGGGATTACAAGGTAAAAAAGTAATTTGTGTCACTAATTTAAAACCGGTAAAACTTCGGGGTGAAATGTCTGAAGGTATGATTCTATGTGGGGAAGACGAAGAAGGAAAACTAGTCCTTGCTTCTGTAGAACAAGATTTACCGAATGGCTCCGTTGTAAAATAATAAACAAAAGGGGAAAGGTCAGGTCCTATTATTGGGAGGTGGCCTTTTCTGTTATAGATAGTTTATCTAATACCATAGCGATGCCAGTAAACTGTAACGAGTTAAGGAGGATAAAAGAATTGTTATTTGATACACATGTCCATTTAAATGCACGACAATTTATGGAGGACCGTGAAGAAACAATCCAACGAGCTTTTGAGGCCGGAGTAAAATACATGGTTGTAGTCGGGTTTGACAGTGAAACAATCCCGCTTGCAATCGAAATTGCAGAACAATATGACACGATTTATGCGGCGGTAGGTTGGCACCCCGTTGACGCCATTGACATGACGGAGGACCATTTAAAGTGGATTGAGGAATTATCTGCACATCCCAAAGTTGTTGCTATTGGCGAAATGGGCTTGGACTATCATTGGGACAAGTCTCCTAAGGACATTCAGAAAGAAGTATTCCGTAAACAAATTCAACTCGCGAAAAAGGTACAGCTGCCCATTATCATTCATAACAGGGAAGCTACGGAGGATATTATTGAGATATTACAGGAAGAAGATGCTCAAGCTATTGGCGGTATTATGCACTGTTACAATGATTCAGTAGCATACGTTCAAGCTTGCTTGGATATGAACTTTTATATTTCGCTTGGAGGTCCTGTAACATTCAAAAATGCTCCCCTTCCCAAGGAAGTTGCTGTACAGGTGCCAGGGGATAGGTTACTTGTAGAAACAGATGCCCCATTTCTTGCTCCACACCCGAACCGAGGAAAGCGAAATGAGCCGGCTTATGTAAAATTGGTTGCAGAGGAAATTGCGGATTTAAGAGGAGTAAGTTTAGAGGAACTTAGTAAACTTACGACACAAAACGCCTTTTCTCTCTTCAAACTCGAATTATGAGGGTTGTAAAACAAATAACATAATATGTTAAAATATAGGAAAAGTATGGAATAAATAAGAGAGCCTGGCCACAAGAGCCAAGCTTTTTTTTATGAAAAATATAAACAGGATAAGCCCTTATATACCAAGGGTTGTAGCTGCTTGTAAGCTTCGTACATCCCATGCCAGATATAGTTGTAATCGAATTGTAACTTAACCGTAATCGGATTTACTTTGACTTTGCATATAACTGTATCTATAATCAAAAATGCATTGAGAGGAGGCAGAAGCATGCGAATTATTTCAAAGCTAATGCCGGCGTCGAAAATGAAGCTGGTTATTTCAAGCATTGGTGTTTTAGCACTTGTAGTATTTTCAAGTTTAGTGCTATTTGATGCCACAAAGGCAGAAGTTGTACTAAATGATAATGGGGAAAAACAGAAAGTGAGAACACATGCAACAACGATTGACCAACTGTTAGAAGAGGCAGGGATTACCGTTGGGGAACATGATCTGTTGTCACATAAAACAGATACAGCTATTGAAAACGGTATGGAAATCAACTACAAAACAGCTAAACAGATAATCGTTACAATAGATGGAGAAGAGCAGGAGTATTATACAACTGCGGACACAATAGATGAATTTTTAGAGGAGAACGATCTCTCCTTTGCCGATCGTGATGATGTATCACATGATTTGCAGACAGCATTAGAAGATGGACTACATATTGACGTAACGCAAGCATACCAAGTTACCATCCATGACGGCGAAAAAGAAGTGAAAGAATGGACTACTGGCGGAAATGTAAAAGATTTGCTTAATGAAGCTGGCATTGCGTTCGATCCAGAAAGCGATGATAGAATTGAACCAAAGCTTGACGAAGCGCTTTCTGCAGAAACTTCCATCTCCATCGTTCGTGTTGAAAAAGATAAAGAAGAAGTTAACGAAACAGTTGCCTTCGATACGGAGAAACAAGAGGATAGCAGCCTTCCAAAAGGGGAGGAGCGTGTTGTTTCTGAAGGTGAAGAAGGAACAATTAAAAAGGTATACGAGATTGTCAAAGAGAACGGAAAAGAAGCAAGTCGCGAGTTAATTAGTGAGGAAGTAATGAAAGAATCAAAAAACCGTGTTGTTGCGATTGGTACAAAAGAACAACAGCCACAAGTAGCGAAAAAGCAGGAACCAAAGAGCGAAGGAAATCTTGTTACCTTAGCGAAAGAAGAGCCAAAGGAGAGCAAGAAACCAAGCTCTAATGGCAAAGTGTTCACAATGACTGCAAGCGCGTATACAGCAGGGTGTAGTGGTTGTTCTGGCCATACATCCACTGGAATTGACCTAAATGCAAATCCTAATATGAAGGTAATTGCCGTAGATCCAAGTGTCATTCCATTAGGCACGAGGGTTTGGGTTGAAGGTTATGGAGAAGCCATAGCAGGCGACACAGGTGGCCACATCGTCGGAAATCGGATTGATGTCCACGTTCCAAGCAAAAGCGCAGCATATAGCTGGGGAAGAAAAACAGTAACAGTAAAAGTTCTTGATTAATATTTATGCTCTTACCATGGTATAGTGGTAAGAGCATTATTTATATAGAGCGATAGATAGAAAATATATATCCTGCCTGAACTGGCAGTAAGCCCTACCAAATGAAGTTTATCAAAATGGAATGGGTATGGCAGAATAGAAAGGAGTAAATCCTTTCTAGGATTGCGTCATTCTAGCCTGATATTACATTAATCGAAGCGGAGGACAGTCGCCTCCTGCGGGAGAAAAGGCATAGGTGAGACCCCGGAGTGCGGAGCACACGGTGGCTCACCAGCCGCCCGCGGAAAGCGACTGTCCGGAGCGGGGATCACGCTGTACCTCCATTCCGTAAAGAGATACTGTTAGAAGAAAGAGGAATATAATGAAAATAAAAGAAGTCATTGTTGTGGAAGGTAGAGATGACACAGCCAAGATTTCGCAGGCTGTCAATGCGGATACAATTGAAACAAATGGATCTGCCATTAATAGCGCGACCATTGAGCAGATCAGACATGCACAAGAAAAACGTGGCATCATTATTTTTACAGACCCGGATTATCCCGGTGAACGAATCCGTCACATCGTTAACCAGGCTGTCCCTGGCTGTAAGCATGCTTTCTTAACTCCTGATCAGGCTAGAGCCAACTCTATTCGAAGACGCAGTTTAGGGATTGAACATGCTTCCCTAGACGCAATTCAACAAGCGTTAGCAGATGTATATGAATTAAAGGAAGTAGAGCAAAGTGACATAACGAAGGAAGATCTTGTGCAAGAAGGACTTATCGGAGGAGCAGGTGCAAGTAACAGGCGGAAGCGACTTGGTGAGCTTTTACAAATAGGGCATACTAATGGAAAACAACTCTTAAAACGCCTGACCATGTTTCAAATTACGAAAGCACAGTTTGAAGAAGCTATGAAGCAACTGCAACAGGAGGATCGTCATGACAAATAAAAAATACATCGCAACACCCACCCGCACGAAAGAGATTCTAAATAAATATAAATTTACGTTCAAAAAAAGCCTTGGACAGAACTTTCTTATTGATAGCAATGTCCTTGAAAATATTATTGCGCATGCTGGAATTGATAAACAGGCAGGAGCAATTGAAATTGGGCCGGGAATTGGCGCCTTAACGGAACAATTGGCAATCCATGCAGACAAAGTCGTTGCCTTCGAAATTGATCAAAGATTGATGCCAGTTCTTCGAGACACACTTGGCGACTATGACAATGTACAAATTGTAAATGAAGACATATTAGAGGCGGATGTGGCAGAAACCATTGCCGCTAACTTCCCGAAAACGCAACCTGTCCATGTTGTAGCTAATTTACCATATTATATTACGACTCCTATATTGTTAAAGCTGCTTCATGAAGATCTTCCTGTATCCAGTCTAACCGTAATGATCCAAAAAGAGGTTGCAGAGAGGATGGCAGCTGGACCGAATAATAAAAGCTATGGGTCTTTAACGATCGCTGTTCAGTATTATACAGAGGCTGCTGTCGTAATGGATGTGCCCAAGCAGGTCTTTATGCCCCAGCCAAATGTTGACTCAAGTATCCTGCGATTAGTAAAAAGGGACAAGCCTCCAGTAGAAGTGGATAATGAGAAATACTTTTTTGCGTTAATTAAGGCAAGTTTTGCTCAGCGTCGTAAAACGCTACGAAATAACCTAACGAGCTATTTTAAAGGTGCAACAGATAAAGAAGCAATTAATCAGACATTAGAAAGCATTGGCATTGATGGAACAAGACGTGGTGAATCTCTAGATATGCAGGAATTCGCTACATTAGCTAATGCCTTCTATAGATTGAGATAGAGAAAGCAATGCCTTGAAGTTAGGTGATGTACATTCTCACAAATAACGCTTAGGTTTGTATGATACCCAAGCGTTATTTGTTGTTCGTGCATTAAAACAAGGGACAACTTTTAGTAAAAAGCTACATACTCCTTATCCCCTCTTATTTGAGAACCCTAAATTAATAGTACCCTTTTACTGAAACAAATAGTAAAAATAAAAAAACAATAACGAGTAACACACCATATGATTCTCGTTCCTTCTTGAATTCTTCTAATCCTATTACCAACATCATTAAACCTAGAAAGAACACCATATAAGGCTGAAATTTGAAATCCCCCGTAATTAATCCATAAACTGCAAATAATATAGCTACAGTCGCAAAAATAAAATGTAATACTTTTAGCAAATAAAGCCCCCCTCATAAAAGGTAATCGCCCGGTAGTAGAACTAATTCAGTGCCTAGAGTAATGTGCAATCAATACAAACTAAGATAACCCTTTTAAAAAGGGTATTTGCCATCTTTCCTTTTTGATCCAGTGTAACACATTGTCCGTTAGCCCATTTGCCTCCGCACGGTTCTCGGCATTGCTTCATAGTCTATAGAAGCAATGCTTTGGATAATGGAAGGCTGTGAAGGAAATGGATGTAAGGAAAGGCGGACTAGTAACAAGGAAGTCATATAACCATGATCTCCTTTTTCGGGTCGACAAGGTGGAAAAAGGGATGGCGGGTTTGTTCGGTGAAGATATCCGACTCGAGGCAGATGCTCCAGTCAATGATCTCACTGTTGTGGCCGAGAGGGAACTGGAAAAGCACCGAAGGAAGGGGAAAGAGCAAGAGGAGTTTTCCTATCGTTTGTTTCGCCAGGACTATCAACTTTTGAAGGAAAAACGAGAATATCAATCAACGGATGGCTACCAGTATGAAGCGAAGATCTTTCAACTGCCCGCAAAGGTGCTTCATTTAGACGGTGACCAAATGTATTTACAGAAATGTATTGAGCTCTACCAACGAATGGGGCTTCAAGTGCATGGCATTCATTTGAATGAAAAAGACATGCCACATGAAATTGGGCAGCTCATTGATAAAATACAGCCTAATATCCTCGTGATCACGGGGCACGATTCCTTCTCGAAAAATAAAGGGATAAAAAATGACCTACGAGCCTACAGGCATTCAAAGTATTTTGTGGAGACAGTTAGAGAGGCGAGGAGAAGTAACTCTAATTTAGACCAACTCGTTATCTTTGCTGGTGCATGCCAATCACACTTTGAATCCTTAATAAGGGCTGGAGCCAACTTTGCGAGCTCGCCACGACGAGTTAACATACATGCCTTAGATCCTGTCTATATCGCTGCAAGAATCGCCTACACGCCGTTTATGGAGAAGGTAAGCGTATGGGAAGCTTTACGGAACACTTTAAGCGGGGAAAAAGGAATGGGTGGTGTAGAAACAAGAGGTTTGCTCAGAACAGGTATGCCATATATGGAGGATGATGAAATGTAAGGAGCTCCTTACCTAAGGGTAAGTTTGCTCCTCTTGGCAGTAGGACATGCACCTATAAAAGTAATATATTTCAAAAAACAGTACATAAATTGTTAAGTTTTACAAATAATATTGAAAATCGACAAAATAAATTGTTGACATTAAAAATGATATCTTGTTATAATAAAAAGTTTTATTTGACTATTAAACAAGCTTATGTTATGATGTTAACAGTGAGGTGGAGTATAGTGGCTAAAACATTAATCGAAATTAAGCAAGGTCTTGAAGGTCACGTTGGAAAGCGATTAAAGCTTAAAGCCAACGGTGGTAGAAGGAAAACGATTGAACGGTCCGGAGTACTAGCAGAGACGTATCCTTCAGTTTTTATTGTGGAGCTGGACCAAGAAGAAAATGCATTCGAACGTGTTTCATACAGCTATGCGGACGTGTTAACAGAGACAGTAGAGTTAAGTTTTGCAGAAGAACGAGCAGCAATAGCATCAATCATGGAGCAGTAGACATTCGTTTACTGCTTTTATTTTTTTATAAGGCACCCTAGTGATGGAAGGAAAACCCAGCGTATTATTTTCCTTTTTTACATACTTCTGCTTGGTGTTGAGTTGACCTTTTGGCATAAACTATAGATGTCGTAAAAACTCATGCAGAAGGGGGTTGTTCTTTCATGGCTAGACGTAGAGGAATGATGTCAGACCAATTGAAAGAAGAAATTGCAAAAGAGTTAGGATTTTACGACACAGTAAAGCAAGAGGGCTGGGGCGGTATCAAGGCAAGGGATGCCGGTAATATGGTGAAACGTGCAATTGAAATGGCCGAACAGAATATGCAAACCAAAGGCAGACCCTAATAGGGTTTGCCTTTTGGTTTTTTTTGTACAATATACATTCATGGCCGAATACAATTTGCTGGTTTCTTTTATAGGTGCTTGGCGCATAGGTCGCCACTGGTTTTTGAATATGTTACAATTTGTTTATCTATGTACAAGAAGGTGACGGTGTTGGTACTTTTTGAGAAAGCTCCCGCCAAAATAAACTTATCACTAGATGTGTTAAGTAAACGAGATGATGGCTACCATAATGTTGAAATGATTATGACCACCATCGACCTTTCTGATCGGATTGAGTTTCATGAATTGAAAAAGGATCGGATAACCATTTCCCTTGAAAGCAGGTTTGTCCCAAGTGACGAACGGAACTTGGCATATAAAGCCGCGGCTTTGTTTAAGGAACGTTATGGCATTAAAGCTGGGGTCCATATAAAAATTGAAAAGAATATACCAGTTTCTGCAGGACTTGGTGGTGGCAGTTCAGATGCTGCTGCAGTATTGCGGGGATTAAATAGACTTTGGTCAATGAATTTATCTTTAAAGGAGTTAGCCCGTCTTGGAGCTGAACTAGGTACGGATGTCCCTTTTTGTGTCTATGGAGGTACTGGGATTGCAACTGGGCGTGGGGAAAACGTGGAATTGCTTAAATCGGCCCCGGCTTGTTGGGTTGTGCTTGCTAAGCCAAATATTGGCGTCTCCTCAGGTACAGTATTCCAACAAATCAGGGTGCATGAAATTGAACATCCGAATACCGAGAAACTAATGAAGGCTTTGGGTGAAAATGACTTTTCCATGCTTTGTGCCCATTTGGGGAACGCATTAGAAACTATAACGATGGCGCTACATCCAGAAGTTCGCCAAATTAAAGAGACAATGATGCAAGCAGGTGCTACTGGGACCTTGATGAGCGGAAGTGGGCCGACTGTTTATGGACTTGCGATGCAAGAAAGTAAAGCGCAACGTATTTATAACGGAATGCGCGGATTTTGTGAAGAGGTCTTTTTAGTACGACTTTTAGGATGATCTTTCTAAATGCATATATTAATGTTATAATATGTATCAAATATTCGGTTTTGAGGTGTGGAAATGAAAAGAAGCAATCGCTTGGTTACATTGACTAACTTTTTTTTGGAAAACCCTAGAGAGCATGTACAATTACCATACTTTGTCAGGCTTCTGCAAACAACGAAGGCTTCTGTCAGTGAGGATATGGATATTATTGATGCAGTATTTCAGCAAGAAGGTTTGGGCTATTTAAATCGTACTACTGGAGCTGCTGGCGGAGTGAAGTTTATCCCTGAATTTTCCCCAAAAAAAAGCTTTCAGTTTATTGAGAAGCTAAGACAAAAACTTGAGGATCCAAGTAGAATTCTCCCTGGTGGATATTTATATATGAGCGACCTCTTAGGAAACCCTAAAACAGTAAAGGAAATTGGTCGTGTCTTTGCTTCGGTGTTTTCAAAGTCTGACATAGACGTGGTCGTAACAGTAGCGACAAAAGGAATACCCCTAGCTTATGCGGTAGCTTCATTTCTCGATGTCCCTGTTGTCATTGTGAGAAGAGACCCAAAAGTAACAGAAGGATCTTCTGTAAGTATTAATTATGTTTCTGGATCCTCACGTAAGATACAAACAATGGTCCTGCCAAAAAGAAGTCTTCAGGAAGGTGCCAATGTCTGTATTATTGATGATTTCATGAAAGCTGGCGGAACTATTACTGGCATGGTAAGCCTGCTTGAAGAGTTTAATGCAAATGTAAAAGCTATTGGAGTACTTGCAGAAGCGGATGATGAGGAAGAAGAACGGGTTGTAGACAACTACACTTCCTTAATTAAAATTTCCCATGTAGATATTAAGGGTAAAAAGATCGAAGTACAGGCTGGAAACATAGGAGAAAAGTCCTCTGAGTAACAATTTTTTTAACAATCAAAGCCTCTTTTCCCGCTTTTTTTGAAAATAATAAATTTTTTTCTAAGAAAAAGAAGGATTTTCCTTTTATTTGTTGAACTTGTTAATTAAGTTCTAATGGGAAAAGGTGGTGAAACATCATGGAAGTAACAGACGTTAGATTACGCCGCGTTAATACAGAAGGAAGAATGCGTGCTATTGCGTCGATTACATTGGATCAGGAATTTGTCGTACATGATATCCGTGTCATCGATGGTAACAACGGTTTATTTGTAGCAATGCCTTCCAAGCGGACTCCGGATGGAGAGTTCAGAGATATTGCACACCCAATTAATTCCGGGACGCGTGGAAAGATTCAGGATGCTGTATTAGAAGAATATCGTCGTGCAGGGGAAGAAGATGTAGAGTATGAAGAAGCGGGCGCTTCCTAAATCGTTAATCCTGCGTGATCACAACTAGAGGTCTAATCTTACAACAGGTTAGCCTTCTTTTTTTTGCGAAAAAGGGGTTAAAAATGGAAGTTCTATGTAAATGTTTCCCACCCTTTCCACCCTCCATTGTCAATTCCCCTCCATATGCAGGTAGTAGAGCAATTAGTGTTGAAATCCATGGCTATTTAGGATATATTCATTATGGATTAAATTATAAACTTACAATATTAATTCTTAATATAGTAATGAATGAATAATAGAGCTTAATACAAACATGGAGGTCTCCTTAATGACAAATCGGTATGCGGTAATCCTAGCAGCGGGTCAGGGAACTAGAATGAAATCAAAGTTATATAAAGTACTTCATCCTGTAATGGGCCGCCCTATGGTTCAGCATGTATTAGAACAAGTGAAGGCGGTCAACCTAGAAAGTGTCGTTACTGTGGTTGGCTTTGGGGCAGACAAAGTTGCCGAATACATAGGACATGAAAGTGAATTAGTTGTACAGGAAGAACAATTAGGAACAGGACATGCTGTTATTCAGGCAAAGGAACGCTTAAAGGATAAAGAGGGAACTACTATTGTTGTGTGTGGTGATACTCCTTTAATAAAAGGTGAAACGTACATGGAATTATTTTCACATCATGAGCGCACAGGAGCAAAGGCGACGATCCTTACGGCAAAGGCGCCAAATCCGTCTGGATATGGAAGGGTCATTCGAAATGAAGACAACGAAGTAGAAAGAATTGTCGAACATAAAGATGCAAGTGAACAGGAGCTTATGGTCGATGAAATAAATACAGGTACTTATTGCTTTGATAATCAGGCCTTGTTTGCAGCGCTTGAGCATGTTTCAAATGATAATGCACAAGGAGAGTACTATTTGCCTGACGTCATTGAAATCCTTCGCAAACAGTCTGACGTAGTAAGTGGATTTTTAACGCCAGATTTTGAAGAAACACTTGGGATTAATGACAGAGTAGCCTTAGCGCAAGCGGAGGGAATTCTGAAACAGCGAATTAATGAAAAGCACTTACGTAATGGGGTTGGAATCATTGATCCAAGCAATACGTACATTCATCCTGACGTTGTGATTGAACCGGATGCTATTATCCACCCAGGAACGGTAATTAAAGGAAATACTACCATTAAAGGCGATGCTGAGATTGGTCCCTTCACAGAAATAACGAATTGTTATATTGGAGAGAATACGGTTATTAAACAAAGTGTCGCGTCTGATAGCCATATAGGCGCCCGCGTTAAGGTTGGACCATTTGCGCATATTCGTCCTGAATCTTCTATTGGAGATGAAGCGAAGATTGGTAACTTTGTTGAAATAAAGAAAACCACCCTTGAGAACAGTAGCAAAGTTTCTCACCTTAGTTATATTGGCGATGCGCATGTTGGGAGCAATGTTAATGTTGGTTGTGGTACAATTACAGTGAACTATGATGGAAAGAATAAATTTTTGACAACGATAGAGGACGATGCATTTATTGGATGTAACTCAAACTTAATTGCACCGGTCACAATTGGCAAAGGTTCTTACGTCGCTGCTGGCTCTACTATAACCAAAAATGTCCCTGAGGATTCGCTGTCTGTCGCGCGTGCAAGACAAACGAATAAAGAAGGGTATGCATCAAAAATCAAAAACAGACAAAAAGATTAACGGAGGGTTCTAACTCATGGCATCTACTTACAAAGATTCATCTTTGAAAGTATTCTCTTTAAACTCAAATCTTAAATTGGCGGAAGATATCGCTAATCACATTGGCACTACATTAGGTAAATGTTCGGTTACACGATTCAGTGATGGAGAAATTCAAATCAACCTAGAAGAAAGTATTCGTGGCTGTGATGTTTATGTTGTCCAGTCAACATGCTCCCCTGTAAATGAACATTTAATGGAGTTATTAATTATGATTGATGCGCTTAAACGTGCATCAGCAAGATCTATCAATATTGTGATGCCTTACTATGGTTATGCCCGTCAGGACCGTAAAGCAAGATCCCGTGAACCAATCGCTGCGAAATTAGTAGCAGACCTTGTGGAAAGAGCTGGTGCTACAAGGGTGATCACACTTGATCTCCATGCACCGCAGATTCAAGGTTTCTTTGATATTCCTATTGACCACTTACAAGGGGTTCCTATCCTATCTGACTACTTTGAGACTAAAAACCTAGAGGATATTATTGTCGTTTCCCCAGACCATGGTGGCGTTACGCGTGCCCGTAAAATGGCTGACCGCTTAAAAGCACCAATTGGGATAATTGATAAACGTAGACCGCGTCCAAACGTTGCGGAAGTAATGAATATTGTAGGTAATATTGAAGGCAAGACCGCTATATTAATTGATGATATCATTGATACAGCTGGTACTATTACACTTGCTGCAAATGCATTAATAGAAAATGGAGCGAAAGAAGTGTATGCATGCTGTACACATCCCGTTCTTTCCGGTCCGGCAATTGAAAGGATTGATAACTCAAAGATTAAGGAATTAGTTATTACAAACTCAATCCCTTTAACCGATGATAAAAAGAGTGATAAAATCACGCCACTATCAGTTGCACCGTTAATCGGAGAAGCAATTATTCGAGTTCACGAGTTACAGTCGGTAAGTATTTTATTTGATTAAATGTTTAGCAGACTGATTTAATGGGTAATATCTAAATGGAGCGTTTTTTAGAAATGCTAGTAAAGTGTCACATGAAACTGATGAGAAGGCTTTGCTAGACACTGCGTAGAATATACACACGAAACATAAAAGAGAGAAAACGGCTAAGTTTTTTAACTAATTTGGAGGGTGATGAATATGGCAGTAAAGCTAAAATCAACAAACCGAGAAGATCTTACAAAATCAGCTACAAAACAAGTAAGAAACAGTGGGGGAGTTCCGGCTGTTGTATATGGTCAAGGTAAGGAACCGAAGTCTATATCTGTTGACAGCATTGAACTTGTGAAGACAGTTCGCGACGAAGGTAGAAATGCTATCATTTCACTCGACTTAGAGAATAGTGAATCAGTTGATGTGATGTTACATGATTATCAAATTGATCCGATTAAGGACGAGCTCATCCATGCTGACTTCTATGTTGTAAATATGTCTGAAGAGATGGATGTAGAGGTATCACTACGCTTTGAAGGAGAGGCACAAGGCGCTAAAGACGGCGGTGTACTACAACAGCCATTATACACATTACAGGTTCGTGCTAAGCCTAGCAGCATTCCAGAAGAGATTACAGTTGATGTAAGCTCCCTTGAAATTGGCGACAGCTTAACAGTTGCAGACCTATCAACATCTGGCAGCTACAAAATTCTAGATGAGCAAGATACTACGGTTGCAACGATCGTTGCTCCAGATACGCTTGATGATGTAGAAGAAGCACCAGAAGAGGGCGATAAGCCTGAACTAGTTGATCCTGAAGCAGAGACTCTAAACGAAGAGAATAAGTAGTACGTCTATCGTTAGGCGTTGCTAAACTTAATTTTAATAGTTAATAGAAAAAATATATAGACCCTCCCTCTCCAAAGAGGGAGGTTTGTTGTATTTTATAACAAAAGTGAAGAGCGCACGTATATAATTTAAAAAGGGACGAGTGTAAATGAAGTGTATCGTTGGACTGGGTAATCCAGGGAAAAAGTATAAGGATACTAGGCATAATGCTGGCTTTATGGTGATAGATGAATTGCTACGCCGCCACGGCTGGTCTTTAAATAAATCCAAATTTAATGCTGATTATGCGATGGAGACGCTTAACGGAAGTAAAATGCTTCTTGTCGAGCCACAGACATATATGAATTTATCCGGTGATGCAATTAGACCATTGCTTGATTATTATTCGATTGATGTTGAAGACGTACTTATTATCTATGATGATCTTGACTTGCCTCCAGGGAAGATAAGATTGCGGCAAAAAGGTGGACATGGTGGTCATAATGGGATTAGATCGACTATCTCTCATTTGGGAACCAAAGAATTTAAGCGAATTCGAATTGGTGTAGGCAGACCAACTACACCTGTACCCGTAGTAGATTACGTGCTAGGACAGTTTCATAAAGCAGAGCAAAGTGATGTACAGCAAAGTATTGAGAAGGCTGCTGATGCATGCGAACTTTGGCTGGATAAGCCTTTTTTAGAAGTAATGAATGACTATAATAGTTGACACTGCATCAGCTTGTACAAGTTGTTTCACCCGACATAACGGGCAGTAAGCACCCCATCAAATGAAGTTTCACTTTATTGTGCTAGTTGGTGTTATTATTACATAGGTATAAGGAAACAGCCTCGGGGTTAAACTAAACAAGACATCTTGTTGGTTTCCAAGGAGGTTAAAAGGTGCCTATTATTTATAAGTGTAGACATTGCACGAAGGAGATTGGAAGGTTAGATCATCAAATCGTCGAGTCAACCATGCTTGGTTTTGATCAATTAACCACAAAGGAAAAAGAAGATATGATAAAATACAAGACGAACGGTGACGTCGAGATAACGTCCATATGTGAAAGCTGTGAAGATACATTAGGTCACAACCCTCATTATCATGAGCTAGATTTTTTTATACAGTAGAAGCAATAAGCTTTGGTGCTCAAGCCAAAGCATTTTTGCGTTTTATCCCGGTGCAACCGTCCGTAAGACTCCCGCTTCAAAACATGAAGTGAGACAGTGATGTTTAAGTTGGAGTAAACGGACGCTAACACCCCGATTCGTTCAACTAACAACCAGTGGGTGAAGAACGAAAATCCCCACTGATTGAAGTTTCACTTTATTCAGCAGGCGGAGGTTTAGGAATGAAAGGTATTAATAAGTATTTAAAATCTAAAGAAGATATCCAATCTATTATTAGTGGGATAGAAAGTGGCATGAAGGAACAGCTCGTAGCAGGGCTCTCTGGCTCTGCGCGAAGTATTCTTGTGTCCATTTTAAACGAATCGACAAAACGGCCTGTTTTATTAGTAACCCATCAGCTTGTCCAGGCCCAGCAATTATATGATGATTTATCCGAAATTATGGAAGAAGATACTGTCCATCTTTATCCTGTTAACGAGTTAATAGCCTCCGAGATAGCGATTGCCAGTCCAGAGCTGAGAAGTCAGCGAATTGAATCTTTAACTGCTTGGGTAAACAGAGAGACAGGAGTTTTGATTGCGCCAGTAGCTGCCCTGAAGCGCTTACTCCCGCCTACACACTACTGGGAAAACTACCAGCTAGAATTTAAGCTCGGTGAAGAGATAAAGATCGATAACTATCTGTCTTCTTTAATTGATATGGGCTACGAGCACGCTTCCATGGTTGCTTCACCAGGAGAGTTTAGTAGACGTGGCGGTATTATTGATATTTACCCTATAACAGAAGAGCATCCTATTCGTATTGAGTTATTTGATGAGGAAATTGACTCCATACGCTATTTTGATGCAGGGACACAGCGTTCGCTGGATACATTACAGGAGGTAACGGTTGGTCCAGCCACCGAGCTGTTACTCAAAGAAGAAGATATTCTAAGCGGTGGTGAACGGCTTGAAGAAGCCCTGGCAGTTAGCATGAAGAGTCTAAAGTCTTCTGATGCAAAGGAAACACTCAATGAAGCCCTCTCTCATGATATTGATCGTTTAAAAAATCTTGAACGCTTTCAAGAAATGTACAAATATATTGGGTATCTTTATCAAGAACCTGCTAGTTTATTAGATTACTTACCAGATAACGGTTTGATTATCATGGATGAAATGAGCCGTATTCAGGAAACAGCAGTAAACCTTGATACAGAAGAAGGAGAATGGTATAGCAGCCTCCTGGAGACGAACAGAATGGTGAAAAACAGTAAGTTCTCTTTTGACTGGAACCAGGTTTGGGACCATCTAGAGCACCAACGTCTCTACATGTCTGTTTTCCTGCGACATATACCAAACACGCAACCACAAAACATTATAAATCTGTCATCACGGGCGATGCAGGAATTTCATGGGCAAATGCATTTATTTAAGAATGAATTGCTTCGCTGGGAAAAAGGTGAATTTTCAGTTGTTATTCTGGCACCAAATGAAAAACGGGCAGAGAAAATCCATTCCATCCTTACAGACTACGACATTGAGGCGTCTGTAACGAAGAACCTTGAACTGCCTGCTGAAAAGCCCGTTATAACGGTAGGAAATATGAATGGCGGTATTGAACTGCCTATGCATAAGCTTGTTTTAATTACCGAAAAGGAATTATTTAAAAAACAGACAAAGCGAAAAAGAAGACAGCAGAAGATATCTAATGCCGAGCGGATCAAAAACTACCAAGAGTTAAAGGTTGGCGATTACGTTGTGCACGCCAATCACGGGATTGGTCGCTATCTTGGCATTGAGACACTCGAATTAAACAATATGCATAAGGATTATATGCTTATTAAGTATTCCGGTGATGACAAACTGTTTGTACCAATAGATCAGATTGATCAGGTTCAGAAATTTGTTGGTTCAGAAGGTAAGGAGCCTAAATTATATAAGCTTGGTGGGAGTGAATGGACCAAGGTTAAACGAAAGGTACAGTCTTCTGTCGAGGATATTGCTGATGATTTAATTAAACTCTATGCTGAGCGTGAGGCACAAAGAGGTTATGCATTCTCCGGGGATACGGAGATGCAACGTGAATTCGAAGCGTCCTTCCCTTATCAGGAAACAGAGGATCAATTAAGATGTATTGAAGAAATTAAAAGTGATATGGAGCGAGAAAGACCAATGGATCGCTTGCTTTGTGGAGATGTTGGCTATGGTAAAACAGAGGTGGCAATCCGTGCTGCCTTTAAAGCGGTGGCTGACGGCAAACAAGTCGCTATCCTTGTACCAACAACGATTCTTGCCCAGCAGCACTATGAAACAATACGGGAAAGATTTCAGGATCATGCCATTAACATTGAATTAATGAGTAGATTCCGCACGCGAAAACAACAAACCGAAACAACAAAAGGATTAAAAAAGGGTACGGTTGACGTTGTAATTGGAACACATCGAATTCTTTCCAAGGATTTGGAATACCGTGATCTTGGACTATTAATAGTTGATGAGGAACAGCGCTTTGGAGTAAAGCATAAGGAAAAGATAAAACAAATGAAAACAAATGTGGATGTCTTAACGCTTACGGCTACTCCAATTCCACGTACGCTTCATATGTCAATGCTTGGCGTTAGAGATCTCTCTGTTATTGAAACACCTCCAGAGAACCGCTTTCCGATCCAGACTTATGTTATGGAATATAATCCAATCTTTATGAGAGAAGCCATTGAGCGAGAAATGGCCCGAGGTGGACAGGTTTTCTTCCTATACAATCGTGTGGAGAATATCGATAAGGTAGCAAGAGATTTAGGTACACTTGTAGGAGATGCGCGTATTGCTGTGGCACATGGTCAGATGAATGAGTCAGAGTTGGAAAACGTTATTTTTGCCTTTTTAGAAGGAGAATATGATGTATTAGTAAGCACAACCATCATTGAGACAGGTGTGGACATACCGAATGTGAATACCTTAATTGTAAACGATGCAGACCGTATGGGATTAAGTCAGCTGTATCAACTGCGTGGTCGAGTCGGACGTTCTAATCGTGTTGCCTATGCGTACTTTACTTATAAAAAAGATAAGGTTCTTACAGAGGTAGCAGAAAAAAGGCTTCAGGCAATTAAAGAGTTTACCGAGCTTGGATCCGGGTTTAAAATTGCTATGCGCGACCTATCAATTCGTGGGGCTGGTAATTTGCTAGGCTCTCAGCAGCATGGCTTCATTGATTCTGTTGGTTTTGATATGTATTCACAAATGTTAAAAGATGCAATTGATGCCAGAAAAGCCGGTAAGGAGCTTGAGGATATCACGCCATTTGAGCCGGAGCTTGCCTTGAATCTTGATGCTTACATTCCAGAAACGTATATCCCTGACGAGAAGCAAAAAATTGATATTTATAAGCAATTTCAAACCATTGAAGAATCAGAGGACATTACAGAGTTAACAGATGAATTAATGGATCGTTTTGGTGACTACCCTGAAGAAGTAGAGAATTTATTTACTGTAACGAAGATCAAGATGAGTGCGAAGCAGGAAAGAGTCGAATCGATTAGCGAAAAAAATACCAAAATCGAGTTGCTTGTTGAAGAGAACCGCAGTCAGCAAATTGACGGTGCCAAATTATTTGAGCTTGCAAATAATTATGGCAGGAATGTCCAGTTAGGAACAGAAAGTAATAAACTGAAAATCGTCTTTAAAAGCACACAGGATTCCAAACATCAACGGTATGAGATCGTTTCAAAATTTATTCAAGAGCTAAATAAGCTTAATCGAGAATAATGGACTACGATTTGGCGACGAATGCTTTATACCTATTCAGTAAGTTTAAAAGCACACAAAATGAGGAAATTCCTATACTTTTTTTCCTGTAGCTGTGAAAAATTGGTTCATCATGTATAGTCTTCCTAAGTTGATTCATACTAAGTTCACAGTTGGTGAATGATGACCCCGTGAGAAAAGGATTAACAGAAAAAAGAAATTTACTATCACCAATTTTTCACCATAGGAAAGTGAGGCTACTGAGAATGAAAGCAACAGGTATCGTTCGTCGTATTGATGATCTTGGAAGAGTAGTTATTCCGAAAGAAATCAGAAGAACTCTAAGGATCCGGGAAGGCGACCCACTTGAAATTTTTGTGGATCGAGAAGGCGAAGTTATTTTAAAGAAATATTCTCCTATTAATGAACTTGGACAATTTGCCAAAGAATATGCTGAGGCGCTATTTGATTCCCTACATTCACCAGTTATAATTTGTGACAGGGATGAAGTTATCGCGGTAGCAGGAGAATCGAAAAAGGATTATCTTAACAAAAATATTAGCCCTGATATTACAAAAATTATTGAAAATCGCTCCCCGGTCTTTGAAACAGAAAAAGGAAACATGGAAGTTATTGATGGAAAAGAATTTGAACTACATTCCTATTGTATAAGCCCCATTATTGCAAATGGGGATCCAATCGGTTGTGTGATGGTCTTTTCCAAGGAAGAGAAATTAACTAAAGTAGAACAAAAATCCATTGAAACGGCTGCAAGCTTTCTAGCCAGGCAAATGGAGTAATAATGAGCAGAGGCACCAGATACAGGTGACGAAAACTATCTGGGAAAAGACCCTATAGAGTGGACAGGTTACGATGTCTCCTATAGGGTACTTTTGTGTATACGGCTTTGGTCTGACAGGCTAAAGCGCTAAGGAGAGGTGGTTATTATCATCCTGACAGGTGTGCTATAATAGAGACAAATTTAACGGAATTAAAGGGCGTTAGTCATGAGCAGGAACGAAGCAAATCAGCTGTTAAAGGGTGCTCTTCTGCTGACGGCAGCTGGTATACTCAGCAAGCTGTTAAGTGCGGGGTATCGAATCCCATTGCAAAACCTTACGGGAGATATAGGGTATTATGTGTATCAACAGGTTTATCCGATACTTGGAATAGTCATGGTACTATCCTTGTATGGGTTTCCTGCCGCTATCTCAAAGATACGGTCCGAAACTGCTGGCAAAGCGGACGTGCAAACAATACGTAATTTTTATTTTCCATTGTTCCTTATACTGGTTATTCTGAACGGTTCTTTGTTCCTTTTCTTATTTATTAATGCACCAAATCTTGCAAGATGGATTGGGGACCCTGAACTTGTAAGTACATACCGCGTAACGGCAATTATTTTTCTTTTTGTCCCTTTTTTGGCGCTTTTGCGGGGGAGCTTTCAAGGGGAGCAACGAATGGCCCCAACGGCCATTTCACAAGTAACGGAGCAATTAATACGCGTCACGCTACTTATTACAGCTGCTATCGTAATAAGTGTAAAACAACTTGATATTTATGAAATTGGACATGCTGCGGCAATTGCCTCTATTGTAGGGGCTTTAGCGGGTACAGCTATATTATTTGTGCTCTTTATGAAGAACGTGCCGAGGAGGCGGGAAAAGGAAATAATAGAAATCCCCTGGAACTATTATGTGCGGACAATGTTGTTGTTCGGAGCTGTCGCGGCGTTAAACCATATGGTCCTTCTCGTGATACAGTTTGCTGATACCTTTACATTGCTCCCAGGGTTAATTGAGTCTGGTCTTGCTAAACAGGAGGCGATGGAGGCAAAGGGGGTATTTGATCGGGGCCAGCCCTTAATTCAATTAGGAACGGTTCTTGGCTCTTCTTTTGCTTTGGCCCTCCTGCCAACTATTTCTCAGGATCGGCTAAGACAACAGCCAGCTTTATTTTACCAATATATGAGAGGTGCCCTTCTTTTTAGCTTTTATTTAGCATTGGGAGCTACCATCGGTTTGGTTCTTATTTTTAGAGAAGCGAATGTATTATTGTTTCAAAATGAACAAGGAACGGCTGATTTACGCCTGTTAGTCGTTTCGATCCTTCTTTGCTCGTTATCCGTTACGGCTGCGTCTATTCTGCAAGGTCTTGGACATGTGAAAAGGACAGCAGGCTTTATCCTAGGCGCATTTTTTATCAAGTGGATTGCCAATCAACTGTTAGTTCCCCCCCTTGGTATTACGGGTAGTGCATTGGCCACCGTCTTAAGTCTGCTCCTACTGTGTGCTGTTACCTTATATGAATTAAAGCGCAAGCTTCCAAAGTTGAACTTTATGAAGGTCGTGAATTTACGGGCAATGCTGATTGCAATCGGAGCGATGACTCTTTATGTCCTCTGCATGCATTCATTGCTAGCAGACCTATTTCAGTCAAGCAGATGGCTTTTACTGCTTTATGTTATATTTATTGCCTTTACTGGGGGAGGATTGTACTTATTTTGTTTGTTACGCTTTCGGGCATTTAACAAAAATGAACTGAGTATGCTGCCATTTTCCACCTATTTATTACGTTTTTATAAAGGAAGGGAAAAAAATGAACAGAATTGATGTTATTGGTCTAGGTGCTGGAGATATTGATCAGCTCCAGCTTGGACTCTACAAAAAGTTACTACAAGAAAATCAAACAATTTTTACCCGCACAATAGACCACCCCGTCATACGTTCACTAAAAGAAGAGGGAGTGTCCTTTGAAGCTTTTGATCAGCTCTATGAGGCAGAGGATGGATTTCAAGAGGTTTATCAAAACATAGTGGATGCCCTACTTGAGCATGCAAAGAATCGATCACTCATTTATACGGTACCAGGCCATCCAATGTTAGCAGAGAAAACCGTCCAGCTTCTCCTCGAACAAGAGGAAGTAGAAGTGAATGTCTTAGGGGGGCAAAGCTATCTTGATGATCTATTCACAGCAGTACGGATTGACCCAATAGAAGGGTTTCAATTTGTCGATGGGACGGCTTTTTCGAGAAGCGATTTAAACTATCGGCAACACCTGCTATTCTGTCAGGTGTATGATCGGTTCATTGCTTCTGAAGTAAAGTTAAGTCTATTAGAGGATTTACCTGCCGACTATATGGTAACCATCGTGGAAGCAGCGGGTAGCGAGGCAGAGCAGATTCGCCAAGTTCCACTAGAAGAACTCGATCATGCGATGGAAATTAGTAACCTAACAAGTGTGTATGTACCGCCAGTGCCAGAAACGTTATTAAATCATACCTTCAATAGACTTCGGGAGATTATTGCTGTATTAAGAAGCCCTGAAGGCTGTCCATGGGATCGGAAGCAAACCCATGAAAGCTTGCGGGAATATGCCATAGAAGAAGTGTATGAGCTAATTGATGCGATCGATAACCAAGATGATGAAAATATCATCGAGGAGCTTGGTGACATTCTCCTTCAAGTCATGCTTCATAGCCAGATTGGGGAAGATGATGGATACTTTACAGTAGATGATGTAATTCGAGCTGTTACAGATAAAATGATACACCGCCATCCGCATGTATTTGCTGACCGTCACGTTGATTCTGTTGAAGAGGTTTATAAAAACTGGGAAGAGCTTAAAAAAGAAGAAAAACCAGGGGAACGTCCTTCTGTTCTAGACGGCGTTCCAAAGAATCTACCTTCTCTAGCAAAAGCCGTAAAGCTGCAGAAAAAGGCTGCCAAAACTGGATTTGACTGGGATGAAGTAAAAGACATCTGGGCAAAGCTGACGGAAGAGTTAGATGAGGTAAAAGAAGCTATATCCGATGACAATAAAGAAGAAATAGAAAAGGAATTTGGCGATATTCTATTTGTCATTGCTAACCTGTCAAGGTATTATAAAATAAACCCAGAAGTTGCACTAAATCGCACAAATGAGAAGTTTACTAGCAGGTTTGCATTTATTGAAGAACAGCTTGGGGAGCAACAAAAAGATATTCAAAAAGCGACCCTGCAGGAAACGGACGAACTGTGGGATAAAGCAAAGGAAAGAGAGGGATTGAATTGAGACTAGATAAATTTCTAAAGGTTTCCCGATTGATTAAGCGAAGGACACTGGCAAAGGAAGTTGCTGATCAGGGACGTATTACAATAAATGGCGTTACGGCAAAAGCATCCTCAACCTTATCAAAAGGTGATGAACTTGTTATTAGGTTTGGCCAGAAGCTTGTGACCGTAAAAGTCAATGAGTTAAAGGAAACCGTAAGAAAAGATGAAGCTGATATGTTATACAGCGTAATTAAAGAAGAGAAAGTAAACAGCTAGTTCTAACCTTGTCCCTCCTGTCATAAAGTAATAATGATAAGGAGGGTTTTACAATGAACTATTATGAAAATAAAGAAACTACTACGCGTGTACAAGCAGATCATGCGGTGAAAATTAATAATCGGAAGAACCTTGAGATCAGTGGTGTAAAAGAAGTGGACAGCTTTGATAATGAGGAATTTCTTCTAGAGACAGTCATGGGTTATTTAATTGTAAGAGGGCAGAACCTGCAGCTGAAAAACCTTGATGTAGGGGAAGGCCTGATTACCATTAAGGGGAAAATTTATGAGCTTTCCTATGTCGATGAGCAACAGCAGGAGAAAGCTAAAGGATTCTTTAGCAAGCTATTCAAATGACCCTTAGCACGCAGTTCTTGACAATGCTTACAATGGTTTCGAGCGGTTTCTATCTGGGTATAGTACAGGACACCTTTCGTCGGTTTACACCATACTGGAAAAAAAGGGTTGTCCTCACCTATACCATGGAAATCAGTTTTTGGTTAACCCAGACGCTTATTGTGTTTTATGTCTTATTCCGGGTAAACGGGGGAGAGTTGCGTTTTTATATATTTGCAGCTTGTTTGCTAGGTTTTGCTGCCTATCAAGCTTTGGCCGCAGACTCTTATAAAAAGCTTCTTGAGCATATTATTCGTATCATGACAGCTGTCTATCGCTTTGTTGAACGATGTGTCATAGCGTTGATTATTACCCCCATTAAATGGATCTTAAAACTCCTCTGGACGATTGCCTTTCATGTGATTAAATTATTAGGGGCGGTACTTTTATTTTTACTAACCGTTATCATAACTCCGTTTGGCTGGATATTCGGATTTATCTATCGGCTGCTTCCGGAAGGTTTTAAAAAAAATATTCGCAAACTTGCAGGTTTTTATAGTAAAATGAAGAATATATGTATAAAGCTAATGAAACGCCTGAAAAGGAGGTAGAAGCTTTGTCTTCTAACAAAGAATCGGTAGCAAAACTAAATTCAAATTATACGCAGCAATATGATGTTTACATACAAAGACAGAAGAGAAAGAAGCAACGTTTGGTCCGTAGGCTGGTATTATTCTCTATTGTTGTCGCCATTGTAATAGGAGGCATTGCTGCATACCATGTGAAACAACGAACGGTTTATGCGGAGAAGCTTGACCAATATGAAGAGCTTGAAAAGGAACTGTCGGTAATGGAAAAGAAAGAAGTGAACCTGAGAGAAGAAATATCCTTGTTAAATGATGAGGATTACGTGTTAGAAATAGCCCGAACGAACTACTTCTTCTCAAAAGAGGGAGAGCTTATTTTTAAGATTCCTGAGGAAGACCCCTCTTATTGACACACTTTTGAAAGCTTCGCTATAATATAATACAAAGCGATTGTGTTTTATGTAGCACATTAAAAACGAGGATGAAAGATTGCTCGTTTTTTTTAAAATTTTAAGGAGGAGCATTTTTTTATGTCAATCGAAGTAGGCAGCAAGCTGCGGGGAAAGGTAACAGGGATCACTAATTTTGGGGCCTTTGTGGAGCTGAAAGAAGGCACTACTGGGCTCGTACACATTAGTGAGGTTGCCGATAACTATGTCAAAGACATTAACGAACACCTGAGTGTGGGTGATGAAGTTACGGTCAAAGTAATTAATGTCGGGAAGGATGGCAAGATTGGACTGTCGATCAAGAAAGCAAAAGACAAACCAAAGCGTCCGCAACGTGATACGAGGGAGCGTACAGAGTCATTTGAATCTAAAATGAATCGTTTCCTTAAAGACTCTGAAGACCGTTTATCCTCTTTGAAGAAACACACGGAATCCAAACGCGGAGGACGGGGTGCTAAGAGAGGATAGCAGTTGCTGTCTATAGACAATGCTCTATGAAGATAAAAAACAGGAATCACCAGCCGTGGTGATTCCTGTTTTTTTATTGCATAGGAAATTATAAAATGTGAGTGCTGTGGATAACAAAACAACTGAAGTAGCCACGTCCAGCTCCAGCACCCAGAAACTAGGCGACTTCACGAAATCGCCCTACGATAAAGAAGACTTGCCGACTGGTAAAAACCAGAGGCCTAGTCGCACTTATACCCGGAGGGTGAAAGTCATCATCGGTTCAAAAATTAAAGTAGGTCGACTAAAATCGGCCTTGCCGGCCAACGCCGACATACCCCCTTTGTGGGGGCATGATTCCTTTATCTTAGTTGATTCGTTCCACTCGCTACGTTTCTAAACGAGCGCCCTGCGCTTTTGTTCTTTAGACTGTGAGAAAGTTAGAAATGGCAAAATAAAAACCCCTCTGCATCATGCAGAGGGGATAGTGATAGCGGCGGAGGGGATCGAACCCACGACCTCACGGGTATGAACCGTACGCTCTCGCCAGCTGAGCTACGCCGCCAAAATAAGTCAACAAAAAATATAATACAGCAGGACAGCCCATGTGTCAATAGATTTTGTAAAAATATTGATAGGATGCCACTTCGTGCACCCTATCAATATTTTTAGAGACGCCCTTTTAGCTAAGAACACAAGAAACTAAACGGCGCTCTGTGCTTTTCTTCTTACTTACTTTCTGTTTGTAGTTTCGTACTGGCATGCATTTTAGCTGCAGTTTTATCTGCCATTTGCTTATTGTAGGCTTCATCTTCTTCGACTGGTTTTGTCTTTTTGATAAAGAAGGAGAGAACGAACCCAATTAATGCAAAGACGGTTGCCACTGTAAAGGCATCGTTAATTCCTTCGATTGTTGCAAGGTTTTCGATAACCCCCATTTGTTTTTCTGTAGGCATCCCAGTAGCCGGCATAAATTCTGGTATATGTTTGGCTGTTTGGGCACTCATTACTGTAACTAAAAAGGCTGTACCAATTGAACCAGACATTTGGCGTAAGGTATTTGCCATTGCGGTACCGTGAGAATAAAGTCGTCTTGGAAGCTGATTTAATCCAGCGGTCATAATGGGCATCATAATCATGGAAATACCGATCATACGTGCAGTATATAATGCCATCATGGAATAATATCCAGTGCTGTCAGTCAAGTTTGCAAAGAAATAGGTTGTCACTGCTGTAAGGAATAAACCGACTAAAGCCAGTGGACGGGCGCCAATTTTATCAAATAGTTTACCAGTAATAGGTGACATGATTGCTGAGATTAAAGCGCCGGGCAATAGCAATAGACCAGACTCCAATGGGCTGAAACCACGGATGTTTTGTAAATAGATTGGAATAAGGATCATGGCTGCAAACATAGCCATGGTTACTACTACGCTGATAACTGTAGTTAGAGAGAACATATTATATTTAAATACGCGAAACTCAAGCATTGGTGTTTTCATGCGAAGCTGTCTTCGAACAAAGAAAAACATAATAGCTGCACCAATCGCGAGCGTCAAGATAACAGTAAGACTTCCCCATCCCTTTTCCCCTGCACTACTAAACCCATAAAGCAGGCCGCCAAAGGCGAATGTAGAAAGGATGATGGACTTAACATCCACTTTCGGATTAGATAGTTTGGTTACATTTCGTAATAAGAAATAGGCAAGGATAATATCGATTACGACAATTGGAAACACAATAAAGAATAGGACACGCCAAGAATAATTTTGCACAATGATCCCTGATAGTGTTGGACCAATGGCTGGAGCAAACATCATTGCTAGACCAATATATCCCATGGCTGCACCACGTTTTTCAATACTAAATAGGCTTAGGATGACATTCATTAGTAGTGGCATCATAATTCCAGCACCCGATGCTTGTACGACACGTCCGGCCAGAAGCGTTGGGAAAGAAAATGATAATCCACAAATTAGTGTTCCGAGAGCAAATAAGGACATTGCTGTAAGGAACAAATGCCTTGTTGAAAACTTCTCCATAAGAAAAGCAGTTATGGGAATAAGAATCCCGTTAACCAGCATGAAAATCGTCGTTAGGGATTGTGCAGCGTTTGCTGACATATCCATATCTACAATCATGACTGGTAATGCTATATTCAAAAGTGTTTGGTTTAAGATAGCAACAAATGCACCCATGACCATAACGAATATTATGGGTATTTTAGGTACCTCTGAAGCCTCTACATATGCTGAACGATCTTTCATTGTATATCATCTCCGATTAATTTCATTTTTTCTTGAACTAACTGATGCAAACGCAACAGTTCTTCTAAGTCTTGTTCACTAATTTCTCCTAATGGGTCCAGCCGTTTAAAATATAGTGCATGAGTTTCCTCTTTTTTTTCTTTACCGAGCGGGGTTAAACTCAGGACAATGGCTCTTCTGTCAGCTTTAGAATGTTCTCGCTGGATGTAATTTGCCTTTACCAATCGATCAACGGTAGTGGAAACAGCGCTCTTTCCACTATTCATTCGTTCGCATAATTGAGCCAAGCTAAGGTTTGGTTCATCATCCAATATTTTAAGGATTTGTAACTGCACTACTGTGACACCAAGCTCATTGGCATGATGCCACATCTGTTTATGGAAGATATTGTGCATCTTGCGAAACGAATACGTAATGTGCCTGATCTTTTCTTCGTTATCCATGCAATTCAACTCCTGGTTGTAAATTAGTTCATGCACGAACATTTCGGCATAAGAAGTATTATATGAAATAGTGATCACTTTGGCAAGGGGTTTTTACTAGAAATATAAAAGTAATTATTTTCTGTGAAAGGGGATTACGCAGTTTACATACCAAGTGAAGTTATAAATACCTCGTTTCGCCATAACCTCAGTTGATTCGGCAATGAAATTTCCTTAAAGCGAAATCATAAATAGGTGGTTTATGGACTAAATTGCGCTATGTAATGGATTACTGCCTGCAGACAAAAAACTTCTTACCTTGTAGAACTCTGCTGAAGTACTAAAAAGACGTCGAACGATTTATGGGACCTGCTCTGTTGTTTTGACAAAAAAAGAAGTCATAATGTGGTTTAATTAACCTCACTAATGACGGGAGTGGTTTTATATGAGTTCAATTTCTGGGGTAGAGCCTGGTGTATATGGAGCAGAGAATGGTAATAAGGTAGAAGCGCTTCGAAGGAAGGTCCAAGCTAAAGTTTCAACGCTTTTTTTGGATAAAGGGCTACTCTACTACATTGTTGGATTTCTGTTGGGACGAGCTGTTATCCTTTCTGCAGTATCGCCTTTTGCAGTAGCGTTTCTTGCAACGATGTGGTTTGTTCATCGTGAAAAAACAGCCAGATCGCTTCTTGCTGTTTTAGCGGGTGCGTTAACTTATTCAATTCCGCAAAGTATTTTTCTTTCTATTGCTATATTGTTATTTATTTTAATGGCCGGGTTTTTTAAGAAAGTTAAAAGGCAGCAGATCCTTATTCCATTATTTGTCTTTTCTTCCACAGTCGCAACCCGTCTATTTCTATATTCTCTTAATGGGCAGCTAAGCTCCTATGAATGGTTGCTACTCTTTGTCGAAGGAATTCTGGGAACGGTCCTTGTATTAATCTTTATGCAGAGTATTCCACTTTTATCACCTAAACGTTATAAACCGAGTTTGAAAAATGAAGAAATTGTCTGTGTGATTATCCTTATAGCCTCTATTCTCACAGGTACAATTGGATGGGAGCTATATGGTGCCTCGGCGGAACAGGTATTGTCTAGATACTTTGTATTGCTATTGTCGTTTGTTGGAGGTGCAGCGATTGGTTCTACAGTTGGGGTAGTGGCGGGGCTAATTCTATCCCTTGCGAATGTAGCCAATCTTTATCAGATGAGCTTGCTCGCATTTTCCGGTCTACTTGGTGGCTTGCTCAAGGAAGGGAAGAAGCCAGGTGTGGCTGCTGGTTTGCTTGTTGGGACTTTCCTAATTGGCATTTATGGTGATGCAGCCAATGTCATACCATCCATCATAGAGTCATCTATGGCGATCGTCTTATTCCTACTTACGCCGGCAAGTATTTTTAAACGAATTGCCCGCTATATCCCTGGGACAGAAGAATACACGAAAGAGCAAGAGCAGTATTTACAAAAAGTCCGCAATGTGACAGCAAAGCGTGTCGAGCAGTTTTCCGATGTGTTTGAAGCCTTATCGAAAAGCTTTAACACCATGGATCCACCCGAACTGGAAGAAGAGGATTCAAAGCGAGAGACAGATTACTTTCTAAGCCAGGTGACAGAGAAAACATGTCAGACCTGCTTTATGAAGGAACGCTGCTGGCAGAAGCAATTTGATAAGACTTATGCTTATATGGAGGAAATGAAAGAGGATATGGCCGAAGGAAATGAGCCAAACCGAAAAGTAGCCCGGGAGTTTGAAAATTACTGTGTGAAATCTAAGAAGGTAGTAGAAGCAATGAAGGAGGAAACGTCCTTCTTGGAAGCAAATAGAAGGTTGAAACAACAAGTAATGGAAAGTAAACGGTTGGTAGCAGATCAATTACAAGGTGTTTCTGAGGTAATGGATGACTTTGCAAAAGAGATCTTAAAAGAAAGGCAGCAGCATGAGCAGCAGGAGCTGCAAATTATTAATGCACTGAAGCATATGGGAATAGATCTTGAAAAGCTTGACATTTACCGACTTGAAAAGGGCAGTGTGGACATCGATATGACGGTTAGTTTTTATAGTTATAACGGAGAAGGTTCTAAACTGATTGCGCCTGTTCTCTCAGATATATTAAATGAAATGATTATTGTGAAGGAAGAGGAGATTTCTCCATTCCCAAATGGGTACAGTTATATTTCCTTTGGATCAGCAAAAGCCTTTGTAGTGGAAACAGGCGCCTCCAATGCAGCGAAGGGCGGAGGGCTCGTATCGGGTGATAGCTATACAACAATAGAGCTTGGTGCAGGGAAATACGCTATGGCAATTAGTGATGGAATGGGGAACGGAAAACGTGCCAGAGAGGAAAGCATGGAAACATTAAGACTCTTGCAGCAAATTCTTCAGACCGGTATTCCAGAAAAGGTAGCTATCAAGTCGATTAATTCTATTCTCTCCTTAAGAACGACGGATGAGATGTTCGCCACATTAGACTTAGCAGTGATCGATTTACACAATGCATTTGTTCGCTTTTTAAAAATTGGTTCATCACCGAGTTTCATTAAACGAGGAGACAAGCTTATTCGCGTGGAGGCAAGTAATCTACCAATGGGGATTATTCAGGAATTCGATGTTGACATTGTGAATGATCAGCTTATGGCAGGGGATGTCCTTATCATGATGAGTGACGGAATATTTGATGGTCCAAAGCATGTGGAAAACACAGATATGTGGTTAAAAAGAAAAATTCGCGAAATGAAGACAGAGGATCCTCAAGAAATTGCTGATTTATTACTAGAGGAGGTTGTTCGGACACGTGCCGGCGAAATTGAAGATGATATGACCGTGCTTGTGGCTAAGATTACCGAGAACAAACCAGAATGGGCAGCAGTTCCTGTTTATCGTGACAAAGCGCAATAGAGTAGGAGTATGGCTTATGAAAATGTATAAACCTTCCTTTTTCTGGCGATGATGTTACTGGAATAAACGGGAGGTAGATGGTTTTGAAAAAAGGTACGATAAAGCAAATATTACTTATAACAGACGGATGTTCTAATAAGGGAGAAGACCCAGCTGCTACTGCTGCGCTTGCAAATCAGCAAGGTATCACCGTAAATGTAATTGGGATTATGGAAGATTCACACACAGAGGAGACAGAAGGGTTACAGGAAGTCGAGGAGATCGCGCAATCAGGTGGTGGGGTAAGTCAGCTTGTCTATAAGCAATCCCTTTCCCAAACCGTACAGATGGTTACAAAACAGGCTATGACGCAAACATTGCAAGGCTTTGTAAACAAGGAGCTAAAGCAAATTCTCGGCTCAGAGCAATCCATGGAAGACCTCGATCCGGAAAAACGAGGAGAGATTATGGAAGTTGTGGAGGATATGGGGGAGACATGTGACCTGGAAGTACTCGTACTCGTTGATACAAGTGCCAGTATGCATGATAAACTCGAGACGGTGAAGGAAGCATTAATCGATCTTTCCCTCAGCTTAAATGCAAGAATTGGCAGGAATCGTTTCAGCATTTTTAGTTTCCCTGGTAAACGCAAGGATATGGAAAAAGTATTTGACTGGTCTCCGAGACTTGATTCTATTTCCACTATCTTTCCAAAGCTAACGAGTGGTGGTATTACACCAACAGGTCCAGCGATTAGGGAAGCAATGTATCAGTTTGGAAAGAAAACCTTACTAAGGAGCTTCAGGGATGATGAAGCAGGATTGGAAGAAGCATGATTCGGAAGTTAGACCAGGAATGTTCATTGAAGGTAAGTGGCACAAAAAGAAATATCTGATTAAGAAAAAACTTGGAGCAGGTGCAATCGGCTCCGTATACTTATGTGATGTCAATGGACGCCCTGCCGCACTAAAAATTAGTGATAATAGCACATCGATGACGGTAGAGGTCAATGTGCTAAAATCACTTGAAAAGGTCCAGGGTACTCGTCTTGGACCTTATTTATTGGATGTAGATGATTGGACATCCCCGCTTGGGACAAAGTATTCCTTTTATGTCATGGAATACTTAAAGGGAGAACCCTTAGGTGCCTTTATTCAACAGCAGGGGAAAGAATGGCTTGGCGTTTTCATGCTACAGCTTTTGGATGATCTAAACAAACTCCATCAGTCTGGATGGGTTTTCGGTGATTTAAAGACGGAGAATTTGATGGTCATTCAGACACCGCCAAGGCTTCGGTGGGTGGATGTAGGAGGAACCACACAAATCGGTCGAGCAATTAAGGAGTACACAGAGTTTTATGATCGGGGCTATTGGGGAATGGGGACAAGAAGGGCAGAACCGAGCTATGATTTATTCGCTTTCGTCATGGTGTTCTTACATGTATATTATCCAAAGCGGTTTGAAAAAGGGGCCAACCCAGAAGCAACCTTAATGCGAAAACTCAATGAGGTAAAAGCACTTACACCATATCGTCATGTATTGAAAAAAGCGTTAATGGGCAAATACACTACGAGTGCTGATATGAAAAGAGAACTCATACAGCTGCTACAAAGGGTACAGCAACATAAACAAACACAAACTCGATCCCAGAGTAGGAAAAAGGCGAAATCGACTAAACCGGTTGTAATGGAAATAGGTGGCTTGACCTTTTTGGCTGTTGGCTACTATTTGTTATCCCTGCTTTTATAGTCTGGTTCAGCAGTGGAGCTTGCTTTATTCCCTGCTAATTCTGTGATAGGATGAACAAAAATGGGTTAGTTGGAGATGCACATAATGAAAAACACAATCCTTTCTTTTATAAAGGGAAAACAGTTACTTACAATGAATGCTACGGTCCTTATAGGGGTGTCCGGGGGACCTGACTCCATGGCACTTTTACACTTTCTTAAAAGTTTGCGAAAGGAGTGGCAACTTAAACTCATTGCAATTTCTGTGGACCATCAATTACGGGGAGAGGAGTCCTTAGAGGACCTTCACTATGTAAAAGAAATGTGCGAGCAGTGGGATATTCAATTTGTTGGAACTTCTTTGGACGTTCCTGCGTATAAAGAAACACACCACCTTGGAACCCAAATTGCTGCAAGGGAGCTTCGTTATCAGTTTTTTGCTGAACAAATGCAACGGTTTAATGCGTCCTATCTAGCGTTGGGGCATCATGGGGATGACCAACTTGAGACAATGTTAATGGAGTTTGTCCGTTCAGCAAGCTCAAATACATTATCAGGGATTCCTGTTAAAAGAAATTTTGCGACAGGAAGGATTATCAGACCATTCCTCTGTGTCACCAAAAAAGAAATTGAAGCCTATTGTGTTGCAGAACAAATTGTCCCGAGAATAGATCCTTCTAACAATGAGATAAATTACACACGGAATTATTTTAGAAAACAGGTTCTACCATTAATAAAAGAAAAAAACAGTAATATACATACAACAATGCAGCACTTAAGTGAAACCCTTCAAGAGGATGAAAACTTCCTCCAGATGGAAGCCCAAAATATGGTTAAAGCGGTGGTAGGATCTAATCTCTCCAAATGGGAAGCCATGTTTGAAATTAATAGCTTCAGGCAGTACCCCCGCGCTTTACAAAGACGTGCCTTTCATCTAATATTAAATTATCTGTATGAAGATTTGCCAAAGAACCTATCTTATGTACACGAAGCGCATTTTTTCTCATTATTACAAAGTGAAAAAAGCAATGTCCAAATTGATTTCCCCCACCATTTAAAGTTGGAAAAGTCCTATGCCAATGTACGGTTTTATTTTGAAGCGCAACAGGAGCAAGGCGACACGTTTCATAACATAATGGAGATACCAGGGAAGGTTTCCTTACCAGACGGATCAACCGTTAAGGCCGTGTCTGTTAACAAGTGTAAAGAGGAGGACGAGCTTACATATTTTTGTAGTATGGATCAGGTAGCTTTACCATTACATATTAGAACACGGCGATTTGGTGATAAGATGCGTTGGAAAGGTTTGAATGGAAGTAAAAAAGTAAAAGACATCTTTATTGATGCAAAAATCCCAAGAAATGAGAGGGATACCTGGCCAATTGTAACAGATAATAATGGGGAAATTCTCTGGCTTATCGGCCTGAAAAAGGGACACCCGAAAAGAAAGTCGAACACTGCTTCGTATATTCAATTACACTATGAAAATGGCAACATGTAGGAGGAGCAAACATGCACGACGATATTAAGGAAATTTTAATCTCCCAGGAAGATATCACTAATAAGTGTAAAGAACTTGGGGAACAACTGACTAAGGAATATGATGGGAAATTCCCATTGGCAATTGGTGTCCTAAAAGGGGCAATGCCATTTATGTCTGACATCCTTCGTTACACGGAGGTTCATTTAGAAATGGACTTTATGGATGTTTCCAGCTATGGGGGTGAAATGAGATCCTCTGGTGAAGTCAAAATAGTTAAAGACCTTGATACAAAGGTAGAAGGCCGGGACCTGCTGATTATTGAAGATATTATCGATAGTGGTTTAACCTTAAGTTATTTAGTGGATCTGTTTAAATACCGTAAAGCCAAGTCCATTAAAATTGTAACACTGCTTGATAAGCCATCTGGCAGAACGGCAGCAGTAAAAGCAGACATAGTTGGGTTTGAAGTACCGAATGAGTTTGTTGTTGGTTATGGTTTAGACTATCAAGAAAAGTACCGTAACCTTCCATATATCGGTGTACTTAAGCCGAAAATTTATGGTGGAGAAGAATAGTTTTTCTCCTTAAAATAGGGATCTAAAAGTGGTAAGAGCAATTCATGGATTAAACTGGTTGAATAAGGGAAATTAGTTGTATTCCAACTTTTTCTTATGGTACGATGTTATATAGTTTTTCCCGCTTGGGAGGAGGTAGGCAATGAATCGGATATTTCGCAATGTATTCTTCTGGGTACTCATATTTTTTGTCGTTGTCGGCGTTATAGGAGTATTTAACGGACAGAATGAAGAAGCAGAAGAATTTAACGTAAAACAATTTATGGATGCTTTAAACAATGGTGAAATCGAAGAAATGACGATGCAACCATCAAATGGTATTATGCGTTTTTCCGGAACGCTTACGGATGATGACAAACAGTTCGTAGCACAAGTTCCAGATAATACAGATATAATTGCTTCGATCACTGATCAGGCAAATGAACAAAGTGAACTTCTAGTAGATGAAGAGGAACAGCCAAGTGCTTGGGTAACTTTTCTAACTACGATGATCCCGTTTCTGATAATCGGACTGTTCTTCTTATTTATACTTAGCCAGGCCCAAGGTGGAGGCGGCGGTGGCCGTGTCATGAACTTTGGTAAAAGCAAAGCTAAAATGTACAGTGAAGAAAAGAAAAAGGTACGATTTAAAGACGTAGCAGGCGCTGATGAAGAGAAACAAGAGCTCGTTGAAGTAGTGGACTTCTTGAAGGATCCACGTAAGTTCTCCGCCGTTGGTGCGAGAATTCCTAAAGGGGTACTGCTTGTAGGACCTCCAGGAACAGGTAAAACATTGTTGGCACGTGCAGTTGCTGGAGAAGCTGGAACACCATTCTTCTCTATCAGTGGTTCTGACTTTGTTGAGATGTTTGTTGGTGTTGGTGCATCCCGTGTACGTGATTTATTTGAAAACGCGAAGAAGAATGCACCATGTATCATTTTCATTGATGAAATTGATGCTGTTGGTAGACAGCGTGGAGCTGGACTCGGCGGCGGTCATGATGAACGTGAGCAAACATTGAACCAATTACTTGTTGAAATGGACGGCTTTGGTGTAAATGAAGGTATCATTATCATTGCTGCAACAAACCGTGCAGATATCCTTGACCCAGCCCTATTACGCCCAGGACGTTTTGACCGTCAAATTACGGTAGATCGCCCTGATGTAAAAGGTCGTCAGGAAGTATTGCAAGTTCACGCAAGAAATAAACCACTAGATAGCACAGTGGATCTAAAAATTATTGCGATGCGTACACCAGGATTCTCTGGTGCGGATCTGGAAAACCTTCTTAACGAAGCGGCACTTGTTGCGGCTCGTTCAGATCGAACTGAAATCAATATGCTTGATGTCGATGAAGCGATTGACAGAGTAATCGCAGGACCTGCGAAGAAGAGCAGAGTTATCTCACAGAAAGAACGTAATATTGTTGCATACCATGAAAGTGGCCACACCATTATCGGGATGGTTCTGGATGATGCAGATATGGTTCATAAGGTAACCATTGTTCCTCGTGGTCAGGCTGGCGGATATGCTGTCATGCTACCGAGAGAAGATCGTTACTTCATGACGAAACCAGAGCTGTTTGATAAAATTACCGGACTACTTGGTGGACGTGTTGCCGAAGAATTAATCTTTGGAGAAGTAAGTACTGGAGCACATAATGACTTCCAACGTGCAACAGGAATTGCTCGTAAGATGATTACCGAGTACGGTATGAGTGATAAAATAGGCCCGCTCCAATTTACGAGTGGCGGCGGTGGCGATGTATTCCTTGGTAGAGATATCGGCAATGAGCAGAATTATAGTGATGCCATTGCACGTGATATTGACCAGGAAATGCAGAATTTCATCAATTACTGTTATGAGCGCGCGAAAACCATTCTTACGGAAAATCGCGATAAGCTTGAATTGGTTGCCAAAACGCTTCTTGATGTAGAAACACTTGATGCGAAACAAATCAAAGCACTCTTCGAAGACGGGACGCTTCCTGAGCCAGAAGACTACGGTACGGAATCTAAAGATGTGAAAGTAAACATTCAATCTAAAGACGAAGAGCCGGAATCTTACACAGAAGCAAAAGAAGAGGCACAACATAAAGAAGAAAAAGATCGTTATATTAATGATCCGATCATGCAAGATAACAAACCTGCTTCTGGTGATGATGACGATAAAGAGAATAAATAAGATTAACGGATATGTGAAAGGCAGTCTTCCAATTCAATTTGGAGGGCTGCCTTTTTGCCTCTCTGGTTTATCTTTATTTGCAGTATTTATAACACATTATCTAAGAAGTGATTTTAGGCAAGGGGAAGAAATAATTTAGTGAGCCTAAAAGAAAGCCTTCTCCAACAAGGGTAGCGAATCTAGACATTGCACATTTCATGTTGAATTATGTTATATTATAAAGTGAAATTAAGCGTAGGGCGCTTTGGGAAGTCGCCTAGTTTTTGGTGCTCGGAGCTGGACATGGCTGTTTCTGTCTGTGGGAAAGTAAAACTAAAAACTTATAATTACTAACTTAGGTGAAATTGGGATTTCAGAGATTTATCCCGCCTAAACTCGTAGTACACCCCACTTCAAGAACCTGGTAAGCAATCTAAGTGGGGGACCAACTGCCAGTAAAGGTCCGATTCGTTCAATTAACATTTGGGGGGAGGTAGGGAAACCCCCACCAAATGAAGTTTCACTTTATTATAGAAGGGTCTGGATTCGCTATGCTATTTGTACTGGATGTAGGAAACACGAATACGGTTCTGGGAGTGTTTGAACAGGACGAGCTTAAACACGAATGGCGGATTAAGACAGACCGTTATAAAACAGAAGATGAATTTGGGATGCTAATTAAGTCTTTGCTTGATCATAAAGGGATAGCCTTTTCAGATATACATGGGGTTATCATTTCATCTGTTGTTCCGCCGATAATGTTTGCATTGGAGAAAATGTGCAAGCTATATTTTAATATAGAACCACTGGTTATCGGGAAAGCAGACGTTCAATCCCATCTTAAAATGCAGTACCCGAATCCACACGAGATTGGAGCGGATCGTATTGTAAATGCGGTTGGCGCCATCACGGAATACAAGGGACCATTAATCATTATTGATTTTGGTACAGCTACAACTTATTGCTATGTTAATGAAGATGAGGAATATGTGGGTGGCGTTATTTCCCCGGGCATAAATGTTTCCATGGAAGCACTCTATAGCAAAGCATCTAAGTTGCCTAAAATAGAAATTGTACCACCAGAACGAGTAGTAGGAACTTCAACAGTGGAGGCAATGCAGTCTGGTGTGTTTTATGGATATGTAGGACAAGTCGATGGAATAGTAAAACGTATTGAGAAACAACACAATGTAAAGACAACAGTTATTGCTACGGGGGGATTGGCATCGTTAATTTCCCATGAATCAGAAACGATAGATCATGTAGACCCTCATTTAACATTGAAAGGACTTTACCTAATCTATCAAAAGAATTACAAAGCGTAATGTGCAGAAGGAGGAAAACAGCATGAAGGATTATTTAATAAAAGCAACGGCTTACCAGGGGAAAGTAAGAGCATATGCTGCTACATCTACGGAAACAGTAGAAGAGGCTCGTGGAAGACATGATACCTGGGCAACTGCATCTGCTGCAATGGGGAGAACGTTGACCATTACAGCTATGATGGGGGCCATGTTAAAAGGTGAAGATTCACTAACTGTAAAAGTAGAAGGCGGAGGACCAATCGGCGCTATCATTGCGGATGCTGACGCGAATGGCCATGTCCGTGGTTATGTATCGAACCCGCATGTGGATTTTGATTTAAATGATAAGGGAAAACTCGATGTAGCAAGAGCAGTAGGGACAGAAGGAAATTTAAGCGTTATTAAAGACTTAGGACTTAAAGATTTCTTTACAGGAGAAGTACCGGTTATTTCCGGGGAAATTAGTGAAGACTTCACTTATTATTTTGCTAACTCGGAGCAGGTCCCTTCTGCGGTAGGTGCAGGAGTTCTCGTGAACCCTGATCACACTATTTTGGCTGCTGGGGGTTTTATTGTCCAAATAATGCCTGGCGCGGATGATGACATTATTACACGATTGGAAAAGCAAATTGAATCTATCCCACCTATCTCCTCGTTAATTAGAGAGGGGAACAGTCCAGAAGAAATACTAGAACGGTTACTTGGTCAAGAAGAGCTTAAAATTCATGAAAAGCTACCAATAGAATTCCGTTGTAGATGTTCGAGAGAAAGACTTGAACAGGCTATCATTGGATTGGGAAATGAAGAAATAGAAAACATGATTCAGGAGGACCATGGTGCTGAAGCAAGTTGCCACTTCTGCAATGAGAAATACGTTTTTACTGAGGAAGAGTTAAAGGCATTAAAGCAGTAAAGCGAGCAAGGTACACAGGGGGAATTGAGGAATGTCCAAAAAATTATTGCTTAGCATCATCGTAATCTTACTCATTACCAATATCGCTTCCTTAACTTTTTGGAATAACGGGGAGCAAACATCTGTAAGTGAAGAGGATGAAGGTGTTCCTGCCATTGATGCGAAAAAACCAGTTGCTACTATTGGTGATGTGGAAATCACTTACGAAAATTGGATGAGCAGTTTGCGTTCCAACCATGGAGAAAAACAATTGAAAACGTTAATTGACCACCAGGTAGTAAGTCAATTGGCGGAAGAAAAGGGAATTGAGATAGACGAGAAAGTAATAGACCGAGAAGTAGCAATGCTGACCGCTATGCAAGGTGTCATGACCAAGGAAGAACTGGATAAGGCAGAAGAGGGGTGGCGTAAGGATATCCGTTACCGTTACCAATTAGAAATGCTGTTAACGGAAGGAACCGAAATCCCTGTGGGAGACATGGAGAGCCATTATCAGACCTACGGCAATCAGTATAACGTTACACCATCCATGCAGCTTTCCCATATCGTAGTTGAAGATGAAGAAACGGCTAATAAAGTTGTAGAAGAGTTGGATAATGGAGCCTCTTTTAACATGCTTGCAAAGGAGTACTCTACTGATGAAGAAACAAGGGATGACGGCGGCTATATGGGATACATTTTTACTACAAGTCAATTCTTCCCTGCAGGCTATGAAGATGTAGTTGCAGATATGGATGAACATTCTTATGGCGAGCCTTTCGAGGTGGGAAGCGGTTATGCCATTGTTTACCTTCACAAAAGGTTATCAGCAATCGATTTTACCTATGAAGAAATGAAACCATATATTAGAAGTGAGCTAGCTATGCATGAACTCGATCAAACCCTAAATGCGAACCCTTTATGGGAGGAACTGGACATTGAATGGGTGTATGATGAATAAACTACTATAGGTTGACATTTACCGTGATAAACCGTACATTAGAATTAAATCATACAAAATGACTAGGAATTAGGAGGGGTTTTAATGAGAGTAGCTGATAATATTTCTGGACTGATTGGTCAGACTCCTATTGTGAAACTAAATGGGATAGCGGAAGAAAACAGTGCTGACATTTATGTAAAGCTTGAATTTATGAATCCTGGAAGTTCAGTCAAGGACCGAATTGCATTAGCCATGATAGAGGCAGCCGAAAAAGAGGGTGCTTTAAAAGCGGGTGATACGATTATCGAGCCAACAAGTGGAAACACGGGAATTGGCCTCGCGATGGTAGCAGCTGCTAAAGGATACCGTGCGATTCTAGTCATGCCAGATACAATGAGTAAAGAGCGAAGAAATCTACTGCGTGCATATGGAGCGAAGCTTGTCCTGACGCCAGGAGCCGAAGGAATGAAAGGCGCTATTAGTAAAGCAGCAGAATTACAGAAAGAAAATGACTATTTTATGCCACAACAATTTAACAATGAAGCGAACCCTGAGATACATGCCCGGACAACAGGGAAAGAAATTGTCGAGCAAATGGGAGAAGAACTGGATGCGTTTGTTTCTGGAATTGGAACTGGTGGGACAATTACAGGAGCTGGAAAAGTATTAAAAGAACATTTTAAAGGGATTAAAGTATATGCAGTCGAGCCCGAGGATTCTGCTGTGCTATCTGGGGATAAGCCGGGGCCTCATAAAATTCAGGGTATCGGAGCAGGTTTTGTTCCACAAATACTCGATACAAAAATTTATGATGAAGTGCTTCGTATTTCAAATGAGGAAGCCTTTGCTACCTCTCGTGAAGTAGCTACTACAAATGGAATACTTGGCGGGATTTCAGCTGGGGCCGCGATAGCAGCAGCCAAAAAGGTTGCCAAACAGCTTGGCAAAGGGAAAAAGGTTCTAGCTGTATTCCCTGACAATGGAGAGCGTTATTTATCTACACCGCTTTACCAATTTGAAGAGGATAATAACTAGGAACTCTTTGATGAAGGCCAGCACCTGCGGAGGTGCTGGCCTTTTGTCTGGGAGAATAGGTGGATACCGGTTAGCTTACGTTTGATTCGCGGTTAGTGCACGGCAAAACAGGTCGCCTGCCATGCGGGTTTATGGTACGATAGTAGGTGACTTAAAGGTGCGAAGGAAGGGCCGATTTAGTTGATAATTAAAACAAAACATACTATATATGATTTAACAGAACGAACACATATTATGGGAATATTGAATGTAACACCAGACTCCTTTTCAGACGGAGGTAGCTATGATTCGGTAGATAAGGCGGTTCAACAAGCAATCCTTATGGAAAGCGAAGGGGCGGACATCCTTGATATCGGCGGGGAATCCACTCGACCGGACCATGATCCCGTAGCACTAGAAGAGGAGTTAAATCGAGTCATTCCCGCTATTAAAGCGATTAAGGAAAAGGTATCGATTCCTATTTCAATCGATACCTATAAGGCAAAAACTGCAAGAAGAGCACTAGAGGCCGGAGCTGATATAATTAATGATGTCTGGGGAGCAAAAAAAGAACCAGCCATCGCGCAAGTTGCGGCAGAATATGATGTGCCGATTATTTTGATGCACAACCGCGACAATATGGATTATGATGACCTCATCGAGGATATGAAGCAGGACCTTGGAGAAAGCATTGATATTGCCCGCTCAGCAGGGGTAAAGGAAGAGAATATAATATTGGATCCTGGTATTGGCTTTGCGAAAACAGGAGCTCATAACCTTATGGTGATGAATAACCTTGAGGCATTCCGTGAATTAGGTTTTCCTATGTTACTAGGTACCTCTCGAAAACGATTTATTGGAAATGTATTAAATAATGAGCCAAAGCAGCGTGATGTGGGGACAGGTGCAACAACCTGCCTCGGCATAACGAAAGGCATAACAGTTGTACGGGTCCACAATGTAAGAATGAACAAAGAACTGGCCACAATGATGGATGCGATGCTTAAGTCAGGGAGTGAAGAAATTGGATAAAATAGTTCTGCAAAATCTCCAGTTTTATGGGTATCATGGATTACTCCCTGAGGAAAACAAGCTCGGGCAACGGTTTAATGTGGATGTCGAGTTATACGTTAGTTTGCAGAAAGCGGGGCAATCAGATAACATGCATGACTCTATCCATTATGGACAAGCTTATGAGAAGATCAAAGCAGTTGTTGAGGGAGAAGCAAAAAACCTAATTGAATCCGTTGCAGAGGGCATTGCTGAAACGTTGCTTCATTCCTTTTCCATGCTTACGGCTTGTAGGGTAAAGGTGATAAAGCCTGATCCTCCGATACCAGGGCATTATCATTCTGTTGCCGTGGAAATATATAGGGAGAGATAGGATGAACACAGTATATATTGCATTAGGAACAAATATTGAACCGAGAGAAGACCATCTCAAAGAGGCACTGCGGTTGCTAAAGGCCCATTCGGAGATAACAATAGAGAAGGTTTCTTCTATTTATGAAACAGCGCCTGTTGGCTATGCCGATCAGGCAGACTTTCTAAATATGGTGGTGCATGTCCATACCTCTGATTCTCCAGCGGGGTTGTTGGATAAGTGCCAAGAAATTGAGCAACAGCTCGGGAGAAAGAGGGGAGTTCGCTTTGGCCCTCGCACGATAGACCTTGACATTTTGCTTTATAATCATGAAAATAGTAAAACGGAACGGTTAATAATTCCTCACCCAAGAATGCATCAACGAGCTTTTGTTCTTATACCATTACTTGAAATTGCACCAACGATATTGATACAGGCACTTGGGAAAAATGTGAAGGAATTAGTAAGAGAACTTCCAGAAACAGACATAAAGGATGTACGAATATGGATGCAAAGCGAATCGGTAGAAGAATAAAGGCCTTTCGCAAGTTAAAAGGGTACACACAAATAACGTTTGCGGAAAAGGCAGATGTTCCTATTGCTGTTATAGGGGCTGTAGAAAGAGGAACGAAGAAGGCAGACGATGAATTACTTAAAAGAATTACAGATTTTCTTGAAATTACAAGAGAAGAATTAGTGCTGGATAAAGAGACAGAAGATGTCCAGCCATAAAAATGAATTAGAAATAGATCTGCTAGCTTAATATTTGCAGGCTTATATAAATTAGATTAGGGATTTACATTAATGACAGGAGTGATAGTGGTGTCAGAAGAATTAAATGAACATATGCGGGTAAGACGTGATAAGTTGAATAATTACAGAGAGCAAGGACTTGATCCATTCGGCAGTAAGTTTGAGCGGACGCATCTAGCGCAGGAACTACTCGATTCATACGACCAATTTACGAAAGAAGAACTAGAAGAGAAAACAGATCAAGTGACTATAGCAGGGAGAATGATGACCAAAAGAGGAAAGGGAAAAGCAGGTTTTGCCCATATCCAAGATTTAAGTGGTCAAATTCAGTTATACATTCGAAAAGATGCTGTTGGAGAAGAGGCATATGAATTATTCCAATCCACTGATCTAGGAGACATCGTCGGTATCACTGGTGTTATGTTTAAAACAAAGGTTGGGGAGCTTTCTGTTAAAGCTACTGAATTTCATCTGCTGACGAAATCACTTCGTCCATTACCTGAAAAATATCATGGCCTTAAGGATATTGAACAACGCTACCGTCAGCGTTATCTTGATCTTATAACGAATCTGGATAGCAGAGAAACATTTGTATTGCGAAGTAAAATCATTCAATCAATGAGACGTTATTTAGATGGACAAGGGTTTCTTGAGGTGGAGACGCCTATGATGCATGGTATTCCTGGGGGAGCTTCTGCCCGTCCGTTTGAGACACATCATAATGCGCTTGATATTCCTCTATATATGCGTATTGCGATTGAGCTACATCTAAAACGCCTTATTGTAGGTGGGTTAGAAAAGGTGTATGAAATCGGACGCGTATTCCGTAATGAAGGTGTATCTACAAGACATAACCCAGAATTTACGATGATTGAGCTGTACGAAGCTTATGCTGATTATAAGGATGTTATGGCCTTAACAGAGAACTTAATTGCCCATATTGCGAAAGAAGTTCTTGGTACAACAAAAGTGACCTATGGGGAAGAAGAGGTGGATCTGGAGCCAGCCTGGAGAAGGGTGCATATGGTAGATGCTGTTAAAGAAGCAACTGGAGTAGATTTCTGGAAAGAAATGTCTGATGAAGAAGCGAGAGGGCTTGCGAAGGACAATGGCATTGAGATAAAAGAGACCATGTCATTTGGCCATGTAGTAAACGAGTTTTTCGAGCAGAAGGTAGAAGAAACACTCATTCAGCCTACATTCGTTTATGGACATCCAGTTGCAATTTCACCACTTGCTAAGAAAAATCCAGAAGATGAGCGGTTTACAGATCGTTTTGAGCTATTTATTGTAGGACGCGAACATGCAAATGCGTTTAGTGAGTTAAATGATCCAATTGATCAACGTGAACGTTTTGAAGCCCAAGTGAAAGAAAGAGCAGAGGGCAACGATGAAGCACATCTTATGGACGACGATTTCCTGGAGGCCCTGGAATATGGTATGCCACCAACAGGCGGTCTAGGAATTGGAATCGACAGGTTAGTTATGCTCTTAACTAATGCGCCGTCTATTCGTGACGTACTATTGTTTCCACAAATGCGTAATAGATAATATGAGTGTGTGTAAAGCCCGCTAGAGGTTAAACTCTGGCGGGCTTTTATATATACTTCTATAGTTGGATATAATCTAGAAGAAGAGGAGAACTCCCATTGTAAAATGAACGTGATAGCAAGTTAGCAAGTTGGCTAAATTATATGAATATACTTTCCTTTAATTTCTTATTAAAATGTACTTGCATTCAAAAGTGAATCGTGGTAAATTAATTAACGTTGCTTCAACAGAGGGCAACAAGATAGACATTTTGAGAGATAAACAGTTAAATTATTTTCAAAAAAACATTGACTTAATCTTCTCGACATGGTATATTAATAAAGTCGCCAAATTGATAAGCGACTTACAAAATTGCTCTTTGAAAACTGAACAGAACAACTAGTATGTCAAGGAAAAACAGACTTTCTGTTTTTCGAAGAAATACAAGCAGAAGCCAGTTTTCTGCGAAGCTAAGACGGG